>PAIH01000053.1 GCA_002711105.1 Planctomycetota bacterium
GCGCTTTTGATTGGTTGCATCTTGATCACATATTTAAAATTCAGGTCCGCAAGAATTTTTGTAGAGGGACTGTATGTTTACATGCCTCATTTTCTAACTTCATACCTCATTTTCTAACTTCATACCATGGCTTCGCCATTTTGAAGACTTCGATCTGCTGTAAACATAGACTGCAGATTCTTTTCTATGAGTAACCTCCCACCGCCAGGCGGAGGTCTTGGTGGACCCCATCCACCATCGAGTCACCCGACTCACACCAACAACCAACACTCGTCTCAAGGACACCAGAGAAGAAGCCGTCAGGCACCATCTTCACATCCCGCTGATGTCCATCAAGCACCGCCTCCATCGGATCAACTCCCCGGATCCTTCCAGAGGCTCGACAGTGGATGGAATTCTGTTTCCACTCCACAAACGGCCGCTAAGTCAACAGTCAATGCAACCTCCCAAGCAACTANTGACTCTGCGGCTTTTTCCCATCAATTTGCTCAGAGTGTGGCCATTGCTCCTCCCTCTTCAATGACCNCCTCTGTGCACCCTCAACAACCTCAACAACTGANCTCATTTGACCGATTCCTGAATGCTGCTGCTACTGGTTCCTCCTCTACAAATGCTGCGAAGAAATCGACGGCTGCGGCTGGTCCTCCCAATTTGCAACGTGGTCAAATGTCTGATGCACGATCTGCTATCAAATCTACTGCAGTTAGCCAGTCCTCCCCTACAGCTGCTGCTTCACCATCAATCACCTCCCAACAACCAACAGCCACGCGTACCACTTCCCGGCTCTCTGCGTGGCATAACCCTACAACTGCTGCTGCCATGACCTCCCCTAAAGTGGCACGACAATCAACTGCTGTGACCTCCTTCCCTTTGAATCACGGCAAAACAACNGACGCCGCATCCTCCCTCCAATCCTCTGCGCAAAATCGCACTTCGCAAAATCGCAAACCCAATCTGCTCACACCCCTCANCTTCCAGATGGGTCGGGTGGTTGAACTCGACCNTTGCACTCCAGAAGAGGTGATTAAATATAATTACTTCTGTGAGGAGGAACGACAATTCTGTATCTACACTATCAATCACATTGCAGGGTCTGAATTTGGGACACCGCCTACCATCAACCCAAACACCCTCAGCTGCCCTATCCGTAATGGCGATGATGCTCAAGTAAAAGATGCACAACGCGGCAGGGACTGGCGTCGCTATGTACAGACATACATTTGTAGATTTGCGATGCCCATTCCTGAACGTGCATTTTTCTACAGTCGCATTGTCCTCGACTATTTCTGGCGTATTACCAGTGTCCATTCCAATGCCTTTATCAATTACCAGCACCCTGATCTGTTCTGCTACCTATGCGGTGTCCATGAGCCCGACCACAACTACAACTCTTGCCCCAAGGGGGGTTCACTCGGAGGAGACAAAGAGTCGCTCATCCGAACCATCTGCAAGACCTACTGCCCTTACTGCAACACNNATGGTGAACATGGAATATGGGACTGTCCCCATCATATCATCAACCGCTGTTCCTTCCGCAACAATGCAGGCATTGAGGTTGCACGAGAACTTCAGAACAATGGTCTTAATCTCGAAAATCCTCCTGGATTTGCTCAATTTACTTCCTCTCCAATGAGTATCAACCACAGCTCCAANCACAATCGCAATGCACTGAATGAGACCACGGCGTCCTCCACCATCACGCCCGAAACCAACNACATTATGACCAATGACCTTGAAACTCAACTCGCCCAAATTATGTCCCAGGTTCCAAATGGACAGGCAGTCCTTGGTCGAATACGTGGAGCCATTGTGCTGGCCGATTCTGTACGAAAGGAGCAAGCCACTGTTGCAGCCCATCAACGTCAACTACCGATACCCAATCTTTCTGGGTCATTATCAATGAGCCATTCGCAGCAACCAGCTACCTCTCCCGTGGCTAGCTCCGCTAAGATGGCACCATCCACCTCACCAACTGCCACACAACAACTTCTCAACAAGACGATCCCCATTCAACCTCCTAAACCATGGGACGACGCAGCTTCTCTACCTCATCTACCATGGCGTCAAGATGCTCTCTTTTCACTCGATCAGTCTCGACAATGGAAACATCGCGGTGAGATTATCTTTGAANTGCCTGAGGCAGATTTCCCTGATGCTGGATTTGTCAAAATGACACGCATTCTCCCCATGCCCAACAATTACCGAAATCGCGAGATTCACACTCACCAAGCCTCCGGTGCCCAATATGTCAAGTCACCGTGGATCAGCGAATTCCCACCATGTTCGGGTCCCTGTAAAGGCGAGAAACACTTCGATCCCAACACAGCGGTGGACTCCAAACTCATTGCCCCATATCGAATCATTGATGGAGTCCAATATAACATCAAGGTCTACCTCAATCACTACAGGGAACCTNTCAGGACGGAACTTGTCCTCAATTCCGGTATCAGCTACACCCTCTCCACCCCTGTCAAACCACTGGGAACTGTTCTGTCTGAGCTACGTAAGCAAGAGTTCCACTGGACGGTCGGGGGTTTTGCTATNCGTGAACACCCATCAATCTGCATCTTCATCGATGGAGCCACTGCCCTTGGTGGTCGACCCATCACTATTCCNGCTATCGATGGCANACTGGACCCCAATGCATGGTGTAAACAGTGTGGTCATTGGGGACATCTTGCAGAATGGGGTTGNCCTGGAAATCCCTCACTCAAAGCAATCGTGCGCTCCACAAAANCCAGAGTCACCATTCGCCCTATTCCTCCGNTCGAGATCCGCTGCAACATCACACGGCTTGGAATCACCTTCAGCAAACACTCGCTGTTCTTTAAGAACAAATTCAAACCGTTCAAGCCGCCCCATGTACCATGGTGTGACCCGCAACAGAAACTCCAACAGAGTGACAATGACGGAGCTAACTCTTCCTTCCTCTCTGCTGCTCTCTCAACGAACCCGCTGTCTTCCAAATCCATGCCCCTTTCCAATCCATCCCGATTTCGCAGTGGCTCCAAAGGTGCTACCTCCACTTCACCATTTCGTGGCTCTCCTGGTAACACGGCCACTCATCGAACAATCCGCAAAATCAATGACTCCTTTACCGATCAACAAAACTCTCGAAACTCCAATGGATTCTCTGGTCGCTCAATCTCTGACTCACTGACTGGTTCCTCCAACTCCAATCAACGANGATGGGAAAAGANGACCAAACCCACCAAGCACTTNGCCGATCAATTAGCTGCAAATGCGCATAAAACCAAAGCCATTCAAGACTTCATCCACACTGAAGCACGNCGTTANTGCNCCAACTCCGGCAATGATGACTCTTTGGTGGATGAGCTGTTACCCGGTGAAAAGCTGGGCATCCTTCATGGAACCAATGGACAGGGCGTTCTCTGTATTCGCATACACAGGATCAACATCGCCAAACTCCAGCAGAAATCAGGCAAGAAGACTCCCGATCAATTCTACTCCTCTTTGAAGAACCTCTTCCGCAACAACATCATGTCCGCCTTGGCAGCTGCTGGGGGCAAAGGCAAAGGCACTGGAAGACGACTATGGCATGCAATTGATGTCTCACTTAATCGAGTCTATATCATCAAGAACAAGTCACCTTCCATTCGAGACATCANATCCTCCAAACCCTCTGAAAATGTCGAACCCTCCCACCACATGATCATTGAACTCCTGTTTCCTCAGCTGTTTCCACTGATTGAATGTGCGGAGGACAACAAAGTACCCGAGGGATATGATGCACGGTCATTCAACTGGAACACTGCTCCGACCAAAGCTGATCGCTTCATATTGGCACTCGAAACCTCAATCTACCAAATCTCCACCGATCAAAACGTCATGAAAGCGCTGAAGGGATGGACTGGATCCACTGAAATCGCCATGATGGACCGCTTTTGTAATTCATTCTTTACCTTCGATGGTAAAATGACTTTAGGTCATATGCCTGGACGCATTGACAAAATGTGTCAACAGGTCCACCGCATCATCTGCACACGCTACAGCCTTCTTCCTATCAATGTTCATGTGGAACGGCGCATGNTATACTCCGAGGACGGCATCAATGAGACACCACGACCCTCTGGCGCATTCAAGGTGACCCTCCACAAAGCCACAATATTGATGTCTCTGGCCCCCATCGCTGACTGGGTCACCCAATATGAAGTCAACAAAGACTGTCCACAGTTGAAACTGCACATTCCTCTGGGTAACAAGACCTTCATTTACCTCCACTCTGTATCGGGACGACCTGTGCGGGGTAAGGATCGCTGGAACTCTATTCCCCGTTCATTTCAAGGATCAAATCAAGTCGCCTCATCCCATGACGGTGAGCTAAAGATGGCCATTACCACTTCCAAAGGTGGTCATCCCCGTTTATCCGTGATCACCGAGGAGGAACACTCTCACTTAACCTTTGCCCCTGGATCCACTGTCCTTACGCAACAAGCGAGTGTAGCACTCCAACAACCAACTCGTATTCCNGACATTCCATTCAATCACACGCCGATGCTGCGCTCAAAGAACAAGAAGCTGATCGAGGCAAAGGCGATTTGGACGGACTACTTCAATGAACGAATGGACGAAGATGCACTCAATGATGATGGTGANTCTAAACTNAATGAGGCACCCTCTGAGACCACGAATGCNAACTCGCATCAACCACAGTCCGAGATGACTCTCCAGGACAACAACCAATCCACAAATACTCAAATGGACCTCTCTGCGGATACTCAACCTCAAACCGTTGTACCCAATGGCCNNNTANCAAATGCANCCANTCAAAAACAGAACGATGACATTCCAAACCGNACAGGTGTTCCCTCCACGTCCTCAAAGGATCGCTCTGCCTCTCCCAAACGTGGNCGACGTGACATTCATGTTCAATCTCCGGNCTCTTCACGTACTGGACGATCAAGATCACGTTCTCGGCCACACCATGGTGCTGANTCCTCCATTACCAATCAGTCCACTACCTCTAACTCCACACCACAACATCCACCAGCCATCCCACTTCGTCAATCAACGACTCCACAACAACTCCGGCAGCTGCTGAGTGAGCGGATGATNGGCGACGATAAATTTGGTAAATACCCCTTCGATTATGACAAGCTCTTTCTCCATCAAGGCGGACCGTTACCAACCAAAGACTATGTGCTTGGTGTCGTCATCTGCTCATATCCCGACATTGAGCTACTGCCCACTGTGGATATTCTCAATGACCGCTATCAAGGTGAATATGCGTGGCGTAGTAGNGGTCAATGGCCTGACCTCAATGACAAATGGGATCCTCACTTTCCCATAATGGAAGACTTTCTAGATTTGATCCGGAGACGTGGCGTCGAGACCTTTTCTGACGCTGATTATCGTGGTCAACCGAGCTGGACATTCAATCTGGGCGCCACTGACGAACCTTGGAAATATCTCTGTGTCTCCCTCCTCATTGCCAACCAGCGGTTCTANAAATGCATCAACATCGATTGCAACCACATTGCNGTGAATCAACAACTTCCTGGTGGAAAGTGTGAGGTCTGCAAATTCCTCGCGCACGAGAACAACTTCCCTCATCCTGATGGATTTACTGATATCCACACTGAGGATGATGTGAAAGAGCCGGCACTTCTCGAAATGTTCCAAGTTATCCGTCTCATTCGCACTCTCCCTGATACGGATGGCAATGGTAACAAGACTCAACTCACTATTAGCCAAACCCACCGTTTGTATGCCATGCTCCAGCGACAATATGTATATCGCACCGGAGCTCCGTTCCGCATTCTCAATCGCGATTTTCCGGACTTCTCCAAAATTCGCTATCGTAACTTCGATAAGGATACCGGACGCAATACCAACTCCAATGACGATCCAGATAATGGATCGGGCTCTGGAAACAATGGNGACTCCAATGGCTCCAATGACTCCGATGGACACGGTCCAAATGGCCATGGTTCTTCCAAGGATACATCCAATTCTGATGATGAAGATGGCGACGATGACCTAACTACCACCAATGACACCGCTGCCACTCAACAACAATTGACACTTCAATCAATGACGGTCTCCTCCACTATGACCTGCTCAATGATGAACCATCAACCAACCTCATTACATCAATTTCTCGCAGTTGTTAACGACCCTGCTGCAGATGTACCAACCCATCAAACTGACGGCACTCCCACTCAGACACAACAACCCTCCAATATGCACTCCTCCCTCTTGCATACTGGTAACTCTGTTGCTGTCAATGCCCTCACTCTTACCCTTGAAGAGAAAGACGATCCAGAATCACCTATTTCTGACTCTGTCTCAAATGAAGATGTTGATCTTCCGGATCATGCTACCTCTGACGACATTAATGGTCCCTCTTCCCCTCCAACAGTCTCCTCCAACATGACTGTATTCCAACAAAAGCGGGATCATCCTGAACGAACTCGAATCGATCCTTCTACGATCCAAGGGAACAAATTCATACCGACTCTCTATATTGATGCTACTCCCACACCATCACCCAACTGCCAAAAGGTACTGAACACAGTNNACCNGGACTCAGACTCGGATTGGGATTATAACAGCAAAGAATGTCGGGATTGGCATAACAATGGCACTTATCCTCTTTCTTCTGCCNCTCCTACATCGACTTCACCAAAAACGAGGCCGGAGGTTGTCTCCTTTATTCAGTCACTTGTCTCTCTATCCAAGTTAACAAATGACGATGGGACAAACACCATCACTCAACAACCTCAATCTCCACAACAAGGGGTGGCATCTCCTCCCATGATCGCTCCCTCCTCGGTTATATCTGATGGTTTGAAACAATCCAACCAACCTTCANCAACCACAGTGCCAACTGATATGGCTACTACAGCACCCTCCGAATCAGAATTCGATTCTCAATTACCGCCAAAAGTAATCGAATCGAACTNCAAGGAAGTGGACCCTTCACCGTCTGTCTCTGCGGATGTTACCCAATCACTCACGAATACACTGGCTCCTCCCTCTACAGTGAACTCCGTGATTATTGAACATTCAACTTCTGACGCGGCGCCTGTTCCTCAACCACCTTCTGACGCGGCGCCTGTTCCTCAACCACCTTCTGACGCGGCGCCTGTTCATCAACCACCTTCTGACGCGGCGCCTGTTCATCAACCAGCTTCTAAAGACGCCTGATCAACAAATCTCTGCGACGGACACTGCTGTCAATGAATCGGCTCCCTCNTCCACGGTGATCTTTGACGATTTCTGTGAAGGGAAAGAACGCTCAAGACCAACGAATGGAATCCCATCTACTACGTCCAAATTGGTCGCTGCACCTTCTACAGATCAGGATACCATACGGATCGCTGATGATCAATCTACACCCGCTCTAAATGGTAACAATGACACTGTGACGTCTAAAGCGCATACTGCTACTCCAATGACATCACCTGGTGCCTCTCCACTACTTCAACCGAAATCGGACGATCGGCCGGCTCATCCTCCACCTTGTAGTGATTCTGAGGGCTCTGCTCCTTCCAAATCTGCGACAAAAACCACATCCTCATCAACCACTGATGCCNCTAAACAAACCACAGCCCCTTCGGCGGACACTGGATATTGTGTTGTAGGTGATGACGGAATCATTCGTTACTACCGCCGAATGCAACCTCAGCGTCGAAACAAACGATCACGTCGAAAGTCTACTCGTGAAGGGCGTACTACACATCACGGCGATCCACGGGATCAGCAGTACCATCACCACANATCCCACCGACGACATCATCGACACCGTACACACTCTGCTCGACATCATCAACGCTCCGTTTCTCCCTCAAATCGTTCCACTGACTCCTCCTATTGTTCCTCTGACTTCCACAATCACTCGAGCAAGAGACATCAACGATCACGGCGTACTACACGACACTCCAATCATCACGGTGCAGATGACCCTGATTACGACTCTCACACTGACTATGGCTCTTATGAACCATATCATCATCACCGTCATCATGATCGTGACTACGGCTCTGGTACCAACACCAACTCGTACTCCGACTCTGGTAGATCGAGCGTNGCTCATCCTCCACGGAAACGCCAGAAATACAATGGACATTATGAAGACCAGCAATACGGACCATCTCCCCCGAACANGCAGCGACATCACAGGAAAAGAAGAGCTCACTGCGTTGATCCCTCATTCCCACAACCACCATCGCATCGACCAAAACGCCACCATCGCTCACANGATCGATCCAAATCAATTGACCTANCCCGTGATTCAACGGCCTCCATTGATCTAACGGGTCACAAAGAGGATATACCAACCACCAATCTTCCTAACATTCGTAAGCAGANAACGGAATACCTCCGTCGCTGCCGGAAGATGCACGGAAGAATCCACAACACGCTCAAATATCACGACTTAACGGCGCGTGTTCGAGATTATATCGGCAAAAACCTGGTCAATCACGAAGATGAGAATTGGGGGTTTGATCAAGGCACTCCGATTTGGCTCAAGAATCGCTACAGACTCACGAAACATTTAGCGGAAATTGAAGCGAATCCCGATATGCCATGGCCCACTGGCGATGCACCAAGCCAACGGGACTCCAAATTCAAGGGTTGGCCGAACTACAGACCCACTGATTCGAAGAAGGGCTATCCCGATGTCAATAAAGAGGACAATGAACGCACCAAGGCCCAGGAGGCCTGCTACCTCTATCAAGCACTCCATGCACTCAACACTGCGGTCACCAAAGATCTCACCCAAAGCTCCGACCTCATCAAGGAGATTATGCAGGACATTTATGCGCTGCTTATCTGTCCAGTGAACATTGCGTTTGGATCGAAGTGGCCCAGCACGCTCCCTCTTCCTGACAGTCTCAAACAGCTGATCATATCCACCTCCAGTAAATCCAAATGGGATGGGAAAGACGTTCGGCGTCACAGCCGCTTTATCCGGCGAATGGAACCACCCACAACCAAGATGACCCAAATCAAGAACTATTATCCAAACTTCCTCTATGATCCTCACCATCGTCCGCATCCTGATTCCGACACTGACTACTTTGCGCCTCATACCTTGGAACATATCCCTGATCCCCAAGAGGATAAAGGTGGCACATTATCGTCCTCTTCAGATGACGATGGACCATTGCAACTGAATGGTGCGAATGCTACGAATACAACTACTGCTGCGACAACCTCTGCACCCACCTCTGCTGCATCATCCTCCACTACCACCAATGCTGCACCAACCTCCACATCCACCAATGCTGCAACTAACTCCAAATCCACCAAATCCACCAATGCTGCACTGTCATCCACTACCAATGACATCAATTGTGAGGATGCAGATAGCTCCCTGGGTGATGCTGCTCTAACTTCCTCGATCACCACGACCACAACAAAGGACACGTCCTCTTCCTCCACCAAAGCTGTTCTAGCGGGCCCTGCTTTGACAATCGAAATTACATCCACCAATGAGTCTGTTGTCACCAATTCAAATGTGACCATCTCCTCTACAAAGGACACTCCACCTTTGACTGTCACTGTTCCTTCATCAACGACCACAGCTGACACTGATGTTACGGATCAAACGGTCACATCACTTGGATCTGCCATACATCACACCAAAGTGTCCACTGTAAAGCGCACTGACCGACGTCCCAAAAGGGGCAACAACAAACGGAGTGCGAAGTCGAATGGGAAACTCCTCAAATCCAACAATCACCGCGTCCCGAAGCTGAATGGAAAATCGGTAAAATCTCTATCGAAACTGTCGAAACTGTCACGATCAACTGCAGGATCGCGACACCCGCCATTTCCCAAGAGTACCCGTGACACCAAATCAGTACACAGCAATGCTCCTCGAAACCCGCTATGTCCACCACGGGCGGTTCGAAGGACTCCACCATTTTCCTGTACCACCCGTGCCCTCAGTAAAAAGTATGGTCGTTTGAGCACCAGTGGCTCTGGAGTCGTCGCTCTCCATACTGGCCGTAACTCCAACCCTCGTTCAACAACTACCGCCTCCTCCACCACTCCGGTTCCTGACTTTGTACCAGCTCAACCCACTCTGACCTCCTCCACCATTCTCAATTCTTTGTTTCTGACCTCCTATGAATGGAGTGTCATTACCTTCAAATCAATCTGGGGATGGCTGATTGCCCGACGGCACAAATTCATTGAGAACCGAAAGTCCAAACTCAAACAGATCCATCTGAACTGTCCTATAGCCATTCATATCTCTGGCACGGCACTGACAATTCCAATACAAAAACGAATCCTGCAATTGCCATTGGTTCGACAATGTATTGAGAACGATCCTCTCACTTCGAGCTTCTGTGATGATGAACAACGTCTCGTTGACTACTTTCGCTCATTTCGGGGTATGATCATAGGAGCCACCATTATCACGGACTCAATTACTGCGCATAAAGATCACCCGCACACGGAAGTCTATCCCTTTGCTGGTCGCAATAAAGAAGGGGAACCCGATCCATGGGGGATCACACACTTTTGGCTGTTGAAAGACTCCGAATTTCTTGCGGATCCACTTCCTGGGTATAAAAGCCAAATCAATCCACACAAACTGACCAATACAGCGACACTACAACGACTCAATCCGGTGCCGCAATGTCGAAAGTCATCTGGCTTTGTGCCGAAAATACCCCGTGTTATTCCGGCAACCGGAGACATACCATCCACCACCGTCATGATCACTGTACCGGTGACCAATGCTGTGTGTGTTCCTCCAATCACCTCCACCAATGACTCGCTGAACTCCATCTCTACCGTGACTACTCCTCCCTTGCAGTCTCGGACTGATTCGACTTCGGAACGACAATCATCTCCTTCTGCTC
>PAIH01000054.1 GCA_002711105.1 Planctomycetota bacterium
TGGCGATACGGAGCAAGTCTCCATGCAGAAGTGGCAGCCGGGAGTGGAGCTACTATTACTGGGGTTGTTTTCCTCTGTGGCGATTTTATCCCTGTTGAGATTTCAGGAGCGACTACAAGATGGTGCTCGCCAGCGTTGGTGAATTCTCTGCTACCGTTTTCTGGTGAAAATCGGTGGGAAATAAGGGCATCTATCCCTATCTGTGATCTCGTCTCAACGATCCCTCTTCCCTCATCGAGGGTTCCGTGGTCCAATGGATGGACGGCGATACAGTCTATCGAGTCAATCTGTGCTCCGATCCATTGGGCGGATCGTTGGCTGTAGGTCCCTTTATCGGAAGGATTTGAGTTCCTGTCGTTGAAGGGTTCGTTGGTTGAGGAGAAGTAGTCGTGCGTTTCTTCGCGGCTTGAGGAGGGCTTCGATGCGACAGTTGAATCGGGTGTACATCACGCGCTCGTTTTCCTCCCATGTATCGGCGATTCTCATTCTGATTTTGCTGATGCCTTGCACCCCAGCTTTCGCCCAGTTCGGTGAGATCGTCCAGGTTTCGGATGGCACTACCACTGTCCTGGATTCGTCCATCTATGTTGATCAGAACTGCCTCCCTTGTGCTCCTCAACAGGTTTCCATCTGCGCGAGGACCGACAATGAGATCTACTTCACCGGTTCAGTACTAGACTTCCAACCGATGTTTTCAGTGTTGACTTCGTCTGGAGAGGTCTTCTCTCCAGCCCTTGCCCAGGGAACAGTCGCCAGTTACTCCATCACTCTTGAGCAGGAGTTTGCTAACGGACCGCATTCGGTTTTTCTGATTGAAAGTATTGCGGCCGGATTTGGTGATCCGGTTCTTGTCAGTTCGGGGACTAGCGATTGTTTTGATTCTTCTGTGATCGTTCTGGACAGCGGCGATCGTGTGATTACCTGGACCCGTTCGACAGGCACGTCGGACGAATTGATGATGAAATTCTCCGATCAACCTCCATTCCTTTGTGGGACTGGCGGAAAGAGCAGAGCTATTTCGGTTTCAGGAAATACAGTTGTGATTATCTGGCAAGCGGGGACGGTTCTGAATGCGATGGTTTCCGATGCCAGTTCCCAGGGTGCGACTTTTGTTCTTTACGATCTGTTGTCTCCCATCGATCAATGGGATGGGGCAGTTCAATCGGATGGTACCATTCAGTTGGTCGTGGATGTCTCGGACGAACTACATTTGCTGACCGGCTCCATCTTTGATGGAATTTCCACCCAGCAGATTCTCAGTACCGGTGCCGGGGCAATCACTGACGTCGCCATCGGTTCATCAGGTGCAGATCGATATTCAATCGCCTGGATTCAGAATCAACAAACGCATCGATATGCCGTCAATGGCACCGCACCACCGGTTAGCGGTCCGATTGAGGGAATTGCAGGAAACCACTCGGAAATGGATCTGGCCCTGGATGCGCCCGGTAATGAGCACTTTATCGTGATCTCCGATAGTGGTGCCTGGTATGCCCACACCACTCCACCACCGGTCGCGGATTTTACCGTGACAACCGAAGACGATGGAATCGCGGACCACACCATTACCTATGAGGACCACAGCGTTGGTCTGGTGGAGAACTATCTATGGGATTTTGGTGACGGTGACACTTCCACTACCTTAGTTGGTGAGCACACCTACCTCGAGCCCGGATCATATACCATCACACTAACTGTGTCTGGTCCAGGCGGTTCAGATACCATGGAGTTGCCCAACCCTATTACGGTTGACACCCCTGAGAATGCATTTGAACTTGCCGACATTGCGGTTTTTGCGGGTCAGCCGGTGATCCATCCGGTTTTGGGCACTCATGTAGATTGCCTGCAGGGATTTCAGATCTCTGTTGCCTATGACGAAGCTGTGACCGATATGACGGAAATCTCGATCGAGAACACGTTGGCTGAATCGCTGGCACCTGAGTTCATCGCTTCTTCCATCAATCCTGGCGGATCTGCTTCGAGTCTCTACTTGGCGGTGATCTTTGACACACTACCTCCATTTGATGGCAGGATGATGAGTCCAGGGATGAACCAGACCCTCTGCACTCTCAATTACACAGTAGTTCCGACTACTCCTCTGGGCACGGTCACCGAGCTGCACTTTGCAGACAACCTGGTGACTCCTCCGATCAACAACATTTATGCCATCGAGGGTGGCTTCGCGGTGTTACCCTACTACATTCAAGGAACCGTTACCGTATCGCAACAGCCTCAGTTCTTGTTCCATCGAGGGGATGCGACGTACGATCAATCGGTGAACATTGCCGACGCAATTTTCATACTCGATTTTCTATTTATCACTGGCTCCACTCCGGTTTGTCCCGATTCTGCTGATACTAATGACGATGGCCTGCTCAACATCGGGGATGCGATTAATCTCTTGAGTTTCCTCTTCATTGGTGGGGCCACGCTTCCGTACCCATATCCAGGATATGGAATCGATCCAACGCCCGATTCTCTGGGTGCTTGTCTTCCCTGAGCTGTTCTGCATACGAATTGCTCCTTTCGTGTTCGAGGACTCCGTTCTTGTGGAATGAAGACCCCGTCCTGTTTCTAATAGGCTGGCCCAACGTGAACTAACGGTGCGTTAGAGTGGCCACCGAGGAAGGACGAGGATGAAAATTCTGCGAAGTCAGTTGATGGGAAACTGGTATCCAGCAGATGGGGATTCTCTGTCGACTCTCCACAATCCAACCACGGAAGAACCGATCGGTCAGGCCTCCAGTTCAGGCATCGACTTCGGTGCTGTTGTGGAACATTCTCGAACGATAGGCGGATCGGCACTCCGAGAATTATCTTTCGCTCAACGAGGTGAATTGCTCATCTCGATGTCGAAAGCAATTCATGAGCATCGAGAAGAGTTGCTTGAACTTTCCATGACAACTTGTGGCTCCACTCGCAAGGACTCCAAATTCGATATCGATGGGGCCACGGGCACTCTCTACCATTACGGAGCGTTGGGAAAAGAGCTGGGGGAAGTTCACGTATTACCAGATGGGGTCGGAGAGCAACTGGGTCGTTCCGCCATTTTCTGGGGACGTCACGGTCGTGTTGCACGCAATGGTGTAGCCATTCATATCAACGCGTTCAACTTTCCAGCCTGGGGATTTGCAGAGAAAGCCGCTGCCGCGATTCTCGCGGGGATGCCGGTGATCACGAAGCCCGCTACCAGCACCTGCATCGTTACGGAGCGTTGCATCGATACGATCGTGCAAGCTGGTTGCCTTCCTGAAGGAGTTCTCGGGCTCATCTGTGGCTCCGTGGGTGACCTTTTTGATCATCTTCACGGTCAAGACGTGGTTGCTTTTACCGGTTCTGCAGACACTGCATACAGGATTCGGTCACACCAGAATCTACTAAGGCGATCGACAACGGTGAATGTTGAGGCTGATAGTCTCAACGCGGCGATCCTTGCCCCGGACGTGGAGTCCGGATCTGAGATCTGGAACCTGTTTGTCAGAGAGGTCTGCCGTGAGATCACCCAGAAGAGTGGTCAGAAATGTACTGCAGTACGTAGAATATTTGTTCCCCAAGAACGACTCGAAGCGGTCGAGGAAGCGTTTTGCGAGGAGCTCTCCGGTCGCGTTACAGGATCTCCCTTCGATGATCGGGTTAACGTCGGGCCTTTGGCCACTGCACAGCAACTGTCGAGTGTCCTCGACGGAGTATCGCAGCTTCTGCAGGTTGCCGATCTCGTCGATGGCACGGGAGAACGGGTCGACGGTGTCGGGGCGAAACCGGGTCAAGGATACTTCTTTGCTCCGACCCTGCTGCGATCGAGGGAGCCAGGTGGGGCAGATCTGATTCATCAGCTTGAGGTGTTTGGACCCGTTTCCACCATTTGCTCATATGACGGGGAGGCACCCACTGCGGCCTGTCTCAATAGTCGCGGAGACGGAACCCTGGTCACCTCGGTTTACAGTGATTCCGAACCATGGACATTCGATCTGCTCAGACGTTGTGGGTCCTGGAGTGGACGTTTCTATCTCGCCTCAGAGAAGATGATGAGCCAAGCACCCGGATCCGGTATCGCACTCCCTTCATCGCTGCATGGCGGTCCAGGTCGAGCTGGAGGTGGCGAGGAACTGGGCGGAGTCAGGGCGCTGGAGCTCTACAGCCAGAGAATTGCTCTCCAGGGGTCTCGACGAGTGGTGGAAGGTTTCATCGGAGACTGATCAGAGGGCTTGCCACTGCAATGCGAATGAAATCGATACTGGTTGTCATCGCCGGTTTTTTGCAAGCATCGGTTTCGATGCGATGGGAGAACAACCGGCTGAACCAGATTTACCGCTTCAATTCCACTTCTCTTCTGTGTTTCAAGATCAACTCCTCTTGGATACTACGAGGAGCAGGGGCATAGCGGTTGAACTCCATGGTGAACTCAGCTTTGCCCTGGGTTGCTGAACGCAGGGTCGTGGCATATCCGAACATCTCTGCCAGAGGAACTTCTGCTTCGATTCGTACGAATCCATCTTCATCAAAGGTCCCGGTGAGGACACCCCTTCTTTGAAGAAGGGTGCCGACCATGTCGCCCTGGAATTCGCGCGGACCTTCGAGACTCACGACCATCAAGGGTTCGAGAACCTCGGGTTTGCCGCGATTGTAGTTTTCTCGGAAACAACTCTTAGCCGCGGTTTGAAATGCCATATCAGAGGAGTCGACTGCATGATGATTGCCGTCGAGAAGGATCACTTCGAGGCCTTCGACTGGAGCGCCGATGAGGAGCCCCTTCTCAAGACTTTGTTTAAAGCCTTTTTCGACCGAGGGGACGTATTCGCGGGGTACATTTCCGCCTCTGATCTTGTTCTCGAAGTGGAAATGACCCTCCTTATGAGGGCCCATGGTGCCAATGATTCTGCCATATTGGCCAGATCCACCGGTCTGTTTCTTGTGGGTGTAATCGAATTGGATGAGGCGACTGATTCTTTCACGGAAAGCCACCTGGGGTGCACCGACTTCAACTTGCGCTCTGAATTCTCGTTTCATCCGCTCGACATATACTTCGAGGTGGAGTTCGCCCATTCCGGAGATGATGGTTTCTCCGCTGGCTGCATCAAATGCGACCCGGAAGGTGGGATCCTCTTTGGTGAATCTCTGCAACGCCTTCGACATATTGTCGGTGGCTTTACGATCAATCGGCCGCACTGCCAAGCTGATGACGGGCTCTGGGACATGCATCGATGAGAGGACCAGATTCGTATCCGGAGATCGGAAGGTATCTCCTGAGGCACAGTCGATTCCGAACAGCGCAACGATATCGCCGGCTTCTGCACAATCGATTTCATCCATATTGTCTGCATGCATTCGCACGATGCGACCGAGCTTCACCTTCTTGCCGGTTCGTGCGTTGTTGATGAAATCGCCCTTGACCAGTCTTCCCTGGTAGATCCGGACGTAGGTCAACTGTCCGTATGGTCCATCTTCGAGTTTGAAGGCATAACTGAGAAGGGGATCGTCAGGATTGTTGGTGACGAAGTGTTCCTCTTCCTCGTTCTCTGGATTGAACGCGGTGTTTTCAACATCGACAGGGCTCGGAAGGAAGTCGTTCACCGCATCCATCAATGGTTGCACACCCTTGTTCTTGATTGCGGATCCACAGTAAACGGGACAGAGTTCCAGAGAGATGACACCCGCACGGGCCGCGTCGTGAACCAAATCCTCGGTGACGCGATCTTCGATCATCGCTTCCGTCAAATCATCTGAGAATACAGAGATGGCATCGAGCAACATCTCGCGTCGGTCTTCTGCAACCTCTTTGAGATGGTCAGGAATCTCATCGCGTCGAACGATCTCGCCGTTGGTCCCATCGAAATAGATCGCCTCCATTTTGATCAGATCAACAACGCCCTGATGGTCTTTTTCCAGCCCGATAGGGAGCTGGAACATGACCGAGTTCAATCGAAGTTTGTGCCGTAATTGATCACAAACCTTGAAAGGGTCAGCACCGGTACGGTCACATTTGTTCACGAAGGCGAGCCTTGGGACGTTGTAGCGACGCATTTGTCGATCAACTGTGATCGATTGACTTTGAACTCCAGAGACCGCACAGAGAACCATGATGGCACCATCGAGGACGCGGAGTGCACGCTCGACCTCCACGGTAAAGTCGACATGTCCTGGGGTGTCGATAATATTGATGTGGTTTTTACCCCACTCCAGGTAGGTTGCCGCCGATTGGATCGTGATCCCACGTTCGCGCTCAAGCTCCATCGAGTCCATCGTTGCACCCTTACCATCCTTACCTCGTACTTCGTGGATGGCATGAATTCGATCAGTGTAGAAGAGAATCCTCTCGGTGAGGGTCGTCTTCCCACTATCGATGTGGGCACTGATGCCGATGTTGCGCATCGTGGTGAGGTCTAGAGTCATTCCAGTTCTCCTCGGAGTTCTACCCGATCCTATCGCAGCGTTGTTGAGCCAGTGTGGAGATCCCTGGGGAGTTATGGTTACCGGGGGTGCGTCCACAGGTCTTGAGGATATCGTTCGGGTGGTCCTGTGTAGATAGAATCTGAGCAGATCAGGTAGCTTTTGGTGCCTGGAAAGTGGTTTTGAGCCTAGGAATCTTGTTCAGAAGGGGGGATGTGCCACTGAGATTGAGGAATCACGTTCTTTCCCGGACTCTCTGGCCGATGCAGAAGTCGCTCCAGTCGAGTCCCGGACAGGAGCGGGCCAGCCAGTAATTCCCTGGCATCCTCGGCAGTGACACCGCGATACCAGATGCCGTCAGGTTCGATGGCAACCATCGGTCCGTGTCCGCATTGGGCGAAGCAACCTGATTTCACGATACGGATCTTGTCCCTGAGACCCGCCTCACTCACTCCTTCACGCAGCACTTCGCAGGTTTCCAGTGAGCCCTGGCGAGGACAGGTGCGGCCGTGGACGCACACGAAAACGACTTTTTCGTAAGGACGACTCAATTGGCTTCCTTCAACTAGCTGGAACTGTTGAGGAGGCGGGTGATGATGGCACGATAGAGTCCTTCGTCCCAGTACATGGGGTCGATCACTTCCCAACGTAGGATTCCTTCGGAGTCAATCGCCATCAGCAAGGTTCCTCCGTAGTTAACGAGATGCCGTTCAAGAACTCCTGGATCCTGTCCCGCTTGGACTCCGTAGGCCCAGCCGAGTTTTTTCTCGATAGCGATCTCGGTCATCGCCGCAGCTTCACGATCTGCACGCTCGGCTCGAAGAACACCACTCACCCAGACGACACGCAGCCCGGCGGAAGAATATTCATGTTCCAATTTTCGCAGCAGGGAGATGAAGCGAGATTGTCGATTGTTGGCCCGGCTCGAATCACAAAACAACCGGAGTTCAACTTTCTTGTCCTGGTCCGATTCGGGAGGAGGTTCTATCCAGCGCAGGCCGTCGAGGGATGGGGCTTTCCGTCCGTGCAACACATCGATCCGTTGTGCCATCGGGAGTGACTGGAACTCCAGATATGTCTTGGTTGTCATCGAGAGTGCATCACCGGAGTTGATACGCTCGTAAAGTTGATCGTTGTAAGAGAGCAGCGCATCCAGAGCGGCCTTTTTGTTACCCAGGGCCAGTTGATAGAACCCCTCGTAAAAGCCTGCTCGTTCCGACATCATTGCGAAGTCTCCCTTTTTTCCCTCCGGCACTATCCACTTTTCACTGGAACCGGGGATTTCAATTTCCCCTCCGAGAGCTCCGGCTGCCAGGACCGGTCCCCACTTGCGCCAGATTTGTCGTCCGTCTTCCAGTATTCCCAGGTGTCGATGAGCTTTATGTGTGAAGTAGACCAGGTGGGGGAGATACGGAGTTCGCGGGTCGTTTGCCAGGTTCTCCATTCCCGCCTTGAGCATCTCCTCATAACGTTGTGAACTCTCCAGAGCCTCGATCCGTTTGATCTTCAGTTCCTGAACATCGATTTCCGATGTGTCCAGTTTCAGAGCTTCAGAGAAAGCATCTGCAGATTGAGAAGGCTGTCGCATCTTTAACAGGCAGTCAGCGAGAATCACTTGAGCCCTACATCTCAGTTTGGAGGAGATATCTTGAGCTATGGTGATTTGCGCCAGATGGGTCACCTCCGTCAGATAGCTCACTAGCTCTTCCAGCCTCTGATCAGCAGTGAGTGCGGCGCCAAAGATCTTCGCCTCTTCGTTGAGCATACTGAGATGGCGATCTACGTTGAGGATCAAAAGACGGCCAAGGTCACAGCACACCTGTGGTAGTTCTTTGCCCTCGGGATAATCGGCGAGGTACTGTCGTCCAGCACTGACCCCCTCATCGAGGATCAAGAAGACGCGTGGAAGATCCTCTCGTTTCAGTGTCCGTGGATTGGGAATCGATTTGAGCTTCGAGGAGACCAGTGCCGCCAGTTGGCTAGCCTTCTCGGGACTGAGCTGGTCATCAGTGACCGGCTCGTCCGCGGATACACCCGGTTCGGACGGCGCATCCTGAAGATGAGCCATTACAGGACCTGATTGCAACAGGACCAGGGAAGTAAACAGCAGCAGGAGTGAGCTCATCTTCGAGCGCTGCCCAGCCGTTCGATTGGATTGTGCAGCATGAAAAAGAGCGACGATCATCTCACGGCCTTCTTTCTCGCAGGTCAGGTCTCGATCTAGATATCATGGTACCTGCAACCGCTCAGGCTGCAGGCACGTTTTACGCGATCAATTTCATCGGAATAGTACCACCTCGGCACAAGTCATCGGAACCCGAGCTTGAGGATGACCTAGTTACTGTCTCAGGATGGTAGGATGTAGAGAGAGAGGGGTTCAGGAGTTGCAGTTTCCAGGCTCCGGAGCTGGGGATCATACCCCAGTGGAAACCCTAGAGAGGTCGGTACTTTGTTTCCGCTGCTAAAGGTTACCTTTCTGATTCTGAATCTGTGGATCACCCAGAGCCACCAGGAACCAACAGACACCGCTCCCGAACAGACGCCCCCGGTGGTGGAAGTGTCCCCCGTTGCCGATCCGCTGTCTCTTTTGGGCAAACCCGCTCCGGCGTTAGTGCTCAACGATATCGATGGCAAGTCGTTCGATCTGACCAACTTCTCCGATGAAGTTGTGGTGCTCGAATGGACCTTACCCGAATGCCGTTTCAGCCGTCGGCTTTATGCCCAGCACCGCGTAGTCCCGATGATCCGTCGCTGGGGTAAGGAAGATGTGAAATGGGTGTCCATCGATTCCGCCTTTTATGCCCACCCGGAGAAGATCCGCCCCTGGGTTGAAAAGTATTCCATCCAGCACCCATACCTCATCGATGTGACCGGCCTTCATGCGGAGGCTTTCGGGATCAAGATCAGTCCCACTTACCTGGTCGTAAATCGAGGCAAGGTCGTTTATCACGGCGCAATCGATGATGACGTGTGGGGAAAGAAGCTGGATCGTCAACTATTCCTCGACATGGCGATTCGCGATGCCGTCGCAGGAAGAGCCGTAGAGAACCCGCTGACTCGTTCTTACGGAATGCAGATCAGGACTCGACGAATAGAGGATGAGAGACGCGCCCAAATCGAGGAGGCTCGCAAGAAAAGTACTCAAGATCGTGCCGATGAGAAGGAATCCGATTCTCAGCAGCAGTCGACTTCTGGAGGAGATCGCTAGCTGATTTCTCGGCTAGCGAAACAGGCGAGTGTATTCAACAGACCTTTCTTGCTGCGATTACGGCGGCTATCCTCCGGGCAGATCCTCCGATGGGGAAGGATCCGGGGGGGTGGCTCCGTGCTCTACTGGTTGAGTCAGCAATTCCAGGATCTCTGGGGCCCTTTACGGTTACTGCAATCTCATCTGATCTTGAGCGCTATCGGAGCCATCTTCGCCGCATTGGGGTCCGGCTGGGTACTCAATCGATGGCGTGGCGTTCTTCCTACAGATCGAGGTCGAGACCATGCCATCGATGCCCCCGATTCGAAGGGGAAACCGACCGGGGCCGGAGCTCTCTTCATCCCGGTCACCATCATGGTCGCCCTGCTGGTCACTCCGTGGGACCCGTTTCGAGGTGTAATCCTGTTGGCGGTACTGTTTGCCATGGGTGCCGGATTCCTGGATGACCGCAGTCCCGATGCATGGGGGAGGCTGATCAAAGGTACGATCGATCTGGTGCTCTCCATCGTAGTCGCCTGGGCGATGATCGGGGGCGAATCTTTCGTCGAGATCTGGATGCCGTTTCACGCGCCGAAGATGGGCGTAGAAGCAACCCTCGATGGAACTGCTGGGAGACTGGCCCCGATTCTTCTCGGTTCCTGGGAATACGGACTGATGGCGACAGGTCTTCTGTGGTTCTCCATCAACTCGACCAACTGTTCCGACGGTGTCGATGGGCTTTCCGGGAGTTTACTGTCGCTCGCTTTTCTCGGCCTCGGCGGAGTTCTTTACGGGGTGGTCGGACATGTGGAGACTGCTCGCTATTTGCTGGTGCCTTTTTATGAAGACGGCGCAAGCTGGTCCATCGTCGTTTCGACAACCCTCGGAACCCTGGCAGCCTACCTGTGGTTCAATGCCGAGCCCTCTCAGTTGATGATGGGAGATGCGGGATCTCGGGCGCTCGGTTTACTTCTTGGGGTTTTCGTACTGGCGACCGGAAATCCGATCTTGCTGGGAGTTGTCGCATTACTGATTCTGGCCAACGGAGGTACGGGCTTATTCAAAGTAGGGTTACTGAAGTTCCTCAAGATTCGGATCCTCAGCTGGCTGCGTTGCCCTCTTCATGATCACTGCAGGAAGAATCTGGGCTGGTCCAAAGCACAAGTTCTGGTGCGCTTCGTCATCGCTCAAGCGGTATTAGCGCCTCTCCTCATCATCTTATTGCTCAAGATTCGCTGAGGAGCGTGGCTGACGAAAGATTCCCCATTCCAGGGAGATCCCTCAGGTTGTCAGCGAGCTGAATACGGTGCGCATTTACAAGAAAAAGGCCCGGCACGCTTTAGCGTGCCGGGCCTTTTGTATTCTCTGTCAGTCGAGATCTAGTAGTCGACCTGACGGAAGGTTCCACCATTCATAGCGGAGAGGTTGATGTAGAAAGCTTCCTCACCGGTGTAGAACGAGCTGGTGAAGTAGATGGTGTGGATCGGCAGGTTCTCGAAGTTTGCTGCCGTGATCGACTCCATGCAAATGTCTGCGTAGTTACCACCGCCAGAACCGTTGCAGTAAGGCTCGCGGGCACCGCAGATGATGACTTGCTTGTGGGCACCTGGAGCCTGCTGTGCGAGACCGAGTCCTGTCAGTGCTGCATCGAGCAAGCAGTGGTTCTCGATCGGAGCCAGGGTACCCATCCAGGCCTGAGCCGAGGCTTTATGAGCTGGCGAGGCGTGGCAGCAATCTGGCCGCCAGATGTATGTGGTGGAGTTGTATGCCACGATGGCAAAGTCAACTGCTGCCGAAAGCTGGTTCAGTGTTTGAGAGACTTCCTGGCGGATCATGTCAAAGATGTCGGTCTCCCCACAGAAACCATAGGCAGGAACGATGAAGACAAAGCAGTCTCCCTCGAACTCACTACCGTAGAAGTTGATCGCCTCGGGGGCGTCTTCTTCTTCGTCGTCACTACCAGCACCTCCGGCTGGGAGATCGAGCGGCTTGCGCAATCCGATATCGTCGCCAGAGAACACTGCAACGGGGGCGATGGCTAACAGAAGAGCCATGAGCAGTAACACGTGGACGCGGATCAACATTTCGTTCCTCCTCTGGAGAGGTTTTCTAGAAGGGTGTCAACAAACGACACCCCGACGCCTTGTAAGACGCCACCCAACTCCCGATTCCCTCACGGAAAATCCCCGGGGCGGGCTCTAAAGCTTCACACCCCCCCAGTGTAGTGGACTCGTTGGCCGGTTACCAGTACCCAATCGGGCCTCTTGCCTCCGATTCGCTGGCAGATTACCGTCTATGGGAGTCCCAGCCTGGATGTGCGAGAATTTTCCACATCCCCCCGAATTTGGACAAAACAGGCTACTTTTTCTTATCGGAGGAGATTCTCGATGCGTTCATGTCTCTGGACAGAGAGGGCTCTTCCGAAGTCCCTTGTCGCGCTCATTTTCCTCGCTGTTTTTTCAACCGGTACCTTGGCAATCTCTGGTCAGGAGGAAACTCCGTCAGCGAAGGCTGTTTGGAAAGTTGAAAGGGTTCGTGGTGATGAGGTCGTCCAGTACGAGGTGACCATCTATCAGGTTCCTGCTCCCGGTGGACATCGCTGGGTCTGGCGAGCCGTCGCCGCCGATGGTTCTTTCCCGGGAGGATTCCCCATCGGTTCGATGTTAATCCAGGGATCGGGGCGACCGAGACCAGAACTGTTCGATCCGTTGTCGCCCGGCGTGATGGAAATGCTGCTGTCAGTTCATGGTGCTCCGGGCAAGGAGAACGGTCTCGGCTGGGCTGACGGAACTCCTATTGGATTACGACGTCAGATTCCCGTCGAGAGGAAAGAAGTTGAGGAAGCAGAAGGCAACTTTACCCAGACCGGAACTCTTGCCGGCGGAGAAGTCGAGGTTCGCGGGGGTGCCAGGGCTTTAAAGATGACCGATTTCACCGAGATCCTCCACCTGTCAGCGGGTGGATCTCTGAAGTCTGCAGACTGGATCGCGACTCTGGTTCGTGGTGACGAGGAGAATGCGCGTACCGAGAAGCGGCGCCTCAAGGTAGAGCGTCTTGAAGCGGGCCTCATCGAGGAAGAAGAGTCGAGAGAAGTTCAGCGCGGCTACGAGTTTCTTGCCCCGGTGGTGCGGGTATTGCGCAAGGGAATGTCCCTGGCTGCCGTGGAACTGGCTGAGACCATGTTTGACAAGGAGCGTAGGGATCACGAAAAAGGGCCGCTCGGAGAGGTGGTGAAGGAGGTGGCTGGACTGCTAAAGGCCAGCAAGAAGATCGCCTCGCAACCACTCGATCCCGATGTGAGGGCTCGCAAGATGATTGGCAAGCCAGCTCCCGCGTTCACCCTCGACGATGTCGATGGCAATGAAGTGACCCTGGAAGACTACAAGGGGAAGACGCTACTGCTGGCATTCTGGGGTTACTCGTGAGGTAGCTGTCGTGCGGAGTCTCCGCACCTGAGCAAGATTCAGAAGGAATATCGCAGCAAGAATGTCGAAGTAGTGGCAATAAATGCCGATAATGATAGTAGGACACGTATCCGTGAATTCGTTCAGGAGAACGATCTTCAGCAACGGATGTTACTGCGGGGCGACGGAGTTGGATTTCAGCAGTACCATCTTAAGAGACTTCCCACGGTCTATTTCATCGACCGCAAGGGCAACGTTGTGTCCCGGAAACCCGGATACCAGAGTTACGATCAGCTGGAAAAATCGTTGAAGAAAGCACTCGGGCGGTAGCCCGAGCTGGTCCACCCGTCACGGACCGGTGTGTGATCGGAGTGAGACATGAATTTGACACTTATCCCTGGGACCGTCGCCGTGGTTATCTGCTTGTGCTTGACGATGATGCCATCTTCTCTTGAGGGGCAGGGGTCGCCAGGAACTTGTTTTACCCCCGGCTTTTTGACCGTTTCCGATCAAGATGACCTCGTGCGCGAGGTGGACCCGGATACTCTCGAGGTCACATCGGAGATTTCGATGTCGATCGCCGGATCGATCGAAGTCGATGCCATCAGAGGGATTGCCATCCATCCGACCTCGGGCAACTGGTTCATGCTTGCGATGTTGAGTTTGCCAGTTTCGCCAGCACCTTCACCCTGGTTACTCGAATACGATCCAGTCAATCTGACCACGAATCTGGTCGGATTCACGGTGCTTGATTTCAACGATCTGGAGTTCACCGAGGCGGGAGATTTACGCGCCATCACTAACACCCTGAGTACCGGAGAATCCAATTTCTGTGAACTCAGCACCGTCACCGGTGGACCGCTGGATCTGTGCCAGTACGACGGCAGCGACGGAGGAGATTCCATCGCCCTCGGCAACGGTGAAGAGGTGTTCCGCGCTTCCGGTGGTTACACCACTGGATCTCCGACTCAGTTCGAGCGGCCTGTGGCGACGGGTCCGAACAACTGCGATTCGACTGTGATCACCCTTCCGGCGGCTCTCGCCGACGAGCCGGTCCGCAGCCTCACCTACTGGGATGAGGAAGATGTGTTCATCTGGGTTCAGGATGACGCGAACAACACCGCTTACCTGATCGATGAAGATGGCCAGGAGCAACTTCTGGGCGAGTTTGATCACGATGTGAACGGGATCGCGCTGATCGAGGTACTGATTCCCTGCCCGACGGGGGACAACTTCATCCGGGGCGATTGCAATCTCGATATGGGTGTCAATGTCGCGGATGCGGTGTTCTTGCTGTCGAGCTTGTTCATTCCTGGATCGGATCCGCTGGGCTGTCGCGATGCGGGAGACGTCAACGACGATGGCGGAGTCAACGTTGCCGATGCGGTGTTCCTGCTGTCGAGCCTGTTCATACCCGGTTCTGCTGCCGTGCCAGAGCCGAACATTCAGAGCGGTTGCGGTCCCGATCCGACCGATACCGATCCTCTTGAATGCGATCAGACCGGTTGCCCCTGAACAGCTAATCTTCGGCTGATAGAACCGCTTCGGGTCCGGGTGTAACAGCCCTCCTGATCGGATATCCTCCCCGTGTCCCAAGCTGCCGAGTGCTGTTGGGGTCCTGGGAGGAGTTTGATGAGCGACGCGGGTCCTGGGTTCGAGTTTCCTGAGCCACTTCCATCTCCCGATTTTCCAGCCCTGGAAGCGCAGGTGCGGAGTTTCTGGGATGACCACTCGATCGAACAGAAGACTTTGGCCGCTCGTGCGGATGCCGAGCGCTACGTCTTCTTCGAGGGTCCACCCACTGCCAACGGAATGCCGCACCCGGGTCACGCCCTGACGCGGGCGATGAAGGATCTTTTCCCCCGTTACCAGACGATGCGCGGTCGCCTGTGCGAACGAAAAGCTGGCTGGGATACTCATGGCTTGCCGGTTGAGACGGAAGTGTGCAAGGAGATCGGTATCCACTCCAAGGGGGAGATCGAGGAGTACGGCATCGAGCCGTTCGTCCGGCTCTGTCAGCAGTCGGTTTTTCGATACGTCAAGGAGTGGGAATCTCTGACCCGAAGTATCGGTTTCTGGGTCGATCTCGATGACGCATATGCCACTTACCATCAGAGCTACGTCGAGAGTGTCTGGTGGGCCCTGAAGAGATTGTTCGATCAGGGATTGCTGTATCAGGGTGAGAAGATCGTCTGGTGGTGGGCTCAAGGTGGTACTGGACTATCCGCCGGAGAGGTGGGAGAGGGTTATCGCGAGGTCGATGATCCGAGCGTGTTTATCCGGATGCCGCGGCTTGCCGACGATGGTTCGCCCGATGGCACCACTTTTGTCGCCTGGACGACGACTCCCTGGACCCTGTTGTCGAACCAGTTCGTCGCCGTTCATCCAGATGTTCAGTACTGCGTGGCGGTCGATGGAGAGACGGGAGAACGGCTGATCCTCGCCGAGGAACTGGTCGAGTCACTGGCGGGTAAACTGAAACGGGAACTGACCGTCGAGAAGACGATGCCAGGAATCGAGCTGGTGGGCGCACGTTACCAGCCTCCCTTCGACATCTACTGGAAAGACATGGCCGATTCACGGGTTTCAACCCGGGCAGGGCAGGAGATCGCGGCGATGTGGCGGGTGGTGGCTGCCGATTTTGTCACCACCGATAGTGGCACCGGTGTCGTGCACCAGGCCCCCGCCTTTGGAGAAGTGGACCACGACGTTCTACTGACCGAGCGCAAGCAACTGGTCGATCCCAATTCGTTGCCTCTGTTGTGCGCCGTGGAATCAGACGGTTCCTTCGGTGAGGTTGCCGGTGCCGATTTCCAGGGTCGTTGGGTCAAGGAGTGTGACCGGGATTTGATCCGGCAGATGAAAGAGCAAGGAACTCTCCTCCACCGGGAAGTGTATCGCCACGATTACCCGTTCTGTCCGCGTGCGCGTGAAGATGCACTGATCCAGTATCCGCGACAATCATGGTTCATCCGTACCACCCAGTTTGTCGATCAGATGCTGACCAATAACCAGCAGATTCAGTGGTTGCCAGAACACATCCGAGATGGCCGTTTTGGTAAGTACCTGGAATCAAACGTCGACTGGACGCTGTCGCGGGAACGATTCTGGGGTACTCCGTTGCCGATCTGGGTTTGTGAAGGAAGCGGTGAGATGGAGGCGGTCGAGAGCTACGAGCAATTACTCGGGAAAGACGGGGTTTCTGGCCAGGAGATGTTCGAAGAGGCCAAGCAGCAGGATCCTGAACTCGATGAGAATCTACGAATCCATCGGCCCTACATCGACGCGGTGACGTATGCATCGCCGTTTGTGGAAGGAGCCCGGATGCGCCGGGTTCCCGATGTCATCGACTGCTGGTTCGATGCCGGTTGCATGCCTTTTGCCCAGTGGGGTTTCCCGCACCAGAATGTCGATCGTTTCTCGAGTCAGTTTCCTGCCGATTTCATCAGCGAGGCGATCGATCAGACGCGTGGTTGGTTCTACGCCCTTCTTTCCATCTCGACCATCCTGTTTGGCCCCGACGGGGCCGCCCGTGGGGATGAGCGAGTCCCGGAGGAAACGTATGCCGACTGGCCTCACCCGTTTCGCTCCTGCGTCGTGCTGGGTCACGTGCTCGGCGAGGACGGGCTCAAGATGTCGAAGTCACTGAAAAACTATCGTACTCCTGACTACATCTTCGAGAAGGAGGGTGCCGATGCGATGCGTTGGCTCTTCTACGCCGGGCAGGCACCGTGGACCAGCATTCGATTCCAGGAGCAGGCGATCACCGAGGGGCAGCGGGAGTTTTTGCTCCGTTTCTGGAACGTTTACTCCTTCTTCACCATCTACGCCCGACTCGATGGCTGGCAACCTCAGGGAGATCTACTGGCGGCTCCCGCTTCCGATATCGAACTCTCGGAACTCGATCGCTGGGTGCTGGCAGAACTGCATTCAACCGTCGATGAGGTGCGCAATGCTCTCGACCAACACGATAATCTGACCGCCTCGACCGCACTCAATGATTTCGTCGATGCACTCTCGAACTGGTATGTCCGACGAGGGCGTGATCGCTACTGGAGTGAGGGGATGAATGCCGACAAGGATGCCGCCTATGCGACTCTTTACCACTGCCTGGTGACGACCACACTGCTGGCTGCGCCGTTTGTTCCCTTCATCACGGAACATCTTTACGGTGCTCTGGTCAAACCACGAGGCGATCAGTTTCCCGAGTCGGTTCACCTCTGTGATTACCCGGAATCGGATTCGGCCCGCTGCGACGAATCTCTCTGCAGTCGCATGGCGTTGATTCGTGAGATCACCTCGCTGGGGCGAGCGTGTCGTTCGCGCGAGAAACTTCGGGTTCGACAGCCGCTGCCAGCGGTTCGCATCGTGCTGGCAGATCAGTCGATGGTTGCTGCTTTGTCCGCCAAGGCGGATCTGATCTCCGAAGAACTCAATGTCAAGGGAGTCGAGTTTGTCGAAGATGCCTCTGAGTTTGTTTCTTACGAGGTGAAACCCAACTTCAAGACCATCGGCCCCAAATTCGGTGCCGATGCCCGGGCCATCGCCGGTGCGCTGGCAAACCATCCGGATCCCGCCTCGATCGTGCAGGCTGCCACCGCCGGTGTGTCGGTCCCGTTGATCCTCGAAGGGGATCGTGAGGTGACTCTGGAGCCGGACGATCTCGATGTGCGTGTTCACCAGAAGGACGGGTGGAGTGCCGCCGAGGCACGAGGTGTAGTAGTGGTGTTATCGACGGAGGTGACACCCGAACTCCACCGAGAGGGTCTGGTGCGCGAGGTGATCAGTCACGTGCAGGGGATCCGCAGAGATCTCGATCTGGGCTATGACCAGCGCATCAAGCTATCGGTGGCGACCGAGGGGGACCTGGCTCAGGCGATCGACGAACACGGTGAGCATCTGCAAAAAGAGACTCTGTCGGTGGAGATCTGCAAGACGACCGATGTGGGCAGTGAGATCCGCGAGATCGAGATCGACGGAACCGCTGCGAGAATCGGTGTACAGCCTCTTTGAAGGTGACCCCTGCCGTCTTGATTCGATTCCGATTCGGCGGAAGATGCCAAGAAGCGGCTACAGTTTCTCAATGCGCAGTGATCTTCGAGCAGATCCTGAACAGAGGTGAAGGATGAGTTGGCATCAGAGTTTGGAAGAAGCGAAATCGGCTGCCGCAGAAGATCAACGACCGATCCTGGTGATCCTCGAGGCTCCTGGCTGACTCGGTTGCAAGCGCCTGGATGCCGTGACGTATCCAGATCCAGATTTCAACAATGCCATCGGTGAGTTAGTAGCGCCTGTTCGTATCAATATTGCCGACCGCCACGAAGATTTCCGCGCGGCTACGGTGATGACCAAGATCCCCTATTCACCACGCTTTCGTTTCTTCAGTAGCGATCAGAAACGATTGTTACGGGAATGGACCGGCTGGATGCCGACTGCCGAATTGATCGCCGAGATGTATATAGCCCGCGCCATCGATTTTCTTGATCGGAAGAATCCACTGGCGGCGGTGGAGGAATACGACCGAGCTCTCGAGCTGGCTCCAGAGGGTCCTGCAGTGGCGGAAATTCTATACCGCAGAGGGATGGCGGCATTTCTCGGGCACAAATTCGACATCGATCTGTTGAAGAGGGACTGGCAAGCCGTGGTCGAGAATCATCCGGGTACACGCTGGGCGCTTCACGCTTCGGTCATCGCCGATACGCAGTGACCTGGGAGTATTTTCCATCAACATGACGGGTCGAAATCAAGAGTATCGACACCATTTACAGCGCAGACAACAACGTCTGGGTCTGACCCGGCACTGTTACGACCGGCTACCTCAACTAAGAAAACGAATCGAGCAGGGGTATTTCCACACCTCGCCGTTGTTTGCCTTGATTCCTCCGATGATGGGGAACACCACAGCCACGATTCCAAGCACGACCAACATTGGGATCCCGATGACTATAAGAATCAAAAAGAAGGAAGCCACACCATAGATGAGGTGAGAAATGATCCAGTTGGTAACAATCTTGCCGTGAATATCGACTCCCGGTAGTTCGTCCTTTTTAATTTGCCAGAGGACGATGGGAACGATGAATCCCGCTCCCGGGATCAGATATCCTGCCAGAAGTGAGAAATGGATGTACATCGCCCAGTTCTGGGTAGCCTTGTCCTTGAACGAGTTTTCTTGAGATTCATCATTTTGTTCTTCGGTAGTTTCCGGTTCTGTCACCAAGTCTCCTCCAGTTTCCTGACAAGATGTCCATTGAACACAGGGATCATAACAGGGAATTCAAGGGCACCCAAAGGACTGTTCGTCGCAATCGAGTGTATCCTCGGTCGGATCGACTCCACAGTTGGACGGCCCAGGTGGTGCCGGTGGAGCATCGCCACTGAACAGGCTGCCGAGCATCGTGATCCCATCACCGATATCGAGGCCCCCGTCATCGTTGCTGTCACAGGCATCAGCGCACAGAGGTGCATCCCCTGCGGAGAACAGATAGCTGAGCAGGAAGATCACATCGGCGATGTCGAAAGCACCATCCAGGTTACACAGACCTCTACGAAACAGCGGATCGGGCGGCGCGGTCGGTGGTGTCGCCACCTGCGCCTGCAGAAATGGCATCGAAGACGGGGAGTGGACGCCGAGAATCGCGGTACCGGTTTCCGGAGCGGCATCGGCATCGAAACCGAAGTTGTAGAGCCAGCCCCAGCGCAGCGGATTGGAGGCTCCACCGAACGAATGATCGAGGGTTGTCCAGGTGACTCCTTCACCGTCACGAACTGAACTCCAGGCATCGTTGGAGTAAGCGACGCTATGAATCTCCGGGGCATGAAAATTGATGTTGGTGACCGTGACATCGGATGCGACCGGAATGGTCAGAGAACCAGCATTACCTGATAGATCCAGGTTGTAGATCGAATATTCGTAGTGCCAGGTGCCGTCGCCGTTGTCGGTAACCTTGTGAGCCAGGTAACAGCGGCCATCGATGGCCGGGTAGGGTTGCAGCACCGCGATGGATGCTCCGGGCCACGCTGCCTGCACGGTGCCGAGTTGACTCACTGCCGACATGTCGATCGACCAGTTGCCGCCCGGAGTTCCCGAGACACCGACCGGTTCCCAGGCGAAATTGCTGGTGTGGTCGAGGTCGCCTGGATGGATGACGTAGGTTTCCGAGATCCAGGTGGAGCCGGGATGCTGGGAGGGATCGAGATCAGCATCTTCGATGCTGAGTCGTTCTTCGACCTGATCCCACGGGCCTGAATCCGACTGCATGAAGGAGCCATCCCAGATGAAGCCGCCGGTCCACGGATCGATGTCGGATCGTGGTCCCATGTTGCCCTGGGAAGCGTTGCCGGCTGCGCCGTAGGTATCGGAACAACCGACTCCGGTCGCGGTGCTGGTCGGATGGGGAGTGCAGCCGAAGCCGCAGGCATCGGCCTGGGCCGATGCCCAGCCGTGTTTGGTCCACGAGCCACCGATCTGGATCAGTCGATCGGGATCGAGGCGGAACATGTTGAAAGTCATCATCGGATGGCGTGGGTCGGGGTTGGCGTACCAGTCGAGCGGTTCGGTACCGCCGTTACAGATCACCGATTCGCAGCCAAAACTGGCCTTCGAACCCTCGCGGCCGACCATCACCAGGTTGGTGGGGTCACCCATGATCACATCCTGGCCGGTGTCGGGAACTGGTGCGGTGTCATAGATCCGCAGGCACCACTCCTCGAGTGTTCCGTACCAGCCGGTCTCCTCATCGGAGACGCTGAGAGTCCATGTACCGATGGGATTGCTACCGGTGAAGGCGGACAGGTCTTCGAGCGGTTGCATCAAACCGCCAACATCGTAGGGCGGCTGGTTCGGAGGACCATTTTGCCACCAGGTCAGATCGATGCCGCCGTTGACTCTGGCTGGTTGGTTGTGCAGTGCCACGGTGATGCCATCGGGAGAGGAGATTTCGACAATCAGTTGACTGGCATCGGGATGATTGATGAGAGCATCGATCTGGAGATCCCACAAGATAGCGCTGGGATCTCCGCTGATGTTGATGAAGGACTCGATCGGCTCTCCTGCATCGGGGATGCCTACCAGAGGGGTACTACAACCCTCGAGGATAACGGGACCGGTGACAGCAATTTCTCCGCAAGTGCTGACAAACGGAGGGCCTGCGCTCTGTGGCGTGGCACAGACCTCGACCATCGTCTGGATCGATGACACGGGGAGCGCTGCATAGACGATATCGCCGCCAACAAAGGGACCGTTCACGGTTACCTGGTTGCTATTGCCTGCCCCTGCTGTGAACAGAACCGAGTCACATGGTTCCGAAAGTTCTGCTTCGCAATCGACCACGGCGCTTCCAGGAACCGATGACAGGGTCAGAGAGACGATCTCGATAGGGATGTAAATATCGAGGGTTCCATCGCCTTCTGAACCGTTCCAGCCAGCTACCTGGATCAAGTAATTGCTTCCCTGGGTGACCGGAACATCGACGGTCGACATGAACTGGGAAGTTCCGCAGGCATCGTCGGAACTGGCGAGACAGGGACCTGAGGTCGGACATCCGTTGCTGCCGTCATAGACCACGATGATCGAGTCAGAATCGGTTCCGGTCTGGGAGCAGGTATTGATGTTGGCGATACCATCGACACTGGAGGTGAAGGAGAACCAGACATCATTGAGGATGTTGCCGTCACAGTCGGCGGGGCCGTCGAGGGTCGATGCGGTCAGGTCGTAGGAGTAGGAGCCTTCGCCGACCTCTGTTGCTTCACTGCAATCGTCATTGCTGGGAGTTGCACCGGTATTCAGGTAAATATCAACGGTTCCATCGCCTTCTGAACCATTCCAGCCAGCCACCTGGATCAAGTAGTTGCTCCCTGCTGTGACCGGAACATCGACGCTCGACATGAACTGCGAGTCTCCACAGGCATCGTCGGAGACGGCAAGACAGGGACCAGAGGTGGGACATCCGGCGCTTCCGTCATAGACCGCGATGATCGAGTCAGTGTTGCTACCCGTCTGGGAGCAGGTATCGATGGTGACGATGCCATCGCCACTTGCGGTGTAGGAGAACCAGACATCATTGAGGATGTTGTCGTCACAGTCGGCGGGGCCGTCGAGGGTCGATGTGGTCAGGACGTAGGGGTGTGAACCTTCGCCGACCTCTGTTGCTGCACTGCAATCGTCATTGCTCGGGTTAAACAGGGAAATATCAACGGTTCCATCGCCTTCTGAACCGTTCCAGCCACCGAGTTGGACCAAGTAGTTGCTCCCTGCCGTGACCGGTACATCGACGGTCGACATGAAGTTCGAGGCTCCACAGTCATCGTCAGAACTGGCGAGACATGGATCACCGGCAGCGGGACAAGCACTGCCATCGTAGACGATGAGTATGCCGTCGGTGTCACTTCCAGTCTGAGCACAGGTACTGATGGTGGCGATACCACCAGCACTTGCGGTGTAGGAGAACCAGACATCATTGAGCATGTTACCGTCACAGTCGTCGGGACCGTCGAGGGTGGATGAGGTCAGATCGTAGGGGTGTGAGCCTTCACCTACCTCAGTTGCTGCACTGCAATCGTCATTGACTGCCTGGGCAGAGGCGACCAGAGGGATACAAAGCAAGACGATGCTGAGCAGGCACCTTTTCAAGAGAAACACCTTTCTTGAGCGACCACAACTGGAGCGCACTTAAAGACGTACCTGACTGCTGCTAGAGGCAACCCTCCGAGTTCTGTGCGCAACCGAGAGCATCCTCGGTCGGATCGACCCCGCAGTCGGTTGGACCAGGTGGTGCCGGTGGAGCATCGCCATTGAACAGGCTACCGAGCATCGAGATTCCATCCCCTATGTCGAGATTACCGTCATCATTGCTGTCACAGGCATCGTCACACAGCGGCTCATCTCCTGACGAGAACAGATAACTGAGCAGGAAGATCACATCGGCGATGTCGAACACACCATCCAGGTTGCACATGCCTCTACGCAACAGCGGAGCGGGCGGAGCGGTCGGAGGTGTGGCCACCTCGGCCTCGATGTATGGAATGGCAGAAGGAGAGTGGACGCCGAGAATCGCCATGCCGGTTTCCGGTGCAGCGTCGGCATCGAAGCCAAAATTGTAGAGGAATCCCCAGCGGAGCGGATTGGCAGAGGCACCGCTGGCGTGATCCGTTGTCGACCAGGTGATCCCTTCCCCATCGCGAACTGCCGACCAGTCGTCGTTGGAGAAGAAAACGTTGTGAATGGTCGGAGCGAAGAAATCGATGTTGGTGACCTCGACATTGGATGCCACCGAAATCGAGAAGGAACCTGCGTTGCGTCCCATGTCGTGGTTGTACAGCGAGTACTCGTAGTGCCAGGTGCCGTCCCCGTTGTCGGTGACCTTGTGAGCCAGGTAGCAGCGGCCATCGATGGCGGGCAGCGGTTGCACCACCTCGATGGAGGCTCCGGGCCAGGCAGCCTGCACCGTCCCCAGTTGGCTTTGGGCGGACATGTTCATCGACCAGTTGCCGCCGGGAGATCCCGTGACACCGATCGGTTCCCAGGCATGGTTGGTGGTGTGGTCGATATCTCCCGGATGAACCACCGAGACCTCGGAGATCCAGATCGAGCCGGGGTGCAAAGCCGGATCGAGATCATCATCTTCGACCGAGAGGCGTTGCTCGACCTGATCCCACGGCCCCCCATCGGACTGCAGGAAAGAACCCTCGTAGATGAATCCTCCACTCCAGGGATCGATTTCACTACGTGGCCCCATGTTGATCTGGGCAGCGTTGCCGGATGCACCATAAGTGTCAGAACAACCGACTCCGGTATAGGTACTGGTGGGGCTGGGGTTGCAGCCGAATCCGCAGGCATCGGCCTGGGCCGATGACCAGCCGTGCTTGATCCACGAGCCACCGATCTGGATCAGACGATCAGAATCGAGGCGAAACATGTTGAAGGCCATCATCGGGTGACGAGGGTCCGGGTTGGCGAACCAGTCGAGCGGTTCGGTACCGCCGTTACACATCACCGACTCGGAGCCAAAACTGGCCTGCGAGCCCTCACGACCGACCATCACCAGGTTGTTGGAGTCTCCGATGATCAGGTCCTGCCCGCTGCTGGGAACCGGTGCGGTGTCGTACATCCGGATGCACCACTCTTCCAGGATTCCTGTTTCACCGCTGATCTCATCCGAGATGCTGAGAGTCCAGCGACCGATGGGATTGGCACCGGTGAAGGCGGAGAGATCTCCGACCGGTTGCATCCAACCGCCGCCATCGTAGGGCGGTTGGTTGGCATTGCCACTTTGCCACCAGGTCAGATCGATACTTCCGCTGGCTCCGACGGGTTGGTTGTGCAGTGTCACGGTTGTGCCATCGGCAGAGAAGATATCGACGCGAAGTTGACTGGCATCGGGATGATCGATGTGAGCCTCAATCTGAAGATCCCACAGGACGATACTGGGATCTCCGCTGATGTCGATGAAGTCCTCGACCGGTTCTCCAGCATCCGGGATCGCCAGTAGAGGTGCACTGCAGCCTTCCAGGGTGATCGGTCCGGTGACTGCGACTTCGTCGCAGAAAGATGATCCGGGGGCATTTCCGATATACGGCGTGGCGCAGACCTCGATCATCGTCTGGATCGACGACACCGGGAGCGCTGCTGTGACGAGGTCACCAGCGACAAAAGGACCGTTCACGGTCGTCTGGCTGGAGCCCCCCAATCCTGCTGCGAATACCACTGAATCACACGGACCGGAAACCACTGCCTCGCAATCGATCTCGGCACTGCCGGGTACCGAACTGAGGGTCAGTGATTCGATGAGCGCTTGGACAAATTGAACATTGACGTTACCGGTACCGTTTTGACCATCTCCCCAGCCTCCAATGCGGATTAAATATTCCTCGCCGGCGGAGACTTGCAGAGCCTCGACGACCGATGCGTAGGCAGAGCCAGTACTTTGCACCAGGCATCCTGACTCGTCGCCACTGCAGGCGACTTCGATCTTGGATGTGCAATTGCCGAGATAGATCACCAGATCGGTATCGAAGTTGACGATGTTACACATGCTGACAGTGAGAGAACCCTCACCCGGTGCGGTCCAGTGGTACCAGACATCCTGGTTCATCACTCCGAGAGCATTGCAACTGGTGCCGCTACTGTAGGGATCGATACTGTCGCTGGCTGAAGTGGTATCGATGGGGTTGTCGCCGATCACCGCTTCGATGGCACCNCTGCATTCATCGTTTTCCGGTGCTCCCGGTGGCGNAGGTGGNGCNNNGNCCATCGAGATGTCGAAGGTNCCTCCNCCNATGTCNNNATCGNNNNAGCCNCCGANGCGAATCAGATAAGTTTCTCCATCAANGACTGGCACATTTTCTAGGATCGTGTTCCAGGGGTTGGTGGTTCCCTGGACCAGGCACCCACCCGAGTCGCCGTAGCAGGCGATGGGGATCAGAGCGCCACACAAACCACCGTAGACGGCGACATCGGTATCGAAATCGACGGTGTCGCAGGTCGTGATGGTCATCAGACCATCTTCTGTCGGAGTGAACTGGTACCAGACGTCACTGTAGAAGCCACCGATCGCAGTACCGGGGCATATCGCTTCGGGATTGGCCTCAGGACTGTTGGTTGCTTCGGTGGTATCTATATCGTTGGACCCAAGNCTGGCGATGGTAGCGGTACTGCATTCGTCGTTGACCGCCTGGGCTGGTGTCACCATCGGTAAAGAAAGAACGGCAAGAATGAGCATGGAATTTCTCATGAAACACACCTTTCCTTGGAGCACTCCATTGTACATCGTGATGGAGAGGGGGACGACTGGGTGACGATTGACCGGCAACAGGGCTGAGATGAGGATATTTGCGAGAAGCTGTCATCGTGTTGGGTGCAGGGGTGGTTGGTCTTTCTCTTGCCCGTGAGCTGAGGCATCGCGACATCGAGGTGGATTTGCTCGATTCACGTTGCTGTGGATCGGGAGCGACCCGGGCAGCAACTGGCGTTCTCAAGGCCCCTCCCCATACCAGCACCCCCTTTTTTCAGTTGCGACAGCAGGGCTGGGAACAATGGCCAGTTCTGGCGGCTGAACTGGAGCAAGAAACCGGCATCGAGGTGGGATACCACTGCTGTGGAGGTATCGATATCCGCGATGCGACCCAGAGAGATCCGCAACGGGCTGTCGCTGCTCTACCACAAATCGGCGGCGAGGTGCGGGTACTTTCTGCTACTGATCTGGAGCAACTGTTGCCGACGGTGCAACGGCGGCTCATCGCCGGGCTCTTCATCGAGCATGAGGCGAGGGTTGATCCGAAAGCGTTAGTTGCCGCATTGCGTCAATCCTGTCTTCAATCGGGAGTTCGTATCCACGAGCAACTCGGGCCGATCGAGATAGTGCCTGTTGGTACCGATGAAATCGATCTGGTGGGTCGTGTGCCATCCCACCTCGGTGGCTCGCGACAGCGACGTGTGGTGCTAGCAGCTGGCTGGGAAAGTGCCACTGCGTTACTCGATATGCCTCCAGCACCGCTACCACTCGATCCGGTTCGTGGCGAGGCGATTGCCCTCGACATCCCGGCCCCGCCTCACATCGTCACCTTCGATGCCAAGCAAGACTCGATCCAGGATGAAGCGGGCAACCGCAGTCGCTTTTCATGGATTCCGGCTCCCGACGGGAAATCGTGGTTGGGCAATAGCGTTGGTACTGAACAGCCGCAGAGATCACCATCCGCTCAGCCGACCGAGTTGGGGCTGGAGCAACTACTCGCTGCGGCACAATCGCTGTTCGGTGACTCGGTGAGGAAACGTGTCATCGATCACTGGGCGGGGATCCGTCCCAAGTCGATGCGTCATGGAGGTCCGCTACTGGGTAGCTGGCCTGGCAGACCGCAACTATGGATTGCTACCGGACACTACAGGACCGGATTGCTGGTGGGGCCGACCACCGCCAGGATGGTGGCTGAAGCGATGCTGGATGGTGTGCCGATTCCGCAGTCGTTCTCGATTCCCGATTGACGGGTCATCAGGGGCGAACCTCTTGCTGTGTCATCTCGGATACGATCCAGGCGACCTGTTTGCGGCCGTGACGAAGGATCGCAAGGATCAGTTTTCCACCGTCACCACGCAATCTTTTGAGAATTGCTCCCGGGTCTTCGGAGACACCTCGAGTCTTGACGGTCGCTAGCCCTTCTCCACGGGCTGTGAGCCAGCGTCGCACTTTTTCCTCGCGCCAGGGCATCCGTTCGACCACCTCGAAACTACGTAGCCACGGGCTGCTGATGGGTGAGTCTCCTGCCAACCAACCGAGCCCCGGATACAGTTCTCCGATCGGGTAGCGATCGAGCAGTTGTGCGACCAGTCCCGCTCGCTCGATGGCCGGAACCGGTACGTGGATCCAGGCTGGGTTTTCATCAAAATGCCGTTCGAGTACGGCAGGATCTCCACAGATGGTCTCTCCAGATGGCAGCAGGGTTGCTCTTCGTNCGACCGANCCATCNAGTTTTCCNCGCCACAGNGTCGCCTCGANNAGAGCATTNCCGTCCTGGANGAACTCCACCTCTCCAGCGGGAAGGTTGTCNGTATCGACTCCCGGCCCACACTTCAGTGCCAGGTCGGGGTGTCGGTCCATCAGAGCTTCAAGAATCTCTGGACCCGGGAGCATCTGCTGGTAGCGATGACGTCGTCGAGAATCGTCGCGACGATCGGGATCGACGTGAAGGGGGAGGGGAGCCAGCGGCAATGCCGCAGCATCCGCATTCAAGGCCCACGGCTGATGTCCGGCCTGTTCGATGTTGGCGCGGGCCAGACTCAGCAGCAGAGGATCCCGGTCGACCAGGATCACCGCACCNCGTTCGGCGATGGCTTTGCCATCACTACCGATTCCGCAACAGAGGTCGATCACAGGAGACTCATCGAAGACTTTTCGGAAGCGTTGTGCCTTATGACGGGCCACCGAGGTGCGGGTTGCCTGCTGAACCGAATCGACGGTCAGCCACAGCTGATCGTGATCTTCGAGTCGGCCTTCGGCGCGCCGTCTGGCCTCGAGCAGTGACAGGATCATGCTCACTTGTTCGGTGGTCCCGTGAGCCCGTAGCGACTGTAGCTCGGACGGACGGGTCGGATCGATGTGCCGTGCNGCNNTCAGAAGCGGGTTCAGGTCGCCGGCGATCAGTCTTTTCCAGATCGGATTCATAGTCTGATCCTAGTACGCGACCCAGAATTTACGACAATTTGGGAAATTTCTCATTTGTTTGGCTTGCCTAACAGAGTAAGCGATGGTCTAACAGGGGAGGCCTGATCGTTTGTTTGGCCACCCAAACAGTGGCTGGCGGGTTTGGTTTGCTGTCTCTGACTTCGTCACAGTCCGTGCCGGTTTTCAGTGGAGGTCCTTTTGATCAACAAAACAGCTGTCGGAATTGCCGTCGTATTGTCGGTCACCATGATGGTTGCGACCACAGGTCAGGCGCAAATCGCGCGCGACAATGGTNGGCCNCAGGCCGATTCCGACCAGCGGGACGTTCGTCTCGGAGGATATCTGGATCTNGAGATGTTCAAAAACGATGGACGATTCGAGTTCAAGAACCATCGCCTGGTGCCGATGATCGATGCCACCGTCAGTGATTCGGTTCATTTTGCTGCGGAGATCGAGTTCGAATATGGCGGTCCGCAAATCGCATCGGGGGACGGAGAGGTCAAGGTTGAGTACGCCTACGCCGACGTCGACCTGGGTGGCTGGCAGTTGCGTTCGGGAGCGATCCTGGTTCCGCTCGGTGCGACCAACCTTTACCACGATTCGCCGATGCGAGAACTGACCAACCGTCCTCTCGTTGCCCGTACCATCGTGCCTTCGACGCTGACGAGTGCCGGGGTCGGCGGACTCTGGGGTGCCGATGACGGGTCCTGGTCTGTGGAGGTATACGCCCTCAACGGTTTCAACGGTGAAGATGGTGACAGTGGCTACAACATCGACAGCTCCAACGGAATCCGTAGTGCTCGTCCGAGCCTGAAGGTCAACGGCGACCGTTCGCCGAGCCTCTGTGGAAGATTCGCCTGGAGTCCGATGCTGGGAACCGAGTTCGGCTTCTCGGCATGGAACGGACCCTGGGATATCGATGGAGATCTCGATCTGACCATTACCGTGATCGATCTCACCACCGATCTNTCTTCNTTNATNGAAGCTCTCGGACCGACAGAGCTGGAAATCGAGATTGGCGATGTCGGTATCGATGTCGATGCGGATGCCATAGCTGCAGAAGTTCCTGAGAAACTGACGGCGAATTCGATTCAGATTTCGCGTCGTTTTTTCCCGTCTGCTATTGAGAACCTGTTCGGTGACGAATCTTCCTGCGGGTTGACCGCTCGCTTCGAAGAGGAAGACCTTGGAGTGGCTGTGAAGACACGTTCGACGGTGGGATTCAACATCCGTCCCACCGATGAGACGATTCTCAAGTTCGATTACGAACAGGAGCAGATCGAGAACGAGCCCGATCCGGATGGAACCTTTATCTTCTCGGTAGCGACTTACTTCTAGGAAAATTGATGAGACTCGGATTCGTATTTACTACATGGCTGTGCCTTATTTGCACCTTCCTCACTGTTTCAGTCGAGGCACAAAATCACCATGCTGTGAGTTTCGGAACCAATTTCTTTTGCTCCGGGGGTCAGGTGTCCCCCGGAGCCGTTTTTTCTCGTGCCGTTACTGCCGAATCGAAGTTGCCCGAGGGAAATATAGAACCGGTCGTCCGTCGTTTATCCCGAAAAACATTCGAGGAACTGTGGGACCAACAAATTGTCATCGATGAGGTGACCCTGTCGATGAAAGGGGACCTCCGTAGACAAATCGCCAAGCGGGCAAAGATCGTGGTGAGTTCTGATCCGGTACGGATGTTTCGTGTGCAAACCAAAAAATCAGGTAAAGAACTGGGGTACGCCCTGATTCTGGATGAGGTCGGCAAGTACCGTCCCATCACCTTCATGGTGGCACTGGATGCAAAAGACCGTGTTCTTGATCTACAGGTCCTGGTCTATCGGGAGCACATCGGAAAAGGGATCGAGTCACCACGTTTCACTCGTCAGTTTCGAAACAAAGACAGCGGTAGCAAGCTGAAGCTACACCGGGATATCAAGAACCTGGCGGGTGCAACGCTCTCTGCTCGTGCCTCGGTACGCGCTGTTCGAAGGGCTTTGGCGACCATTCAGCAGACGGTTCGGAGCCAGATGGATCTGGAATGGCAGCGCAGCGATGGGGAGTCGCTGGGTCAACCTTGGTCTTCGCAAGAAGTGGGTCGTATGGAAGAGTCACCTTCTGAAGTCGAGGAGGTTCCGCTGGCCAAGCCTGTGTCTCGGGCCCGCCCAGCGATGGGAACCATCCTTCGCATTGACGCCTACGGTGCCAACGCCGCCAATGGTATCGCAGCCGCCTTCGCAGAAGTGGAGCGTGTTGAGGCGCTGCTGAGTCGTTGGCGTCTCGATAGTGATGTGATTCGGGTAGAGAAAGCTACGGTGGGGACTCCGGTGACGGTTTCTCCCATCACCCTGGAATGCGTTCAAGCGGCTCTTGTGGCCGCCCACGACAGTGGAGGAGCTTTTGATCCGACCCTTGTATTCGAGGGCTACCAACAGGTGAAACTAGATGCGTCCTCCTCGACGATCACCCTGCAGGCAGAGAATTTGATTTTGGATCTGGGAGGGATTGGAAAGGGCTTCGCCCTGGATCGTGCCGCTGCTGTTCTTGAAGCCCACGGTCTCCACTGCGCTCTGCTCGATTTCGGTGGTCAGCTTCTTGCGCTCGATCCACCACCAGGGCAACTCGCCTGGGAGGTCGGAATTTTCGACCCACGTTCTTACGGGACCCTGCTGGGATCGATGCCGTTGGTCAGGGCCAGTGTTGCCACCAGCTCAGACTACGAACGTGGCGATCACATCGTCGATCCTCGCAAGGGAGAGGTCGCAGCGGTTTCTCTCTCGACGACGATTTTTGCCAGTAAAGCGACCCGTGCCGATGCGGCCAGCACAACTCTGGCAGTTCTCGGACCGGAACATGCAGAGCGATTCCTTGCCAAAATACCCGGTGGGGCAGCAGTCATCCTGGTAGAGGGAGAAGACTCTCCCCGGATTCTCGGTAACTTACCGCGTTGATTTGATGCGTTTNGAANGGGGGCTANCTGTTGGTGGATNTNGCTTCCCGAAAAACCATCCGGATGGCNCTGGTTGGAAATCCGAACGCTGGGAAAACCACTCTGTTCAACGCTCTGGTCAGGGGATCTTCCCGGGTATCAAATCATCCGGGAATTACCGCCGATGCCGTCGTCGGGGAACGTCGACACAACGGTTCTATCCTTCGAGTGACCGATCTTCCGGGAACCTACAGCCTCGACCTGGATCTTCCCGATTCAGAACTATGTCGCGAACACCTGAAAAANGACTCCCCGGAAATTCTATTTTGTGTTCTCGATGCGATGGGACTGGGNCGGAANTTGAAGTTGCTCGGAGAAATTCTGGAAACAGGAATTCCGTTAGTTGTTGTGGTGACCAAGACGCAGGAAGCTCTACTTCGTGGCCAGAAGATCGACGTTGCGGCGATGGAAGAATACCTGGGTGTTCCAGTCATCGAAGCGAGTAACAGCTCTGTGGCCAGAAAGCTCGACCTGGTTTCCCTGGTCGATAAAGCCCGCGTTTCCCGTTTCGCAAGCGATGGAGATTTGTCGCTGACACAGTGGCTGACTAACTTGCAGGGCAAGGTCAGTTTGCCCGTGAATCCGGAGCTGGCGAAACGACGCCGACTTCGAGATGATCGACTTGACCGCATCTTCACCCACCCTTGGTTGGGTCTGATCTTCTTCGCCGTGGTGATGACCTTGATCTTTGGATCGGTGTTCTGGTTGGCCCAGATCCCGATGGAGGCGATCGATGTTTTCTTCGGATCCGTAGCGAAGTGGGTTTCTACCCAGATGTCAGCAGGGCCTTTGCGTGATCTGCTGGTGGATGGAGTCATCGGGGGGGTGTCGGGAACCCTGGTATTTCTGCCTCAGATCCTGATGCTGTTCTTCCTGGTTTCAATTCTGGAAGAGACTGGATATCTGGCGCGTGCGGCTTTTGTGGCTGACCGATGGTTACGTCCCTTCGGCTTGCCAGGGCAGGCGTTTGTACCGTTGCTTTCCAGTCATGCCTGTGCGATTCCCGCCATCCTGTGTACCCGCTTGATTCCTGATCGACGAGATCGAATCGCCACCATCCTGGTGGCTCCTTTTCTGTCCTGNTCNGCGAGGCTCCCGGTCTACATTTTGATGGTNGGTATCCTGTTTCCAACTCAGCCGTTTTTTGCAGGTTGTGCGTTCGTNGGCTGTTATCTGCTGGGNGCCTTCGCTGCGGTGACGAGTGCCGGATTGGCCCGGATGACTTTGCTTCCAGGAGCCAGCATTCCGCTGGTGCTGGAGTTGCCTCCTTATCGATTTCCTTCGGTCAGGGAAGCAGGCAGGACCGCCCTGGGCCGGGGCTGGTCCTTTCTCACCAATGCTGGAACCGTGATTCTGTTGATCTGTATTTTACTGTGGTGGTTGAGTAGCTTTCCGGTGACTCCAGAGAGCTCGAAGGTAACGGCGCTCAGGAGCCAGGCGCAGTCGCAAGTCGATCCGGTACTGTCTGCCGAGATCCTGTCGGATGCAGATTCGTTGGCTTTGCGTGAGGCTGCCGCCGCTTCGTACGCCGGCCAGATGGGGAAAATGGTCGAGCCGGTGCTAGCACCGGTGGGGGCCGATTGGCAACTTTCGGTGGCGGTGGTTGCGAGTTTTGCTGCTCGTGAAGTGTTCGTTTCTTCGCTCACCGTGTTACTAGGGGTCAGCGATGAGGCGGCCGATCAGACCACCATGGAGCGAGTCCGTTCGTCGACCCGTGACGACGGGTCGCCGTTGCTACCGCTCTCTTCTGCAGCGGGCTTGCTGGTCTTCTACGTGCTGGCGATGCAGTGTTTACCGACTCTGGCCGTGACGCGGCGAGAAGCGGGAGGAATTCACTGGGCGCTGCTCCAGCTGGGCTGGATGACGTTGTGGGCGTGGATACTGGGGACTCTCACCCGGTTCATTTTGATTTCACTTGGAGTGTCCTGATGACCACATTTCCTGTCGAAGATCCGCAGTTCTGGTTCGTCACCGTGCTAGCGGTTGGNGCTCTGATCGTGGTTTTTTGGCGCCGAAAAGGCGGTGGTGGGGGCTCTTGCGATGACTGTTCCGGTGGGTGATTTCCTGTTTTACCCACTGGTCATCCGGTGCTTCAGCCGTTCTCATCGAGTGGCTTCGAGAAAGGAACAAAATCGATGTTGATTCACATTCTTCTCGCTCTGGTGCTGCTGTCTGGAATTACCCCTGATCTGCTGGCACTGGAAACAGNGACGACTGNAGCCAGATCTGGTGACGAGGTCACCGATCAGCAGCAGGCTGCCGCCACCAAGGCCTATGAGGCCTTGAAAACTCGTATGGATGAAGCCTGGACCGAGTACCTGGCTCCTTTGCGAGCGGCCAAGACTCCTGAGGAACGAGACGCCATTGAACTGGATCCGGCCAAGAGTCCGTCAGTCCTGTTCATGGCACCGATGCTGAAGTTCTCCAAGGACCATCCAGCTACCGATGCTTCTCTCTCTGCTCTCGGGGAGGTGATCCGGATGGCTTCTCGAGACGAGAAAAATTCCTGGATGATGGACGAGGCCGTCGATGTCGTTCTCGTCGATTTCATCCAGCACGAGGGGCTTCAGGATCTGGTTCGATTCGCACATTACAATCCTCCCACGCAGAGCATCTTGCGTCTTCTCAGGGGAGTCTCGGATCGATCAGCGAGCCGGGATGTAAAGGCTGCGAGTTACTATTCGCTGGGGAAACTGCTCGGAAAGAACAAGGAGACACGCGTTGAGGGGCGTCAGTTGCTCGGTCGTGTCGAGAAGGAGTTCGGCGATGTGATCTTCTTACGCGAGACCACATATGGTCAAAAGGTAAANGGTGACATCTTCGAGATGGAACATCTCCAGATTGGCCATATGGCNCCGGAGATCATCGGTCAGNCGATCGCGGGCAATNTGATGCAACTTTCGGNGTTTCGCGGCAAGGTGGTGGTGCTTGATTTCTGGGGNGATTGGTGAGGCCCTTGCCGGGCGATGTACCCACACGAGCGGTCGCTCGTGGAAAAGCACCCTGCCGACAAGTTCGCGATCGTCGGAGTGAATTCGGATCGTACTATCGAGGTGGCCAGGGATGCGGTTAAGAAGAACCAGCTCAGTTGGAGAAACTTCTACGACGGCGGCACCGATGGCCCCATCTCAAGCCGGTGGAATGTCAACGGTTGGCCGACGATCTATGTGATCGATGCCAAGGGAACGATTCGATTCAAGGATGTTCGAGGAGACGAACTGGATAGCGCCATCGAGATGCTGCTGGCGGAGATGCAGAGTTCCAGCGAGCCCGAGGGGGCTCGCTAGGAATCGTCCGGCTGAGAGTCCGGCTGGTCCAGTGGGCAACCGCCTCCGTTGTTTCTTTTCTCTGGAAAGAGAGGAGCGGGTGCGTCGGGTTCCTTGGTGCCTGACTTTCGTCGCCTTCGCGCTGCAAACCACAGTTCATCGAGACAGGCTAGCGATCCCGTGGCCAGTACCAGTAACAGCCCGGTTCCTCCCGCTCTCAGCGTTAACGGGGCCAGTGACCACTGCCAGTGCAACCACCAGGGAGAAAGCAAAGACAGCGCCAGGGATCCGTAACCCAGCAGCGAAAGGGTGATCTTTGGTCCTTCGCTCCAGGGGGTCAGTTCGACCAGGTGTAAGACCACGAATAGCAGCATCGCCATGGCGAAGATGTGGTCATGTACGATGGCGAGAATCTCGCGTGGGCTTTTTTCAGGATAGAGTTCTTCNGACTCGAAATCCTGTTCGTTTCCCTGAACCCAACGTTGTGCGTCCTGGCTCGAAAACCCGCCGGATTTTCCTGAATATTGAAGTAACGCGACGACGCACCCGGCCAAAACGGTGACCAGGAACAGGGTCAGGAGTATGCGAGTGGACGGATTGGCTCGCGCGAGGGTGAATCCCGATTGCTTGTAGAATCGTGTCACTGCGTCGGATCCGTCCGTAAGGATGGGTTTTTTCTAGCAGCAGACCGGGACCGCCTGGATCGACGCCGCCAACTGGTCACTGAGTCCGATACGACTCCCTTCGACAGCGAGGATACAGGTTCCATTTGACTGGCAAACGCGGAGATCACAATTGTTGCACAGTCCCATCGCCTGGAGCAGCGGAAGTAGGGTGCTGGGTACCGTTTCGGTGATGATCTGGACCTTCTCTTCTGGAGCGATCTGCTGCAGTGAACGGGCATTCTCTGGCACCGTTACCGTGCTGGATCGAGTCGCGGGAGTCGATTTTGTACTCCCGGCGCCAGGGGAGGAGAGGATGTCGCGGAACATGGAACCCTTCTCAAATTGGCTGACCGCAGCCAGTCCAGTTGCTTGTCACCCGAGTTGTGGCCTCAGGAGTGCCATTTCCGGCCCGAGCCTGGCCCCTCGTTGTCCTGGGGGTTAGACGCGGCTACCCTCCCAAATAGCTGGAAATCCAGATGGGAGTTTTTACACATGGACGATAGTATAGCGTTTCGTTCTAGGTCCCGTCAACCTGTTTGGATAGCCAAACTTGGAAGTGAGGCACTGTGACCGGCTGGCGAGAGTTCGACCAGAACCCGGTGAGCCATTCCGCGGCCCATCATCTGACCACGATCCAGTTTCTGCTCGATGAGTTCGGCTACGCGCGGGTTTCTGATGTGGCGCGACATCTCGGAATTACCCGAGGTAGCGTCTCGGTGACGCTCAAGGGGTTGCGCCAGCGCGGTCTCGTCGTTGAGGACAAGCACAAACATCTTGGCCTTTCCGAGGAAGGGATCCGAATCGCACGGGGAATTCGCATCAAGAGGGTCCTGGTCCAGGCGATGTTGCGCGACCTGTTGGGAATCCCCGATGAAATTGCCGAGCAGGACGCCTGTAAGGTCGAGCATCTGATCAGCGATTTGACCGCAGAGGCGGTTTCGAAATTGCTACAGAAGATAGAAAACGGAGACACTCCGAAGCCGCTTCATGAGTTTATAGAGGAAATGAAAAAGGAATCATCGGGAAGTAAATCTGTTTTTCCAAGTGAGGAAGCGCAGCAGTTCTCTGAACTTCTCGAAAAGCGACGAACTGAACACGAGGATAAATGACTCAGGGAATCTCAAGAAAAGAAGCGATCGACCGCTTGAATGGTCTCCTTTCCGAGGAGATGGAAGCTTCGATGCGTTATTTACATCTGGGCATGATGGTGCAGGGGCTCGATCGTCTGATCGTTCAGAAAGTGCTTCAGGATAATTTAGAGGAGACTCTGGAACACTCGGAACAAGTTGCGGAGAAGATCCTCCAATTGGGTGGTTGCCCGGCACCGAAGATTCGAGTGGAGTTCGAGGAGAAACGTTATTCGGGTAAGGAAGCACTGCAGGAAGCGCTACTTTTTGAACAAGCAGCACTGGATGGATACCGGGATCTTCTCGAGCATGTCGATGGTGGTGGAGATGTGATTCTCGAAGAGTTTGCTCGTCAGCAAGTTTCAGTCGAATCAGAGCATGTTGCCGGGTTGAAGATGTTATTGGAAGAGTGATCGTTTGGCGATCAGTGACAGACCTGGCGGTTTGACCGCTCTTGCCGTTCTCAACGGNTTTTTNGCCATGTCCAGTGGTGCAGGGGCTCTCCAGCGACTGGTCGACGAATCTCGTATCGCTTCCTTTCACGCCGGAGAACTGGAGGGAAGACGCTGGCTACGTCGTCGCGTCGAGGAAATGGTCGATTCAGGAATCGATCCGGTTGATCTACAGATTCTCGGAGTGATCGGGCTGGTTGCCTCGGTCGCACTTGCGATTTCTGTCTGGGGATTATTGACTCGCAGAAAGATTGCCGGTGGCTGGGGCTCGACTATAGGTGCCGTCTCACTGGTAACGGTTTCGGTACTGGCGATGAACTGGTTGCCGCCTTCGATATTGAGAGGAACCGGAATCTCCATCGTTCGTCAGCTTTTTTACCCGCTCTTCATGCTTTTCATGGTTCAGATCATCTTTCGCAAGGACCTGGCCCGATGACCAGGACCCTGAAACAGATTCTCTCCCACGCTCGCAATTCGATGAGCCATGCTCTTCGATCTGGATCGGGAGTGGCGTTCATCGTTTTGACGGTGCTGATCGGGTTGGCCCTGGCGAATTTTGCCTTTGCTCCCATCGAATTGGGATTCATTGAACTGGAAGAATTCCGTACTGGGGCGGCAAAGGGGATCGGTCTGGCCCTTTCGTTGGCCACGCTTCAGCAGGGTGATCCCGATTCCTTCCTGGGAAGGTTGGAGGCGGGAGAACTTGAAGATATGACGATGTGGGCCAGATATCTGGTACTGGATCAGCCGATGCTTCTCTCCATCATCGTGTTGTTACTGGGACTGGTGTTACCTCTACTCTTACCTCTGGGATCTTTCGCTGCCATCTCGGGAGACGTACAGCACCGGTCGATTCGCTATCTGCTGCCGAGGACCACCAGAACCGCNCTGCTGCTGGGGCGTCTATTCGGTTGCCTGATTTTGTCGTGGTTGCTGATCACCGGCTTGCTGGTGGCCATCATCCTCTACCTGGGCATCGTGTTATCGCTCGATTCCTGGAATGACCTGCTGCCCTGGGGAATTCGCTGCCTCGGTGCTCTGCTGATCCTCAGTTTTCCCTATGTATCGCTCGGAGTGCTCTGTTCGACCATTTTTCGAGCACCGATGGTCGCGTTGCTGGCTTCGGTCGGAGTGGCAATCGCTGTGCCGCTGATCGCCTTCAGTGCCCGGGCAGCGTGGGAGCCTCTCGGTCAGCTGCTGTACCTTTTGCCGTGGGGATATTCTCATCAGTTGCTGTCACCCGACGGGCAGACGGTCACGATGGCGACCCTCTACTGTCTGGGACATGGCCTGGTCTTTACCCTCCTTGCCCATCTCCGGTTCCGGAGGGCAGACCTATGACATCGAGCGAACATGCTCTCGACATTCGAGCACTGGGACATCGATTTGGTGACAAGATCGTTCTTCAGGGGATCGACTGGTCGCTACCGAGACGCGGTGTGGTGGGCCTGGTCGGTCCCAATGGTGCCGGCAAGACGACTCTGTTCTCCATCCTTGCCGGATTTCTGCGTCTGCAGGAAGGGCAAGTGAAGATCCTCGATGCACCGCGGCCGGGTCATCCAGATCTGGTGGGACGGGTGGCGGTGATGCCTCAGGACGCCATCTTTGCGCGTGACGTGACGATTCGCGATCAGCTGCTGTTTTTGAAGAGTCTCGATGGAGTGACCGGAGAAGCTGCTCGAAATGAGGTGGTCTCGGCGATGGAGAGGGTCGACCTGGCCGCTGAACTCGATCGAGGTGCTGTCATCCTTTCACACGGCATGGGAAAGAGGCTTGGCGTCGCCCAGGCAATTCTCGGTAGTCCTGAACTGGTACTTCTCGATGAGCCGACTGCCGGTCTGGATCCAGCCAATGCCCGTCAGGTTCGTGAGATCATCCGGGAACTGGGCAAGACAGCCCTGGTCATCGTTTCGTCCCATAATCTGCTGGAATTGCAGGAGATCATCGAACAGGTGGCGATCATCGTCGAAGGCAAGATGGTCGTCAGCGGAACCGTCGATGAGGTGACCCGACGCGATCGACGCTTCGAGATCCGCCTCGCAGGTTCGGTCACCTCCGAGCAGGCACAGGTACTGAGAAGCTGTCAATGGGTACGCCACCTGGCTCACGAAGAAGACCGCCTGACGGTTGATCTGGATGCCGGGGGGGAAGGCGGAATCGATCAGGCTTTGATCGAACTGTTACAGAAGATGCTGGATGAAGGAATCCCACCGCGCGAGCTTCGTGAAGGAGCGAGCCTTGAGGAGGCTTACCTGCGACTCACGGGCGATCCGGAACCGGAGCAGGAATCCCGCCGTTTGCCCGAATAAAGTTGGCACGTTCGCGAAATTGTTTTGCTTCCTCTGTTGCCTCTGCCTGGTCGAGAAGCAGTGCGATGTCTTCCAGCAGTCCGGGCTCCTCGCCGATCCAACGGACCAGTACCTTCAGGTGGCTTGCGGCTGCCATCGGCTGACCCTGTTGCAGTGCAGAAAACGCCTGGCGCCGGCCCAGATCAGCGCGCAGACCGATCAGCACAGCACGGTCGCCATATTGTTTTCTGGCATCATCGAGCCAGATGGCCAGTGGTTTGACACCATCGACTCGTTCGACCAGTTGACCGTAGCGTAACAACAGTTCGTCACTGGGATTTTCACTGATCGCTTGTTGCCACCAGTGGCGCGCCTGCTCGAAATCCCCGGCTATCGCACTCATGTATCCGATGCGTTCCTCCAGGACGGTNCCGGCTGGTTCCAGCAAGGCATATCCACCNCGATCGAACCGAAGCAGATCACGGAAATGATCTGCCGCCCGTTTTGCGGTGGCCTTCGTCTGTTCCGGAATCGGATCTTGTCCCGCAATCAGGACTTGATCGAGGTTGATCATCGCCGCGTCAAAGTTCTGTTCGGCCAGGTTCTGACTCCAGCGAGATTGACCGGCGGAGATGGTCAACAGGATGGTGATGGTGGTGATCGCCAGCACGATTCGTCCGGCCCGGGAGGTGGTCCCTGCTCGATGCAGGGAGATNCCCTGCAAGGAGGTATCTTGCCGGCGTAGCAGTTGAGAACTCTTCCAGACCAGGAACGTGGCACACAGAGCGATACCGGTTGCCATCAACAGGGGGATCTGCTCGTAGACGCCTCGCCACGAGAACCAGGTCAAGGTGAAGAAGATGGCCAGCAGGATTTCACCGGTCAGGGAAAGGTGGCTTTTGCGCCTCACCTTGGGCGATTGTGGTCCGCCAGAGACGAACATACTGGGTCGGGCCGGGCCGTAAGAGAGAACCCCGTTGGGGCACACGTCAACGCAGTCGAGACACTTCATACAGCCAGGATCGACCACCTGGTCGTGAATGTGTATTTCGCGGGAAATCTGAACATTGGAACTGCAGTTTGCCGTGCACAATCCGCACGATTCACACGCTTCCATGTTGGCGACGATGGTCATCGGTGCAATTCGATCGGCCACGGTAAAGAAGGCACCGTAGGGACAACCGTAGGTGCAGAAGCCCTTGGCGCCGAGCAGGTAGACGGTGGCAAAGCCACAGATGGCGAAGAACGGGATGGCAACGAGTACCGATGGGAAAGTTGCCCAGAAGTCATGTACCAGCAGGTGATTGGAGAAACCGGGCCAGGGAGCGACCGGGGTGAACCACGCGACCATGGCAGGAATCTGTTGTTCCAGCCACGGGAAACTCCAACGTTTCAAGGTCGGCCAGAAGAACATGTAGAAAGCAAGGAGGTAGGGAACCCATGCGAGCAACCGACTGCGGAAAGGGCGCGGCTGGACCCCCATCTTTCGCATCATCCATCCGCACAGATCTTGCAGAGCGACCACGTGACAGGCCCAGCCACAGAACCAGCGGCCAAGAACTGCAGTCGAGAGAATGACCACGATGAAGAAGATGAATCCGGCGTTCACTTCACCGTTCTCGAGGGTGTACATGCTTTCCGACGGCTCGACCGGAGAAACTGTGTTTCCGGTGACCATCCAGTGCAGAAGATGCAAAGCGATTATGAGATGGACCCCACCCAGGACGATGGCGCGGCGACGTCCCGCGCGACCGGGGAATCTCCCGGCAGGTCGACGGTAACCCTCGCATCCCTCCCGAGGACTCTGCGCTGTCGTCAACTTCGACCCCCCGTTCTGCTACTGAAGTATGATATCCGCAGAATCCTCGGCAGAGAACGACAGCGGTAAATGCTGAAGCGACTCCATCGAAGCAGGGCAAAAGAAAGGGGTGCAGGAGCCTCTGCTGGCTCCTGCACCCCTTGGATCCGCAACTACCCGAAAGGGTTAGTGGTCCGGTATTCCGTCTCCGTCGTGGTCATGACCCTCTTCGGCATCGTCGGTCTCATGATCGATAGTGTGGATCGCTTTTTCAATCATCTTGATGCCATCCTTATTTTCCTGGACCAGCGGGTCGGCGAGCATCCGTTGCAGGAATCCCTTGGCATCTTCTTTCCGATCATTCTCAGCCAACCACTGGCTGCACATCCACAGGGCGTTGAGAACTTCGCCCCCCTGCATCTTGGGGTTTTCCTGCAGGAATTTGGTCAGCGCCGGGAAGTCAGCCTCCCTGGTATTGAGGAGACCTATTAGTTTTTTCCGTGCGCGGTGATCTGCTACCTGCTGGATCAGTTCAGGATTATCCGATTTCTCTGCCAGCTCGAGAAACTTGCTGAATGCTGGATGACCCAGCAAATCTTGCTCCAGCATCACCGAGAAAGCATCGACGAGTAGCTTTTGAATCTGTTCGTCGTTTTCCTCGGAGACCAGTGCCTTGACCTTTTCCCCCTTGGTTCGCAGTTCAGCGAGGTGCTCGAGGTATTTTTCAGGTCCGCCTGGTTGGTAGCCGGTGCGGCCATAAGGGCGCATCTGGCTGTCGGCGAGGATGATGGTGGGGAAACCGTTGACAGACATCTGGTCACGGTTCTCGTTATTGAGCGCCTCATCAATCACTTTGGCCATGGCTTCCTCACCGCGGGGAAAATCGAGATAGAGGTAGATGTATTGCTTGCCAGCAGTCTCGTGGAAAACCGGATGGACGAAAACCTCGGCGTCGAGTCTCTTGCACCATCCGCACCAGTCACTGCCGGTGAAGTTGATGAGAATGTCCTTGCCCTCCTTGCTGGCCATTTCACGGGCCACCGAAATGTCCATGACCCAGGGCAGGGCCTGTTCCGTAGGTTCCGTGACGGGTTCGTCGCCGGCCAACACAGGACTGCCAGCGAGGATGAGGAGCAGCGAAAAAATAGTCATACGAGGGACTCCTTGCAGCGAGAAATTCAGGTTTCTCCGTGGAGGTTCTTGCGTACCCTGGTCACGGGTACGGATCAAAGAGGAGCGGCCATCCAGCGATGGAACCGACTTCCTGGCAAAGGTGGAGGATATCTCATCTGGCTCTGGCCGAAAAGCCCGAAAAGGGCTCTTTGACACCCCGAGGGCCAGATAGCTGAATTACGGTGGTGGTTGACCGGGTCGGTTGTCGAACCGAAATTCAGTCGCTCCAGGGCCGGCAGATGACGCAGGAATTGATTCCGCCGACTCCCATCGACAGCTTCCCGGCGTACCCCTTCGGCAGTGCAACGGGGTTCTCGAATACGAAGTTCCGGTGGACTCGGGCAATTTCGGGATTTAATTCGGTCTCGCTGAGAGGTGTGGGGGGGATGGTCATCTCCTCGCTGGAAAGCATCTGGGCGGTCAGTTCCCAGCCGCCACAGGTCCCCATCCCGTGACCGAAGGTACCCTTCCTCGCGGTCATCACGACCGTCTCCGGAAGCAATCGGCGTGCGTTTTCGACCTCCAGATAATCACCTGGTGTCGCTGTGCAATGGAGATCCCAGGTGGCGACCTCTTCGGCTCGGGCGCCCGACTTCTCCAGGGCCTGGCGAATACATTCCATCGGTCCCACTTCGCTGGGCGTGATGATGTGATCTGCGTCAGAAGTAATGCCAACCGCCAGAGGTTCCATTCCGATCGGCTGGAAACCTCGCGCGGTCATCTTCTCCAGATCCCCGATGATCCAGACGCAAGCGCCTCCGCTGACATGAGTTCCTCGCAGTCCGGTCAGAGGCTTCGAGACGTTGCCGTCGCTGGCCAGGACTCTGGCGGCGCTGAAGGCTCCGACGGTCAGAGAATGAGGTGCAGGATCGGTGGCTCCGATGACGACCGCCTCTGCTTCCCCTTTTTCTATCGCGTCCATGCCGAATTTGAGGGCGACTCCGAATGTGGAACACGCCGCTACCGGGGCGAAGGAAGGACCAGTGATTTTTCCCATCATGCTGATCTGGGTTGCCGGAGCACTGTGGATGTTCCACAGAACGTTGGCGGAAATCGCTGCCCAGGGCTCAGGTGGAGCGTTCCAGTCTTTCCTCAGCTGAGTGGCGCGTTTCATCTTCTCCCGGATGATGGATGTCTTGCCCGATTCGACTTCCCCCTGGACGCTCAGATTTTCGATCTCTCTCAGTTGTTCCAGATATTTTTTGAGCTGGGACGAACGGTTTGCCCAGAAGCTGTTCCATTGTCTTCGAGTGTCTTCCTGCTGGCCCGGTGGAGCTTCATCCGGATGTGGAGGAATGCCATCGCTGGTCTCAGGTGGCGCGTCTCCAGCTTCAAATGCGGCTCGCGCCGGGCACAATTCGGGCATTGCCCAGAAAGCATCCCATTCTCGTTGAGCGCGGTCCGCTTGCAGGGAAGCCTCCGCGATGGTCGGGAGGTCGCCAAGACCTGTACCGACATAGACGTGAGCTTTGGATCCCATCTCCTGGAGGGCTTGTTCGATTCCAGGATTCTGATCGAGAGCCTGGATGTAGCTGCCCACCGCGAACAGTGTCGGTCCGCCCATTTTGGATTGCAGTTGTGAAAACCGACTCGGTGGGAACCGATCATCGATCCACTGGTGGTACTTTTCGAAGTCGAAATTGGGCTTGCCGACCAAAAAGTTATTGGGCCCGAAGTCGTCGAACGGTTCGAGCCAGTCAGCAGAGGACGATAGATTGGCGCGGAAGGCCTCGACATCCGAGCTGCGAGGAGCGACCACTCCCCAGCCGAATATCCCGATGCGGCGTCTGGCTGTCTTGTCGCTCTGAGTCACCGGGGCCTCTTTTCTGGCTCAACACCCGATCGCGCTGTCCACTCGTTGAGACAGGAATCGGCGATCCTGCACCTAGTTTCTAGCGAATGCCCCCCTGTAGCACAAGGATTCCACGCGGTTCAGAGGCCCAGAAACCAGCGGTGGACCCTCGCATCGGGGGTCAATTCGGGATGGAAAGTGCAAGCGACGCACCGATTTTGCTTCACAGCGACCGCTTCCTGACCCCGAACAGCGAGGATCTCGACATCCTCGGTCGGTTTTTCAAAACGCGGTGCCCGGATGAAGATTCCTTCCGTCTGGCCTGCCGCGGGGCCCGAGTTCCATTCGACGGAGTCGATGAAGGAATGAACCTGNCGTCCGTAACCGTTACGACGCACCGAGACATCGATGAGGGACCAGCGCGGTGGATCTTCTCCCTCGTCTCTGCCCATCAGGATGGCTCCGGCGCAGGTTCCCAGCAGTGCGAGCTGGTCGTTTTCCACTCGCTCCCTGATTCTGGTTCCCAGGTCGTGGAGATCGAGCAGGTGGCTCAGGGTGGTACTCTCGCCTCCCGGCATCACCAGATGGGTGACATCCTGTAACTGCTCGGGTGTTCTGACCTCAACGGGATCGGTGCCGGCAGCATGGAGTGCTCGAAGGTGAGGTTCCACTGAACCCTGCAGAGCAAGAACTGCGGCTCGAAGCGGTCGCAAGGTTACCAGCCCCGGTCCTGGAGGCGTTCGGATTCTGGCAACTTGGTGGCTTCGATGCCAACCATCGCTTGCCCCAGTCCCTGCGACGCCTCGGCCAGCTGTGCGGCATCCTCGAAGTGAGCGGTAGCATGGACGATCGCTTGAGCCGTCCCGAGTGGATCATCCGATTTGAAGATGCCAGAGCCGACGAACACCGCCTCGGCACCGAGTCGCATCACGAGTGCCGCATCTGCAGGCGTGGCGATGCCTCCGGCTGCGAAGTTGGGAACCGGAAGTCTGCCTTCTTGAGCGACCTGACATACCAGCGGGTAGGGAGCTCCGAGCTCCTTGGCGATGGTCATCAGTTCTTCTGGACGGGCTTGAGTCAGGCGACGGATTTCTGAGCCGATCAATCGCAGATGACGGACCGCTTCGGTGACATCTCCGGTACCTGCTTCGCCCTTGGTGCGAAGCAGGGCAGCCCCTTCCCCGATACGACGTAAGGCTTCTCCGAGATGGGTGGCACCGCAGACAAAAGGAACTTGAAACGGACTCTTTTCGATGTGGTGAGAGTGATCTGCGGGAGTCAACACCTCTGATTCGTCGATGAAATCGACTTCCAGTGCCTGGAGGATTTCCGCCTCGACAAAGTGACCGATTCGGGCTTTGGCCATCACCGGAATGGTGGCCACCTGTTGGATTTCTCGAATTTTGTCGACCGGCGACATACGCGCGACNCCGCCGTCGCGACGGATATCGGATGGGACTCTTTCCAGCGCCATCACTGCCACAGCACCGGCTTGCTGGGCGACTTGTGCCTCATCTGCGGTGGTGACATCCATGATGACTCCGCCGCGTAGCATCTCGGCCAGCCCGACCTTGGTTCGGAACTCGTCTTCGGCACCAATTCCACGCATCGGCGAAGAGAATTGTTGGTTCACTTGGGTTCATCCTCTCCGGGGGAGATCTCTGGGATTCAACACGCTCCCCAGCAGAGCTTGATCTTGCCCGTTGAAAGGGCCAGATGCGAGGGGATCTGCCCAACAGAGCCCCTTTCGTAGTGGGTAAGAGGCGGATATTCTTGTCCGAGACCTACCGGATATGGGGAAGATCTAGGTGCCTGGGGAAGTCTCCGGAAAAGTATCACGGAGATGGGGACCAAAGATGTTGCCGATCCCTGAATCCAATGACCTGAATCGGTCGATGGGAGCTGCGTGCTTTCCAGCGACTGGATTTGATGTGACAGCGTTACTTTGTCATCGACGGTGAAGGTGCGTGCAGGGCGCTCTCTTTCGCAAGAGGTGCCCGTGTCTCGAACAAGAAGGTAGCCATCTGAAGATGATTCCGATTCGTTATACGCCTGGCTTGTTTCTGGTGGCGATGATTCTGACCCTATCGGCTTCGATTCCGACCCAGGCCCAGCTGTTTGACCGTGCCACGGTGCTGGAGGGGGTTCTTCTGCCGCGTCGCGATGGAGGTGTCTCCGATCCTGTCACGATAGTGATCCGTCGCGGTCGAGTCACGGAGATGAGTGCCGATGCGGACGTCCCCCTGCTGTCGAAGAAGATCGATGCCAAGGGCCTCTACGCCACTGCAGGTCTGCTGGATCCTTCCTCGAACCTGACTCTGGGATCAGTGAGCAATGGAAATGCAGTTCATAGCGCCTGGGATGGTTTTGATCGCTATGACTCCGAATCGATCCGCGCTGCCATCGCCAGTGGCGTGACCAGAATCCAGCTGCAGCCTTCAGGTCCGGCGGGCATCGTCGGCAGAGTCAGTTCCATCTCTCTCTCGCCGCTTGAACGGGGGGGGCACGGAGTTCTGGAAGAAGAGCATGTGGCACTCTGTATCGATCTGGATCAGGGGCCGTCCCTGGCACGGATCCGTACCTTCGATAAGGTTCGCAATGCGTTTTTGGCGGCCAAACGCCGCCGTGAAGGAGGGGATGACTACTCCACCGATCTGGAGGAGTACCTCGAAGCTCTGGCTGAAGCTGCCAAGGAGAAGGCGAAAGAAGGCGACGAGAAAAAGGAAAAAGAGAAAGACGACGACGAGAGCAAGAAAGATGAGAAGAAAGACGACGATGGGCCCTCCAAGCCCGCTCGTCCTGATCGAGATCCTGCTGCCGACGTGCTGCTCCAGGTACTGGAGCAGCAGCTACCTGTTCGCATCATCGCCCGACGTAGCGAGGATATTCTGAACGCGATAGAGCTGGCCAACGAGTTCCAGTTCCCGTTCCAGTTGCAGGGTGCCGACGAGGCCTACATGGTGCTCGATCTGCTCGCCGAGGTCGAAGGCCTATCGGTGCTGCTCGATATGCCACAGAGACCGTTGGTTCGTGGCACTGCCCCCAGGAGCAGTTCCCAGCTGATCCCTCTTCTCGAAAAGTCAGAGATTCCCTGGACCGTCGGCAGTGGCGGACTCAGTTCCTCCCTGTGGCGGGCGGTCCGAACCATCTCGGGACAGTCAGGCACCGCCTCACCGCTGTCGATCGTCAACTCAGGCGCAGGTGGTAGACGCGGCTCCGGCTGGCTGCGGCGAGGTTCTGCTGACCTGGTGCTGTGGGAAGGGAATCCGGCCACAGATGGGGCAGCAAGACCGAACCGTGTGATCATCGATGGCACCGTGGTCTGGCAACGACCCGCCGGGACCAAGGAAGGGAGCTTCTGATGCGAACTGTACAGAAACTCCTGTGGCTGTTCTTCTTTTGTTGCGTTGCCGGTGCATCGGGGGATGCGGCACCAGATCGCGATGGAGATCGGGTGATCTCCGGTGTTGGTGTGGTGGCTCCCGACGGGAGCATCTGTCACGGGATGGCAGTGGTGGTGAACGCGGAAGGCCAGGTCTCCGGAGTGATTCCCGCCGACCAGGCCGATCCTGCACTGATCGACTTGATCGCTCCCGAAGGCTCGGTCATCACTCCCGGGCTCCACGATCTGCTCGGAGCTCTCGGAGCTACCGGAGCATTGACTGCCGGAACGTTGCTGCTCGATCCCAATCTACGGGCAGCGGATGCCTTCGATTCGACCGATCCACATCTTGAGGATGCGGCGGCTCATGGCATCCTCCATACCACCATCGCAGCTGTGCCGAGAGGCCTGCTTAACGGCAACACCGCCACCTTCCTCTGNCAGAGCGGTGCACCTGGAGCACAACTGGGTGAGGGGAAGCCCTATTATGCCCTGGCGGAAACAGCGCTCGACAGTTCTCGCGAGCCGACCAGTCGCGTTGCGATGGTCGCGTCATGGAAGGACTGGCTGGCCACATCGGACAAGAGCGAGCAGGTTCCTGGAATTCTATACTGTCCAGATGCGATAGATCTTCGCCAGACTCTCGACATCGGTTGGAGTGAATTGCCGGTGATGGTTCATTCAGGGGATGCGCGTTCTCCGGTGGAACGACTGGCCGGTCGTGATGCCTTGTTGATCGTCGGTCCGTTCCTTGAAGGGGGAGATGCAGCCCAGGTGAGGACGGCAGTCAGGGCGGCGCAAGCGGGAGTCGAACTGGCGTTTTCAGGCGGGTTGCCGTTGATGCCTGCCGATCACCTGCGNCGCAGTGCGGCGATTGCAGTGGCAGCGGGCCTCGATGCGGAGGCGGCTCGTAGGGCTCTCTTCTCCAATCCTGCCAGAGCTTGTGGGGTTAGCTCGATCGGAATCATCGAGCCGGGAGCGCGGGCTGATCTGGTGCTATTCTCGACAGATCCGCTCGATCCAGCGGCCAAAGTGATCCAGATCTGGCGTGGTGGTAAGAGGACGAGGGTCGCAACACCACCAGGTGTGATCTCCGACCTGGAAGTACCGAGGTAGAAAGGTGCAGTCGATGTCTGGCTCCAACAAGAAGACTCCGATCACGTCGATCCTGAATGCCACTTTGCTTGTGGCCTTGCTCATCTTCTGTGGCACCGCGGTGGTCAGTGCCGAGCAAGAAAACTCGATGATCATCCGGGCAGCCCAGGCCCATATCGGGGACGGCACGGTGATCGAGAATGCTCTCATCGTCATCGAGGATGGTGTGATCCTGAGCATCGTTGCTGGCGGCGAGGCTGCAGAGGGTGCGGAAGTCCTTGAAGTCCCGGTCATCACTCCTGGTTTCATCGACGCCAATACACGTCTCGATGTGGAAGATGCCCTCTATTATCCCGGTGAGGATCCACGATTGCAGATTCTTCGGCTATTCGGCAAGGAGCATCTGTACCACGGTGGCGATGTCTGTCCGTGTGGAACCTCCTGTCCAGCAGAGACGCTCCACATCGTCGAGGAACCCTGTCTCTATTGCGGTTGGCCCGATCACGATCCCCACGGAGGGCCACATGATCTGGAACAGGAACTGACCGAAAGCGCGCGTGAAGCCGAGGCTGCTGCTGCGGGTGTTCCTGCTGCAAGTGCTTTGATCAATGAGCAGTCGAGTGAAGTGGTGCCGCATTTTGAAATTTTCGACGCCGTGGATCACGGGTCGGAAGACTTTGATCGCCTGTTGAGTGAAGGGGTCACAACGATCTACGTGAGCCCCGATTCTTCTGCCGTGGTGGGAGCTCGAGGTGCTCTGATGAGAACAGGCGGAGCGCTGAACAAGCGTTTCATAGGTCCCGGTGCGGTGAAGGCAGTACTCGGTAGCGATGCGTACCGATTNGGATCTNCGAATCGACCGCCATTCAGGACCTTCGTTTCGGTGTACAACCGCCGTCCTGCATCCCGGATGGGCGTGGCATGGGTGTTCCGGAAGGCGTTCCATGANGCATTGTTGCGNGCCGGTGGACACGAACCCAGCGGCGCCGATACCTCGTCANCGGANGCCTCCCGGGTGTTGACCCAGGTGATGCAGGGTGAGATTCCGCTGCGCATCCAGGCTCGGACTGCCGCTGATATCGAGACCTCTTTCCGGCTCTGCAAGGAATTCGGAGTCTCCTTCACCCTGGAGGATCCGACCGAGGCTTACAAGACGGTGGATCTTCTGGCCAACAGTGGTGTTCCGGTGATTTACGGTCCCATCTTCGATGTTCCGAGCGGGATCCTGAGTGGCTCGAGAGAGAGTCGTCAGTCGCGTTTGAACACCGCCAGAGATCTGGCAGCTTCCGGAATACCTCTGGCATTGAGTGCTCAAGATCTTCGCGGTGAGGAAGGGCTAGCACGTCAGGCGATGCTCGCCATCCGTTACGGAGTAGCTCCTTCCGAGGCGATGCGGATGGTGACGCTACATCCGGCGCGGTTGCTGGGTATCGCCGATGAAGTGGGAACTCTCGAACAGGGCAAGAGAGCAGATCTGGTCATCTGGAATGGAACGCCATTTTCTTCGTTGTCACAAATAAAAGTAGTCATNCATGGAGGAGTCATCTCCTTCGAACGTAGTTGAGTCCTGAGCTGAACCATGACAGTCCCGAGAGGCAAGGAATCGATGTTGCCGAAACTGAACAGAATCCCGAGACCGACGATGTTGTTCTTGTTCATCCTGCTGTTGCTTTTGCCCGCCACGGTTTCAGTGGCTGCCGATAGCAAAGTGGCATTGACCGGAGGGCGTGTCGTCACCGTCTCCGGTGCTGATATCGAAGAAGGTACAGTCCTCATCGAAAATGGGGTGATCACTGCTGTCGGAGATGGAAGTCTTGCAATTCCATACGACGCGATGGAGGTCGACTGTACCGGCATGGTTCTTTCCCCCGGGTTTGTCCATCCGCATAGCACCGCCGGTCTGGATATCCCGAATGAAAACCTGGCGGTGGCTCCGTTTGTCGATGTCTACGATGCCATCGATCCCTCTCGCTTCTTCTTTGAAGATGCTCTGAGAAACGGGGTTAGCACCATTCACGTTGTGCAGGGAAACAACTGTGTGGTGGGCGGAGTGAGCCGAATTGTCCATCCCATCGGACTTTCAGCCGATGAGATGACCCGCATGGCCGGGGTCGCGTTGAAGATGTCGACCAGCCCTCGTAACGGCTACGACAGACTGAGACAACTGGCGGAACTGAGGGAGGTTTTCTCCGAATTTGATCGCTGGAGAGAGGATCTGTCAGAAAAGCGCTACGAGCAGGAAGCCGAGAAGGACGACGAACTCGACCCGTTACCTCCGGAGCAAGCGAGGGCCAAGGGCAGCGATTTGATCCGCGATGAAGATCTCGATGATCGGCACCGNAACCTCGCNCANCTCGGTGATGGTCGATTGGGGGCCTGGATCTATTGCGGCTCTGCTACCGATGTGGCACCTGCATTGTCAATGATCGATGCGCGTGGCTGGAAGGGCCGATCTGTTCTCGTTCTTGCGGGAGATTCCCATCTCGCCGCCGAGGAGATTGCGGCTTCGGGTGTTCCTGTGGTCCTGGATGAGACACTGATGTATCGCAAGCGTGATGTCATCAGTGGAGATGTNGTCGAGACCTTTATTCCAGCTGTTTTCCGGAAAGCTGGAGTGAAGTTTGCCATNCAGCCTNCCGNCAATGGANCGATGCCGGAACGTTTCCTTGGATACCAGGCGGCACGANTGGTNCGTGCTGGATTTTCGCATAAGCAGGCGCTTCGGATCGTCACTCTCGGGGCAGCAGAAATCTGTGGTGTTGCTGATCGCTACGGATCGATTGAGGTCGGGAAGATGGGCAACATCGTACTGTGGACTGCTGACCCACTGGAACTGACATCCTGGGTTCAGAAGGTCTGGATCGAGGGGATCCTCGCTTACGATCGAGAAAAAGATGCTCGACTAGAACGTCTGTTCCCGGAGGCTCCCGAACCCGCTGCTGCAGGTGAACCCTTGCAGGTGGAGGGAGAAGGTGAAGATCAGGAAGCTGAGGGGGAAGGTGATGGGGCGGCCGGCGATGCGGAAGCGGAAGAGGGGAAGAAAGCCAAGAAACCGGCTGGCGACCCGAAGCCGTTAGAGGAGACCCCCAAAGAGAAGAAGCCTGACGACAAGCCCGACGACAAGCCCGACGACAAGCCCGACGACAAGCCCGACGATAAATCTGACAACAAGCCGGTCGAGAAACCGGTCGGGGAAGGACGCTAGCTTGCGCCTGAATCTGCTCGCTCTGCTGGTCCTGTTCAGTTCGCTGCTCATCGGCGTCAATGCTGGTGCCGGCGATGGGTTTGTCCTTCGCGCAGGGATCCTCCACACAGGACTGCGAGCCATCGNCGACGGTGTGATCGTCGTCGAGGATGGAAAAGTAGTTCAGACCGGANCCTGGGATGATCTGGGTTCAGCTGTGCCGGATGATCTTCCGCTGATTCACTGGCCCGATGCCTACGTGACTCCTGGCCTGGTGGCTGCATCGAGTCAGATCGTCGCACCTCATCGAGGACCGGATTCCATTTCTGCCGCCTACCGAGCGGCCGACGGTTACAACCGCTACGGAGATCATCGACCACTGCTGAAGACGGGAGTTACCACCGTTCACCTCAGTCCTGGAGAACATCGTCTCCTTTCTGGTCTCGGCGCGGTGGTGAAACTGGTCGGCAATCCGACCCAACGTATCTTGCGATCCGCTGCGGATCTTTCGCTCTCGCTCACGGATGCAGTCGATGCGCCGGGATCGGTCTTGAATATTCCTTTCCCCGCTTCCAGTGATGTGCAAATACTGCCGCCTACACCGCAACGTCCTCAGAGTCGCATCGGTCGTCTTCTGGCACTCTCGGAGGCGATATCCCTTTCTCAGCAGGACGGAACCGTTCATGGTGAATTGAAGCAGGCGTGGGATACTTCGCTGCCGTTACGTATTGCCGCCAGAAGTGCCCCAGAGATCCTGGCAGCGGTTTCATTCATCGAGGGAAAGGGCCGCCCTGGTTACCTGGTGGGTGGCGAAGAGATTGCCAAGGTGATGTCGACCGTTGCGAATGCGGATATTTCACTGGTGTTGAGAATTCGTCCTCCTGGAACCGATCTGGGATTGACTTCGGACCAACCCACCGAGGGTCTTTCTGCCCTGCCCGATCTGGGAGTAAACGCTCTGCTGGCGCTGGCTCCTGCGACCGCTGATCTGGCCACGTTGCAATGGGCCTTGTCGGTGGCAGCTCCTCTCATGGACGATCCCGCTGATTCGATTTCCCTGGTGACCCATCACCCGGCCCGAATCCTCGGCGTCGGAGATCGAGTCGGCAATCTTGAGCCAGGTGCCGATGCGGACATCGTGGTCTGGAGCGAGAGTCCATGGCAGATCGCATCTCATCCACTTGAGGTTTTCGTGGAAGGGCAGCGGGCCTGGCAGCCAAAAGAGAATTCCGTCACGGTCATCAAAGCTTCCACCATCTGGATTTCTGCCGAAGATCGGATCCAGGACGGTGAAATTCTCATCGAGGATGGCACCATCACGGCTGTCGGACGTAGTGTTCCGNAGCCACCGTTTGCCAAAGTGATCGATGCAGGACCGGGTAGTTTCGTAGTCCCCGGTTTCATCGATTGCTATGGACATCTCGGTCTCAGAGGAGACCAGGGTGCTTCTGGCACCAGCGATAGACTTTTTCGCCTGGTTGGTGTCCCGGATGAGCCTGAGCTCCGTGTTGCCAGAGCGGGTGTCACCTCGCAGTTGTTGACTCCAAAACGTCTGCAGAGATCTGCCGGTTCAGCAGTACTGGTCAAAACTGCAGGCAGGGGCCGCTCGGATCGTGTTTCAGATCACCTATCGGCACTTCTTCTCGACGTCAGAGGTCATCCGAAGGAAGCTCTCTCGAACGTCCAGCGGATCTTTGATCAGGGCAAGAAGTATCTCGATTCGTGGATCAAGTACGAGAAGGATCTGGCCGAGTGGCAGCGGAAGAAGGACGCCGGTGAGAAGGTCGAGATCAAAGAAGAGGATGAGGTAGAGGTGGTCGAGGAGCAGGGTCCAGATCCTTTGACCGGAATCTGGGAGGTCACGGCCACCGGAGGCCCCTTGCCTGAGCCAGAGACTGCGAAACTCTCCATCCAGTTGAACGGTTCCGATTTTGAAGGCCGGGTCATCGAACCTTCTCCTCCGATTCCCGTTCGAATCACTGGAACCCTGGATGGGACGACCATCGAGGGAACCGTTGAAGTCGAAGCAGATGTCCTACCTGCGCCACCGAAGATCAAGGCCGAGTTGACCGGCGAAGATGGTTTGACCGGTACCATCTCGGTCCTGCAATTCTCTGTCGACCTTGTCGGGACCAGAACCAGCAAGGAAGCCAAGACTTTCAAGGTGGAGCGGCGCAAGAAACGCGACGACGAAGGACGTCCCAATCCACCGCGGGTCAATCTGTCACTGGAACCGATCCGGCAAGTTCTGGAGAAGAAGATCCCGGTGCTGGTCACAGCTTCCGGTTTTGGTGTCGCCCCGAAGGTGATCGATTTCTTTACCAAGAAAGAGATCCCGTTGACTCTTCGCCTTGATGCAGAAATGCGTCATCACGCCGGGTTACTCGCCGACAAGGCGGTGTCTGTGATTCTGCCCATGGAAACGACTTTCACTGTGGATCGAAACGAGATTACCCCGGCTGTTTTTCTGACGAAGGCGGGCATCAATGTCGCTTTCCAGAGTATGGCGGCCGATGGTGCGCGTGCTCTTCCCTATCAGGCGTTGCAGGCGGTGAGGAGCGGCATGGCGGCTGACGATGCTCTGGAGGCACTGACCATAGGTGCGGCTCAGGCACTCGGAGTGAGCGACAAGATCGGCACCATCGAGGCCGGTCTCGATGCCGATCTGTTGATCTGGAATGGCCATCCGTTCGAGGTAGGTAGTGATCTCGACAGGGTCTTCATACATGGAGAGGAGGTTCCCAGATGAGAACCTTATTCCTCGTGTTGCTGTTGGGACTTGTTCCCTTCCTGGGTATGACGGATCCGGTTAGTGCGGCCGATTCTATGGTATTCAGGGTTGGCAAGGTCGTGACCATGGATCAAGAGGACCGGGTCATCAACAACGCTGTCGTTGTGGTCGAGGATGGCAAGATCGCAGTCATCGGTCGTGCCCGGGACATCGAGATTCCCGCTGGAGCCACCGTCGTCGAGCGCCCCGAGTTGTGGTTGGTCCCTGGTCTCGTCGAGTGTCATAACCACACCGGTGGCGGCAGTTCAGACCTGCACGATTACATCTACTTGACCAATCCCGGATTGCGCACTCTGGAATCGATCATTCCCGATAATCCGGAGATGGAGAGGGCGCGTGCGGGGGGAGTGACAACCATCCTGACGATTCCCGGCAGTGGCAACAACATGTCTGGATTCGGCACGATTCTCAAGACTGCCGGAGGATCATCCGTGGAAGATGCGGTGCTCAAGTCACCGGGCTCGCTCAAGATCGCTCAGGCGGGCAATCCAGAACGTTACTTCTACGGTGTCGGACGTTCCTTCATGAACTTCAACACCCGTCAGACCCTGAGAAAGGCCCGCGACTATCACCTGGCCCGCACCGCCTGGGAACAGGGTGAGCTGAAGGAGGAGCCGCCGAAGGATCTGCACTGGGANGAGTTTCGACCACTGTTCCGCCGTGAAACGGTGGCNTCCATCCATACCCAGATNTANCAGGTTCTGATGACAACCGTGAAGATGGTGGCCGGTGAGTTTGGAATTCGAACGGTACTGGATCACTCCACCTTCGATGCGTGGAAGGTGGCGCCCCTCGTCCTGGAAGACGAAACCATCTACACCATCAATGGACCCCGTCAGATTCACTACGACCGCACTCAGAGAAGAATCATGGGCAATGCGGCGCGCTGGTGGCAAGGTGGGGTCCGTAAACTGGGAATCAACACCGATGCTCCGGTGGTCCCTCAGGAGGAGCTGTTCTATCAGGCGACGATGGCTTGTTATTACGGTTGGACTCCCTATGAGGCACTCAAGGGAGTGACGAGGATTCCNGCCGAGGCACTGATGATGGATCACCGACTCGGCAGCATCAGGGTCGGGCTCGATGCCGATTTCTGTCTCTGGACCGGGGATCCGATAGACCCTCGCTCCAGCTGTGAGCTGGTAGTGATCGATGGAAAGATCACCTACGACGCGAGCAAGAAAAGGGTCTTCTGATGGTATTTCTTGCGCGAAAAGCGCGGCCTCTCCATGTCTCGTTGCTAGTAGCGGTTTTGTTAGTGGCAGTGGGGCCCTTCGTGAAAGCCCAGAACTCTGCGGAGAGAGTGACTGTGATCCGAGCTTCTCGTGTGATTACGGGAACAGGAGAGATTCTGACCCCCGGAGAGGTCGTGATCGATGAAGGAAAGATCACGCTGGTCGGTAACCAGCTAGAGGTGCCCGACGATGCCGTGGTCATCGATGCCACAGGACAGACCCTGATGGCGGGGATGATCCTGGCGCGTACTCGGCATGGTCTCAACAACCTGTCGCGTAACGGAACCTACTGCGACTGGACACCGATGACGCAGCTCGTCGAGGATGAGATGCCGTGGCAGGATTTCCTCGAAGCAGGATTTGTTGCTGCTGCACTGGTTCCTTCTGGATCGGGATTTCCTGGAAGAGCGGTGGTGGTTCATACTGCTCCCGAAAGCAGCGGGAGAATCATCAAGGATGGTGCTTACCTGCCGTTAAACGGGACCAGTTCGACTGCACTGTACAGCACCATTTCTCGATCTTTCGATAGTGCTCGCGGTGAAATCGAAAAGGTCAAGAAGGCGCGGGAGAAGTGGGACAAGGAACAAGAAGAAGCGAAGAAAAAGGCCGAAGAGGAAGCCAAGAAAGCCGATGGTGAGAAGAAAGCCGATGGTGAGAAGAAAGACGGGGAAAAGAAGGAAGAGCCGAAGGAGTTCAAGCCCCCGGCCATGAATCCTTCCCTTGTCCCACTGGTGAAGATCCTCGAGGAAAAAGAGGACGCTCTGCCGATCATTTACGAAGTCCGAACTCCTGGTCTGGTTTTGCATTTCGATGAAGCGATCTCCGGGGTGAAAGAACTGAAAGATCGAGATCCGATGAAGCTCTTCATCTTGCCAGGAGCCCGTAACGGAGCGTTCCACGAAGTGGTCGAGAGGCTGGGGGAGCGGAAAGCTACGGTGATGATCCCTCCGCGACTCAGTGCCCTGCCTGATACCTACCTTCGTTACTCGGTGCCGGCAGCTCTTTCGCGCGCCGGTTGCAAGATTGTCAGTTTGCCTCTCANTGANGACGCCGCGTCGATGAGAGCCTTGCCCGGGNTGATCGCTGAATTGGTTCGTTTCGGAGTCAGTGAAGAGGATGCAATCGCCAGTGTGACCCTGCAGCCGGCAAAGGTGCTCGGACTCGATGATCGAATGGGGACGGTGGAGGCGGGTAAGGAACCCCACTTCGTTCTGTTTGATTCGGATCCGCTGGTTCCGGGGGCCAGGGTAATGAAGACCATCATCGGCGGTGAAATCGTCTGGGATCGAGAGGATCAATGAATCGGATCACCATGCGTTCATTACTCGTTTCGTTGATCGTCACCGTGTTGGTGACAGATATTCCGTTCTATTGCGGGTTCTCCATCCAGATGAGTGGTATTGCCGAAGCCCAGGATCCGCCTCGCCGTCGTCGCCGAGGCAGACGGCCAGCACCGCTTCCGACTCCTGAGCCGGAGAAGAAGGAAGCAGAACCTGCAGGCGCGGAAGATGCCGAATACCTCGCGATTGTGGGAGCGATCATCCATACGGTCACGGGGCCGGTCGTTCGAGGTGGGACGATCTTGTGCAAAGACGGGAAGATCAGTTCCATCGGTAACGATATCGATGTGCCCGAAAATGCCGAGAAGATCGAAGCGGATGGATTCCACGTATATCCAGGTTTGGTTGCATTCCGATCCGCCGGGTTAATCGGATCGGGTGACCCTCAGAAGTCGCAGGATCCATTTGCACTCGGCACTGTGATGGGATTGGCGGCTGGAATTACCTCGACCTGGAACGGATCCAGGGTCGGAAAACTAGTGCGGAGGGAACTGGAAGATCTCACCCTCCGTCCGATGGCCTTCACTAACTTGACCTATACCAGTCGTAATCCAGGTGGAAAAAGGGAACTGCGGCAAGCTCTGGAGAAGGTGCAGGAGCACCTTCGTGCCCTGGAGCGCCATGCCGAACAGAAGAAAGAAGATCCGGAAGCCAAGGCTCCCGATGACAAGTGGATCCGGGGAGCTTTTGCTACCGCCAAATCCCTTCTGACCGGGGAGCGGGTGGCCCTGGCGCGGGTGAGTACCATCACTGACCTGAAACAGATCTGCGATCTTTCGCGACGTTTCGGTTTCGAACTGATCATCGAAGGGGCAGAGGAAGCCTGGATCGATCCCGGTTTGATCGCCAGGACCGGAGCTTCGGTTGTTCTGACTCCTCGTGCACGTCGTAATGCCGACGAAGATCGCAACATGAAGAGTGGTTCCAGCATCGAAAATGCCAGGATCTTGCACCAGCATGGGATTCCCATCGCGATTCGGCCCAGCGGCAGTGGCATCGCGCTGTGGGGATTGGCGGGAAGAGATCTAAGCCATCTTCCGATGGAAGCAGCTTTTGCAGTTCGGGGTGGCCTTTCCGAGACAGCAGCCATCGAGGCGATCACCATCGAGCCAGCTCGGATTCTGGGAGTTGCTGATCGTATCGGATCGATCGAAGTGGGAAAGGATGCCGACTTTATCATCACGGATGGCGATCTACTCTCCTACCTGACTCACGTGCGTTGGTCTGTCATCAACGGCAAGATTCAGTACGACAAGATGAAGGAAGGATTGCTCGATCACATCCGTCCTGGCGGTGAAGAGACTCCGGAACCTCCAGACGATCACTGGCCACGTCGTTTGGGCGATCCTCTTTAGACGAAACCAACCCATCTCCCTTTTGTGACCGACCTTCGCCGCAGCTTTAACGCCAATTGACACATCGTAGAACACCGAGATGATGGGGATAGAGAATGCTGTTCTTCCCAGGTTCTCCCATCCCTCTTCTCGAAGGACTGCTCGATGAGTCACATTCGCTGGCCCTCTCTGATTATTTCTCTGCATGCCTTCATGTTTCTGATGCTGGTCGTGATTCCGGTGCAGCAGCTCGGTGCACAATGCGCATCCGGTGAGGTGGAAATTTTCGGGGTGAGCGGAGGAGATTACCTGGGTCGCTCAGTCGCCGTTTCCGGTGGTCGGGTCTTCATCGGAGCGATCGGTGACGATACAGGGGGGACATTGAGCGGAAGTGTTCGTATCTACCGTCGTAACGGCACCAGCTATCAGCTGGAAGAGTTGCTGCCTGGCAATCCAGGATCCGAGTTTGGATCAGCGATCAGCGTTGACGAGAATCTCATGGCGGTGAATGCGGCTGGCTCGAGGAGTGTCCATTTCTGGCGCAGGGATCGCTATCAATGGACCGAGGTGGGCCAATTGGTGGATTCAGGCGGACATGAAGGAGATGGTTTCGGATCATCGATCTCTCTGCGTGGCGACTTTCTCGCGATAGGTAGTCCTTACTATGAAACCGGTGCCGGCCCCGTCGGGTGTGTGACGGTCTGGCGACAAGATTCCGCAGAACAGTGGCAATTGGAGGAGAGATTGCTGGCGTCAGATCGGGTTCCGGGAGATCAATTCGGGACTTCGGTATCNATGGCAAATGTTTCGGAGTTACTCGTGGGAGCTCCNGGGCGGGATGTTCTCGGCCCGGATGCCGGCAGCGCCTACCTTTACATCGGTGGAGCCGATGGCTGGGTCGAGCAAATCTCACTTGGCTCCGGAGTTGCTGATCCAGGCGATAAACTGGGAACTGCGGTGGCTCTCTCCGGAGATCACATCTTGCTAGGAGCACCTCATTCCAATCTGGCAGGACCCGCTGCCGGCGCTGTTGCCGTGTACGAGCGAATCGGCGGAATCTGGATTCTTTCACCACACCTGTTACCAACTGCAGGCACGGCCGGTTGCGCCTTTGGCGCCGCCATTTCAATGAGTGGAAATCTGGCATGCATAGGGGCACCGACCGATACCGGTGACGAAGCATTCCCCGCCGGCTCTGCTACCATTTATCGGTGGCAAGGAACGTGGCAACAGGTGGGAGCGTTGAATGGCAACGCCAGTTCGTTTCTCGGCTCTTCTGTAGCAGTCCATGCCGGTGTTGTGGTTGCCGGTGCACCGTTCGATTCTTCTCACGCACCGGTGGGAGGAAATGTCGAGGTCGCAATTTTCGGCGATGAAGACTGTGATCAGGATGGACAGCTCGATGCTTGCGCGATAGCGGGGGAGACTGCATTGGATTGCGATCTGGATGGAATCGTCGATTCCTGTGGGATTTCGGCTGGAATCAATGACGACTGTGACGCCGATGGAATTCCCGATTTCTGTTCGACCCTGGAGGGGCTCGTTGCCGATTGCGATGCAGATGGAATTCCGGATAGCTGTTCGATTCCGACTGGACAGGTTTCTGACTGTGACGAGGATGGTGTTCCTGACATCTGTCAGGCCGATTGCAATCAGAATCAAATTCCAGATTCGTGCGAAATCGCCCAGGGACTGGCTAGCGATTGCGATGAAGATGGCGTGCCGGATAGTTGCGCTCTGCTAGATGGGACTGCCGAAGATTGTGACGGGGACGGTCAAATCGACGCCTGCGATGATGACTGCAATGAAAACGGGATCTCGGATGTTTGCGATTTCCTNGNGGGAACCGAAATGGACTGCAATGGCAATCACATTCCAGATTTCTGCGATCTACAGGATCCAGCACAAGACACCAACGAAAACGGCCAGCTGGATTTTTGTGAAGCCAGATTCATACGAGGAGATGCCGATGGTGTAGAGGGTGTGCGTCTGGCAGATGCCATCTTGTTGATTGGCAGGGTCTTCGGCGAGAACTCGATCCCGGGTTGCCTTGAAGCTGCCGATGCCAATGCCGACGGATTGCTCGATATCAGTGACGGAATCAGTCTACTCTTTTATCTGTATGCCAATGGCGAAGCGCCACCACCGCCCTTCCCCGAGTGCGGCATCGCTCCCATCGACGCTTTTTTCCCCTGTGAAGAGCATCCCTCCTGCTTCTAGAGGCTGACGACCTCACCAGTTCGTACCAGTGCGATCCGCGTCGAGATCCTGTCCAGGTCGATTCCCCAGGTACGTGATACCGCGTCACGATAACTCTCCAGCTGTTGACGGTGTTTTTCGGCGGTCTCCCGGGCGGAACTGAAAATCTGATCGGTCTTGAAATCGATCACCTCTGCAGCGATCGGTTTGCCGTTTCGTTCCAGTATCACGAGCCGGTCGATGATGCCGTTCAGCAACTCCTGGTCGAGCTGGCACGAGAAGGGGACCTCTCTTTCGAGCACGAGCCGGTCTCCTTCTTCTTCACCGAGCCGGACACCGGTGGCCTGGCGGTCGAGGATTGCCACCAGTTCATCCTCCTCAAGTGCTGGTCTGAGTAGTTGCAGGGAGCTTTCGATATATTCGGTGAGGCGTGGATTCTGTCGAACAAGCAACTGTTCGACATCGGCCGGAAGTTCTGCACTCCAATCGAGAATCTCCAGGGCGTTGTGTGTCAACGTTCCGATGGACCGGGCGCGGAATGACTCCTCGGTTGGGAACAGAGCGATGTGCTGGGAAGGGGACCTGTGGGTGGCCGCGGTAGAAACCTCAAGAGCGGGGATCTGCGCAGTGACAGTGGCGACCGAAGGAGAACCCACGATGTGGGAGACAGCGTCCTCGGTTCCCTGCCGGTAGAGGATCGCACCCGCATCCAGTGGTTGTTCTTGACCGAGAGTGTGCCATAGCAAGCGGGCTCCCGATGCCTTGGGGAGACTTTTTNCCGGCGGGATGATCATCGTCAGTGATCGTCTGGCACGGGTCATCGCGACGTACAAGATGCTGAGTTCCTCCTGTAAGCGTGATTGACGACCCTGGCGATTCATCTCGATGTAAGGTTCGCCGAGTACATGTCGCTCCTGTTCGTTGATATGGCGACTGATGATGGGTTCGACTGGATTGGTTCCTGGATCGTCTATCGCCGGCTTTTGTTCCAGTAACTTTGGATGTGGGCGCAGCCAGTCGGTGGCCAGTTCGGGCAGGATCACCACATCGCGGCCGAGCCCCTTTGCCTGGTGGACCGTCATCACCTGCACCTGTGAACCACTGGGAGATTTCAGTGAATGGGTTCTGAGGTGGGTGATCAGATCCTCGAGACGGCACCCATCCGGTCGCCGAATGTGTAGTTGTTCCAGCATCTGATGGATCCGGGTGCGATCCTCTGGTGACGAGATGCAAGCCAGTTCCGCGGCGATGGGGGAGATCGCCGCGACGATTCCGAGTTGATGAATCCTATTTCTGAAGAAGGTCGCGATGGTCTCCGCAACCAGTGGATCTTGCCAGTCTCCTGCCGGGAATCCATCGATGACTGCCGCGATGTCTGGTAGCGGCGAACGAGCGACGGCAAAACGCATCGTGGCATCGCCGGGATGCTCGATGAGTTCGAGCAGTGCCACGAGCTTCCCGACGGCGGCGGAGTCGACCAGTGGGTTGCCTCCCTCCTCGCTGGAATCGATGCCCTGTGCTTTGAGTGCCGCGACCATGCGGGCGATGTAAGCATTTTTTCGCACCAGCACTGCGATCGATGCATCGGGGCAGTGCTGAAGGGACTTCTTCACCTCCTCGATGGCATCGATGAAGGGGCAGACGGCTGGTTTGCGGTCTGGATGTTGGTTGGCAACCTTCAACACCACGTGTCCTGGAGCATCGCCAGGTCCGCCGGGTGCGACGATGTGCTCGTGAAAGTTGCGGCACCAACCGGAGATGGCCGACTGATCATCGGGTAACCAGTTTTCAATGGGCAGCTGGCCGAATACCTGGTTGACGCACTCGAGGATCTGGGGAGAGGAGCGGTAAGAGGCATCGAGGGATCTTTCCGAGTCGGGTATCAGATATCCGGCCATCAGATCCAGTACTTCGGCATGGCCACCGCGCCAGCCGTAGATCGCCTGCTTCGCGTCACCGACGCAGAAGATGGTGCGGCCACCGTCCTGGTCGGAACGAACCTCGTCGACGAGCGGTTCGAGCGCAGCNAACTGCAGCATCGAGGTGTCCTGGAACTCATCCAGCAGCAGGTGACGGGTGCTGGCATCGAGTCGGTACAGGATCGTTCCCGGAGCGGCCAGAACTGCAGCGCTGGTCAGAGCCAGTGGAATGTCCTGGTAGCCGACTCCGCCGCGTGCCTGTAAGCCTTCGCTACGGAAATGATCGTAGTTTCTGAGCAGATCCCTGGTTGCGAGGTTCTGCGCCTGGATTTTGGCCGCCAGTTCCGGTCGGAGCGTATTCAACAGCAACTGAACCGTGACCCGGATCTCGTCGGGAATCTCCTCGCCATAGTATTTGATCTCTCCATCGAGAATCTTCTTCGGAAGTCCCGACTTCAAGAGTTCCTTCAGGTCGATTCCAGCCGGGTCGTCTAATGACTGCTTTAATTTATCGAGTGCATCTCGCCAGCTCTTGTGCGGGGTTCCCGTTTTGGTCAACGGGCACTGTACCGACAGGAACTGCTGCCGGACCTGATCGATCTCGTTGGACCCGGGGGGAGCAAAGTGTCCGGGGTTGTTCCATGCTTCGGCCGGAAACTCCAGGTACTTGTCATGGGTAGCTGAGACGATGTCTCGCAAATTATCGGCAACCTGACTGGTCGCTTTGCCTCGACTGAGCCGATGCATCAGCTGTCGTGCTTCCCTGGGACCTCCCTGGGCAAGGATCTTCTGGATCGCATCGGCCTGGATCGCATGGAGCTGGTCCGGCTCCAGGATGGTCCAGCCGGAGGGCAGTCCACATTCGAAGGTGTGAGCACTCGCCAGTCGCGAAAAGAAGGCATCGAGAGTCGAGACGCGACAGAGATGCAGATCATCGATGAGACGTTGTAAAGCATCTTTGACCTGATCTCTGCTCGGCGAGGAAAAGCCGGCTTCGATCAGAGATTGCTGCAGTTGATCGATACCGGCATCGCTGTGGATGGCATCGAGCATGCGACCGAGCACTCGTTCCATGATCTCGCCGGCGGCCAGCCGGGTAAAAGTGACGGCGAGGATTCCGGATGGTTCCTCGCCGGCGATCAGCAAGCCGATGAAGCGGCTGGTCAACTGGTGGGTCTTGCCGGAACCGGCACTGGCCCGAATCAGCAGGTGGGAGGAGAAGGTCATTCGACCTCCTCTTCGCCGTCCGTGATGCCATCGAGTCTTGCCGCGGATTCAACCACCACTCCGGCCAGAGCCCGTTCCCACGACGACCTCGGTTTCACCACCGTCAGCAGTTCCTCGGTTCCGGCGAGGATACCGGTGACTGCCTCCTCGGCCCGGACTCGCGCCGATTCGAAAACATTTTCATCCCAGTGGGCGATCTCGATGCGCGTGTCTTCGGGACTGGCCGGCAGCAAAAAGAAACCGACCTCGGCATCTGCACTGACTTGAACGCCGTCGATCTTCAGCTGGGGAGCAAAAAGACGATACAGCGGTAACTGCAATTTGACCCAGGTCCTGTCGTCCTTCTTGCGCCCTTTTCGATGGTCTTGTTCGGGTGGCTGGGCGTTGTCTCCTGTCTTGTAGTCCAGCAGCCGCCAGCGATCTTCCTCGGCGTGATAGTCGATGCGATCGATACGGCCCGAGAGTCCGATCTCACCACCGGGAACCTCGATACGGCAGAGATCTGGTTTGAGATCAATCTCTGCGTCGACCAGTTGCCAGCCGAGCACGCGCTGTTGCGCCTGGACTCGGGCCCAGGCACCGAGTCTGACCCGCGCTTGCTCCAGTTGAACCAGAACCGCGGATCTGGCCGGGTCGGCGATTTTTTGCCGACGATAGCGATCGAGCAGTTGCTGGAGGGCTTTATCGATCTGTTCCTCGTCGATCAGGTCTCTCAGGTCTGGATCTTCGCCGAACTTTTGCAGTACCCAGTGGAGCATGTTGCCGAAGTCCAGACGGTCGAGTTGACGATCACGGTCGTGGCAATCGCGGCAGCCAAGGATGTGATTCATCTGGAACAGCACCGGATCTTCCAGCCAGTCGGAGAGTGCAGTGATGGCGACGCTGGTTGGCGGAGGAAGAACCACCCCTCGCGGTGGCCCAAGCGATTCGGGACTGGCGTTCTCCAGGTTGTGTTCGGAAAGGTGGAAGTTTTCTCGTTTACTCTTGTCGAGGAATCTGGCGAGTCGATCGATTCCCTCGGAACCCTGCAAGAGTAAGCGACTCGGCAGCAGCGGATTTCCTTCGCCGTCACGGGCGCAGATGGCAATGATCGTCTCACGGCGACCATCGAGAAGGGTGTGGAGAAGGTGAGTATCTCTGGCGTTTTTCTGCCTCGGTCCGGAAAGCCCGAGTTGCTCTCGAACACCATGAGGCAGCAGCGGATCTGGATCTACTGGTGGTGACAGTTGACCCTCTGTGGGTCCGGTCAAGAGCAATAAACCTGCCTCATCGAAAGGCAGTTCGAGCCAGCCCAGGACATCGATCCCTGAGTTTTCCTGACGATCAGAAACTGCAGTTTCCTGCAGCAAATCGACCAGTAAGGACACGACATCCAGGCCCGAAAGCGGGTCTTCATCGCGGCTACTGATGAGGCTCAGCTGCTCGACTCCCTGTATCAGATTTTCTCGACCCGGTTCCGGAAGTGCCGGTTGACCGAGGTCGTCGACACCGACCAGAACTCGGAGGCACTGGAGAAATTGTTCGATTCTGGTGGTGCCATCGGCTGATTCGGTGGTGAGCGGTTTGATCGCCTTGCAGATGTGCTGGATGGCCGCGGGAGCCCCGGAATCGGTGGCCAGTACCGGTTGCCGTCGCTTCGACCACCGGTCGATCGATTCGATGGGGTCGAGCATTCTGCCCCGGGAATTCTGCTCGCGAGGTAACCCGCGATGGACCGACGGATGCCTGGCCAGTGCCGCAACTTTGTGACTCGAAAGTGTCTCGACTGCGGCGCACAGATCGGTCAGCAGTCGTCCACAGGAGGTTTCACGATGAGCCGTGCCGGCGGCGATGTGCAGCGGGATCTGTGATCTGCGAAATCCTTCGACCAGCCATGGGCTGAGCNTCTCATCGACCAGGCCGATGGTGACCTGGTCGACNCTCTTGATGCTGGAGCGCTGGTGAATCNGATCGATCAGTGCTGCCGTCAGCGATCTCGGATCATCGGAGAAGATCGGATCATCGAATTGCGGACACTGTCGTCCTTCCCATTGCTCGGGGATCGGGCAGCCGTACTCGTCGTAGAGGTCAGCGGCTCCTTCATCNGCATCGATCCACGCCTGGGCCTGACAATGTTGATCGAGCCACTGGCGCATCCGAGCCGGTAGTTCGAGCATCCCGATCAGGATCACTCGCAGATCTTCCGTGATCGGTGGTGCCGAGAAGGTACCACTGTCTGCGAGTCCCAGTCGTTGCAGTTCTGCAGACCGTCTGGCTTCGATACTCTCGACGGCACGTAATCTAAGCGCCGCTTGCGGGTCATGTACGGCTGCCAGTTCTGCTGCTGTACCCAGAGTGTGGCCGTCACGGCGCAGGTCGGAACAGAGACGCGACAGCAGCTTCGCCACCGGGAGCAGTGCTGGAGCCTTCAGCATTTCCGGCTCCAGGCCGAGCAGGTTCAGTGTGTCAGTGGAACTGGTTCGCAGCGCCTGGAGCCAGGCGATTCGCTCCTCCAGAGGGGTCGCCATGGCAAGGGTGGGTGGCGCGACGATCTGCTCCAGATGTGCTGTGGTTGTGATACGGGGGGGAAGTAGGCCTCGTTGCTGTTGACTGGCTTGTTCGACCAGCAAACGGCGCAATCGTCTGGCGACCCGGCGGCCGGGAACCACCACCACCAGACTTCTGAGGTCGAACGGGCCAGTGGCCGTGACCTGGTGGAGGAACTCGGAGTGCTCCTCCCGAGATCCTAAGATCCGGCCCACAGCGGATTTCAGAGCGTCCTCATCAATCCCGAGGAAAACTCGATCCACCGTGGCACGCTCCTCTCCTCGACAATTTCAGGACCACAAAAGCGACTTCTCTGCCACTTGAGATACGAGCCCTGGCGGTGATCCTGACAACCTGCCGTGAAGGTGGGGCCTGAACTGTTCCCCGTCAACCCGTGGACGAGCATGGCCGACGGGGGTTGGGGAAGGTAGATTCTGGCTATGAGTTCCCGCACTGCCCCCACTTATGGCTTTGTCATCGACAATCGCCGCTGTATCGGCTGTCACGCCTGCACCGTGGCGTGCAAGACGGAGCATTCTGATCCGGTCGGCGTCAACAAGACCTGGGTCCAGTATCTGGAAAAGGGGATTCACCCTCGAGCGGAACGGGCGTTCCATGTACTTCGATGCAATCACTGCACAGATGCTCCCTGCGTCGACATGTGTCCCACCTCGAGCCTGACGATTCGCGAAGATGCCATCGTCGACTTTGATCCGTCGCGTTGCATCGGCTGCAAGGCTTGCATGCAGGCTTGTCCTTATGATGCCATCGACATCCACCCCGATACCGGAACCGCTACCAAGTGTAATTTCTGTGCCCACAGGGTAGATGCTGGACGTGAGCCGGCCTGTGTCGTGGTCTGTCCTACCGATGCCATCATCACNGGTGATCTCTCCGATCCGGACAGTCGTATCGCCTCCCTGGTGGCCGGTGAACCGACGATGGTTCGGAAACCAGAGAAGGGGACCGGTCCCAAGCTTTACTACATCGAGGGCCATCGAGAAGCACTCGATCCGCTTGCCAGCCGACGGAGCGTTCGAACTTTGTGGGGGCAGAGACCTGCAGACGCGACCGATTTTGCGCCGGGCCAGGAGGATCCGATCCAGCGGGGTGCTCCGCATCGAACCTACGACATCCACCAGCGTCATGCTGTGAGCTGGGGCTGGAAGGTGAGTGCCTACCTGTGGACCAAGTCCATCGCNGCGGGAGCGGTGATGGTGCCGGCATTGTTGGCTCCGTTCGAGCGAACCTCACTGATTGACGCCTCGCTCTCACTCGGCTGGAGCCTGGCACTGATCTTTCTCGCCATCACCGGCGTGCTGCTGGTTACCGATCTGAAGCGGCCCGAGCGATTTCTGTGGGTGATGCTGAGGCCCCAATGGTCTTCCTGGTTGGTCCGAGGAGCCTACGGCATCACCTTCTATGGGCTGGTGGCGACCCTGGGCTGGTGGCGACAGGATCCCTCCGACACTCTCGCGGGTGTCATCCTGCTGACGCTGGGAGCTGTACTGGCCACCTTCGTGGCGGTCTATACCGGCTGGCTTTTTGGCCAGGCGAAGGGAAGGGACCTGTGGCAATCGGCACTTTCTCCCGTCCATCTCGGGATCCAGGCGATCGTCGCGGGAGCCGCCATTCTGATCCTGTTGAAGCCGGATGAACTGTCCGATTTACGCGGATTGTTGGCGGTGGCGCTGATGTTCGAGTTGCCTTTCATCCTGCTGGAGGTGTTTGGAAAACACTCGACCGAGGCGGCAGCGATTGCCGCTCGGTCGATGACAATAGGCAGTCGAGGAAAGTGGTTTTATGTCGGGGCGATCGGTGCCGGCAGGATCCTACCGATCCTGCTCATCATCGGGACTTCCGCCAGCGAACTGTCACATGGATTCACGGCATTGCTGGCGTTGGCGGGCATCGCGATCTGGGAACACCTCTGGGTCGAGGCGCCTCAGCGCCTTCCCCTGGCGTGAGGAGCAACATGAGTTCAAAGATCAGCTGGATCGAACGACTTGCCGCCAGAGTTGGCCTGGTTCCCCGCAGTCGCAAATTGCCAGAGCCGGAACGATACGGCCCGGACCTGCGCGATTTTCCTCCTTTCGAGAAGTGGCTNGAGATCGANGAACTGGATGCGACCCGGCGTCNTCGCCGGATGGCGATGATTCCTACCACCTGTTTCAACTGCGAAGCCGGCTGCGGCTTNCTCGCAACTGTCGATGTGGATGAGAAAGAGATTNTCCGTATCGAGGGNAACCCCCTCCATCCCGGAAGTCGCGGCCGTAACTGTGCCAAGGGTCCAGCGACGCTGAACCAGGTCAAGGATGACGAACGAATCCTGCAGCCGATGCGAAGGGATGGCCCGCGTGGAGAAGGAGGTTTTGTTCCCATCTCCTGGGACGAGGCTCTCGATCAAATCGCCGCCGATGTTCGGGATTTGCTACTGAATGACCGGCATGACCAGGTGATGTACCACGTCGGGCGACCCGGTCACGAGGGCGCGGTCGAGAGAGTCCTGCAGGCGTGGGGGATCGATGGCCACAATAGCCATACCACCGTTTGTTCAGCCAGTGCCCGGTGCGGTTACCAGTTGACCTGGGGACATGATCGGCCGGCACCCGATCATGAGAATGCCCAGTTGATTCTGTTGCTCAGTTCCCATCTGGAGGCAGGACATTACTTCAATCCCCATGCTCAACGAATCGTCGAAGCGAAGCAGCGAGGTGCCAGGATCGTGGTGCTCGATCCACGCCTCTCCAATACCGCAGCGCGAGCGGACCTCTGGCTGCCCACTCGCCCAGGGACAGAAGGTGCAGTGCTGCTGGCTGCAATGCGTCTTCTGATCGAGGAAAGAAAGATCGATAGCTCCTTTGTGGCGAACTGGATCGATTGGCGAGGATACCTCGAGCAGCTGCATCCGACCGATGCACCGACTGTCGATAAATTCCTGGAACGCTTCTCGGAATATCTTTCTCAGTGGAGTCCTGAGGATGCGGAGCAACTCGCCGGACTTGAAGCTGGCAGTATCCGAGCTCTGACCGATGAGATCGCACGCGCCGGCAACAGGGTNGCAGCCCATATCTGGCGAAGTGCCGCCAGCGGTAATCTGGGAGGCTGGCAAATCGCTCGTGCGATGGCATTGCTGACCGCTTTCACCGGTTCCGCGGGACAGGAAGGTGGAACTTCTCCTGCGGGTTGGAACAAGTTCAAGCCGAATTACTTCTCGATGCCCGAACACGGTTCGAGATGGAACGAGCTGATCTGGCCGCGACAGTGGCCAACCTCTTTCTACGAGATGAGTCATCTACTGCCGCATCTGGTTGAAGATGGAGTCGGTAAGATCGGCGTTTACTTCACTCGGGTGTTCAATCCGGTCTGGACATTCCCCGATGGGATGTCCTGGATGANAATGTTGCGGGACCCGAAAAAGGTCGGATTGCATGTTGCGCTGACGCCGACCTGGAACGAAACCGCCTACTTTGCCGACCTTGTATTACCGATGGGTCATTCCACCGAACGACATGACATACAGAGTCAGGAAACCCATTCCAGTCGCTGGGTCTCTTTCCGACAGCCAATTTTCCGATCACTCGCCAGGTTGCAAGGTAAACCAAGTGAAGACACGCGAGGTTTCAATGCAGGGCAGGTCTGGGAAGANGATGAGTTCTGGATCGAACTCTCATGGCGCATCGATCCGGATGGGCAACTTGGGATCCGGAAACACTTCGAGTCTCCTTATCGTCAGGGAGAAAAAGTTACAGTGGAGGAACAGTATCGCTACATGTTCGAGAACGACATCCCTGGTCTCCCCGAGAAGGCCGCCAAGATGGGGATGGACCCGCTGGAATACATGACCCGGGTCGGTGCCTACGAATTAGCGGGTGGGACTCATCGTCTCCATGAGAAGAAGGTCGAAATCACCGACGGTTTCAGGCCCATCGTTGATTCAAAGAGCGGTGTTGCGACTGTCGATGGTAAGGCAGTGGGTGTGGTGGTGGATGGTGCGATTCGTCAGGGATTTCCGACAGCGAGTCGACGCATCGAGGTCTACTCACGCATGCTCGACGAATGGGGTTTCGGCGATATGGCCCTGCCAGGCACCCCGGAGAGCCATGTCAGTCCCCAGCAACTCGATCCCGAAAANGGGATCTACGTGCTGGTTCCGACCTTCCGTTTACCGACGATGATTCACTCCCGATCAGCGAACTCGAAGCACCTGATGGAGATCTCACATGCCAATCCGATCTGGATCCACCCGGATGAGGCGCAACGACACGGCATTGAAGATGCNTCCCTGGTGCGTATCGAGACGGAGATAGGACACTTCGTCAACCGTGTCTGGGTGACCGATGGATTGTGTCCAGGAGTGCTTGCCTGTTCGCACCACATGGGGCGCTGGAAACTGGACACCGGTCCTGGGTCTCGTTGGGGAAGTGCCACCGTTCGTTTTGAAGATCTACCTTCAGGACAGATTAGATTGCGATTGTTGGAAGGTGTGGTTCCTTTCAAGAGCAAGGATCCCGACAGTTCCAGGAGCTGGTGGTCAGAAGCTGGGGTACATCAGAACCTGGCATTTCCGGTCCAGACCGATCCGGTCAGTGGCATGCATTGTTGGCATCAGAAGGTACGTTTGGTGAAGGCAGATTCTGAAGATCGCTACGGGGATGTGGTGGTGGATCCTGCGAAATCGCGTCAGGTTCATCTGCGCTGGAAAGAACTGACGCGTCCGGCATCTCCACAGCAGCACGGAGGTTTGCGGCGTCCACGCGAGTTGCCCCGTCCGCTGGGTAGGTCCCCTGAGGCTTATCTATTCGAGCAGAACCGCGGCCAGTGATCAGCACCCGGGTGTAGTCCGAGGGACTTGACGCACACGAAATGAGGAACCGCGAAGATGGCAACAGATCTGCTGGAGGGACTTCCCCTCATCGCTGAGACTCCCGCCCACTGGGGCCAGCTGGCTCGCGAAAATCTTGATGAGGTACTCCGAGATCACGCCTGGTGCGAATACAAGGCCGCCAGTGCAGGTCTCGGATTGATGGCGCGATTTCCCGAGCAGGAGCTCCTGATTCGTCCGATGATTGCTCTGGTCCAGGAAGAGATGCTTCATTTTCGCCAGGTGACTGACCTGCTGCGGCAACGGGGAGTGGCCCTGGGAATTCCTCCCGCCGATCCTTACGTGAAACGCCTTCGCAACATCCTGTGTGCTCAGGGAAGTGGTATCGGTGGCCTCGGAGATCATCTGATCGCCAATGCCTTCATCGAAGCGAGATCCTGCGAGCGATTCCGAGCTCTGGCAGCGACTCTTGAGCAAGGGGATGCACAGGAGCAAAGTCTCGCAGATTTCTATCAGCGGCTCGCCGATGCAGAGGGCAGGCACTGGGAGACCTTCCGTGACCTGGCACTGGAGGTCTGTGATGCCGAAGCGGTTCATCGCAGAATCGAGGAGGCGAGTCGCCTGGAGGCGAAACTGCTCGAAGAGCTGCCCGTTGAACCCCGGATGCATTAGGAGGTTGTGTGTCTCGTCGGGTGATCGTCACTGGTTGTAGCCGCGGCATTGGTCGTGCTCTGGTGGAGCAGTACGCTGCTCTCGGAATCGTGGTGGGGGGCTGCGCAAGAAGTACCGATTTGATTTCAAAACAGGGGGAAGAACCTCACTTCCGGTGCGTCGATGTCACCGATTCCGCGGCGTTAGAGCAGTGGGCCACGGATTTGTCAGCTGTCGGTATGATTCCCGATCTGGTCGTCGCCAATGCCGGTTATCTCAGCGAGCCCCGGGCNCTCTGGGAAACCTCTNCAGATGAGTTTGACNCGGTAATCGATGTGAATGTGAAGGGTGTTGCGAACACGGCGCGTGCNTTTCTGCCTCGAATGATCAAAGCCGGTAAAGGNACCTTCGTTGCGCTTTCCTCCGGCTGGGGACGATCNACTTCTGCCGGAGTGGCACCTTACTGTGCCTCCAAATTTGCGGTGGAGGGTCTGATCGGAGCGTTGTCCCAGGATCTTCCGTCGGGAGTCAGTGCGGTGGCGCTGTCTCCGGGTGTGGTGCACACCGAAATGCTCGAGCGAGCATTTGGCGCCAGAGAGGCGAGTCAGGCGGTGGAACCGAATAAATGGGCCCTAGAGGCGGCACAGTTTCTTCTCGCTCTGGAACCGTCTTGCAATGGACAGTCGCTCACTTTCCAGAGGTGATCATTCCTTTATATCCGCTGCTGCCTTGTCGCTGCTTTTTTGCTCGATCTGGCGGCTGANCCACTGCTCCATCCGTGAGCGGAGTGTACTCAGGGGCATCGAACCCGCTGCCAGGAGATGATCGTGAAANGCCCGAATGTCGAACTGGTCGCCGAGTCTGGTNCTGGCCAGCTTGACCAGATCCTGGATTTCCAGCTCGCCGATCTTGTATGCGAGGGCCTGACCTGGCCAGGAGATGTACCGATCTACTTCTGCCTCGACGTTTTTTCTGGTCAGCGCCGAGTTNTCNAGCATTACCTGGATGGCGTGATCACGGGACCAGCCGTACTCGTGAATTCCGGTGTCGACCACCAGTCGTAAGGCTCGCCACATTTCGTAGGAGAGCTTGCCGAAGCGAGAGTAAGGATCGGTATAAAAGCCCATCGCTTTACCAAGAGATTCGGCGTAGAGACCCCAACCCTCGATATATGCGGTGAAGTGGGTGTCCTTTCTCCATTCAGGTAACCCCTCCAGTTCATTCTGAAGAGCCAGCTGNAGATGGTGACCAGGTACTGCTTCATGGAGAGCGAGAGCTTCCATTTCATAGATAGGACGGCTCTTCAGATCGAATGTGTTGGCATAGAACCAGCCGGGTTGGCTGCCGTCTGCAGAGGGAGAGCGGTAGTAGGCCGTGGTCGATCGAGGAGCCTCGAAATCAGGGATCGGTCGAACACCGTAAGGAGCTCGGGGTAGTTTGCCGAATAGCTTCGGAAGCATCGCATCGGCTCTCTTGCAGATGTCTCGATAACCACGCAGCAGCTGCTGGGGATCGTCATGGTAGAAGCGTGGATCGGTTCTGAGGTGATCAGTAAAGGCGGCGAAGTCGCCATCAAAGCCGACCTCGGCGATGATTTTATCCATCTCGGCTCGAATCCGTGCGACCTCGCTCAATCCGATCTTGTGGATCTCCTGGGCATTTTTTTCGGTGGTGGTGTGCAGTCGGATGCAATGAGCGTAGTAGTTGCTCCCGGTTGGGTAGTAGAGACATGCAAAAGTAGTACGTGAAAGGGGGATGTACTCGTCGCGTAAAAAATCGTGAAAGACCATCATGGCGGGCTGCACCTGTTTTGAGATGATCTCCGCTGCGCGGCTACGCAACTTCTGTTGAACTTCCAGGTNTATNTCANCNCTCATCGAACGAAAAGGACCGAAGAATAGAGTCTCCTGTGCAGGTGGCTTTGACTGCGTGGTGATCTGATCGAGGACTCCATCGAGTGTTACACGTGGAGGTAGAAAACCCAGTTCCATGGCCTTACGTAGAACCTCCATCGTTTCCTGGAGTACTCGAGGAGCTTGACTCAACCGGGAAAGGTATGCTTCGTGGTCGCGTGCATTCTGGAATTGCATCCGACTCGCCATGGTGGGAAGCCAGACCTGAGGACCGCGACGCTGGCTGATGGGGGTGTAGTGCAATCCGATGCGCGCACTGTCGAGGTTGTTTTCGAGGGTTCTCATCAGCATCTCTGCCTGCTGTCGTTCGACAGAAGGGAGTCGGTGGACTTCGTAGGCACGAATCTGCTGGAGGATGCTGTAGCTGAACTGGACCTCGGAATCGACTTGTTCGAGTCCAAATTTTCCGAGCTGGAAATCTGCCGCCTTGTTCCCGAAACGAGAAGCCAGCCACGGACTTTCTTCCAGCATCCGGTTCCAGTAGTTCTGGTAGATCTCATCGAGTGCAGTACGGATGAACTGAACTGGATCGACAGTTGTATCGGGCGGATCCTGGACCGGTAGTGGCGAGCTGGACAGACACGTGGCGGTAAAAGCAGAGAGAATGATCGACTTCAGCAACAACGTAGATTTCCTTCCGGCTGGTTCTGCAGAACCGGGATCCGGATCCAGAGTAACCGATGGAATAATGGTCGGAGACTACCGAGGTTTTGAATCAATCGTGTGGGTCAGGAAGGGCCGGATCTGCGGAAATTGCAAAAACCCCTCCGAGTTCAGGAACTTCTCCCAGGGAGAGATCGAACCGGTCACGAAATTCTTGCGGGAAAAATCGACCTAGCTGACGGGTTCCTTCGGCCAGCTGTGGACCTGAGAGCGAATCGAGGACCGGAGCGTGAATGCGACTATCAGGCCACTGGAAGACACCTAGAATCAGCACTCCCATCAGAATCGCGGATAGTGACACCCCCATGGCGGCTCCTAGAATGTTGTCGCAGATTCGAAGAGTGCGGTCGAAAAAGCTTCTGAGGATCATCGTTGTCAAGAGAGCCACGCCTGCACAGCTGCAGAAGATGGCCACAGCCGAGAACAACTGAGTGAACAAGGGCCCCATCTCCTGTCGGACGGGCGAGAACAGATCGGTTGTCGACAGTGGGACCGAGAGCTGACCTGCGAGGATCACTCCGGCAGTGGATCCAAGGAGCATCGCAGTGGAACGATAAAATCCTACTCCGGCACCGGTGAAGAGCCCTGATAGCAGGCCGAGGAGTACGACCACATCGATCCAGTTACAACCATCCCANATCTCTCGAAAGGGGAGAGCGAGGGCGAGTCCGACTAGGGAGGGGTCAGACAGAGCTGTGAACACGTAAGTCACGCTCTGCGCTGAGATCTGGAAATCGAACAATGGCTGCTGTGAAATTTCTCCTGTCGGCGTACCGTCAGGGTCNCGTAGNGGCACTTTTTTGTCAAGACTCTCTGGATAACGGGCACAGGTCAGAGTCCCTTGGAACTGCGAGGAGTTGCTCATGTGGGCCAGTAACCTTGAATGTCGTTCAGATGAAAGGAAGCAAACCGGATGAACTGGTGGCAGGGGAAGCGTGTCCTGATCACCGGAGCCAGTGATGGAATTGGACAGTCCATCAGCTGGGAGCTCGATCAGCGAGAAGTTGAAGAGCTCGTTCTGGTGGCAAGAGATCAGCGACGTCTCTCAGAAACAGCTCGACGTTGTTCCGTGGCGACTCGAATAGAACCCGTCGATCTTTCGAACATGGAACAGGTTCGAGATTTACTCGAACGATTGCATGACACTTCTATTGATGTGCTTATCAATAATGCTGGATCTGGAATCGGAGGTGCATTTCAGAGCCAAGACGATGACGCCTTGCTCGAGATGATGCATCTCAACTGTGATGCCGTGGTTTTACTCAGTCGAGAATTGCTTCCGTCGATGCTGGAAAAGAGAGAGGGAGGGATACTTTTTGTCGGGTCGATGGCCGGTTGGGCCGGTGGCCCCGGTTTGTGTGCCTACTCGGCAACAAAAGGGTTTGTGAACCGATTCGCCGAAGGCCTACGTTGGGAACTGGCGGGCAGTGGAGTCCGCATCTGTTTACTGGCTCCAGGAGTGACGCGTACCTCTTTCTTTCGATCAGCGGGAATAGACGAGAAAGACCTACGAGCTGGTAGTCTTTCGTCACAACAGGTGGCCAGAGCTGCAGTGTATTGCATCGAGCGTGATCGGGCCGTGGTGGTTCCAGGATTGTGGAATCGGATGTTACTGGCGGTACAAGGTTGGGTACCGCGGGCACTGGTCGGCCTCGTGTCGCGTCGGATGTTCGCCCGGGTGCTGGCAGGACAGAAGAGGAAAAACTAACGCCTGGTCGTAGGAAGTCCTCGACTGGACCAGCCGGGGAAGGTCACGTTTCCCAGCACATCTGTTTCTCCGACAAACCCCCCCCTCATGTCGTGTAGATTCGTGAATCCTGCTTCGACAAGAAGGTCTGCTGCCTTCTGAGATCGTCCGCCTTTCTGGCATCCCAGAATGATGCGACAATCACTGGTCATCTCCCCTGTGACGGTATCGACGAAGTCAGGATTCATTCGGAGCCCCACGCCTCCCTGGCCGCGAATCATCACGGGGATATTCAGGGCGTCNGGAACGTGACCCTGGATGTACTCTTCTGGCATTCTGACGTCGATATAGANGTAACCCTGTTCCGAGTTCAGTAACTCGTTGGCTCGATCCGGGTCGATACGTTTNACACCCATCCNGCTTCCCCTCTCTTCCTCNANGTGGCTAGGACTCCTGTGCATCGAAGTCCCTTGGTGAATCCTGACCCGTGAGCAGAAGAGANCTCTCAAGACCACGGGCTGAGGTCACCAATATGTTGGGCCTAGTTCCTGGTGCGACCGAACGAATCCAGTCGGGGATGCACCAACCGAGAACATGGATTTTCGCTCAGGAGTTCGACGTCCTGGGCTCACAAGCCAATTACCTCTAGTTCCAGAAAAGCGCCCAACGAGGATCGGCCCATCGTGAGTTCAGAATCTACGGGTGTCAACCGGCGGGTGTAGTACTGGCTTCTCACGATATCTCGCTGAAGACGGTTCTAGGGATCTTCCGGGAATCCATCGGATGTGGGTGTTGCACTGTGGCGGAGTCGTGAAAGACCGATCCAGTTGATCGCGAAATGAGCTCCGATGGCTCCGGAAAGGCCTGCCGGTTGCCAGAGGGACAGTTTTCCGAGNGCAACGCCTGCCACGATCGAAATCAGGGGCCAGGCGAATAGGCGCCGATCCCCGGTCCAATGAGCAATTCCAAACAGAATGCTGGTGATCCACAGACCGATCAGCGGTTGCAAAAACCCCCGAAATAACAACTCCTCGGCGAACGAGGAGAGTAGGGCCAGCACGAAAACTTCGCTGACGGTGAGACCCTCGAAGATCTGCGCNAGCCTCTTTTCGAGCCTCCGGGCATGCGACCAGATTTTCGATAGCAGTAACGAGATAGCTGCAGCGACACTTCCGAATCCAATTCCGATGGTAAATCCACCGAGTACTTCATCGATGGGTCTGCTGAAACTCGAGGGTTGAGAAACNACAGCAATCGCGATGACGGCGATGATCGCCATGCTGCCATGAAAGATGATCGCCCCCCGAAACAACTGTCGTGGTCCCAGAGAGGGCTTCATTTGTGAGTTTCGTTTCGTTCCGCGATGATTTTTTGTGCGTTTCGTTGCAGCCCTTCGTATCCGGCCCGGGTTACCGGTGTTCCCGAAAATGCCTCGAGCCAGTCTTGGCGGGACAGGTTGACAATTTCCTCCGGGTCGGAAGGAAACGGTCGAGGTGCCAAATCCGGATGTATGTTCGGGTCTTTCCGTTTAGGACGGGTGTTCCACGGACAGACTTCCTGACAGATGTCACATCCGAAAATCCAGTCATGAAGTTTTGAAGTTTCGGAAAGTTCCCCACGATGTTCGATGGTCCAGTAAGAGATACAGCTGCCAGCGTCGATGGTACGAGGGGAAATGATGGCACCTGTCGGGCAAGCGTCGATACAGCGGGTGCAGTTGCCGCAGTGATCGGTGGCGGGTGCGCTGGGAAGATATGGACGGTCGGTAACAACGGCACCGAGGAAAAACCAGCTTCCTATTTCTGGATCGATGACGAGGCCATTTTTTCCTATCCAGCCGATTCCCGACAGTTCGGCCCAGTCACGTTCCAGTAGCGGAGAAGTATCAACGCTCCACCAGGTCTTCCAGCGTCCGTTGTCAGAGATGAAATCGCACAAGGTTTTGAGCATCGGTCTCATCACCCTGTGATAGTCACGGCCTCGGGCATACCGAGCAATCTTTACTGCTGATCGAGAACTGGAGTCCGGTCCAGACTGAATCGCAGAAGAGTAGGGCAAAGTGACAGAAAGAACGCTGTGAGCTCCGGGCATGGTGATTCTCGGATCGGTACGCCGGTCCTGGTGACGGGTAATCCACTCCATCGAAGCATACTGCTTCTTTTCGACCCATCTGAGGAATCTGTCGGCATGAGGCGAACGAGCCGCCTTGGAAACTCCCAGAGAATGAAATCCGATCCTGAGAGCCTCATCGGTCACTTCTTCGCCAGACTCCCTCTCCCGATTTGATTCAGAACCTGCCATCATTCCTCCGGTGCCAAATGGTAACGCTCCAGGGGGATGTTGGGAGTCCTCTCTGGAGAATCGGATTGTCACTCGACTTTTTGTAATCCAATGTGAGGGACTTCACCATGCCGTATTTGAGATTGCTACGGCCGCACCACTGGGTGAAGAACCTTTTTGTGCTGTTGCCAGTCCCCTTTGCTTTCAAAGCAAGCGGTCCGTTTGATACCACTTCATTGTGGTTGGGCATTTTCGCCTTCTCGCTGCTGAATTCGGGGATTTACGCTTTCAACGATGTTGTCGACAAGGAACGAGATCGTCATCACCCGGTGAAGAAGTCTCGACCGGTTGCCTCAGGTGAGGTCCACCCGCGATCAGCACTGTTGATCAGTCTACTGCTGGTAGTCGTGGCATTGTTACTGTTGGCCACAGACGCGGTTCTTCCAGGTGCTTTTTCCATTGGTTGTTGTTACCTCGGACTCAACCTCTTGTACTCCTGGTGGGGGAGGTCTGTTCCTGTTCTGGATGTCATCTTCCTGGCCTCTTTCTTTTTTCTGAGATTATTGCTCGGTTGTGTTCTGGTAGCTGCGGAACCAAGCGCCTCTCTGCTCGCTGGCGGGACCAGCATCGCTCTCTTACTGGCCCTGGGAAAGAGGAGATCGGAGATGCAGTTGATGATCGGTGAGAAACACCGATCGAGCCTCGGCTGGTACAGTGAGCGTGGGATGTTGTGGATGATCCGAGTTCAAGCCATCATCTCGGCCGCACTTTATACTTATTACTGCGCTGGTTCCGAATTATTTCTGGTCGGTCGCTGGTGGTGGAGTTTACCACCGGTTTATTTAGGACTTTTGTTGTACCAATATCGCATTCTGGTTCAGGACGACCCCAGATCGCCGGTAGAGATGCTCTTGAGGAGCCATAGTCTTCAGTTTTTGATCGTGCTATGGGCAGTTGGAGTGGTTTTCGGGATGGAGTTGATCTAGAAGTGGGCCAGGAACTGTCAGGAAACGAGATGGAACAGTTTGTCAGGACAGTCAGTATTGTCAGGAACCGATTTTATTACACCTCAAGTATGGATTTCCGCTCAGGATTGACCTAACTGTATCTTGGCTAAACAGGTTGCGACTCGAACGTAAGATCTCTAGATTTGGTGTCGAGAATGATATGAATTCTCGACTGAGTAGATATTTGCATCTCGTCGTATTACGATATTGTTTGGAGACGGGATTGGTTATTCGAGTCATCAAGGCGTGCTAAAAATGCCTGCCGTGTACCTTTTATTGGTCAGAGGCTGAGAATATGTCTAATGAATCCTTTTCATCAAGAGTGAGAGACCCCAGCTTTCAGGATCTCTGGTTAGTCGTTGGCTGGCCTGGAGTCGGCGGAGTTGCTGCAGCTGCTGTACAGGCGATCCATCATGAACTCGGGTCGAGTCTGGTCGATGCCATCGAACCGGATCCCACCTTCGAGGTTGAGGATATCCGTGTACGCGCCGGAGTTTGTTTCCCTGGACCCTTACCGCGTCTGAGTTTTCGGGCGGTGAGAACTGGAGTGGGGCAGGATCTTCTGCTCTTCATTCCTGATCGTCAACCTGATCAGCAAGGATTGTCTCTTTGCCGCAGGGTGTTGAGGGCTGCGTTTGCCATGGGAGTTCGCAAGGTGGTTACTTTTGCGGCACTCACTTCTACCATAGCTCCTGAAGCGACTCCTGAGGTTTACTACTGCAGTCCAGATCCGCCAATGCAAGAAGAGATGCGCTCCAAGGGAGTGAATCCGATGGAGTCCGGTACGGTTCGCGGGCTCAACGGATTGATGCTACTGGCAGCCCAGGAATTGGGAATTCCTTCCGTGTGTCTCATTTCGGAAATACCCACCTGGGGAATCCAGATGCCCAATCCGAAGACTGCGAAGGCGTTGGCAACAACTCTGGCGACGATTTTGGGCATGAAGTTCCCGATGGCGCATCTCGATCCTCAGATCGAAGCGATCGAAGAGTGTATGATCGAGATGAGAGGCGCTTCCGATCAGCGGTTGCGTGGATTGCTCGACCAGGGGCTTCTTGAGCGTGAAATCCCTGCTCCTTCAAGCCCTATGGATGAGCCTCTCACCACGAATGATGCAGAGCGACTGGAGAGCCTCTTTACCGAGGCGACACTTGATCGGTCCCGGTCGATGGCATTGAAGGTCGAACTGGACCGACTCGGAGTATTCCCCGAATACGAGGATCGTTTCCTGGATCTGTTCCGGGAATGCAGTTGAGGCGTCGGGAGTAACAACCCTACCCGGACTCAACGACGAGCTGACCGATTCACCGTCACGGGGCACTGTCGGTGGGTTCCCCGTGTCATTTGATTTCCACTGGCGATCAAAGTCCTTGTTCGCATCCCAGCGTGTCATCTGTCCAGTCCACACCAGGATTCGGGAATGGTACCCAGGGACCAGCTCCATCGAGGAACAGGTAATAGAGCAAGAAGATGGCATCCGAGATGTCGCTGATTCCATCATCATTGGCATCGCCGGCATCCATGCAGCTGGGTAGAGGACCGTCGAGGAAGGTGTAATCGAGGTGGTAGATCACATCGGCGAGATCCACATTGGTATCCATGTTCACATCACCTCGAATGAAAACAGGTTCCGGAGGGGGAGGATTTCTGACCTCGATATGACCTGATTCGAGATTGGTCACAGGTACTGAAACGGTACCAAAGATAAAAATATTCATGATGGGGGGATCACCGTAGCCATCGACTGGTGTGAAGACGATGTCTTGTTCTGGCACTCCCGCATCGACGTCCCCGAGCAGGAAAGCGATCTCCTGCGGCATCCCCAGTGAAGGAAGAGTTTGACCCTCAAATGGAGGCAAGGCGTCGAAAAGGACGCCACATACGATGGTTCCAAGACCAGGATTGACTTGCTCCTGGACGTATTCCGCTTCGATGGACCCCGCCAGCGTTCCATATACATCGACAACCAGATTATTGATCGGTGCATCGGGATCAAAACCGATGGAAAAGGAATAGCCGGCGACGAGGCCGTCCCAGTCCCCTTCCAGGGGCAGAGAGAAGGATTGGCCTGGGTTCACTTCTGTGATTCCGACGCGAATCATCGGTTCCTGGGATAATCCTGGTATTGCCACCAGCAGTAGCATGAGAAGCCACAGGCTGATCTGGAGCCGGATATCGAAAACAGCAGTCGAAAATAGCCGGCGGTTACCGCTCATCGTGGTCATCACACCCCCAAGAACCAGGCGGGTTCGCTTGGTCTCTGGCTTACAGATTCACTCCCGTAGCGATCTGTCAGCGGATAAAGTGGGAAAGACGAGATCGCCAGAATGTGATCCGCGTCGCCCATCTCGATGATAACCCCTGTTGCGTGGGGCTCAAGCGCGGGTAGTGCACCTAATGGCACTCTTCTGACGATACGTGGGGTTTGTCCGAGGTGAGGCCATATCGTCCTCACATAGCGGAAGGGAGCCAGAGATGACAGTCCAGGACCCCATCCGGTCCCTCTACCATGGGGCTGCCGAGCGTCATGAAAGAGCCCGCCAGAGTCTGGGTCGAGGATTGACCCTGGCAGAGAAGATTCTGGTAGCTCATCTGGATGGAGACCCGTCTACCGTCCCCGAGCGTCGTACCGACTACTGTGATCTCCGACCGGATCGCGTGGCGATGCAGGATGCGACCGCCCAGATGGCGATCTTGCAGTTCATGCAGGCGGGACTCCATCAGGTCCAGGTTCCATCGACAGTTCACTGCGATCACCTCATCCAGGCGCAGCACGATGCTTCTCAGGATCTGGCTGCAGCGGAGCAGACCCACGCCGAGGTCTATCAATTCCTTCGCAGTTCGTCCGAAAAGTATGGCATCGGTTTTTGGAAACCGGGTTCCGGAATCATCCATCAGGTGGTTCTCGAGAATTACGCATTTCCAGGGGGCCTGATGATCGGAACCGACAGCCATACCCCCAATGCGGGGGGTCTCGGAATGCTGGCCATCGGTGTCGGGGGAGCTGAGGCAGTAGATGTGATGGCCGGATTACCGTGGAATGTGAAATGGCCCGGTGCGATCGCCGTATATCTGAAAGGCGAACTTTCAGGGTGGACTGCCGCCAAGGATGTGATCTTGAAGGTGGCTGGAGAATTGACGGTGAAGGGTGGAACCGGAGCCATCCTTGAATACATAGGACCGGGGGCCAGAAGTCTTTCCTGTACCGGCAAGGCAACCATCACCAACATGGGTGCCGAAATCGGTGCGACCTGTTCGGTATTCCCTTTTGACGAGGCGATGGTCAGATACCTCGAAGCCACGGGTCGCTCGGAGATTGCCGACCTCGCCTTAGAGCACGCCGCTCTTTTACGACCAGATCCGGAAGTGGAAGAAAATCCACTTGGGGCCTATGAACAAGTTCTGGAAATCGATCTGAGCACCCTTGAGCCCCATGTCGTGGGTCCGCACTCTCCCGACCGTGCCAGGCCCATTTCCCAGCTAGGAGAAGAGGCTCGACGTGAAGGCTGGCCGCTGCAAATCAGCGCTGCCCTCATCGGCTCGTGCACCAATTCTTCTTACGAAGATCTTGATCGTGCATCCGATGTGGCTGATCAGGCCACCGATCTGGGTATGCAAGCGGCTACACGTTTTCTTGTCTCACCGGGATCCACTCAGGTTTTTCGAACTGTCGAACGGGATGGCCAGGTGGGTTCCTTCGAGAAGCTAGGCGGAACGGTACTCGCCAATGCGTGTGGACCCTGTATCGGTCAATGGCATCGTGAAGATGTCGACAAGGGAACCTCCAATAGCATCGTCAGTTCCTTCAATCGTAATTTCCCGGGCCGAAACGACGGCAATGCAGAAACCCTTTCTTTCATCGCTAGCCCCGAGATCGTTACAGCATTCGCCATTTCAGGCCGACTCGATTTCAATCCATTGGTTGATACGGTGAAGAATGCCGCAGGAGAAGAAAAGTTGCTCGCTGTGCCGACAGGGGACAGCTTGCCTCGAGAAGGATTCGTGAATGATGTCAGTGGTTATGTCGAACCTTCCGCCGACGGTTCCACTGTCCAGGTCGAATTCGATTCTGCCAGCGAGAGACTTCAACTATTGAAGCCATTCTTGCCACGGAAGGCGGCGGAATACTCGCACATGAGAGTTCTATTCAAGGCGGTCGGGAAATGCACTACCGATCATATTTCGCCGGCGGGTCCCTGGCTGCGTTTCCGTGGTCACCTCGAGAATATCTCCGGCAATATGTTTTTGGGAGCGGTCAATGCCTTCCATGACGGAGTAGGGTTAGGGCATGACGCTACCGACGGCGGTACGAGTCGTGCACTTCACGAAATCGCTGCCAGGTATCGTTCTGCCGGAGACGCATGGGTTGTTGTGGGCGATGAGAATTACGGAGAAGGTTCGAGCCGCGAACATGCGGCGATGTGCCCCCGCTTCATGGGATGTGGAGCAGTCATTGTCAGGTCTTTTGCGAGGATCCATGAAACCAACCTGAAGAAGCAGGGCATTCTTGCCTTGAAATTTGTAGACCCGGCAGATTTCGACCAGGTTCAGGAATCCGATTCTGTGTCCATCGAAGAGATCGAGTCTCTTGCACCCGGAAGCGAGGTTACGGTGACATTCCACCATGCCGATGGGACTGAGGATCGGGCGCAGTGTAGTCACACTCTCAGCGATAGTCAGGTGAAGTGGTTTTGGGCAGGTGCAGCTTTAAACACCCTGAGAGCTGGACCCGAAGAGAAAGCCTAAAGGTACTATCGCCAGATCTGCTTGTGGTGATATCCTGGATGATGCGAGGAATGGCGGACTCATTCCAATTCCACATTCCGGGAGTTCAACATGAAATCGAGTGATATTTCCATCACCAGTTTTCTCACTCTGGGGATGGTAGTCCTGTTCACATCTTTGGCCGCTACTGTATCGGCTCAGGAAGTGGATTTTGTTCTGGAGACTCCGAATACGGTTGTCGCTCCGGGGGAAACTTTCGTCGTCTCCGTCCTGCTGGAGAATCTGGATGCGGTTTCTATCCAGGGGATCCAGCACGTGGTTTCGTGGGATTCAAATCTCCTACAACTGTTGTCTGTGACCCTTCCCGGTGATCTGGAAGGATCTCCGACGCCATTGGCTTTGGCCTGGAACGCGCCCCCGCCTGCCGGTCAAGGTGGTGATACTGGATGCAGTCAGTGGTGGGACGGGGATGACCTCGAGGCTGTCAGTTTCGGGCTGGTGATCGATGGAGAATGGACGCAAATCCTGACTCCACTGGTGCAAATGGAGATGCGTGTTCTGTCCGGAGCTTCCAGTGAATCGACGACGTTTGCTTCGCCCCCTCCTGATTTTACTTGTGGTTGGCTGGGCTCCATCGTCACCGATACCAGGGGGAATATCGTTCCGACGATTTCGCAGCAATTATCAGTTCAGATCAGCACTCTACCGGCACCCTCACCATTCGATTGCGCCGAGGCCTCTGAAATCGTCTACCTGAGCTGGCTTGAGCCGCTGCTTTACGACTCGCTTCGTATCGAGCGTGATGGCGCTATCATCGCTGAGATCGCGGGAGGGATCGGGACTTACGAGGACCATGATGCCGAACTCGGGTCAACACCGACCTACCGGATCAGTGGTTTTTCCGCTTCGGTTCCTTCACCTCCCTCTGCTTGTTCAGTGACCGTTGATGGAGTCATCGACGCCCCGGATGCGCTCTCTTGCCTGGACAACGGTGCAGGAGTTCTGTTGAGTTGGCAAAATCGGCTTCCCTATGCGGGTTTGGTCATCAGTCGTCAAGGCAGTTTCTATCAGACTGTAGCCGCCGGAACTTCGACCTTCATCGACATACAACCACTGCTGGGAATTCCTGTCATCTACGAGGTTCAGGGAGTCATCGCTGGAGAACAAGGTGCGGGAAGTCAGTGTCAGATAGAGCTTCCACTTCCGGAGAAATTTTTCATCCGTGGTGATGTCAATACAGATGGACAGACAAATCTGTCGGATCCAATAATTACGCTTCAGTATCTGTTTGTTGGTGGCGAGATGCCGTGTGCTTCCGCCGCAGATCACGACGATAACGGTTCTCTGGACCTCGGAGATGGTGTTTCTCTGTTGTCGTATCTATTTGCAGGTGGTTCCCCACCGGCTTTGCCCTTTCCGACCGCGGGCACCGATCCCACTCCCGACGATCTGGGTTGTCTGGAGCCGTGTCCCGACCTGGATTGTGGTGGAAATCAAGAAGGAGATGAGTGTCTTAATTCGATGTCTATCGGATTAGGAATTACGAATTTCGATACCACCAACATGACAAACTCTCCGGATCCCTACGATGAGCTCAATTGTCCGAGTACCTTCCTTGGCCAGATGGTGCAGGATGTCTGGTTCGAATTCACTGCTCCTACGAGTGGGACGGTCACTCTCTCGACCTGTTATCCGGAGACCGTACCTGACACTGATCTAGTCGTTTACCAGGGGCAATGTGGTGCTCTCGAAATTATTGCCTGTAACGGAGATGGTGCTGTCTGCACCGGCGAAGTGAATTTCCTTGCCGAGATCCCGGAGCTTTCAGTGACTGCAGGTACATCGTATTTGATCCGACTCGGAGGCTTTGCCACTGAGGATTTCGGTTTAGGAACTCTAACTATTACCAGCGATTGAGTCCCGCTTCCTCTGGATCTCGACTACGAACCGATTTTTCTGCCCCATCCCAGACAATCGAATATCTTAGATCTTCACCCATATTGCCGGCGACCATTCGCCAAGTTCTGTCAGCATCTCCGCTGATTCTGGACTGAATCAAACCCACTTCGTCACAAGGATCGATACGGCAGTCAAAATCCTTGAGGGGGATGGTCATTCCTCCTCCGTGTGCCTTTAAGAAAGCTTCCTTTTGCGCCCACACATGGAAGAAAGAAATTAGTCGCTGTTGGCCAGAGTACTGGTCCCAGTGTTTGAACTCGTCAGGGCTGAAGCAGCGGTCAGCCAACTCGTCGATAGGAGCTTCCTTCCGGATCTGTTCCAGATCGACTCCCAGTTGTCCCTGATCACTGACGGCCACCAGGGCGTGCCCGCCGGTGTGAGAGAGATTGAATGAGATTTCCTCTCCCACCAGTGACGGTTTTCCGTGTTCTCCCTCCTGCAGTGAGATTTCTTGAGGAGGAACACCCAGATAGCTGGAGAGGATGTGACGTAGCCCGGCTCGCGAGACTGCGGAACGACGGCCGATTTCCGGAAAGATCCCCTGGTTGATCTTGCCTTGTTCAGCGGGGGTCAGCGATTGAACCAGAGTATCGAACAGTGGTGGCGGAGCGTCGAGCAGGAAGGGCCAGGTCTCGATGGTGTCGGCTGGCACAGGCGTGCTTTTCATCAAAGGGTCCGTTCTACAGCAGGAGAGAGACTCATCGACAGGCGCCGGAGACCTTCTTCGGTCGAGACCACTGGTTTCCAGTTCAGGTCTCTGTCGGCGGCGGAAATATCGAACCAATGACTGGTGGCGAGTTGCCGTGCTGTGAAGCGAGTCAGTACCGGCTCACCACGCCAACCAGGAATTCGATGGAACCATTCGAGAATACACCCGACCAGATAGGCGAATTGTGGAGAGATCGTCGGTTTCACGGCGGGTAGACCTGCGGCCTGCAAGATACCTCCGATCAACTGCTCGACGGGCATCGGTTCGCCATTGCAGATGAAGTAAGACTTTCCGCCAGATGGAGCAGCAAAAGACAGAGACTCAAGGGCTGCGATGTGGGCATCGATAGCATTGTCGATGTAGGTGGCATCGATTCGAGTCCCTTCACGCTGGATCAGTTTGAGTTTCCCTGCTCTTGCCCGATCGAGGATTCGTGGAATCAGATGTCGATCACCCGGACCCCAGACCAGATGGGGCCGCAGAGCGATAGTGGCCAGCTCTGGACTGTTCGCTTCGAGAACGGCTCTTTCTGCCATCGCTTTGGTTCTCGGGTAATGGGCCAGATAATGCCGTGGGTAGGGAACACTCTCATCGATTCCTTCCTGATCCTGTCCGTCAAAGACGACGCTGGGGGAGGATGTGTAGATGAGTTTTTCGACACCGTGCTGTCGACAGGCATCGATGACGTATTGGGTTCCCGTCACGTTGGTGCGATGGAACTGGCGATAGGGGCCAGAGACTGCAGCGAGTGCGGCGACGTGAAACACTGCACAGCAATCCTTGACAGCTTCGGTCACCAGTTCTTTACACCCCAGGTCCCCCTGGAGTACTTCGATGCCATCTTGTTGCAATTGCGGATAAGAACCGCGCTGGAAAGAGCGAACCTGGAAACCCAGTTCGAGTAGCCGTCTGGCCAGATGTCCGCCGATGAAACCACCGGCTCCGGTGACCAGAATCCTCATCGGAGACTCCTTGCTGCTATCGGCCCCAGCCGTTTCCGATCGATCTTGGCGTTGTGTCGGATATCGACGGGGAACGGCCCGGGGAAGCAGAAGCGTTCGATCCTGTCTGCTCCGGATACTGCGGATCCGATGGTGCGTAGTTCAGCGATGAGGCCGGGTTTATCGAGCGGTTGATCATCGCGAGGTTCGATACAGAGAATGGGAAGTTGAGATCCAGCGGGACCTACTCCGACCAGTGCCGTGCGGTGTACGGTTGGATGAACATCGAACACCCGTTCGATGGCGACGGTGTGTAGGTCGCCATCCTCGGTGGTTACCATCTGAGAGAGACGACCTCGAAACCACACTCGACCCTGGTTATCAAAGGAGCCGAGATCGCCGGTTCGGTGCCAGTGGTTGCCTTGATCGTCGCAATACTTGTGGAATTGATCCGCTTCAGGATCGTTGAGGTAGCCACGACTGACCACCGGACCAGACGCCCAGATTTCCGCCGCCACGCCATCAGAGACCAGGTTTTTCATCGTTGGCGGGCAGTTGATTTGTGCGATTCGGATCTCGATGCCAGCGACAGGAGGTCCGATGCAGATGCCATTTCCCTTGCCACTTTCATCCGCTGTTTGAAGCAGTTCTTGCTGGTCGATGCAGCACAGCGGTAGTGCTTCCGTGGCTCCGTAGGGAGTGTAGATTCGCGCTTCGGCGGGCACCGAAGAAAGCAACGCCTCGATTTCATCGTGACGTGCCGGTGCTCCGGCACTGATGATCCGTCGTAATCCAGGCAGTTTGATCGAATGAGCCGTGAGGTATCGAGATAGATTTCCCAGCAGTGCTGGAGAAGCGAACATGCTGGTGACGCCGAAGCGACGTATCAGATCCAGTAGATGAGCCGGATCAGCCTCGGCCGGGCGAGTGAAATTCATCACTGGTATCGTCGAAGTCATACCGAGAGCCACTCCAAAGAGGCCAAACAAGGGGAATGTCGCCAGGTCTACCTCGCCCGGTTCAATCCCGTGTAGATCGCGCAGGGCATCGACCTGTTTCTCGAGCAGACCATGGTGCGCGATCGCGCCTTTTGCCGGTCCGGTACTCCCGGAAGTGAACAGGATGGCGGCGGTTTCATCGTCATTCAGGATCGGAGCAGAAAACGGAACCGCGGCCTCGGTGCGTTGTCGCCAACTTTCCAGTCGGCTGGTGAGAGGTGGATTCCAGCCGGGTCCCACGGAGATGCGGTACCGGATGGAACTTCTCGACCATCCGAGCAGGGCACGACCACGGTGAGCTCGGGGAATTCCGATGAATGCCTCTGGTCGAGCCTTTTCGAGACATTTCCCCAGCCCGGAGATTCCCATTCCCGGATCGATCAGGACCGGTGGTGCTCCCATTCGCAGTAGCGCAAAGGTGCAGGCCAGGAATTCGATGCCGGGAGGGACCATCAGTACCGTTCTCATGCCCCGTTCGATTCCCGCTCGAACCAGCGCATGACATGTGCGATCAACCAGTTGATCCAGTTCCCGGAAGGTGCTCTGGCGCCAGGACAGTCCCTGTCGCTGGCGAACGGCAATCTGATCGGGACGTTCTGCTGCGTGCTGGCGTAGTCGTCGGGCGACTCCGGCTTCTGGGGTGAGCGGTTGGGCAGCGACCGTCATTGATACGACCTCTCCCTGGCGATCGATTCGCGGAAGGAGCGGATCTCTAAAATCACAGGCCCAGCAGCATCGTCGAGTAGTAGATGGCCGCAGCCTTGCCACTTTCGATGGCGGGCATCCGGGAATCTAGATCTCCATTCGTCGAGAAATGATTCATCGAATACGGGGTCTTTGACTCCCCACAGCAGTAGCAGAGGATGATCTGCTAGTGCAGAGAGCCCCGTTTCCACTTCGACCAGTGTTTCCCATGAGGGATCAGAAGGTTGCAACGGAATGTCCTGAACGAATCTATGGATGGCGAGTCGACTNCGCCAGTCGTGATANGGNCTGCGATAATCGGCNCGTTCAGTTCTCGACAGTTTCCTGNGTCGCGTACCGATCATNAAGGTGCCGTTGACGAAGGCATTGAGNCCCCGGATGAGAAANTCTCCGAGCGGTCCNCGGACGGGACGCAGGATTTTCGGGAACTCCTTGCCGTCGGGAAGTCGAAAGGCTGCGGTATTCATTGCCACCAGGGACGAGAATCGACCTGGGTTGCGGCCCGCCACTCCAAAACCGATCGCTCCACCCCAGTCATGCGCCACCAGCATCGCGTNGGATGTGATTTCCAGATGGTCAAGGAGNCGCTCCAGGTCATCGATTCGATCNGCCAGTCGATANCCGTATTGATCTTCATCGGGGAAATCGGAGAATCCACAGCCGACGTGGTCGACGGCGATGACCCGATGAGATCGCGAGAGTTCCTGGACCAATTTCCGGAAGTAGAAGGACCAGGTTGGGTTGCCGTGGACGCAGATGATGGGGTCTCCACGACCTTCATCGACATAGTGCATGTGGATGCCGGANCCCCGGTCCCATCTNTGACTNCGGTACGGATANTCCTCGTCAACGAACAGTCGGTTCATNGCCACTCCCAACCGATCATCCGGCATACCAATCCGCTTCCGATGCCCAGGAACGCGACCTTTTGACCTGGAGAAAGGAAACTTCTCTCTGTCGCCAGGGCGGCGGTCATCGGGATCGATACGGTACCCATGTTTCCAAGAAATGGGTACGTAATGAAATCGTTTTCCGCCGAGAGTTCCAGAGCGGCGAGAATCTCCTCTCTGTGTGCCGAACCGACCTGATGACAGATGGTTCGATCGATATCTTCAGGTGCCCAGTCCATTTTTTTCAGGAATCGGCCCCAGGTCTCTACTCCCAGTTCAACACCATGACGAAGAACCCCGATGGAATCGGTTTCCATGTATTCGATTCGAGCGGCTGGATCGGATCGCTCCTGATCGGGTTCGACTCCCCAACGACACAACTCATGCCAGCGAGCATCGGTGCCAACACTGCTTCCGAGTAGAACAGGACCTTCCGTCGAAACACGCGAAGAGACCAGTAACATCGCTGCGGCNCCGGAACCGCCAGTCAATGTTGCGAGAGTCGGGATGAAACGATCCATCCGGGGATCGGAGAGTAGTCTCTGACATGCGATGTCAACGATGGCGCGAGCACTCTCGCAACAGACCACCAGTGCGGCATCGACGCGACCGAGACGGATCGCATCGGNGGCCAGCACGACACCATCNATGGCGCCGAGGCATGCGTTCGAGATGTCAAAGAGTTCTGTTTCCCTGGAAAGATCGAGTCGCGCTGCTACCGAGCATGCCGTTGCCGGTTCAAAGGATTCACGGCAGACACCGGTGTAGGCCAGTTGACCGATGATCGAAGCAGGCAGGTGGCTCGATTCCAGAGCCTTCTGACAGGCATTGGCAGCCATCTCCGAGATGCTGGTTCCCTCGGGCCACCAGCGNCTTTCGCGGACACCGGTCAGCTGTTCCAGTTGNCCCGGTGCGATCCCCATCGTCGACCAAGCCGCTGCCAGTTGATCTTCGAGTGTGGCGCTGGTGATGACCTCCGGTGCCATCTCGATCCCGATGGAAGCCAGATGGACTGCAGGAAGTGAAGAAGGTTCGGTTTTCATCNATCCTCCTTCACCCGTTGTATCGAGAAATCACCCATCGAGTAGATAGCAAGCCCATCGACGCTGAGCATTCCATCCGCAATGACGATTCCGCGGTCATGGTCGACGTTTGTTATCGTCGCTTCCACTACCACTCGATTCCGTTCCGGTGTGACCTGGCCGCGGTAAGTCCAACGGTGAGGGATGCCCGGGGCCACCGAGCGCGGTACCCATTCTCCTGTATCTTTCCATANATCATCTGCCACTACCCGTAACAGTTGCAACATCGATTCCAGTCCGAGACTACCGGGCCAGACCGGATCTCCCTGGAAGTGAGCCTTGAAAAACCAGGCTTCNGGATCTACGTCGATTTCGCCGCGAATAAAGCCCAGTCCTGAAGAACCTCCTTGAGGAACATAGATTTCGACTTCATCCATCATGCGGAATGCTTCTGAAGGTCCGTTCTTGAAATCGGGAACCTTGAAGCAGCGACCTCGCATCGCTTCNCGAGGTGGAATCGTCCTGGCCACGGCACCCGGTAGCCCAACCTGCTGGGCAAGTGCTTCACCGGGAAAGAAACCAAAATAAGTGTTTCCANGGTAGACCGGGCCGATCTTGTCGCTGACCTCGATGTCATAGTGCTGGATCCACATTCCGGCTCCGAGATCTGCCGAAGTGAGGCGGACATTCGTGGTGAGGAGTCCCGATTGACGATTGACGGGTCGGATCAGGGTCGCTTCACCGCCGAGATTGCGGAAGTGGAGAGGCCGATCCTGTGACAGAGCGGAGCCGACGTAAGCCGCTAGCCAACCGCACGGTTGCAGTGCGATCTCAAGGATGATGGCAAACGGCATCTCTGCAGTTCCGCCGGCCTCGAAATACCAGGCTTCTGGACAGGCGAAGTATTCTGCGGTGCAAGCAGCGCCTGGCCGTACCTGCCACGGAACTCCTTGCACATCGATGATGCGATCGAGGAAGCAGTATGGTGGCCCGGGAAGCCGCGCTATGAAATTATCCTCGTCGTAGGGAAGGTACNTGTCTCCGAAGGCGACAGAAGGGCGCCCAAGGGCGAATTCAAGTATCTGATCGTGATCGTATCTGGATACCTTGTCGGAGCAGATGGGAGGGGTATCTCCTCCTCCTCCCGGTGCCATCGTTGTCATCTTCGTTGCCTCTGGAGAAGACACCTCTACAACTTCTTGCGCCGGACTATTCCACATTTGATCGATCTGACTCTGATCGAGACCCGTCAGACGTAACGACATATCTTCCATCTCAACGATGGGGCGACCGTCAGCGAGCATCAGCGCATCGGTGATGACATACGGTTCAGGACGGAAACCTATCTCTTTGACCTGTACTTGATAGGTCACTCGCTGAGTTTGCGGCAGAACCTGACCACGACACCGCAGTCTAGCTGGCACCTCGGGAATCGGCATCGGGGTCACGGCATCCTCTTCGCCGATCCAGCCCCAGGCGCTGAGCAGAGTTCGGAGGGTGTGGAGACAGCATTCGTACATCAGAGTTCCAGGCATCACCGGATCATCACAGAAGTGGCAGGTGAGGAACCAGTCGTCTGGATGAATCTCCAGATCCGCAACCACTTTCCCCAGCCCCCAATCACCTCCTGTTGGTTCCAGCAAGGTGACTCGGTCGAGAAGCCTCAATTTTCCTCCTGGTAGTCGAAGTGGAGAAGTGAGTGGCAAATTTTCAAAACGAGATCCAAAAGCACCGACAAGGTCTCCACGACGGAGCGCCTCGACTTGATGTGGTTCCAGGGTCCGGTTCTCGATGCCGGCCGGGGGACTCCAGCCCTGTGGGGACCTGGGGAGAGCGCGTGGACGATGGGGTGGGGTCACGATTCCACGACCGGAGGCGAGTTCTTCTTGCGAGAAGAAACCAGCGCAGCCATCTCGCATCGACAGCAGAGGCTTGCCATCAACGCTACCCTCGAAATGAAAACGAAAAAGAAGCGTATCGCCCTGGCGGAAGAACTCATCGATATGAATGTCGTAGATGATGGTATTTCCAGCTGCTGGAAGATCGTCGTGAAAAATTACCTGAGCATCGAGCAGTCGATAGACGGAGAGCCCCTTGGTGTGGAGATCTGCGCCGAGGAACCCGGAAAGAAAAAGATCCGCTTGCCCACTCTCCACGGCGATGGCTGTCGGGATCCGTCCGGCATCNAGATACCAGGCTCCCGNTTTTACGTCATGAGCGGTCACGATTCGGCCGCTGGAGAGAGAGAGAGGTTCGCCCTCTAGCTCCAGAATTCGATCAACCAGCATCAAGGGTTCGTCGGGAAGACGTACCCGGCTCGGAAATGCATCCGCCGCAGCATGAAGAGATCCCAGCACCGGAGCTACTTTTCCTCGCGCAAACTCCAGGCAAGCTTCTCGGTCAAAGAGAGGTGTCGCCAGTAGCTGCTTTTCCGTCTCCGGTATGACCGTCACGCGAGATCTGGTCGCGCACGAAGCGGTAAGTTCCTGCCGTTGTTGACGCGCTCTTACCAGACGCTGGTGTATCGATTGTCGCCGTGACGGTGACGTTATTTCTGTATCCATCACCGAGCGAGCGGCGGTCGGTCTCGGTGGAGAATCGGATAACACCGGCTCTGGGGGTGTGACGATCGTCGAAGTTTGCTTTTTGGGCCGGGGAAACGGTATCGATCCGGGTAGGGGAGGAACGATGATTTGATCTTTACCGTCTCTGATCGAGATGGCTTCGGGGCCCACTTCGTGACAGGAGTCAGTACCCAGGAAAGCTGCCAGGTTTACCGAAACGCGCTCTGCGATGCAAACCGCCAGGATTCTGGCCAGAGACAGCTCGGGATTCTCACCGCGGTAAAAGAGCGGAAGAGTTCGATGCGGTAGCCCGGCCAGAGCCTGGCGAGTCAGCCTCGAGCAGGAAGCCCCCGGGCCCGGTTCGATAAAGATTCGACTTCCTGCCTGCCACAAGGAACGGACCAGACGAGGGAAGTGGAAACCTTCCCTGGCTTGCTGAAGGATTGAATCAGCCATCGCATCGCTATCGATGGGGAGGGGATCTCCCGTGGCAGTGGAATGAAGAATGACATCGCAGACGGGATCGTGGGCTGGCCACAGATGGAGGTTCCGATAGCGATTCGCTACCTGGTCTACCAGGCAGCAATGCACCGCAGTGACCCCGTCGAGGGGAAGGATGGTCCAGCTCTGAGATCGAGCAACCTGCTCCAGCTGATGTGGATCACCGCCGACCACCGTTTCCCGGTCAGCGTTGACGACGAGTAAGTGGAGGCGAGGGTAGCGCGCGATGGCGGTGAGAACTTCTTGCTCGGAAGCATTGATCACCGCTACTTGCCAGGGAGCGGAGCTACCCGACGGAAGACCCCATTGACAGGCGGCAGCGCGATGTTCTCCCGCGAGCCAGGTGGTGAAGAGATCATCATGTTGCAGTTGTTGCTGCATACCAGAGCGATCACGCCATGCTCTGAGGGCGAACAGCATCGTGGTTTCGCCGAGACTGTGGCCAGCGGCTCGTCGTGGAAGTACACCGCAGCCCAGAAGTAGGTCGGTGCCGATACAGCCAAGGGTTACCTGTCTCAGGATGGAATCTCGAGGGTCCTGTGGAACCGNTGACCGCTGATCCCATTGCTGTGGATCATTGAGAAAACCCGATAGATCGGCAGAATTTGCGACGGTCGAATCGAGGCAACCGGGGTAACGGGTCAAGAGCTGTCGGCCGGCCGCTGGGAACAGACTGCCAGAACCGGGGTACATGAAGGTGACATCTCCGGAAAATCCCAGAGGGGTTTCCGAATAGCGGTGCAACTCCCAGCAATGACCTTTCATCTCCAGAGCCGCACCCTCCAGGAATCGAGAGACCGATTGAGTGGCTTGCAGCAGAGCTTCCTGGTTTNCGAACAGAATCGACACTGCTCGGGCTGCGTTCCCATCTCCTGGATGAGTGCCAAGCCAACGTCGTGCGATCGCTGCTGCAGTTCCTTTGTGGTCATCGAGCCAAGATTGTAGTTCGTGAGACTTTTGGACCAGACTCGAGTCGTCTGCTCCTTCGAGAGCGATCACACCCCAGCCTGGTTCTCCCAGACAGCGCAGCTGTTGGGGTAGCTCGGATAAGGATGTCGGAGACAATTCAGGACTGGAGAGGACCATCGCCGCGGTGTCTCCCAGTCGTCCAGAGCGTTCGACGAGAACTCGAGCGGGTTGGTTTTTTCGTCCGATCCAGGGCATCGGGAGATCGGTTCTGCCAGGGGTTGGAATGATGCGATGGGAAAGGGACGTGACTCCCTGTAGTAGAGATAGCATGAAACTGGTGCAACCAGATCGTGCCAGTGCATGAGGTAGCAGNGCTTCTGTTTGTTGTGGTGGTTGCGCTGAGAGCTGTTCTTCACCGACAGATTCATCGCTACAGATGAGATCGATTTGGTCGTGCCTGAGGCCAGCGTCCTGCAGTGCGGCAGATCGGCTCGCTCCTCGCGACGGGGACAGAGCATCCTGCGGTTCCAGTACTCCCGCCGAAGCGGATCCAATTCCATCGACGATGGCGATGATCGGATGACCGTCCCTTCGCGCATCTTCAGCCCTTTGAAGCAGTACTGCCGTGGCACTCTCGGTGCGAGAAGTTGCTCCTTCGAAGGAATCGCTGGCGCGTTCCAGGATGTCGAGTCCGAAATCGGCGGTTGCTGCAATCGCCACATCGATCTGGTGGTCCTGGAGCGACCGAATCGCCAGTTCGAGAGCCCTATATCCGCCGATCTCATCGTTGCTGACGGTGTGAGAAGGACCTCCGGCACCAAGATCGCGGGCCACTCTGCTGGCTGCGATGCTACCCAGTGATCCCATCACGCGGTTGGCATCGAGGGCCGGGCTGACCTCTTCCTGGAGAGCAGAAATCCACTGTTCCAGCTGTTCAGGATCGACTACAAGGCCCAGTTCTTCGCACCATAGACGGGCGCGTTGGGGCATCATCCAGCGCAGATGATAGAGGCTGCTTCTCGGGTCGAGCCCTAGCCCGACGAAGATCGCGCCCCGCTCTCCCAGTTCGGTGAGGCCACCCTTCTCCATCGCTTCCCTGGCGACCTTCAGTAGTGCCAGTTGTTGTGGAAGTAGTTGTTCCAGTTCTGTAGGAGGGATTCGATATTCGATGGGAGATCCACGCAGCCGGCCACAGCTTTCTCCGGTCGGAAATGACAGCCCGCGTTCTCTTACCCACTGGGTTTCCGGNACGCCAAAGTCGCCCGGCATGGTTCGAGGTGGTAGTTGCGAGGGGAGACCCAGCAGCGCACTACCGACCTGTTCGATTCCCTCGTAACGACCTGCGATGGAGCCGAGTCCGATGATGGCAATGGTCTCGGAAGTGGGGGGACCAAGAGACGCCGGAATCGATGCGAAAGGAGTTGTCCGGGTNCGAGTCGGTGCCAGCGGAGACTCCTCGACCAGCAGATGGGCGTTAATCCCTCCGAAACCGAAGGCACTCACTGCCCCTCGACGAGGCGATCCNGATCGTCGCAACCAGGGTTCNGGGCTGTTTGGGATGCGGAAAGGACTCTCATCGAGCGAGATATTGTCGGGAGCGGTGTGCTGGTTCGGGAGTGCCGGGATTTCTCCCTGTCCCATCGCCAGCAATACTTTGATGATTCCTGCTGCACCGGCAGCGGTCAGAGTATGTCCGATACATGCTTTCACCGACCCGAGCGCACACTGTCCTGGTCGCCACGATCTGGAACTCCACAATTCCATCAGGCTTCTCAGTTCCGTGGCATCTCCCACCGGAGTACCGGTGGCATGACATTCGATGTAATCGATATCCTCGGGCGACCAGCCGGCATCCTGATAGGCTCCCAGCATGGCACGCAATTGCCCCTCCCCGGACGGTGCCAGCAAGCCTCCCGAACGATCGTTGGAAAGGCCTGCGCCGTGGATGACACCGATGATCGGATCTGCCGCTGACAGCGCATCATCGAGTCGCTTCAGCAGCAGCACTCCAGCTCCTTCGCCCACCACCAGACCCTGCCCCCGAGCATCAAATGGACGACATCTTCCTTCCGGCGAGAGTGCTCTCAACTGGGAGAATCCCATCTGAGTGAAGAGACTGTCGGGACGGGACACGCCCCCTGCCAGTGCCGCATCGCAGCGGCCAGCGGACAGATCCTGGCACGCGATGGCGATGGAGTAGAGAGAAGAAGCGCAGGCGGCGTCGAGAGTGGTGGCTCCACCTCTTAACCTCAGGGCTCTTTGTAGTGCTGCAGCAGGCAGCGAGGCGTCATGACGATCGAGTGGATGGCAACTGGGAGTTCCTCGCGGTCTTCGATCTTCGCGGCCTCTGGTTTCGAGCACTATTTCTTCGAGGGTGTCACCGATGATCGATTCTGCCATGGCAGAGGTGGAATCGGTGGGCAGCAGTAGCTGGCCGAGGATGACTCGTGTTCGATCAGGATTGAGGTCTTTACGCAGTGGTCCTGCGGCTTCGACACCGGCAATGACCGCCAGACGAACCGAAGGATCGAGGGACTGCGCCAGATTCTCGTCGAGATCACCCAGATCACCCTCGACAAGGTCGATGAAACATCCTCGTTCTGATCGAACTCGATCAATGCACGGGTCAGCGGCTGCCAGGGCATCGTAAGCTGCGAGAGTCCAACGACCCTCGGGGACGCGCCGACTGGTATCGCGGCCTTCTCGGATCACCTGCCAGAAGGAACCGGGGGTGGGGGCATCCGGAAAACGAAGACCGAACCCGACCACCGCGATCGGATTCAAGGACTTGCCTCCTCCGGTAATTGATCGGCTCGAAACGCGCTTTCAAGAGAAGCATCGATGATCACTTCTGCACCTTCGATGGTGATCGCGGGGATTCCAGATCGATTGAGAATCTCGATTTGGGCTCGGGCACTGGCGCCTTCGCTTTTTTCGATGTGGATACGAGTTTCCAGCAACCCGGAGTCAGGATTTTGATGGCAACGAAGCCGATCAATTCCACAGGGAAGACAGGGAGCGTTGCGCTTCTCACGACTCCACAAGATGAGTGCCTGGAAAGCAGCGTCGATGCGAAGAGGATCGAGCAGCCAGTTCTTTCGCAACGGGTTGCTGGACCAGACCTCCGGGGGATCAGCTCCTTCCGATCGGAATGAGATGGTGTCGACGGAGATATCCGAAACCTTTCGGATGCACTGGAAGGTGGGGCCATGAAATAGCCTGTCGCCATAGCCCGGATCTCCTTCTCCTGTGAAGACAGGAGCGATCAGATTCGAGCGGGCGCTGATTCGTTCTCCCAGCAGCACTACTGCTCGGGCATGAACCTGATTCAGATTTTCGGCGGAACGAATCTCGACCGGTATTCGCAGCAGATTCTCCTCAGCCGAAGGAGTACCGGTAAACAGACACACCGCCTGCTGCGGGGGGTTTTCCAGGACCACTCCTTTGAGAATGCGAAAGTCATCCANCCCGTGCAAATCGAGACCCGGGTGTCGATGGACCACGGCGGTAGCACACCACTCCAGTAACAACGAGGCAGGGACTACAGCTCGAGATCCGAGCACGTGATGTCGTAGAGGTGGAATCAGATCAACAGAAATGGCGATGGTGGCACCCTGTTCGAGAGGTGGCTCTGAATCGGCGATTTCTGGTTGTTTCTGTACCTGGGTGATCCGCTGCGTCTGTGCACGAGGGAAGCGACATAANTTTTCGAGGGCACCCTCAGCGGNATCCAGGGTAGCAACGATGACACATTGTGGAGGGCCCGCCGCTTCCATCGTTTTGAGGAACAACCGGGCGCCCAGTTCGAGCGGTAGCAACTCGACACCTTCTTCATGGAAGACCTTGCGCAGGCCGTCATCGACCATTCCTCCGGCCCAGGGGCCCCAACCGATGCTCCGCACACGACAATTCGGTCGCTGATTCATTTCAATTCGAGCGATGCGATTGAGAGTTTCGTTGGCGGCAGCGTAGTCGCTCTGTCCTCTGCGGCCCAAGCGTGCAGTGGTCGAGGAGAAAAACGATATGAATTCCAGTTCTTCATCTCGGCAGATGGAGAGGAGATGACGCGCAGGAGCGACCTTGGTGCTCCATACCTGTTGAAATTGTTGTTCGCTTTTCTCGGTAATCCAGCTGTCTGCCAGTACTCCAGCACCATGGATGATTCCGCGCACAGGGCCATGAATCTTTCGAGCAGCTCCGATCACTTGCTCCAGTGCATGACGATCCCTGACGTCGACGGAACGGTACTGAACGGTCGAACCGAGTGCTTCGAGGGATCGGATACGTGCACCAATCTCCCTCGAGTTTCGAATCGTGTTTGCTTCTGCACGAATCGCTGCCGGAGTCGCTTCTGTGCCCTTGTGCTGGAACAAAACCTCTTCGAGCTGATCGTCGGGGAGATGGCGGCACCACTGGGGTTCTGAATCAGGATCGGGAGTTCGTCCCAGCAGCAACAGGTTCGGTCGGTACTTGCGAGTGAGCTCATCGACACAGGCAGCGGTGACACCCCTGGCTCCTCCAGTGACAACTACCANACCGTCGGTACCGGCTCGAACAAGCGGTCTGGTTTCATCTGCAGAGACTTGCTGTTGCAGATCCACAACGTATCGGCCAGCAGGAGAGAGACCGACCTCAATGCCATCGCCGGCAACGAGTTCTTGCACCAGTTCTGCAGCGGCGTCCCCTACACTGTGGTATCGAGGCGAGAGATCGATGGCCCGGACGTTGATCTGGGGCCATTCTCTGGCGGCGCACTTCGCCAGGCCAGCCAGGGCGGCACCGGTAGGGTCTGTATTCAGGAGACTGTCGNCACCCAGACCGAATTGCCCATCGCATCTCTGGACCAGCACCACCAGCCCACTCGCTGCATCGGTGGTCTGCAGGGCAGTCCCCGCGTTCTTGAGCCAACGGAAGCTGTCCAGGATGGCCTGGTCAGGATCGGCAACCGAATCGAGAATCAATAACATCCCACCGATGGGGGACATCCTCGCCGTCGATGGCAGTGCAGCTTCCAGTCTTCTCGGTTCGGCATCGGCTCCGATGGAACGGAGCTGGTCGACCAGCGAATCACTCAACTGTAGATCGTCACAGATGACCCAGAAGGGGAGCCCGTTGCCGGGAATCGAGGGGCTCTGATGGTGATTCCGTGGACGAGAGATGGCGACGGGAACCGCCTCGATGACTGTGGGTTCCTCGACATCGCTACCGGGAATCTCTGGCAATGGTTCGCCCACAGGATCCGCAACCAGAGCGGTTTTGGCGACGTGGATGTCGGTCGCTGAATTCTGATCGTACCAGGCCACGATCGCCAGGATGGTACGGAGCGTTCCAAGCATTTCAGGCGGAATCGCGTCGAGATCTGGTCTCCTGTTCCGCAGCTCCGAAAGGATCTCGACTCGTTTGATGCTATCGATACCCAGGTCCGATTCGAGGTCGAGTTCGGTCCCGATGGCGTCGGCGGGATATCCGGTCTTCTCGGCTACCACATCAACGATGAGATTTGACAGATTTGAAGTGTCGTTGGCATCCATCTCGATTTCATCGCTGATGGTGGCGACTGCGTCAGTCTCTGTTTGATCGCCATACCACTCACAGATAGCTGCTATGGTTCTCAGGGTGCCGAGCAATTCGGCAGGGATGGCCGGGAGCTCCGGTTTTCTGGCACGAAGTGCAGACAGAATTTCGACCCTCTTGATACTGTCGATGCCGAGATCTGCCTCCAGATCGAGGTCGGTACCGATGGCCGTGACGGGATACCCGGTCTTGTCGGCGACCACTTCCTGGATCACGCCGCTCAGCAGATTCTGTTGCTGGGAAACAGGCAGCGCGTCGTTCGCTGTTGAGGTGTCGTGAGTTGGGGTAGTCGTCGTCATGTCAGAGGTCGACGGCGTTGCTGACGGTGCCTCAGTTTGATACCAGTCAGCGATGGCAGCGATGGTCCGAAGAGTCCCGAGCAGCTGTGGCGGAATCGCTGGTAACAGTGGTTCTCGCTCCCGGAGTGCCGATAGGATCTCGACGCGTTTGATGCTGTCGATGCCGAGATCCGCTTCCAGATCCAGATCGATACCGACGGCCGATGGTGGATAACCGGTTTTTTCGGCCACCACTTCGACGAGGGTATTGCGGATACCAGTTCCGCTTTCGGGTTCTGAACTCTTCGGTGAAGCAGAAGATGGCGAAGTTGTGGTTGGCACCGGTGGCGGATTGTGAATGACCGGTGCCTGTTCTGGACGGGCTATCGGATGGGGAGCAATCGGGTCGGGATCAGTTTTAGAAGGATGCTGCGATAGGCTCTTCTCAAGCAGGTTTTCTGCGGTCTCCTGTACATTCGCCAGTCTCTGTTGCGCCTCCAGAGCTTGTTCGATTGCTTGCATCAACGACTCTTGAGAGTCATGCAGGCCTGCAGATGTTGCGGGGGCTTGTACTGGTNCGNTNGCTGGCGGTTTTGTGANNGCGGNGGTCGGTGGCGCGGCAACTACCGGTGGNGCTGGCNGCCGGGGAGTTCCTTCTCCGGGCCGNAGATTGGCACCGCCGATCATCACCNCCAGCCCATCTTCTGGTTCGGCGACTTCACGGGATNGAGGATCCCACTGGCAGAGATCTACCGGGTGACCCTGTACCGCGATCCGTGCGATGGCCCGGGCCAGGTCAGAGCCGTCTTTCTTGCCCGTGTCGCAGGCTAGAGCCACCGAATGCGGTGAGTATTCATCCAGGATCTGGCGCACCAGACCGGTGAGTACCTGCCCGGGTCCAACCTCCAGGAAAGTCGTGGCTCCGAGTCGGACCATCTCCTCGACCATGTCGAAGAACAGCACCGGACGAGCGATTTGATGCGCCAGTAAGGTGCGTGCCGCTTCCTGTTCGTCGGGATATTTCAGCCCGGTGCTATTGGCGAGCACCGGTGCGGCACTGGCATGGAATCGAGCTTTCTGGAGCACCTCCAGGAATGGATTCGTCGCCGCCGCGACCTCTGGAGAGTGGAAGGCTGCAGCTACCGGAAGTTTTTGACTGCGGATGCCTCTCTGATCGAGAATCCTGATCGCATCTTCGATGGCGATATCAGAACCGGAGAGAACCGCCTGTTTGGGGGCATTTCGATTGGCCACCACCAGTCGAGGACAGTTGTCTGCGACAAAATGATCGAGTTCCTGCAACGGTAAGGCAACCGCTACCATCGACCCCGCGTCAGATCCTCCAGCCTGTGCCATCAGTCGTCCACGGAAGTTGGCGAGTTGATGAAAGTCGGTTTCACTGAGACGACCGGAGGCGGCAAGAGCGGTCAGTTCACCGAAGGAATGTCCTGCAAACAGATCCCCCTGAATGCCGAACTGACCCAGGACTCGGTAGAGGCCGAGACTCACCGCACCGATGGCCGGTTGCGCGACATCGGTAGTTCTCAAAGCCGCGTTCTGGGCCACTTCATCGGGTTGCCAGTTTCGCGTTGGCCAGATCCTGCTGGAGAGGCCCGCCTGGCCCCGTTCATTCCAGAACGCGCACTCTGCATCGTCGATCACTTGCACCATCTGTGGGAATCGACAGCAGGCAGTTCGAAGCATATCGACTTTTTGGGAGCCTTGACCGGGGAAAATGATCGCCAGAGATCCGCTGCAGCGACCGCTTCCACGATCAATCCCCGTCGGCAAACTCCAGGTCGTTGTCACTTCTTCCAGCAGGCCTCGAAGTGCTTCATCGAGAAGAGCCGCGATCGAATTCTCGGAGGTATTGACGATGGTGAGTCGGTGTTCATCGTGTTGATGGAAACGTGCTCTGGTGTCACGAGCGAAGGAATCCAGTTCTGTTCGAGTGACCAGGTTGGTCGCCGAGGCTCGAGCCTGTTGCAGCTGATGTTGCAACTTTTCGATAGAATCTGCGGAGAACGCGAAGATACGCGCTGAGTCGTGCCAGTCGGTTTCCATTCGTCCGGGCGAGTTCTCTTCCAGGATTGCATGGAAGTTGCTACCACCAAATCCGAACGATGAGACTGCTGCGCGTCGAGGTGAATTTGGTCTTCGGATCCACGGTCTGGCTGTGGATTCGATATGGAATGGTGTTCTTTCATCCTGCAGATCTTGTATCGGTTCCCGGATCTTGATACTGGGCGGTTGCACCTTGTGATGGAGTGACAGTACAGCCTTGATCAGACCAGCAGCACCGGCAGCAGCCTTGGTGTGTCCGATCTGAGATTTGACCGAACCGAGAGCACAGTAAGCGGGTTCAGATTCCGCTGTGGAGAAAACCTCCTGCAGTGCCTGGAGTTCGGTGGCGTCGCCGACGGAAGTTCCAGTGCCATGAGCCTCGACCAGTTCGATGGTCGACGGCGAAATCCCCGCCTGCTGGTAGGCATCCTGGAGAGCCCTTTGCTGGCCCGCAGCCGTCGGAGCGTAGATGGCCGCACCCTTGCCGTCGCTGGAGGTACCGATGGAAAGAAGACGAGCGTAGATTCGATCGCCGTCACTGATCGCATCGGAGAGCCTTTTCAACACCACCAGTCCCAGACCTTCTCCGAGGATGGTGCCATCTCCTTCACGGTCGAAGGGACGTGCATCTCCGGTAGGGGAAAGGGCTGGAGTCTTGGAAAAACACATGTACATGAAAATATCGTTGAAGGTATCGACACCTCCGGTGACGACCAGATCACTTCGGCCGCTTCTCAATTCCAGCGACGCGAGATGCATTGCCGCCAGAGAGGAGGCGCAGGCTGCATCGGTGACACAGTTGGTGCCATGCAGGTCGAGTCGGTTGGCGATCCGCCCTGCGACCACGTTCCCCAGTAATCCAGGAAAGGAGTTTTCTTGCCATGAGACATAGGAATCGGAGATTTTCCTGACCACCTCGGAGGCGGTTGTTTCATCCACGCCCGATTCTCTCAAAGCTTTCCACCAGTGCGGGTGACCTAGCCGGGCTCCCAGAGGTACGACCAGTTCCAGAGCACCCGTGACCCCGAGAATGACCGATACCCGTGACCGATCGAAGGTTCGTTGCGGATCGTAACCGGCATCCAGCAGCGCCTGCTTGGCTGCGACGAGAGAGAGCAACTGGGATGTATCGGTTGCTTCCAGGTCGCGTGGTGTGATGCCGAAATCTAGCGGACGGAAAGGGACCGGAGTGAGAAATCCACCCCTGCGACCGTAGGTCCGATCAGGGGAGTCGCGATCGCTGTCGTGGTAGTCCGCTGGGCTCCAGTAGCGTTCTGGGACCTCTTCAATGAGATCCTTGCCGTCTCGGATGTTCGCCCAGTAGCCGTCTCGATTGGAAGAACCGGGGAATAGACAACCGATACCGATGATCGCGATCGGTTCGAGTACAGAGGTTGGAAGGGTAGTTGCGGGTGGGTTCATGGAGTGGATCCGAGCAGTGGAGAGGAGGGAGCCGGGATCGACCTGGGAGACCGATCAAAATCGACCTGGGAGAGATCGAGCCCCTGTCTTCGGAGACTTTCTCGCCGTGTCGACAAGCAAGCTCCCCGGATCAAGGCACGGGAAACATCGGCAATGCGTCGGGCTGCGGGATCGGCGAGCCATGTGCCTCTGGTCCATTCATTAAAGGCTCCCATGGCGGGCCCGCACCAGACCTGATAATCGAGTTGCCGATCAGGATCGCCGGAGTTGGCCCAGTCTGACGATTTTCCGAGGTACCAGCGGAAAATGAGTGCCATCCGATGCTTTGGATCGGTGGCCGCTTTTTCTATCTGGGCTGGTTCTCGTTGGAGAAAGAAGTTGCGGGTTTGCTGCCACACCTGGTCGAGAGACATACCGAAGATCTCGTTCTCGAGCCGTTCTCTTTCACCGGTTGGAATCTCTTCGATGGAACGATGATTTCGGTACAGTTCGAGCAGACGTTTTGCCCGGGGACCGAACAGTGTTCCTCTGCGTAATACCTGCAGATGCACGCCCAGTTCGAACATATCAGAGGCCGGAGCCATGATCACGTCGGCAGGACCTGCCTCCGATAGCATCTGGCGCACCTGGGAACTGGAGCCGGATTCGACACACGCCTGGTGAACCGAACCGATCACCACATAATCGGCACCCAGCGCGAATGCCGAGGCGATGGCGTCGGGGGTTCCCAGTCCCCCTGCCGCTCCGATTTTGACGGCTCTTGTGGCGGGCAGATCCCGCGCGATTTCGTCTCTGAGCCGCTGAAATGCAGGAACCAGAGTAGCCATCGGCCGGTTGTCGGTGTGGCCCCCCGAATCGGCCTCTGCGGTCAAGTCATCGCACAGAGGAATGGTTTGAGCCCAACGAGCTTGCTGTTGGCTGATGTCACCACTGGTCAGCAGTTTATTGACGAGAGCTTCGGGTGCCGGAGACAGGAATCGCCGCGCCACTTCGAGACGTGAGGCCTTGGCCATCACGCGAATACTGACCACCGGTTGGCCCGAATTGCCACTCGTCAGCCCCTGTAGACGTAATCGAACCAGTGGTTCTGTGACATCCAGATAGGCACTGGCTTCGACGCAACGAACGCCCTCGCGTACCAGGATTCGACTGACTTCATCCTCGAAGGTCGGTTCCTGGGGACTATGAATCAAATTGCAGCCCCAGGGTAGATCGGGCACCGCGTCCTTCAATCGTTGAAGTGCGGAAGCGACGCGGGTGGGGTTTTGGCCGGCGGAACCGTAAAAAGACAGACAGCCCTCCCGTGCCATGGCAGAGACCAGTTCGACCGATGCGATACCGTTAGCCATCGAGCCCGCGACGTAGGTATTTCGAGTTCCGTGTTGTCGCAGGAATTCGCTGGAGCCAAGGGAAGAAGTTGAAATGGACGGCATCCAGCAAGCGATGGGCAGCCCATCGCCAGACGATGAGGAATGAATCGTCGGCGCTGAGCCCAGTTCGACGGTGCCTTCCTGACAGGCGGTCAGTTCCCCCGCCGAGTCGTGGATGACGACCCAGGAGTGATCAATATCCTCGATCGCTTCCGATAGAGATACACAGCTAGACTCGGTCGTGGGGTACCAGGTACCGACCAACGATCGCGGGCCAGTAGCTTTTCGCTGCTCTCCCATTTCCCACTCCCCGCGCTGCTCTTTTAATACTGGGTCATTTCGGTCGCACAGGGGGCCTAAGATAACTCCGATAAAGCGGCTGCGCACCCATTCGACGGCAGGTACAGACGAGTTCAGAGCTTATACCGTGAAGAGTTGGTGAGAACCGTCGATCACGGGGCTGCTTGGCGCAGTAGAAGGCGGTACCTGTGGTCAGGGGAAGCACTCGGTCCACTTGTGGATACCTTCAGTAGCACCGTCCCGGCCGGATCGGTCTCGATTCCGAGTAGGAAAGGATCGAAGAAGAAGGGAGGAGTCGATTCGGAGGACCCGAGCAGGATCGATCCATCGGAGGAGAACCACTCGAGTCGTCCGATGAGCTGAGATCCGTCGCGTCGGGCGATCAATTCGGCCTGGAACAGTCCGGACTCCGGAGGCACTATGAGGTACCAGTCCTGGTCAGAAGTGGCATCGATGGATCCATGAATGATCAGTGGACAGGCATTGATTTCTCCGGTGGTGGCTGGAAGGTCGTTCGATCCTCCCGCTTCATCTTCGATAACAAGTAGCGCCGCTTGCTGGTCGATGAAGATCCTGCGAACCGAGTCGTTGCCGGAATCAACACCGAAAAACGGCAGGATTTCGAGCAGCGTCTGTTGGCCTGGTTGTGGTGCCGGAACGAGATTCACCGTCAGGTTTGCCGCATTGCGTTGGATTTCCAGATCTCCGGTGCGGTCGATACCATCGATCTGTAACCGAACCGCTTGATCAATATCCACCGGTAGTTCGCGGCTGAAGAAGAGCTTCCAAAGTCCCGAAATGGAAGGCAGCGAGGGAGACGGGTTGACTGAAATGAGTTGAGATTCATCGGGAGCTGCAGGAAGGGCCGGATCGGGTCCAACGAACTGGAGCGAGTTATTTCCTGAAGGACCGAGGTCGTGTGGAAAACCATCTTCATCAACGGAGGTGGGATCCGAGGCCTGAATCATCGAGCTGGCTGGTATCGGTGTGGCATCCTCGTGTGGACCTTCATCTACAGCCCAGAAAAAGACCGCACTTGAGACGGGAACGTCATCGGGTGGTGGATCGAGTGCGATGATGGACCCTTCGCTGGAAATGATCTGGCGCAAGATTCCGTCATCGGCGATCTCGACCCGGGTATCGGCTGGAATGGTTGCATTTCCTTCCAGTACAACAGTACCGTCGACAAGGCCGGTCCCTCGTGTGTACAGGATCGGGCGACCTAGCATCTGCGGTACGTCGTAGATCACACCTTCCGGTAGTTCAGCAGGGATCAAATTCCCTTCGACCAGGCAGTAATGGAAGGAGGAGATGTCGAGACCTGGTGTGCCAGGAGAAAGAACACTGTTCTGGAAGGTGATCGATCCTCTGGGAGAGCGGAAGATACCCTGACCGTTGCCGTCGACCCAGCAGTGCCAAGCTGCGATGGAACCCAGCCCGTAGGTAGCGATCCCTGCGCCTCCGTTGCCGATGATGTTGCAGTGCTGTACCGAGGGTATTGGTCCACTGGCGATGCCAGTTGCGCTGATTCCATCGCCATGGTTGGCGCTGATCTGACATCGAGCGACGCGAATCGCTGCATCCGCATCACCGTCGAGGAAGATGCCGGTCATTCCGTTGGCTCGCACCAGCGTGTCGTCGATTCGAATCCGGACATCCATCTGATCCTTATTTCGTGTATCGAGATCGACCACGATTCCCTCAAGCCGATTCTCCTCGATAGAGCAGTGGCGGATACGTATGCGTACCTGAGCTCCTTGCTGGAGTGGTGGATTCAGTCCATCGATGGGGGCTATGTCAAGATCGATGCCTTCGTCTCCGTTGTTTCGTATCTTGCAACGGGTGATTTCGATTCGTGCATTGTCCTCGGAACTGGCGCGGATCCACTGGCTCTCGATGCCTTCATTGAGATTGTTACGGATTTCACAATCATCGATTCGGATATCCGGGATGCCCTGGATGCGGATTCCTTCGCCGCTGCAATCGGTCACGATGCAGTCGGCGATGAGGCAGCGGATCTTGTTTCCTTCCAGATAATCGCTGCGAAGATCGATTCCCTGGGTGATCGCTGAGCTCATCTGACATCTGGTAATCCTCGCATTGCAATCCTCGGCGAAGACACATGACTCTGCGATGTCGTTGCCAGCGAGACTGACACCATCAATTCCATTCAGAAGATCTCCCGGCCTGAGCTGGACCAGGTCGGCTGGAAAGGCGATACCGAACTGGGTGAGATACAAATCTGGATCTCTTTGATCGATCCCGAATTCGGGTGGGAAGCCGCCAAATAACATCATTCCGGAAAACAGAAAAACGTTTTCAGGATAGAGCCCCTGTGCGACGTAAAAGTTGACACCACCAAGGCTGACGCTGTTTGCGATGGCTTGGGCCAGATTGGGAAAAGCGCTGTCGGGAGTCAGCCCATCCGCTCCTGAAGGTGAGGCACCGGATCTGACGTAGCGGATAGGATTTGGTGTGACGGGCCATTCATTTTCGTTCGAGTCTTGCTCCTGATCGGTATCTCGAGCTCTGACGATGAACCGTAGAAGAACTCCGTTTTCGAATCCCTCGATGGTGACTTCAGTCTGCCCGGTGACGATCAGGGAAGGTGTAGACAAATCGAAGGGTGTCCCCTCAGAAGCGAGAAAGATCAGGTATTCGATCTCTTCTTCGGGGGTTTTGTCATCGATGCCGGCTTGCCAGCCGAGGTGAACCATACCGTTGCCGCCGACCAGATCATCGATACCACCGAACCTGGGATGGGTGACGAGCGCCAGACCAGTGGAACCGAGCCCACCACCCTCCGGTATGGGGGATTCTTCGATGGATGGTGGTAGTGGGGGCGTAAAACGGTCGCAACTCGTTAGCACAAGCAGTGCTGCGAGAAGGACCATACGCCCAGGCGAGAGGGGCATCTCAGAAGTTGTACTCCAATTGCAAGGAAGTGAACCAAGCGGGGTCCGCATCGGTGCTGAATGCAGGACCAGGTTGAAACCGACCCACCTCTAGCTCGACATCAAAGTCATCCCATAACTCTGTCATGCCGAAAACCAGATCCAGTTCGGTTCCCAGATCTCGATGAAGACCATCGGGGGACATTCTCAGCCGGGATCTACGGATTTCGGTGGAAGCCTCAACCTGATTATATGTGTGGAAGACCAGATCGACCGATACATTTCTTCTAGGACGCACTCCTGCTCCGACTGTCACGATAGACAAGTTGGATAACTCTGGTCGCGTCACCACACCCAGGTAACGATAGGAGGCAACCCCGAAATAACGGCTGTTGTTGTCTTCATAGCCAGTTTGCCTGAAGTTTCTGTTGGTACCATCCGTGGGGTCTTTATCGCCTGAACCCCATGCCCAGCCGCCGAACAGATACGGTTCCCAGGGCAAGTCTTCAAATCGTCTAGCGACACTGCCATCGACTCCGAAGGCGGAAACTTTATCGAACCCATCTACTCCAGAAACATAAGCTCCATCGATCCACCAGCGTAAGTCTCCGCCCATCTTTCTCCCGTGTGATTGGAAGCCGATGAAAAAGGGAGATTCGTTCAGGGTTGGCTCGTCACGGTCCTGGACGATGTCGATGAGGTAGAGTCCAATGTGAGTGCGGCTCCCCTGCCTCCATCGAGCGGCCAAAATTCGGTTCTGTCGGTCGGCTACTGCTGCTGGAGGATCACCGAGAAGTGTTGACCAGGATGCTTCAATCGAATAAGGACCTTCCTCCCACTCCAGCCTGACAGCATCGAGTGAGGTATCGTAGAACCACTCTCGCCCTTCATCGAAATCCATCCTGCCGACCTGGATGGAGATCGGTTTATCGAGGATTCCCTGTTCGAAATAATAGAGTTCCTCCAGGCCGAGATCCTGATTAGCGGTGATATCCAGTTCATCTTCCTCAGTGGTATTGGAGCTTTTCCAGGTTCCCTTGCCGAACAGGAAGCGTTGCCGGTCGATGCTCCACGTGGCTTCAAGACTGGCTCTCCATGCTTCGTCCGTTCGATTGGATGCAAAATCTTCTTCCAGATCGTGGTTGTCCCGAACTTCACGCTCGTACTTGATGCGTCCACCGATGCCGAGTCGGTCGTCCAGAAACCGGATATCGGTGGAGGGTCTACGATCATCCCACTGGATTCGTCGCTGGGCAGATTTGCGAAATACACCATCCGGAATCTCGGTACCAGGGCCGATCCGGCAGCGGACTCCGTGGACGACCACGATGGGAACCCCATCTTCGTCGAGTTCTTCCGCCTCGACGAATCCTTCCAGTTCCAGAAGCCCCTCTTTCCTCGGATCCGGTGATGTTTCCACCTCGATCTCAAGAGCTCGAAAGACAAGGTGCTTCTCGAAAACTCCCTCGATCTCGACCCTCCAACCCGGTTGTAATTCTTCCAGGTCGTGAGATTTATTTTCATTTTCTGCATCGTCGAAGTCGGTTTCATTGGCAACAAGAATCGTAAAGGGTCCAACCGAGAATGTTTTAGATGCGATGTCGATGGAGTCGATGAAACCTTTGATTTCCAAGAAGTCGTCTGGCTCTTCTCTTACCAGTTTTACCGCCTCGAGGAATCGTCCATCCCAGCGTCCATCGATCTCTACTCGAGATCCGATCGGATAATCACCAGTTTCAGGATCATCTGCCAGCAAGGGCCCAGGGCCCATCGCGACGTACTGTAGTGCTAGAAACAGCAAAGGAATTGCGGTCTGTATTTTCATCCGATGACTCCTTGCCATTCCCCGCGGTTTTCCAGCAGATCGTCCAGGCTACTCAAGAGCTTGGTGATGAGGCCCTGATGTCGTTTGCGACGTGCGTAAATGAGTGCTATGCGTGCAAGAGTGGATGCGGTCCAGGTGACCAGTGCCTCACTTTCGACACCTCGGTCGCTGGCATCTCTGGATAATATTTTAGCGATGGATTCCCAGGGGACGGGATTTCCCTGTTCAGAACGAAGCTTGCAATGCGCAATGATGTTTCCAGAATCGAGAGCCGAACTTCCTTGCGCAAGTAGATCCAGGTCGATCAGACTTCCACCTTCCCATGAAGTGATAATCTGTTTGTCGTGAAGATCCCTGTGACACAGGACCAGTTTCTGATCGCCGATACTATTGAGTCTTGCTTGAACCTTTTCGACCAAACCTGTCACGTTGGAGTGCGGCTCCTTGAGGGTACGATGGAATACCTCCAGCCGCGTGTTCAGAATCCTGATTTCCTCTTCTACAGTGTGAATCGGTAGCAGATCCAAGATTTCTGCTGTTGCGAGCCAATGGAGAACCTGTCGGAGCGCCTCCAGATGTTGATCGAGCCAGATACCGGAGGTCCATTGCTGATTCAGATTGAGCCCTACTCGTTCTTCGATGATGAGGATTTTATCTTCTTCATTCCAATCGAGAATAGCGGGAACTTGCCATAATCCTCCAGGCGAACCCTCCGAGAGATGTTTCCATCTCTCGGTGGTGAGGCGATTACGCCGGAAGATCTTCGCATAGCAAAACTGGTTTTTCCTGGAGAGTCGGAAAATGCTTCGACTTCCCACACGCCATGCCAGCAGTTGTAACGAAAAGCCGTCGGAGATCCACCTTGAACAGGCGGTTGCCATCGCTGGTAACCGCTTGTCTTCCATCGGTAGGAGATGGGTCAGGGTTCCATCTTGTACGAGGTGGTGCCAGTTCACCGCTGGGTCTCCCGGATTGCCTGAAAGGCACAGCCAACCGCCGTTGCGGGCTTCTTCGACACGGATCCAGGGACCGGAATCTGCGAGTGCAGTGGCGAGTGGATCGATGAGTTTGTCGGTCCAGTTCATCGATTCCTCCCGTCGAGACACTTTTGACATCGCTCGACCGAATCGAGCAATTTCATCGGCCAGGCTGGATCCAGTGCTCTGAGTGGCTCAGACGCTCTTCTCAACAAGGACATCGCTTGGCCGATCAGGATCTGATCAGAATCCAGAGGAGCGGAACTGGTCGACTGATAACCGTACAGGAATGCGGCGCGCGCTTCTTCCGAGGCTTCCCGAGATCGCAGGTCTTCCAGCAAAGACCCGATATCGAGACAACTGTACCCTCTTCCCGCACGATCAAAGTCGACAAGCACCGGCCGGTCTTCATCGAGAAGGAATTGATCCAGATGTAAATCTCCGTGCAGTAAGGAGGATGGTTGTAGGGAAAGGTCAGGGATTGCTGATATTGCAGTATCGCACGCAACATCAATTTCGGCCTGGTGGTGTGGAAGCAATCGAGCGAGATCAGCTTTGATGATCTGAACTTCATCGATCATCAACTGGGGTGGAGAAAGAGGTCTGAGTTCGAGAGGTAGTGCGTGCAATTCGGCAATGGCGGTGCCAATTGTTTCCAGGATCACGGAAATATCGCTTCTTGTCAGATCGACGTGAGAGCCGAAATTCCACTCATGGCCGTATAAGCAACCATTGGCAGCAGCACCGAGGAATCGTGGAGTTCGGAAGGATTTGCATATGCTGGTTGCTCTGGAAATCTCCTTTGCTTGGCGGATCGATTGCCCTGCATTGCCTTTGTTTTCGACCTTCAGGTGAAGTCGGACTCTTTCTTTTAGATCCTCTTCAAGATGACGGAACTTCAGCTTCGCTCGCAAAACAGCTCGTCTTCCCGGCTTGTAAGCCAGCAGCTGGAATCTCGTCAAGCTTCTCTGGAGTCGCCACTTTTCGGTCGGGTGGTCGACAAGGAAATCGAGAGCCAATCTACGGAAACGATCGGGTTCGTAGATTCTACGGAGTTCGGGGATCTCGGGGTCGTTGGGGAATGGGAGACCGACCACGCCTGAGCTCTCGTCGTGGAAAGTGAACAGACCATCCGGTGAGGGGAGGGGCCTGCGAGACTTCTCTTTCTCGAAAGCTGTTCGAGAACGTTCTACATCGTCATAGATGCGCAGGAGAATTCCCTGAGGCGGTTGATCGGCCCCGTCTCTCTCTTTACCGAGCAGGAAAATCCGGCAAGAACCAGGTTTCAGGCGCAAGTACCGAATGCACTGAGCGGGATCATCAAGAGCAAAGACCTTTCCCTGGTCGAGAAGGCGAGGCCAGAGTTCGCCGTTAAGAAGTTGTTCCAGACCACGTGGAGTATCGGGAGGCAAGGGAATCGAACTCATGACAGTTCACCTCCCTTGTCCGCATTTTCGGCGTTGACGATACGTCCCGCTTTCATGGTGATCTTCCGGTCGAATGAATCGGCGAGTTCCTCATCGTGGGTCACGATGAGGAGAGTCTTTCCCTTCATGAATCGTGGCAGCAGTTCTCTGATTTCAATCCGACTGGCCTGATCGATACCGGTGGTCGGTTCATCGAGGATGACGACCGGAGCTTCTCGTAACATTGCCGAGGCGAGGGAAAACTTTCTGCGTTCGCCACCTGACAGGTCCCCTGCCCCCTCCGCGAGATGGCGATCTAGTCGGTCGGGATGTTGAAGCAGGAACTGGCAGCCAGCAGCTTCCAGCGCGGCGACCATCTGTTCGTCAGTAGCATCTGGACGGTGGAACAGCAGGTTATCTCGAACTGTTCCGAACAGCACCAGACTCTCCTGCAAGACCACAGAGATCTGGTCGCGTAGACTCTGAATGGTCCAGCTAGTTATCGTCTGGCCATCGATGCGGATCTCCCCTCGATTTGGTTCATAGATCCGCAGCAGCAACGCAAAGAGGGTGCTTTTTCCCGCTCCGTTGGGGCCGGTGATCACCAGATGCTGTCCGGCTGGAATTTCGAGTTGAATCCCCTGCAAAGCTGGGGGGAGGTGGGTTTCCGTCCCCTCCGGAGAGGTCAGCTGATATTGGAACTGAAGGTCATTGAACTCGATCCTTCCGGAGAATGGGGGCGCTTCGGTAGCGCCGGGGAGATCTATTTCTTCCGGTTCGATCTCCAGTACTTGTGCGATGCGTTCGGCGCAGGCTGCTCCCTTTCCCACTTTAGCGGCCAGGCGAGAGGCTCTACGTAATGGTTTCTGTAAAGACCGTACATAAGAAACGAATACGAGCAGGTCTCCCGGGGTCATCCCTGAATTCCCTAGCACTCGCCAGGCACCGGCGAGCAACACAATGGAAAGACCTCCGGCGAATACGAGTTCAATCCACCGCGACAGAGAAGCCTGAAGTCGTGTCGAGCGGACACCCTGCCGCAGAGAGGAGCGGTTCTTTCGGGCAAATCTCCGGACCATTTCTTTCTCTCGCCCGAGTGATTTGATGAGTTGGAGAGAGGCGAGACTTTCCCCAGTTGTGAAAGCAATATCGCCCTCGTATTCGCGTTGCTTCTTCGCTACCCGTGTAATGCGACGGCTAAAGACCCGCGACAGCATCGAAACGATAACGAGAACGACCAGCGAGATCATGGTCAATTCCGGATCGATCCAGGCCATCAAGCCGAGAGTTGCAAGAGCCTGGATGGCGCGCCCCGAGATATCGACCATTTCCGTGGAGAGGACGTCACGCAGCATCGGAACATCTCCGGTGATTCGAACCAGCAAGTCACCGAGTTTTTGATCTCTGTGGAAGCGAAGGGAGAGGTGCAGCAAGTGTGCATAGACTCGCTTCCTCAGCTTCATGATCATCCTCTGGCCAGCCATGGCGCTCATCACCGTGCGGAAATAGCCAAAGATTCCCTGACCCATGGCGATGAGAAGCACCGCAGCGCTGACGATTCCGAGAAACTCAAGTGTGTTTTGCTGTGGCCAGCCAGGTGGCACGAAGAGCAGTGAAGTTCCTTCTCTGGGGATCAGCAAACCGTCAAAGATGTACTTCACAGGCCAAGGAGCCAGCAGCGCGAACATGACCTCGACGGCAAGAGCACTGGAGGAGAGGGCAAGTAGCGAGGACTGGGCACGGATCAGGTCTCCATGCTTACCGGTGATGGTTTTCCAGTCCTGGAATCCTCGTCGAAGAGAGGTGCCGGGATTCATCTCATCTCCTCGACCAGATCGAGTACCTGTGAGGCTCGCATCTTCCAGGTTGCGTTATCCAGAACCCACTGGCGTGCTCTTGCTCCAGTTTTCCGGGCCGTGTCCGGGCAATCGAGATACTTTTTCAGGGAGGTTGCCATCGACTTCAAATCGCCGATCTGCACCAGGTCCCCACGCTCAGGTGGGATCAAATCCGCTACCTGCCCGACATCGGAACCGACAACGGGAAGGCCACAACAGAAGTACTCGAAGATCTTGATGGGAGAAAACCAGAAATGTTCCAGTTGCGGATAAGGTGCGACCGCAACCGAGCAACTAGAAAGCCAGTGATTGACCTGCTCATGAGGGAGATTTCCCGGACAGTGAATCTTCTCCCTGAGCCCCATCTGTTGCGCGACTTCCTCGAACCGAGACCTCTCTGGTCCGTCACCTATGCAAAGAAGATGGGCTGGTGATTGGAACTGATTGACCAGGATATTGAAGGCTTCCAGTAAGTCATCGGTGCCGTGCCAGGGGCGGAATGTGCCGGTGAAACCGATGAGAGGGATATTTTTCGGAGGAAGACCTGCAGGACGTTGTGAACTTTCCGGATCAAATAACTCTTCGTCTACTCCATTCGGGATCACCTTCACTCCCTCACCGTGACCTCGTTCGGAGATAACCCATTCCGCGATCTCATCGGAGACGCAGACGACGCCGTCTGAATCACGAAGGAGTAGACGAGCAAGCCCCCGAGCCAGTGGCTCGTTGGCCAGTTGCCTGAATCTTTGGGTTTCCATCGGTAACGGGCTGTTCACCTCCAGGATGAAGGGTACCTGTAGCTTTCGGGCCAGGTACAGACCTCCCGGATGCCAGAGACTGTATCTTTCGTAGATGAAATCCGGAATTTCACCTTGGTGCTCAAGCCTCGCCAGGAAGAGGCGATTCTCCCGATCCTCGATGGATTTGTGTTTTCTTCTGGGAGGCAGTTCGATGGGGATCAACGGAAAGCCGTGAATTTCCGTCGCCTCTGCTCGCACCGTATGAATTTGACCGAGCAGGTTGTGCCGCTGGAACCCCCGACACAGCGACGCCACATGAACAGAAGCCCCCTTCATTCCTGGAAGGGGAACACCGGGATCTGCGCAGACGTATGAGAAGCGCTTCATCGGTTGGTTCTATTGCGCCTTGAAGGCGCTTTTCAGGAAGTGGCCACGTAAGGTCGAGACATTGGTAGAGAGGTCAAAAAGCTGTTCTGCTCGAGCGCGAGCGGTTCCTCGGTCGATTCCTCCTTCTTGAATCTTGTTGGCGAGGGTGCTTATCGATTTGGCGAGAGCCTCCGGGTTTCCCGGTTCGACGAGAACTCCAGCATCTGCTCCAACGATTTCCGGACAGCCGGTCAGGGTCGTGGTGACGATGGGAAGATCGAGCGCGAGTGCCTCCAGAAGTACCGTAGGAAGCGCATCCATGTTGCCATCAGTATCGGGAACGCAACCGAGAACCATCATCGAGGAGTCTGCGCATCTTCGGCGTACCTCTTCGATTGGAAGGGCTCCTGTGAACTCCACTTTGTCGTCGAGGCCGAGTCCTTGGCATTGCTGCTGGAGTCGAGTCTTTTCTTCACCATCTCCGATGATGGTGGTGTGGAAATTGATATTGCCGGATTTCAGCATCGAGAGGGCGTTCAGGAGATGATCGAAACCCTTCTTTGGTACCAGTCTGCCGACACTGACGATCTCCAGAGGGTCAGTTTTAAGGGGTTCTGTCGGTGTTTCGAAAAAGTTGAGATCGATGCCGTTGTAGAGCCGGATTATTTTTTCGCTGTCAACGCCTGGTGTATTTTCAAGAATGAAATTGCGATTGAAATCGCTCACCGTGATGGCGAATGAAGATTTTGCAACAAGATCTCGAAAGAGTTCTCTGTCGACCGTTACCCTGAAGATGTCCTTGGCATGGCAGGTGAAAGAGAATGGGATGTCGTAGAGTAAATTTACCAGCGCAGCCATACGTGTAGAGATGGTCGCGAAATGAGCATGGATATGCTGAACCCCGGATTTTTTTGCCTCAGCTCCGATGATGAGAGCTCGTAGTAACATGTCTAGATCTTTGGGGATCCGATACTTTCTGAGAAACTCAACGGCTGGTTCCCAGCGATCCATGGATGGCACCAGATCTGGTTCAAATTCCCCAAGTCTCGCCCAAAAAGCTTCAGGTTTTTCCCGTGGGATGTAACGAATGGTGAGTTTCAACTCGCTGATGCTACCGTGGAATTTACCATCTCCCGGAGGCATCAAGCTGAAGACCTGTACTTCGACTCCCTGGCGTTCCAGTTCGAGAACTTCATTGAGGATAAAGGTTTCCGAAAGACGCGGAAACATCTTCAGGAGATAGGCAACATGAAGAGGTGAATCAAGCTCGGATGAGGTCGGATTGTGCATCGGGATGGACCTTTCTCTTCAAGAAATGTTGCTTACGCACCTTTTCGATTCGAGACAAGAAATTACCGACTCCATCCATGCAGAGTCCGCATTCCTCGGGAGTGGCCAGGCTCGACTTTGAAATCTCTTCCTGGGTCGCAACGGCCAGGTTTTCACTGGTGAGTTGATCGGGATGGAGGCACCGGATCAGGCCTTTATCGGCGAACTTTTTTGCTCGCAACCACTGTTCTTTGCGCGGAAAGACCCTGGGAACCGCGATCACAGGTTTCTGGCAGGCGAGAGCTTCCAACAGAGCGTTATAGCCTCCCATGGTGACGATCAAGTCTGCAGTTTGCAGGTGCTCTTCCAGGTGGGTGGTAAAGCGAAGGATCTGCGCGTTTGCAAGCGAACCGAAGCGATTCACCAGGGCGCGCGAATCGGTCCTGGATAGGAATGGACCCGTAATCAGAGTTCCTTCGTAGCTATCCGGATGGTTTTGTAGCATCTCGAGGAAAAGGCTGCCGAGTGGTAGTCCGTCTTGGCCGCCTCCGGATACACACACCAAATGAGGTTTTTTTGATCGTGTCGCGAATGGATCCGACAAGCGATTTTCCGATCTGCTGTGATGAACAGACCGACGCAAATAACCCAAGTAGTCGATTCGATTACGAGATCGATCACTGAGATTGTACATCTCACCCAGGTCGAAGATGTTCTTGTTGCCATAAACCCAGACATGGTCGTAGAGGGAGTCGACCAATTTTGCGCAACCATCGAACTTCCAGGATTGCTGTACTGTTTCCGGTTCGTCGATGATGTCTCGCAATCCGATCACGATTTCGGTTCCTCGCGTTTTGAGATCAGGCATCAGGGGAAGTAATTCGCCGCGAAGCCCTGTAGGAACATGATCGACAATGAAGAGATCCGGCTGAAAACCAAGCAGAGATGTCCTGAGTGTCTTTCTGCGTCGTGTAAGGGCTTCGGTGATGCTCATCAATCCGTTGCGAGGGGTGTAATTTCCGTTTTGATCCTTGGTGACGGCATCCAGAGTGACGATGGTGGTCATGGCCGGAAGAGAGTAAAAACGTGCCCGCGAGGAGCCGGTCACAATGAGGATCTCTATGTCGTCGAGATGTTGCTGAATTTTATGAGCCAGTAACAGGCAGCGACGGAAGTGGCCGAGGCCGTAGCCGTCATGGCTATAGAATGCGATTCGGTACCTGGTAGGACTCCGATCCAGGGAGCTCGTAAGAGGTACAGTCATCAGGAGTTCCTTTTCAGGGAAGAGCGCTTCGCTGAAAATTGGAGCAAATGTAATGCCTACTTTGGTAGTTTGTACACTGTTTGTCGAGAGGTGTCGATATTTACTTATAAATGCCTTATAATAAACAACTTATGACCTGTATTTCCAGCTAGTAAATAACATCATCGGCCAGATTGCGGCGGAATACGGCCAATGGCTCACAGAGCCTATTTTGGTTGGCTAAATAGAGCCAGGAAGTTGGCGGGCATTGGCCAGCGGTCAGGATCCGCTCGATCCCAATCCGCGTTTTTCCAGTCGGTGACGCAGGGCTCCCCGAGTGAGTCCAAGTAGGCGTGCTACCTCGGAGACATTGCCATCGGTGTAGTCGAGAGCCTGTTCGAGCAGTTGCTTTTCGATGGCTGCGAGGGTGCATTCTCCCGTATCGAAGTCGAATTGAAGCTCGCTGACCTTTTGCGGTCCGAGTTGGCGATGGTCATGCTTGTCGAGTGCTTCCATCAGGCCCGGGGAATGGATTTCGCCATCGGAGGAGATGAGAACGAGTCTTTCGATGGTATGCGCGAGTTCCCTGATATTTCCAGGCCAGGGGTATTTTTTCATCTCGTCTCGCACCGCGTCAGGAAGCGTCAGATTAGATTTTCGGTACTTGTGCTTGTTGAGGTCCAGGAAATGATCGATGAGGAGATCCTGGTCATGACCTCTTTCCCTCAACGGCGGAAGTAGAATCGAAACGACTTTCAAACGGTAATAAAGATCGGAACGGAAGGAGCCATCGCGCGAGGCAATTTCAAGATCCTGGTTGGTTGCAGCGATGATTCTCACGTTTGCGGAATATTCGCGGGTACCTCCGACGCGACGAACCTTCTTTGTTTCCAACACGTTGAGAAGTTTCGTTTGCATGTCGAGGGGCATGTCGCCGATTTCATCCAGGAAGATGGTTCCACCGGCGGCGACTTCGAACAGTCCCTGCTTCTTCTGAGAGGCACCTGTGAAGGCACCCTTTTCATGACCGAACAGCTCACTCTCGATCAGATCTCTAGGCAAGCCACTGCAGTTGACCTGTAGGAATGGAAAGTGAGAAATGCTGCCAGATTCGTGAATGATTCGTGCGAGTAGGTCCTTACCCACGCCCGTTTCCCCGCCGATGAGCATCGTTGGAAGTTCCGCAGCACTCTTGACAGTGATCTCGGAAATCTGATCGATCACCTTGAAGATATCTTGAATCTGGAGACATTCTCCGATGATCTCGTTCTGACTGGTCAGGGCTGAGACCCTCTCATGAGCGTCAACCAATCTTCGCACGGCGGCGTTTGCCAGCTCCCTTTCGACAACCAGATGCAGCTCTTCCAGATCGAGAGGTTTTTCGAGATAATCCAGAGCTCCTTCCTTCATCGCTTCGACAGCACTATCGACAGATGCATAAGCGGTGATCATCAGGACCGGGACTTCGGGCATCTCCTGTTGGAGTTTCCGAAGGACTTCCAGTCCTGAAATGTCGGGCAACTGGACATCGAGGATCGCCATCTCGATGGAGTTGTTTTCGATGATACTCAGGGCTTCGGTACCGGTTTCGGCAGCCAGGCATTGATGCCCTCCCCGACCTAGCTCAAGGGTCAGAGATTGTAGGAGCGGTAGTTCGTCATCGAGGATCAGGATCTGAGCCATTCGTCGCCTTTCGCTCTCGAACATCGGAATCGGAATTGCCAGTCGGGATCCACACCGACATCCTGGTCCCTTTCTCGGGAGAAGATACCACATCGATACGTCCCCCGTGGCCGTGGATGATACGTTGAGTCAGAGAAAGGCCTAGTCCCAGGCCGCTCTTCTTGGTGGTGAAATAAGGGGTAAAGAGTTTTGATTTGGTTTCATCAGTCATTCCGTGCCCCTCGTCAATCACCTCGATAAGAACATGCTCCGATTGATGAGATGCGTTCAGGCGAACTGTACTGTCCATTTCGGACGCTTCAATCGCATTATTGAGCAGCACGAAAATCGCTTGTTCGATACGACGGAAGTCGAGATCCATAGCCGGCAGGTCTCTTTCAATCTGTACCTGTAGTTCCACCCGTCGCTTTTCCGCAAAGGGTCGCACTGTCTGGCCGACAGCTTCGAGATGGGGGGAGAGTGCTGTCTTCATCTTTGCCAGTTGAATTGGTTTCAATCCCTGCAGCAAATCTTTTAACCATCGATCAGCTCGATCCACCGTTTCCATCACTTGCCGTAAGGAAAGAGAAGTGATTTCCGCATCGTTGCCACGAAGACAGCTCTGAGCTAGCGCCCGGATGCTGCCGAGAGGATTTCTTAGATTGTGTGCCACGGACGCTGTCATCTCGCCGACTGCGGCGAGTCGTTCTCGATCTACCAGTTGTAGTTGGAACTGAGCGATCGATTCGGACATCGATTCCACTTCTCGGGCCAGGCCACCCAGTTCATCTTGTGAAGTGATGGCTACCTTTGTTCCATAATTTCCAAACGAGATCTCTTGAGCTGCCAGAGAGAGCTTTTCGATGGGGGTGATGATCCAACGCTTCAGGAGTAAGAAGAAAGCAATACAGCTGCCGATCAGGGCGAGTCCAAGCACGATAAAAACCCGGGAAATCAAATCTGAAGCACTGTGCGCCCTTCTTTCCGTGAATCCGACACGCTTCTGCTGAATTTCTTCCAGGGTTCGTACCGCACTGGCGATGTCTGGAACCAGGTGGTCTTTGAGCCAATTTCGAGATCGATTCAAGGCGCGATCCTCGAGCCCTTCCTCCATGTATTGGAATGCGCGAGTCACCGCTCGACCGAAATTTTTGACTGGTCTTTCCAGCTCCAGAATTGCTTCTCTTTCCTCTACAGGCAGCGGAGTTTTGACATCCACGAGCGAATGAATGATCTGCTGGCATTGATCGATTCTTTGCTGGAAACGATCTCGGTCGGTTTTTTCCCATCGAGGAAGTTGTTCGATATCTCCTGTACTGGCCAGCAGAAGATCGCGGATCTCTCCGGTGGCGACCAGGCTGGCACGGCTCCTCTGGCTCTCGCGCATCGCCCCTCGAAGTTCACTGATCACGGTGAGTGCAGAGATACCTCCACCCAGTGAGATGACGAGCAGAATCGTCAGAAGCAGTCGGATGCGGGTGCGGATCAGCATCAGCCTCCTCCTTCTTCTTTCGCGATGAGCCATTCGTGGGAGATTCGAGTGGCCGGATCGGTCGATCCCGATTCAAGATCCCATTCGATTCGTACCCGGCTTCCTCTCGGAATCTCTGTCGGACTCGTCACCTGCAGGATTTCCCCGACGAGTCTGGTTTCTACCGGTTTCTGTTTGCCATCGATGGAGAGAAACACCTCGGGTACTGAAGAAGGAGGATCGGTCAATCTGTAGTTCCAGCTCAGTTCGTTTCCCGAGCTAAGAATCGATGGTTGTGGAGCGAGGGAGATCACTTCCAGAGGTCGTCGGGGAGCCGAGACCAGCTTCGGTATGCCCGGAAAGACCAGGCCGGGGGGAGCTGCGAGTTGGGTCTCATCGTCGTGTCGAGATGCGGTTGAGGCGGCGAACTCGGTCCAGGTGGGGGCTACAGGAGTGTCAGAGAACAACCATACGGAGTTTTCTTTGACCGGTGACCTGTCTTCATCCGCCAGTAGAAGTCGACCACCACCAGCGTGCTGGAACGGAATCCTCTCTCCACCGATTGGCGGGAACAGGAAACCCTGTTCGGGAATGGGAATCTGCTCGGGTCTATCAACCTGGACGCCATCCTCGAACGCTTTTTTTACCGTCATGAAACCGGGGCGGTTATCGTCAGTTGCTGGTCGCATTTCCGCCCCCTCCATTCGAGTCCCTACCGGACCGGCGCCGATTCCACTGCTGGCCCACATCCTGGCGCGCAGTTGATTCTGGTCAGCCGTGAAAATGGCGGGGCCGCCGTTGTCGATGAGGAGACAACGACTGACATCGAGCCAACCCAGATCCTTCAGTTGCACGCCGAATCCCGCCGATGCCCCGATCAAGCAGGAGCGGATGCGGGTCAATGCCGAACTGGAATCTCCAGTGATGAGAATGGCTTCATCGCCCTGGTTTCCCAGAAAAGAGCAATGCGCGATGGAGAAATCGCCGGGTGCATCTGCATCGATGTGAACTCCTGCACGGTCGTTCTCGAGGAAAGAGCTGTGTTCGACACGGATTCGTAGATCAACCGGAGAGTTCTCCTGATATCTGACATCGAAACTGGCACCGTGGTCTCGATTGCCCTGAGCCACTATTCCACGAAGAGTGATTCGGACCCGTGCCGGATCTTCGTCATTTCCAATCGGTTCATCGATTCGGAGACTGAGTCCCACATCTTTGTTTCGAGAGATCCGGCAGCGGTTCAGTTCGATACGTGCTTTTTCGCCACGACGGGGAACCATCGGTGTGACGGAGAGACCGCTCTGACCATTTTCTATCAGGGTGCAGTTGTTCAGGGAGAGATCGATGAATCCTTCGACCCGGATGCCGTCGCCGCCGTTGTTCCTGAATGTGCAGTAGTGGATGGTGCCGGTTGATTCTCCCTCGTCATCGCGATCCGTTTCGACCTGGATGCCCTTGTCTCGGAAGGAGTGGATTTGACAGCGAGAAATCCGAATCTGACAATCGTCAGCGACGATGGCCCGGCGCGCCTCCCCTCCTCCGTTGAAGAAAATACCGTCGATCACCACCAGGCGTTGACCCGGGGGGAGGATCAGTACGTCACGTTGCGGTTTACCAGCTAGCTCTGTGCGATGAACCTCTGGATCTGACTGGGCAATGAAACCTGTTGGGAAACCGCCATAGATTCCCATTCCTTCGAACAACAGTAGTTGCTCCGGATAGAGCCCAGCGGCGACGTGGATGTTGACTCCAGAAAGACCGATCGCCTCACCGATGGCTTCGTCGATGCTCCTCATCGCACTCTGAGGAGTTGTTCCGTTTCCGCCTGGTTGCGCTGTTCCATCGACGTACAGGACCGGGTTGGGGAGAGCTGGCCATTCCGTTTCATTACCGTCGTTTTGTCCTTTTTCGTCGAAAGCGCGAACCACTAAAAATATTGGTTCCCCATTTGCGCGATCCTCGAGTGTGTGTGAAGTCATTCCAGGAGAGGTGGTGGCGACAGGGTTGTCGAAATCTTGCTTTCCGGATCGTGCTGCGAGATAGATCCGGTACGTGATTCGCTCCGGTGCAGTGTGATCGTCTCGGGCTGGATCCCAGGAGATGTGGAGTTGCCGATCGGCGGCAATGACCGATCGTGGGCCGGTGAAGTGGGGGGGGGCGTCGATGCCCGCGACCGCTACAGTGGTCTGCGGAATTTCCTGGTCAGAGGATGGATTCGAGGTCCCGGTAATGGAGGTGGATGGAGCAGCCATTTCATCGCTACAGCCCGAGGCACACAGGAGAGCGATCAGGATCACACTCCAGCAGAAAGAAGGGAGACCTGGGTGCAGGTCCTTGGCAAGGGATGGAGCCTTGGTCGACAACGCTTCCTCCGGGCAGCAGGTGCAGGGAAGTCCTGTGCACCTCTCATCTTACCGCATCCAAGGAATCGCTGCGGGACCTTCTCAGGAACCCTCAGCTAGGCCGATCCTGTTGACCTCATCGGAAATCAGTGGCACCTGGGGATCTCCGGCGTAGTAGAGCAGAAAACGGGGTCCATTCGGTTCTGGTTCTGGCAACAACACTGTAGGTTGCTTGATATCGTCCGAATCAAACAGGGGCGGGGCGACCAGATCGCTCGAAGGATCAAGAACCGCCGTGAGAAACCCACTCCAGCTGAAACCGTCGATGCTGGTGGCATATCCGATGACGCTGTCATTGTCGATGGCGGGATTAAAAGGTAAACCTTCGTAAAACATGTGCCATTCGATCAGGTTGCCACTGCTATCCACTTCACGAGCGATGCTCGGTGCTCGAACCGAGAAGTTGTCGAAGGATCCAGGTCCACCGGTAAAGACCGGACCTGCCGGCGCTCCGGTGAGAATTCCATCAGAGATGGTCCAGTCGACTCCATCAGTGGAAAACGCCATTCCGATCACCGATGAGCCATCAATCCGTCCCACTTCAAATGCCATTTGCAATGGAGCGGTGGGAACTGGCGTTCGTTCGACTGAAGGATCGGAGACACGAATGACGGTTCCGAAAGCAGGACCAGGCTCGAGTCCAGTGCAGAAGACCGGGGTGCTCCAGTTGATGCCATCTCCTGAGGTGCAAGTGAGGATGGCACTGATCAGTCCCACCAATCCATAAGTGCCCTCAAACCACATCCGGTAGCGTCCATCCACTCCGATCGCAAAAGAGGTGTCGAGCAGAACCGTCGGATCACCGGCTCCAAAAGGTTGTTCCAGTGTTCCGTTGACGTTCAGATCGGGCATGTTGGCAGCGCTCAACACCATCGTTCGATCGATGGTGAACAACTCGAAATCCTCCTCGGTTGAGGTGACCAACCCGATCGCTGAATCGGGTTGTCCTCCGTCAATACCTTCGTAGAAGAGCATGAACCGATCATTTCGCTGGTCGTCATCGATGACGCATGGGCTATCGACTTCCAGGTAATCGAAATCGGTTGGAGTACTGCTACCAGAGGCTGTCTGGCGATCAGACAGAATCGGTTCAACGCGATTGGTGGAAAGGTCGCGATGTTTGGAGAGATCTAGCACCGGGGCGGGAGATCCGGGGATTCCGGAAGCACCACCACATCCTGATAGCACCAGTGGAGTCAAAAGTAGAAAGAAGAGCAGACGACTTCTCATACTCATTGGCTGTGCAATTAATTTCCAAGGGATCATCAGTCCTCCGTTTGAGGTTGTCCAAACCGGCGGGCATCCGATTTGGCAGGCTTCCTCGGCGGTGAGGATAATAAAAATGTAATTCGACTTATAGGCTTTCAATAGCATTCTCAAAAAAAATGAGTAGGTATGACAGGAATGACAGACCAGTTTATTGTGTGCTATAGTAGCGAGGTCAGTATTTGGGTCGCTGATGTATCCAATTTCGCATGGGGCCCTAGAATTGAGCTATGGAGTTTCGCGTCAACTATTTCGGACGTTCGGGAAAGGTTTTGGATCCCGATTCTGGTCTAGCTTTCGGTGATATCAAGCCGACTCTTTGATAAAGAACTCTGGGTGGAGGAGTTCTAATTGAAGAGAATATGGGAGTCTTTCTGAAATGCCTACTTCGTTCTGGATGAAGTTCAAGCAGGGCTTCCTGCTGATTTCCTTGCTGCTCTCTTGTCATGGCTGGGGCGTTGCTCAGAACCCCGGTGTCACTGACGGAGAGAACTCCTTCTCCTACCTCTGGCAACATGTCAGGGTTCGACTGGAGATCGACCCGGTCAGCATGGCTGTTTTCATTCCCGATGCGGAAGATTCAATACTGGTTGTGGAACGACAGCTGCGGAGCCTCGGAATCCAGGAGCAGGTTCTTTCCATCAAAGAGACCCCTTATCCGGGATTACTGATTCTCCATCTGAAGGAAAACAACGCCGCCGAGGTGGTCGTTTCTTTCGATTCTCTTGTCTCTGGCTGGGCCTCTCCCTGCCTGCGGTATCGAGGTCGTTTGCATATTCCCCGTCCGGAGATCTTGATCACTCTCGATCCTGACGATCCGCGCGCCTACGACCGCGTATTGGCTCACCCAGATATCTCCCTGATTCGCGAATTCCCTTCGATATCGCCCTTGCTGCTCGTTTCCCAGCGGATGAAGCCGAGACACATTGAGCAAACCATCGAACAAATGTTGGCGATCGAAGGAGTGGTAGCGGCGAGTCCCAATTTCATCATGCACTTGCGCACCATGGGTGTTCCCGATGACACCTTCTTCGGTTCGCAGTGGCACCTTCAAAACACCGGTCAGCAGGGCAATCTCGGGGTCGACATCGATGCTACAGAGGCTTGGGGAATAGAAACGGGATCGCCATCGATAAGGATCTCGATTATTGACGAAGGAGTGGATGTATTTCATGAGGATCTCATCTCTCACATCGTCGCAGGACATGATTCCACATCACAGGCGAGTCCATCAGGCGTGGCCGGGAATTGTCTCGCTGACGATGCTCACGGTACCTCTTGTGCCGGATTGGCTGCGGCAGAGGGCGATAACGGGTTGGGTGTTTCGGGAGTGGCCTGGTCGGCGCAAATCCAACCGGTACGAGTCGGATTCAGTGATCACTGGACCGAAAATAGCTGGATCATCGATGCCTTGACCTGGGCAATCGACAACGGTGCCGACATCCTGTCCAACTCCTGGGGCGGGGGTGCGCCCAGCACGGCAGAGCAAAATACAGTTCAATACGGGCTCGATGTCGGAAGAGATGGTCTGGGCTGCATATTGTTGTTTGCCAGTGGCAACGAGGATAGTGCCATCATTTTTCCAGCGGCATATCCCGAGACGATTGCGGTCGGGGCCACCAGTCCTTGCGATGAGCGCAAGACTCCCTCTTCCTGTGACGGAGTCAGATCCTGGGGCAGTAACTTTGGAACCCAGCAGACCGTTGTGGCACCGGGTGTCCTGATGGCTACCACCGATAACACCGGACCCGGAGGTTTCGTCAACGGAGAATACCTGGGGGGATTCGGGGGAACCTCGGCAGCCACCCCGGTGGTGGCCGGGGCGATGGCACTGCTTCTTTCTCAGGACTCGACCCTTACCGCAGACCAGGCACAGACCTTCCTCGAGATCAGCAGTGAAGATCAAGTTGGCCCGCCGGGCCAGGATACCCCCGGATTCGATATCAATTTTGGGCATGGCCGCATCAACGTGGCAAACCTGTTGGCCGTGCTCGGGGGTCCGCAAGCCCCGCTCAATCTCACCTGTTCCGACCAGGGCGTGGGGGTCCAACTGACCTGGACTGCAGGCGAACCTTATGACCAGATCATCATCAATCGGGATGGATCTCTTCTGGCGACCCTGGCAGGGAATGTGACCGGCTTTCTGGATGTCACTGCCAGTACTGGACAACACACCTGGGAGATCTTCGGAATCGTTGGGTCACTTCAAAGCCTATCGCAGTCATGTACGGTGTTTCTGCTGGGAAACGCCAAGGATCTGATCTATGCCCCGGAAACTGGGGTGGTCGATTCCGGAGCGGGGTTGGCCGAGGCTCTACTTCTGTCAGGTCGAGACGTTGCCGTGACCTCGAATTTGTCATCGTTTTCTGACCTGGATGTGTTCGACCGGATCTGGATTCAGCTGGGTATGTTTCCCAACAACTTCACTCTCACCTTGCAGGAGGGCGACCTTCTCGATAGCTACCTGAGCAACGGGATCGGTGGAGATGCTCTCTACATGGAGGGTGGAGACACCTGGTTTTTTGACCCCCCGACCGCCGTACACACGCGCTTCGGGATCACAGCTCTCTCGGATGGCTCCGGTATCGATAATTTGGGACTGGTGCTGGGATCTGAGGTCCCAGGTTGCGATCTTTCTGGATTGGTTCTGGATTACACCGCAGGGGAGAACAGCTGGGTCGACCGCCTCTCCGCCAATCCGGGATCTTCGGTAGTGCAGTCCAACACCACGCCTCCTTATGACGTGGCAGTGTATCGAAATGCCTTCACCTTCAAGACCCTGGGCGCCTCCTATGAACTGGGTGGCATTACCGATGGCACCTCGACGAAACTTCAACTGGTAGAAGCCATCATTCAATGCTTCGAAGATATCTTGAATCCGCCCAGTGACTTGTTCTGTGACGTGATCGGAACTACCGCAGAGATTTCGTGGACGAATTCTGGTGGCTGGGATTCTGTCGAGGTCACTCTCGACGGCGCAGCTGCGGTGATCCTGCCTGGAACGGCCACTTCGATTATCTTCACAGGACTCGAGGTAGGAGGTCATACCGTCCAGGTGGTTTCGGTCGCAGGAGTCGAGGTGTCCGATGTGATCGCCTGTTCCTTTGGAGTGACTCCAGTTTCTCCTTCAGAGCTATTGTGTCAGCAACAGGGATTTGATGTGCAAATCACCTGGACCAACGGTCAGCTATACGAAGCGGTCGAGATATTCAGGGACGGAATTCTCCTGGATACTTTGGCAGGCACCTTGTCCAGTTATGTGGACACCGCTCCTGGCGTTGGAGCTCACCAGTATTTCGTACAAGGATCGGTCGGAGGATTCGATAGCCTACCGGCGATCTGTGGCTTGGTTTTTGGACCGATTCCAGTCACTTCACTCAGTTGCACTCTGAACGGAAGTGAAGTGGATCTTTCGTGGGTCAATGCTGAGGCCTACGATTCCATCTCCGTACTTCGTAATGGGATTCTGATAGCGTCCCTCAACGGTGATGCGATTTCTTTCACCGATACTCCGGGAGCGGGCACTCACCAGTGGAGTGTAGGCGCCACCATCGGCGGAATCACTTCAGTCGATACCGTCTGTTCCTTGCTGGTACCGCCAGCGACTCCTTCTTCTTTCAGCTGTTTGGCCACTGGTGCCGAGGTCCTCCTGCAATGGACCAATGCACCGGGTTACGACCAGATCATCGTGACTCGGGATGGCGCTCAAATAGCCAGTCTTTCGGGAATCATCACTTCCCTCATCGATATCCCCGGTCCGGGCACGTTCCTGTACGAAGTTGCCGGTGCCAACGGAGGAATCGTCAGTGACACGGCGAGTTGTATCGAGACTGTATCGCCTCAACCGGTGACCAGTCTTCAGTGTCTGCAAAGCGGTGGATCGGTAGTCATCTCCTGGATCGAGGAGGCCGGCATCGATGCGGTAGAGGTTCGTAGGGATGGCGTCTTGATTGAAACGGTGACTCCAGGACTTGGTTTTATCGTCGATACCAGTGCGGCTGCGGGAATTCATAATTACTCGTTACGAACGGTAGCAGGGTCACTCACCTCAACAGATTCAACCTGTGATGTCATCGTACCTCCGGGAAATGTGACGGCACTGATCTGTCAGAGTCCAGCACCGGAGACTACTTTCCTGAGCTGGAGCTCTCCGCCGGGAGCAACGACGATACGAATCGAACGGGCAGGAGCGGTGATCGCAGAATTGCCCGCGTCGACCGCAAGCTTCGTGGAGGATCCGGTACCGTCAGGAATCCAGATTTATTTCTTCATTCCGGCTGTCGCCGGAGTTGATGGAACTGTCAGTAGTTGTGCTGTCGATGTGCAGGCGCAAGTGCCGCCACCAGTCGCTGGATTTACAACCTCTACCACTGCCGGAGACGTGCCGCTGACCGTTGATTTCGTCGATACGTCTACTGGTGTCTTCACGACATGGTTGTGGCAGTTCGATGATGGCTCGACTTCTCTACAGCAGAGTCCTTCTCATACTTTTACCGGTCCGGGCAGTTTCAATGTGGTGTTGACCGTCGCAGGTCCTGGGGGAGTAGATTCCGCCACCACGTTGATCGTCGTGACAGCTCCGGCGGTTCCATTCGTCCGTGGGGATGGCAACGGGGATGGGGTTCTCGACATCTCTGATCCGGTCCAGACGTTGGAATACATCTTTGGGTCCGGCCAGGCCGACTGCCTTGCTGCCATCGATTTTGATGATGGTGGAGAGCTGGACATCGCGGATGCGATCGGTCAATTAAGCTTCATCTTTGGTACGGGTGGAGCGCCGCAGGCACCCTTCCCCGGCTGTGGAACCGATCCTACTCCTGATAACCTGGGCTGCGCTCTGGCGACAAATTGTCCCTGAGACGGTCTTGTTTCCGACCTCGATGGTGCCAGTTCAAAAATAACAGTCTTTTTAGAAACAACCGAGGTTGTCGGGGGTCGGGTCGATACCGGCATCCGGGTAGGGCTGTGGCGGTGTCGCTCCGTTTACGAACAGAAATTGCAACACGTACACAGCATCGGCGATATCGATGACCCCGGAATCGTTGCAGTCCGCCGAGTCGAGGCACGGAATGGCGGTGGAGCCGAACAGGTGCTCAAGGATATTTACCGCATCCGCAATCGACACGTTTTGGTCATTGCCAGGATCACATCGAATGAAAACAACCGGTCCTTCCACGGTACAACTGAGGGTTTCCGATTCGATACCCGATCGGATCGCGGTGATCTGGTAATTCGTCACCTGGCCATCGATGGGGTCGGGGTCGGTATACTCCGTCTGATTTCCTGGCAAAGTCGTCAGTAGTTGTCCTTCACGTGCGATCAACAAGTTGTCGTAATCGGACTCAGTATTTGTCCATTCCAGTTGCACCAGATTACCACTCAGACTGCAAGTGACATTGCTGACTGGATCGGGTTGTGTCAGCAGATCGAGGTTGAAGACCAGATCCTGAGAAACATCGAGGTTAGCTTCGGTATGGCTTGGGGTTCCACTTCCCGGTGGTGGTGTGAAGATCAGGTTCCAAAATCCCGGTGCAAATTCGAGAGAATAATTCCCAAGCGAATCGGTCGTTGTTGTTCCCCACGGCGGGATGTCATCTGTCGCAGGGTTCTGGATCTGTACGGTGGCGTTCACCAGAGGTGATTGGATGATGGTTACTGTTCCCGAGAGGGTGACTTCAGGATTGAGAATCAGATCACCGAGCTGGATATGACCAAGAAGCTGGATTTGCGACAGCATTACCGGGGCCAGACCTGAGGTGGGTTCAGGTAGCAGTAGCAGATCATAGGTGTCTGGCTCAACCGCTACCGAGAAGGTTCCGTCAGGCCCTCCGTTCTCGTGCAGTGTCGGATAATCGGCGCCGGTAGCACTGACCAGCAATTCGACATTGATCAGCGGGATCGGGATTCCAGCAGAATCGACACAGCGGCCAGAGAGAAGTACCGCGTCGGGGAGCGTTATGGTTCCCAGGTCGATGGGTCCAGGTGCAGTAACTTCCACTTGGACCAGTTGAGGTTGCCTCACGGGGCCGACCACTGGTGGATCCACCTCGATATTCATCGATCCGTCCGGCAGCAGGATGTCGAAGGTACCGGTCGCAGTAGTGCCGTCATTATTGAGATGAATGGAGTTACCGGTGGCGGCGTCTTCTGCGTCGAGATTGGCGTCCTCGATCGCCTCCCCGGCAGAACCGACCACCTGGCCAGTGATATGAAATCCAACGGGTAAGACGATAATCCCCAATCCTAGATTCTTGGCCACATTCAGTTCGTGAAATGCGTGAGGGACTCGTTCTTCGGTGGGCGAATCTGTGACCTGTCGGTGTACTACATCCCAGGTTCCTTCGGGGACCAGGACGGAGAAGTTTCCGATGGCATCGGTATCGTCATCATTCAAATCTACCGAAGCACCCGAAGCATCGTAGATGTTCATATCGATTCCAGCCAGCGGTGTCCCATCTGCATCGACCACTGTTCCCGTCAGGGTATGGGCTAGATTCATGACGATGGTGCCGAGGTCGGTGTTATCGAACAGAAAAACGTCATCCACCATAAGTGGAAATGCCGTCGGCATTGCAGATGTCATGCGATATATGAACCTGTACTCATCCACCAGTGCGGGAATCGTCATGGAGAAAGTCCCGTCCGGTTCGGTGAAATCGCCAGTCAGATCGAGCCAGTCAGTGTTGTTTCCGCGGATGTCGATGTCGATGGGAGAGAGCGGGTTACCGAGGATGTCCTGAACCACGCCATTGATGATCCAGCCACTTCCGACATTGACGATCCCGACATCGAAATTCCCGTCGAGATCCACCTCTACCGTGGTTGCCACAAATCCTGCCGGTGGATTGATCTGAAGGACATAAACCTGGGCCGGAATCGTGGTGGTGATGATCATCGAAAAGACACCATCGGCATCGGTGTTATCGGCGGTGACGGGGACCTCGCCGCCCGGCTCATTGGGGTCGACGAGATCGAGATCTGCTCCCTGGATGGGTCCGCCCGCGGAGTCGAGTACGGTGCCGGTTACGATCCAATTTTGACATAGAGCTTCGGAAGGTGTCAGAAGGGCCAACAGACCTACAATTAACAGTGTTGTAGGGGTGGGGGCTGGACAGAAATTCACTCGGAGACCTCTTCCGCTGATCGCTTCTCCTGTTTGATTGTCCCGTCGAGTGGGCCCTTGTAAACCGAGGATTAACAACAGGTGGTAGAATAGTCTTGTTAGTCAAGCCGGGAGATGGCTCTCCAGAACACCTTTCCTGCGGTAGACTCAAAGTAGCCCTAGATAGGACGAAAATGTACCGCCCCCGGACGGCACATCCTGCTCTTTTTTCACTGGCGCCACTGCTCTTGGCGCTGTGTGTGGCCCCTGCGCTATTTTCCGCTCCACCTCAGGGATATTACGATTCGACGGTTGGATTGACTGGAGAGACACTGCGTCTGGAACTCCATGACATCGTCGATGACCACGAAAAATTCCCCTACACCAGTAGCGGGACCGACACCTGGGATATTCTCGGAATTACCGAAGAGGATCCGGCCAATCCGGCCAACGTCATCACCTTTTACCGCAACACCTCGGTCTCCTGGTTTGATCAGAACACCACCGATGGCTGGAACCGGGAACACACCTGGCCTTCTTCCTACGGTTACACCAATAACGGCAGCTGCAACTATCCCTATTCCGATGTCCATCAGTTGCGAGCCGCCAGTCCCTCCTACAACTCCGCACGTAGCAATCGTCCATACGATTGGTGTACGTCTTCATCCGGGTGCGAAGTGTGGCCGGCGGAAGGAACCGCCTTTAGCAATCTCTCTTCTGGATTTGCAAGTGCTGGATCATGGCAGGCATGGGAAGATCGACGTGGTGATGCGGCCCGGGCCATCTTCTACATGGAGACGCGGTATGAAGGGGGCACTCATGGTGTCACCGGCTGCGCGGAACCGGATCTGAGAGTGACGGATGATCGTGCTCTCATCGTATCCGACGTCACTCAAAACCTGAGTATCGCCTACATGGGTTTGCGCTCGGTATTGCTGGAATGGCATCTCGAGGATCCAGTCAGTGCTGCGGAACAACAACGAAACGATGATGTTTTCGGGTTCCAGGGCAACCGAAATCCCTACATCGACCATCCCGAGTTTGTGTGCCTCATCTGGGCCTGTCCCACTTCTGATGTGACTCCGCCGTCAGTTCCGACCGGCCTTTCCGCGCTCGCCCGGGAGTGCCAGGTGGATCTCGACTGGACTGATAATTCCGAGACCGATCTTGCCAGCTATTCCATCTACCGATCGACCGATCCACTCGGTCCTTTCAGTTTAATCTCAACGACTTCAGCGGTAAGCACCTACACTGATATCAGTGTCGCTGGCGCTGTTCAGTACCATTACCAAATCACTGCCACGGATATCTCAGGTAATGAAAGTGCGCCCTCCACCTCCGCGTCGGCGATTCCCACCACTGGTCAGGGTTGTGGAGCACCCCCTCCTGATCCGGGCCAGGTGAATCTCATCATCTCCGAATTGATGCCCAATCCATTTCTGGTGACTGATGCCTTTGGAGAGTGGCTCGAGCTCTTTAACCGTGGCACCGCCGCGGTTGATCTCGATGGTTGGACGATCCGTGACGATGATATCGATTTGCATGTGATTGATGCACCGGGTGGCTTGGTGATTCAACCGAACGAATTCATGGTTCTGGCTCGTAACGGAGATTCATCGGTCAACGGTGGTCTGGTGGCTGATTATGTTTATGGCGGCAGCTTCATCCTCGCCAACAGCATCGATGAAGTTGTGCTCCTGGATCTCAGCCAGACCGAGCATACGCGAGTCAATTACAGTGCGGGGACTTTTCCGTACCAGAGCGGTGTTTCCGCCGAAATCACTGATCTGCTTGCACCCGATGTGGCCAATCCTCTGCTGTGGGTCACGACCACGACAACTTATGGTCTTGGTGATTTTGGTACTCCAGGAAATGAAGGTTCTGCGACTCTTCCTCCTCCTCCGTCGTCGGGGGGCCCCTTCATCCGAGGCGATGCCAATCAAGATCTTTCGGTCGATATCAGCGATCCGATCATGTTACTTGAATATCTGTTCGGATCGGGCATCCCGCTTACCTGCCCAGATTCTGCCGATGGCAATGACGATGGAGAATTGAACATTGCGGATGCCGTGGGAATCCTCCAGTTCCTGTTCAATAACGCTGGACCTTTGCCTGCTCCCTATCCCGACGCGGGAGAAGATCCGACCAGCGACTCCCTCGGTTGCTGAGAAGCAACAAGATCGCCATCAGTAGCAAGAAGAGTGATGCGGGACGCAGGAGAGTGGCTTCAATCTGGCTTGAACCGATGATCGAGTGCCACCTTCGTATATTACCTCTGGCCGGAACGACTCCGGCATCGATGGAGCGACCCTGTTGCCACCAAACACCCGCGTCCCTGGCTGCTTGTGGGACCGAAGCCACCAACCAGTCGGTTCCCGGGATCGCCTCTGCCCTGAGAGTTGATAGTTGGCTTCCGATGGCTCCCAGGGCGATATTCATCGACAGTGGATCTTCGCCACGTCTTTGAAGAGCCAGTTGAGTTTGACCCTCCAGGCCCTGCACCAGGAATCCTCTACGCCTCGGTTCCTTGCGACGATCTGCACTCCCTGCGATCAGTTGTGACAACTGGGCGATGACCTCGGGAGCTTTCCGGGAGAGACTGAACTCGTCGAGTCCCGAATACCAGACACCACTGACACCGTCACCGATCGATCGGATGGCGAGCAGGGGTGCGCCTTCTCCGTCGACCCAGAGATACTTACTGTCGGTGGCTATCGATCTTGATTCGACTGCAACTCGGCGCAGGGGAGTGGGTGGGCGAAGGGGCCCCGCATCGAGAAACTCGTCGAGACTTGCGACCAGCACCGGAGAACGGACCGCTTGCCAGCCCTTTTCCTGTGGTTGGGTGATCTCCTGTAGCAATGCTCGCGCATGTTGAGGAGAACGCGCTTCATGAAGTGATCCGTCGCAACTTCTACGCAGTATCTCGACGGCGTTGAGTTCGATGGTTTCGCCGACCAGAAGCACATGAAAGTCGACCTCCATCGTCTTCAGGGTATTTCCGATCCCATCCCAGTCGTCGGGGGTACTGCGGCCATCGGTGATGAGGACCAAAGATTTACCACCAGCGTTTTCTTTCAAGGCAGATAGGCTAAAGCGCAAGGCGGATCCCATATCGGTTCCGCCACCGGTAGTGATCTGATTGTCGATACTATCCAGTACCGAACGGTCGATGCTCGTCCCCGGAGGGAAGATCCAGTGTGGCTGTTCGCGAAACCCTGCGATGCCCCAGTGAGAATGGGGTGGGCTTCCCTCGAGAATCGACAAGGTACTTGCCAGCAAGGTTGAGGCCCCTTCACCGGTGATGCTTCCCGAGAGATCGAGCAACAGGATTCCGAGGTCCTGCAATGGAGGTTGTGGGGCGGGAGGGATCTCAGTGGGCAAGATGGTTGCCAGCCTCTGGCGTGTTCCATCGTCTTGGCAGAATGGATCGGCAGGTAAAGCGAAGAAGGTGCCTCCGCGATCGATCCAGTTGCTCAGCATCAGCGTTGTTTTGTCATCGACGGCGACCGAGTTCCAGACGATTACCGAGCCCGCAGCCGGCTCGGGGAAGTGACCCACGGTCAACTCCGTTGAAAATGCAGGAGGTGGCAGCAGGTTTTGCGCAGCGGAACCGGAATCGCTCCACAGTGCTGCGGGAATTGATTCTTCCACGATGAGAGAGGCTTTCTCTCCTTGCTGATTCTGGATCAACCAGGCTCCAGAAGTGGCAGGATTCCACGGCGAAGGAACCTCTATTCGTTGTCCTGTCGGCGAGATTGCTTCGAAGGAACTGCCAGTTCCTGTTGTTTTGATGGAGACTGTTTGCCCCGCTCGAATGCGTTCCGGTACCACTTTCCATTGCGCGTCGTTGGTTTTCTTCAGTTCAATCTGAATTCCCCGAGAACGAATCCGTCGTTGCAGTGCCGGCGAGGAAGGAGTGGCCAGGCTGGGAACTTGAATTACCGTTGCTGGCGCTTCCCCGGCGCTGAAATCCTCCAGGTTGGAATTTGCCGGCATCGGTTTTGCCGCTGAAGGGATCTGCCCGACCACGATGGCCAGCACGATGCAGATGGCAGGGATTCTACCCTGGGGTCCCAGCAGTAACGGCATCAGCAAGGCGATCAGCAGTGCCAGGATGATCGACAGGTGCAGCCCGGCACCCATCAACATCGAGGGTCCAGCTGCGGTAACTGGAGTGGGAACCAGTTCTTCGATGAGGCGACCGAGCAGGACTGGCCAGTCTGATCTTTGCGCAAGATCGCCACTGCCGGGCAGGAAGCCCCAAGAAAATCCGTCATCATTTCTCGACAACAAGGATCGACCATCCTCATCGATCAGAATTGCATCTCCGTCTACTTCTGCTGCTCGAAGGACGGTCCAGTAGCGTGGATGGAGTCCATCGAGCAGTGCCGGCTGGCTGGCCGCGACCGCAATTCGTGGCAGGATCAGTGTTCCTTCTCGATCGGGGAAGATGATCGACGGCAGCGACGAATCCGGAGGTTGCTGACGATGGATGACGACATCAGGCTGGGAATCTGAAATCCTGATCCTGTCGGCTTTCTCCAGCACCTCGAGAGCATCGGCGACCTGCGACAGCTGGCTGAGGTCAGAGACGATCGCTCTGTTACTTCTCCCGGGAGCGATCAGTGTGTGGTTCACCGTACCCACGCTCACCTGGATGGGCGTTCCTGGTTCCAGATCGCCGGCTTCGATCACCGCTTCCCCATGATCGGAGAGAAGAAAACGGCGAGGTTCCTGAGCAGCAATACGGATCTGACCTTCGGTTGCCTCAGCAAGTCGGATATCGATGCGAATTGACCCATCGCTGAGGCGCCTTGGCGCCATCGAGGGATTGCCGTCGGGAATGATTCGCGGACCTGCCGCGATGAGGACCAATGCGAATGCCAGCAGCAATGGCATCAGAGGCCGATCACTGCGAGGATCCTGGATCGCTCGATGCCACAACAGTGTGCTCGCCACGGCGCGTCGACGAGCGATTCGGGGTCGCCACATCGGCAGCAAGATCCACAGCAATCCCAGAAGTAGCATCAACAGCAGCAGTTCAGGATGGGCCAGTTCGAGAATCATCCCGAGCGCACCTCGAGTGGACCTCCCCTCTGCAACAGCGGGCGAAAGAACACTTCTTGCGCAGCCATCGCATCGATTTGGACGTGATAACCGCCTCTCTTCTGGAGCCAACGACGTAGATGCTGTTCGAGTCTGGCGAACTCGGCTCGATATCTTCGGATCGCAGCGCGGTCGATGGTCCCCGTCCAGGTCGGTTCTCCCGTGGCTTCCAGTTGAACAGAGCCCCAGGCTTCAGGTGAGATTTCCTCGGGGAGTAACGGAGCGATCCAGATCGGTTCGCCGAGGCGCGAGAGTCCACTCAGTTGAGTTTCGATATCATCGATCACGAGCCGGTCACTGATCATCACGACGCGACCGCGGCCGCCGGGAGGAGGCTCGATGGTGCGCAGGGTGTTATCGAGAGCTCCTCGCGGTTGTTGTCCAGTATCCAGCGTGCCAGTCGAGATGCGGCTTCCGTCGCCGTCGATGATCCATTCGCGCCAGGGATCTCGATTTGATCGGGCGACCAGTTGTAGTAATTCTCTCAACCAGCGGATCGCTCGTGCTCGTGTGCCAAATTGCATCGACGGACCTCCATCGATGATCACGGTCAATGGCTCGGAGGAATCGTCGCGATACTTCCGTGACCATCGTTGACGGAAGCGCAGCCACGCGCCCAGATCGAGTCGTGCCAGATCATCGCCGGAGCACCAGCGTTCATGACCATCGAACTCCCCGCTTCCGGCGCTTCGCAATCCTCGTCCCGTACCTGGAGTTCGACCATGGATGGCACCTCGCCAGTGCAATCGAGTTGCCAGGCGTTCGATGAAGTGAGAAGAGAGGGCGTTGGCAGCGGTCACGGTACGCTCCAGGTCTCGACTACACCCCAGGGTCGGGCGATTGTGACTCGATTCCCCTCGACCCGGGGCGGTGGTTGGACCCAGTGGACCGGTCGATAGTTGCCATCCTCCGGAGCATCGGTCAGAGCGCGATGATCGGTCCCGTTCTCATCGAGCAGCCATAATCGGTCAGCCACTAACAGCACTTCATTTCTCCAGCGTCCGAGGGCAGCCACCCGTAGCTGAGGTCGATCCCGTTCATCGGGAAGTGGGGGTGTCGAGATCTCTCGCACGATTTTGCCGTCAAAATGAGCCAGCCATGTCTGTCCTTGTTGTTGACCAAGAATGATGGTTTCTGTTCCAGTTGCGATCAGTTGATAGCCACCTTCTTTCGGTAGGTTGTGGACTGATTGCTGGGTGATCAGGTTATTGCCGAGAGCATCGAGCACCAGCAACTGTCCGTCGTCGTCGAGTATCGCAGCGGCGAAACCGGTCTCTGCCATTTCAGGTACGGGGATTTGCTCGACGCTCTGAGCATCGATGATGTAGACATCGCTGGTCAGCAACAAGAAGCGTGAGGTGCCATCGTCAGCAGTAATCTCGATCAACCGCGGGGTTACCGCATCAGACCAGGGAAGTTGTGGTTGAACAGTAGCCAGCGGCAGCGGTGCGAAACCACCGACTCCAGGCAGTAGCGGTTGTAGTATTTGTTTCCACCATAACGCTTGAGCGGCACCCGGTTCGAAATAACCGACCAGTCCGGAATCGGTGACGACGACCCGATCGCCGACTCCTGCTGTCACCAGTAACTTCTCCCCTGCTGGAAGCAGCGGGTCGGGAGCTCCGAACCTTTCCACCACGGGACGAGATGCGCTCGGCTGCAGACCATGACGGAGGGTGCCTACCAGGATGAGATTCTCGGTCGGCAATGGGCCCGGTGGCATCACGTTCGAGGAAGAGGGAGTTTGCTCGGTCGGAAGTACTATCGCGACCGGAGTTGGAGCTGTGGTGGCGAACAGACCGGACACGCCAGCAACATCCACCCACCACGTGCCATCGTCGATTGCTCGAAAGTCGATCCATCGCATGAGCGTGGCATCCCGTGCCCGTCTGGCAGCTGCCTCGCCAAAGGACTGCATCGAGATGGCCATCGGGGGCGGTTCTGGTGCCACGCGAAGCAGCTCCTTCGTCTCGGAGATTCCAAAGATCGCTGCCAGGATCGAGGCTCCGGGTATTCCATCGGGTCCGATCAACGATTGTCCATCCATCGGCTCCAGTTCGAGCTGTACCTGCTCTGTCGTTGGGGTCACTTCGATGACCTGCAATGAACGATCATCTCCCCGCAGCCAGGCGCCATTCGTGATACGAAGCCGGACCGCAGTGTCTGTTTCAGCCAACGAGTCGGTCAACTTCCAGTGCTGGAGAAAGAAGCGTGGCCGGGTCGGTGGGTGTCCTGGCCGTCTGACTGGTTTTCCGGAGACACTACCGAGCAGCGCCCCGGGAGCTGGAAACGTCGGGCCTGGAAGAAAATGAGAGGGGTCACTGACGACGGGTGCGTGAGTCCAGGTCGTCGATTCGAACGGTTGCTTCCAGCGCGCTTCGATGCCAGGCAGCCACTCGAAGGCGACCACTGCGCCGGGGCTGATGCGGATGGAACGCTCGACCCAGTCCCGATTATGCCCCAGTCGGCCGGCCTGGAACCACAGATTCGATTCCATCGGGGTTCCCTCGAAGGCTCGCAGTGCGGCCGCCACCGCCAGATTTGCATCTTGTGGATCGGTGGAGCGGCGAAGTTGTTGTTCGATGCTCTCGGGTAGACGATCAGGCCCGAGCCAGTCGGGTTTCAGGTCATCAAGGATGAGTCGAGTGCTCACGTCCTGACGGGTTTGACCGCCGCCACCCATGCGCCACAGCGCGACCGCTCGTCGAGCGCTCGATTCGTCGCTGGATTCGAGCAGATCGAGGGCCTCACGCAACGAGGGCAACTGATCCGGCCGATAGGGGTTTGACAGCAGCATCGCCTCGAACCCCATCGAGGCTCGCCAGCGAGCTCCCGATTCCGAGTTTTCATCGATCAGAGGATTGTTTTCCCAGTGATTCACCCCGAGCAGGCGCGCCAGCTTCAGACCCACTGCGTCAGCTGTGGGGTGAGCTCCCTGGTAAAGCAGTTCGCGGGCCAGGCTGTCGAGACCGCCGGAGATCGCCACCTCTAGTGCTGCATCGAGTTCTCCTCGCTGCGCGAGCAAGGTACTGGCCCACTTCCATTGTCCGGATCTCTCGGCCACAAGCTTGATGGTGTCCGTTGAGATTCCAGCGGCGATGGTGGGAGCTGTTGCTCCTTCGAGCAGTTTCAGCCCGAGACGAATGTCGGAAAAAGAAACGGATTCGAGATGCCGACCAGAAACGACACGTGCCTGTTCGGGCCAGCCTCCAGCCAGCCATAGCTGTGCCAGCTGATGGCGGGTGGTCGCCTGGTCATCAACTGCCAGAGAGGCCTCGAGGATCTCAACCGAGCGCTCGACCCAACCTTCTTTGGTGGCGATGGCTACTGCCGCCAGTGAGACCGGCTGCGAGCGCCGAGAAATACCGTATGCGGCGATGCCATCGATCAGTTCCAGCAGCCGTCCCTGATCATGAGCCCACAAGGTGGCTCGCTCGATGATCGCTTCATCCGACGGTGCCGAGGCGATCAGTGAAACGATCGCATCCAGTGCACCATCATCGGAGGCGATCAGCGCAGGGGTGGAGGTTACTCCCAGAGTGGTCAGCAACAGCCACAAGCAGTGCGGTCTTAAGAAGCCAGGAGCCAGCAAGGTGATGATCCTCATCCGAGATGAACCACCGCACGATCCACTGCCGATACGATTTCGGTGGGTCCCAGGCCATTGAGTTCGCCTTCGAGCGAAATGACTAACCGATGACGGATCGCCTCGTGACGCCAGTGGCGCCAGTCCTCATCCGCCATGTGGGTGCGTCCGTCTCTCAGCGCTTCGACCTTGCCACAGAGGATCAGCGCTTGCAGAGCCCGTGCACCTGCACCCAGACGTACTCCTTCCTTCACCTCATCGGGAGCGGCAGAGTCTCCGGGCCGAGTGGCTCCGACCCATCGTGCGGCACGTTCAATGACGGAATCGGCGACGATCACTCTTCGTACGGTTCGCTGCATCTGTGCAAATTGTTCGGGATCAAGCAGGGGAGACACTTCTGGATCCTGTTCCTGGGTGGTGGCTGCGGCAATCCGTGCCAGAACATCTGATCCTGGATCGGGCAGCGAAACCTCAAGCAAGAAACGATCGCGCTGCGCCTCGGGAAGCGGGTAAGTGCCCTCCATCTCGATGGGATTTCGGGTGGCGATGACACTGAACAGTGGATCGAGTAAATGTCGAGTTCCAGAGATGGTGACAGCCCGCTCTTGCATTGCCTCAAGCAGTGCCGACTGAGTACGTGGGGTACCTCGATTAATTTCGTCCGCGATGAGCAACTGGGTGAACACAGGACCCGGGCGGAACTCGATCCGATCACCCTCCGTTCCTGGCAGTAATGTTTCTCCACCGAGGATGTCCGCAGGGAGTAAATCCGGGGTGAATTGAACTCGACCCCGTGACAATCCAGTAACCCGGGCCAGACCTTCTGCAAGTTTCGTCTTTCCGGTTCCCGGAACGCCGACCAGCAACAGATGCCCTCCGGCCAGCAAGGCTGCACTGGAGGCTGCGACTGCATCGTGCTGTCCGAGGATCACCTCTTCGATGGAGGAACGAAGTTTGAGATCCTGTTCGCGGAATTTCCGCGCCGCATCATCGACCACCGTTTTGCTCCCTCCCTCGCAGAAGATTCAGGTAAAGATCGATCACCTCGATCCAGCGTGGTTCCAGACGGGGATCATCCCGGACTCGGTCCCAGGAGGAAGAGGTTTCCCTGACAGAAGGTGATCTTCCGGCAGCGAGAACTTCGCTTTCGATGTCGATTCCCCTTTCCAGGCGGATCTCGTCGGTAACGGGTTCGAGTCCTGGAGCTGCTTCGGAGGTCGATTCGAGACGATTTGGCACGTCGCGGCCGCCATTTGCCAGTTCTGTATCTGCCGAACCGGACTCGATTCCCGGAGTCTGATCCCGAGCGATCAGATCGCCGGTGGCTTGCAGGCCCGGGATCGGGGTTGATGGGGCCGTATCGACAGGACGGTCAGTGGCGAGCCATTGTTCCAGAACTTCACGTCGAGGATCAGAATCTAGAAGGCGTCCGAGAGCGGCTTTCAAGGCTTGCCGATCACGGTCCAGCAGTGGGGAGGTCGGTGCCGAGAGGTCCGATCCTTGCCTCAGATGATCGGTCACCTGCGATAGGTGGCTACGACCCGCCAGGGCGAGGGCGGCATCTTCGCGGCTTCGTAACAGCTCAGCCGGGTTCCCCTGGAGCTGGGCTGGACGACTTTCCCTGGTTCCGGTTGTCGAGGTTTCTGAATGGGCCTGTTGTCGCGAGGATAGCGCCGGGTTGGGTTCAGAGGCGGAAATATGCCATGACCCGAGCCACAGGACCAGGAGAGTCAACAAGAGCGACACAAGTGGCGACGGGAAAGGGGCCAGGCGATGCAGTTGCGCCGGTGCTGGAAGAGGTATCTGGGAACTACGAGCGCGTAACGACTCATGCCAAGACTGCGCGACATGCTGCCGGTGGCAGTGAACCACCGTCTCGACCAGAGCCGGGGTACCGAGGGTCGCGTCCCAGATCCTGGGCCAGCGAGATCGGACCCTGAATTGGTGGTAGAGGGCGGTGAGGAATGCTCCCAGCACGATCAGGCCGACCGAGAGGAAAATGGTACGGCCACTGGCAGGGCCCATTTTCCACAACAGTGCTGCGACCGGAAGAGTGGTCCACACTCCTGCCGTTGCCCCTCTCAGCAGCGCGTGACGGCAGATTCTGCCTCGTCCGGCACGGAGCCGGGGATCAAGCCGGGACTGATCGGAAATCGGAGGTTCAATTTTCATGGCGGTTTCGGGCACCGGGCTCCCTCCCGCGGGTCACTCTGAAGGGGACACCCATAGGATAACGTGTCAGAGCGACCGAGGCACCGTCTCCCTTGACACCCGCTTCTCCCGGCACCAGGATCTTTTTCCAGACGGGTGAGCCGGAATCGGGTCGTCAGTACGAGTACAGCTGGGGGATACACCATGGCGGAACAGTTGAACCAGTACGCGCGTGTTCACGAAATCGTTCCGGTTGAGAGCTGGAAGAAGGACGGAGTTGAGGGCTGGCTTTTCCGTGATCGGGAGAATCAGACCATCTTCGTCGAGTCTTCCAAGTTGTTGGGTCATCAACCTACCTTCGAGGTAAGTTAGGACGCAGAAATAGCGTTCGTGGCGTTGAAGTGGCGGGCGACGAAAGTCCCCATTTTTGTGATCCGGACCGGTTCCCCGTTTCTTCTCCCTTGTCCTGGAGGAGGGGAGTACAGCGCGGAAGCCTCGCGGGGCGTAGCTCAGTTTGGCAGAGTGCCTGCTTTGGGAGCAGGAAGTCGGAGGTTCGAATCCTCTCGCCCCGATTGCTTCTGAAATTCGGATTGCATCACTGCATCCGATTTTGAAAAGCGGCCCCCGTCTTTCAAGACGAGGGCCGTTTTTTATCAGTACTTTGCTGCGGCGTGCATCAGTATGCTCACCAGCTTACGGACAGGTTGGTGGCTGGGTACAGGGCAATACTGCATCCAGATCTGGACCACACTCGGTGGTTGGCTCGGGCGGAAGAGGCCCACCATTGAAGATGCTTTCGAGCAGATAGATCGCATCGCTGATGTCCAGGAAACTATCATCGTTGACATCAAGAGCGACCGCACAGGGCGGTAATCCAACCGCGAACACGGTCATGATCACCTGGTAGGCATCTGAAATATCTATGACCCCGTCACTATTTCCGTCTCCACGGATGAAGAAGACACCCTCGCAGACATCCGGAACTCCATTGGAGTTGGTATCGATGGCGCCGTCTGCGATATCACAGCCGTCGGGAATTCCGTTCTCGTCGCAATCGATGTTGTCGTCGGAGCCCTGACACAGATCGACACCGTCACAGACCCCATCTCCGTCGGAATCATTGCCTGGGTCTTCGGGACACGGATCTTCGCTCTCACAAAGTCCATCTCCATCGGCATCATTTTCGGCATCTAACGGGCAAGGATCTACATCTCCGCATAGGCCGTCGCCGTCAACATCGTTATCGGCATCCAGTGNANANGCCGTCGCCGTCAACATCGTTATCGGCATCCAGTGGACAACTGTCGACGTCACCGCAGATTCCATCTCCATCGATGTCATTGTCTGGGTCGAGTGGGCAGCTGTCTGTGTTACCGCAGATNCCNTCNNNNTCGATGTCGTTGTCTGGATCGAGCGGACAACTATCGAGGTCGCCACAGATTCCATCCTGATCGGCGTCGTTGTCTGGATCGAGTGGGCAAATATCGACGTCTCCGCAAATAGCATCTCCATCGAGATCATTATCTGGATCGAGTGGACAACTGTCGACGTTACTACATAGTCCGTCTCCGTCGATGTCGTTATCGGGATCGAGTGGACAGGAATCTACATCACCGCAGATTCCATCGCCGTCGATATCGTTGTCCGGATCGAGTGGGCAACTATCGACGTCACCGCAGATCCCGTCTCCATCGATGTCGTTGTCTGGATCGAGTGGACAGGAATCATTGTTGCTGCATAGCNCATCGCCATCGCTGTCGTTGTCTGGATCGAGCGGACAAGCGTCGAGAGCACCACACAATCCATCCCCATCTTGATCGTTTTCGGTGTCGTCTGGGCACGGATCGACGTCGCCGCAGAGGCCGTCACCATCGATGTCGTTATCAGGATCAAGTGGGCAGGTATCTACGTNGCCGCAGAGCCCATCCCCGTCAGCGTCGTTGTCTGGATCGAGTGGGCAGCTGTCCGTGTCACCGCAAATACCATCATTGTCGATGTCGTTGTCTGGATCGAGTGGGCAGCTGTCCGTGTCACCGCAAATACCATCATTGTCGATGTCGTTGTCTGGATCGAGTGGGCAGGCATCCAGGTCGCCGCAGATCCCATCCTGATCAACGTCGTTGTCTGGATCGAGTGGGCAACTGTCGACGTTGCTACATAGNCCGTCTCCGTCGATGTCGTTATCCGGATCGAGTGGACAGGAATCTACATCACCACAGAGTCCATCCCCGTCGGCGTCGTTGTCGAAGTCNTTGGGACAGGGATCGTCATTGGCGCACAGGCCATCGCCATCGATATCGTTGTCNGGATCGAGTGGANAGGCATCCACGTCACCACAGATTCCNTCGNNATCGATATCGTTGTCNGGATCNAGNGGGCAGAAATCTTCATTGCTGCAGAGGCCATCTCCGTCAGCGTCGTTGCTGCTATCAAATGGGCAGATATCCACGTCACCGCAGATTCCATCGCCGTCGAGATCGTTGTTGGCATCGAACGGGCAACTGTCCTGGTCTCCACAGATACCGTCGCCATCGGCGTCGTTGTCGGGATCTGCAGGACAGGGATCGAGGGCTCCGCAGAGTCCATCCCCATCGACGTCATTCTCGACGTCGTCTGGACAGGGGTCGACGTCTCCACAAACTCCATCGCCATCGATGTCATTATCTGCGTCGTTGGGACAGGTGTCGACATCTGCGCAAAGTCCGTCGCCGTCGAGGTCGTTATCTGCGTCGTTGGGACAGGGGTCGGAGCCGACACAGAGTCCGTCACCGTCGATGTCGTTGTCAGGGTCATTGGGACAGGCATCCACGTCGCCACAGATTCCATCTCCATCGATGTCGTTATCAGGATCGTTGGGACAGATATCTTGATCAGCGCAAATCCCGTCACCGTCTATATCGTTGTCGGGATCATTGGGGCAACTGTCCAGATCTCCGCAAATCCCATCGCCATCGATGTCGTTGTTCGGATCTGCCGGACAAGGATCGAGTGCTCCGCAAAGGCCGTCGCCGTCGACATCGTTTTCTACATCTTCGGGACAGGGATCGACATCTGCGCATAATCCATCGCCGTCGATGTCATTATCTGCGTCGTTGGGACAGGTGTCGACGTCNNCACACAGGCCGTCACCATCGAGATCATTATCAGGATCTGCCGGGCACGGATCGNTGGCTCCACATAATCCATCACCGTCGACGTCATTCTCNATATCTTCGGGGCACGGATCNTCGTTNGAACAGAGCCCATCNNNNTCNNNGTCNTTGTCTGGATCGAGNGGGCAAGTATCTATATCCCCGCAGATTCCATCTCCATCGATGTCATTGTCTGGATCGAGCGGACANGGATCNNTGTCTCCACAAATCCCGTCCTCATCGAGAGTCGTTATCCGGGTCGAGTGGGCAACTATCTACATCTCCGCAGATTCCATCTCCATCGATGTCATCGTCTGGATCGAGCGGACAGATGTCTACGTCACCACAGATCCCATCGCCGTCGAAATCGTTGTCTGGATCGAGAGGGCAGGTATCCAGGTCTTCACAGATTCCGTCACCATCGGCGTCATTCTCAGGATTGTTGGGACAGGGGTCTGTATCACCACAGATCCCATCCGCATCGATGTCGTTATCTGCATCGAGTGGGCAACTATCGATATCACCACAGATCCCATCGCCATCGGCGTCGTTATCCGCATCGAGGGGACAGGTATCCAGGTCTTCACAGATTCCGTCTCCGTCTGCATCGTTTTCGGCATTGATTGGGCAGGGATCGACATCAGCACAGAGCCCATCGCCGTCGATGTCATTGTCTGAGTCGAGGGGACATGGGTCGACGTCGGCACAAAGCCCATCTCCATCGCTATCGTTGGCTGCATCGAGAGGACAAGGATCTACTTCCCCACAGATTCCGTCTCCATCGACATCGTTAGTCGGATCTGTCGGGCATACGTCAACATCGCCACAGATTCCATCTGCGTCGATGTCGTTATCCGCATCGAGCGGACAACTGTCTTCATTGCCACAAATACCATCCCCATCGATGTCGTTGTCCGGATCGAGGGGGCACAGGTCCACGTCGAAACAGAGTCCGTCACCATCGGCGTCGTTGTCTGGATCGAGCGGGCAAGGGTCGTCAATATTACAGAGTCCGTCCCCATCGGTGTCATTTGTCGGGTCGGTCGGGCANGGGTCGACATCACCACAGGCGCCATCNCCGTCGATGTCGTTGTCGGNATCGAGAGGACAGGGGTCAACGTCAGCACAGAGCCCATCGCCATCGATATCGTTATCGGCATCAAGAGGACAGGGATCGGCGGCTCCGCAGAGGCCATCGCCGTCAGAGTCATTTTCTGGAATCAGTGGACACGGATCGACGTCGCCACAGAGTCCATCGCTATCGATATCGTTATCCGGGTCGAAAGGGCAGGGATCTATGTCGGCACAGAGCCCGTCAGCGTCGAAATCGTCCAGAGGATCTAGTGGGCAGAGATCACAACCATCAGGGATTCCGTCTCCGTCTGCATCGAGGATGTCACTAAAACCGGGACAAACATCGACATCGTTACAAACTCCATCGGCGTCGTCGTCGGCTTGGCCTTCTTTATCACAACCTCCTGCAGAACTGATAAACTCAATGGACAGATTTCCTGTACCAAAATCATTTTGCCAACCACCGACTCTGATGAGGTACTCAACGGTGCCGTTCACTGGCATTTGAATTTCGGAGGTAAAGTTGTCGCAAGTGGAGGCTGCGGAGGTCGGAAAATCACCATTACAGGCCTGCTGTACCAGCGAAAAGCAATCGCCGACGTAGACCACAAGATCAGTATCGAAACTGGTCAGGTCGCAGGTGGATACGGTTAACAAGCCGGCAAATGGTGGCGTGTATTTGAACCAAATATCCCTTCCGACGATGTCGAGAGTGCTTGGCAGGCATTGTGTCGCGTCGAGGGGGTATTGGCCGGGGAGGCTGCTGGTTGCCTGGGTGGTATCGATGGGGTTGAGTCCAACAAAGGCAACGGTCGCGCCCTGGCACTCGTCATTTGATCCATCTCCACAGATACCGTCACCATTGGCATCGTTAAAAGGATCGAGCGGACAGGGATCACAATCGTCAGGAATCATATCCTCGTCGGTATCGATCCGATCATCTCCACCGGGGCAGGCATCGGAGCCATCGCAAACTTCGTCGCCATCACTATCGACAGATCCGAGCGGGTCGAGTGGACAACCATCACAGGGATCAATGACTCCGTCTGCATCTGTGTCGATCTGACAGGCGTCGAGAATCCCATTACCGTCACAATCATTTCCGGTAACAGTGCACTCGTCGGGGACGCCATCTCCGTTGCAATCAGTGCTGGTTCCGTTGGCCAGGTCGGTGTTGTCCGGAATACCGTTTCCATTGCAATCCTCGCCGGGGGGAGGTGCCGAGATGCTACCGGAAACACCAAAGAAATTGGTTGGAGAGTTGACTCCACTGGTGCCAGCTCGGTTGATCGACAGGATGCCATCAGTGGGGAGTAGTGCGTAACTGACTTCATCAGGTCCACCCGAGTAGACGATCAAGTCACCGAAGGTACGTAAGAAGTTATTGGGTAGCAGATAGTCGGGGGCTGGAGCATTGGGTAACTGAGTGAATGCTGCAGTGGCTACCAGAAACCGTCGATTTTCGGTATTGAGATTGGGAAGATCGGCAGGAAAGGTGAAGAAGCCACCGGTCGAAGTGGAGATGTTCTGACCCGCCATAAAGAAACCCTCATTGTCGCCGTCATCGACAAATTCGATGAATTGAATCGTACCGTCGGCGTTGGTATAGAGCTCTGAAATCAGCCACTTGTGGTTGTCTGCTTGTGCCGAAGATGGACACAGCAGCATGCCAGAGAGTAGCAACATTTTGAGAACGAACCCGGCATTGAGGATCCGGGAAGACTGGATTCTGGATGAGATAGACATTCTGTTAGACTCCCGCTGTATTTAGCTCCCACGATAGAATTCCCCGGATACCCACAATTCCGCCCGTGCTGATATCGTCCGATAAAACGCCCCGCACAATGGTGAGCCGGTGAAAACAACTACGCTTATGTAATAATGTCCCGATTAACATACTGCTTTACAAGCAGTTATCTGATGGAATCGATTTTACGGGATGACGAGGGGGCGATGGAATTGAGTAACTTGCAATATATAGACGAAATAGAGTCTATATCGACAAATTGTAGGTCCCTTTTGCAGGATAAATCGAACATTTGTCAATCATGACAGTAAAGAGAAGTGAACTTGGAATTGCACCGCTGATACGATCTTTGGGGGCTGTTTGGTTAGCGGCGGGATCCCTCGCCCCGGACCAGGGTGAAAGAACCCCTTCTGAGGAGTGAGAACCATTCCAACTCGCCTTCGGGCCAGCGCACGCGCACCTCAACAGGCTGATCCTCAGAGGTAGTGGAGGTTCCGATGATCAGCGTCGCATCGAGAGAGGATTGGAAGGAACTTTGTCGCAGTACCGCCATGGTAGTGCGCCGCTGATTTTGCACGATGGTGACAATCGCACCGAGAGCTTGACGATTGAGCCCTGGTTGTTGCAAGCGTAGTTGCAAGGAGCCACATCCTGGCGCGGTTGTATTGCGATACAGAAGCGGAGCACCGTTGAGGCTCGATGTCACCACATCGATATCTCCATCTCGGTCGAGATCAGAAAATACTGCACATCTTCCAGCGTGCTCCGGAAACGGGGCTTCTGCGGTGTCTTTCTGTTCAAAACGGATCTTTCCCTGCGTTTGCTCGGCGAGCCAGACCTGGTCCCTTTGCAGATATCCTGGCGACGAGGCGACCTGATCTGCTTGGGGATAGACGTGTCCGTTGGCGACGAAGATGTCGAGCAAGCCATCGAGATTGAGATCTTGAATCCCGACTCCCCAGCTGAGCATGGGACGACTTGCTGCTGCAAGCCCTCGCCTCGAGGCTTCATCCCGGTAGGTACCATCCCCGTTGTTGAGATACAGATTGAGACTTTCTCGTTCAAAATTGGTCACCACCAGATCGAGAGTGCCGTCACCGTCGAGGTCGCCAACTCCGACCCCCATTCCTGCCTGTTCTTGACCGTCCTGGTCGACCCCGACCCCCGACAATAGACCCTCTTCTCGCCACAAGGAGGGGGCTTCACGAGACCAGAGGTGATTGGGGCTCGAATCATTGGCGACGAAGATCTCCGGATGGGCATCTCCGTGCAGATCGACGATGGTGACCGCCAGAGAGTAGCCTGCCTCGGTGCTGGCGAATCCCCATTCTTCAGTGACCTCCTGAAAGTGGAGGCCATCGAGGTTTTCAAATACCAGATCGTGCAGCGGAGGTAGACCCCGTGGACCGCACAGAACTTGCTGGTTTTCCCACAGGCACGACCACTCATCCCCATGAATCGGTGGAGAGGCGAAGTCGTAGCTGAGATAGCGACAGATGTAGAGATCCAGATCTCCATCGAGATCCAGATCTCCAAAAGCAGCACTGGTGTTCCAACCGGGGGTCTGGATGCCGGAATCCTCGACACGATGGAATTGCCCGGCTTTGTTTTCGAAAAGAACGGATTCGCCGATTCCCGTCAGCAGTAGATCGTCATCCCCATCTCCATCGAGATCTGCGGCGGCGACTCCCGAACACCAGGGAAGATCGGGTAGCCCGGCAGCACCGGCCAACACCTGATAGTCCAGATCTCCCTGATGGCCGAGCAGAATCGGCGGGAATCCCGGTAAACCAGCGAGGAATCTTTCGGGGGTAGAACCGGAGGTGAGGAGAATTTCTTGTTGGCCATCTGCATCGACATCGAGCACCGCAAGACCGGTCGATTTTACGTCCACTATGCCACGGGGAGGAATTTCTCCGCTTCTCTGGCGCAGTTCACGAAACAGTTCCGAATTCAGCGGTTGAAGTCCAGCCCACGGCTTCACGTCGGGATCCGCGACGCGGGCAGTACAGCCACAAATCGAGCCCAGTAATAGCACCCCGAGAAGGGCAGCGCTTGAAAACCGAAGGAGCTCTCTGAACCCGGACAAATTCCCTCTTCCCCCGGCTCCAAAAAGGACCCGTGAGAGCGGGTTTCAGTTCCTTTGAGCCCGCCCATAGAGTAGGGGATCTTCGCTGCGGGTGAAGGGGAGAATTGCGGCAACCTTCCTCGACTGGGGGGGTTGAAAGGAGTCAGGCTCGGAGGGAGGGTAGGTTGATCACAGTTTGACGTTGGTTTTGCTCGCCCGGCTGGAATCGTGTCAATTCCGCTGCTGACAACGGTTTTGGTCTGCTCTAAGATCGTATTTACTTCGGTAGTCAAGCCCGCCTGGGAATCCNNTCGANATGANTAGAAAAGAGGCCTTCTGATGNTAATCCGCTTCCTGGGTCGGCTCGTTTCATTACTACCCGTGGTACTTCTCTCGCTACTTCTGATCAGTGCTGTGGATCTCCCGGCTCAGGGCCCGCCCGGTCCGCCGGGACCACCTGGACCACCCGGTGGCGGCCCGATTCCGGCATTGCCGCCCGTACCGGAAACTCCCGAGAATCCCATCACGCTGGAAAAGGCACTGCTGGGCAAGTTCCTGTTCTGGGACTCGCAACTGTCAGTGGATAGTGCCGTCGCCTGTGGCAGCTGCCACTCATCGGCAGCGGGAGGTAGTGATCTCAGATCGATGGATGAGCTGTCAATACATCCGGGTTCGGATGGGCAGTTCGGCACTGCGGATGATGTCCGCGGATCCCTGGGTGTGCAAAGGCAAGACTGTGCTGGCGAGTTACTATCCGATGAGCTGTTTCAGTGGGAACGTCAGGTCACATCGAGAAAATCTCCTTCTACGATCGGCGCGATGTTTGATCCGCGGCTGTTCTGGGACGGTCGAGTGGGTCCGGCCTTCAACAATCCGGAGACGGGACAGTTGAGCATTCCTGGCAATGGCCCTTCACCTGCTGCGGGTGCACTGGAGGCACAGTCGGTGGGCCCCATCATCTCCTCGATCGAGATGGGGTGTGACACCAGAACCTGGGACGATGTCAGAGCTCGTCTCGTCGCCGCAATACCACTTCAGTTTGCGACCGATTTACCGCAGGAGATGGCTGACGCCCTGATCCAGTTCCCCGATTACGAATCTCTGTTCCAGATGGCATTTGGAACGCCGGAGATCACGGGAGAGAGAATCGCTTTTGCCCTCGCCACCTACGAGCGGACATTATTCGCGAATCAGACACCCCTCGATGCGTTCATCGCAGGAGATCAGAACGCTCTCAGTCAAAATCAGATCAATGGGATGAACGTATTTTTGAACAATTGTCTTCCCTGCCATGGAGGGCCTTTCCTCAGTAATGGCCAATTCCACGACATCGGAGTTCGTCCCGAAGCNGAAGATGTCGGTCGCTTCGCGGTAACCGGCAATCCCGTNGACATCGGTCGCTTCAAGACTCCACCGCTGCGCAATGTCGAACTACGCGCTCCTTACTTCCACAACGGTGGCAAGATGTCGCTGGAGGAAGTGGTCACCTTCTACAATGATGGGGGTGATTTNCAGAATCCTGAGCAGGGNCCAGGCACTCCTCCATTGAACTTACCTGCCGGAGTCCAGGCTGATCTGGTCCAGTTCATGTTGGCTCTGACCGACGAACGAGTTCGCCTTGAGTTACCGCCTTTTGATCATCCGACACTGCCTGTCTTCTTCCGTCGTGGCGATTCGAACCGAGACCAGGTGGTGGACATCAGCGATGCGATTCATTCTCTTCAATATCTGTTCGAAGATGGCCCGGTGCTCTGTGAGGATGCCACCGATATGAACGATGATGGGGAGATCAACATTGCCGATCCTGTGCGGCTTCTGGGTCGTCTTTTCGGTAATGAAGTACCTTTGCCGGCTCCATCTGATCTGACTCAAGGGCCTGATCTCACTGCTGATCTGCTCGAATGTCTCGATTGAGTGGCTTGCGACCGGTTGAGTAAATAGGGATATTGTGGAGAGTGCGAAAATGGTGCAGCTCCTGGAGACCGTGAGCGATCTCCAGGAGCTGTTTTATCCGCTGAGATAGCGACTTTATTTTTTGGCGATGTGATCTCCCATTTGTGACATTTGTTCTGTTGGTTCACATCGGCGGTCGCGGGACATGACTCCTCGAATAGAATGAGGGGGTGTCTTGCATTATCAGCCAGGGAGACTCCGAATTCCCCGGATCGGGTTATGGGCTATGGGATAGGGAACCGATGCGTTTCTGGTTCAGTTTATTGCTATTAATTTGGTGCTGTGCTGTNGGTGAGGCCCAAGGGACTCCGGAAGCGCANCTGAGAATCCAGGGAGCCAGTGGCTCTCCAGGCTTGCCGGTCGTGACGCGGATTTTCTTGAGCCATGACCTCGATTGTGAAGCCTTCTCCCTGGGGGTTTCTCATGATCCGACCACCCTATCGGGGGTGGATCTGCAACAAGGTGAGTTCCTCGAAAATTCGGCCCTCGGCGGCGTGACACCCGATTATCTTCTGCTCGAATCGAACCCGAGTAATGGGGTGGGGTTCATAGTCGGTTGTCTGTTCGATCTCACACCTCCGCTTGTCGATTTGCTGGCTGGTACTGATCAGGAGATCCTGATCGCTACCTATTCGATTGTTCCAACCGCTGTTGCTGGGGATACCCCGCTCCAGTTCGCAAGTGATCTGCATCTGCCGCCTGTTGTATTGCTAGTCGTGATGGATGGTCTTGAAATCACACCGACCAGCGAGGATGGCTTCATCACCGTATTCATCGATTGCAACCTCAATGGCGTTCCTGACCCGGATGACATCTCCAGTGGCAGCAGCCAGGATTGTGATGGAGACGGTGTCCCTGATGAGTGCGGCTTTGATCCGGGAAGCGCGGATTGTAACGGGGATGGGATTCCAGACGTTTGTGAGGATGACTGCAACCTGGATGGAATTTCCGATCTGTGTCAGGTCGAGCTCGATTGTGACCTGGATGGGATTCTCGATTCTTGTGAGATTTCTCAGGGATTGGAATTCGATTGCGATGGCGATTCAGTGCCGGACTCCTGTGCCGTTTCCCAGGGAATAGTGGAAGATTGCGATGGCAACGGGATTCCTGATAGTTGTGANCTCGACGCCGGGGCCATCGACTGCGATGCCGATGGTATTCAGGACAGCTGCGAGTTGGTCTCGGGTACCGGGGCTGATTGCAATGCCAATGGGACTCTGGACAACTGTGATCTCGCGACAGGAGTTTCCAACGACTGCAATGGCAATGGAGTTCCTGATGCATGCGACATGGCTACAGGGGTCGAGGGGGATTGTGACGGTAACGGAGTTCCTGACAGTTGCGATCTCACCGCAGGGGCGGAGGACTGTGACCTCGATGGAGTACTGGACAGTTGTGCCATCGCCGAATCAGTAGTCGAAGACTGCGATTCCAACGGGATTCCTGATTCCTGCGATATCGCAGCAGGAGGAGACCAAGATGGGGATGGAACCCTCGATGTCTGCCAGGACGAGCCCTTTATGAGGGGGGACTGTAACAGTAGCGGTGTCTTCAATATCGCCGATGCGATCGTCGTGCTGAATTTTCTGTTCGGATACGTCTCGCCGGTAACTTGCCCGGATGCTTGTGATGCCAACGATGACGAAATAGTCAATATCGCCGATGCCGTGTTCCTGTTGTCGAGCTTGTTTGCCGGCGGAAACTCGCCGTCAGCACCGTTTCCATTGTGCGGGGATGATCCGGAAGGCGAGATTCTCGGTTGCCCCACGTATGGGACCCCCTGCCCTTAGGTTTCAGTCCACAATCCAACCAGCAGTCCTCTTCAGCGTGTCGATCGATCCGCTGGTCTGCGGCTACCGCTGCGGCGGTTCTTCTGGGATCGAGCGGAATCGTTACGTTTATGACTGGAGTCAGAGCTTTGCCCAGTAGTGGTGTTTTTACGTTTCGGACCTCGAGATTGCGTTGGTTTCGTGGTTTTCTGCCCTGGCCGCGAGGGCGAGTTTCTTCTCCTGGATGATGAAGTTGAGTTCTTTCTTCTGCGCTGGTTTCCGCGCGGATTAGCCGCTGAGCTTCTAGAATTCCGACCTGCGCTACCGCCTCGTTTGCGACCCGTTTTCTTCGGGATGAAAACCTCTTCGAATCCCGGTACCGATTGGATCTGGAGCGGTGTTCCGATCATCTTCTCGATTGCTGAGACCATCTCGCCGTCGTCTTCGGTGATGAAGGTGTAGGCTTTTCCTGATCTCTCTGCTCGACCGGTGCGCCCAATCCTGTGGGTATAGGTCTCGGCTACATTAGGGATATCGAGGTTGATGACGTGGGAGACACTCTGGACATCGATTCCCCGGGCAGCGACGTCGGTAGCCACCAAGATGTCGTAGTTCCCCTTGCGGAAACCGTTCATCGCCCGATCGCGTTGATTCTGAGACATGTTGCCCTGTAGAGCGACTGCCCGATGCCCGTCCTTTTCGAGTTTTTGCGCGAGTTGTCGAGCTCGTCTTTTGGTTCTGGTGAAGACGATGGCGGAATCAAAATCATCTTGACGGAGAAAGTGTCTCAGCATCTCGATCTTGCGTTTCTCGCGAACCGGATAGAGTGCATGTTCGATGGTCTTTGCCGGCATCGAGTGGTCGATCTCGGAAACGAACGGGTTGTTCAGGATTTGTTCAGCCAGCTTGCGGATCTCTTTCGGCATGGTGGCGGCAAAAAGCAAGTTCTGGCGTTTGGTGGGGAGTTTCTGAATGATTCTTCGGATGTCCGGGAGAAAGCCCATGTCGAACATGTGATCGGCTTCGTCAAGGATCAGGGTTTCGATCTGCGACAGGTCGACGAATCCACGGCCCAGCAGATCGAGTAACCGGCCAGGACAGGCGCAGATCACCTCGGGTCGTCGTTCCAGTTTCTGAATCTGAGGTTTTTCTGAGATCCCTCCGTAAATGGTCATGGTACGGATTTGAGTGCCTGAGGTCAGTCTGCGGAACTCGTCGTCGATTTGCGTGACCAGTTCGCGGGTCGGGCCGATGACGAGTATGCGTGGCCCCTTGCGCTTGTTCGTCAGTATCCGTTCGATGCAGGGGATCGCGAAGGCGGCAGTCTTTCCGGTGCCGGTCTGAGCCAGTCCGAGGACATCGCGGCCGGCCAGAGCGGGTGGGATCGTTTCGGCCTGGATCGGTCGTGGGCTCGAGTATCGGCATTTGAGGATCGCTTTCGCCAGCGCGGGCGAGAGGTTCAGATCAGCGAAATTGCTGAGGGGTTTTGATCTGGGTCCGGACAAGGGGATCTCCTCGCGATCCGCCTCCAGGTGGCAGGCGGGAGTTGGGGATCACCCTCACAACAGCGGAAGGCATCGATTAGCAGGACGACGAGACCTCAAGGATCCTGTTGTTCGTGCGGGGGNTCACCCCCTGGTCCTGCGCTCAGTATAGCCTCTGGCGACNCCGATGTCCGAGAACCCGAAGTTTCTTTCCCCTTTTCTCCTGGCAACAGACACCCCTAGAATCGGGGCGAAGGGAAGCCTAGATGACCGATTCCTATCTTCCACGGGCCGAATACGACTTTTCACAAGGTCCGCTTCGCAGTGACAACTCCGATGCGGATCCGGTGCGCCAGTTCAGCCTCTGGTACGAGAAGGAGGCTCAGTCGGGGGAACACGACGGCAACCGGATGGCACTGGCGACCGCAGATACGGAGGGATGCCCGTCGGTGCGCATGGTGCTGCTGAAGCAATTCGGTGCCACCGGTTTCATCTTCTTTACCGATTATGGTTCTCGCAAGGCTACGGAACTGGAGCAAAATCCTCGCGCGGCGTTGCTCTTTCACTGGCCGCGATTGCAGCGACAGGTACGAATCGAGGGCCGTGTCGAAAAGGTGTCACGAGAGATGTCCGAAGAGTACTTCTCGCAACGTCCACGAAATTCACAGGTAGGCGCGGCTGTCTCGCAGCAGAGTTCTCCGCTGTGCGATCGATCCATTTTCGAGGCGCAGGTGTCAAAGATGTTGGAGGGAGATGATCCCATCCCCTGTCCCGAGTCCTGGGGAGGATTTTGTTTGGTGCCTGACCGCTTCGAGTTCTGGCAGGGTCAGCCGGGCCGGATCCATAACCGGGTGCTGTACCTGTCCGATTCAGGTGCCTGGCAGCGCTCCGAACTACAGCCCTGAGTGGTAAGGGCTTTGTTGGANCCTGGCAGCCGGGTCACTTTGCACTTCGTTGGCGTCTGTGGCAATCTATCGATTGCGGTGCGCCCGTAGCTCAACTGGATAGAGCATCGGATTTCTAATCCGAAGGTTTCAGGTTCAAGTCCTGGCGGGCGTACCATTCAATCGATACCCTGAATTCATGGAGAGGATCTCTATGAAACACTTTTCCCTGATCACATTGTTTGTCTCGGGTACCTGTTTACTGACTTGCATGGCGGTGGCAGCACCTCTACCTGGTGACGTCGCTTTTGCCACTCCGGTACGGTTGGAAGCGGACGGGGTTCCCATCGATGTGACGATCGGCCACGCGGCTCCCTATCTCATCGATTTCGATGGNGATGGTCTCCGTGATCTGCTGGTCGGTGAGTTTGGTAAGGGGAAGTTTCCGAAAGAACGCCTTCCTGAGCGACTTCGCGAGAAAGACAGTTCTTATAATGAAGGAAAACTGCGCATCTATCGCAACGTCGGAACCAATCAATCTCCACTCTTCAAGGATTTTGAATACCTCCGTGCCGGGCGCGAGTACGCCTCGATCCCGACCACGTGATGCATCTGCTTCTGTCCACAGTTTGTGGACTACGACGCTGACGGAGATCTCGACATTCTTTCCGGCTCCTACACCGGTGAACTGTACCTGTTCGAACGCAAGGCGGATGGTGGTTTTGTCCAGGGTCGTTATCTCCTCAACAACAAGGGAGAAGACCTGAAAGCGAAGGCGCTGTCGGTGACGGTCGAGGCGATGGACGTCGATGCCGATGACGATCTCGATCTGGTTCTGGGAACTCGCAGTGGTGCGGTGGAGATCTTCGAGAATGTCGGCACCCGTGCCAAGCCGGCCTATACGGGGAAGTCCCGACCGCTGAAGACCGTCGATGGGGAAAAGGTCAAGGGCAGCAATGCTCACCATGCTGACTGGGATGGCGATGGCGTGCTCGATCTGGTGCTCGGTAGTGAGTACGGAGGGGTGAACTGGTATCGCAACGAGGGCAGCAACAACGCTCCGAAGTATGGCGCCCAGCAATCCCTGCTCGAAGATAGAGACTGGGAGAAGCGCCAGGAAGACGACGGTCCCGACGGGGCAGGATCTCGCACCAAGGTATATGTCACCGATTGGAACCACGATGGCCGTGCCGATCTACTGGTCGGCGATGTGCAGTGGCTCTACTACACGCTACCGCCACTGACCGCCGAGCAGGAAGCGGAGAAGCTGGCGTTGACGCCGGCCTACGAGGCGGCGGATGCNGTTCTCGACGAGGCCTACGAGTATCGCAACTCGTTCGTCGGCAAGCCCGGCGGCATTCCCGAGGATGCCAAGGCCCGCATCAAAGCTGCCACCGAGGTATGGAGCCCGCTGGCCAAGAAGATGGGCAAGTTCGACCGCACCAAGTCGAACACTCACGGCTGGGTGTGGCTGTACCTGCAGCAACCCGTCGTCGAGGGGCAGCAGTAGTTCCATCTTTTCTGGCGGCGACGGTTGTTATCCCGGGATCTGATCTCTCTTGAGCAGGTCCTCGAATGCGGTGCCCGGTTTCATCAACTGTTCGGGTGTACCTTGTTCGACGATTCTTCCCTCATCGAGTACCAGGATCTGATCGACATCAGCAATGCTGGAGACTCTGTGGGTGATCACCAGGGTGGTCGCATCTCGCATCAACTCGCCGATGGTGTCGCGGATCTGACGATCCGATGCCAGATCGAGATGGGCGGTCGCCTCGTCGAGGATCAGGAACCGTGGTTTTCTCAGTAATGCCCGGGCGATGCCGACTCGCTGCCTTTGTCCCGCTGACAGCTTCTCACCGCGCTCGCCTACGATGGATTCCAATCCTTCCGAATCGGGGCCCAGTGCAGCCGGCAAGCCGACCTTGATCGCTGCCTGACGTACTTCTTCGTCGGTTGCCGAAGGTCTGCCGAAGTGGATGTTGCTGCGGATGGTGCCGTGAAAGAGGAACGTTTCGGTTGGCACATGAGCGACCTGACGACGGTAACTGGCCGCTTCCAGCTGTCGCAGGTCGCTGCCGTCGAGAAGGATTTGACCCTGCTGTGGATCGAGGAAGCGCAACATCAGATCGACAATGGTCGATTTTCCGGAACCGCTGGCGCCGACCAGGGCGACCGTTTCTCCCGGCTTCAGCTGGAAGGACAGTTGTTCCAGCAGCGGAGCTTCAGGATGATAGCTGAAGAGGACGGTATCGAATTCGATGTGGCCGGAGATGGGACCGCAGCGAATGGCCNCTTCCACATCTTGCACTTCGGGCAGCTGGTCGCGGATCTCTCGTACTCTCTCGAGTGCCACCTTGCCCTGCACCAGTTGCAGGTACAACTCGACCAGTGCGTGCAGCGGNGCGAAGGCCATGCCGAGGTAAAGGCCGAGAGCGATCAGTACACCGAGTGGCATCTCACCGCGTACCACCATCAAGCCACCGTAGCCGTACAGGATGGCACTGGAGACGACCAGGCACAGTCTCGGCAGGCCCGAGGCGANCGCGCGGGTACGCTGAAAGGTGAGGATCTTGCGGATCATCTGGTGCCCGATACCAAGAAAGCGTGCCAGTTCGCCACGTTCACGACCGTGGGTCTTGACGGTACGGATTCCCGACAAGGTTTCCATCACCTGAGAGGCGAGGTCGGCGGCCAGTTGTCGCAGACTCTCGGTGAGTCGCCGGATNGTGCCACGGAAGGAGAAGCCGATCGCCAGTGCCACAGGGAACGGGATGGCACAGATGAGAAACAGCTTCGGTTGATACAAGAGTGCCGCGATCACAACCCCGATGAGAGTCAGGGAGTGGGTTGCGAATCCAAGCAAGGCTCCGGTCGAAAGTTCCTGTAACTGGGTGAGATCACGATTGAGGCGGATGATGACATCGCCGAAGCGAGTTCCGCTGAAGAAGCGCGGTGACATCTTTTGCAGGTGTTCGACGAAGTCGACACGCATGTCGAGCAGAACCCGTGCGGTGACGGCGGCGTACATGGTGGCATGGGCCACCCCCAGGCCGAAGCGCAGGGTGGCGATGCCGACGATGGCGACCGGAAAGATCCAGATCAGGTCCTCTTTTCCCTGAGTCAGAACCCGGTCGATCAATTGCTGGATGAGGAACGGCTGCAGCAGGCCGAAGATGGTGGTGAGAACCAGCACACCCAGAACCAGTGCCAGACGGAACCAGTAAGGCCTGAGAAAGCCTAGCAGGCCGTATCTGGTGACTGGTGGCGGCTGACGACTCGAATCCATGGTTCCTCTTCTGCCATTTCGGCGACCCCCATGAGAAGGTGCAAGAGGCACCGATGCGAGGGGTAGGCTGGTCGGGGGTTGCCCAATGCCCGGTTCTGGGATACTCAAGAGAGGGTCACAGGGGGTGTCAGGAACGGTTTTGAAGCAGAATCGTCCCTACCCGGGTTCGGATCCTGAATTTTGCATCTCCGGTGTTCCCAGTTCGCGAAACATCCAGTGTGCCCGACTAGCTTACGGATCGGAGTTTGCGGATGCGATCAGCCTCCCATGGCGTGGGTTCCTTTGTTTTGAAGTCACTGATCATCGCCTTCTTTGTCGTCGGGGCCGGATACAGCCTGTGGCAGCAGCACAGCGTTGCCGATCCTCAACAATCCGACATCGATACCCAGCTAGCGACCGATTCGGGAGCCTCTTCCGCTTCCATGGCTTTTGCCTCCGCGGATGTCCAGGCCCCTGCCTTGCCCTGGGCAGCGGCTGATTACTACCGTCACCTCGTTGAATCGAAATCAGCACCGTCGCAAGATGCGGCGCAGCAGCCAGCATCCGCACAGGACCCACCGACACAGGACCCACCGACACAGGATCCACCCGTACAGGATCCACCACCCACTGTTGACCCCCAGGACGCAACCGAACAGTCCGAGGTGAGGCCCGGGCGAAGAGGGGCGGGGGAGAGACAGGGTCGACGGGGGAATCGCGAGGGAAGAAGAGGACGAGGAGCTGGTCCGGGCGCCGGGCAGGAAGGCGATAACGCTGCTGCCGCCGAGTCTGACGGTCAAGATGCTGACGAATCTTCAGCTTCCGACGATGACGGTTCCGATGAAGAGTCGGGAGAGGGGCGTGGAGGTCGATCTCGTGGAGATCGATCGGAGGCCAGTGAGAAGAAGAAACCGAGAGAGGGGATTCCGGTCCAGCATCCGCTCATCGAGGAGCGTTGTGTCGTCTGCCATGTCCGCGACGACGAAGGGAAGATGACGCGTATCTCCTACATGAGAAAGACGCCGGAGGCGTGGGAGATCTCGGTCAAACGAATGGCGCGTCTTTACTTCGTTTCCCTGACTCCCGAGGAAGCCAAGGAGGTGGTTCGTTACCTCTCCGAAGAGCATGGTCTGTCGAGGAGTGAGGCCCGTGCGGCGATGTACGAAAGTGAGCGACGTGTGCACTGGTCCGAGGAGGATCGCGACGATGACCTGCGTCAGACCTGCGCCGAATGTCATACCCTCGGTCGGGTGCTGTCGGAGCGTCGCGATGAAGAGGAGTGGAAACTTCTCAAGGCGACCCATCTGGCGCTCTATCCACTGGTCGGTTTTCAGTCATTCCGGGGTCGCAGTAGTGGTGGCGGACGTAGCCGCGGCGAAGATTCGGAATCTGAATCGGAAGGCGGATCGTCGTCTCGCGGAGGCCGTGGCCAGGATCGCGCCGACCGGGTACTTGCGACTTTGGCCAAGGAACAGGGCCTCTTCAGTGACGAGTGGCGTAACTGGAATCAGGAAAAGCGAGAGGTGCCACTGGAAGGGAACTGGATCGTCAAGGGCCACGAGGTAGGGCGTGGACCGATCCGCGGGACCCTGGAACTGAAACGGATTTCCACCGGAGAATACGAATCGCAATGGCGCTGGTTGCGCGCCGATGGTCGAACCGTGGTTCGCAACGGTACTGGTCTCTTTTACGCCGGCCACTCGTGGAGAGGACGCTCGACCAGCACCGCTCCAGGTGAACTGGGTTCGTTGAAAGAAGTGATGTTGCTCGATGAGTCGTGGATCCGGATGGAGGGTCGACTGTTCACCGGTGAATACAATGAGCTGGGGATCGAGGTAGAACTACTTCGTGCCAGTGACACCCCGACCATCCTCGGAGTTCTCGGCGGAGAACTGGCGGTTCCTTCCAGCGCGAACCGGATCGAAGTGATCGGTTGCGGATTCCCGGAGAAGGTCGTGGCCGCTGATTTCCATCTCGGAAAAGGGATCACGGTGTTGGGCCTCGAACGCCACGACGCGACTCGAGTCAGCCTGCTGGTCGATGTCGAGCCAGACCTCCCACTGGGCAAGAGAGCGATCGATTTCCGCATTCTCCAGGGGCCTCGTGTCATCACTCTCTATGACACCATCGATGGCATCCGGATCCGCCCGAATCCAGGCTTCTCCAGGGTCGGTGGCAAGATGCGACCGAAACAACTGGAGCGATTCGAGGCGGTGGCCTTCACCCGTGGGCCCGATGGAGTTCCTTATAACGAGGATGATGTGGACTTGATGACGGTGCCGGTGAAGTGGCATCTGGAAGAGTTTCCGATTCGTCCCGGCGATGACGACCTCCAGTTCGTCGGAGAACTCGATGAGAATACCGGAGTCTTCACACCAGCGATCGACGGCCCCAATCCGGAGCGCCGTTTCAACGCCAACAACATCGGAGATGTTTACGTGGTGGCGACCTGCACCATGACCGTTCCTGAGCGCAAGGAAGTGAAGGAAGAAACCGAGGAGGACGAGGGAGATGGTTCCAACGGTGATTCCGAAGAGGACTCGTCCGAGGGTTCAGAACCGAATTCCGGGGAGGATTCAGAAGACAGCACCGTTGAAGATGGGAAGAAACAAATCGTCGCCGCTGACGAACCTCCGAAGATGGTCGAGAAGGAATTTCGTGCCCGCGGTCACCTGCTGGTCACGGTTCCCATCTACGTGAAATGGGATCAATACGAATGGAATCAGCGATGAAGTTTCACACGACCCTCTTCCACCGTTTCGAGAGTGATGGGGTGCCCTTTGCCTACGTCACACCGACCGCTGCTGTGGTTCAACTCGACGATGTGACATCCGAGATCATCGATAACTTCTCCGATCCACTGGGAGCGGAACCGGGCCCATGGCTCGAATCGCTCGATACTGAACGTCAGCCACAGGTCAGGGAAGCTTTCGACGAGCTGGCGGCGATGGGTATGTTGCGACCGGTCGGGGCTCCTGCGGCTCCCCCTGCGCAGCAACCGCCGATGCCTTATCCGCTCGCCACGCTGGTGCTCAATGTCACCAACAAATGCAATCTCTCCTGTACTTATTGCTACGAGTACGGCGAGGATCGTGTTTCCGATCAGAAGAAACCGGATGGCACCCCACGGCTACCGATGATGACGGAAGAGACCGCCTGCAAGTCGGTCGATTTTTTGCTGAAGAGTTCCGAGGGGAGAAACGGAGTTTCCATCACGTTCTTTGGTGGAGAGACCCTGTTGAATTTCAACACCATCCGTGCCGCTACCGAACACGCCGTTCGCCGTGGCAGGGAACTGGGTCGTCCGGTGGCTTTTGCACTGACCACCAATGCGACGATGTTGACCGACGATGTGATCGACTTTCTGGTCGAGCATAAGTTTGGCGTCAACATCAGCATCGATGGCAACAAGGGAGATCAGGACCGCCACCGCACCTTCTCCAGCGGNCGTGGTAGTTACGACATGATCGTGCCGAGAATCCAGAAGTTCCTCGAAAAGAATNGGCCTCAAGGTCGTCCCGTCGGTGCCCGTGTGACCCTCACTGCCGGAATGGCTCCGGTGCCAGAAACCTTTCATCACCTGGTNCACGANCTCGGGTTTGACTCGGTCGGTTTTGCGCCGGTCACCAGTGCCGAGGATCGGGAATATGCGCTGGGCGATGGGCACATGGGCCAGATCCTGGCCGACTTCGAGAGCCTGTCNGGTGAATACGTCGAAGCCGCTCTGGCTGGCAAGAGACACGGTTTCTCCAANCTTCACGATCTGATCCAGGAGATCCACCAGGGCATCAACAAGGCACACCCGTGCGGGGCAGGATTGGGCCTGATGGGGGTTTCTACCGAAGGTGAACTGGGACTGTGCCACCGATTCGTCGAATCGGGAGAACATGGCCTTGGCACCATCGAAGACGGAATCGATGAAAAGAAACGTACCGAGTTTCTCGAGGCGACACATATCTCGAAGAAGATCCCCTGTCATGATTGTTTCGCGCGGCCTCATTGCAGTGGCGGTTGCTATCACGAGGCGTACGTCCGTTACAAGGATCCGTCGGCGCCGAACTTNCACTACTGTGACTGGATCNGGGCGTGGACCGATCTCGGCTTGCGGAGCTACGCCGCCATCGCCCAGGGCAATCCTGACTTCCTCCAGAATTACGAATCTGGGCCGGTGCCTCCGGTCCCGGTCATCGAGAAGGACGAGGTGATTCGATGAAGCACATCCGAGCCATCAACCAGAAGGCGCGCCTGATCGAGGAGAGATTTGCCGGTCTAGAGGACTCGGTCGGTCCTCTCGCCGAGCGGATTCCCTTTGGCTGTAGCACCCAGCTGGCTCCCGGTTGGGAAGTCGACAGTGGTGGAGGAACTTACGGTCTGTGCACTCCCATCGAGAGGGATTTGTACGACTGTTATCACTCCTGCTACTGGCCAGCGCAGGTGCCCGATGCTCTCACCAACTTCGCCGACTGGTCTCGCTCGTGTGGTGCGCCGGTCCAGGACTGGTCTTCCGTTGACCTGGTGTTCCCCTAGGAGGTTTTCGATGACACGTTACGGATTACTACTGATCCTGATGTTCTTTCCTCTGATCGCATTGGGTCAAGATGCTGAGGCAGAGGTGACCGCCGACAAGAAACCCTACTTCTGGATCCGCATGTGGCCTGATTTCCTGGTCAAGTATGACATCGAGAAGGATGAAGAGGCAGCCAGGATCCAGACCAAGAACGGGATCTGCCACGGCACCACCTATTCCCATGACAAGACCCAGGCATTCTTGATCACGGGCAAGCAGTCGAAGGTCGAGGTCCTCGATCTGATCAAAAACGAGGTGGTCGAAGTTCATGACTTTACAGAAACCGGCTGGTTGATCCGTATCGAGGATGTCAACGAGATCCCCGGCGGGAAGAAGTGGTACGTCAACGTCGATCGAGTGAAGCTGGAGCCTGATCACTACAAGATCGAGAAATCTCAGTGGCTTCTCTATGACGTTACCGAGAAGAAGATCTTGAAGCGGATGGATGAACTTCCGTCGGCGATTCGCCGTGGATCCCAGATCAGTCCCGATGGAAAGTACTGGCATGTCTTTGGCCGCGATTTCCAGGTGATCGATCCGGACACCTTGAAGGAGGTTTCCAAGATCGACCTCACGACACCGCTCTACACCGGAATGGGACGTTTCCAGGTCAGTGGTCGTACCGATCTCCTGCATGGCCAGGATAAGGGTCGCTATCGGCTGTTCTATTCGATGGCGGATCCGGTCCACGACCACCGTCGGATCGGTGGNGTGCTGGAACTCGATCTGGACNAGATGGAAGTGGCCAATCGCCAGGAGTGGGGTCCGCCGTTGAACACCAGTTACGTGACCTGGGATGGAAAGAAATCCATCGGTACCGGAGGCCGCGGTTGGCGTGGCGGTGGCGGTGGTCAGGAAAATGGCGTCGATCCCATCCTCACCTTCGTCAACTACAGTCTCGAAGATGGTTCAAAGCTACTGGAGACGCGGGTTCCCAGTCGTAATGGCCTACGACTGTCGGGGATTTCACCCGATGGCGGGAAACTCTATCTCGCTGGACGAGGGCACGAACTGGTGATCTACGATGGAGATCACCAGTACCTGAAAACGGTCGAACTGGATGGCGAAATCGAGAGCTGGCTGCATCTCGCCTGGCAATGACTACGACCATTGCGCTTCTCGATAGTGGGGTGAACGAGAGTCATCCCCATATCCGTGACCAGGGACGGGTGATCCATGGTCCGGTTCTCGATGATTCTGGTGAATGGATCGACGACCCGGAACCAGGAGATCATCTTGGTCATGGTACCTGTGCAGCTGCGGCTATCCTCGATCTTGCGCCTGGCAGTACCATCTTGTCGCTCAAGATCTTTCACCAGCAGCCGAGCTGTCCTTTNCCCAGACTGTTAGCCACACTCGANCACGCCATCTCCCGGCAAGTGCACTGGATCAACCTGAGCCTCGGAACGACCCGGCCTTCTCGCTGCAGTGAACTGGAACAGATACTCGCCAGGGCGACCGACAGCGGCATTTCGGTCGTGGCTCCCGCCGCCATCGGCGAACTGGCCTGTTATCCGGGCGCATTGCCGGGTTGCCAGGGGGTTCTGGTCGATGAATCGCTGGCCAGAGATGAGCCGCAGCAGAGATCCCATGGCGACGACAAGGTATGGTTCGCATCTCCTCGTCCGCGNGATCTCCCCGGTCTTCCCNGCGCGGCCAANCTGTCCGGGGTCAGTCTGGCCGCCGCNAACCTGACCGGCTATCTGGTCGCTCGCGGCTAGTCCTCGATCAACAGCCCCAGACGACACATCTCCTGGAGAATCTGACTGAGGGTTGCCGGCGATTGATCGATGAAGAAGGGCACCTGAGCGGCTCGTTGACGCAGTTGTTCCATCTCGATGCCGTCGCCGACCAGTTCCATCAACACCGGAGTCGGGATCGAGCCGATCTGATCGATCGATTCCTCGTCACTCGCCGCCAGACGGATGCCATTGCGGGCCGTCAGGCGATCACCGTCNGCTACCCAGCGTGGCTCCCGCTGCAAATCGGTAGCGGGTGCCAGTCTTCCGGTCGGTGTCGCTGTCGAGGTTATGCGAGGTTCGGTCACGGCATGACGAGCACTCCAGAATGGGTGTTCACTGAAACGCTTTTCGGCATGGTACATCTCGAGCGCCCGTTGTCGGTGAAGTCGAAACAGTCGCCTTTCCCAGCGCTGGCGAGACTCGACCATCGTCGCCAGATCGGCGTCACCGATCAGTACCGTCCGAGCGGCCAGTGCGGTCGCCTCTGCCGAGACCAGTGCTTTTTCGAGACCCTGGCTGGAAAGTGGATCGATGGCACTGAGCGCATCTCCGGCCAGAAGCAATGAACCGGTGGTTTGATTCAGGCGTGCGGTGGCGATGGTACCGCGGATGGTGACTGAATCGGCTTTCCGGGCAGGACCGNGGGCACTCTGAAGAGCCGAGTTCCACAGTTCGTTTCGACCCGTTGTCCGCACCTCGGCAGGATCACAGAACAGTGCCAGGCTTGCCCTTCCATCGCCGAACGGAAGCCACCAGAGCCAGCCTTCGGCGACCGCTTCGATCAACGAGGCTTCCGTCTCAGCTTCGGGAGATTCGACGATGGTGCTTAGGGCAATCATGTCGGGCAGTTTTTCGGTGGTCTCGACCGGCAACAGTGGTGGTCCGCTGGCTCGACCCGTGGCCCCGATCACGAGTTTTGCCTCGACGGTGGTCACTTGCCCGTCCTGATCGAGAACCACCTCACCGCAGCCGGCAGCGGGCAAGGTGCCCGATGCGCGGGTGGCTTCCATCACCTCGACTCCAGCTTCGCTGGCACGTTGTCGAAGCCATCGATCAAGGGCGGGGCGCAAGAATCGCCATCCTCGGTGCGATTCATCGAGATCTTCGATCTCGAGATCGGAACGCGACCAGCAGCGTCCATGACGAGGGGGGCCATCGATGGCACAGTTTCCGATCGCATCGGTCAGTCCGAGGCGCTCAAGGGTCGTCGAGGCACCGGGAACCATCGTTTCGACCGGCAAGCCACCTTCACGGCGTTCGTCGCTGGCTAACATGACCTGATGCCCCTGATGCGCCAGCATCGTGGCGATGACGCAACCGGTCGGCCCGCCGCCGACTACCAGCACTTCCGGTTCGCTGATCAAGGGCCTCCTCGGTCAGGGACAACTGGGGGGAGACTCACAACTGAGCCCGCCACCGGGAGTTCCATCGGGTCCACAGTCGGGATAGGGAGCAGGTAGCGATGTTCCACCGCCAAATAACAGCGANAGCAGTGCGATGGCATCACTGATGTCATTCGATTCATCGTCGTTGCTGTCGAGACTGATCAGGCAATTGGCACTCTGTCCCTGGAACAGATAGCCGAGAATCGTCACGACGTCGGCGATGTTGATGGTTCCATCCTGGTTGGTGTCGCCGCGGGTAAACTCCGGGTCTCCGGTAACAGTACAGGCNAGCAGTTCCGGCGGAGTGGTCGGGGGGCCATCCCAGACGGTGGCAAAGGTGTCCCAGTCGTCGCAGTCGACGTCGCCGTCCGAATCGAAATCGCCGTAGAAAGCCATGGCACTGTTGTAGTGGGTTTCGTTACAGGGATCGTTGGGACAAGGTCCTGTGAAAACGGACTCGAAACAGTCGTGGTCAGACTGCCAGATCAGTCCACTGCGGTCGAAATCGCCGAGAGTGGGATAGAGCTCGATGGGGTTTCCCGGGGTCAGATCGAGACCGGAGAGTTGTGGCGAAGAAGCGCTGAAGCGCTGGACACGGAAGACCGAGTTGTCGGAAGAGTTGGGGTTTCCGGCTACCGTTTCCCCCTGGTCATAGGGTCCGGTCGGCCCGANCGGATTGACGTAGCGCCACACTTCCTCGCCGGAGTCGGTGACCTCGATGAAGATGCCGTGGGCCCCTTCACAGATGATGGTATTGCCATCGGGGAGCCGCTGGACACCGCCGAGGATTCGTCCATACAGATCGCCAGGAACGGGGGCCATGTAGGTCCATTCCAGATCAGTCGGTCCGAATGCCGATCCAGGNGAGGACACGTAATCACCACTGGCATCCANAGGAGGGACGAACTCGTCGGTCGAAGATGCGTTACCCCCCGGACGATTGACGCCGTTATTGAAGACGATGATGTTTCCTTCTCCTGGCAGTCCGGGAGCGATCCATTCGGCGCAGTGCTGGAAGAAGAACACCTGGTCGGCGGCAGTTCCTGCCTGATAGGACCTCGGGTTTCCCCAGCGATAGAGCAGATCACCACCNTGGCCGCTGTTACCACCGGTGCTGCNNGCGGCTTCNGCGGTGGTGGTACTGTGATCGATGACCCAGACCTCGGCGAAGGTCGGGACACTGAGCAGAATCTGATCCAGTTCGGCGTTGTAATCGATGCTGTTGACGTGTAACCAGTCGGCATCCGCACTGCCGCCGTCGTAATTGATGTGAATCTTCTCCGGATGATCAGCAACCACGCCGAAGTTGTCGCGGGTCGGGTCGAGCTCCTGGATGAGGTGATCCCAGGCGTGCCACTGCCACACGATGGTGCCGCCACTGGCACCGGTCGGTTCGACTTCGATGATGTGGTCAGGCCACAGTTCGTTGTCGCTGAGCATCGACGGATCCCGTCCGGCAGCGAGTGACTCCGCTGCGGTCTTCAACTCCCAGGCGACCAGCAGCACGTTACCGTTGGGGAGTTGCTCGACATCGTGATGATGCTGGACCTGGTTGCTGGAGTATTCAAATTCCCATAGCAGGGTACCGTCCCAGGAGATTCTCTCGACTCGACCTCCCGCTCCTCCGGCGACAATCGGAAGATTGCCGGGGATCCGTGCGGTTCGCAAAATCTCTCCGCCCGGCAGCAGATAGGCTGCATTGCCGGGATTGAAACTGCTCGGCCAGCTGTGTACGACTCGGCCGACTCCGTCGACGAGGTAGGTGGTGGAGGAACGTCCGGGGGCGAAGAAGCTGTATCCGCCAAAAGTGTCAGCCTGTCGATGGAACCAACCGACCGTCTGGTCTCCCTCGTCTGCCTGCATGAATCCGGGCAAAAGCAGGGCCAGGAAAAGTAACAGGATTCGCTGATATGCTGGCATCTCGCCTCCTCCCGATCATCACCCAGTGTACCCACCCGCAGGGAGGGTTGAAGAGCGAGATAGGTTCGTATCCTTGAGGCGGGTTACATCGAAAACCCCGCCCAGGGGAACAGGTTTCTCCCCGATCAGAGGTTTGTTTTTCTGCCTTTGAACTCGGGTCGGAGTACCCGGTTGAAGAACTCCCACTGGGTCCGACCGGCACCTCGTCCCAACCCGTGACCATTGTTGGGGAAGAAACGACTTTCGTAAGGAGCGTCCCCCTTGTCGAGCGCATCGATCAACTGGAAGGCGTTATTGGGGTGGACGTTGTCGTCGACCATGCCGTGCAGGATCAGCATCTGGGCTCCCGCCTTCTTGAAGTTCTCGACGTAATCCTCGCGCGTGGCGCGGCCGATGTCGTATCCATCTGGATTGAGTTGCGGAGTGCTCATGTAACGCTCGGTGTAGATGGTGTCATAGTGGCGCCAATCGGTAACCCCGGAGCCATTGACTGCAGCGGCGTAGACATCCGGATGCTTGAGGATGCCCATCGCCGACATGTATCCACCGTAGGAAAAGCCNACGATCCCGACGCGCGAACCGTCAACGTAAGGACGCTGGCGCAACATGCGGATCGCATCGGCATGATCCTGGATGTCGATGTCGCCGAGACGAAGGTAAGCGGCTCCGAGAAACGCCTTGCCGCGGTTGCCGGTACCGCGGTTGTTGACCTTGACCACCAGATATCCGCGATTGTTCTCCGAGCGGGGAGTGGAGACATAGCGTGCCGAGATTTCGTTGGATCCAGGGCCGCCGTACAGGGCATTGATGACGGCGTACTGGTTTTCGGGATCGAAGTCGGTCGGTTTGTAGAGAATCCCGTAGATGTCAAAGCGATCATCGTTGGATCGGAACTNGAACATCTCNGCGATGTTTGCGGCTGAGGACGGATCACCCTCGGCAAGTTTGGTGACCAGTTTCCCATCAGTGCCATAGAGAGCCGTGCTGGGAGGCGTATTGACTTCCTCGTACTGTGCGACCAGCCACTTCTTGTCGGGGGAGAGGTGGAAGTTGGAATGGTGGAAATCGAGGGTGGTGACACGGCTCTGGTCGGTGCCATCGAGGTCGACGAGGTGATACTGCATGTAGTAAGGATTTTTCGGTGAGTTGTAGCCGAGGAAACCCATCTGGCCACTCTCCTCATCGACGAACTGGATTCCTGAGGACTGGAAATCACCGGAAGAGATCGAGTTGTGCAGTTTCCCGTCGAGATCTCGCAACTCGTAGTGGGTGTAACCACTCTTCTCGGTGGTCCATATGAAGCGGTGATTGTCGGCCAGGTATCTCATGCTGGGGCTGTTGCTTTGCCAGGTTTCCTGCTGCTCTTCGACCACCAGGCGACAGGCTCCCGTTTCGAGATCGATCGCCATCACCTTGAGATGTTGNTGGAGGCGGTCGGTCCAGTTGACCAGCATGACGGCACCATCGGGGGATGTGCGGATGCCATAGATGTACTCCTCGGTACCTCCCCCCACATCGACGCGGATGATCTCCTGGCTCGCCAGGTCATAGATCATCAACTCGGCGCCAGGGTTTTTGGCACCCGCCTTGGGGTAATACTCAGGATAGTGAGTGGTGTTGAACTTCGACCAACCTCTCACCAGATGGAACGGTTCCACCCCGGTGTCATCGAACTTGTAAAACAGCAACTTCTGGGAATTGGGGGCCCACCACATGGCGCGAGACTGTCCCAGCTCTTCCCCGTAGACCCAGCTGGCGGTGCCGTAGTGGATGTCTTCGTTACCGGTGATGGTAACCGCGATCTTTTCTCCGGTTTCCTTTTCCTTGAGCACCACGTTCCAGTTTTCGTAGTGAGCTTCCCAACGCCCGTTGGGTGAATCGACCTGGGTGTACTGGCGTCCGCGGCTTGGCCGGCCGACATAGGTGCCGGTGAGGCCACTACCACCGCGCGAACGGCGAGATCTCCGTCGCTCTGCCCGTGGCGCATCTTCAGCGTCCCCGACGACTTCTTTGTCACCAGTGGCCAGTTCGATGCGATGTCTTTTCCCCTGGTTGGTGTAGTTCAGGAACTTGCCGTCTTCACTCCACTCGATGCTGGAGACAACGCCGGGTTGGGCTGCCGACTGTCCCCTTTGAGCCTCGATGGCGTCGGAAGTGAGCAAGGAGAGTGAGAGAACGAGAATCAGTGCCAGGGACAAAGGGCGCGATGACATTTGTGGCTCCTTCGGTGACAGAATTTGGACTGCATCGATCAAGCATCCGTTCGGGATGGTCATCCGAATCTCCGCTGGAATCAAGAGTACGGTTGGCACTTCGTGGTTTATCCTGCCCTCAGGATCTTGGAGAACAGCATCGGGACGGGATTCTTGTCTCACGGGACGGTATTGCATCAGAGGGCCTGGGACCCAACTATAATGCCTCCAGACCTCTTCATTGAAATAGGCGTTGGTCCTCAGTGCTGAGTACCGAAAGTCGATGATCAGGGAGTCAGCAACATGGACTCGTTTTGCAACAAGGCATTTGCATCCCTCTACATTCTCGCGCTGCTCGGATGTCAATCCACCACCGCGCATCTGCTCGACGGGGCCATCGTTCAGGAAAAACCGCAACAGTCGAAGCCCGCGCGAGCGGTTTTTGCCGATGGGCAGGCCCAGGTCGTCGATGCATTCAAGGACTCGGAACAGTGGATCCAGCACGATCTGTGGGTCGAGACCACCTTCGACACCGATGGCGATGGCAAACTCGACCGGATGCACGTCGACGTCACGAGACAACGCCAGACCAAGACGGAAGGCCTCAAGGTCCCGGTGATCTATAATTCCAGTCCTTACTTCTCGGGAACCGGATCGAATGACAAGAAGTACTTCTGGGATCCGCGCCATGAAGTGGGCACCAAGCCACCGATGCACCCAACTCCGCCACCGATCAAACATCAGAGCCGTCGGCCGATGATCTCCGNGCGTCAGGTNGATCGATGGGTCCCGCGCGGTTTCGCCGTGGTGCATTCGGAGTCGCCTGGAACCGGGCTCTCGCAAGGGTGTCCGACGATTGGCGGGGACAACGAGTCGCTGGGACCCAAGGCTGTCATCGACTGGCTCAACGGTCGTGCCAAGGGATACACGACTCCCGACGGTGACGAACAGGTGGTCGCCAGTTGGTGTACAGGAAGAGTGGGAATGACCGGGACCTCTTACGACGGCACGATCCCACTGGCTGCCGCCACCACCGGTGTCGAGGGGCTAGAGGTGATCATCCCCATCGCACCCAACACCTCCTANTACCACTATTACCGATCCCACGGTCTCATCCGGCATCCGGGGGGCTANATGGGTGAGGACATCGACGTTCTGTANGACTGGATCAATAGTGGCTATCCGGAGCGCCGTGAGTTCTGCGATTGCAATGTGCGAGACCAGGAGATGATGGAAGGCTTCGACCGTGTCACCGGCGATTACAACGAGTTCTGGGCCGGACGTGATTACATCAACGACCTCGAACCGATGAAAGCCGCGATGTTGATGGCGCATGGCTTCAATGACTGGAATGTGATGCCAGAGCATAGCTGGCGCATCTACGAGGCGGTTCGCGCCAAGGGGCTTCCTGCGCAGATTTATTACCATCAGGGCGGGCATGGCGGCCAACCNCCGATGGAGATGATGAACCGCTGGTTCAGCCGCTATCTCTACGGTGTCAAAAACGGGGTCGAGAGAGGTCCCAAGGCGTGGATCGTNCGTGAGAATGACAAGCGCGACGAGCCCACAGCCTACGCCGACTTTCCGAATCCAAAGGCACGAAAAGTCACGCTCCATCCGCGACCCAGCGATGGTGGAAGTGGCACGCTGGTACCATCGAGCCGTGGCAAACAGGGTGTTGCGACACTCACCGATGACGTCTCGCACAGCGGCGAAAAGCTCGCCCGAGCCGAGCAGTCGGAGCATCGACTGCTGTTCAAGACGCCTGAACTGACTGCGCCACTGCATCTGTCGGGACTTGCCCGTCTCAACATCAGCCTCTCCAGTAGCAAACCGGCGGCAAATCTCTCCGTCTGGCTGGTGTCACTGCCGTGGGATGAATCGAGTAAAAAGATCACCAGCAACATCATCACCCGAGGTTGGGCCGATCCGCAAAACCACGAATCGTTGACCGAGAGTGAGCCGCTCGAACCGGGCAAGTTCTATCAATTGAGTTTCGAGTTGCAACCGGACGATCAAATCATTCCNGTCGGTCAAAGCCTNGGNTTGATGATCTTCTCGAGCGACCGGGATTTCACGCTGTGGCCCGAAGCGGGCACCGAGTTGAAGGTTGATCTCGATGCCACTTCGCTCGAATTGCCGGTCGTCGGGGGGAGATCAGCGTTCAGAAGAGCCGTCAGGCCAAATCGAAGATAGGAGCCGGGATCGTGATCGGCGTGACGGGTGTGGAATCGCCCTCAATTTGCATGAGCCAGCATCACAGCTTCGTATAAAAGAGTGTGTCCAGGTAGAACTTGTGCGACTTCTGGGTGCTATCTTCGAACGTCAGTTTCCGCAGGACTCCCCCGAATCGGATGGGTCCTTCGTGTGTAAACCGTTGACCGCGGACGGTTGCTACCATCGAATTGGGTTTGCGCATGCGGCGGTCATCAAATACTTCGTACACGTCAAACTGGTCAAAGATCGGGATCATCATGAACGTCATTACCTTGCCGGACATGATGGGTATCATGATGAACCCGGTGAACTGTGTTCTGTCCTCGACGAATTTCGGGTAGCCCGTCACAATCACCGACGTACCCGCAGTACCGCCTCTTTCGACCTCCGAGGGCGCCAGAATCTTGGGTTTGTTACGCCGATAGGCCTTGCGCAGGCCGGAATCCAGTAGATCGATGATCGACTGTTGATCTTTCGATTCCAGTCCCTGCTGGGCCATTTCGAGAAACAGGAAGGCGTTCACGCCGGCGGTAAAAACTCCAGCCGCTTTCGCCAGTTCTGCTCGAGTAACGACACGATCATCCTCGTGTGTGAAAAAGTTGTAAAAACGACCGCCGTTGTCGATCGCCTTTTGCAGACCTTGCTTGGTTCGGTATGGCTTCAGTTCCCGCATGTTCGACTCCTGAAGACGGCGTAATGGTCAAAAAACACAATGGCCCAACTTGCCGTGTCTTATAACAAGAATCGTTATCACGCACCACGATCTTCCCCGGATCGTGGTCGCCCACGGTGGACTCTTCTGATGGATAGAAATATGATCGAGGCCCCTACAAGGGGTTGAGGAGGCACACAATCACCAGCCACATTAAGGAGCTATTCATGGACACGAGAACTCGGACGAAGATCGTAACAATCCTGACGGCTGTTCTTTTGCTAGTGTTCGCGCTCCCCGTTCTTGTCGCGGACACACCGAAGCCACTGCCCGATCCCGATGGCAGGCCCGCGAACATGGCCAAACCGGTTCAGGTGTTCATTCTGCTGGGTCAGTCCAACATGCTGGGCTTTGGTAAGATCGGCGCCGCCGACAAGCCAGGCTCCCTGACGCACGCGGTCAAGGAGAAAGGCAAGTACCCCTACCTCGTCGACGACGCGGGCAACTGGACCGTGCGCAAGGACGTTCGCAATGCGCGCGTCATGGGCAGTGGCACCGGCAACATGAGNGCCTTCAACAACGAGTGGATGACCATCACGAACCGCAACATCGGCCCCGAGATCGGCATCGGGCATCATGTGGGGCAGGTCACCGACGCGCCGGTGCTCATCCTCAAGAGCTGCATCGGCAACCGCAGTCTCGGCTGGGACCTGCTGCCGCCGGGCTCCAAACAGTTCGATCAAGACGGCATGGTCTATGCCGGGTACAAGGAATCGCCTGACAAGTGGAAGAAGGGCGAAACGCCCGAGCCGATCGGATGGTACGCCGGCATGCAGTACGACGGCGATATTGCCAACGCGAAGAGGGTGCTGGCTGAGCTGGACAACTATTACCCCGGTGCGAAGAAGTACGAGATCGCAGGATTCTTCTGGTGGCAGGGTGACAAGGATCGCTACAACGCCGCACATGCCAGCCGCTACGAGCAGAATCTCGTCCGGTTGATCGAGCAACTGCGTATAGATTTTGATGCGCCGAAGGCGAAATTCGTCTGTGCCACTCTCGGTCAGACCGGCAAAGGCGCAGGTGGCGCGGAAGGGCAGATACTCAATGCCCAGCTCGCGGTCGACGGAAGGACGGGCAAGTACAAGCAGTTCAAGGGCAACGTTGCGACCGTTTACAGCAAGCCATTCTGTCATGGGGGCGCCTCAAACGGCCACTACGGTGGCAACGCCGAGACCTACATGGACATCGGTGAGGCGATGGGTCGCGCGATGGCCGAGCTGTTGGGCACCAACAGTATCGGCTTCAGGAAACTCAAGCCCTAGTGGGATGATGTCACGACACCGGCTTATCAAGCGCTCAAGAAAAAGGACTACGTGGAAGCTTTGCGAAGAGGCGGGCAGGCGACACTATTGTCCACCTGTAACCGCGCATNGATTGCGGATGTTGAGCGTGTAGTGGACACGGCCTCTGGGCCAATGAGAGATCGAACACCGCCACTGCGACGGACACAGGACGCAAAGGAGGGTCTTTCTTGAACGAATCCAACGAGCAATGGCAGCGCAAGGACGCGCTCACTGGGCTTCTTTTTTGCTCGATCGGGGCGCTGGTGACTGTTTACGCATATCTAGCGATGCGAAACGACATGCCGGACTTCCTGTGGTGGCCAGGCTGGATCTTGGGACCGATCTTAGTGCTCATCGGTGGCAACTCAATCTTCCGCGGCCTTCGAGGCAGGTGACCCTGATAGCTTCGGACGTGGTTGGAGGTCCCCGCGATCCCATGCTCTGGGGCGGATCGTGGTCGGCGTGACTTTTTCTCTCCCAGTCCGAATCCCCACGAGATCGGTGACGGCGTCAAACGCTAGGGCGCGTACAGGGGAGACGATTGTTGGTTTCAAGACTTGCGGGTGAAGTGGGGTTAGAAGAGAGGAGGTCGTTTCTGATGTCCGCCACTACTTCTTCTTTTCCTTCTTCAGCTTCCTTTTCTCCTTCAGAGTCAGGGCGGGTTTTTTCTGTTCCTCGCGCTTCTTATCTTTGTTGCCCTTATTGGCCATGACNGCTGCTCCTTCGATCTAGATGGTCAACGACGTCAAACACATGAANCTCCATCCTACTCGTTAGCCNTCCGCAGATCACGAGGTTCTAGCTNTNATCCGNCGCNCCGNNGNTTCCCGCGCGAGAGTAATCTNNCNTGGCGCTCATGGNGCGAATGTGACGCCGACGGGGTAGTGATCCGACCATTNCCCGACGCTCGAATCGTCGGTGACGACGCGCGCTGACACCGCGCGCTCGGCGGTTGAAGCATCGGCGAACACGAAGTCGATACGTCTGCGTGTCCGATGGACGTCATCCATGTCCATGCGCCAGCGCGGGATCAGAGCCGGAGAGCCGAAGGTGTAGTTGGCCGCGGGTGCGTGAGCATGCGTCAGATCGACAAAGCCGCTCTCGAGGAAAGTATCGGTGATCCGGTAGTCGAAAGTCCGCACGCCATCGACGACCTTACCGAGCTGGCCGTGCTCGAGCAGATACTCGTGATCGTGCCGGATCTCACCGTTGAAGTCTCCAACGACAAGAACGCGTTTCCCCTTCGACACCAGATCACGGGCGCGTTCGGCGATGTGCTTCGGTTCATGAATCTTGCCCGGCCAGAAGTGAACGACAAAGACATCGAAGCCATGTGTACGTGCGTGCAAGTAGCCGTGATGGAAGCCGGCGACACGACGTTCGACGACCTCGATCGGCGCACTGCTGGTGAGCGCCACCGGGTAGCCGCTCTCCTTGTGCATCACTGCGTAGGGATGTCCCCACTTCGCTGCAAGCTTCGCCAACCCAGCGGAGTCGACATGCAAGACCTCTTGAAGAGCGACCATCGATGGCTGCTCGGCAGCGAGCCATGCGGCTGCGGATTCGGTATGCACCTGGTGATCGAACAGGTGGTAGGTGTTCCAGTTGACGAGCTCAAGACCCGGCGATAAGGACGATGGTGTGATGGAACGGCAAGCACAAAGACACAGGATGCAAAACAGTGACGCGGCACGCATCAGCGAATCCCTCCCGGAGAAACCCGGTTCGTTAGCCGAAGAAGGCCATCAGGATCTTGTAGAAGATCATCGCAAATATGGCTCCCGCTGGCACGGTGATCACCCAGGAGATGGCAATATCTCGGACCGTGTTCAGGTTCAGAGCTCCCATTCCCCGCGCCAGGCCGACTCCGACCACCGCTCCCACCAGCGTATGGGTGGTCGAGATCGGCAACCCGAGTTTGGTGGCCAGGACTATCGTGGTCGCCGCTGCAAATTCAGCGGTGAATCCGCGCGAAGGGGTCAACTCGGTGATGCGGCGCCCGACTGTCTCCATGACGCGCCAGCCCCAGGTCGCCAGTCCTGCGATGATTCCCAACCCACCGAGGGCCAGTGCCCACAGAGGGACCTCGGATTTCAGCGCGACGGTCCCTTCTCTGACCGTTTGAACCACGGCCGAGAGGGGCCCGATGGCATTGGCGACATCGTTGGAACCATGTGCGAAAGCGACGAAGCAGGCGGTCAGGATCTGCAGATAGACGAAGATCTTCTCGACCTTGTTGAGGGCAGGGGTGTCGGTGGGCCCCTTTTCCTTCTCCATTTTTACGGTCAGATCTTCGGTCTTCTGCAGTAGCACTGCGATTTCATCTTGCACCGAGGGATCGGATGCACCCTGAACCCTGCGAAGATGTTTCTTTGCCTTGGTGAGGGAATTTGCCAGATACTGAATCCGATGGGGGCTCTCCGAGACCTCGTCATCGGAAAGCTTGATCCTGCGCACCAGGATAGTAGTGATAAGAGCAGCGATGATCCCGACACCCATGGCGATGGAGAGGGCCGGTCCGAAAGATAGATCGAGTTTGAGGTTCTTGAGTCCCTTGAAGACCAGCGTCAGGGTCAGGATCGTCATGACGATGAAGACCAACAGCGGGGCGAGCCTCTTTGTTGCCGCCAGAGGGTTCCTCTGAAAAAAGATGTTCTTCAGAAGTAGCCTGAAGGTTATGTAGGCGATCGAAGCACTGAGCAGTGGCGAAATCACCCAGCTCGAGACGATCTGTCCGACCTTGGGCCAGTGAATTGCCGTGGTCCAGCTTAGATTTCTTTCGGGAGGAGCTTCGATAGCGTACAGGATTCCGAAACCGATGATGGCACCTACGATGGAGTGGGTGGTGGAGACTGGCCAGCCAAAGTANGAGGCAATTTGCAGCCATGCTCCTGCAGCGAGTAGAGCAGCCAACATTCCGCAGATGAAGGCGGTGGGATCTCCGGTGAAGAGATCGGCATCCACGATGCCCTTGCGCACCGTCTCGGAAACCGATGAGCCGGCAAAGAAGGCTCCTGAGAATTCGAGCACGGCAGCGACGATGACGGCACGTCTCAGGGTCAGAGCGCCAGAGCCGACCGATGTTCCCATCGCGTTGGCGACATCGTTTGCGCCGATGTTCCACGCCATGTAAAAGCCGAAGATGCCGGCAAGTGTCAGAAAGATTGTGGGCTCAGTCACTGGTTTTGATTTTCATTTCCTGTAACAGGGCCTCAAGACTCGCACTACTGGAGCTACTTGATCTCCAGCGTGGTCCGGACCTTGTCGGCCAGGTTCTCGCTGAGATCACTGATGGTTCCAATCTCGGACAGGATTCTCAGCCACAAGTGGAACTCTGCGTAATTGAACAGGTCCTCGGAGTCGAACACGAACCGGAGCAGATTGCGCTGGCATAGATCGACCTCGTGTTCCTTGACCGCCACTTCGTGAACGATCTCTCGGACCTTGTCTGCTTCCACTCCGCCGAACCCGCTCTCGAGCAGTTCATCGAGTTCTTCGATGACTCGACGGGAGAGGTGGAAACACTCGGTACTCTTGGAACAAAATTCGAGAAACAGATCCTTCATGGTGTCCGGAACCGGTAGTTTTTTCAGATTGCAGAGGACTCCGACATTTTCTGCAGTATCTGCAATCTCATCCTGGGTCGAGAGGATCTCCAGCAACTTGCCCCGATCTACCGGTAGAAAAAGACCTCTTGGCAAGTGATTACGGATGTCGTTCTTGACCAGATCCGCTTCATGTTCCGTCTTGGAAATTTTCCTGGCGATTTCGCCGATGGAATCATAATCCTCGTTGACGAAGACCTGGAACAGTTCACCCAGACCGTCGATGCACTCGCTGACCTTCCGCATATGTGATTGCAGGGGCACGAAAGGAGATTTCCCGAACAAGTTGGCGATGGTACGCATCAATTCTCCTGGTATCAGTGACGAAACTCGGGACCAACTCCAACTGGTCCCTGGGTAGGGGAGACGAGCCAGCGCGCTCCCTACTGGATTATGACAGAATTTCCTTCCGGATGAGAATCCTAACGTTGATCAGAAGTTGATTCCGAATCTCATGACGTAACAGGTGACATCGGTGCCGTATGCAGAGATTTCATCGGGGGAAGCCTTGATGACGTTGAATTTCACCCGGGTGTTCGGATTCAGGTGCCAGTTCACTCCGATCGAGAGCGCTTCTGCGCTTTCCCCGGCAGCCATTTCATCCAGGTCGATTTCCTGCATACGGAGCGCCAGTTCGATGGCCCCTTTGCCGTCATCTCCGTAGTTGTTCAAGGGCTTGACACTCGAGAATGAACCCGCGGTTTTCTTGTAGGACCGGCTCTCTCCGGTGACGAAGTAACTTCCCTGGACATACCACGCGGATGCNTCGGTATCGTCATCGAAGCTCGAGGTGACGAGCTCACCCTGGAGGGAGTAGGGTCCCTGCACCCACGCGGCCTCGACTCCGAGTAGATCGGCCTGATCTGCTGCGACACTTGCGGAAACGATGTCCGTTCCCAGGTGAGCGAGAGGGTCGGAATCGTACGCGAAACTTCCATCGGCGGAGTCACGTGCACTGAAGGAGGCACCGAGGTGTAGCANTCTCTTGCCGCCATCCTCGTAGAGAGGCAGATAGGTCACCCGACTGGTGATGGAACTCTGGTCCTCTTCCTGAGAGTTGGCGGAGCCACCGGCATCCTTGAAGTAGCCGATGGAGAAAGTGCCGTGGTTCTCTTTGCCGAGCAGATGGCTGGATAGGATTCCGGTATTGCGCGAAGGGGTGAGAGCGGAGGTGAAACTACGCTCCAGGAAACAGATGAACTTGCTACTGGTGAGTGTTTCGAGTCCCATCGGTTCCTTCTGGTGTCCGATGTGCAATCGACCGAGAAACCCTGCATCCTTCAGACCTACCCAGGCATCCTTGAACACTACATTTGCTCCGGCGAAGTCGTACTCTGTCTTGAACTCGACATTGCCTCCGATGACTCCAGAGGCACCGAGTCGTGCCCGGCGCATCTCGACACCGTCTTGTTCATCGTCAACGCCGTCCTCTTCGCTGAAGAAACCGTAGTCGACTTGAAGCCGGCCACCGATGGCGATCTTGTTGTCGCCGTCAGNGGTGGAGAACTGGAGTCCGTTTTTCCAGTCGACCTCCATCGCCTGTTTGGCACTGACTGGCGAAGTTGTGATCGTCAGCGCAACGAAGGTGACAAGGATCAAAATCAATACTCTGAGGTTGCCCATTTACTTTTCTTTCTCCTGATTCGACCCATTCCGGCGGGGAAGACACCCGCACTATTTCTGATGGGTTCAAGGTTCTCCATGATTCAGTTGAAAAGAGGGTAGGACTGGAATGTGAAGAAAGAGTGAAGCACGGGTGAGAACTCTGAAAAATAACGGTGAAAAGGTCAGGAGGATGGAGTCGTAGCTGGGCACGTTTCTGTGAGGAAATGCCCCGTGGCCGCTCTGAATGGCTCCCTGACCCATTCTCGTGCTTTCCAGCCTGGCGATGTTTCGACCTCCATGAATGGGTAATATTACTCCCATCGCCCCATCCCTGGGATCGCAAATCATTCCATCTCGGAGCCGCGCAGGGGCGCACCGATTGGCCGTGGGCACCAGAATGAGGCCCGCCAGGCGCCAGGCTTGTCGAAATCGTTTCGGCTGATTAGATTGAGAACCATGCCAAAACAAAGGACATCGATTCTACGTAATCCTGACGGAGTGCAGCGAGAGGTTTGGTATCTGAAACCTCGGGCGGGATCTTGATGCAGGAGTTTTACGCCTCAGCGATCCGTCAGACCGAAGGTGCGCTCTGTGACGAGTTGCGCGAATGTGGATTCAAAAGCGTTCGGTTGAACCGTGGCGGTATCCCGTTTCGTGGCGAATGGAGTGATGGCTGGCGGGCCTGCCTTCAGAGCCGTATCGCTCAGCGTATCCTCGTGGTGCTGGGGCGCAGCCCGGTGACGACTGATGATGAATTGTACGATGCAGTGCGGACGGTGGACTGGACCCCATACATCACTACCGAGCAGACACTGGCTGTCAGTTGCGTGGCGGTTGGCAGCACGCTGAATCACAGCGGATTCATAGCACTACGGGTCAAGGACGCGATCGTTGACCAGGTTCGTGATCGTGAAGGAGAGCGCCCATCCATCGATCGCGATGATCCCGACGTGAAAGTTTTTGTTTATCTGGCCAACGACAAGGCGACCTTTTATCTGGATATGTCCGGGCAACCGCTTCACCAGCGAGGCTACCGGGCCAGGTCGGGCGAAGCGCCACTACGCGAAACCCTGGCTGCAGCGATCCTGCGAATGTCTGGCTGGGATCGCCACTCAGCCCTGATCGATCCGATGTGCGGTTCCGGCACGCTGGCCATCGAAGCGGCTCTGTGGGCTTCAGGTATGGCACCCGGCCTGGCGCGTGATCGCTTCGGATTTGAGCGCTGGGCCAGTCATGATGAGGAAGATGCCGACAAAATGCGTGTGCTCCGTGGTTCCGTTCGTGGACAGGCTACCGGGCAGAAACCTTCCATCACTGCCGCAGATATCGATTCCGGGGTTCTCGATATCGCGCGGGCCAATGCCAAGATTGCAGGGATCAAACTGGCTATTCGAGAGCAGTCGGTGATGAACCTGCATGCGGATGGGGCCACCCGAACGCTGGTGACCAATCCCCCTTATGGTAAACGTCTCGAGACTGATCCGAATTTCCCCGATCGGTTGGGTNCTGTTATTCGGCGCCTACATCGCTGGCGAGTTGCCATCCTCAGCGGTACGGATGTCTACGAGAAAGCCATCCACCTGGCACCCAAGAACAAGATCCCACTGGTCAACGGTGATCTGGATTGCCACCTGCTGATCTACGAGATCGAGTGATCCTGACACTCATCGGAGTGCTTTCGGGGCGCGACCAGACTTGTTTTTCGCCTTGAGTGATCTTTTCCATTCGACGATGGATTGATAGGCGATCTCACGCAAGAACTGGGTGGCCTTCTGATTGAGACGCTGCAGACCTCTGATCGGGAGATTCTCTGGATTACGAGAACGAGGATCCGCGCCGGAGATGGTGGCCTCGATCACCATCAGTGATAAGTACATGCCGGCGACGCTCGGATGTTCGCGATCACCAGAATACATGTTGAGATCGGGTTTGACGGCACGAGACTTATTCCATGCCCAGCTAACCGGGGCGACCTCGACCTTCAATTCCTTCGCCATCTCCTGGTGAGCTGCGATGATTTCCTCCAGAGAGATCCAGTTGAGGCGATCATACTCCCACGCCATGAACAGGATCGGTCGGGCACCTGCATCTCTGACGGCTTGTACGAACTTGCGCGAATACTTACGGAACGATTCGACATTCGTTTCGGGAAGGTCTTCCTGCAGAACCACCACGTCCCAGTTCCCATCTGCGATTTTCTTCACCGCATCGGTTTTGTTCCACATCACCTCGAGGGAGGCTCCGCCGCGTACCACCGAGGAAGTTTCATATCCCAGGGGAGGGGCCATCGCATCGGAGAGCTGTTTCATGTGGGTCGAGAGTCCGCCGCGCCAGAAGGTGAAACTGTTGCCGACGAACAGTATTCGCTGAGGCTTGATCAGTTTTGGTGGCGCTTCCTGAGCCGGTACGGGAGGCTCATCTGCCACCGACAACGCGCAGCATCCGATCAGGGCCAGGGCGACGACACTCCGGAGAAGCCAGGGGTGTCCAAGAGAGTTTAGATTCATTCAACCTCCGGGCTCGAAAATCGCAGGTCCCGTGGCCAGATCAAGGCCTGACTAGTTGGAAGAATCGACTACTGGAGTGGGGTATATTGAGACCCAGGGGAAGGGGAGCCTCGGATGCGACGTTCTCTCGCTGGCTGCAGCGCAGGGCTTGTTGTAGTGATCCTGATCTGTAGTGGTGGTCTCGCCCAGATCAAGGAAATGCCCCACTTCATCCCAATTCCCGGCCCCAATCCCGTGCTCAAACCCCCATCTCGATCAAGAATTGGAGAAATCGAGAAATTAGTGAATTTGTTTCGGGAAATGGTCGATGAGGAGGGAAGTGTGATTGGCAGGCCAGGTACCGCTCTNTTCCGGAAGATTTGGACGGTAGGAGACGATGACAATGTCAGTTGAGAATGCAACTGAGATCGCCGCGGTGGCGCAGGCGTATTCTGATCGGCGCGGTTTGACGGCCGCCATCGAGAAGAGGAAATCCCACTACTGGACTGGCCATCGTGACTGGCCCGTCCTTCATCTCGATGACGTCTCAGGCATTCCGTTTCTCAGCGGTGTCGAGGGAGTCGACGAGTATCAGCACCGAGCGCGANTTCGCTGTGGAGACGGCGATCTATTTGCCACCGTCACCGAACCTGCTGTCGGTTACGAGGATTACTGCCGCGATGTTCTCGGCCTTGGTTCGCCTGAACATATCTTTGCGTGCCCCGAAACGGGTGCCCTGGAGGTTTCGAACGGGTGCACCGTTGGAGCCACCTACCAGCGCCTCATCGAGAGAGCTCGCGAGTCCTCTGGATTGCTGATCGAACCGTACATGGGAATCGAGGACACCTGGGAACTGGCACGACGACTTGCATCCGATTCTGGCTGTTGTGTTCAGGTGGTTTCGCCTCCTCCCGAGGTGACCTGGGTCGCCAACGACAAGGCACTCTTCTCGGAACTGGTTGCGGATGTACTGGGATCAGAAGCACTTGTTGTCACCCGGACTGCCACCGATGTTTCGACGCTGGCTCGCCACGTCCGAGAGATTTCCTCGGGAGTGCTCCGTGTCGCCATCAAGCGAACTCGATGTGCCTCTGCCATGGGCAATCGTCTGTTTCATTGCGAAGATCTGGTCGATCTTAGCGATTCTGAACTGGAGAAGTTGGTTGCGGATTCTCTCGCCTCGATGGACTGGCCCGAGGGAGAGGAAGTGATCGCCTGTGTCTGGGAGGAGACCGATCTTTCTCCCTCTACCCAGTGGTGGATCCCTCCCCGGGGCCATAATGCTCCGCGGATCGACGGCATTTACGAGCAAATCCTCGAGGGCGAAGAAAAGCTATTTGTCGGCAGCCGACCCTCCAATCATCCGAAATCCATCAATGACTCTCTCGTCAATCAATCTCGACCGGTCGTCCTGGCCCTTCAGGAACTCGGATACGTCGGGCGCTGTTCCTTCGATCACCTGATTGTGGGGGATCCCGAGGACAACCCGGTACTGAGGATCACCGAATGCAACGGNCGCTGGGGAGGCACCAGTACCCCGATGCATCTGATCGATCGAGTAATTTCTGGAGACCGTCCCGCGTATCGAGCGCAGGATTTCATCCACGAGAATCTGATCGGAGTTCCTTTCCTGGAGATCTGCGCTCGAATCGGAGACCATCTCTACGACGTTCGCACCGGTGAGGGACACTTCTTGCTCTACAACGTCGGCCCCCTGACCTTGTCGGGGAAGTTCGACGTGATCGGAATCGGCCAGAACGCAGACGAGGCAGATCGATTGCTCACCGAAGTACTTCCTGAGCTGCTGGGGGTCTGACCACCGAGATTGTTCCGGTAGCTCCTTTTCCCACCTGTGATCTCCAGCGGTTTGCTGGCAAGTTGTGAGTCTTTTGCAGGACGCCCCTGTACAAAATCCTATCCAGAAAAAGAAAACTGCCTCGCCGGTGGAACCGACGAGGCAGTTTTTCGTGATGNGGTAGNNNAGGTGGCTAGAGCCCCAATTCCACCAGTTGCATCAGCAAGTTGAACTCAGCGAAGCTCTGCGGCAGTTCTTCCAGTACGAAGATATTGCCCTGGTCATTGGCCGGGTCCGGACCTGGCTCCCCGAAAGGTGCCGATGGTGTCGTGCCTTCATTGAACAGGTAGGCAAGTACGAAAATCGCATCGCTGATGTCGGACACACCGTCGCTATTGGCGTCGGCAGCTTCTACTGGAATCGATGCCTCGCCTCCGCTGAACTGGTGGCTCAGGGTTGCGATTACATCTCCAATGTCCACGCTGAGATCACGGTTGAAGTCAGCGCGAATGAACCAGTCCCACGGGAATGGGTGGACGATGATGATGATGTTCGGGCAGATCCGTCGGACGTTGGTGATCGGACCGATTTCCTCGTGGCCTTGTTCGGTAACCTTGTCGAGATTCTGAATCTCCAGCCAGGTTTCCCGGCGAGGATCGCTGGGGGTAGATGGGTCGATGTTGAGAGGGTACACGTTACAGAACGGAACTGTGCCGTCCGACTTGGCGCGTGTCAGATATTCATCCGCAGGACCCAGGCACCAGGTGGTGGTGACACCGCTGGCGTAGAGGTCGCCGCTGGGCATCTCGTGTGTATCCCAGAAGAGTTCGACATTCGGTCCTCCGTATCCGTTTCCGAATACGAGGGTNCCGTCATTCTTGATCCTCAGGATGGCACCGTCGGCGTCGAAAACGCCACGTCCACTGAGAAGGAAGTCGCCGTTGGCGGCCTCGCGAATATCTCCGAGGGTTTGGAATCCGTAGTACCGATCCTGGTCGAGGATCCCCAGCATCGCGGACTCAAGTTTGAGAACCAGCGTGGAGGGAGGGGAGGGAGGACCACCGGTGGCAGGTGGGGGGGTTACGATGATACCGGCGACCTCAAGATTACCGTTGCTGGTCGTTTCGATGGCGGTGCCGATGGAGTTTCCATTCTCCGGACCGTACAGTCCGACGGAAACGGGACCGCCGGCAAGGTCGGTACGCATGACGATGATTTCGGAAAAAGGATTGTTCATCTCGGCCGTGGTTCCGACAACCACGTAGCCTTCTGGCACCGAGGCTCCGGTCTGGTCACTGGTAGCTTCGAGAACCACTTCGATATCGGCGAAGTGGCTTCTGACATCGAATCCGAACTGATTGGTCAAGTAGCGAACATCATGATAGAGGCGAAGGAAGTCGAGGGTCAGGTCAGGCTGGACGACCAGGATGAAAGGCACCTGACCGACATAATCGTCGATGAGCATCGATCCGCAGACCGCCAGTTGCCCCTGGTTATTCTGGATGATCTGGGCACCAAAACCGGCCATCGTTCCGAGTCCGGTTCCGCCGTTGAGGTTGCCGCCGTAGCTGTTGTATCGGGTAGGGTTGCCGTTGTTGTCGGTGGTGACGATGAATACCGGCTCCTGGTTGCCTACTGCAGCCAGCATACCGGTGATCGCAAATCCATTGGCGGTCCCGTCACTATCGACGGTTTCGGTGACTGATAGCGGAAAACTGTGGCCCATCCCCTGGGGGCCGAACTGGGCGATTTCGCGCGACCAGATCAGGGCTCCAGCACCATCCACCTTGTTCAGATAGATATCGATACCGATTGCCGCGTGGGTGACGGCCCTTCGGATGACAGGACCCACGGTGACGTAGTTACCGTCACTGGTCGGGGTCATCTCCAGGGACATTTCGAAACTACGAGTTCCGAGGTTTGTCATGTGAACCTGAGCGGAGAGGTTGCCGCTGGAGATCAGGGCAACGGTGAAGAGAGAAAAAATGAAGAGAAGGACCGTAAATTTCTTCGAATAATACTGGTAGGTCATGTAGACCTCCGTTCTTTGGGAGTCCGGTTCGTCACCCCCGTGGCGACGATCCGCCCGTTTGAATTCCAGGAAGATGGAATCCGAAGAAAAGACTCGATCGGACCGTATTGTGTAAAAACGACAATCTATGCCCTAATCGCCCTGAAGGGACTCAAAGGGAGATTTGACAGGTTGGGTGCAAGTTTCGTAAAATTCCAAAGTTCTGAGGGTTGGCCTCCGAGCGAGAGGGGAGACGGGGAATGAGCAACAATCTCGGGAAATATGCCTATGCCGGTGTCATCGGCGGCATCGTCAGCGTGGTTGCGATGTACATCGTATTGCAGATCATCGTGGAACCCGATCAGTACGTGGCTGTTGGCTGCGCCGGTTTCTTTGGCTCTTTCTTTGCTTGCATGTTTTCGGGGCAAAAACAGCAAGTTGAGGTCTGAGCGCTTTCGAGCGGTAAAGAAACTTGGGGAAGGGGTACTCCCCGTTACCGGAGTTTATTCTCACTTCGGTCGGGTAATTCCCCTTCCCTTTCAATTCCGGATCTCCGTGTATCTCCCGCTGAAGTCAGAGCTGCATCTGACACAGATATTCCACGCGATAGCGACTCAATATCGTTGCAGTTGACGAGATCTGTTCCTTTCCCTCGTTGTACTTGCCTCAGCCCTCTCTAGACTGAACCGGGACTGGAGAATCCGGGAGGGATAACCGATGAAATCCGTTACTGCCTTGATCTTGATGCTGTTAGTTTCCTGCGTTCTTGTACCTGGAAATTTGACGACCGGTAGTCCGACTTCGCCAGGATCAAATAACACCGAACTTGATGACCATCCTGGTGGATTCATCGACGATACCTTGCCGACCCTGAGGGGTATGATCGAGCTATTCGGTGCTGATCGCCGCAACATACAGAGGTTCTACGATGCTCCGATGTCGACACGAGCTTCGGAGAGAAATGCCGAGCATCTGAACCACTGGGTCAAAACTCTGGACGATATGGATTTTGAAGCTCTACAACGGGATGGACAGATTGACCATCTGCTGTTCCAGAATGATCTTCGTTATCGACTCAGATCACTCGAACATGATCAGATCAAGAATCGAGAGATTGACGATTTCGTTCCTTTTTCCTCGACCATTATCGAATTGCAGGAGCGGCGCAGAAGGGTTGAACCTGTGGATGCCGAGCAGCTCGCTCTCATCCTCTCTGGCCTCGAAGAAGCGGTGAAAGAAGCTCAAAAAACCATCGAAAAGCGACTGAAGGCAGCGGCTGAAGGGGAGCACCCGTTTGAGACTTCCATCGCCAATCGAGCTGCTCGTATGGTNGGACGACTTCAACGAAGTCTGTCCAGCTGGTACCGCTTTTATGCCGGTTACGATCCGCTCTTTACCTGGTGGGTCGAGAAGCCATATACCGAAGCGGATTCAGCACTGAAGTCCTATGCCAGTTTCATCCGCAAGAAAGTCGTGGGAATCACCGATGAGGATGATCCCCCCATCATCGGAGATCCTGTTGGTAGGGATGAACTTCTCAGCATGCTCGAGCATGAAATGATCGCCTATTCACCGGAACAATTGCTGGAGATCGCTCGCAAAGAATTCAAGTGGTGTCGCCAGGAGATGGTTCGAGCTGCAGGTGATCTGGGATTCAAAGAAGACTGGCGTGCAGCTCTCGATCATGTCAAGGAGCTGCATGTGGAGCCTGGTCAGCAGCCCTACTTGATTCGAGATCTTGCCCATGAAGCAGTCGAGTTTCTGGAGGAACGGGATCTGGTCACGATTCCCGAGCTGTGCAAGGAAACCTGGCGGATGGAGATGATGTCGGCACAACGGCAAAAGGTCAGTCCCTATTTTCTCGGTGGGGAAACCATCATGGTCGCGTTTCCTACCGCTGAGATGGAGCATGCCGACAAGATGATGAGTATGAGGGGAAACAATCGCCATTTTGCTCGCGCCACCGTGCACCATGAACTGATCCCGGGACATCACTTGCAGGGTTTCATGACGAGTCGACACAGAACACATCGCGGTGCTTTTAGCACTCCCTTCTGGATGGAAGGTTGGGCTTTGTACTGGGAGATGTTGCTCTGGAACAAGGATTTTGCGAAGTCCCCTGAGAATCGGATCGGGATGTTGTTCTGGAGAACCCATCGATGTGCACGGATCATCTTTTCGCTCAGTTATCACCTGGAGAAGATGACCGCAGAGGAAGCCATCGATTTTCTGGTTGAAAATGTCGGTCACGAACGCAACAACGCCACCGCAGAGGTGCGTCGTTCTGTGAGCGGCAGTTACGGTCCGCTATATCAGGCTGCATACATGCTTGGCGGTTTGCAGTTAATGGCGCTTCACAATGAACTGGTCGATTCAGGGCTGATGACGGATAAAGAGTTTCACGATCAAGTTCTTCAACACAATTCGATCCCCATCGAGATGGTTCGTGCCGCTCTTACTGGAATGGAACTGGCGAGAGATTATCGACCCGGGTGGTACTTCTACGGAGAAGTTGTGGTATCGGAAGACAGTACTTTGAAGGAGTGAGATAAGATCGTTTTTGCGCCTGACTGGTAGTTTTTTGTGGATCCCTGCTGTTCCGCTCCCGTCTGTGGTCTTGAGCAACTAGGATACAGCCGGACGGAGGCCTTCAATGAGTACTTGGCTGTTGTGCACCATCTTCTGCATCGCGTTACCTGGAGATGAACCTGACCCGGGGACAAAACGGGGTGGCTGGAGATTAGCAAAAAGTCCCAGCGCTTACTTGCGCGAGCACGCTGAAAATCCGGTCGAGTGGTACCCTTGGGGCCAAGATGCTTTCGATCGGGCTCAGGCACTTGATCGCCCCATCTTCCTGTCCATCGGTTATTCATCGTGCCATTGGTGCCATGTGATGCGTCGAGAGTCTTTTTCCGATGACAGCATTGCCGGATTCCTCAACCAGAACTTCATATCCATCAAAGTTGACCGAGAAGACCTTCCTCACGTCGATGATGCTTACATGGATGCAGTGAGGGCGTTGACGGGCGGAGGTGGTTGGCCCCTCTCGGTATTCTTGATGCCGGATCAGACTCCCTTTTTCGGTGGTACCTACTTCCCACCGAGGGCGCGCTTCAACAGACCAGGTTTCATAGAGGTCCTGGCTTCCATCGATCGAGTCTGGCGCGAGGATCGAGAGAAGGTGGTGCAGAATGCCGTCGGATTGACCAAGCATCTCGAGGAGAGGTCAGCTCGGGTCTTTGAAGGGATCGAACCGGAGACTTACCTGCAGGGGGGACTTGAAGGTGCCGCCCAAAGCTACACTCCCGATCCGGCGGGATTTGGAAAAGCACCACGCTTTCCGGCGCCAAGACTTCTTCAGTACCTGGTCGGAGAAGGGGCGATGCGGGGCGATCAGAGTGCNATCGATCAAGGAACCTCCGTGTTACGCGCGATGGCGCAGGGCGGTATCTACGATCAAGTCGGGGGAGGATTTCATCGCTATAGCGTCGACGCCCAGTGGCAAGTGCCGCACTTCGAAAAGATGCTCTACAACCAGGGATCTCTTGCCGAGAGTTACTTCGAGGTCGGGCGGATCACCAGAGATGCAGAGCTTTACTCGATTGGCCGTCAGACTCTGGAAGCGATGTTGAGACAGTTTCAACTTGAGGATGGCTCCTTCGCTGGATCCTGGGATGCGGATTCTGGAGGAGTCGAGGGTTCCTTTTACGTTTGGACCCCGGAGCAGGTTGATGAACTGCTGGGAGAAGAGCATGGTCCTCTGGTTTGCGCGGTGCTGGGTATCGCCAGCCCCGGAAACTTCGAAGGAGGAGAAGAGAGTGTTCCGCGCAAAGCGATGACGGTTGCTGCGGCTGCTACATCGCTCGGAATCGAACTGGAATTGGCACAGGAGTGGTTTTCCGACGGAGTCACGAAGATGGAGCAGGCGAGATCCCATCGAGTGGCTCCAAAGAGAGATCCGAAGGTGGTTCTCGGGTGGAATGCACTGGCCATTTCGGCACTGGCTCGAGGTGCGGCGTTACTCGATGAGCCGGTTTTCCGGGAGGCTGCCGTAGGTGCCTACACATCACTCAAGGACTCACTTGTGGTNGACGATGGTTTCCTGCGACGCAGAGATGGGCAAGTTGTCGGCAACCCGGCGACTTTGCAGGATGCGGCTCTCTGGATCAAATGTTGCCTCGATCTTTACGAGGCCACTTTCCGGGTCGAGTTCGTGTCAGAAGCGATTCGCAGCTGGCAGTTGATCTTGCGCGATTTCGGTCCGCTGGAAGAGGGCGAGGGACTGCACGAAGCTCCTGAGGGAGCGGAAGTTTTACTCGGCAGACGCCAGGAGTTTTTCGACGGAGCGATCCCGTCCGGAAATGCCACGATGGCGCGCTGCCTGTTGCGTCTCCACGAGTTGACCGGAGAGGCTCAGTACCGTTCCCATGCAGAGCACATCATCGCTGCGGGTCTTCGTTCGATCGGTCCCTATCCGACCGGCTCTGCAGAGCTTTTGCTGGCAGTTCAGGCGCTCACCCGGGCCACTCCCGCGGTTGCCGTGGTGGGAGATCCAGCCCAGGAGCAGACTCGATCACTGCTGAATGCTGTCATCCAATCTCCGATTCCCTTCTCCGTGGTTGCGTTCAGGCCTGCCGGTAAGGCGGGAGAGAAGGCGGCGGATGTGATTTCGTTACTGCAGGATCGAGGNGGCGAAGGGACGACCCAGGCATTCCTGTGTGTCGATCAGGTGTGCGACCTTCCGACGGCCGACGTCGAGGCGCTTTCCAGCCGATTACTGGAGATTGCACAAACACTGCGGTCTACAGCGGAACCCGGCGAAGAGGCTACAGAAGAAGTGATCGAGGAGCCCAGTGAGAAAACCGTCGAGGAGAAAACCGATTCTGAGGGTTCCTGATCGTCTTGGTTTTCATTTGGTGGGAGTGAGGGATCAGAGTTGAGTTCAGAGGGGCCAGAAGATCGACGCCCTCGTCTCATCGTCGACGCGGATGGTTGTCCGGTGAAAGACGAAGTGGCCCGGGTCGCACGCCGACTCGGGCTTGAAATCATCTTTGTGGCCAATCGGTCGATGAGAATTCCTCAGGGCGAGGAATTTCGTCTCGAAGTGGTACCGGAACTGTTCGACGCGGCCGATGACTGGATTGCCGACAACTGTAATGACAAATCGGTGGTGGTGACCGGCGATATACCGCTGGCTTCTCGATGTGTTGCGGCCGGCGCAACCGTGGTCAATCCTCGAGGACGCATTCATGACGAAGAATCTGTCGGGGAAGCACTGGCGCGAAGAGACCTGTCGACCCATCTCCGTGATCTCGGGCTCCCGACAGGGGGTCCGGCGCCCTTCGATCATCGGGATCGTTCTGCGTTTCTTCAGGCTCTCGATACCGTGATTCAAAGGGTCATCCGTCGTTCGACGCGACGCGGCGATCCCTGATCCTGCTGACAAAAATGCTCAGCAACCCGCCGGTGAAGTTTCGCAGCTGATGGTATCTGCTGTCGGATCCGTTCCGCAGTTCTCGAACGGTTCGGCAGGAGCGATACCCCCGGTGAAAAGGTGGCTGAGAAACAGCACGGCATCTCCGATGTCGAGGGCACCATCATCATTGGCGTCGCACGCATCCAGGCAACCTGGCACTTCCCCTCCGATGAAGAGATATGCGAGTAGAGTGACCGGGTCACCGAGATCCATCGTTCCATCCAGATTGATGTCGCCTCGTTGGAAGGCGGGCTCCGTGACCGGATAGATGATCTGGCAAGAAACGAAGTTCAGCACGAATTCGACCGAGAAAGCATCCGGGATGGAATCTCCATCCAGGTCGACGTCTGGATTGACGCCCAAAAATGCCAGTACCTCGGTCAAGGTGTCATAGTTGAACGGGAAACCATCAAAGGGAGGAGGAGCGGGGATGGCATCGAAGATGGCAACCGGTATCGCCGCCGCAATGGCGGGCGTGTCCATCGAAGATCCGCCACTGGCGACGGTTCCCTCAAGAAGTGCACCGGGGATCACCAGGCCACCACCAAGATCGAGATCAGCAGGGCCTGCCACCAGGTTTCCGTTGGTGATCGAGCCGGGGGTGAAGATGGTGATCGGCTCACCGTCATCGTTGAGACCGATGGGATCAACCTGATAGAGATTGGTGCCATCGAAGTCATTATCTGGATTGCCGTCGACATCGATTCCAGGAAAGGAAGCGACCTCGATGTCCGGATCATTTTGCATCGCCGGGTCATCGAGAAGTCTCACTTCGAGCAGATTGCGGATCCCGCCTCCGATGACCGTGCTCTCGATGAAGGGATTGAGCAGATCTGCCACCGATCCGAGTTCTCCACCGACCACGGTGATTCCGGAGTTGACAAATGCGGTTTCGATCGGTTCTCCGGCACTGACAGAAACGGTCAAGAGCACCGCAAGAAGTACCGGATAAGGTGTCTTTGACATCGAACAATCCTTCACAGTAGGCGCTCACCGAGAATATGAGCTCTGGTGCCATTCTACCAGTCCGCTGAAGTCCCGTAACCGGGGGTCGAAGCGCTGATTCTGCCTGTTACGATCAGTAGAATAGGAATGGCCAAGGAGGTGTCCCGGATGTTCCGGAAGTCGATGTGCATACTNGTGCTTCTCACCACTGTCTGCGGGGGACTGGCCCGGGGTGCCGATATTCCTTTCCTGCGTGGGGATGCCAACGTCGATGGGCGTGTCGACCTTGCCGATGGGATCTGGCTGCTACAACACCTGTTCCTGGGAGGTCCCGGGGGAGAGTGTGCGGCGGCCCGCGATACCAATGCCGACGGGGCGGTCGATCTAGCGGATGCAGCACAGATCATCTCGTACCGCTTGCTTGATGGTGGGCCTCCTCGGTTCCCGTATCCTTACTGCGGTATCTCTGCCCAGGGTCAATGTGACAGTTACCCGGTCTGCCCGGAGGTTCCGGAAGTGACGGTGACCCGCGATGACCGAGGCGTCTGGTTCATCGAGGGTGGCGATCTCTATGGGCTTTATGAGGCGTTCGGGTATGCCGTGGCCACCGATAGATTGTGGCAGTCGGAATTCTTCCGAAGATTATGCACCGGTCGACTCACCGAAATCCTCGGGCCCAGTCAACTCAACACGGATATCGCCGTCCGCTTGCTTGGCTATTCGGATGAGGAACTGGAGCAGGGTTTTTCTCAGGTCTCCGAGGTGGGGCAGCATATTTCGTTGGCATACATCGATGGGTTTAACCGCCGCATCGATGATGTGNTGGCAAATCCAGAATTGCTTCCCTACGAGTTCACGCAGCTGGATATCGTTCCAGAGCCATGGACCTTCAAGGATGTGATGGCGCTCCAGGTCACACTGCTGAGAAACTTCGATTCGGAGGCTCTCGCGACCCATCAAATGGACAATGCTCTACTGCTGGCGGAGTTACTCGATGCACATCCGTTCGATGGGATGGAGATGTTCGATGATCTTCGGTGGCTGGATGATCCGGAAGCCCCGACGATGATTCCGCCGGAAGACTTCGCCAGCCCGTTTGCAAGCAGTGGTCCGGCTCCGGTTCCTCAACCGGGGCAGTACCAGATCGAAAATCTCCGTGCACTGCGAGATCGGGTCGATGATGTCTTTGCCGGGACGACCAGACGGCTCGCCCAGCTCGGGTCGACGGTTCGTATGGGCAGTTACGCCTGGGTGGTCTCCGGAGATCTCACCGATACCGGTCATCCGATGCTCTATTCGGGGCCACAGATGGGTTTCAACGCGCCAGGCCTGATCGTCGAGGGTTCCCTGAAAGGCGCCGGCATCGAGGTCTCGGGGATGGCTCTGGCCGGACTTCCCGGGATGATCATCGGCCGTTCTCCCCGACATACATGGTCGGGTCAGGTGGCCCACGCTCACACCGTCGATATCTACCTCGACGATGCAGACGAGATCTTCCTGCACCGGATCGAGAACATACCGCTCAACAATAAAGGGGCGATGCTGGCATTGCCGATCTATCGAACGGAGCACGGACCGGTGGTCGCGCCGCTGATCCTCGACCCGGATACTGTCGATGGTCCTGTTGCGGTGTGGAAGTACTCCCACTGGCAGAAGGAACTGACCACAGTTGATGTGAACCTCGATTATGTCACGGCCAGGAATATCGACGATTTCGGCGATGCGATGGATCGCTTCTGTGTCAGCCTTCACGTCTGTTACGCCGATCGACGTGGCAATGTCGGCTACTGGATGGCAGGACTCGATCCTGTACGTGCTGTCGGTGCGGATCCAAGATTACCTCAACTCGGTGATGGTTCGATGGAATGGACCAATCCAGTCACCTACAAGCCACGCAAGACGGTGCAGAATCCTCAGCGCGGCTGGATCGCCGGCTGGAACAACAAGGCAGGCGGTGGACCCGCGGGAGGTGCCAATCCCAGGCAATCCTACGGCCGTTTCCATCGTGCCCACGCGATGCAAGATCGATTGGCGGATGCTGTAGAAGAGGGTCCACTCTCTTTCGAGTTCGTCAGAGACCTTGCGCTCGAGGTCAGTGCTACCGATTGTTGCGATCTGGGGATTAGCGGTGGCAATCGCTGGTTCTACGTCAAGGAAGTCTTCACCGAGTTGGTCGAGTCCGATCCCAATCCGGAGCGCCTCGAAGCTCTGACATTGATGGACCAGTGGGATGGCTACTTCCCTGAAGGTGGACCGCAACAGTGGACCACCAGCGAACTGGATGCGGATGCTTGGCTTCTCCAGGACCGTTGGATCAGGCGTGTGCTTGAGCTGACCTTCGAGGATGAGCTCGACACCGAGAGCCTTTCCTGGAACAACCAGGACCGAAATCTACTGTTCAATGTGTTGCTCCGGTCGTTACCTGGATCCGATACGGTGCTCGAAAACCGCGTCGATTGGTTCCAGAATCGCAGTTCTGTTCCGAAACCGACCGATTCAGCGGGAATCGTCGTGTTGGCACTCGACGACACTCTGATCGATCTCGGTCCACGTCCCTGGAACCATCCGAGAGCTACCATCGATTATGTCAGTGAGGTGATTGGGCAGGTATGGAGTTCACCCTGGCTCGATCGATCCACATATGCTCAGGTGGTGGAGGTGGGCCCAGATGGTCCGGTGCGCATCGAATCGATGATCCCACTCGGAGAGTCGGGAGCCATCTACCCAGGACCCGGAGGGGAACCGGAGTTCGATGAACAATATTTTGGTTTCACCGACATCTTCGACGGTTTCTTACACCGTCCCTTCCCGACATTTGATGAAGACCCCTAGGTCGAGCGGCATTTCGCGCCTCCAGTGGATTTTCCTGGTCGGGCTGTTGCTGTTCAGCTGCGGTTGTCACGCTGCCTGGATCGCATCCAACGGCAGTGGCGTGGTTCATCGACTCGCCTCATCCAGACCCCATGCACGGTTGCTCAGCGACNTGGAGGTCAGTTCGGAGCTTCGTTCGAGACTGGTCGCCTTGCCAGATCTTCTCCAGTTCGCGCGCGACAAGGGACTCAAGGTCGGGCAGGCCTATCAGCGGGTCGATCCGATTCCCGGCCCCGTCAGTTGGATCGTGGTTGCTGCCGATCCGAAGACAATGACCCTGCACCACTGGAGTTTTCCGCTGGTCGGCGCGGTTCCCTACAAGGGCTACCGGTTCCGGGAGCATGCCCAGAAAGAGGCCGACCAGCTCACGACTTTCGGCTGGGAAGCAGACGTTCTGGCGGTTCCCGCCTGGAGCAGTCTCGGTTGGTTTCCGGAACCGCTGCCGTGGTCGCTGCTGGGTCTTGAGGAGCATCGCATGGCGACGACGGTGCTTCATGAGCTGGTCCACCGCACCGTGCACTTGCCGAGTCACTCGCAATTGAACGAAGGCCTGGCGACTTTTCTGGCCGGTGTTCTGGCCCAGGAATGGCTCATTTCACGCCACGGGGAGGATNCAGAGCCAGTGAGGCGTCAGCGGNTGTTNCAAAGCGATGAAATGGCCCTGAATCGGATTTTGCGGCGCTATCGCAGCGGTTTGCTCTCCGGCGAGCGAGAACCGGCCACCCAGCAGTTCCTGGAGGCCCTTGGCAACCAGCGCTGGGGGCTATTTTCTGGCCCACAGCTGGCCGAGCAGAGCTGGAGTCTTGCTCGCGTCCTGCTGGCCGAAGTTTATGATCCAGAAGCTCTGCCATGGGACCGTATATGGGTGGAATCAGGCCAGAGCGTGCCGAATTTGATCATTAAGCTGCAACAGGGAAAGGTCGGAACTAAAGCACTGGAGAGTACGTTTTCTCCTTTGGAGGGGACTTTCGGGCCAGCCGACTCGGCCAGTCTGAAGTGATCCCGAACAGAACAGTTGCCCGCTGAAGGAGGATCCATGAGTGACACAGAAAGTCCGCGAGAAAGGGATCTTTTCGAAGAGATTACCCTGCCTCTCGTCGATGATGTGTTCCGCTTTGCGTTGGGTCTGACTCGGAATCGAGCTCGGGCCGAGGATCTGGTACAAGATACCTACCTGAAGGCGTTCAAGGCTTTTGACCGCTTTCGTGCCGGGAGCAATGCCAAATCGTGGCTTTTCCGCATTTGCAAGAATCATTTCATCGATCGTTACCGTGAGAAGGCCCGTCGCCCTCATCATGGTGGAGCGGTCGAAGAACTGGCAGTAGATTCTCCAAGACGTTCCATCGAGGTGTTCGAACGAGAGGGGATCGAGAATGAAGAGATTTTTCTCGATCTGTTCGGCGACGAGGTGAATCGTTACTTGCGAGAACTTCCAGAACCGTTTCGCAAAGCGTTGTTGCTTTGCGATCTGGAAGGTTTGAGTTACGACGAGATTGCTGAGGTGCTGGAGGTACCGATCGGTACCGTTCGGTCCAGGATCTCTCGCGGGAGGGCGTTCCTGAAGGAACGTCTGGTCACCTACGCCCAAGAGTTGGGATACGGGCGAGGCTAACAAGAAAGAATAAGGGCTCATGGACGATTGTATTCGATATAGAGAACGACTGCACGAATGGGTCGATGGCGAGCTAGACGGCACCTTCTGCGAGGAAGTAGACACGCATGTCTCGCTGTGCCCCAAGTGTGCCGACGCTGCCAAGGCCGTAGAACACATCAAACTGCTTGTGAAGGCCAAGGCGAGGCGACCTCGGGTTCCAGAGAATCTAGAGGCGCGGGTCCGCCAGACGATCGCTATTGAATCGAGAAGGAAACCGTCTTATCCACGATGGACGGGGCGAAAATTGATCCCGTTCGCCGGTGCCGCAGCCTTCCTCTTTGTACTCCTCTCCTCCTACTTCTACCCCGGTCAAAACCAAGATCTCCATGCCATGGTGTCGTCTCATGTGTTTGATTCGCATCTCAGGAGTGTCAATGGTGAATCCACTCCGGAGTGGCGATTTGATGGCTCAGAGAAGATGACTGTCTTCATGACAAAGGAGCTGGGTACCGAGGTGAGGTTGCTTGATCTGGAACTACTAGGGGACTGTCTGGGAGAGCCGGTGACGCTACAGGGAGTTTCTTTTGAGCAGTGCGGTGATCTTCGTATCGGCAAGGTCTTCTATCGGTTCGGAATGGAACACCTCTCCCTTTTTGTNTCTCCTCTCTCCCTCGGACAGCAAGATGGACTTCAGTGTTGTAAAGAAGGTCGCAGTTTTTCTGTCTTTTGTTGTCCCGAAGAGTCGTTGTGCTACTACTTCGGGACTTCTTTAGATGCGGAGAAGTTTCAGAAGATCCTTCAGGATTGCTTCTGCCCTCAAGAATAATCGAGTGGGTGTATCTTATCGTTGTGGCGGCACAGAAGAGGGCTCATCGGGCTCCTGACCAGGAGCCTTCAGAATCTTTCGATTCACAAATAATATCAGGAAAAAGATGGGCGAGCCGGGAATCGAACCCGGACCCCCGAACGGGGAAGGGATTTTAAGTCCCTCGCGTCTGCCAGTTCCGCCACTCGCCCTCACGGAAGAATGATCCTCTCCTCTGCCCAGGGCAAGTCTCCTCTACCCGCACTGGCCGATTTTTTCAATACCGGATATGCTTTTTTCGCCAGAACATGTGGGGAAGGAACCCGATGGACACCATTCAGAATCGAATTTCGGTCTGTACTACAGCGCTGATATTATTTTCGCTCGTTTTTTCCGGTTGTGGGGCGGGGGGAAAAGGATTGTTCCGGCTTCGTGCCGAAAACTGGCAACCAGAACCGGGAGGATCGATTCGAGCTACTGATCTGGAAGATCCCATCGATCTGGAAGAAGTTCTCGGCCTCAGAGGGGACGAGAACTTCTGGGTCTACGGTATCGAAGGTGATCTGGGAATAGGAACTTACGAGGTGACCAATATCGATTACTCCTCGATCGGTTCCAGTACATTGGCCAGCCCCATCGAATTTTCTGGCGAATCGTTTGAAAACGATCTGCAAAGTGATTTCCAGGTGGCGGTTTCGACTTACCGAAGCAAGGGAGCTTTACTGGGGGTTGGCCCCATTATGGTCAAGTACATATGGGGGGTTGATCACCTGGTTCTCGACACGACCCTGACAGGTGAGTTTGGTGGCAGTCCCGTCACGGCCAATCAGATCATCGATGAGTGGGTTCCTTCGTTCGGTCTGGGTGCTCGTTTCAGCACTCCCATTGGTAACAACTGGAGCCTGGATCTGGACGGCGAAGTTGCCGGTCTATGGGTGAGTTATGGTGATATCGATGGAACCTACGAAGGGTTGACTCTCCGTGCTGGAATTCGCCAGGGCAACGGCATGCTGATCGGAGTTGGGCATCGTTCCCTGGTCATCGATGTGATCGATGATGGAACCGGAACCAGTGCCGATGTAGACATAGGAGGCAGCTACGCTTTTCTCGAATGGGCTTTCTGATCGAGATCGACCGGGAAGTTCAGTGCATGATGCGATGGCGAAAAGAGGGGTGGTGCCGTTTGGCACCACCCCTCTTTTTACTTTTGTCCGATTCCTTCGACGATGCACAGCTTCAGGGGCAGGAAGTGAAGGAATCACATTCGAGGCTATCTGCTGACGGGTCTGGACCACAGTTCACGCTTCCCGGATCTGGAATCTCCGGACCTGCACCAAACAGGAACCCGAGGGTGTAGATGGCGTCGCTGATGTCGAAGGATCCATCGTCGTTGGAATCATGAGCGTCCTCGCAAGTTGGTGCAGGCGCACCGCCGAACAGGATGCTCAGTGCGGCGATCGGATCGCTGATATCGACGCTTGTGTCGTCGTTGCCATCGCCGCGGCGGAAAATCGAACCCTCACAGGCATCGAGGATGCCATCANCGTTNGCATCNCCGCCCTGGAGAAGAATCTGAATCAGATCCCAGGTGCCGTTTGCGTCNCAATCGGCCGGTGTATCCTGATAGGCCAGTTGCAGTCCAGCGAGGTCATCGCTATCGACATCGCCGTCCTGATCGAGATCACTGACGGCGCAGGGGGAATCGGCATCGAAAGTTCCTGGCGCGTCNCCGGTCCAGCAATCGATGAAATCTGGCAAATCACCGAACCCGATGNAACCGTTGCCGTCCATGTCGAATTCGGCTCGTCCCAGTGAGTTCATGAACGAAACGACCAGATCTTGATCTCCAGCGGCAAGTTGTTGCCANGCCTCGCGAGCCGCCGAAGCCTGTCCGAAGTGCCACGATACTGCCTCATCGATTCCCTGACTGAGGCTGTTTACCAGTACTCGACCATCGTGGAGCAATTGACCACGAACTCGAATGCCCCACAGGGGAGGAGTTTTCATCTCTACTTCGAGAGCATCTCCCTGCGAGATGCCATCGCCGAGGGCCCCCATTTCGTGGAGCAGGGAATCTCCGTAGGGGCGAAAAGTAATGTTGGAAAGGGCCGCCTCCGGCGCTACACCGCTGGTGAACTCCGGGACATGGCAGACCGCACAGCCGATGTTGTTGAAGATCACTTCGCCAGCCATACCGCTTTTGGGGGTTTGAGGTGGGGGAGCCAGAAAGCGCTGAAAGTCGGTGAGGCGCTCGATGAACAGTACCCCGTCGACCAGTGGTTCTTCTGGGTCCGCGACCATATCACACTGGGCCAGTAGGTTCTGGTCCCCGTTGGGCGCATTTTCCGAACCGACGAGGCTATTGGTGATGCCCATCTCGTTGAGGGTGGCATCGCCACTGAAGGACAGCAGCGTGCCGACCTGAGCTTTCCAGCCAAATTTGCCCACGACCAGTGGAGCGTTGATATCTTCCAGCAGCGGCACCATGTGCGCCACACCGCCGTTGTTGATCGCCAGCAGGACGGCATCGGGGATCGCCTCGATCAACCCAGCACCGAGCACCGACGGAGTGATCCGTTCTGCGGTGACGGTCGCCGCTGCCGGGACCGTCTCCAGGCATTCGTCCGAGATGGCGTTGGCTTGCAGCAAAGATCCTCCGAGGAACGCCAGAGGATCGAAGGGTTCTCCTTTGTCTGCGGCTCCGAACCGGGTTACCGCGATGTTTCCACCACCACCGACTGGATTTGCGTGACAGGAGGCGCAGGAGTCCTGATTGAATCCAGGGCCCAGTCCCTCCGCCTCGACGAAGGTTCGCAGGAACTCATCCTTGCCCGCAAAGAAACGATCCAACTGATCCGGGGTGAGACCGTCGATGGGATCCCCCATACGCGGTTGCAATTGCTGCCCTTCCAGTAGGGCAGGAACTCCCAGCAGAACCGCTATCACAACCGCCGATAAAATGCGGATACAGACGGTGGTAGATCGATTGGCGCAGGACGCCATCGTTAGAACCTTCATTTAGTGTCTCCCAATATAACAAAAGCCAGGCAGGCATTTTCATAGAGGTGCATACGCACCCCCCTCTTCCCCTTGCCGGGTCATCGCCCAACGGTCCCCCGACCGTTCTCTAATGCACACCTCGCTAAAAAGTTACTCTTCTTTGAGCCAAACAGGTACCGCCGAGGCTCATCGTTCTCCTCGGCGGTACCTGTTTTTACTATTCAAACCAAACCCCGATCGGGATTTACTCGAGAGGCACTGGACAGCCTAGGGGCAGCCACTTGCGCAATCGAGTAGATCGTCGGTCGGGTCTATACCGCAGTTCACCGGCTCTGGCAAGTTGCCGGAACCTCCGAACANAGAACTGAGAGATGCCACGGCATCGGCGATATTCAGGCTTCCGTCATCATTGGCATCAGCGGCATCGTCGCAACCAACAAGCATGCCGCCGAATAGCATCGACAGAATGGAGACCGGGTCACTGATGTCGCGGNTACCGTCGAGGTTCACATCTCCGCGNTGGAACTGTGGACCTTGATTACCACAAGTGGTTGTNNNCACTTCGAAATCATCGANGGCAGCTTCGTACAGCGAATTGTTCGGNTGATCGGAAGCAGTAAACCGAAATACCGTGTTGGCCGTNGGGGTCACGATNTCGGTCACCAGTATCTCGAAGTTTTGCCAGCTTGCNGATGTACCTAAAGCTCCTCCGACGACCAGGGCCGTATTCCAGGTCACTCCGCCATCAGTGGAGATGGAGAAGACAAGGTCGTCGATTTGGGTCGGATCGCTCTCGATGTTGGCAAACCAGAGATTGAATTTCACGACCGGAGTGGTGCCAGCCAGATTGAAAGAGGGACTGATGAGGTGGGTGGGTCCACCATCGAGGTCAGCAGTTCCGGCGGCTCCGCCGACTGCACCGTTGCCAGTGACCCAGCATTGAGTGCCGCTGGCGGCGTTTTCTGTTTGCGACGGAGTTCCACCACTGGTGGTTCCGTTTGGATCGACTAGCACCCATGAACCAGCACTGACACTGGCATCTGTATCCACGGTCCAGCCGTTGTTTCCCGATTCAAAGTCGTCAGTTTCTCGAGTGATCTCATCGGCGAGAATGGTGAAGAAGGTCGCAGAGATCTGTCCGAGACCACTGGTCAACTCTCCAGAAACGAACCACTGCATCGAGGTGTCCGCCAGGGTCCCATCGAGGGTTCCCTCGTAGAGCCCGTTACCGATGGGAGACATCACGCTTTCGACAAATGGACCGCCATCGGCGGAAACGTGGATCGTNACACTNGGTTCGGAAACGACTCCGCCACCGAAGCCCTCGACCAGAGTCGTGATGACCGTCTGACCCTCGCATGGGATCGAGTCCGGCAACCCTATTGGGAAGCTGATATCCAGTCCGATCGGTGCCTCGTTCATCCACACCGTGGTTCCGGTGCAAGTTCCGATGACCATGTCGAGCCAGCCGTCACCGTTGATGTCAAAAACGGCCACGTCATGGACTCCATTCGGTCTCCAGGATCCGCCGTCATTTTCCTGGCGTAGGGTNACATTCGGACCGTTCCCCAGGTTGTGGTAGATGTGCATACGACGTGAACACCCTGCGATGTCGACATCGACGTCGGTGATGATCACATCATTCCAACCGTCGTTATCGAGGTCTGCGACGACGGAGTTGCCGCCAAAGCCATCGTCTCCGGTGGCGCCGGTGCCACCAGCAAAGGTGTAGAAGAAACGATTGAAGTTGGCGAGCCCACCGGTGTCATTTCCCGTGTTGAGCAGGAAAGAGTCGGCATTGTCGTCAGTGACGACCAGGTCGAGCCGACCGTCGTTGTTGAGGTCGCCGACGGTGGTGTGGTATGGCGCCATGTTGGCGAAACTCTCCTTGTGTGACGAGTAAGCCCCCGGATTCGCCGGGTTGTTGTAGGAGACTCCTACGAACTGTGGCGGATTAAGGGCTGAATCTTTGACGATGTCCAGTTGGCCATCACCATTGATATCACGGATCGAAGAAGCCATGCCAAAGGCGGACTGCGGGAAGGGGAACGCGCTGCCGCCGATGATGATGCTGCCACTGAAGTGCGTGGCGGTACCATCGCTGAAGAATCCGTCGCCGTCATTGATCAACAGGCGATCGTTGAAATCGATGGTCTGAGTTCCGCCGCTGTCGTAGTCGCCCATGTAGACATCGAGATCGCCGTCGTTGTCGATGTCTCCGGCATCCAGCGAGCAGAAGCGGGGCGCGTGAGGAGCGCCGCTAGTGGCGTTGCCCAGAATCTGTGGCATTCGGGCATCCTCGTGTATGAAGCCCTGCCAGACACCGCCCGACATACCCAGATTGCGATAGATCCGTGGGTAAGCAATGTGCTTCGGAGAGCCATCGGCGAGGGTCACCGCGGTGATGATGTCATCCCAGCCATCGCCGGTGACATCGGCGAGAATCACATCTCGATCATTGGTCGGGGTAAGGAAGCCATTATCGCCGGGGACATCCGATGCGCTGGCATATTCTGAGGTGCGATCAACCAGCACTCCGTTCTCGTTCATGAACAGAACGTTGGTACGGAATGCACCGGTTCCACCGCTGGTGAAGGGTTGTTTGCGGACTGCGACCAGATCGATGTCTCCATCCTGGTCGACGTCACCCCAGATGTAATCCTTTTCAGCTACGTCAGAAGTACTGACATTGGCTGCTGCATTGATGCGAGTGGCGGTCTCATTATTGAACTGAACCCAGTCCGGCTGAGCAGCCAGAGGTGTTGCGAGGGCTAACCAACAGATCACGGCGGGGCAGATCCGTGTAAAAATCCTTCGGTCCATCGCGAGGACGCTCCCTTCCCTTCACGTGTTTGAATCCCCGGCCTGGGCCAGGGTCTCCTCGAACACGTGTGCGATCGCCCCCCCGGGCGATCGAAATCCCTATCTTTCCCGGGAGCCTGGAGGCTCCCCTCATATCCCGATTATAGTGGCAGGAAAGGAAAGGTGGGATAGGGGAGTCGATGCTCTTTCCGACGAATTTGTCCGCTATTCTAGCCCAAATGTTCAAAAATATGGTCGTGACATGATCGACAGCAGAAAGGGAGTCAAGCTGAGTGGCCGTGAAGCCGCTGAAGCGTTTTGAAGCGCTGTCAGTTGCCCCTAACCGGGCTATCTGGCCCGTCATTTCTGGGCCCTGGGCAAGACGATAAATTTCTCGAAAAACCGCTCACTCGAAGGAGGGGAGATGATCCTCGGGAAGCGGGGCGCCGTCGCTGGATCCGCTGTGCCGAGGCTAAAAAATGGAGGCGGCACCCGGATTCGAACCGGGGATGCGGGTTTTGCAAACCCGTGCCTTACCACTTGGCGATGCCGCCTCTGCTGTCGACGAATAGCAAGAGAAGCGAATCCTAGGGATCCCAGGCCCGGAGGTCAACTTCCACTCGCACCTTCTCTGAGTGCGCCGAGGCGGGCGGCGGCATCCATGACCTCCTCGGAGTCGACAGACGGAGGCGTGGCAGGCACATCTGGGCTTTCCGAGCGGTTTTCAGCAGTTTTCNCGGTTTTCTCCGTGGCACTCTCTGGAACCTCTGAGTCGGCGTCTGATCCGGCACCCCGCATCGATCGAAGTCGATCGAGTGCGCTTTGGATCCCATTTCCCGCTTCCGACTCGCTGCCATTGGTGCTGGCCACCTGGGTATCTGGTTCAGATGATGGCGTCATTTTGTGGCAGTCATGGGTCTGTACGTTTTTGAGCTTCTCNCTGATCCCACCAATTCCGGTTCGTATCACCGCACCCCGGGTCGAATCGGTGACCGGTGGCGCTGCGACCGGAGATTGCAGCAGTGGATGCTCCGGATTGACCTGGGAAAGAGCTTCACGGACCAGCTGGACCAGCGGATCGGGTTGCTGTCTCAGCTGCTGGGCCACCGACTGTAGTTTGGTTGCCGCGTCCTGCTCGGTCTCGATCAGTGCCGACAGGATCTCGACAACTTGCTGGCCCGAATCCCGTTTGCCAGTGGGAGCATTTTGTTCGCCATGAAGCAACGACAACAGTTGCAGTCGAAGCAGGATGGAACGGTGTCGGGGGGATTCCTGTTCGGTTTGAGCAAGTGATCGTTGCAGGGCAATTCGACTGCTTCGATCGCGCTTTTCCAGTGCGCCGATCAGTTCCNGTTCGCGTGGATGTCCTTCCGGGAGTTGNTGCAGTGCCTGTTCCAGGGTTGAGATGGCACTTCGCGGATCACCACGCTGTTCNTCCAGGCGTGCATGCTCGAGCGCCAGGTCGAGATTTTCTGGCTGCAGCTGGTGACTACGTCGAGCTGCTTCGCAAGCCGCCGCGAGATCATCTTCGAGCTGGTGAGCTTGACTCTGTCGTTGACGCGAGACCGCCTCCAGCTGCGTATCCCCTGAGCGCTGCGCGTTGTCGGCGATCCAACGGTGAAGGTCGGAGGGGGCTTCGCTCCGCTCCGACAGAGATTCGAGTGCTTGCCGTGATTCTCCATCGAGAATCCGAGGCTCTCCGGACGGCCCGATCAGTGCTTGTGAGCAGTACTGTCGTGCCAAGCTCTGATCGCCCTGGTCCATCGCGATTTCGGTCAGACGTAACGACAGCAGTGGACCGGGTTGTTCTTGAGTGGCCAGATATTCGTAGTGTTGTTTTGCTTGATCGAATTGATCGCTCGCGCGCAACGATTCCGCACGACGCCAACGTGCTTTCAGGCTGCCATCAGGATCACCAGCACTGCATGCCGCTTCTTCATGCAACTCATGAAGAAGCGGGTCGGGAATCTGAGCTCCGACCGAATCGAGTAGCTGACAGGCGGCATCGGCCTGTTGTCCGTCGATGAGGGCTCGAGCCAGCTCCAGGCAATGAGTCGGATCGTCGCCAGGATCTCGCTGCCACAGCGCNATTGCTTTCTGACGAGCCTCGCNATCGGTCGGATCGAGGGCGGCAACCCCCGACCAGGCATCGCGAGCGGCATCGATTCGGAGCTGGTCACTGCAGCGCTGGGCATGGGCCCGAAGTCGCCGATCTGCCTCCGCGGTTCTTCCGGTTACCGCGCAGGTTCTGCCGATACGAGCTCCCAGATCGAAATCGTCGAGTCCCTTTTCCTCGGCACTGCGCCAGCGACGCAGGGCTCTGTGCGGCTGATCACTGGCCAGCAGAGTCTCGCCGGCGCGGAACAGTTCCATCGAGTTTTGCGTTTCCAGATGCTGATTCGACAGCAGCTCCAGCAGGTGATCGAGCGCGTGCCACGGATCGGGGCGAGATCCAGCGATTTCACCGAGATCCTGGATGCCATCGGCGGCCTCGAGCAATGCCTGGGTCTCATCGGTTTGTTGCGGGTCGGAGACGAGCGCCATCGCCGATGGAGTCGCAGCCACCACTTCTCTCAAAAGCGGCAAATCGGTGACGGTCTCCCACAATTGATGGCGACGGGCAGATCGCAGCAGTACCTCTTCGATGGANTGCCCGAGATTGACCCGGCCCNGCAGTCCGGTGCCGATGTCTTGCTGTTGGGGACCAGACCAGGTAGCTGGGCCGGCTGAAAGCACCGGTACCAGATCTCCGTCGACCACCTGACCGATCAGCTCGGCTGCGAGACCGGGATCGAATAAACCTTCTTCGAGGCAAAGGACGCCGGGGCACACCCCGAGTTCTGCGGCTTGTTTNTCGAGACGGTTTCGGTCGCGTGATCGAAGCGACCCCTCGGTGACGAGGGCCCGGACCAGTACGTTCGGTAGGTCTGATCGTTGTAGGTCGACCAGACGACCCTCTTCGATCTGTAGCAGCAGACCCGGACTGTTCTCGTCATCGGGGTGCAATTGCCAGGTGCCGTTTCCCTGGCATGAAACAAGATCGAGCAGAGTTCTGGCAGCATCGCCGGGCAGTCCGGCGGTTCGGACCGGTTGAGGCATCAAGAATATCCCGGCGGGATGCCAGGTCCTTCCGGTGAAGAATAACATCTAGCCATGGAGAGTGCTGGTGGCTCACGAGCCCTTCATTTGCTGCAGCAACTGTTCGAAGGCAGGAAGCCCTCTGAGGGACTCTAGGTCCGGATCGGAGCTGGTATGGTCGGCATCGGAATAGCCGGCCTTCATGGCATTTTCGAGCGCTTCCAGTGCCGATTCAGCAGCTCCAGAGAGTGCCCAGGCGCACGCCAGATTGTAGTGAATGGTAGGGTCCCTTGGATCGAGCGAGACCGCGCGTTGCAGTTCTTCCAGGGCCCGTTCGAGATTTCTCATCCGCATCGTGATGATACCGATGGCATGGTGGAGTTCGGCATCGGAGGTGACGCGCTGCGATAGATCATCGAGTAGTGACAGAGCGCCTTCCAGGTCACCGCCATCGCGCAACGTAACCGAGGCACGCAAGATCGCATCGCGGCTCGTTTCCTCGATCTGGTCGCTGCTGAATTGTCTCTGGGCCAGTAACAACCGTGCGCCTCGAGGATCGCCGAGCAGAGAGAGCAATTCTGCACAGCGTCGTTGCACCGTTTTGTCCGGATCCTGGCGAGCCAGGTAGACCAAAGTTGGGCTGACCTGTTTGCCATGAACTGCACGCAATTGGAGCAACTGGTTGCGACGTGCGCTGGCATCCATCCGGTCCCAGTGGGCCATGGAGATCGATGAGTCNAGATCGACCGGAGCGGGAATTCTCAACCGGTTGCGAACAGTCCACTCACGCCGGATGCCGGGAGGAACCGGCGAGGAACCCTGATCTTGTGACCACTCTTCGAGTTTCATCTGACCGATCTCACCGAGATCCAGCAGCCAGGAACGCGCCAGAATGGTACGAGATCGGTCGAAGCTCTCCAGTTCCTGGATAGCCACCTGGGCGCCTCGCAGGGCGATTTGATCCCAACTGTCGACTTCACGGGGAGGAGGGAGGAGGGCGCAAAGACATCGGAGGTCAGTGATGGAGAGGTTGTGGGCAGCGGGCAATTGCGGCCAGCGGTTTTTGACCTGCTGACGAAGCGATTCTCGCAATCGCTCTCGCACACGGAGCACCAGCTGTACTGCGGTTCCCGTCTGTTCCTCGTGACGGGCCAATGCGGGGGCCAGAAACAGATCGCTGGCTGACAACTTGTGCTCAATCTTCTCGACTCGGGTTCGGGCAGTTTTGCGTGCGGCACTTTTCTGGGCAGAAGCGCCCGCCTGGTTTCGGGCCTGCCGGCGAGCGGCCGAGAAGTCGGTCACTGCCGTATCGAGTTCGGCCAGCATTCCCGTCAGGATCGTGTTCAGTTTTTGAAACAAAAGGGCTCGGCTACGCACGGAGATCTGTGCACCTAAAGCCTCTTTTAACGGTGCGACCGAGGAACTATCGAGAGCATCCAGGGCCGCTTGAGCTCTGGCCACCACCAGTGCATCGGAAGAATCGAGATCAGAAACGAGGTTTGCGATGGGGGAGTCGCTACCTGTAGCGAATCCCGGAACCAAGAACAGTGGCAGGAGCATCAATAGCAAGGTCTTCATCGAAGCAGGATCGGCCCTTCCTCGGCAATCTCGAACTGGGTCAGGTATCGCTTCAATTCCTCGGCATTGCCGGCCACCAGTGGTGAAATCTCCACCACACGATCAGGGATGCCGTCCTGGTCGAGAGACAAGGGGACTTCCGCTTCGATGAGCCACTGGCCCCAGAGTCGCTGCAAGGATGCCCGACAGGTGTCGGGAGAATCGACTCCCGTACCATTTTTGACCGGTGAAAATTCCAGTTCGCGACTCGCCTGTACCACCAGAGCTCGTTCCGCTAGCGGTAGCACATCAAAGATGAAGGTCTCGAAGCGCGCCGAATTGGCCATCTTCGATTGTTGCCATTGGCCATCTTTCCAGTGTCGAACCGATTTCCGCGCCAGATGGAAGGGTAACTGTAGCACAGCACCATCTCCGGCAGGAGCGATGAAATCGAGATCGATAACATGAGTCGCGATGTTGCCGGCTCGGAATGACAGATTCCCTTTGTCATCGACGGCCTGACGATCCTCGGTTCCCAACTCGCTGTATTCGATGACCCGCAAGCGATCGCCGACCTGGCAGAAGACTCCCACTTTTTCGTCGGGGTCAGTCTTGGCTACTGCTTTTGAGGTGAATACGGAACGCTCCGAGATGTGTAGCCCGATCAACTCNGGATCGCCGATCCAGGCCAACGGATTGTCGACCTGATGGCTATAGATGTGACGGATGCCTTTTGCACGCAGCTGGCTGGCCTCCCTCTGCAGCAGTCGAATCGCTCCGCCATGTCCATCGGGACTGAATAAGATGCGACCGGGTTCCTCACGAAGGATTTTGCCGCGGCGCGGATCCAGTACCGGCAATTGTTGTTGGGGTAGGATCGAGACTTGCGATGGAGACAGACCGTGGAAGGAGTGTTCGAGGAAGTATTCCTTCGTTTCTTCATGGTTCGATGGACTGGTCATGATCAACCAGTGAATTTTCTTGCCGACATTTCTTTGCAGTCGTTGTAATGATTCAGCAAAGATCTGAAACAGGGTCGTGCCGCTGATGGGAAGCAGCGGATAGGCACCTTTCGGGCCTGGATGGCCGAGTCGGGTTCCGACACCGCCAGCCACCAGCAGTATGCCGACCTCGCCGCGACGGAGTGCCTCGAGGCCCGTTTCATGGGCGCGATGTCGACTCGGATCGTCGAGCGGTATCCAGCGGGCAGGGGAAGGTGCGGCAATCGGTGCCTGCGCCGCATCGGAATCGAAATGGTCCCGGATCAATTGCTGGATGAAGCCGAGGTCGATGCGGTGCAGATCTTCCAACAGGGTGCGCCGTTGGGACGATTCCAACTGGTCCCACTCGGCGAACAGATGCTCTTGCCCCGCCTCGTAGAATTTGGCAACCACTGCCTGATCGGCGACGTCTTCGACTCGGATCATGGCGATCAAGACCTCCCAGATCTTGTTTCCCTGTTGCGTTTTTTGGAGCCGACCGAGGCCCCCGGCGATCCAGTGACTGCTGATGGTACGCATCCGTCGTGCAGGACGCCAGTGGAGCCGCTTGACTCGGCCTCGGATGGCGAGAATCTCGCCCTGGAGTGGTAGACGTCACCTTGTCGCTGAGCTCCGATTCGGTTCCACTCGTCTTGTCTCTGGTAGGCGCTGGAAGGGAGTCGGATGGAGCCACAACAACTTGCTGGCCTGGACCAATTCTGGCTTCGCGACGATGTNNATGCCCGGCTACGGGACTGGATTGATGCTGCCTTGCTGGAGGATCGAGCGACTGAGGATCGAACCGCGCTCCTGTTTGAAGGGGGAGAGCAGGNAAATTGTCGCGCGGTCGTTTCGGTTCGGGAACCCGGAGTCATCTGCGGCACCGCTGCCATGAGTTCCGTCTTCGAGCGACTGGACCCTGACTGTCAAACCCTGATGCGGCTTCCTGATGGTACTTCGGTGGCGGAGGGGATCGACATCCTGGTCGTTGAGGGGCCCGCATCGATCCTTTTTGGCGGCGAACGAATTGCTCTCAACATCGCCGCGCACCTGTCGGGGATCGCAACCCGGACCGCTCGTCTGGTCGAACGTGCCGGTGCCTCGACGATTTTCGATACCCGCAAGACCATCCCTGGTTTGCGCCTGTTTGAAAAGCAGGCGGTGCGTGCCGGAGGTGGAGTCAGCCACCGATCACATCTCGCTGAGTTTCCTCTGGTGAAAGAGAATCACAGGGACCGAATCCAGACTCTCCACCCCGAGCTGGCCCAGGATCCGCAAGCAGAGGTGGCTTTCATCCATGACACCCTGCGCACCGGCGGAGTGCGGGGACCGATTGCCATCGAGGTGGAAGATGAAGAGAGCTTTCGTGCCTGTCTCGCTGGCGAGATTGAGCTGATTCTGGTCGACAACGTATCGCCGGCGCAACTAGAGCAGTGGATCGACCGCGCTCGAAGCGATGGCTTGCCATTGCGTTTCGATCAGATCGAAGCCAGTGGTGGGATCGACGAGACCACGGTTGCCGCTTATGCGGCGGCGGGGGCCGGTAGAATTTCGAGCGGAGCCATCACTCATTCGGCAAAAGCTCTCGATCTCACCATGAACATCTCAACCAGATCGTCCTGAGGCGACCCGTGAGAAGTTGGCAGTTACGACCAGGATTGCGATAGCCTGGCGATTCTGGTACCGAAACTGGCGNCTAACTGGCATCCTGTGAAGAAGTGCGAGGTCGAGATGACGACCCCNGTCGAGAAGGGGGAATACGAGATGACGGAGCCGTCGAGCCGCCACAACCCTGGACTCGATGGGGAACCTTTGGCTTCTCCAGTCGAGCNNCAGAAACCGTCGATGTGGCTCCGTATTTTGCAACTCNAGGGGACCGCTCATTCCATCGCTCTCGGGACCGCAACTGGTCTTTTTGTCGCGATGACACCTACCGTGGGACTGCAGATGGTGATCATCCTGCTGATTAGCCTGGTGATTCCGGTCAACCGGCTGGCCGGATTTACCATGGTCTACGTTTCGAATCCGTTGACGATGATTCCCATCTACTGGCTCGACTACTGGGTCGGACTCAAGTGTCTGGCGCAAGAAGGGATGAGTCGCGCTGATTTTGAGCAGCGCTGGCTCGAAGCCCAGAGCAAAGCAGGTGAAGTGGGTTGGTACGAATGGTGTCTGGAGTTGTTGCGTTCCATCGGGAATGATGTGCTGGGACCGATGTTCCTGGGAGGAGCAGTGGTGGGATTGATCTGCGCCCTGCCGACCTATCCTGTGACGCTTCGACTGGTGCGTCGGTATCGTGCCATGAAGCAGGAGCGTGTTGCCTTGAGGGCTCCCGCTGCAGAGTTCAACGACAAGGAGTCAAACGGATGAATCGACCAAGTGTTCTACTGCCGGCCTCCGCGATGTCCGCGTCTTTGTTGTCTCTTACGGTTCTTCTGCTGTTGACCGTTGTTCCCGGCTGCCAGGGCCCGGAGCCAACTCCGATCAACTTGCGACCGGGATTACATGCGGTGGAAATCTCGGGAAACAAGGTGTGGAGCTATATCGCGGCGGATTCAGCCAGTCGCCAGCGAGGTCTGATGCACCGGAGCAGTTTGCCGGAGGATGTGGGCATGTTGTTCATCTTTCCCGAGCTGAAGATGCAGGGCTTTTGGATGAATAACTGTCTCATCGATCTCGACATCGCGTATATCGATGACGATGGCGTTATCGTCGACATCTTGAAAATGGATGCTCCAACCCCTGATCAGGTATTGCTACCGAGATACCGCTCATCGAAACCGGTACGCTACGCTCTGGAGACCAATGTCGGTTGGTTTGCCGCCCATGGCATAGAACCGGGTATGCGGGTCTCCGGTTACAAGGGACCACCCGGCTTGAGGGTGAGATAGATGCAACGTAAGACCGGGACCATCACCCTGGTCGAGTCGTACAGTCACCTTCTTGCCTGGGGTCTGTTACTGGGGTGGGCATTGCTGACCGGAGGAATTCGAGCCGCTTCTGCGCCGGCTGATCTCGGTCCAGACGACAATACCACGCTTGTGCCGGTCGCCGAGGGGGTGGATCTGTGCAGGGATCCGATCGGGCGATTGGTTCTCATCGAAGGAATCGGTGAAATTACAGCTCGGCGGATTGTCGCAGCTCGTCGGGGTCACGACGGCTATCGGTGTCTGTGTCAGATCCTGCGCGTGCCCGGGGTTCCCGACGGTCCGTTGTTAGAGGCAGGACCGTGGTTGACCCCCCGTCCTTGCAGCTCCGGGTTCTGTCGGTCCGGGGTAGCCCAAGAGCGGTCGCTTTTGCTGAAGAGATGAGGAATCGTTGAAGTCCTTTCGCTTTCCAGGATCTTCCTTCGAGGTTCGTTCCGAGTTCGAACCGAGTGGCGACCAGCCGGCGGCGATCGATCGCATCATGGAAGGTTTGCAACAGCAAAAAGAGGACCAGATTCTGCTCGGTGTGACCGGTTCGGGAAAGACCTACATGATGGCTCAGGTTATCGCTCGACATGGCAGACCCGCCATCGTGATCTCCCACAACAAAACGTTGGCAGCGCAGCTTTACTCCGAGTTGAAGCGATTCTTGCCCGAAAATGCGGTCGAGTACTTCGTTTCNTATTACGACTACTATCAGCCAGAGGCATATTTGCCGGTTCGTGATATGTACATTGAGAAGGACGCAGGGATCAACGCGGATCTGGATCGACTCAGGTTGGCGACGACTGCGAGCCTTCTGACCCGCGAGGATGTTGTGATCGTTTCTTCGGTCTCTTGCATCTATGGTCTTGGTTCTCCGGAAGCATTCAAAGGGAAGATGATCTCTTTGGTCGAAGGAGAGCAGGTTGANCGAGATGAACTACTCAAGAAACTGGTCGACATCCAATATGAGAGGAACGATTTCGAGCCGACCCGTGGCTCATTTCGTGCCCGTGGAGATGTAGTTGAGGTTCATGCTGCTGCCGAAGAAGTGGCNTATCGTATCGATCTGTTCGGCGATAACATCGAACGGATCGAAGAGTTCCATCCGGTCAGCGGGGTGGTGATCCGGCAACACCAACAACTCACCATATTTCCAGCGAAACACTATGTAGTCAGTCACCAGGACATCGATCAGGCCATTTCCGGCATCCAGACCGAACTTCACCAGCGCCTGGCCGAATTGCGTAGCGACGGAAAGGAGCTGGAGGCACACCGTCTTCAGTCACGCACCCGATACGATCTGGAGCTTCTGTCTGAAGCGGGATACTGCCCCGGTATCGAAAACTATGCCCGTCATCTGAACGGAATGACTGCCGGCGAGAGACCTCCAAATTTACTCGATTATTTTCCCGAGGGTTTTCTCACCATAGTTGACGAATCCCACGTCACCCTGCCGCAGCTGGGAGGAATGTACGAAGGAGATCGTTCGCGTAAGCAAACGTTGGTCGATTATGGATTCCGTTTGCCGAGCGCTCTCGATAATCGACCGATGAGATTCCCCGAGTGGGAGCAGGTGACCGGTAATACCCTCTTCGTGAGTGCCACTCCCGGTGCCAAAGAACTGGAAAAGACTGCCGGGGAAGTGATCGAGGTGATCAACCGTCCGACCGGGCTGCTCGATCCGCAAGTCGAGGTACGACCGGCACAGGGCCAGGTGCAGGATCTTCTCGACAGGATTCGAGAGACGCTGGCGCTGGGGGACCGGGTGCTGGTGACCACCCTCACCAAAAGGATGGCGGAGGATCTGAGCGACTACTTCCAGGAGACCGAAATCCGCGCTCGTTATTTGCATTCCGAGATCGATACCCTGGAACGTGTAGAGATCATCCAGGAGTTACGTAAGGGGATCTACGATGTGCTGGTCGGAGTGAATCTATTGAGAGAGGGACTCGATCTCCCCGAAGTTTCACTGGTGGCGGTGATGGATGCGGATAAGGAAGGATTCCTGCGCAGTGATACCGCCTTGATCCAGACCATCGGTCGTGCGGCTCGAAATGAACGGGCACGAGTCATCCTCTATGGGGATGTCATCACTGGCTCGATGGAGCGAGCCATCGATGAAACGCATCGACGTCGAGAGATCCAGCAGCTTTACAATGAAACTCACGGCATCACCCCCCGTAGTATTCCAAGAGTGGTCGGAACGACTGTCGAAGAAGAGGTGCGAGCCCGGGTTGAGGAGGTTGAGCAGTCAGTCTCTGAGGCTCCGATCCTGGATAAGAAGAAACTCGCAAATACCCTGGAGAAGGAGATGCTGGAGGCGGCCCAGGCACTCGATTTCGAGAAGGCAGCACTTTTACGCGATCGGATTCGTCGGTTACGAAATGAAGGAACGGACTCGGATTCGCCGTCGTTTTCCTCACAGCGGCGAAAAAGGAGGCGTTGAATGGGAAGGACTGGTGACCAGGCTCCTGAGATCCCCGGCTTTCAGCCATTACACATCCGGGGTGCAGGACGTCTTGGGATCTGGATCGAGGCGCGTCAGGTGCGGCTCGATCGTCGGGTCTTGCTGAAAGTCCTACCGGCTGCAGAAAACGACCTCCAGCAGGAGTTTGTCCGAGAAGTTCAGGCACTGGTCCAACTCGATGGGGGTGGAGCCCTACGAGTCATCGATGAGGGTACAGTCGGTCGTGCACGCTATGTCGCTCTCGATGAGGGAGATGCGGTTCCGATGACCGATNTCCCGCAGGATCTGGAACAGAAACTGGAGCTCGGGCGTTGCCTCATCGATCTCTATCAACGGCTTCATCGACTCGGAATCGTGGCGGGACCGGTTCCAGTGAATGCTGTTCGGAAACTCCCTTCTGGTGGATTTGTGGTGTCAGAACTGGGAGCGGTAGCCACCGACGGGGGAGAACGCGAGATCCGTCATCGGGCAGCGCAGACTCTCGAACAGCTCGGTTCCAGCTTCGAGATGGGAGCCCCCTGGACTGAGGCGGCACGACTTCTGCGAGCCGATGCCGACGGATTTCGCCGTGCCCGTCAAGTCATCGATCGTCATGTCGCAGTAGCCGATCGGCTTCGCTCTCGAATTAAATTGTTGATCGGGGTGATCGTGATCGTCAGTGCCGGAATCCTCGGGCCTCGTTGGTGGNACGAGGCGGACCAGGATCCGGTTGGCGGTGATTCGGAAGCGGTGGTCGTCAGTTCCTCGCAAGAAAACGGTGGTGAACAGGGGACTGAAGAATCGCTAGATTCAGGCACCGCACAAGAAGTGCCTCGGGACCAGGATGAAATCGATAGGGAGATTGCAGGACAAGTCGACGAGATGGCTAGCATACGCTTTGAGCAGCAGGAGCAGCTTCAGCAAGACCGTTCGATCTGGGGTACCTGGAGGCCGTTGCGAGATCGGATATTGGCTTTCCTGGAAGCCGGAGACCTTGCTGTAGCCAGGCAGCACATCGCGGATCTTCCAATCGAAATCGAAGGGGCGGGTGGATATGGATCCTCCACCGACGAGAGGGAAGCGTTGTTCCTCGCCTGGAGTTGGATCGAGCAGCGAAAAATCGCCCAGGTCAGAGTCCGCATGAAGTCTGCCATTGCAGTAGATAATTATTCCGCAGCAGCGGCGCTTCTGAATGAGCTATCTCAGCAGCTCGGATTGCAGCAGCGTTTCTCCGCCGAATTGAAGCGACTGGAGAGGCGTGAGCTTNTATTTGCTCAGAGTCTGCAAACGATGGAACAAAGGATGGAGCAAACGTTACTGGCTCTGCCCGGGTTCCTTCAGACGGAGCTGGCAGAGCCTGATGGCCTGGAGTCTTTTCCGCGTCTACAAACACGCTGGAGTTCATTCAACAGCAGCTGCCAGNTTGTGCAGCGTGATGCACGCTCACTGATCTCCGCCGTTGAAGGTCGGATCGGAGTTGACGAGGCGCAGCTATGGTGCCTCAGAGAGGGAGAACCGTTCGATGCTCGAGCCACGGCGGTGGACGAGGCGACGATATCCTTGCGGAAAGTCGGACGGCGTAATGCCGAATTGCATCCCTGGAGTCGCATTTCTTCCGAAACTTTGCTGCAGCTGGCCAGGGAATCGAGAAAAGAAATTCCCGATGAAGATCAGTTGCTCGCTGGCCTACGCATCATCTGGGGAGGATCTGAGTCGATCCTGGACATCGCCCGAGATCGTTCCGCTAACGAGGAGATATTTCTGACCGCGGGGCGCCTGAGAAGGCAACAGATTGAGAGCTGGTTTGCCGATGGTGTTCTTGCTGAACAGCAGGGAGATGCAGAACGGCAACGTGTTCGTTCGATTGAGATTGCCCGGTGGGTGGATGATCTACAACGCCCACAGATCGAGGAGCAACTGTTGAAGTGGTGGGGGGCCGTGGCAGATAGGGATGGACCGAGTTCACTGGGTCTATTTCCGCAAACGAAGGTNAGTGATTGGGATCAAGAGACCGGTGCCCTACAGATCCACTGGCAAGCGAATGAGAATGGCCTTAGCGGTTGGAAGTCCAGCCCAGGATCGACGATATCGGTGCGGGGTGAATTGACCTGGATCCAGGGCCGAGTGCATCTGGATAGTCCAGTGCGTTTTGCTGACAGCCTTGAGGTCCGGATCACCGGTTTGGTGACCCGTGAAGACGCTCCGAATCTCAACGTGGTGTTGTGGGATGGAACTCCCTGGGCGCTACTGTTTGGAGTGGGGGTCCGCCCTCCGGATATCTCCTCCATCCGTGTTGGAGATGAGGATGTTTTGCTGCCGGCTCACATGATTATCGAGGAAAAAATGCTCGCCGAAGGGGGAGGTGACATCCCGATGCCCGCGCCACGACCGAGAGTCGTCCCTGGTAAGCCGGCACGGATGTTGGTCCGTGAAGATGGCGTTGGATCGTATCTCGAGGTGGACGGAGAAACGGTGCTAGAAGCCATTGCCCGTCCCGTAGCTCTGGTGGGAGGTGTGGCGATCGAAACTTTCGGGGTTCCGGTGGTGATCCGGGAAGTGATCGTCAAAGGGCGGATCGATAATGAAGACTGGTTCGTTTTGCTCCATCAGAGGGCTAGATCAGCTCTCTGGAGGCAAAGATAGCTCAGTTGGCTCACCTTGCCCCAATTGCCCCCTGCGCCTAAACTCGTGGTAGCTGTTCTTACGCATGGTGTTGTGTGAGCCCTGATTGAGCTCTTTTTGAGGCGGGTCTTGAGGTCCGACTGTGTCGACCGTTCACCCCTGTGATGGCGATGTGTTAGGAGAGTCCGATGCAATCCAGTCGGTTCTTTTTGCTGGTGATTCCGCTGGCGGTCATGGCGTTCTGGGGAGCGGGACTCCCTGCTCTGGTCACACAAGAAACAACCGTTGCTATGCTGATGGCCGACGACTTCGATTCGATCAAAGTCGGAGACCGGGTCCGAGTTACGCTCCGTCGTGGCGGTAAATATGAGGGAGAGGTGGTGGAGAAGACTGGCCAGGTCATCTCGATCAAACACAGGTTTGGCACGGCACGGGTCGATCGGTCCGATGTTCTCGACTGGGAACGTTTCAAGACCCTTGCGGAGCAGTTCGCGGAACGTGCCGAGCTGTGCAAGAGTGCCGAGAATTGGTGCGATCTGGGCGACTGGGCCGTGGGGCAGCAGGAGAATGCTCTTGCCGAGCAAGCGTGGCGCAAAGCTACAGAGATCGATGGCTCGTCCCAGAGGGCTCGGGATGCACTCGGGGAGATGCTCCACGAAGGGAAATGGATGCCCATCGCGGAAGCGATGCAAGCACAGGGGAAAGAATTCTACGGCGGAGAATGGCTCACCCCGGAAGAGATCGAAGCTCGCCAGGAGGAAGAGTCCAGTGCCCAGAGAAAGGAATCGCTCAAGGGCCGTGATGATTACATCGCGGAATTGAGGGGGCGACCATGGGCAGAAATCGATTCGATTATCACTCCGCACTACGTCATCTACTGCAATTCGACCGAGGCGAATGCCAAGTACTACTCAGATGTCATGGAGTCGTTGTATCGCGCTTATGACAAGGTATTCATCGAGAAGTTCTGGCCTCGCAAGTTCAAGAAGTTTGCCCGCAGTGAGGTCTTCATCCACGCCAACCACCAGCAATTCATGGACTGGACCGGGAATGGGCCTGGAATCGGTGGTTTCTACAACATGATTCGACAGGACGTGACTGCCTTCCATGGTTCCTTCGGTACCACGGGCAGTACAGAAGAGGTTCTTGCCCACGAGGGTACTCATCAGTTCGAGGGAATGATCTTCAAGTCGTTACCGGCTCTTCCCNTCTGGTATGTTGAAGGATTGGCGGTCTATTTCGGTGACGGTTCAAAGATCAGTCGTCGCAAGGTGGAGATCAACGAGATCCCCCGTGACCGTCTGGTCGGATTGAAGCAGGCGATAGAAGATGGAAACTACTGCGACCTCCGGAAATTGCTCCGGATACCCCACTCCCGGTTCGGCGGTTTTTTCTACGGTCATGCCTGGGGTGTTATTTTCTGGTGTATGTACGGACACGAGTACGGTGCCTGGAGCAAAAAGGACAATACCGGCACCAAGATCATGGAAGATTGGGCACTGCATTGTCAGAAGCTCGAAGGCTTTTGCGATTACGAGAAGGAAGCCCAGTTTTTCGAAAGCCTCGTGACGTTACACTCTGGCCAAACCATCGACGAATGGGAAACCGAATACAAAGAGTGGATTCTAGGGCTCCCGGTCGAGGAAACCGGTCGCAAGCGTGGCCGGGTGTTCAGCAGTGAACCGCTCAAGATGGAGATCACCAAGCCCGCTGGATGGCGCTGGCAGAAAGCGAGTGATCTGCATTCCGATGAGGTAGTTTCTTCGGTCAGTGGCGGTTCCACCAAGAAGAGAATCTCCACCTATTGCTGGTCGAACTGGCAACATGCGGAGTTGAGCGAGGATTATGCTCGCTCGCTGCTCAATAACATCTTCCGTGACATGAATTATATAGAGGAGCTCTCCAGCAAGCAGATGGGTGGAAACCCGATGGTGGTGGCGGTGTTTGATGGCAAGAGGGTGATCGGGCAGGGTGCCAACAACGAGCCCGAACTGGGCCCGGAGAAACGCTTCGCCATCGGTATCTTTGGATCTCCCGACAAGATCTACGGCAATGTAATGGAGTGTGACGCAGAGGAGTTCGAAGATTCTCGGAAGTACTTTGAAGAGTACGCGCAGAAATTCCGAAATACTGGATGAGGTTTCCTAGATGAAGTTCTTGTGCGCCATACTACTCGGTTTTCTATTTGCCAGTCTCCCGGTGATGGGGTTGTGTCCGTCTGGAGCTGTTACGGCACTCGCCGTTGAGGAAGGGGAGAGGGTCATCGTCGTTCTCAAGGATGGGAGCGAAGTGATCGGAGAAGTAATCGAGGAGAGTGGAGAAAAAATCTCGGTGAAGAGTGTCTTCGGAGTGACCTCCATCGAGATGAGCCGTGTTGAGTCGATCATTCGTGGTGCAGAGGTAAGTCGCCGGGAGTTTGAGCAGAGACAAAAGCGAGCCATTCGCCGTGGTTCCGCGGCAGGTTGGCATTCTCTCGGTAGATGGGCGCTGGAGAGAGGGCTGCAGGACAAGGCGACAAACTCGTTCCAGAAGGCTCTCGAGATCGACCCTGAACATGAGCCGTCGAAAATTGCCCTGGGCTGGGGCAAGGTCGAAGGACAGTGGAAGACTCCCGAGGAAGCCGAAGGTTTGGTCAATAAAGGCTGGCGTCGTGACGGTGTGAACCTTCTTCCGCCGCGGGCGGGGGCTCCTGCAGTGCCGAAGCAGCCCGAGCCGAAAAAGCCGGACATAGTTCGACCCGTACCCGATCCGTCCAGTGGCGGGAGGATTTCGACACCGGAGGGGTTGATCGGAAAACTGTCCCCACAGGAACAGAAGCGACGCGAACGTGAACTGGAGAGAAGACGTAAGGACCGAGAAAAGTTCGAGGACAAGAAGCGACGTGAGTACGAGGGAGTTCCCTGGCCCCATAGAAGCGTCATCAAATCGAGGAACTGGCAGATCGAATGTAACAGTACGCCCGAGGTAGCCCGAACCTATCAGTGGATCATGGAAGCTCTCTCAGCCACTCTCGGCAAGATATTCAAGTCGCCGGATGTTCGTAGTCAGAAGCCGGTCGTGAAGATTTACCGAAATCATGATGAGTTCATGCTCAAAACCGGCATGGGTGGTGGTGTCGGTGGATTTTACCAGCCCAATTCCCAGAACGTGGTTGCCTATCACGGCACCTTCGGTCTCACCGGAACCACCTACACGGTTCTGGCTCATGAGGGAACGCACGCTTTTCAGGGCAAGAAACTGGCGCGTATGGGGAATTACCCGAACTGGTTCATCGAGGGGATGGCCGTCTACTTCGGTGACGGTTCAAAACTCGATTACAAGAAGAAGAAACTGGTTACCGGTCTGATTCCTCGGGATCGTCTGTTTCATATCCAGGAAAAGATCGTCGAGGGTCGACACACTCAGCTTTCAAAGCTGGGAGGTTTACCTCGGAATCGATTCAGTGGTACTCACTACGCCGATTCGTGGTCCGTGATGCATTTCCTCATCAACGGTCCGGAAAGCAAGAAGGGCCAACGATTCCTGGTTGATTACTGGCGGATGGGGGAGAAGCGTCGCGTCGGGCAGCGTCAGTTCAATGAACTGGCCAAGAAATACTTTGGCGATGTCGATGATATGGAAGAGGCCTGGCAAGAATATGTTTTGGAATTGAAACCTGATCCTGCCGGAGAGGTCGACGGCGATCGCTTCAGCTCGATGGATTTCATGTTCTCCATCACTCGCTCCGATGCGAAGTGGCAGTACGTCCTGGACGAGATCCAGGATCGTGATCTGGTTCTGATGCGGATCCCGGATACTCGTAACGAGATTCGTGTGCGCATCCTCAGTAAGTCCGAGGATAGCCAGCGACCGCAGGACTGGGTCGATTCAGAGCTGTTGCCGGCGCTGCGCAAAAAGTACAGAGATGTCAGGTCCTTCTCGGGCGAACTGGGTGGCCTGGATGCTTATGTGTTCGAGTTCTACGACCGTCCTCCGGAACCGGAGAAATCGGCGGAAGAGACAGACGGCGAGAAGGACTCTGAAACCGAAGAGGATCAGCAGTCGGGACTCCCGGTGGGGATATCGCCTCAACAAGATCCAGGTGGTACTGACGCGGAGGAGAAGGACGAACCCGAAGCGATTCCCGATCCACTCAAACATCGTTCTTACGTCCTGGTTGGGGTCTCGAATGCCTACGAACTTCGTGGTTCATTCGAGGAGAAAGAATTCAATACGCTGCTGTCGGACCTGGAATGGGTAGCGTTTTCTTTCGAGAAGATCCTGCGCAATCGCTGGTGATCCTTTTACATCTATCTAGCTATTGAGAATCTCAATTGGTTTCCATCGTATTCCAGGTGGTGAACTACTCCAATAACGGGAGAGATTTCGCTCAGCAGATCAGATGTGATTTCTTTTGATTCTTCCTCACCCAGATTTTCGCCCTTGTAGATGGAACCCCACTGGTAAAGTTCAAGTTGGGCATGAGTGACCGTTCCAGCGGCGATCTTGATGTCTCCTACAATTTCCAGATTGACGAACCGGCCCCGCAGCAGCCAGGGAACAGCTTCCAGGTCGTCCGGAAACCCCAGGGTGAGAAACAACTGCAACGTACCATCCGGTTGTGGAATCAGCCTGGCTCCGCTTCCGGGGAGTAATTCGCCACTGTCGATCTTCGTGTTGACGGTTGCGGCAATGAGGTGATTCCAGTGAGCCGGGGTCAACTCGAGTTCTTCTCCTTGCGCCAGTTTTTGGTGGGCCAAACTCCAGTCGACCAAAACGATCGGTTCTTCCAGTGGCGGGAGGATCAGGGGGGTGGTAGGTAATCCACCAGACATGACCATCCACATGGCAATCATGGTTCCCAATCCCAGCGCCAGGGCCAGTACCAGAAGGCAGCCTGCCAGACGAAACAGGGGCCGTGGCGTTCCGGGTGCTGTGGTTTCCTCTGGTGAAGTCATTTCTCCGCTTTTGCTAGCAGCCAGGCAATTGGCGCATCTCCCTGGAAACGACCTTCTTGGGCCAGGGAATCGCTGTTCAGGGTAGATGGGTGAGATCGGAAGAGCCAGGAAGGAGCCCTGGAATTGGCCAGATTTCCTTCCACGAGCGGCGCCAAAACGATAAAAGCGACGATGAGGTTGTGGTACCAACCTAGTGTCGAGGCGAANCAACATTTCGAGGTCTTTTTTCGAGAGTGAAATTGTCGATGCANGANAACGGAAACAGCAAGAGATGGAACGGCCGACTTGTCGGTCTTCTGGATCCTATGGATCCACGCCTGACGGATGATCGTCTGGCTCCTATCCTGCGCGATTTTCTGGAGCAGTACGATTCTGTCCTCGATGAACTCGATGATGAAGATGTACTCCGCTGCCTGGCGGAAGATCTTCTGACCACGTTCAATTTGTTTCTCAAGCGCAGAAAAGACGAGATCCTTGTCAGGCTTTCGGCCGAACAGTCCTCCAAGGGACTCATCAATACTACCTTCATCGATATAGTCTGTAAGGATCAACCTTTCATCGTTGATACCCTGGAGATGATACTAGATGAGTGTCAACTCGAAGTGATCAGCAAGCATACCGCCAGTGCTCCAGTGATCCGTGATCGTGATGGAACCATTCAAGCCATCGATGGAACTGCCGCTAAAGCCAAAGATGAAATCATCTGCCATTTCGAGATCAGCGAGATTTCAGAGGCAGTAGCAAGAAATGAACTTCTGGAATTGATCCGTGAACGTCTCACGATGGCCTCCAAGATGGTCAAGGATTTCAAGCGAATGAAGGGGGTGCTGCGCGATTCGATTCGTGCCATTCGACGCTCTTCTGCTGGAGATCCGGATGGTGATTACAATCAGACTCGCAACCTTCTTGAGTGGTTGTTGCAGGACCATTTCGTACTGTTTGGAGTCAAGCGTTGGANCTGTTCAGGAGCAGATCTCTCTTCCCTGAATGAGGATTTGATGCTCGGGATCCCTTGCCCNGACCCGAAGGACGACGAAATCGTCCGTCAGTCGATCAAACAGCTCGCCAGTGAAAATCCGCCAGTCGATCGATTGATCTCATTCAAGGGACTGGGTGAGTCGTGTATTCATCGTCAGGGAAAGATCGACCACGTGGTCCTGAAGGAGCCAGGAGACCTTTCCTCGACTCGATTCGTCCATATCTGGGGTCTCTTCACCTTCAAGGCAGTTCAGACCCCGGGAGATCAGATCCCTCACGTTCGGAACAAGTTCGAGCAGGTGATCGCTCAGCACTCCTTCCCGAGGGGTGGAATGCGTTACAAAGCTCATCAGAACTCCTTCAATTCGATACCGGTGGAGTTCCTTTTCCAGGCTCAGGCCAATGAGATCGATGCGGTCATTCAGGCGATCCATTTCGTGGAGAGATCGAAGGAAATTCGCGGTCATCTGGTCGTTGATGAAGAACGGCGCAAGGGATTGTATTTCCTGATCACCCCTCGCGAAGGCTATTCCGAAGAGCAGCGTTCCAGGATCGAGGAGATCCTATTTCAGTTGATGGGGGCCAGTTACTCCGATTCGAGGGTCAAGCTGGGGAAACACGGAACCGTCCTGCTCTCCTTCTTTTTCACCGCAACTGACAAGTTACACGAGGTGACCGCGGCTCAGATCGAGGAGAAGGTGAGACTGGTCGCCGGAAGCTGGTCTGATCGACTTCATCGACAACTTCATCAGACCGTCGGAATTTCGTCGGAATCGCTATTTAGAAGGTACCGCGACGCGTTCCCGAAGGGGTATCAGATCAGCCATACCACCGACGAGGGAATCCTGGACATGGAGAAACTGGAGCAGATCAGCAGNNCGGAAAATTCCGGGATGGCATTTGGCGTTTTTCGTAACGAGACCGATCGNGAAAGGAATTCGGCTCGTTTGAGAATCTACCAGCGCAGAAACCTGTTCCTTTCCACGACACTGCCGATCCTTGGCAATTTTGGCCTGGAGATTGTCGATCAGAATGCGTTTCCCATCACTCCGTCGANCGGAGAGAAACTGACCATCGATACTTTCCAGGTTCATGGTGTGACATCTGATGACCATCCCCTCGTGGCTCGGTCTGAACTGGTCGTCGATGCTCTGGAATCGATCTTCAATGGATCGAGTAGCAGTGATCTTCTCGATCGTTTGGTTCTAGAGGTGGGGGTCAATCATCTCGATGTGGATTTGATTCGTAATCAACTGCACTTCCTTCACCAGCTAGGGATCTCAACTACCATCGCCTTCGCCTCGGGCACCCTCTGTCAGCATGGTTTGATCACCAAAAAGTTGCTCAAGTACTACCAGATCAAATTTGATCCAGATCTGGATCTGAAGAAGGCTGATAGGAAATCCAGATTGGTCGAGATCAAGGAGGAGATCCTACGCGCTCTCAATGACGTACGCTCCAGCGCTCAGGACATCTTCTTGCGCAGGGTGCTGGGAATATTTGAATCGACACTGAGAACGACCCGATTCCATCAGATCGGGAATCCGCTCCAGGCCTATAAGTATGACTCGGTTGCCTTGCCGGTGGGCAATCATCCGCGGCCGTGGAGAGAGATCTTCGTTCATCATCCGGAAGTAGAGGGAATTCATCTTCGCGGTGGACCTCTTGCACGTGGTGGACTTCGTTGGTCTGACAGGACCACTGATTACCGAACAGAAGTGCATGGCTTACAACGAACCCAGATGGTCAAGAATGTTCTTATCGTACCTGTAGGTGCCAAGGGTGGATTTATTCTCCGTAAACCGGCACCGANTCGCGCAGACAGAAGAGAGCAAGCTGATCGGCTCTACAAGATTTTCGTCGAAGGCCTGCTGACTCTGACGGACAACGTNGTTGATCATAAGATAATCCCACCAGGCCGGANGATTTGCTGGGATGGAGATGATCCTTACCTGGTCGTGGCGGCGGATAAGGGAACCGCCCATCTCTCCGACACCGCTAACGAGATCGCCCAGCAACGTGGTTACTGGCTCGGCGACGCTTTTGCTTCCGGNGGTAGCAATGGCTACGACCACAAAGAGCTTGCCATCACGGCAAAAGGGACATGGGAGCAGGCGAAACTTCACTTCCGATCTCTCGATATTCAATACGAGAAGGATCCCTATTCAGTAGTGGGCATCGGGGACATGAGTGGTGACGTATTCGGAAATGGCATGGTTCTGGCCAGCAATGCAAAGTTGATTGCAGCTTTCAACCACCTGGATATTTTCATCGACCCAGATCCTGACCTGGAAATCGCTGCTCGCGAACGGTTCCGGCTCTTCAATTTGAAGCGATCCAGCTGGCGGGACTACGACCAGGACTTGATCTCCGCAGGGGGNGGGGTTTTCGACCGCAGTGACAAGAAGATTGATCCTTCTCCAGTGGCACGAGTACTTCTCGGTTTGCCAGGGACAGGTGTTTTCGCACCGGAAGAAGTGATTTGCGCCATCCTGGGTGCGGATGTGGACATGATCTTCAATGGTGGGATCGGTACGTTCATCCGAGCAACGCAGGAGAGTGATCGGGATGTTGATGACGCCTCGAACTCTGCCTGCAGGATTGNGGCGAGTCAGGTGAGATCCCGCATGGTCGTGGAGGGGGGGAATCTGGGAGTCACCCCGAAGGGGNGGGTTGAACTGGCCCGTTCCGGAACCCTGATCAACACGGACTTCATCGATAACTCCGGAGGAGTGGATTGTTCTGACCACGAGGTGAATCTGAAGACCCTGTTGCATGACGAGGTGCGATCTGGGGCGCTCACACTGGAACAACGGAATCGAATCCTCATCGATGTTCAGGATGATGTTTGTGAGCAGGTGCTCAAGAACAATCGAGAACAGGGAATACTGCTCGGACTCGATGTGGTTCGCAGCGATGCGGACCCATTCTCCATCGAGAGAACGATGATGATTTTGGAAGACCGAGATGTGCTGGACCGGGAGGCCGAATCTCTTCCCAGTCATGAGGAACTCTCGACTCGACATGGAGAAGGACGGGGGCTGACTCGTCCAGAACTGGCTATCGTCGCTGCTCACGCCAAGATGGATGTGTATCGTCGGCTTCTAAAGCAACCTGAAGGNCGAGTGGACGAGCGAAGGCTTCTCTTCGATTATTTCCCTGACAAAATTCGTAAGCAATTCCCACATTCGATAGAGAAGCACCAACTGCGACGTGAGATTGCAATGACGGTGTTGACCAACAGGATCGTGGATCGAGCAGGATCGTCCTTTTGCCTCGATATGGAAAGAGAGACGGGAAGATCTATCGGCCATGTCGCAAGATCTTACCTGATGGCCGACGAACTCATTCGAGCCGAAGAGATGCGTACAGAAATTCTAGCGCTCAAGAACATATCTGCAAAGGTTGCCTACGTTTTGTTGGTGCGAATCGAGGAGGCTCTGCGCAGGACTGCAGCCTGGCTGCTTGCGACCAATGACGATGACCGTCTCGACCGAATCGAATCTCTGATAGCGGAGGGGGTGAGACCTCTCCAGGAGTATGAGGATTCGATTCCTGGTTGTCTGGCAGGTCCAGAGCTGGAGCGCCATGAAAATCACCTCCAGGAGACGATTGCCCTTGGACTCTCCGAATCTCTGGCTCAGCGAATGACCAAGTTCGAATACCTGACCGCCGGGGTCCGCATTCTGGACATCAGTCGCACATTTGACATCCGAGTCGCTGACGTGGCGCGCATTTATTACCATCTGGGTAATCGAAGCGGTCTCCATCCTCTGGTTCGAAAGTGTGACGAGGCGGATTTCTCTGGTCGATGGGATTCCCTTTCGATGAGGATTCTGCGCAATACCATCCTCGATGGTCTGTGGGCTTTAGTCGCCAGGATGTGCAGCAAGGCACCGNACAATCGGGANGAGGGTTGGATCGACCAGCTGGTCGAGGATCTGCGTAGAAAGCCGAGTTTCAAGGCAATGGAATCGGATATCCGCCGAATCGGTTCGGAAGAACTCAGTATCGCATCGGTGCAGGTCCTGAGCGTTCGTTTCCGCAGATTCGTTCAGTGACGATGGCGCACGGTGTCATTACGACGTCACCGTGCTCTGCGCCTTCATCTCAGTGTTTCTCGATGATGATCGACAGTAGCCATATCCCATATAGCAGTAGCAAAATGNCCCCGATACTTTTTTGAAAGCGTGGCGATCTTCCTGAACCCAGCACGGGTGCAATGGATAACGTCATGATGATCATCACGATCAGATCCCAACGGAGTTCCCCCAGGTGGATCTGGAGCGGATTCACGATGGCGGCAGCACCAACGATGGCGATGGTGTTGAACAGATTCGACCCCACCACATTGCCAATGGCGATGGAGGCTGAACCCTTACGCAGTGCAGCAAGTGATGCAAATAGCTCGGGTGCACCGGTTCCTGCGGCGACGATGGTGAGTCCGATGGTGGTCTCCTGGATGTCGAGTAATCTTGCCAGGGAGACAGCTCCATCGACCAGAAACTCNCCACCTANCCACAGTCCGAGGGTGCCAAGGATGAGCAGTGTATTTGTTTTTAGAGAATTACTATCAGTAACAAGTTCTTGTAGTTCTTCGATCACCGATGCGTTCTTGCGGCCGGTTCTGTAGATGAAAGCCAGCAGAAACAGGAACGCGATTACCATGATAATCCCTGAGCTCCTGGTCAGGATTGTCGTGCCGTCGGGTTCCTGAACCAGTTGAAGGTAAATCAACAGCGCCAGCGTGGAAACGATAAGGATCCATGCTTCAAGTACCCCGCCCTGGATGTGACTTCTTCGTCTGAATATCAGTACCGTTCCCAGTACCATCCCGATGTTAAAGATGTTCGAGCCGAGGATATTTCCGATGGCGAGCCCGGAGCTGTCCTCGAACTGTGCGATCACGCAAACGACCAGTTCTGGAAGAGAAGTTCCGGCAGCAACCACGGTGATGCCGATAAAAAGCGGAGAGACCTTCAGACGCAAGGCCAGGTTAGCGGCACCCGAGACCAGGCGATCGCCCGAATACGCCAGCAATAACAGCCCACCGAGTAGGCTGCCAAAGGCTATGAGGTATTCCAACCGGTGCCTTTCTAGAAGGGAGCGAACAGAATACTGAAGAAGGCGGTTACCGGCTCCTGTTCCCGGAGATCCTCCGTCGAATCACGTAGGAGTGTCAGAGTTTCTCGGGCATCTTGATAAAGCTCCGGGTTATTGATGAGACTGGTTAACGTGCCTGGTCCATCTTTGATCGACTCGCTGATGCTTGCGATGGAGGTGATCGCTGTATCTAGATTTGCAGCCAATTGCTCATCATGCAGCAGGCGGCTGAGAACTCCGGTACCGGTTGCGGTCAATTGTTTTGATGCGGTCTTGAGATTTGCCGCTGTATCGATCCAGGATTGTCGAAATGTCGAATCGTTCAGGACAGTGCCAGCGAGACCTTCGGTACCAGCAAGTTTTTCAGTAATCCTGTCAAACCTGTTGATGGCGGTCAGGACCCTTTCACGAGCTTCGTCATCCTTGAATAGCATTCCTACGGTGCCTTTTCCCTCGCTGAAGTCCTTCATGGCGACTTCTATTCTGGTCAGTATCGACTTGAGCTGGACCTGTTGCTCAGAGCCTTCCTTCAGCAGGGTCCCGAGGACCCCCTTGCCCTCTCGGAGACCGGTGGTGAGCTGATCCATGTTATCGACAGTGTTCAGGAATCTGGCCTTGGCAGTTTCATTGGTCAGCAGTCCACCAAAGATGCCCTGACCGTCATCCAGTTTTGTCAGCAAGCTATCGAGTCGTTCTAGACCCGCTTTGATACTGTCGCGGTTCTCATCCAGAATTTTGCCCAGCATGCCCAGCACGTCACCTTCGGCCGTACCGGTCAGGTTTTCGGTTGAAACCAAGTCACCCTTCCCCGGGTCATAGTGCAAAAAGGAGCCACCGAGGGCACTGGCGGGTCGGACCCTGAAGGTGTGATTTTCTCTGGGACTGAGATCCTGGTTCAACTTGATGCGCGCCAGTGCCAGGCCACGTTCCTCATGGAGCTCGATCTTATCCACGACACCTGCACGCAGCCCCCGGATGCGTACAGGATCACCTGCTTCCAGGCCTCCGACGTTTGTGAATCCGACTTCAAAGATGACACTTGAACCGGTCGGAAACTGTCGCAAGTAAAAGGTGAGCGCTCCGACAAGCGCCAGTGAGCTGAGGAAAATAACACCGACTATGAAGTCTCTTGTCATGACAGATCGCTCTCTTCCTTGTCCGGCTGATCGGATTTGAATTCGCTACTCGTTTCTCGTCCGAGGGGGCCTTCGACCAGTCCGTGTATGAATTGATGTACCGCAGGGTCCTTTGATTCTCGAATTTCNTCTGCGTTTCCGAGTGCGATCACTNTCCCCGNGTGGAGCAGAGCAATNCGATCGGCAACTTCGAATGCGGAATTCATGTCGTGAGTTACCATCACCTGGGTGATCCCCGTTTCATGGAGCTTTTGGATCAATCCATTGATGATGCTCGAAGAAATCGGGTCGAGGCCTGAAGTGGGTTCATCGTGAAGCAATATCTCGGGGCGGCTGACCAGTGCGCGGGCGAGCCCGGCACGTTTCCTCATACCCCCCGAAATTTCGGAAGGCATTTTTTCACCGTGCCCATCTAACTCGACCTCGACCAGAACCTCCTCGATTCGCTCCTGAATCTGCTTCTCCGGCATCAAATCTCGCTCCCGGAGGGGGAGTCCGACATTGTCAGCCACATTGAGCCAGTTCAGGAGAGCCCCATCCTGGAACAGGTAGCCGATCCTGCTACGGATCTTCAATAGAGCAGCTTGGCTGTGCGTCGATATTTCCTGGCCCAACACTTCCACTCGTCCCCGATCAGGAGTCATCAGGCCGACGATGTGTCTCAGAGTGACACTCTTTCCGGTACCGGAACGTCCCAGGATGACCAGGGTCTCACCCTGCTTCACCTCGAGGTCAAGACCGTCGAGGATTTCTCTGCCACCGAGTGTTTTGTGGACATTTTCGAGACGGATCATGACAGGAAACTCCAGGAGAGGTAGTAGCCGAGGATGATGACGAGAAGGAAAGTAACGACCACGGATCTGCGTGCGGCCTGGCCAACGCCGGTGGCTCCACCGCGAGTGAGAAGCCCTTGGGTACAACCGACAGCGGCGATGGTGATTCCGAATACGACCGACTTGAGCATGCCGGTGAAAACATCGACGAATTCCAGAGTTTCGAGGGCGTCGTTTCTGAATGCCAGCCAGCCGACGTCGAACTGGGAGTTTGCGACCAGGCTTCCACCAAGAATTCCAATGAATGCCGCGAAGATNGTCATCACCGGCGTCACGAGTGTGAGGGCTACCATGCGGGGGAGGACAAGAAATCTGATGGGAGGGATCGACATGATGCGAAGCGCATCGATCTCCTCCGATATTTTCATCGTGCCGATTTCCGCAGCGATGCCACTGCCGAGACTTGCGGTCAGGATGAGGGCGGTCATGAACGGGCCCATTTCGCGAATCATCGAGACGGCGACGATCGGTCCGATGAGACTTTCTTGGCCCAGTTCCTCAAGAGAATTTCCGCCGTTCAGTGCCAGGATCATGCCGGTGAAAAGGGCGACCACCGAAGTGACAAGAAAAGATCCGATGCAGTAGTTGTAACAAAGATCGAGACAGTCACGGGATCGACGGCGGCTGAACAAGTGGGGGAAGTTCAGCATCGTACGGATGATGAGAACCAGACCGAAGCCGGTCGAGTCGGCGCTGCGTCGAAGGAACGATACGATGGGCGCAATATAGCGACCCATGAATGCTCCCAAATTCTCGATCCAGCTCTTCATCGCACTCCGTCCCCCCGGTCGAAATCGACCGTTCCCCGCCCATAAGATCTAGGATCTGCTCGCCTCCGCAAGAAGGGAGGCCAGAGGGCTAGAGAGAAATGTACAGGAGTCGCCAGCGAGTGTCAGCCAATCGGGCATCTCTCTGGCGAGACAGAAGCCCACCCAGGAGCGAAAATCCCCCTTGCTCGGCACCGCTTTCGGCAGTCAGAAGTCCCCACAGAAGTTCCAGACCCCAGCTGTCTGGCTGTTGACGCCAGCGAAGGATTTGCCAGGCACGAGAATGGGACCAGGAAATACCATCCAGGTCATCGAGGGGGAGGATGGCGGGAACAGATCCTATCGTCTCTCCACTGGCATCCGTTTTCCAGCGGGCCAATGGCCACAGCAGATGATCTGACCTCAGACCTCGTTCTGGCTCCTCATCGACGATGCTGCGCCAGAAGGGAAACAGGCGACGTACTTCTCGTCTTCGGCCCGCGGCCTCCTGGTCCTCCCATTGCCAAATCGGCCACAGGAAGAATCCGCTTTTCAAACCCGGTCGATCATGCACTCCCCAGATGGGATAAAACTCGAGGCGATTCCATTGTCCTTGCCGTACCCCGATCGTCCATGGCAGCAGAGACCAGCTCGATGTTTCGCTANNAGAATCATGTTCCTCGGTCCACAGTGGATAAAGGATGGTCCTCGCAAATCGTGACTTCGATTCGATCTCGCCATAGAAGGGCCATAGCCACCAGGAAAATACGGGGTTCTCCGTGTCGAGTTGCNCTTGTGTGCGATGCCAGAACGGCCACAAGATGTATGACGATTGTTCGCGCAGCTTGCCATCGACGGTGAAGCCCCGGCTGAGGGAATAGAACGGGAAAATACGGAAGCCTTGTCGTAGCGGACCTTGCTCGATTTCGACAAAGGGAAATAGCCAGTAGGTAGATATCTGGTCTCTGTCTTGCANTTTTGCCCACAGCGGGAAGAGGGCAAAGTCGATGCGGTCCTTGCCCAGGATTCCCTTGAGGGTTCCACCGATGGGAGCAAACGCGAAGTAGTCTCCTTCTTGTGAATCGAAGCCCCACAGGAAGAAGGGTAGGAAAAAGCCATCGATGTCCTCGCTACCATCGACATGTGTGTAGGACATGCGGTGATAGCACGGGAGTAACCAGGTTTTTCGATTTCTCGGGTCGACTCGGTCGCGAAATAGGGGGTACAGGACCCTCAATTCTTCAGTGTTGTCGGTCTCGCTGTAAGAAAAGAGCGGCCAGAAGTGTCGAGACTCCCTGGTGATTCCCTCAGCCAGTTGCTCCGTTCTTTCGAGGTAGAAGGGAGCAACCCCGCGGTCCGTATCGATGGGTGTGACACATCCGGGAGTCAGGATGCACAGCATGATGAACGTGAGGAGGAATCTCATCTTCCTAACCTGACCGGCAACATCAGATCTGGCGAACAACCTTCCCAGATCCGACTGAGGTCTCGGTGTAGAACCATACCCGGAGTGAGACCGAGGTACTTTGTTGCTCCTCTACCGGTGTCGTCGTCGGTGATGGCGAGGCCGATTCTCATGCGCATTCCAAGCCATGGTACCGAGTCGCCTTCACCTCTTTGTTCGGCAATGCTGGTCCAGGGGATCGTCATTTCGTAAACCGCTCCCGTTCCATCGGCTCGACGCACGACGATGTGCTCCCCTTCCGGTTCCTCTTCTTCTTCTTCCTCATTGAAGGGAGGAGATGGCTCTCCTTCCCCCTCCGCTTCTCCCTCCGGAGCGATCGGCTGGGGTTTCGGCGGAACGAAGGCGAGGGTCAAAACTTGATCATCGCTTCGCGGGCGAACCCCCCCGTCACCTCGGGTGTCCAGGACCAGAACCAGGCAGTCACCAATCCACCTTTTGGCGTCTCGGTTGTGGGTGGTGACGTTATCGTCGTCGATGTCGACCGCGATATGCAGTCCTTCTTCGCTCCAGCCGAGGAAAACACGCCCGGACAGGTCCGATCGATCTTGCCACGGGATTCGTGGTTCTCCAGCTCCCTGCAATCCCCTGACGTATCGTGGTTGGTCGAGGGGGATTCCCTGGGTCGCATTCCATGGCTCATCGAGGGACCCGTCGATGAGAGGAGCGACCTGCATCTTTTGAATTTCGTGGTCGCTTTGCGGTTTCTTCGCCCGCTGACGTTCTGCCCCTTCAAGGATCCAGCTAGCCGTGGCGCGCTCGAGGACATCCACTTCCAAATCAAGAATCGTATCCTCCAGTAAATTGATCGCCTTGTGCGACTCCTGCAGGCCGAAGAGTCGGAATGCTTCATCNCGCCAATGGGTCGACTTTTTCATCGATTGCCATGCAGTGGATTCTCGCTGGCGAGCCGTGATGGAACGGAAACCTGCGGCGCCTCGAGAAGAAACGGTGAAGAGCGTATTTCCAATTACGGATGCATGGTGGAGTCTACCGAGAGAGTCGAGATGGTCAGTCATGGCGCTAATTCCCTGACGTGCTGTCAGGGGGGTGCCGGTGGAACGGTCGAGAATGGTCACCTCTCCGCGGAGTTGATCTGCGACTATGATCCAATCCCCGCGGGGCTGGAGTTCTACAGAGTCATAGGCAGGAGAGAGTTGGTGCGTCCACTCCAGTTCAGCCTCTGGAGTTTTGACGACAGAAGGGGCGAGGGTTGAACGCAGTTTCAGGATGGACCTGTTCTGGAAATCTCCACAAACCAGCAGCAGTTCATCGGAATCAATCTGAAGAGATGTGATGCGACGGCGATCCGCGGCTAGTTTGCGTTGCCAGCCAACCTTTCCCGTGTTCGTGTCCAGACCGAGGATGGATGGTCGATCTGCAGTCCAGAACAACTCACAGAGCAGCTGCTCGTCATCTGGAGACAGTTGCACGTCCGAGACGATGTGGGGCAGGTCTGTACTCCAGAGTTGGGTTCCATCATCGAGATAACGACTGATACGTCCCCGTTCAAATGCCACGATGAATCCCCTGGCTAGTAGCAATGGAGCCGAGGCCAGTGAGCCAGAAGGTGGGTCCAGATTCAACTTCTGCGTGATCGCACCGTTTTCCAGAGATCGCATCTCGACCAGGTCAGGGATCGCGTAACCGATGAGAAGACGGTTATCCCGGATCACCGGATCGTCGAGCAAAGCTCCGGTTCGAGGCTGTTGCCACAGTGTCTTTCCAGTGATGGCATCGAAGGCGATGAACCGGTCATCTTCAGTGGCGAGAACCAGTACCCCGTCGGCAGCACAAGATTGTTCGATACGGATCAGCTGCTCCGGCAGTTCTTCAGAGGGTGGTAACTGGTGACTCCATGCCACCTCTCCGTTCTCCAGTTGCAACCTCCAGACCCTGTTCTTGTCGTGGAAAACCAGGCCCGTGTCATCGAGCAGAAGGGGTGGAGAAGGGATATCCCTGCGCGTCAGAACGATGCCACCTCTGACCTCGGCCGGGTTGCGACCCAGATCAGTTCGCCAGATCAACACCCCGTCGCGTGAGTCGATCAGCTGTGCTGATTCAGTGGTGAGGATCAGCACCCGTGGATCGTCCTGAAACCCTTCGTTGTCCGAGAGAGGCCAGATTTCTGTGGAGCGAGTCTGACCCAGTTCGAGTCTTCCACTCCAGGCAAGTTGGAGTGGAAGTCCTGGATGATTTCTTTGAACGGTTGGGAGGGTCGAGATCTCATCACGGAGTTCTTGTAGTCTTTCTCTGAGAGTTATTCTCTGTTCGATTCCGTCGACGACCCGGGTCATGATTCGATTACCGTGGGACTTGTTCAGCTGCTCGATTTCATCGATGGCTTCCTTCATTCGCCCCAGTTCACGTAACACTTCTGATCGCCGTAGTTTTCCGATGAGTGCCTCGTCGGTATCAGGTTCGCGAATGACGAGCAGATCGATCTGGTGAAGACACCGGTTCATATCTGCCATACGGTAGTAGGATTCTGCTGCCTGGAGGCGCGCTTTTCTTCCCGTCGGACAGCCTGGTCGCATTCGAGCCAGGATTTGCCACCGTTCGGGCGAGGAGGAGTCAATCAGGTCTTGAGCCTCACGAAAAGCTTGAGCCTCTCGATGCGCAATCCGCTCTGTTCCTCCCTTGGCCTGGTCCAGTTCAAGCAACATGTGGGTAAATGCAACTTCTGCAGGGACCCAGCTGCTGTGCGTCGACTCGACCAGGGTGTTCTGCAGTGATCTTGGTGTTTCATTCAGCATCAGCGTGCAGATCATGGTTGCACATTGCAGAGCTCCGATTTGTTTGGAGTGAAGCGCCCGTTGCCAGCCGACGGAGATTCGTTCTTTGGGTATCGATTCTGCACTGATCAGAGCGGTTTCGAGGGCGATCCGATCGATCTCGGAGAAGACTACATCGGTCTGTCCCAGTTGTAGTTCGACGGTACGACGTAGTGCCTTCTGTTGAACCGAATTACCGGCGAGGTCGAGCCTCTGTCGTTCATCGAGACGTGCCGAGATGGCATCGAGCCAATGATCCTCTGCGGTCGAGGAGACCAGGATTCGNACTTCGGCTCCAGATCGGGCCAGCAGTGCCCCTGCGAGCGGTTCTATTTCGCTGGTGGAAAATCCGATTCCCTGCAGATTTTTGAGCACTCCGTCCTGGTCGTACGAGATCATCGCGTCTCCAGCGCTGACCCACCATCCTTCGTTCTCGGCAGCGATCACGTCCAGCTTTTCATTGGCGATCAGTGACGGGATTTCGATTTTCCAGCGGAATCGGGGAGGCTCTTCTGGAGGACAACTCCAGCACGACAATTCTGATCCCTCGATCACCGCCAGCAAATCTCCCCGGGCAGAGAGACACCAGCTACTGGCAGAGCGAGTGGGCAGGGTCTCGATGATTTTTCCGTCATCGGTATCGAGGATGATGATTCCCGGGGCNCCCGGGGGCAGTGCAAACAGNCGGGAACCGCTCCTTCGTAATAGTTCACCGCTGGCAGGATTTTGGATCAGGTGATTGCGAAGGCCAAAGCTGCTGGGACTATTCAGATCCTGGATCCATTCCATCGCACCATCGGTGGTTCGTAAACTGATGATGGTGCCTCGACCGGTGGACCAGTAGATTCGCCCAATTCCGCTCACCGGTGGCGCAGGAGATGCTTGCAGAGCGAGCCACGTCGAACCGGTCGATTCTCCCAGTAGCCTGACCCACCGGACGTCGCCGGTTTCGTCGATGAAACTGGCGAATGCCTCGAGACGATCTCCCCTACTGGCCACGGCAATTACGACGATTCCGCCGGGCACTCGACAGGGAGAGGAAAGAGCTCGAATCGACTGAGAATCATCCTTGGGTCCGAGGATCTGGTCGAGATCGACCCTCCAGATTTGACGACCGGTAGCTCCGTCGAGTGCCTCGATGCTACTGGCGAAGCTGGAGATGATCATCGAACCGCGACGAACCGGCCGGTGAATGGTTCTGGGAAGCGCTTTTCTTTGCTGCTGGGGCACCACTCTTCTCCAGATTTCCTCGGAAGTGGTGAGATCGATCGCGCGAATCTCGCCGGGAAACTGGATCCAGACCCGTGAGCCGTCGGAGACCGCAGCGCTACGGCCCCCGGCAGATTGCCAGGGAAGATCAAATCTGTCCGAGTTGCCACGGGTGGAGCTGATATAGGCAGGAACCAGCAACGAATCGGTCTTGATCGACGGACCGGCGTCTGGGGTCGGCGCAGGGAGTGGACGGAGATCTGAATTCTGGATCCAGTGGCGCTCGACAGATCTTTGCCAGGTGTGCAGATCGCCGCGTTCGAGAGCTGATTCGGCCAGAGATCTGGCCAGAAGAGCAGGAAACGTTCCGTCGGGGAGATCCATCAGGAGTGAAGTCCTTCTGAGATCGGCGCGGGCATCGAGACCTGGCAGCGGAGACTCTGGCACGCGAGGAATGGTGCGCAGACGGATCTCGTCGAGCACTCGCTCCTGAAGCGGTCTTTCGAGGCGCGATACTGTGGAGCGCAGATAGACACCAGCTCCGACCGACAGTCCTCCTCCCAGAGGAGTGCTTCCACCTGGATCTCCGTCGACCAGTCGCTCTGCCAGGGAGCCGATCGAATCGAGGATTTGAGTTTCGACGCCGGTTTCCAGGCTTTCCTCGATACGACGCACCAGACTGGTCAGATCGGGGCTGCCTGCGGGGATCCACACGGGATCTCCAGCAGTGGCTCTGGTCAGCGGAACCACTGACAAACCGGCTGACAGTAGCCAGCCGAGCAGCAGCAAGGACAGAACCCGAGGTTGTTTGTAGGATCTTTCCCACCAACGCCTTGGGCTTGGGTTTACCGGTCTTATCAAAGGGCCTCCTGGAGTGGTCTCCGGGCTCCCCTTGCTTGTAAGAGATGTGTCCGCTCGGCTCAACCGGTGGCGGCTGAAGAGCGTGTCGCTAGCGAGCCGAGAAGGGCCGCTGAAGCGTCTGCAGCGGCACGTAGGAGCGAATGTGAAGGCTTTTGGGAACTGCTCGCTTCGATCGCGAGTAGGCCTTCCAGGCGCCCTAGCCAGAACAGGGGCAGCATCAGGGCCCCTGCTCGGTGTTGGAAAAGACCGGGGAAATCTCCCTCTCTCCAGCGTTCTCCTGGATCGGTGAATCGATCGACCGGCAACACACAATGTTCGGCCGGTAGCTGCGCTGATTTTGCAGAGCAAGGAATCAGTAGCCGATCCCTGCGGATGTAGAGGATGGCAGGGCAGTCACCCGGGATTGTCGAGAGGATCAAATTTTCGAGCTGGTCTTCAGTAGCTGCGGCGATCTTCCGTAACATTTGATCGACGACGAATCCGACACCTTCGGTGCGCCGTTTTCGCTGCTCGGCCTCGAGTTGATGACGGGTTAGCTGCAATTGTCCTTGTAGATCACGGTTGGTCTGTCGCAGTTTTCTTCGTTCCGCTGCACGGAGTAACACATCGAGCAGATCCTTCTGCAGATCTACGATCGGCTTTTCGATATATGAATAGGCGCCCAGTTTCATGGCGCTGAGGGCGCTCTCCAACGTCGCCGCTCCTGTTGCCATCACGACCTCAACCTCAGGAGCGATCTTTTTGAACTCGCGAAGAACATCGATCCCATTGAGGCGGGGCATTCGCAGGTCAATTAGTGCGACGTCCGGTTCCTGCTGATTCAGTAATTCGATCCCCTTCTCACCATCGCTAGCGGAGCGAACCCGGAATCCCTCCGATTCCAGAAACAACTGGACGGTTTCCCTGAGGAACGGATCGTCATCGATGACGAGCACTTCCAGCTCTGTACTGGAGCTAGGATTCATCGTGATTAGCCCTGCCACATGGAGGAGACATCGAGGGGATCGACTTCTTCGCTGCCGAGTCGAGCGAGGGAATCGGGAAGAAGCAGACGGAAAGTGGTTCCTTCGCCTGGAGAGGTGGTCAGTTCTATCTCTCCACCGGCTCCATCGATAATTCTTCGCACCACAAATAGACCCAATCCGCTCCCTCGATCAGCATCCTTGGTGGTGTAAAGAGGATCGAAGGCGCGGTCGGCGACCTCCGAATTCATTCCAGGTCCATCATCATTGAATTCCAGTTCGATCCCACCTTCGGGGATCTTGCTGCCGCGGATGGTCAGGGTAGTTCCGGTTCCCGATTCTCGTACTGCGTCTGCGGCGTTGAGAACCAGGTTCATGATCACCTGCTTCAGTGCCGTGGCATCTCCCGACAGATGAAGGTCATCTTCGATCTCCAGTACTGTCTCGAGTCCCGCATCCCTCAGGCGTGAGTCACAGATCGTCAGGGTTCCTTCGATGGCTTCAGATACGCAGAAGGGCGCTTCTCCGCCGGGGTGGAACGGACGAGTGCGAGCGAATGCGAGCAGGTTCCTGCACAGAGCTCGACAGAAATCAGCTGCATCATGAGCACGCTTCAGCATCTCCTGGGTGCGAGTACCTTGATCTTTTTTCTCTAACTCACGCTGTGCCAGTTGTAGGAAGCCGATCACCGAGGCCAGAGGATTGTTCAGATCATGGGCGAAGCCACTGGCGAGCCTTCCAATAGCAACCATCTTTTCCTGTCGCGAAAGTTGTTCCTGGCTCACCATCAATTCTTGGTGGGCGTTTTGCAGTTCTTCGAAAAGACGACTGTTTTGCAGATCGACAGCTAATTGCGCGGCGATGGCAGCGACCCAATTCAATTCTTCGATATGGAACGGTTCGGTTCCGACGCCTCTTTCCAGGTAGAGCACGGTAGCGTTCTCGCCACGTCCGGCCAGAGGAAGAGCCAGAGCTGAGAGGGCCTGCTTTCGACGCAAGCAAACACTTGCCTCGAAGGCACCCCCGACTTGCGCAGAGAGGAGTCCTTCTCGGCGACGTCTGGCGGCCTCGATGAGGGTGCGACTGGGATCCAGATTATCGAGATCGACCGAAACCTGATCCCGTGCTCCGATGGCATGGGGACCGGTTTCATCGTCCCAGCGGATCCAACCCCATGCCTCGAAATGAACTCCGGTGGCGATCACGGCAACCACTTGCTGGACCAGTTCTTCCGCGGGCAAGTCTGATTGAGCCAGCATGCCCGCCTCGAACAGGGCTTCCTGGAGACTTTTGTTCACCTGGGTCGAAGGAGCGTTTTCACGCAGTCGTTTCTGGAGACTCTCCGGGTCGATTTTTAACGAGAAGGTACTGAGATGTTCCTGGACGGCATGGACTGCGATCTGGCAATCGCCGATCCCGATCACATCTCCGGGTTCCAGCACGGTTCGGTCGATGATCTCATCATTGAGAAGGGTGCCGTTCCGACTGCCTCCATCTCGTAGCAGCCAGGTATCATCTCCAACCGGTATCACCTCCGCATGGTGACGAGAGGCACGTGTGTCATCGATGACGATGTCATTGGTGGGGTCGCGACCGATGCGGACCGGATCCGCACCGAGTACGAAGCGTTGACCTCGACCTGAGCCCTGAACGATGATGAGATGCACGGTTTTCCTTCCGGGGGGCTCCCTGGTGATGGAGAGAATGCCCCAAGAAAGATTACGATGGATGAGGTGAAGGAGCCGATAGGGCTGCAGGAAGCGCCCGAAACCGCTCCTTTTCGCCATTATCGGATTTGTTCGAGATTACTGCAGGACCGATTTCAATTCGGATTGAAGCTGNGGGACCACCTCGAACAGATCGCCGACGATGCCGTAGGTTGCCACATTGAAGATCGGTGCGTTCGGATCCTTGTTGATGGCGACGATGGTTCGTGACGATGACATTCCAGCCAGATGCTGGATGGCTCCCGAGATCCCTATTGCGAAGTAGAGCTTTGGACTGACCGTCTTTCCCGTCTGACCGACCTGGTCACAATGGGGACGCCAGCCAGCATCAACGACTGCCCGGGAGGCACCGACCGCAGCCTGGAGCACCTCTGCCAGTTGCTCAAGAAGGACAAAGTTTTCCGCTTCTTTCAGGCCCCGACCCCCTGAAACGATGATATCTGCCTCGGATAAGTCTCTCTTCTCAAGGGCTCCCGCTTGAAATCCTGTCCGTCGAATCGGTGAAGGTGAGGTGGCATCTTGTTCTGTCACGGTCGCCGCTTCTCGTTCGACTCGCTCGCCGTAGTTTGGGCGTATAGAAATTACGGCTGGACTCTGGCAGATTTTTTGTTGCAGGTGCGCCTTACCGGCAAAGATGGGCCGTTCGATGTGGATGGAGTCGTCTTGACAGGTAACGGAGATGCAATCAGCCGCTACCGAGGTTCCCATGGATCCCGCGGCCAGGGCGATGACTTCCTTGCCAGTCGTGGTGGCGGCGCAGATGACAACATCTGCGGATTCTTCGGAGATCACCGCAACCAATTCGTTGGCGATTCCATCGGCGATGGCGTCGNTGAGAGGATCCCCCTCACGGACGATGATCCGGTGGGCACCGGCAGTGGCGGCAGATGTGGCTGCCATGACCCCGGAGGGACCACAGATGACAGCGATGACTTCTCCCGAGTCGGCTTCGGCGAGAGTCCTGGCGGTTCCGAGTGCCTCCAGACTGGCAGCTTTGACCTGACCGTTTCTGGTTTCGATCCAGACGATGATCTTCATCGGTTTCCTTCCGGGTCTCTCTATATCGCCTTGGCTTCTTCACGCAGCAGGCGGATCAATTCCTCGACCGCCTCTGGTCCTTCGCCGACGATCCGTCCTTCCGGTCGTGGAGGAGGAGCCGTGACAGCGATCGTTTGAAGCGACGCTTCTCCTGCGGCTGCTACGACCTTTTCAATCGGTTTTTTCTTTGCCTGCATGATGTCTTTGAGTTTGGGGTAGCGCGGTTCATTGAGGCTCTTGTCGGCCCCAACGATGATCGGTAGCGGACCTTCGATGGTTTCTCGTCCGCCATCGACGTCTCTTTCGATGCGTGCCTTGCCCTGGTCAATTTCGATTGCTGCGATGTCATTGACGAACGGACGTTCGAGTAGTCTTGCGACCAGTGCTCCGACCTGAGCGCCCTGCGAGTCGGTCGACTGTTTTCCGAACAAAACGATGTCATCGGATCTCTGTGACAGGATGGCTGCCAGAGCGCGAGCGGTCTGGATCGGATCGAGAGGTTCGTCGCAGGTCGCTTGAATCCCATCATCGACACCCATGCCGAGAGCTTGCCGTATTTCTTTGCTAGCGGCTTCGGGTCCCACTGTGATCACGGTGACCGTGCCTTCACCAGCACGTTCGCGTAGACGTAAGCCCTCCTCTATGGCGTACTCGTCGTAAGGACTGATGACCCATTGGACCTCGGATGTGTCTAGCGATTTCCCCTCGGCACTAAAGGTCAGTCGGGTTGCGGTATCCGGAACCCTTTTCATGCAAACGGCGATCTTCATCAGCGGAGTCCTCCTTGCACCTTGACGGTGGCACCAGGGATCTCATTTCTGGGTTTCAGCAGTCCCCGAGAGTGTCCCCTCGGCAAGCAGTTCCATCCACCTTGTCGGAGCAGATCTATCAGGAGATTTACTCCACGATCTGGTCCTGGAGCTTGTCAGGATCGAGTCCCAGTGCCTCGACCAGCTCAGCCATGTCTCCGGTAGGGGGGCATCGCAAGATCTGTTGCAGGTTCCAGATCGGATGGGGGAATCGCAGCTGGAAACTGTGCAGCAGTGCTCTTTCGGGGTAGTCGATCCCGGCTGGCAGAACCCCACCACGATCTCGTAGGGATGCTTCCGTCTGTCCGTAACCGTGGTCTCCGAGGATCGGGTGGCCAGCAACTTGCAAATGGATTCGGATCTGATTTTGGCGTCCGGTGATCGGTCGACAGTGAACAATCGCGACGCCATTTTTTTCTCCCAGCACCTGAAAAAGAGTCCGGGAGGGTTTTCCTTGTTCGTCATCGGCGCGGGCCAGTCGGTGATCGGTCACCTTGGTTCGATCAAGATGGGCTGACACTCCCGCATCAATTTTGAACGAAGCACAATCAGGAACCCCCTCGACGATCGCTATATAGGATTTCTTGACCCGATCAGCTTCAAATGAATCCTGCATATTTCGACGCGCTTGCACAGTTTTTGCCAGCAGTAGTAGCCCCGAAGTGTCTCGGTCTAGACGGTGACACAGTCTTGGTGTGGTCTTGCGCAAGGCACGTTCGTTCAGGGATCGCCATTGTCGATGGAGTCCATCGACGACGGTACCGGCATGAGTGCGGCCCACCGGGTGCACCAGCATTCCGGCAGGTTTATCGACAGCAATCAACCATGGATCTTCTTCAATGACAGGGAGTTTTTTGGGGATCTCATCTGCTTCGGCAGTGATATCGAGGAGTACTTCGACCTCATCACCATTGGTGACTCGTGCCGATGATTTTGCCAGATCACCATTGAGAAGAACGCGTTCCTGAGCGATCAGCTTCTGGATCTTGCTGCGCGAGCTCCAGCCGAGCCGTTGCTGTAACCATCGGTCGAGGCGCTTCTTCAGATGCTGCCGAACACGGAACAGGGCGGATCCGGGAGGCTTCGACAGATCTCGTCCTGGAGTGAGAACCATGGCATTTCCTCCCTCCCTAGAAATTAGCTTCCGGTGCAACTGGTTAGAGAGCTCGGAAGGTACTTACTTCACCACGGAGCAGTCTTTGGGAAATCTTCGACAGGTCATTGTAGAGCAAGTAAGCGGCCACATCTGCAGTTTCAGGCTCCCTTGACCGATACCAAACTGCTACCTAACATCCGTCAACGAGTAAATGCCTCACCAACCTGGTTGGTATCCCACAGGGGAACAACCGTGCCTTGTGACTGATGGGAAGCTGTGGAGACCTCACGTCTGAAGGAACTGATTGAACTGATGGACCGCAACCAGCTCGAGGAGCTGGAAGTGGTCGAAGGTGAAACCCGGATCCGGCTGCGCAAGAAGCCGGATAGGGGGCCAGAGGTGGTATCGATGACTGCCATGCCGACGNTGTCGNTGGCTGGAGAAGTTGCTGCCACTGCACCGGNCAGTCCTGGCGAACCAAATTCGGAGGCCATCGTAGATGATTCCAGGACNGTGAAATCGCCGATGGTGGGTACCTTCTTCCGATCTCCCAGTCCCGATGCGGAAGCGTTTGTTGACACCGGTGATCAGGTAGAGGAGGGCCAGGTGCTATGCATTGTAGAGGCGATGAAGGTGATGAACGAGGTGAAAGCTGAGCGCTCGGGTGTCATAGCATCGGTTCTAATCGAGGACGGAAGCTCCGTCGAGTTTGGCCAGCCGTTATTCAGTTTTTCTTGAGGATAAAGACAACTCGATGAAACCTTTCTCACGAATCCTGGTAGCCAATCGCGGAGAGATCGCTCTGCGTGTGATCCGTGCGTGTCGTGAACTCGATATCGAAACGGTCGCGGTCTANTCAGAGGCGGATCGAGATGCCAGTTACCTGGATTTTGCCGATGAGAAGATCTGTATCGGTCCAGCCTCGAGTCTTCATTCTTATCTCGACATCTCCAAGATCATCGCGGCCGCGGAGATCTCGGATGTCGAGGCGATCCATCCTGGTTACGGGTTTTTATCCGAGAACCCACAATTCGCAGAAATCTGCCAGTCCTGCCGCATCCAGTTCATCGGTCCCACGGTCGAGAACATTCGCCAGCTCGGTGATAAGGCTTCAGCTCGAGAAATAGCGCGGCAGATCGGGATTCCGGTAGTTCCGGGATCTCAGGATGTGGTTCGCGATCCGGAACAGGGGNTAGAAGTTGCCCGGCAGATCGGATTTCCGGTTTTGATCAAGGCGGTTGCCGGCGGAGGTGGCCGAGGATTGCGGGTTTCCCGCGATGAATCTTCCTTTGTTCAAGCTTTTCAAGCGGCTGGGAGCGAGGCAGAGATCGCCTTCAAGAATCCTGATGTGTATATCGAGAAACTCATCGAAAAGCCGCGCCATGTCGAGATCCAGGTGCTGGCTGATTCCTATGGCAGTGTCATTCATCTGGGTGAACGGGACTGCTCGCTCCAGCGACGACATCAGAAACTGATTGAGGAGAGCCCCTCGACGGCAGTCGATGATGATTTACGAATTCAGATGGGAAGAAGTGCTACTGATCTGGCTTCCGGAGTTGGATATCGGGGTGCCGGAACCGTCGAGTTCTTGCTCGACCTGGATGGGAACTACCACTTCATAGAGATGAACACCAGGATTCAGGTCGAGCATCCGGTGTCGGAAATGGTCACTGGTATCGACCTGGTCCAGGAACAGATCCGGGTGGCTGCCGGGGCTCCGCTTGGTTACCGACAAGAAGATGTGAGAATTACCGGGCACAGCATCGAGTGCCGGATCAATGCCGAGGATCCGGAGCGAGGGTTTGCCCCGTCGCCGGGAACGATCACCGATTTCAGACCTCCTGGCGGAATGGGCGTTCGCTTCGATTCACACGTCTACTGTGGGTACACGGTCCCCTCCGACTATGACTCCCTGCTCGGAAAGTTGATCGTTCATAGAGACACTCGCGATCAGGCGATCCGGACCATGAGTCGTGCCCTGGACGAATTTGTGATCGAAGGAGTCAAGACAACGGTTCCGTTCTATCGCGAGGTACTGAAGCACTTCCACTTCGTCAAAGGGAACCTGGATACCGGATTCATCGAGGAATATCTGATCGATGCCTGAATTATCGATGCCTCATCGGTCGACGACGGGGGATCGATCCCTGAATTACGGACCTTAGCGACGACCCTGCGCCGTAGGGCTTGCCTCTGAGGTCTCTACAGGCACAATAAGGGTCTCTACGGCCCAGTGTCGTGGAACGCCCCTCGGAGCCCCGGTTCGTCCCAGACCAGGGGAGGGGAATGTCTTCTCGGAAGGGAATGCCGCATGTCTTGTAGCCATCGCCTCGTTGTTGGCGAGGATCCTCGCGCTGTAGCCATCCCGAGCGGTTCTCGTTCGGCTGGTTTTACGCTCATCGAACTGATGATTGTGATCGCGATCATCGCNGTNCTCTCGACCCTGGTGGTCAGGGGGGTCCGGATTGCTCGGCTGAAAGCGGCGGAGGCGAGTGCGACCTCCACCGTCTCGTCGATATCTGCTGCGATCAATTCATACAACCGGGATGAGGGTGTATATCCGGCCTGGAATCTCATCGTAGATGATACGGAATTGGAAGAATTCAACGCGTTTCCAGCNCTCTATGAAAGTCTCAATGGCCAGAGACCTCCCGAGGGAAAGGCTGGCAAGAATGCTCCCTACATAGATAATCTGAGAACAGAAATGATCGCCATCGTCGATCTGGAATTTGATGAAGAATACATTCGCCCTGGGCGAGAGGATCTTTTCGATCCGCAGGTCGACAAATATTATCTCGATCCCTGGCTGCAGCCGTTCCGCTACCGCGAGAACGATTCCAAAAAGCGAAAAGAGATGTGGATGATCAAACGCGCAGGCTTCGATCTCTGGTCGATCGGTCCCGATGGGGAGAACTCCGCCTGTTTTGGACTTCCCGAGGAAGGGGAAGAATACGATGACATCGGCAACTGGTAGCCCAGAAAGCTACCGATCACGGTCCGAAATCGTCTTCAGCGCTGGGTTCACGATGGTGGAACTACTGGTGACCATCTCACTCATCGTATTCTTGATGTCGATGCTGGCGGTTACCTTCGGCCCTATGCTGAAGAGAGCAGATCAAGCGAATACCACGGCTCTGATCAGCAGAGTGAGCCTGCTCATCGATGGCTACCACTCCGTGACCGGCAACTTTCCTTCCGATGGACTCGAAGGCCGGGATGTCATCACTTCCGAAGGGACTTTTCTCACCGGGGGAGCCGCTTTGACCTTTGCCCTGACCCAGCCGTTGATTTTGACCGAGAAACAGGCCAATGGTGATATTCGAGTGATAGGAGAGGAACCGGCGATCGGAGAGTTCCGTTCCGACGAGCTCTCGAGGCCCTCCGATGGAGATGCAGAAGCTCGTCAGATACTGGATGGATGGGCGGAACCGATTCATTACGACGACGTATCCAATGGGGATAAATCTTTCAACCCTCAGGATTTGGGCGAGACTCATCTCGACTGGGACGATGAGATTCAGGTCCATTCACTAGATCCACGAGAACACCCACAGAACAATAATGAATATGACCTCTGGAGTCATGGTTCTTCTGGACACACAGAAGAAGAAGTGATCGAGGACCTGATCAAGAACTGGCAGGGGGGTGAAGAGTGATTCCCCTCGGTGTTCTCAGACAGCAGCGGGCAGGATTCACGCTGGTTGAGATGATCGTGGCGATCGGCATCATCATCGTCGCTGCCGGTTTCATCGCTCCCGCGGTGACAGCCATGTTCAAGGACCGCCGCATCGAAAATGCGACGGCTGTTATCATCACCACCATCAATGAGGCGAGAAACGCGGCGGTGACCAAGAAGCAGCAACATTCCGTCATTTTTCTCAGGTCCGGAGTACGCCTGTACCGTCATCCGAAAGGGGATGACGAGGGCGGCTTTGTCGGAGGGCTACGGGGCGTCAATGTGCCAGGATCAGATCACATCAGTTATGACATCCAGTTGGCAGATCTGGTCTCTGAAGAGATTCCAAAGACTCTTCAAACTCAGGCGGAGGGGTTGGCTCAAGACGATTGGAAACCGGTTCGAGAGGATTATTTCATCACTCTCAGAAGCGATGGAACCATCGATTTCGGAACCAACGTTGACATTCCTAGCTATCGCTTCAATAGCGATCCTCCCGCTGGAGCAGATTTAATCATCCGGCAAATAGGGAGTTTTCGATCCTGTTTCGTCGATATTCGTCCTACCGGGCGTGTCACGAGCAAAGTAGCTGAGGAAATCGAATGATTCGCCACCTTCAACAAAAGGGATTCACAATTCTGGAAATCCTGCTGGCAGTGGTGATCCTGACCGTTGGGCTGCTCGGGTTGTTGGCAGTCTTTCCAGTCGCGATGAGGTCGGGGAAAAAAGCGGTCGAGACCACCAATGCGGTGATTATCGCTCAATCGGTCGAGCAGGCGATCCGTGAGGGATTGGCACAGCACAAAGGTCAGAGCCAGGATGGTCGTTGGACTTACTTCGTCTTCAATCATGATGGAGTGACCGATCCTCTGCCAACGAAGATAGAACAAGCAAGACCNGATGCCGATTACTACATNCTGCTTCCGAGTTCCGATCCTGACCGTAAATCAGCGATCAAACGAACCGAGTTCTGGGAACGGGGCAAAACTTTCGTGTTCCCCGAGACGGATGGCCTCAGTTGGATTGCGGTTGACGGTGGGGTAGAACGTGAAGTTTTCGACGAATCGTCATCGAGTTCCCCCAATGGTCGAGGAAATCCGTTGCAGGCCGATGACGATAACGATGATGACATCAGAGAGATCAGGAGTCCTGGCAGCGACAAGATATTGGATAGTTATGAGACCTACGATGTGCGACGAGTCTACCGATTGAGCAATCGGTTCTTTGATGAGGAACTGGCCGAGGACTTCGATATCATCGATGATGACCCGATCTCACAGTACTCTTTTGCGTTCACGATCCGTCCAGCAAAACAGGACGGAAGTCTCGATTTGAAGTACCCCGATGATCAGAGTTTTACTCCGTCTGGAGATTTGTTCGAGGTAGATATTCTGATCTTCCGATCCTTCAGGGAAGGAACGAAACTTGCGATTCCGTTCTACCAGAGCCAGATCCTTGTTCACAAATAAGGGAAATTCCTGCACTCAGGAAGCTGGCTTCACACTGCTTGAATTGCTCGTCGCGCTGACTTTGGCGGCGATCATTTCGCTGATTATTGCCCAGGTNGGAACCAGTTCTCAGNAAATGTACGAGAGCACCATCTCCACCGTAGAAACCTATCAGAAGTTTCGTTACGCCCTCGATGACATCAACGAGAATCTGTCCAAGATGGTACCGACCGCCTCACTTGAGTTTTATCAGGATCAAGGGCGTTCGAGAGGCTACTGGGACGAAGGTGAGGAACTGAAGGATCAGGACGTCGGGCCCAACCTCGAAGGGGGAACACCGCGGAAATACGATGAAGCGGCGACCTTGTTTGAACGAAAATATCTGCTTGAGNACCCCCGTCCGGATGAGCCGCAAGAGCACTGGAATGACTCGATCTACTTCAAGGCTCCCGTCGAGNTTGAAGGTGTGATCCGACTTGCTAATGTCGAGTACTTTTTAGCCGATCCCAGACGTTTAGAAGATGATNTTGCTGACGGCAAGATTCCTGCTGAAGAGGAGATCAGTTTTTCTGATAGTCGATCTTTGGTTTTACTGAAGGTGGTGCGCTACATCGATCTGAACGAATCCAACTATAACACTACCGAGGTTCGGGTTAAAAAAGTGATCAGTGAACTGTGTTCGAACGTGACCGATTTCAAGATCGAATACTTCTACGACAATCATTTCGATAGCAAATCCGGTGGGTTCATGAGCCCTTCGGTTGAGGTGACCCCTGAACTGGTCGATTCCGAGGATACAGGACTGCGTAATATCGCTGGAACTTATACAAAGAAGTTTCTTTACGGTGGGTTCCTGTCGAACATCCGTACCAACGCGCTCCGCGGAACTCGCAATATCGAAACAGGCTCAAGCATGCCGGTGCAATTCAATTATAGCGGTTCCAACAAGATACGGTTTTCGCAGCTAAAGACCGGAGACAAGCTGTACATCTGGTCGGATGGTGGCAGTTCCTTCCCCAGTGGCGAGTTCACCTTGCTCTACAACAGTGAAGGTCGTTTGTTGCTGAAGGAGCCGATCCCATCCAGTACCTGGGAACGGGATCCGGGTGGGCTTCGCTTCCGGGCGCCTTTTGTTCCGCCGGCGTTCCGGATTTCGGTCCGTGTGCTCAACGAGAAGGGTGAAGAACCCAGAACTCTCACGATGGTTGTGAGTACCAACAGGTGATGGTTTGGATCTCAGTCCTGGCGTTCGGTATTGAGTGCCAGCAGGAACTCGACATTTGANGCGGTCTGCTTCAGCTTTGCCTTCAGCATCTCCATCGCTTCGACCGGATTCATGTCGTTGAGTACCTTGCGTAGGATCCAGAGTCGTTTGATCTCTTCTGAGGTCATCAGCAACTCTTCTTTGCGTGTACCAGAGCGATTGATATCGATGGCTGGCCATACCCGTTTGTCTGCCAGTCGACGGTCGAGATGGAGTTCCATGTTTCCGGTTCCTTTGAACTCTTCGAAGATCACCTCGTCCATGCGAGAACCGGTGTCGATCAGTGCGGTGGCGAGGATCGTCAAGCTACCACCTTCTTCAATATTCCGTGCAGCTCCGAAAAATCGTTTTGGTCTTTGCAGAGCACCGGCATCGACTCCACCGGAAAGAATCCTACCGGAGTGAGGTGCCTCGTTGTTGTAGGCGCGACCCAATCGAGTAATTGAGTCGAGTAGAATGACCACGTCGCGACCGTATTCGACCAGTCGGCGCGCCTTCTCGATGACCATCTCGGCGACCTGGACATGGCGACTAGCCGGTTCGTCAAAGGTGGATGAGATCACCTCACCTCGAACATTGCGTTCCATGTCGGTCACTTCTTCAGGACGTTCGTCGATCAGTAACACCATCAGATCTACATCTGGATGGTTGACGGCAATCGCATTGGCGATCAATTGCAAGATGATGGTCTTACCAGTCCTGGGAGGAGCGACGATCAGGCCACGTTGGCCTTTTCCTATGGGGGTTACCAGGTCGANGATCCTGGTCTCATTGATATCGGTTTCCGTTTCCATCTGTAGCCTCTCATCGGGATACAGAGGGGTCAGATCANCGAACACAACATTGTCATGAACCTTGTCCGTGTTCTCGTAGTTGATGCTATCGACCTGGAGCAGGGCAAAGTAACGCTCCCCTTCCTTGGGCGGACGAACCTGGCCCTGGATCACGCAGCCGGTGACCAGTCCAAAGCGGCGAATCTGGGAAGGTGATACGTAGATGTCATCGGCACACGGGTAATAGGAGTAGCGTGGGGATCGCAGGAACCCGAAGCCATCAGGAAGGACCTCCAGAACTCCTTCTCCATACATCACCCCCGAGGCCAGGGCCCTTTTCTTGAGGATCACGAAGATGAGATCCTGTTTCTTGAGCCCGGCGATTTCCTCGATGCCTTCCTCTCGNGCCATCTGTTGTAATTCCGCCATCGTCATCTTGTGCATCTCGGAAAGATGAAGTTTCGGCAAATTGTCGGAGACCGGTTGTGGAATATCTTCGAGATCTTCAACGTCCATCGGCAGTCCCTGGAGGTCTACCGGTGGAGGAGGTGCACTCTGCTTGATGATCTTTTTGCTGGTCTTCTTGCGACGGGGCGACTTCTTCTCATCGGCACTTTTGGTGCTACGTCGAGGGTTACGTCCCTTTTTTGAACGAGACGAGCCGGACCGGGTGCCCTTCTCGATTCCGTCTTCTTCGGAGGTTTTGCTCGGTTGTCGTGGAGACATCAGGAATTCACCTCAAATTTCATTCCGGGTCCTGTACGTCGTGGGGCATCCACTTCTCCAGGAAATTCCGGCACTGCACCTGGATCTCCTCGACGGACATCCCGTTCCGATTGGAGATCACACCATCAGCTGACGTTTTTTTCTGAGAGAGTGACACCTGTGCCGACTCCCTGAGTTCTCTTTCCCCTGGTTGCCAGCCTCTATTCTGCTGGACACGTTGTTCTCGATCTTCTTCTGGAGCCTCGATGAAAAGCACCCGATCGACCAGTTTCCTGTAGGGAGAACTTTCGAGGAGGGGAATATCCAGAAGGATCAAAGGCCGCCCTTTGGCGAGCGGACTGCNCCNATCGNACCCTATATCAGCCACTTGTGCAAGAGCAACCTCGATACGTTTCCGCACTCTGGGGTGAACGATCCGCTCCAGTGCCTTTCGCGCCACTTCGTTGGAGAAGACCAGTTCAGAGATAGCGGAGCGATTGAGTGCTCCATCGGCAGTCGCAACCTCTTTACCGAGCGACTTCTCGACCTCTGAGATGACTTCTGATTGCTGAAGCACTTCGTGGGCGATCTGATCGGCATCGATCACGTGTGCTCCCATTTCGCCGAAGATCTTTGCCACGGTACTTTTGCCTGATCCGATTCCGCCGGTGGTCGCGATGATCCAGGGCCTTGTCTCCTCGGTAGTCGATTCAGGCGGATCATTTGGAGGCATCGAACCAGTCCCTNCCCGTGCTCACCTGGACTTCCAGTGGGACCGAGATTTCCAACACACCCTCCATCACTTGTTTCAGCCAGTTGGCACATTCTTCCGCGAGTTCTTCAGGGACCTCAAGTAGCAATTCGTCGTGGATCTGGAGCAGGATCCGCGCTTCTCCTCCACGGCGAAGTGACTCTCGATGAACTTCGATCATCGCCAGCTTGATCAGGTCAGCTGCCGAGCCCTGCACCACACTGTTGATGGCGTAACGCTCTCCCTGTGCCTTCTCACGTGCGAGCCGAGAACGGATCTCGGGCACCGGACGGCGACGACCCGAAATGGTTCTGACCTCCCCAGTCTCAAACGCCTGGCGCTTGGTTTGCTCCATCCAGTCTCGGACTTGTGGGAAGCCCTCGAAGTAAGCCTCGATGAACTCTTTTGCTTCTGCAACCGGAATACCGATGTCACGGGAGAGACCGAAGGCTCCCATGCCGTACATCAATCCGAAATTTACTGCCTTCGCTGCGGATCTCTCATCTCGGGTCACGTCATCGATCTTCTTGTCATGGATTTTCGCCGCCACCGATGAGTGGATGTCGATTCCTGAGTGAATCGCCGCCATCAAACCATCGTCGGCAGTCAGGTGGGCCAGTAGTCGCAGTTCCACCTGNGAATAGTCCGCTGAGATAAAAACACAACCGGGACGATTGGGAATGAACGCCCTGCGAATCTGTCTTCCTTCAGCGGAGCGAATCGGAATGTTCTGCAGATTTGGACGGTTGGAAGCCAATCTGCCGGTGGCTGTGACCACTTGGCGGAAATCGGTGTGGATTCTGCCGGTTTCGGGATGAAGGTGCTGTGGCAACGCCAGTACGTAGGTGGAGACCAACTTCGACAGGGATCGATATCGTAGTATCAAGGCTGGCAGCTGTTGCTCAGGGTGACGAGAGGCGAGTTCTTCCAGGGTTTCGGCCTTGACGCTGATGCCGGTCTTGGTCTTGGAAAGTCCCTTGGTGGACAACCCAAGATTCTCGAATAGTACCTTTTGCAGTTGTTTGGGGCTGGCGATGTTGAACGGTCCTCCGGCCTGTTCGTGGATGAGGGTCTCGATACGTTCCATTTCGCCGGTCAGGTCCTTTTCTTGTTCCTTCAAACGATCCTCATCGATGGAAATTCCCTCGCGTTCCATCGCCACCAGCACCTCGANGAGGGGAAGTTCAACCTCATCCAGGACCTGACGTAGCTGGTGCTGTTCGATCTCTGATTCGAGGTCAAGATGAAGACGAAGGGTCCAGTCGGCATCTTCGGCGGCGTAGTGGCAGATTTTTTCTGGCTCGATCTGGTCCATCGATATCTCAGAACCCGGCTCGCCTATGATGTCCCGGATCGGAATCATCGTGTGGCCGAGCCTCTCGGCGACCAGGCCATCGAGACCATAGCGTCCTCGCAATGGGTTGATCAGATAGGCCGAGATCATCGGATCACCGACGATGCCCGTCAGTAGAACTCCTTCGTTCCGCATCACCTGTGCATCGAACTTGAGATTTTGACCGATCTTGCCAATTTTCGGATCTTCAAGCAGGCCCGTGAGCTGCTCCATCACTTCGTGACGCGCGATGGGTCCGGCACCAGCTGGACTCGAAAACGGGATGTACCACGCCTTCCCNGGTTCGATGGCGATGCTGCATCCGACGGCACTTCCCCCGATCGAGTCGAGCGAATTGGTTTCGGTGTCGAAGGCGAAGNAACCGGCTTGCCGACATTGCTCGACGATCTGTTGCAGCTCCTCGATGGTGGTAACCAGACGATAATCAACCGGATCTTCATCAGGGCTCGCCACAGGTGTTTTTTTGACGCTGGAGACTTGTGTCTCGGTGCTCTCGGCACCAGCGAAGAGACTGGTCTGCTGTTCGACCGGTTTGTCCATCATCTTGAGGAACCGGGTGAAGCCCAGCTCTTTGAACAACGCGGTCAGTTGAGTTTTATCGGGGGAGACCCTTACCAGCTCCCCAGGAGCCGGATCGAGCGGAGTTTCCTGGGAAAGTGTCACCAGTTCTTTAGACAGCTGTAATTGGCCCGGACAGGCACGGATCTTCTTCAAGCTGGCCGATGGGATGTCGTCAGGAACCGGGTCTTCGAGCAAAGTGGCTGGATCTTCGACGAGAGATAGAATCTTCTCTGCGCCCTTTGGACCGATTCCTCTGACTCCGGGAATGTTGTCAGATGAGTCTCCGACCAGAGATTGATATGCGATCACCTGGTCCGGTCGGATGCCTTTCTTGATGAGTAGTTCTTCCGGGCCATAAAGATCCCCACTTCGTTCATCGAGAAATTTCACTCTTTCGGAGAGAACTTGCTCAAGGTCCTTATCTTTGGTGAGTAGTCGGACATCGATTTGATCCGCTTCAGCTCGAATTGCCATCGTTGCGATGCAATCATCCGCCTCGTGTTGGGGCGCCTTGAGGATGGGAATGCGGAACGCATCGATCATTCGGTCGATGATAGGAAGCTGAAGTTGCAGTTCTTCCGGCATCTTTTCACGGTTGGCCTTGTACTGATCGTACTGTTCGTGACGGAAGGTTGGCCCGTCACATTCCATTGCGATGGCCCACAGATCGACCGGGTGATCACGGCATAGTCGCAGCAGCAAATCGGCCAGTGAATAGACGGCCTGGACCTGCATACCGCGACTATCGGTGAGGGTTCGCATTCCGTAATGTCCGCGGTAGATCTGGTATCTGCCGTCGATGAGGTAGAGGGTTTGGGACAAGGGTATCGCTTTCCGGGTGCCAGCGAGCACTGCTGCGAACCGGTGGGGACCTGGATCGGGTCCAAGTCTACCAGAGAAACTATCTCAGAGGTTGGCAGACGGCAATGAGGGGCAGCAGGGCTGCTTGACGGGCTTTCACCTTGGGCGTAGGATCAGCCCTTCCGGTCCCGTGAGGGTGGAGTCTTCCGGGGTGCGTTCCGTATCGATCGGGTCGCCCCTGTCTGACTTGGTTTCGAGATAGATTTCCGTAGCTATGGAGATCTTCGAGAGCCCGGAAGGAAATGAACCGCAATCCAGTTGCTTTTTGGCTCTGGTCCCAGGCCGGGGGCTGGAACGAGTCCATGTAGGCCAGGTCCACATCTATGGTGTGGCACTTGCAGGGAGGAAGCCCGATGGCCCGCAACCAGGGGGGAGCACAGCTCTCCTTTCTCATCGTGTCGTTAGTAGGAATGGTGGTGCTCTGTTTTGTTGTATTCCAGCAAAACAGTGACATTAATGCATCCGACAATGCACTCGCTGCCGCAGAGGGCGAAGTGGCATCCAAAGAGGATAAGATCAGGGAACAGTCCATCGAGATCTACGGACTCCGGGTTCTCATTCATGGCAATAGTGAAACCTCAGTGCCGGTCCCTGAGATCGAGGCGATGATCGAGAAGTCCGGGGGTGATATTGCTACTGCCCGGGGATCCAGCAGCTCCAGGGAGTACGAGTCTCTGACCGAGATGTATGATGACTCGATTGATACGATTCGGTTTCTGAACAATGAACTTCAAAGTCAGAGATCTGCTGCCGAGGCGAAGGACAATGAATATCAGGAGGTGGTGACTTCCAAGAGCAATCTTGGGTCCCAGTTGAACGAGGAGATCGATTCCTTACGCTCACAACTCAATGATATGCAGGTGCAGCTAGAGCAAAGTCGTACTCGGGCTCGTGAAGAAAGCGCAAGTCTCCGTGAGGAGGTCGAGCGTCTCGTCCAGGACAACAGTGCTACAGTTTACAAGCTGCAAAGGGACCTGAGCATCTCCGAGAACCTCCTTCAGCGGTCCAATGACCGCATCGAAGAGTTAAAGCGGGAGATCGTTCGTGAGCAAACTTTTGCGATGGTCGAGCCAGATGGTGAAGTCCTGAAGGTGAGTGAGGAACTGGGCAAAGCCTGGATCAACCTCGGCTCCAAGGCTCGTTTGCGCAGAGGTTTGGTTTTCGATGTGTTTGCTTACCAGAAGGGTGGCAAGCGGATCAGCAAGGGCCGTGTCGAGGTCCTTAGCGTTCAGGATCAGTTCTCAGAAGTAGCTATCCTTGAAAATCTGGATCGATTCAATCCGATCTCTACTGGAGACATGATCGCCAGTCCTTTCTACGATCAAAATGACGTACCGATGTTTGTGTTTGCCGGTGATTCCGCCACCAATGGCCGATACTCCATAGAGGACATGAAACGTAAGATCGAATTGTTCGGTGGAGTGGTTTCCGACGAGGTCCATCTGAACACGGATTACATCGTTGCTGTCAAAGGCTATGAGGACAGCGACGAGTATGGCCTCGCCCGTGATCTCGGAGTCACGATCCTGAGGGAAACGGAACTTCTCGATTTCATCGACTTCTAGAGCAACTTTTCCGGATACCCAGGAAGACGGCGGTGAGGATATCCTCNCCGCCGTCTTCCTGTATCGGTCGGTTGTGAATGGGTTCAGCACAGTCAGAGTCTCGCTCCGNGAATGTTTGCTGCCGCCCTGTGGACATGGCATCTTGTCGGTTTGGAATCCGGATCTCGGTGGATCCGCGCGACCCCACAGCGGGAGGACTTGTAGATGAATCAGATTCCCGATTCCGACGAGAATCTGAAGACGATGTCCTTCGGGGATCATCTCGAAGAACTCCGTAGCAGGATTGTCCGATCCCTTTTCGTGATTCTGATCTTCTCCGTGATTGCCTTCATCTATCAAGACAGACTGATGGAACTGGTGACCGGGCCCCATCGTGTTGCACTGTCCCAGATCGAGGCGAGACGAGCTGTCCTGAAAATTCAAGAGGACGTGCGGACAGGATTACAATCGTTGCAGGGGGTTCCACCGCAGATGGCTGCGCAGATTCTGTTTGCAGCTGATCGCGAACAGGAATGGTGGAATCGATGGGAGGCGTTCCGGCAGCAGCAGGATGANCCTGGCCCCGTGACTGAATTGATCGAGTTGTTGCAGGAGAGAATTGCCGAATTCGAGCAGGGAAAAGGAACTTCCTCAGCAATGAGGGGCACCGTTTCACGTTTTCAGAATAGCGCAGATCATCTGAGTATTGTCGTCAAAGATCCTCCCTGGGGTGGACAAGCACCNATCGAGCAGAGCATCGAGGGGCTGGAGACGATGGTGCAACTGTGGAATGGGTGGGATGTCCCGGTCATCGAACAAACCCCTGAGCAACCGACAGAGACNGAAACTGCNGAAGAACCTGTCGTTGAGCCGGTCAAANTGGACGCGGAGGTTACCAACGTACTCGAAGAGGTGGCGGGTCTTGCGGTCACCATCGAGGAAAAGAGTCGCGGTCTGATCGGCTGGAGGAACCAGGCCTTACCACTAGCATTGCTCTCCTACTCGGAAGCGTTCTTCGCCTACTTGAAACTGAGTCTACTGTTCGGATTACTCTGTGCCTTGCCGTGGTTCACTTTTGAAATCTGGCAATTCATTGCTGCGGGCCTCTATCAAACTGAACGCGTCACCGCTCGTCCATTTCTACCTGTTGCCTTCATACTACTGTCGGCGGGTGTTTCTTTTGCCTACCTGGTGTTGATACCAGTCGGCCTGTCATTTTTAGGCAGTTATGGCAATCCTGAACTGGTCCGTGCCGTTTATACGTTGAGAGATTACCTGGGTTTGTTCTTCACATTGATCCTGGGTATGGGACTCATTTTCCAGTTGCCCCTGTTGATGGTGTTCGTGTCTCGTAGTGGTCTGGTCGAGGTTAGTATTTTCCGTCGATACAGGAAGTACGCCATTAGCGGTGCGGTGATTCTGGGGGCCTTGTTGACGCCTCCTGATGTAGTGACGCAGTTGTTGATGGCCGGGCCCCTGGTGATCCTCTACGAACTGGGCATCCTGGCCAGTGCGTTGTTAAAGAAACCCGTCACGGAAGACGATTGATCGCGACCGGTTGTGCAGGATCATGGAGCAAGTCGAAGTTGTACCGCGGGTGGTTTGTAGTGAAAGAGGAAATAAACGTGTCCTCTGCCGGAGACAACGTGGCCGATTCCCCGACCGATCTTCCTGTCGAGACGACTTTACGTCTTGGAGTGATCACGGTCGGAGATGAGATCCTTGAGGGTCGAATTGTCGATCTGCATTCACGAACCACATCAGCGTTGTTGACGCCTCGCGGGCTCGAGATCCTCTGGCATATGAGCGTCGGAGATGCTCCTGGAGCTCTCAGTTCGGCNCTCGTTTCCTTACCNGGGGCAGTCGATGGCATCGTCGTNGCTGGCGGGCTTGGCCCGACAGAGGATGATCGTTCGCGACAAGAGATCGCNCACGCTGCAGGCGTAGAGCTTGAGTTTGATGAAGATGTTTGGAAGCAGATCCGAGAACGATTCCTTTCAGCGAAAGTTGAGCCGGCAGAGAATAATCGAAGTCAGGCACAGCGGCCCAAAGGTAGTGAATGGCTGGTCAATCGCTGGGGATCTGCGCCAGGGTTTCGACTTTCATTACCAGGAGAGACACTTCTCTTCGCTTTGCCCGGGGTACCGTCCGAATTCGATTCGATGTTGAAGGAATACGTGCTCCCGTGGGTCGATTCTCGCGCCGGAGGATGCCAGGTCGGAGAGGTCCTCGAGTTCATCGGAATTCCGGAATCGAGACTCGATGAATGGTGTGTTCAGCAACTTGGNGGTATCGGTCACCACCATATCTGCGTCAAAGAGTGGGGACAGATCGAGGTACGACTTCCGGCCGGGGTTTCTCTCCTGGCGGAGGCTGGCCAAAAATTTGGGGCTTCGTTGATCGGCGAGGGAGGGATCGGTGCCGAGGCTCATCTGGTGAGGGCGGCGATCCGCGAGAGAGTCACCATTTCGACAGCGGAGTCCTGTACCGGTGGCCTGATTGGTGCCCGTATTACCGAAGTGCCCGGCTCCAGTGAAATCTATCCCGGTGGTTGGGTTTGCTACTCTTATGAAGCCAAGTCGAGAGAATTGGGGGTCGACCCCGAGGTGATTGAAACCCGCGGTGCCGTCAGTGCTGAGGTGGTGGAGGCGATGGCGGAGGGAGCCAAGGATAGGTCCGCCTCTCAACTGGCGATAGCCGTCAGTGGCATCGCTGGACCGGGGGGAGGAACCAAGGACAAGCCAGTGGGGACTGTCTGGATGGCTGTCGCCACTGAAACAGTCACCCGTTCACATCGCTATCAGTTGCATGGAACTCGCGATCGGATCCGTCGTCTCACCACGAATCTGGCACTTCAGGTTCTGCTGGCGACGATCAACCAACAGGAAATTCCCGGATGGTCGAATCCGCAATCCTGACCGGGGATGGATCTCCGACTCGCTACCACCCTGATTATCAACAGCATTACCACTCGCTGAGCGGCGCGCATATGGAGGCGAGATTGCGCTACGTAGTTCCAGGCCGGGTCATCGAAACGGCGCGCAACCACGGCCAGGTGAGAATCCTCGATATCGGCTTCGGATTGGGAACCAATCTGGCCTGGGCGATTCACGAGATCCAGAAACAAGTACCTGGTGCGCAGCTCGAAATTGTCAGCATCGAGAGGGAAATACTGCCGGTAGAATCGCTTCTTACCTACTTCAAAGCGTTACCGGAAACGAGGTTGGCGGTGATGCTGAAAGGTCTGGTCGAGGCGGGCCAGAGGGTCGAACGGAATTTGAGTCTCCAGTTGGTACTAGGGGATGCCGAAAAAGAGATCGAGGCGATCGATGGTCCCTTCGACGCGGTATTCCTCGATCCTTTCTCTCCTGCTTGTAATCCTGAGCTGTGGCGAAGCTCGTTCCTGGCCGCGGTTCGTAAAAGGACGGCCCATGGTGGTATACTAACAACGTACAGCTGTGCCCGTTCGGTCAGGCTCGCCTTGTTGCAGGCTGGCTGGCAGATCGGTGAAGGGCCGCGAGTGGGAATGAAGTCCTCGGGAACTCTCGCTTCGACGGGATCCGTGACACCTCCGCTGCCTCCGATCGCGGAAAAGTTGAATCGTAAGTTGCAACAACTTCTGGAATGTGACCAAGAGGGAGAATGACGATGATCCGGGTGATCCGTTGGATTCCACTGCTGTTTGCCATTTTCTTCTGTTCGCCGCTTGTGGCGGATGATCCAGCCCCTCCAGCGGCGACCCCATCGAAGCTGTTGCGCCAACCTGAATTGCCGAAATTGACGCCAAAGCAGCAGCTGGAGGTTCAGAACTGGGTTCGTGAACTTCAACGTCAACGGGCAACCAATCGCACCCGAGCGGAGAAACAACTGTATCGGTATGGCGCCGCGGCGGTGCCCTATCTTTTGCCGGTTTCCCGTTCTCGCTTCGACCTGTCGCGCATNGCTGCACTGCGAGTGCTTTTGAAGTCACCNCGCTATGAGGCCGTCCCGGCTGCTCTGGNGGGTCTCCAGGCCGAGAATCGGTGGGTTCGGAAACTCTCCTGGCAGTTGATCGAGAAGATCAGTGGTATCCGTAGCTCCTTTCCCTGGGAAGAGAAGGATCTATCTGGTCTCCGGCGCAAAAAAGCGCGGATTTGGCAGAGTTGGCATCAGCAGCAGGAGCGACTGCGTCTGCAGGAACAACAGCGACTGCGCGAGCTCGAGAAGAAGCAAGATCAAGCCGAGGAATCGAGCGAATCGACGGCAAAAGCTGGCCGATAACACCCCGGCTCTGATTCGACACCATCGATTCTTCCGCNCGGAAATGCTCTCGTCGAGTACCTCGTATCATCATCNCTCGTCACCCTTGCGACCGGGGCTCCCCTTTGCTACGTTCCACCGCTGCCGCGGGGGATGAATCTGGTGAAACTTCCGATTCTTCAGGAACGTACCTACTTCACTCTCCGGTGGTTTTGTGAACAGACTCCGATCCCATTTCAGGATGGGAAGAAATCGATGCAAAGATCGGCTTGAAGTCGATGGGAGCAGAATCGCCCAGGTGCGTTTTGCTCCGGGTCCGCATCGGACAGACAGGAACATGGTTCAACTCCGGTCGAGGTCTCCGATCTAACCGGTTTTGCATCATCCTGTCGACAGCAGATGCAAATCTGCCCTCGGGGTCTTTTCATAAATCAGTTGCAGTGCTTCTCCAGGTGATTCGTTTCATCTGTTCGAGGAGTGGTTGTGCTGAGGGTCGGGTGTGTTGATCGAGTTTGTTGCGGGGAGTGCGTCGCTTTAATTATAGGGGGAGTGTTGAGCACCAAAGAAAGTTCTCCTGCCACCGTCGAAGAAGTTTGGGAAAGACTTCGACTCGCGATCACTTCATCCATCGGTGAAGTGAGAATGAATCGGTGGTTCCAGAATGTGACTGCGGGAGAGCTTTCCGACGGAGTGTTGCAGCTGCGAGTTCCGTCGCGGTTCGCCCTGGAATGGATCGAGAACAATTACGGTGACATTCTCAACCAGGAAGCACGCCAGGGGGGGCTGGAATCTGTACAACTGGTTCCAGAACGAAGCAACGTAGCCGTCACGTCTCGACCGGTCGCTAGCGATCCACCTTTGGTGGCACTCCAGACCTCCCTTTCTCTCGAGTCGTCAGGAGTCGAGGAGCGCAGGTTCCCACCGGTGCACGAACACCGGGATCTTTCGCCGGGGGTCGATACCAGAGCTCGTGAAGTCCCGCCAAGGAGAGAATCGGTTCCGGGGGGACCTGAAGGATTGCGCAAGGATTTGACCCTGGAGCGTTTCGTGGTCGGAATGTCGAATCGGGTTGCCCATGCCGCTGCTCTTGAGGTGTTACGGACCCCTGGTATCTCTTTCAATCCGCTCTTTCTCCATGGCGGTAGCGGTTTGGGCAAGACTCATCTGCTGCAAGCCATCACCAGGAAGTTCTTCATCCAGGGAGATCGAAGCATCCGCTACGTGCAGTGTGAATCTTTTGTTCACCAGTTTGTTCGTGCTCTTCGGCAACAGTCGCTCGCTCGTTTTCGAGCCAGTTTTCGTGAGCTGAAGGTGCTGGCCATCGATGATGTTCAGATGATTGCAGGTAAAAGGAGTAGCCAGCAGGAACTTCTTGAGACGGTAGACGCTATTGCCGGACAAGGAGGGCAGGTGTTACTGGCCTGCGATGTCCCGCCGAAAAAACTCCAGCATTTGCATCAGCAACTTCAGAACCGGTTCACTGCTGGACTGGTGGTTCGCGTCGATCCTCCCGACATGGAGACCAGGGTGAGCATCCTCCAGCAGGAAGTGATCCGAAGCGGTGTTCAGGTACCTGACGAAGTACTTCGACATATTGCAAATGAGATTCGCCTGAGTGTTCGCGAATTGCTCGGGGCGCTGGTGCGAGTAGTGGCTGAATGCGAACTCTCTGGATCCCCGGTCAGCATGATACGGGCGCGTGCGATCCTGGAACCGATCTCGGCGGTTTCTCAGCGACGGATTTCCGTTGAAACCATCGTCGAACGCGTCGCGATTCGTTGGGGAGTTCCGCCGGAGGAGATCTTGTCTCGTTCTCGAACTCGCAACACCTCGATGGCCAGAAGCGTGGCCACTTATCTATCGCGAGTGATGACAGATCACTCGCTTGCGGAGATCGGTGAACAACTGGGTGGACGTTCTCATGCGACCACCAGCAGTTCCTATCGCAAGATTCAACGTCTCATCTCGCAGGATTCTGATCTGCGTGATGAGGTGGAGCGTCTCATGAGGGACCTGCGCGGTTGAGGAGGATGTGATGGTCGGATCTACCTCTGACTCTCACTCCAGGGATCTTACGCGCCAGCAGAACGAGTCAGATATATTGCTGGCTCCGCTTGATTCTTTACGAGGGATCGGGCCAGCCATTTCCCGTCGATTGACACGGATCGGGCTCTCGACTGTTGGTGATCTTCTTCATCACTTTCCGAGTCGGCATGAAGATCTGGTGGTCCACGGTTCGATTCGAGATGTTTCCGACGGAGAGCGTCGTAGCGTTTACGGCAGGGTCGAGCAGGAGCCTCAATGGATCGCTTCGGGACGTGGACGCTGGGAGACAGTACTGACTCCGACCGAAGAGCCGCATCTGGAGATCATTTTGCAGTGGTTCCACTCCCGTCGTTTTCGTCCATCGATCGCTGTTGGGTGGCAGGGGTGGGTGACGGGACCGATTCGGCAATTTCGCAACCCGGTGATGGCACATCCCGCATTGGCAAAGACCGATCAGATGGAGCCGATCCCGGTTGGCCACGGTCAGATCGTGGCGGTTTATCCAGCCACTGAAGGGGTCAGTCAGGATCTACTGCGCCGTTCGATTCAGCAGATTCTCGATCACGAAGAACTCGATCTCGATCACGAGCCACCGACGATCATTGGTGCGTCACGTAGTTTGCTCGCCATCTATTCAGGATTTCATCGACCTGCTTCAGCTGCCGAGTGCGAAACGTGTCGTGCCCTGTTGGCACGCATCGAGATGTATCTCCATGCGTTGCGGCAGGTGCGAACCAGAGCAGCACGCCAGGCACGCAAAGTAGAGCCGATCGTGGTCAGTCGAGAGGTGGAGGAGAGGATTTTAGCTCGTTTCCCCTACTCACTCACCGATGCTCAACGACAAGTGATCGACGAGATCCGNCATGATCTCGCTGCCGGATTTCCGATGGCGCGCCTGGTCCAGGGGGATGTGGGAAGTGGCAAGACGGCACTGGCGATCTGGGCCTTGTTGGCGGTGACGGCGGTGGGTCGACAGGGGGCGCTGATTGCACCGACGACCGCTCTTGCCGAGCAGCACCGAGATACGCTGCAGAACTATCTTTCTGGCTCGCGCGTACAGGTTGCACTGATGATGGCAGGGAGCCCTACCCAGCAGCGTCAGGAGGTGGCCAGTGGCCAGGCTTCGATAGTGGTGGGAACTCACGCACTTCTGTCGCAGTCGACGCAGTTTGCGGATCTTGCACTGGTCGTAGTCGATGAGGAACAGCGATTCGGGGTCCAGCAACGCCAGGAGTTGGCGAAAAAGGGAGATGACGTGCACCGGTTACATCTCTCGGCGACACCGATTCCGCGCAGCCTGGCGCTGGCGGTTCGCGGTGATTTCGATCTCTCTCGCGTTGCAGAGAGACCTCCCGGAAGGCCTCCGATACGAACTCGGCGTGTTGATTCTGACAAGTTCGATGACGCGATCCAATTCCTGGAGAAGGAAGTGGACTCGGGAAATCGAGTTCTATTTGTCGTGCCACGTATCGAAGATGGCGATGGTGATGATCCGATCGGAGTTGAACAACTTGCGGATCGGTTGACCAACACATCGTTGGGCAGGGTTGGAATCTCCAGTCTTCATGGTCGACTGTCGATGGTGGAACGAGAAACGAGAATGAAAGCCTTTCGAAATGGCCAGAATCCGGTGCTGGTGGCGACCAGTATCGTCGAGGTGGGACTCGACGTTCCGGAACTGACGGTGCTCTGGATCGAATCCGCCGAACGATTTGGACTGGCCCAGCTTCACCAGTTGCGTGGCCGGGTAGGCCGCAGCGAGCGCCCCTCCTGGTGTTTCTTCACTGCTGGTCAATCGACCCCCGAGTCGCAACAACGACTGCAGGCCTTTGTCGAGGAGGACGACGGCTTTCTGCTCGCAGAGAGGGATCTGATGCTACGGGGCGGTGGAGACACCGAGGGGGCCCGTCAGAGTGGGCCTAGTGGCTTCCGGATTGCCCGGCCGCTGGAGGATTTGCCGGCCTTTTGGGCTCTCTCTGAAGCTGCTGCGGCACGGCTCGAGGAGTCTGGAGACTGTCCCGAAGGGCCGCAACTCGGTCGTCTGAGCCGGTATCTGGGGCCCCGGTGAGACGGTGGAGAAGGCACTGTCTCTGCCATCGACCCCTTGCCGGACGAGAGCACTGGGATACAATCCGGTTCCAGGGCGGATGGTCCCGAAACGGGTCTCCCGCGCTGATCTGGTTCCGGGTCTGATTCCGGATCCGAACCCCNNGAGTCCATTCGCGTTGAATGAGTTGGTGAATCACTGGAAGTTTGGAGCGTCATCTGGACAGTAGTCTGGATGAGGCCCTTGTCCAGTGCCTGGGATGTCAGCCTGGTGGGGTAGGGATCGCCTGTGCTTGGACCTGTGCCTAGAGGAAAGAAAGGAACTGTGACATTGAANAACTCGAAGAATCATGAAGGACGTCGATTCTGGATTCCGCTACTGCTCGGAGTCTCCCTCGGCNTCAACTGTGTCTTTTTCTTCCAGCCGACGACACCGGAAATCGCCTATGGAGATGATGCCAATGGCACCAACGGGTTCCTGATTGCTTCTTTCGTGCTGCAAGGCAAGGGGCAAGCCGAGGGACTGGCGATCTTCGATACCAATACAAAGAGGCTCTGGACCGGATACGAGAGTGGAAGCGGTTTCCAGGTTTTCACTGTTCGTGATCTTACCTACGACTTTGTTCCCCAGAGCTATTCCCAGAAGGGCAAGCAGAGGCCCACTGTCGAAGAGATGAAAAAGGGCGGTCGTAAAAACAACTAGCGAGGCTTCCATTGGAAGGTCAGAACTGATGTCCGATCGGGTGAACTTTGACCAGGCAGCTGCTCTTCTTGGCATTTCGGCTGAAGAGCTCCAGGGTTTGGTCAGTAATCAAGAGATTCGTGCGGAGCATGACGGCGGCGAGGTGTTCTTCAGAGAGGAAGACATCGAGGCGTANCAGAAGAGCCGCTCTACCGAACCCACCGTGGTTCTTTCCGAGTCCTCGGAAGGTCTGCTCGAGGGGGATAGTGTCGAATTGGAGGATTTCTCCACAGACGAGACCGTTCTCAACATCGAAGGGCTACTGGAAGACGATGGGGCCGGAATTCTCGAAGGAGAAACGGAACTCGATCTGGGTGGAGTCGGGGACGATACCGTTCTCGATACTGACGATCTTTCTTTTGACGAGTCTTTCGATTTCTCTGATGACGAGACTGTAGGGACTACTGGCGCAGACGATTTGCTGTTGACCGGCGCCACGGAGATGCAGCTGGTTCATAAGAGACCCTCGACAGCGATGACGGTCCTGTTGGCGTTGACACTGCTCATCCTGCTGGTTCCAGCGGCTGTGCTTCTGAACCTGATCAACGGAGACGGGGCGTTCCCGGAGTGGGCTTCCGAGTCTGCGGTCGCCTTCATGAATGGCCTGGTCGAATCGGTGGTCGGAGCCTTCTGATTGAATCGGTCCTGTACCGGCTGAGAACCCAACATCAGGCGCCCTGTGGGCCTTGATGTCGGGTTCTTTTTCGTAGTTTTCCTTGTTGTTCGGACTCAACTGGACTCTCGCTTTCGCGCCGCTCATCTCCGTGGCACACTGTGGCGAGTCGGAGGTGCCGCAACTTTGCTCGGGACCAGATCTTTCCCGGGTGGAAGTCCTTCGGTATGAACGTTGTTCCGAAGTGAGTTCGAATCGAACTCGTGAAGGAAAAGAAACGGGCCGATAGTTTCAGCATGATAGATTCTTCACGAGGGCTGTGTGTTCTACAGTTATGTGAAGTTGGTCGGCTCCAGAAAGGACCTTTCAAGTGACGAAATCGCATTCTTGGAACTTCCCGAATAGCTGTTCACCGAGCCGGTTCTTTAGTTGGCGTGCCTTCACGTTACTACTTGTACCGTTGTTTCTGTCAGCTTGTGTTCCCTACGTGAAGTACGATGACGTGGTCTCGAAGTTAGAGAGAGCCAATCGAGTTAACTCCGACATGGAAAAACGGTTGAAGGACTCTCAGCTATCTGGTTTCCAGGGTGACGCTCAGTTGCAGAGGGCTTCGGCGAAGATCCAGTCTCTGGAATCTGATGTGCAAGGACTAGCCCAGGAACGAGACGTTTTGCGCCAAGCCAATGTGGTCTTGCAGCAGAGCCTTGAGGAGATGCCGAAGGTGTTCATCTCGACCGAGCAGTTTGCTCCACAAATCCGGACCAATCCGGAAACCGGCGGATTGATGCTCAATGATGAACTGCTCTTTGACAAAGGGCGCAGTGTGCTGCGCAAGCAGGGCAAGGAACTGATCGGTGAGTTGGTCAGTATCATTCAGCGGGACTACCCCGATCGGAACATTTTCATCGATGGTCATACCGACAACACCCCGATTCAGAAATCCAAGAATGCCGACAACTGGGAACTGGGGGCCAAACGTGCCCATGCTGTTTTCCAGGAGTTCGTCAACCAAGGTGTCGATAAGAATCGTATGAAACTCACTTCGAGTGGCTGGGCGAAGCCGGTGCCGGGTGTCGACCCGAATACCGAAAATGGACGCTCCCAGTGTCGGCGAGTCGAGATTCGCATCGGTACTGTCGGGGGGTGATTTTTCCACTTCCTGTCCCCGAGTCCGGGGAACGGGACCGTTGGCTCCAGAGGGGGAGATGGGAGTTTCACCGTGAGTGATCTCCCAGCTCCCCGCTCTCGTTTTGAGGTACTGGAAGAATTGCGGNATCTCGGATTCCGTTTCGACCAGAAGAGGGGCCAGAATTTCCTTTTCGATCAGAATCTACTGCGAGCCCTGATTCGTGATGCAGGGGTAGAGGCCGGGGATCGGATTCTGGAGGTGGGTGCCGGGGCCGGTACTTTGACGCGCTTGCTGCTCGAGGTCGGCTGTCATGTCACCAGCGTCGAGATCGATCCGATCCTGTGTAATTTTCTCCGAACACATGTTTCGCACCCCCGATTACAACTGATCGAGTCCGACGTCCTCGAATCCAAGAATCGGATTGCGGATGCGGTTCTGACCGCTCTCGACTCGATGACAGCTGCCGCTGCTGGCGGTTTCTCACTGGTGGCTAATTTGCCCTATTCGATCGCCAGTCCACTGGTGGCGATGCTGGTGTCCGAACGACCGGATTTACGCCAGATGGGGGTGCTGGTGCAGCGTGAGGTCGCTGACCGCTGGGTCGCCAGTCCGGGCACCAGGGAATATGGCACCGCAACGGTACTGCTGTCTCTTCTGGGTGCTGGACGCATTTCGCGTCGAGTTGCCGCTCATGCTTTTGTTCCCGCTCCGCGGGTCGAATCTGCTTTTTATACCTGGGCTCGGTCCGAATCCGGGCTCGATATTCCGGCGGGATTGGTGCCACTGATCCGCAACTGTTTTGGCCAACGCAGGAAGACATTACGGAAGATTCTCAAGGATCGACTCGATTCGCAGGATCCCTGGTGGCAGCAGATGGAAGTTGAGCCTTCGACGCGGCCTGATCAGCTGGAGCCCGAACAGTGGGTTTCTCTGGCCAAGAAGATCGGTCCCGGCGAGCACTAAAGGTAGCCCGTCACGCGCGAGCGGGGTATCATCCCTAGCTGCCAGTCGGGGTTTTCCTACCGTTNACCTGGCAGAGCCGAGTGCGGCACCTTCCACAACCCACAGTTTTTCGGTTTGAAGAATTGTTTTCGGAGCTTTCGTGCTCTTGTAGCCATTTAAATTTGTAGATTTAAATTACGATTTTACGAACATCGAAACGGCTATGAAGAGGACCACGATAGCGGGTTTTGTAGCAGCTGCTCAATTGGAGCAGGAGTGAGAGGAAGAGATGTCTGACGGAGTTCCTGCCCTCGATGAACTCGAACGAATTCGCGATGCGAATCCGATCGAGGACGTGGTACAGGGATACGTCGAACTGTCACGACGGGGCAGCGTATTCAAGGGGCTGTGCCCGTTCCATCCCGACAAGAATCCTTCCATGGATGTAAACCCGGAGCGAAGAACTTTCCGTTGCTGGTCCTGTGACGTCCATGGAGATGTATTTACCTTCGTACAAAAGATCGAGGGTGTCGAGTTTCCCGAGGCAAAGAAGATTCTTGCAGATCGGGCAGGGATTGAGATAAAGCAGTGGAAACAAGATCCGCAGCAGAAGCAGCAAGTAGATGAAGACTTGCTTCTTCTGGAGCGAACTGCGACCTGGTTTCAAAAACAACTGCANTCTGTAAATGGAACTGCCGCCAGGGAGTACCTGGCGGCTCGTGGATTCTCGGATGCGTCGATTCGTAAATTTCGGATCGGTTTCGCCCCTCCCGGTTGGAGTCATCTGTCAGATGAACTGAGACGATTCGGTAATGAGGCTCCGGGGATGCAGGAGCGCGCAGAAAAGTTAGGTCTTCTGAAGCGAGGCAAAGAGGGNGATAGCTACTACGATGCCTACCGNGATCGCGTGATCTTTCCGATTGTTGAGGATCGACGGGGAAAGGTGGTGGGATTTGGTGGACGCCATCTAGGATCTGGGTCAACTTCAGCCGCTGAAGAGCCTGCCAAGTACATCAATTCGCGAGAATCCAGAATCTTCTCCAAGAAAAATCTTCTTTATGGCTACCGTGAGGGCCGCAAGGAGATTCGCCTCGCGAGGCGAGTCATTCTGTGCGAGGGATATACCGACGTGGTCATGGCTCACCAGTACGGATTTCCGATGGCGGTCGCGTCTCTCGGTACCGCCCTGACCCGGGAGCATATTTCGTTACTTTCCAGGAGAGTGGACCATGTTGACCTCTTGTTCGATGGCGACGATGCGGGTCAGCGTGCGGCAGTTCGCTGTTGTGAACTATTTCTGGGAACCGATGTGGGGGTCAGTGTCGTCATCCTGTCAGAGGGGCAGGATCCGTGTGATTTACTCGTCTCTGACCAGGGGACGCAACGATTTGAGCAACTGCTCCAATCGGGAGAGGACCCAGTCGAGTTCGTCGTGAAGCAGATTTTAATCGAGCACCCCGGTGACACTCCCGCCGTGAGCCAGAGGCGGATGGGCGAAATTTCCAAGCGAATTCTAGATCGGTTTGAAGGGATATCTCTGGAAACTGCTGTCAGGGCCGTGGCACGGGTGGTGGGCCACAGTGAGCTCAATATCCTGCGTGATCATCAGAGGCTGAGCTCCGAACGTTCGATTCGGCGCTCTCCAGCGACGGCACAGGAGATTGCTGGTGGGTCCTCCGGTGTCGTGCCAGACCAGGCGGATACCGGAGAATCTGGCGCTGGCGCAGCAACTGAAGACCTCACGGCTACCGAAGATGCGCTGCTGGTGACCATGGTTCGTTACCCNGCGCAGATTCCTTTGTTACTGCGGATCTGCCCGCCAGAGGGATGGAGCCATCCGATCCGGCGGTCGCTGGCGGCTCGATTCCGGGAGTTGGGAGAGATTCCAGATCCTCTTCAAATTCAGGAAGATGATGAGAAGTGCTACTTTCTGCGTTTACAGGAACGGGTCCATCGTGAGGACCAGTGGATGACCGTTGATGACCGTAAAGAGAGTGAATTCGATTTGGTGTTGCAGTTGCTTATCGATTTGTTAGAGAATCGTCGCAAAGAAATTCCCTATCAGGCTAGATTTTTGAATCGAATCATGGAGATTAACCAAACAATACAAAAGATAACAGAAGAGCCAGATTCTTTCCGGAATCCGTCGCTCTTGATAGAAATCATCAATACGTTTGAAGGTAGGGGGAATGAGCTCCTACCCGATTCGCCCAAGGTTTAAGAGAGGATTCTGATGGATTCGGTTTTTCAGGAACANTCCGAAATTGAAACCGATGGAGAAACGAGCGGTTTCTGTGAAGCCTCCGCTGAGAAATCCCAGGGGGATGCGGAAGAATTTCAGGGAGACGATGACGCCGAAATCGGGGTTGCGGAACTCGATGAAGATTCCGAAGAGGCCGAGGATGCGGAACCAGNAAATGATCTGCCCACTCTGGCAGTAGAANANCCTCCAGCCCCGATTGGTCCCATCGATGACGATGAGCCTCAGCTTCCNGTAGAAGAGATCCCCAGGATTGCCTCCGGAAGGCCCTCCGCCCGTGAACTTTCGAAAGAGAAGCGGACGATGGAGGAAGGTCTCGCTCGACTGCTTGAGTTTGGNAAGGCCCAGGGGCACGTGACTTTCNAGCAATTCAATAANTGTTTTCCAGAGGAATGCAATACTCCGGAGCGCATCGACCAGGTCTACGACCTTCTTGAGAGCCTGGACATCGAGGTCACAGATGATCCGGTCAAGATCGATGAACTGCCCGACGAAGCAGACTTCACGGGTGAGAAAATTGATGATCCAGTGCGAATGTATCTCACGCAAATGGGCGAGATACCACTTCTCACACGTGCCGAAGAGTTGCTACTGGCCAAGACCATCGAGACCTGCAGGGATTATTACAGGACTTCCATCTATTCATCGGGTTTTTGCCAGAAACAGATGATTCGGCTGTGTCAGGAAGTTCTGTGTGGTGATCAGTCCATCGATAAGGTCATCAAACTGACACCCTCCAGCGGTGAGCCGAGCCGAGAGGATATGCTCCAGAGAATGAGCCAGAATTTGGCGACCATCGAACGTCTTTATCAGATGAATCTTCGCGATAAGAAAAAGCTAGACTCGAAAAAACTCACGGATCGCTACAAGGATAAAATCGCACATGCTGTGTACGAGAAAGCGATCAAGATAGGTATTTTGCTCGGTGAGTTGGTCTTCAAGCGTGAGATCCTCGACAGCTTGAGAGATGCGATGCGTAGCCAGTGGAAAAAAATCGGCCATTCAAATCGCAGGATTGAAATGGTGCGCGAGCGCCGTAGTCGGCGCAAGGCGGACAAAGAATTGATTGATTCCGAGCTCCGGAACATCGAAGAGATCGAGAAATTGTCGATGGAACCCACCGGGCCGTTCAGGGAACGGGTTCTCGGAATGAACAAGTACTTCGACCGCTACGAGGTTGCGAAAAGAAAACTGTCAGCAGGGAACCTCCGACTGGTGGTGTCGATTGCAAAACGTTACCGAAACCGCGGTTTGTCCTTCCTTGATTTGATCCAGGAAGGGAATACCGGTTTGATGAAGGCGGTCGAAAAGTACGAGTATCGTCGAGGATACAAATTCTCGACCTACGCGACCTGGTGGATTCGTCAAGCGATCACTCGATCGATTGCGGATCAGGCTCGTACCATTCGGATTCCGGTGCACATGATCGAGACGATGAGTAAAGTCCGAAATGCGACCAAGAAACTGATGCAGAAACTCGGATATGAACCGAGCATGAAAGAGATCGCTGTCGAANTGGATTTACCGGAGGAAGAGGTCCGGAAGGTACTCAAGATTTCGAAACATCCGATCTCTCTGGATCGACCTATTGGAGATAGTGACGATGGTTTCTTTGGTGATTTTATCGAAGATCAGACGGTCGAGTCTCCGATTCATGTAGCGACCCACGAGATGCTCAAGGATCGCCTCAAGGATGTCCTGAAAACACTGACTTATCGTGAAAGAGAGATCATCAAACTTCGATATGGTCTAGAAGACGGTTACACCTACACCCTTGAGGAGGTCGGTAAGATCTTCAAGGTCACCCGTGAAAGGGTCCGTCAGATCGAGGCCAAGGCGGTCAAGAAATTGCAGCACCCGATACGCTCTCGTCATCTGGAGGGTTTCCTGGACGATTGATACTGCGTTAGCTGAAAGACCCGAAGCCACGAGTGCGGGGCTCCATACCGGTTTTCCGGTATGGAGCCCCTTCTCATCTGGAGCGATACGGGATCCCACGCTAAGATCGGCGCTCGGGTCCGGTACTACCGGTACCTCGTCGTTGTCAATTTGCCTGAAAGGCTGTGACATTGGAATCCATCGATCGTATCAAGCAGGTGCAGACTATCCACGGCAAGATCGCCCTACTTCAGGGCGAAATCGATAAGAAGAAGGAACGTATCGCTACTGCTGAAGATTTGCTTGAAGAATTGCTGCAGCAATCGCCACCACTCAACGACCGGATTATGCAGGGTCGATCTCTGACCAGTAAGTTTGAACTCGACGTCGCCGATATGGTCGACAAGATCACCAAGTCTCAGAAGCAACTGGACAAGTCTACCCAGGCCAGTGAATTTAACGGTTTGAAGGTTCAAATCGCCAAATTCGAAGATGAGAAGAGTAGCGCAGAAGAAAATCTTATGTTGATTCTCGAAAAGATCGAAGAGATCAACAAACAGATCGAAGATCTAACCAGTCGAGCTTGCCAGGCCAAAGAACAACTGGATGAAGTCCGAGTCGTGGTGGGGGATGAGATCGCAGAGTACCAGCAGGAGGTCACTTCGTTGGAAGGCCCTCTGCAGGAAGCACGAGACGTAACCGATCCAGAGCTTCTCGAACTTTTTGATCGGCTCTTTCCAGGGATAGGCGCTACGGTGGTGGTCCAGGCGGAGGGGAAAATCTGCGGGGGTTGCCACATGAGTCTCAGTTCACAGGTGGTCGAGAAGATTCAGAGTAAAACAGCGGTAGTCTGTTGTCCCATCTGTTCCCGGATCTTGTGTTGATTCGTATTTTTCTTCGACCTTCAGGCAAACGCTCTGCCATGGCGTTGCTGCTGCTGCTATCGATTTTGATGCTGCTGGGATTCTTATATATCGAATCGGTCAATGAAAACAACTTGAGGCGTATCGATCAATACCACCAGCAGGTAGGGGCTTCCACTGCTGCCCAGTTGTGGGCCTTATCCGTGGAACGTCGAGATCCGAAGCTGTTCCCGCTCCATGATCGGTCCTGGATCAATCAGTCCCCACTTTTGTTTTCACTCGAGGACGAAGAAGACCCGGCACAACCTGCGGGTATCACAGCCGAGCAGAGAAAACAGATAATGGAGGCTGTTCGCGCATCAGATTCGTTCCGTCCCCCTGAGGTGCTGGACTTCGATACTTCCTTCGTCTTGGCCCCGATCCTGAGCGTGGGTAAGAAGTGGGAGCTTCCTGGTTTCGATGACTCTCTTGATGAGAAACAGCAATCATTATGTTGGCATCAAGGGATGGAGTTCGTTGAATCCATGTTGGGAGGTGGGGTTCTCATTCANGAATTATGCCGGTTGACCCTGTTGGATGGTTTTCTGGAAAGTTCACAGCGCTGGCTGAATCTCGATGATGAACAGGAACTGAATCGAATTTTAATAACCCTGGCACGTATTGAACGGCCACGGCAAGCGCTGGTCAGGGCTGTCCAGGTTGAGCTAATGCAGACTCTGGATTTCTATGACGAAGAACTGGGGGGAGAATCCCGCACTTATTATCTGATCCCTTTTTGTTTTGATTTGAAGTATTTTCTTGATCGTAATCTGGAGTGGAGTCTCAATCCCTACGACCAGGAGGAAATGGCTCTGCACTCCGAGACTCCGCCCTTCTATGCACCGGTATCCTCGGTAGTGATGATCCACTATGAAAATGTGTTTAACAGAATGCGAGCTACCGATTCACTGTTGCTGGTCACTCGCGCCGCTTTCAAGGCGATGCTTGCAAGAAAACGTGGGCAAGAGTGGCAACCCCCCGAAGGGATCGAGCGGCTTGAGGGCCCTGATGGCAGGGTACGGATTCATGTCACGGATGGCCCTGCAGGAACTGATCTCTACTTGCCCGAGTAGGGCATGATCCAATCATTGGCAGCCAGGGACCATTCGACCTGCGCCAGGTCAATCTCCGGATCGATGAAGAGTTGAGCCGGTGAACCGTTGAGGCTGATCTGGATCTCGGCGTGGATCGGATAGCTCTTTCCGGTCTTTTTCAACAGGTTGGCATGGACGTTGCGAGCAAATTGAAGCAATAGATCTGGTTGCCGCGACATCACATCCTGCTGCCAGGGATAGAGGATCTTGAGAGCATCGAGTTCTAATCTTTTGCCGCTTTCGGGATCGAACGTGAAAAATTTCAATAGATCGGTTCTTTTGGCGACCAGTTTCATACGCCACGACCATCGATGTCCTTCATGAGTCCAGGAGGTGTAACCTGGATAGAGGTGTTGCCTCAACGGTAGCAACAACTGGATCGCGATGTAGAGGATAAAGCAACCGGTGAGAAGGCCCGACCATCGACCAGGCGCTACAGAGGATGCCCTTGTTGGCATGGGGATCACCGGGCTCAGCACGAATCCGATCCGACGAAGTACAATTCTTGGCCAGTTCGGTTCGAAGAAGATAGCGCTGGCGACCAGCATGAACCAAGGGAAGATTCCGACACTGACCAGGAAAAGTCCATTGATCAGATGGAATCCGCTCGCAGCAAGAAACGCGACCATACGCGTTGGTTTCCACAACAGGAAGAACGGGATGGTGAGATCGAACAGAAGTCCAGACCAGACGAAGAAATAGAGTACGGGCTCTCTGAGCAAAAAGGCGAGAACTTCAGGTGAGTGATTTTCACTGACGAAGATCATTTGAAGCGATTCGCCGGCGATCCACCCGGGNTCAAACTTTGCCACTCCAGAAAAAAAGTAAACCAATCCGATCTGGAAACGCAGTAACCAGACGCACCATGCCGGGCAGCTCGTTGATCGAGCTTCTGGTTTTCTAGAAGCGTCCATCGAAAAATAGCGTCCCGCTGGTAAGAAGATCATCAGCAACGACAGTAACGAGAGCAGATAAAAGTGATTTCTGTAGGTTGCTGCATCGAGCAGGAACAAATAGGTGAATGTGACAAAAAGCAGTATCGACGAGATCCTGTGCCGGTAACCGAGAAATACGCCAAGGGCAGACAGTGTGGTCAGCAAGAAGACGAGGTTCATCAGCGGTTCCGGCACTTTTTCGACCCAGGTGAATCCGTAGAACTTGAAGTGAAAGGGAGCGTCGATGTAGTAGGACTGAAGATTTCCCGCGATCCAGTAACGGATCGTTTCAAACAAGATGCTGCCACCGAGGAAGATACGAAATGCAACCAGAGAAGCGATGTCGACCGGTTGCAGCAATCGAGACCGGATGCCTTTAGCTGGTTGATCTTGATCTGGTTGCTGTTGAGAGTTCAAGAATCCGTCCCTCATGCTCATTTAAAGATTTCATTGCGCTGGGCGGGATGATTGAGGACACATCACTGAGAGTCAAGAAGCAGGCGACTTTGGACATTAGTTACGCCGAAACTCAATCAACAACAACTATGAAGAGAGGGGAGCGAGAGGTTGGTACCCAGAGGGGGACAAGAAAAGTGGTGAGCGGGCTGTAAGCCGAGTCTTGTTCACCGATACGAGATCGATGTGCGATCATTCCTCTGGGTTGCCCGTTGCCGGACAACTCGAACGACCTACCCGGGCAATAACCCGACTTTCGCCGAGAATGGAGCGGACAACTCCTTCACCTCTGTTTGGTCTTTCTCCGGGTGGGGTTTACCCTGCCAGGGACGTCACCGCCCCCGCGGTGAGCTCTTACCTCACCATTTCACCCTTACCGACGATCCGAAGAGCGTCGGCGGTATATTTTCTGTGGCACTTTCCCTGGGATCGCTCCCGGTGGGAGTTACCCACCACCCTGTCCTGCGGAGCTCGGACTTTCCTCGACATGGCATCGCCATGGCGCGACCGCTACGCCCGCTCACCGTCATTCATGGTATCGAACCTGGAGAATTACTGAAAGGTCATCGACAAGAACTCCACGATCAGCGCCAGGATCGTGATTCCGCCTGCCACAAGGAGGAAATAGCGCAGAGCCTCTTGTCTCAGGGAGGTTTTTCGTTCTCCGATGCGAGTCACCGATACATGAACTACCGAGATCATTGCGGTCATGACCAGAAAGACCAGCATCTTTGCCACTACTTTACCTCGCTGCTCTTGGATTTAACTGTCTCCCTGGAGGAGGGACTCAAGCGCGCATCGATCACATCGAGCAGGCATAGGATGTTGAGAAGTCCTGCAACGCAAACCAACAGCACCCCGGTGTCATTCCATTTTGGAACGTCTTGATATTCTCGAACGCTCTGCATTCCGTAAAGAGCATGTTCGGCGGCTGGATCGATGANGGAAACCACTGCGGTTCCNCCACAACCGGCTCCAGCCCAAAAGAGCCAGGGATGGAATAAGCGGGACCCGCCCTCGTACTCCGACAACAACATTCCCGAGATCCACAGCAGATTGACAACTACAAAAATTGTGAGTCCGGTGGTCTTTCGTTTTGTCAGCAGATGACCCCAACCCGGGATTATCCACGCTGCGATGGCAAGAAATACCAGAGGTTGTTGCTTCATGCGATAATGTCCTTCATCACATCGAAAACTGTTCGCCGAGATAGTACCGCCGTGCATCCGAATCCTGAAGGATCTCCTCCTGATCGCCCTGGGCGATGATGCGACCGTCGTAGATGATGAATGATCGATCACATACGTTGAGGGTGTCTCTCACGTTGTGGTCGGTGAGGAGCACTCCGATTCCCTGTTCGGAAAGGTATCGGATCACCTGTTGCAGATCGGCCACAGCGATCGGATCGACGCCGCTAAAAGGTTCATCGAGAAGGATCAGCGTTGGTTCCGAAATCAGCGCCCGGGCCACTTCAAGGCGTCGCTTTTCACCGCCGGAGAGCACTTCAGCTTTGCTATCAGCAACTCTTTGAAGACCGAAATCCTCGATGAGGTTTTCCAGCCGATCAGCTCGTTCAGGCTCACTGAGAGGGCGGGTCTCCAGTACTGCGGCTAGATTTTGCCGAGCAGAGAGCCCGCGAAAAACAGACGTTTCCTGGGGTAAAAAACCCATTCCGCGGCGTGCGCGCTGGTACATCGGCAACGTAGAGATTTCTTCACCGTTGAAGAAAACCTGACCCTGGTCGGAGCGAATCATTCCCATTGTCATCCGGAAGGTGGTCGTTTTTCCAGCACCGTTTTTGCCCAGAAGTCCAATGACAGCACCGGGGGGAACATCGAAAGAGACTCGATCGACGACCCGTCGATTGCTATAGGATTTACAGAGATTTCTGACGGTGAGAATCAACGGATGAATCCGATCTCGTTTCGCCCGGGAAGGGCAGGCCAGAAGATGACGAAACCTCGTCCGAGCAGATTTGAACGTGCGAACGAACCCCAGTATCGCGAATCCAGGCTCGAAGGGCTATTGTCTCCCATCACGAAATACCTGTTCGCTTCGATCTGGTATGGGGTCGATATCCCATAGTTTCCATCCAGTGTCCAGTGNTGGTCACGGAACAGCTGGAGGTGCTCAATGGTGCCACCGCACTTTTTTGCGCCAATCGATACGCCGCTAGCGAGTGCGACCTGATTTCCTACCGCAGTACCGGATTCGAGCTCTGTTGCCGGGAGGGCAATATCAGAGAGCAATTTCCCATCCACGATGAGTCGAACTCTCCGATCAACAACCTGGACTTCTATCTGATACTTCCGATCAGGTTCCAGGGCAAATCCTTCCAGGGTCGCCAGCACGTTTGGGGCCCTGTCGGGTTTGATTAATTCTAGTTCGGCATTTCCCGTTTCGAAGGGGAAAGACCAGCGATATTCGGACGGGTGATTTTGTATCGACAGGGACAGTCGCGCCTCACTCTTTCCAGGTTCGGGCGTGGCTCTCAGGGTAGTGCGCAGATCGAGATCTCTCACCGGAGAGCTGATTCCCGCAGTCGATCCTCGAAGCGAGTTGTAATTGTATTTGTTATTCACTCCACGGACGTATTTGAGCTGCCCTTCCCCTTGGATCTGGTTGAAATCCCAACCCGCATTGTTACGGATCCAGCCCGGCGTCGCATTCCATGCCGATTCGACTTGCCCGTTCTCTTTTACTGCCGAGTCATGGATCGGTATCCAGAAATGTTCTTGTACCTCCAGTGGTTTGGATTCGATCAATCCGTTGATCTGGATATCACCGTGTGTAACCCGAATCTTTTCGCCCGGAAGACCAACCAATCGTTTGATGTAGTTTCTCTCGCGATTGAATCGAAATACCACAACGTCCCAGCGTTCAGGTTCGCTCCAGTCGTAGCCGACCTTGTCGACTAGAATTTTATTTCCTCCAAGGATGTCACTGTTGTTTACAACCACGGGAAAGCGGTTGGTGCACTCCTTGCACCAGGCACGTATCGAGATGGCAACCTCTCTTCTGAGAGTTCCACCTGAAGTTGGATGTGCCTGTCCGCATGCTGGACACAGGAAACGGTCATTTCCCTGTGTGGGTATCTTGATGGCTTGATCCTGGTTTGGACAGATTCCTTCGAAGATCTCGATCCGGTTTCCCATTTTTATCTTGTTGGTGATGCTGTCACTGTGGATTCCGACATGATTTTCTGTGTCGCAATTCGGACAGTGAACCGCCACGTGAAGACCGTTGAGTCCTGGCGCCATCGAACCGGTAGGGATCTCGTAGGATTCAAATACGAAGTGGCGAATGAGAAGTGCCAGCAAGATGGCGACAGTGACCGCCTCTATGTTCTCTCGAAGGGACTTCCAGCTCATTTCTTTTCCTCTTCATCGAGACGAAGAACCGCCATGAATGCATCCTGGGGGATGGAGACTCTNCCGATTTGTTTCAGTCTTTTCTTACCTTCTTTTTGCTTTTCCAGGAGCTTCCGTTTTCTNGAGATATCTCCCCCGTAGCATTTTGCCGTGACGTTTTTCATCAGGGCCTTGATCGTTTCCCTGGCGATGACTTTTCCGCCAATGGCTGCTTGCAGGGGCACCTGAAACATATGGCGTGGGATGACAGCTTTGAGTTTCTTTAACAAGATCCGACCACGGCGTTCTGCAACGTCCTTGTGGAGGATGATGCTCAAGGCATCGACNGGATCGCCATTGACCAGGATGTTGAGTCGGACAAGCTTGTCCTTGCGATACCTTTTAAAGTTGTAGTCGAGGGTTCCATAGCCACGTGTCACCGATTTTAGCTTGTCGTAGAAATCCGTGATGATCTCCGCCAACGGAGCTTCGTAGGTCATCTGAACACGGGTTGGCGACAGAAACTCACTCTTTCTCCATTCTCCACGCTTTTCCTCCATCAACTTCATCACGACCCCGATGTACTCCTTTGGGATGATGACATGAGCTTCGACGATCGGCTCCCGCACTTCATCAACCAGCATCAGATCAGGTAATTGACTGGGGCTGTCGATCAACTTGACTTGACCATCCTTCAGCAGGATTTCGTAAGTAACTGTCGGAGCAGTTTGTACCAGTACGATGCCAGAATCTCTCTCCAGCCGTTCCTGAACGATTTCCATGTGCAGCAGACCGAGGAAGCCACATCGGAAACCGAAGCCGAGAGCATCGGAAGATTCGGGTTGGAAAGTGAAGGATGGATCATTGAGCAACAACTTGTCGAGAGCGAGCCGCAGATCTTCGTAGTCATCACTGTCGGCCGGATAGCTGCCGCAATAGACCATCGATTTAGGATTCTTGAATCCAGGGAGACTCTCGGTAGCTCCATCGAGACGAGTAGTGACCGTATCACCAATCTTGATATCGTGAATCGTCTTGATGCTGGCGAAGAAATATCCGACCTCGCCTGCCTCCAGAACATCTGTAGNTACCATTCCCGGACGGAAATAGCCCACTTCGTCGACGCTGTACTTACGACCAGAGGACATCAGGATGATGTCCTCCCCCTTATGGAGACGACCCTCTTTGATGCACAAGTAGACGATGACTCCCCGATATTCATCATAGTGGGAATCGAAGATCAGTGCTCGTAAAGAGGTCTCCCTGTCGACTTCAGGGGCAGGGACGAAGGTGACGATGGCTTCCAGTAATTCCTCGGTACCTTCTCCGGTCTTGGCAGAGCAGCGAATCGCTTCTTGCTTATGGAAGCCAAAAGTCTGTGCAAGTTCGTCATCGACTTCATCAGGCCGTGCAGTTGCGAGGTCGATCTTGTTCATGACCGGGATGATCTCAAGACCTCCCTCGATCGCCAAGAACGCGTTGGCGACAGTCTGCGCCTCGACCCCCTGAGCTGCGTCCACCACCAGAAGAGCACCCTGACAGGCGGCGAGACTGCGAGAAACCTCGTATCCGAAATCGACATGCCCAGGAGTGTCGATCAAATTGAGCACGTAGGTTTCCCCGTCATCNGCTGTGTATTCCATCCGGACCGTCTTGGCCTTGATGGTGATTCCTCGTTCTTTTTCCAGATCCATGTCATCGAGTAGTTGATCTTTGAACTCTCGCTCGGTGATGGTTTCCGTTTTCAGCAGGAGACGGTCGGCGAGGGTCGATTTACCGTGGTCGATATGAGCCACAATGGAGAAGTTCCGAATTTTCTCTGCGGGATAATTCAACGGAAACCTTCCGCTGTACCGAGTTCATTATAAAGCCCTGCAAATCGTCTCACCGCACGACCTCTATGACTGATGCCGTCCTTTTGAGATGCGGTCAACTCGGCAAAGGTGAGGGTATTATTGGCGGGGACAAAGACGGGGTCATATCCAAAACCGTCTTTTCCCCTCGGTTCGAGTGCGATCGACCCGGAACATTTCTCCTCGACGGTGAGAATCACCTGATCTCCGTCACAGAGCGCCAGTACACAACGAAATTCCGCTCCCCGTTGTTGTTGAGGAAGATCGCCCAGCTGTTTCAGCAACTTATCGACATTGTCCTGGAAGGTAGCGTTCTCTCCAGCGAAGCGGGCTGCGTGGACTCCAGGAGCGCCGTCGAGAGCATCGACCATCAGCCCGGTATCATCCGCCAGTGCCGGCAAGCCGCTCCAGAGCGAAAAGGCGGTGGCTTTGATAATCGCATTTTCGAGCAGTGTTTCACCGTCTTCGAGCGGATCTGGTGCAGCACTGGCCAGTTTCGATTCCACATCGCTGGGCCGCAGCAGAAGGCCCTCGGCCAACGACAGTTCCCGGCAAATCTCATCGTGCTTGTGAGGATTCCCGGAAGCGATCAGAAGAGTGCGGTCTGGCCAAGGGATCACGAGATACTCCGAGATTTCCATGCTGGGGAGGTCCCCTGGGGTCCGGGCGTGTCGTGGATGCTACGGAAGCAGAGAGGGTTGTGCAAGACGACCCACAAAAGCGGGTCAAGGCTCTTTCCTGAGCCGGGCATTAGCCGGATATGGGGTAGATGTCGTCNCCGAGCATCTCGTGAACCTGAAGGATGCCATCCTGAGCGGCGGCGATCACCTTTTGGAGGGTGTCCATGGCGATGGGACCGTCCTCGCATCCGCCGACTATTTCCACCACTTCACCGGTTGCTGTCCCGATGAGATTGAGGTCGACGCTCGCTTCGCTGTCCTCNGGATAGTCCAGATCGACCAGTAGTTGGTTGTCGTAAATGCCGGCACTCATGGCCAGAATCACGGCCCGTCTCGGATCGGTGGCGAAAACGCCTTTTTTGAGATTTTCTTCGACAAGCAGTCCGAGTGCGACTGCGGTCGCATTGATGCAGGCGGTGCGGGTGCCACCATCGGCTTGCAGAACGTCACAATCGACCCGGATCGTGTAACCTGGAATCAGCGAGAGATCGAGTCCAGATCGCAAGGCTCGCCCGACCAGGCGGCGGATCTCGATGGATCGTCCATCCTGTTTGCCGGTTCCTGTCCGATCGATACGCGGTTCGACCGAATAAGGCATCATGTAATAGTCGGCGGTTGCCCAGCCGGCCGGCCGGTTGCGCCACTTGGGAGTGCCTTCTTCGACCTTGGCGACACAGAGGATCGTGGTACCACCACAGAGATAATGAACACTCGCCGGGATTCCGGGCACGATCCCTCTGGACACCTCGATGGTCCGGGGGGCATCAGCACTTCTCTGGTCTCTTCTCATCGGAGGGGAATCCCTTCTCGGTGTTCTCTGTTCTGGTACAAATCGACACTCAGATGGCCGAGGTCGATCCTACTGCAACATGNGGTGCCAGGGGCGATTTCTGACNGGAAACCGTTTAGAATCTTGGCTGAAATTGAGCCCTGGAAGGAACACGGTATGAGAATCCTGGTGGTGGGAGGAGCCGGATATATCGGCAGCCATTGCGTTCTCGAGAGCCTACGAGCCGGTCATGAGGTCGTGGTGCTCGATGATCTCCGCACCGGTCACAGGGAGGCGATTTCCGAGGTGGATCTGATCGAGGGAAGCATCCATGAGCCGCGCGTATTGCGTTCAGTCTTTGAGGCTTACCAGTTTGATGCGGTATTCCATCTCGCAGCATCCTGCAGTGTTCCCGAGTCGGTTAAGATTCCTGCTGTTTACTATCACAACAATCTGGCGGGCACTCTCAATCTAGTGGAAGCGATGCTAGAAGCGGGTGTTCAAAAGCTGATTCACTCCTCTACAGCCGCAGTCTATGGCGATCCCGAGGAAATCCCAATTCCCGAAACTCACCCGCTTTGTCCGGTCAATCCTTACGGTGATTCGAAAAAGCTGGTGGAGGATTCCCTCTCTGCCATCGCCCAACGACATCCGTTGCAACATATCTGTTTGCGCTACTTCAATGCCGCTGGGGCGGATCCTTCGGGTTTGGTGGGGGAGGATCACCGAGACGAGAGTCATCTGGTTCCTCTNCTTCTTCAGTGTGCGTTGGGTACTCGCGAGCGGTTCATCATCTTTGGTAGTGACTGGGAAACACCAGACGGGACCTGTGTCCGAGATTTCGTACATGTCACCGATATCGCGACAGCGCATCTGCTGGCGTTGAATAAAATCGCTGATGTTGCCGGACACGCCATCAATCTGGGTTCGTCACATGGTGCCAGTGTTCGAGAAGTGGTCGAGGTGGCCAAGTCCATCTCGGGAATAGATTTTCCAGTAGTAGAAGAAGGTCGTCGTGACGGGGATCCAGCGATCCTGCTCGCATCGAACGAAAAAGCGAGATCGATGTTGGGATGGACTCCTCAGCATAGTGAACTGTCCTTCATCATCGAAACCGCATGGCGCTGGCATCGCACCCATCCATCTGGTTACGGTAGTGAAGTAGAGCCGCTCGGATCCGGTTCCACCCGCTTCGGTGACCTGGCGGTGAAACTTGGTTTTGTTTCGAAGGAAGATGTGAATCGAGTACTCCAGCAACAGGATCGTTTGAAGAGGGCTGGCAGAGGACACAAGATGATGGGGCTATGCATGGTGGAGATGGGATTCCTCTCCACCACCCAGTTGGTTGAAATCCTACGCCATTATGAGAAAGATGGAGACGTTTGAAGGAATTCTCGCTATTGATATTTACTGTGACAGTCCTGTTTCTCACCGTGGGGTGTGAGGGAGTTCCCCGGGAAAGAACCGGACTGGACAGCTATTATCCAGCTCTCGATGGGGCAACAGAAGCCGAGAGGGATCACCAGCAGCCATCTGATCGTGTCCTGGCACGGATCGGTGATGACACCATCACCGAGAGTGAGCTGAGAGATCGGATCCTTGATCGTTACTACGGAGCTCGTGCCCTCAACGGGTTGGTGAGAGAGTCCCTTTTCATCTCGGAAGCAGGGAGCCTGGGTTTAAGCATCGAGGCGGAGGAGGTCGTGGCCCGGGTCGAACAGGAAATGGATCAGATCCTCGGTCGGTCCTTCGACGAAAGAAGGGTCTCTAGACTGCGACTGGAGGAACAGGGTCTGCTTGAAAGTGACCTTCGCCGCGAAATAGTGCTGGAGGTTGGGCCAGCATTGTTGATCCAGAAGGTAATATCTGCCCATAGACAGATCGAAGAGGAACAGATCCTTGATCTGTGGAGGGCAAGCTGGAAAGAACCACGCCGTCTGATCGAGCACATCGCATTTCCGATGGGTGATGCCGACAGCGAGGAACGTCAAATCATCGAACGATGGGCCCAACAGACCGTCAAGGTTCTTGAATTGGGGACCCCGCTACAAAATGCCGTGGAAAAACCGGTCGGTCTGAGATCTTCTTTCACGCCGAAGGTCGGGGGAGGTTGGATTCGGGAGTCGGATCTGGCTGGTAGCCCCATCTTTTTCGAGGTATTCCAGGTCGAAGTAGGAGAGGTGTTGGGACCCATCCACGAGGATAATTTTGGTTGGCATCTGTTCAGGGTAGTGGAGACGAGGTCTACTCGCTCCTACTCTGAGGTGCGTGAGGAATTGCTCCAGGAGTTGCGAAATCAACCCGCTACCGATGCGGAGATCCTTGCCGTGGAGCAGAGAATCCGAAGGCGGATTCCTGTCTATATCGAGACAAACCCGTTTCCTTCGAAAGTGAAACGGCCCGAAGGAGATCGATGATTTCTAGAGATAGAAATGGTTCCGAACCCACTCCCGATGTATCTGACGAGAATCGTACGGATGGGATTTCAACGGCGCTCGAAGGCGAAGCTCTTCGTAGTACCATCGAGGCGATTCTGTTTGCCTCTCCCGAGTCTGTTTCCCGTCGACGGCTCAATGCGATGTTACGAGAAGCGCCCAAGGGAGAGGTGCGTGAACAACTGCTGGCTTTGGAGGCAGAGCTCTTGACCACATCGAGGGGCTACATTCTCCACGAAGATGGTGCCGGATTACGTCTTCTGACCAAACCGGAATACGCGCCCTTTGTTGCAAGACTGAGGGGAGAGGGTCGAAAGATTCGCCTCAGCTCTGCTGCTTTCGAGACCCTGGCGGTGATTGCCTACCGACAGCCGGTTCGTCGAGCTGATCTGGAGACCATCCGTGGTGTTCAGTGCGGACCGATTCTCAAGAATCTGATGGAGTGGAACCTGGTCAGGGTGACCGGGCAAGACGATACCGTAGGTCGTCCGTTACTCTACGGAACCACCAGTGAGTTTCTCGAATTGCTAGGTCTATCCGGGTTGGATGATCTGCCAGAGCCAGAACGGCTCCGTGAACAGGGATCTGATCGTGGACTTGAGATTCTGGACGATCTTCTCGGCGCAGATGCAGAGTCTGAAGCCACCGGAGAGAATAGTTCCGAGAAGACGAAACCCGCCAACAAGCCGGGTCAAGAAGGGCCAGCGGACCAGTCACCGAGCGAGAATCTGGACGACTGGGTTCCTGACGGTTGGGATGGCGACTAGCACGGCTCCGGTCGCCTTGACACATCTGAGGTGAGGGCTAACATTGTCCTCTTGTGCGCCGGTAGCTCAGTGGATAGAGCACTTCGCTACGGACGAAGGGGTCGGGGGTTCGAATCCTCCCCGGCGTGCTTTTTTCAAATTCCAGACCAGGAGTGGAGTGTCTCAGATGGACGTCTCCTGGCTCGATGACAACCAGGACATCCCGCAGATGCAGTTGGCGCTTCAAGAAGCGCGCTGTGCCGGTGAGGATGGAGAAGTTCCGGTCGGGGCGGTGATCTGGCACCCTGAACGGGGTGTGATCGCGCGGGCTCGCAATTCGAAGGAGACGCTGCGAGATCCGACCGCCCATGCCGAGATCCTTGCCATCGGTCAGGCTGCCGAGGCAATGGATGGTTGGCGGCTGCAAGGCTGTACCCTCTATTGCACTCTGGAGCCGTGTCCGATGTGTGCTGGAGCGATTCTTCAGGCTCGCATCGAGCGAGTCGTATTCGGAGCCGCCGATTCTCGCTGGGGCGCGGTCGAAACGAAACTTGGTGTGTTTGAACCGGGACTCTTCAATCATGACGTGCCATGGGTCGGGGGAGTACTGGCGGAAGAATCGGCGGACCTGCTGCGATCCTTTTTTCGAGCATGCAGAGGCGCGCCTGAATCGGATCAAAATGAGTCTTGAGGAGTGGAGAGGTGCCAGAGTGGTCGATNGGGCCGGTTTCGAAAACCGGTGAGCCTTCACGGGTTCCGTGGGTTCGAATCCCACCCTCTCCGCCAACAACTCCTGAGATAGTGCATGGTATTGGGGCCAGATTTGCCCTCNGAACTGGAATTGCATCGGCGACTGGTGAAAAATGGTCGCGCAAATGGATGCCTTTGTGCTACAGATCCTTGGCGTCAGAGCCGGTGGATCGGCATCTTGACGGATAGTGGAAAAACCAGGAGAGGTGTCCGAGTGGTTTAAGGTGCACGCTTGGAAAGCGTGTGTGCGTTTGCGCGTACCGTGGGTTCGAATCCCACCCTCTCCGCCAATCTTGAATAACGATGCGGTAGCCATATGGGTGCCGTGTTGAAGAGATCCGGGGTCCGGGCGACTGGCGGCCCGTGAACCTGGTCAGGCCCTGACGGGAGCAGCCATGTCGGTCTCCGTTGGTGTGCTTCGGGCTCCGGTCTTCTCTCTTTCCGGGATGGGTTTTGGTCCGGTCCAGAATCCCGAGAATTGCCGTCAGGGCTATCATCTGTGCCACCACTTTTGATTTGATCGCTTGCGATATTGGGCACGCCCGGTTCAGATGAATNCATGAATGACACGACACCAACNCTCGAATCGACCGCAGGAAACCTGTCCGGGGGAGATGGCCACTACCAGGTCATCGCCAGACGATATCGTCCTCGTAAGTTCGACCAGGTGGTTGGACAGGAAGCGGTGTCGGAAGCGATCCGTCAGGCGATTCTCCAGCAGCGTCTGGCCCACGCCTATCTATTCTGTGGCCCTCGTGGGGTCGGAAAAACTTCGATGGCCAGAATCTTCGCCGCTGCCCTGCAGTGTCCAGAGGCGGTAGACGGCAATTCATGCGCGAATTGCTCTACTTGTCAGCGAATCTACCTCGGAGAAGATTCCGACGTCACCGAATTGGATGGGGCTTCCCACCGGGGGATTGATGACATTCGTAGCTTGATCGAGCACGTCCAGTACGCCCCGACCCTCGGGAAATACCGAATCTTCATCATCGACGAAGTTCACATGTTGACGCGTGAGGCCTTTAACTCGNTGCTNAAGACGCTGGAGGAGCCGCCTGCCCATGTGAAGTTCATCTTTGCAACAACCGAACCAGAGCGGGTCATTCCAACCGTCCTCTCCCGTTGCCAGCGGTGTGATTTCTCATCGATTNCCAGTTCGGATATCGTCCGCAGGTTGGACCAGATCTGTCAGCAAGAGGGGGCGACCCCTGCAGAAGGTTTGCTGGAAAACATCGCTTCTTTGGCCCGAGGCGGTATGCGAGATGCGCAATCTTTGCTCGATCAGGTGCTCTCCTTCGCCGGCGATCAGCCTGGACCCGAGGATCTCGATCGAATCACCGGAAGGGTTTCCTCGGAGCGCCTCGAACAGTTGCTCGAGGTTGTCGATTCCGCCGATCTTTCCGCGGTCATCCAGGTTCTGACTCCCATCTTCGACGGCGGAACGGAACCTTCGGTTTTGACCGAGCAGATTGCGGATCAACTACGTCAGAAGATGCACGAAGGGGTCTCCGGTGGTTGGAGCGAGGAAGATCTGGANGCGAACCTGCTGGCTCAGGAGATTCTTCAAGAAACGCGCCAAAAACTTCGTCGCCAGGATCGGGGCGACCTGGTGCTCGAACTGGCCCTGATGCGAATGGCNACGCTACGCTCACTGGTTCCTTTGANCGTNTCTTCTTCTGCAGCTNTCGAGCCNCCAGCAGTGGCACCACTCGATTCNGGTGATTCCGCAGGAAGAGCCCGAGCTGCCCGGAAAGCGATCGATAGATCTCGCCAGCAACACGCTGACGCGGNTCCTCAGGAGCAACCANCTGGCGAAGTCACGAACGATGACGAGTCACCACCGTCGACGCGTCAGGATCCNGTAGCGATGGCTTTGGAGCAACTGGCNGACCTCGTCGGAGAAGATTCGNCGATGTTATCCCGACGGCTTCGTGCGGACGGAAAACTGGAANCGGTCGGTGACCGCTGGCAGTTATACGCTACCGAGGTCCTCAAGGGCGAACTGGAACAGGAACCCGCTACCAGGGCCATCGAGAAGTGGCAGCGACAGCATGGTTCGCTCAGTATCTCCGTCCGAGAAGTGTCTTCCGCTGAGGAGAGCGATTCTGTTGCGGCTGAATCGAAGGACTCTGCAAAGCCGGAAATCGTTCAGCAGGCGGAAGAAATTTTTTCAAACAAAGCACGTCAACGAGGTCCGACCTCCAGCTAGGTCCGGATTTCAGAGATGAGTCCAAAGGAGTTCGAGCATGTCNACCGGTGATCTAGGAGGCCTNTTCCAGCAGGCCCAGAAGATGCAGAAGGAACTCAAGGCGGTCCAGGAAGACCTCAAACAGAGGACCGTGGTCGGGGAATCCGGTAGTGGCCTCGTCAAGGTTTACGCCAACGGCCAACAAGAAGTGATGAAGATCGAAATCGATCCTTCGGCGATCGATCCGGATGATGCCGATCTGCTGGAGGATCTGGTTCTGGTGGCGGTCCAGCAGGCGTTGGAGAAGGCCAAGGAATTGTCAGATCAGGAAACCTCCCGGGTCACCGGCGGGATGTCTTTCCCAGGGATGTCGTAAGGGGGCGCGTTGGCCGGAGAGGGACTCCTTGGCGATTTGATCGATGCATTCGCGACTTTGCCCGGGATCGGGCAGAAGAGTGCCGAGCGACTCGCCTACCATGTGCTGAAGATGCCCCGAGAAGAGGCGATGCGCATCTCGGAAGCGATACGTCGGGTCAAGGATGATCTGCGTCGCTGTAGNGTCTGTCAGGACATCAGCGAACAAGAAATTTGTACCATCTGTGGTGACGAGACGCGTGAGCGCAGTCGTATCTGCGTGATCGAGCAACCGAAGGATCTCCGCGCCATCGAAGATAGTGGTTCGTACCGAGGACTTTACCATGTTCTCGGGGCTTCCTTTTCTCCACTGGAAGAGCGGGGATCGGAGCAGATCTCTCTCANAAAATTGGTGGAGAGGAGTCGTTCCGACGAGGTGGAAGAAGTGATTCTGGCCACCAATCCCGATTTTGAAGGGGATGGAACCGCGCTGCTCGTGACCGAATCGCTGGTTCAATCGGGAGTACAGGTGACACGCCTGGCGAGGGGATTACCGACCGGCGGACAAATCGAGTACATGAACCGGAGCATCCTCAGAGATGCGGTGGAGGGGCGTAGCTCCTTTGAAACGGTGAAAGAAGAAGAGTGATGAGAGATCGACCACGCCACAAATGGGTAGCCAGATTTTTGATGGCGTTATCGTTGGTGACGATAACGCTTCTGACGGTGCCCCTTTCCGGCCAGAGTGCAGTCGGCGTGGAAGGTGAAAAGTCAGAGGTATCTGCAACAATTCTTCGAGACCGTATATTTATCGATTCGGATTGGCTCCCGGTCCTTTTGGAGATCGACAATCAATCTCCGACCCAGGATGGTGTATTCAACATCCTGCTCGAATTGAGTGGTTCGGAGGGTGTCGATCCAGTGTTGTGGCGATCGAGTTTTGAAGTCGCTGCAGGACAACAACTCCAGCATCTGCTTGGCTTGCCGTTGACCATTAATTGGTACGCCACCTGGAGAAACAATCCGCAGCTGCACCTGTCCGCGACGCGAGATGAGAAGCCCCTTTCCGTAGCCAGGAGAGAGACAGAGTTTGTCGATTCCACCTGGTTTCAACATCGAGATCCTTCCGACGGCAATTTTGAACTGATGACGCTGGAAGTGAGGCCTTCGCTGAATCAAATCGGGGCAGCGATGGACTGGCGCCCTTTCACCACCAAGTATTCGGAGGGCAGTGATGGTCGGCGTAGATCGAGGGAGGTCGCCTTCTCCGACTCGAAGAACCAGATCATCGGACTCGAGATGTTACCTCAGAACCGCGGAGCACTGCTGGGCTTCGATATTGTATTGCTTCATGGGATCGATCCTGAAGATGTTGCCATCGGTCAACGGAGGGCTTTGACAGCAGCTGTCGATGCCGGATTGATGGTTCTTTTACTGCCTGACGAGAAGGGCCGAGGCCTTCGCTGGTTACCAGGAGATCCGGTAGAGCCGATGGTGGAGCTTGATTCGGATGGCAAGGAACGGGTTCGTTTTCCTGTGGTCGGTCAAAAAGTAAAACGACTGAGTGCCGATTGTGTATCGGTCTCTCAGGGGTTGGGTCGCTGGTTGGTGCTGGAAAAATCGAGTGGCCCCTGGCAATTGCCATCGGCTGCTGGATTGCGACATCCCTGGCACCTGGGTTCTGCCAGAGCACGACTGGAAAGTGGTTACCCGTTACAACACTTGCTGGAAATGATCGACATCTATCAACGGCCTGGTAATCCGATGAGGTTGATCCTGATCCTGGGACTACTCTACGTCTGTGTCTTGTGGCCGGTCATCGGCACAATCCTCAAGAATCGCGGCAAACTACCTCACATGCTGTGGTTGCAACCGATTGTGGGGGTGAGTTGTCTTTTACTGATATTCATGCTTTCAACATTTCGGCTTGGGGTGTTACCTCGTTTCGAGACCGAGGTGCTGTTGATCCGTTTTCCTGGAGAAAGTCATGCAGTCGTTTACCTGATTGATAGTTCTTATTCGCCGCTGGGCGGCAGGACTGACTTCCCGGCCACCTCGACTCTGCCAGCGATTCCCCTCGGAGTGGGGGCCAATACGAAAAATCACACCTTGACGATGGCTACCGACGGTACCACGCAGGTTTCTAGCATCCGTAAAATTCGCACCACAAGCCATCATGTCCGTTGTGATGTTATCGAAGTGACTCCCACCGTCCGTGAAGTTTTCATGAACGAGGGGATCTTCGAGGGGGATCCTAATAAAGTTTTCGGAAAGCTACTGAAGAGCGAGTCGGGCACCAAGGCCAGTCTCATTTCATTTGGTGTTGGTGATAGCCCGTTTCATTCTGATGAAAATGCCGATTTTCCGAATGCACGCTGGAGCCGAGGCGACGATTCGGCGATTGAATGCCGTGGCTTCGAGCGAACTACCGTCGGTGCGTTCCTCGATGAATCGACAATCTCGAAACTGGGTCTCGAGCCAGATGTAAAGCTCACCATTTTCGACGCGAGATTGATAGTTCATAAATTGGATCCCCGATGACCTTGGTGAGCACTCCTATTATCCAGGTACGCGATCTGACGATGCGTTTCGCCAAGAAGGAGGCGGTCTCCTCGATCTCCTTCGATGTACCTCGTGGGGTGATCCATGGTTTCATCGGGCCTAACGGTGCTGGCAAGACGACCACGATCCGGATCCTTGCTTCTTTACTGGTTCCGACCNTTGGNGGGGCCTGGATCGATGGTGCCAATGTGGTGACCGAACCGGAAGAAGTGCGTCGTCGTCTCGGATACATGCCCGATTACGTTGGGGTCTATGAGGGACTTTCCGTACAGGAATACCTGGAATTCTTCGCCATGGCTCACAGGTTGTCAGCGGCTAGACGACGCTCCTCCATCGCCGATGTCGTCGAACTGACCGACCTCGGGAACCTGCTCACTACGGAAGTTCACGTGCTCTCGAAGGGAATGCGGCAACGTCTTTGCCTGGCCCAGACTTTACTTCACGAACCGGATCTATTGATTCTCGACGAACCTGCCAGTGGCCTTGATCCGAGAGCGAGAATCGAGTTCCGCGGATTGTTGACCGAGTTGCGCCGCCTGGGCAAAACCGTGTTCTTGTCGAGTCACATTCTTTCTGAACTGTCACCCATTTGTGATTCGGTCAGCATTATCGAGACAGGAAAACTGGTTGCCGATGGATCTCTGGAGCAGATCCAGATGAGGTTGAGAGGGTCGTCGGTAGCCTACGAGGTGATTCTTCTCGAAGAATCCTCACAGGTAGAGTCAATTCTTCGCGAGATCCCTGAAGTGGGATCAGTTCTGGTCGAGGGACGCAAAGTCCGTTTTGACTGGGATGGGGATGACGAATTGATCCATCTGGTGTGGGGAGCGTTGTCAGCCAAGAAAATTGCTATCACTGGAGTTCGGCGCGAGGAGGACGATCTCGAAAGCCTCTTCATGAATCTCACCACCGGGGAGGTCCAGTGAAGCAACTCACCAAGAGCACCGGTATGGGAATCGCAATCCTGCAGAAGGAACTGATCGTTCGATTCCGCCGTTTTCGTTCTCTCATCGTGCAGCTGATNTTTGCTGCGGTGTTGGGCGGGTCGATGTGGATGTNCTCCCTCGGCTCAGGGATCGGGGGAGCCGTTTCTCCGGAGGATCACGCCCAATCTCTGGTTGTCATCTACTTTGGTGTACAGCTGGGGGCTCTGTTCTTGATCATTCCTGCTCTCGGGGCAGTGAGCATCACGACAGAGAGGTTGGGACGTACCTGGGATCTTCTGATCGGTACCGACCTTTCGCCGGGAGAAATTGTTCGGGGTAAGTTGCTGGGGATTCTCAGTATGACCTTCTACTTCATGTTCCTGCCGGCCCCATTGCTTGCGCTGACGACTCTGTTCGGAGGAGTTTCCATTGGCTCGATCTTGTTCGAATATTTCGTGCACATGCTGGTTGCGCTGCTATTGGGCAGTTGTTCGCTGCTCTCTTCAGCAGCATCNAAAGGAACAGCCCGAGCGATTTTGCAGGTATATCCGCTGGCAGCAATTGGATTGATCTTCTCGTTGGCTTTTCTGACCAATGAAGTTTATGACGATGGTTTGCTCATCCTTGACTACCTGCTGTTGAATCCACCGACATGGGAGTTCTGGTTGACAATGATTCCGTTGTATCTTTTTGCCTTGATCGGAACGCTGTTGGGAGCGACCTATTTTCTTTCTGGAGTGGAATCGGCAAGAGAAATCCCAGTACGGATGATGTTCGTGGTGTTCTTTTTAACGGCCGTCGGGATCTATTGGTACGCAGCAACGCCCGTTCCTTCTGGATACATGTCGCTGACGCGTTATCAGGGAGAGTTTCTGCTGGTCTGCCTGGGGTTTGTACCACTCGTTTTGCTGCGTTTGGCCGGGTCACCGAGTCGGGTTCCGCTGAGGGTTGCCCAGATTTACCAGAAAGGGAATCCGCTTACGCGGATCGGCTACTTCATTTTGCCAGGCGGGATCAGGAACCTGATTTTTTCGATCCTATTGTTTTCGATACCGTTCGTGCTGGTGTGGATCCTGCGCGATGCGGAGCTGAAAGCGCTGTCCCAGGTTTCGCCGAACTTCGATGGCGATGCATACCAGCTAAAAATGGCTAATTTCGTGGACCTCATCGTTTCGATGTACTTGTGGGGGATATCGTTGCTGTCGCTATGCTGGTTCTTAGCACAGTCGGGATTCGGTAGTATTGTCAGTAGCGTTTTGGCCATTGGAACACACGTAGCTCTGACGATGGTTGTGGTTACGATGNCAGTAGTTGGNGGCGGAACTNGNNCCNCCNCGGCANTCGCGTTTTTGTCCCCNCTGGTGGCGATAATCTCAACAGCAAACGATCTAGGCACCACTGAATCACTATTGTCGAATGCCAATTGGTTCAGTGGAATCTGTATAATGGTTTTGGTTACGAGCGGGATCTTCATCTCGAAGATGAAGGGGCTTCCCGTTTTAAAGGTCCAACGGCCAGGAATGGATAATCTGTACCTGGAGTTGCCGNAAGAAGTGTCTTGATGNANCGTTTTGNTGTCCTCCTNCTGGTTTTNCTGATGCTCTCAGGNGTTTCCTGGGCNGACATCGTGTACCTNAAGGATGGTCGAAAACTGGAGGGGAAGATTCTTTCGGAAACGGACAAAGAGATAAAAATCGAGATCCAGTTCGGTCGTTCACGTGCCGCGATGACGGTGGCTCGCAAGGACATCGCTCGAATCGAACGGGGAGCACTTCCCGACGAGGAATTCAGAAAGAGACTGGAAGCACTCGATCCTGCAGACCTGGCTGGCCATCAGGCCTTGATCGAATGGTGCCAACAGAAAAAGTTGCTCGACCAGGCGAAGTTGGTTCGCTCCCGGTTGGCAGATGTGGCGCTAGCTGCCAAGAAGAAAGCCAATCCGGAGACCTGGTGTCGTCCTTGCGGCGCACTTGGTGCAGTTGATTGCACTGGTTGTGCCGGAAAGGGAGCACTTGAGAAACCATGCCAGCGCTGTGGCGGTAGCGGTGGCCTTTCCTGTCGGACCTGTGTTCTCAAGGAAGATGGATTGCTCGATTGTCGTCGTTGTGGCGGTGCAGGTACCTACGAGAGATTTGATCCGACCAAAGGTCGGAAGGTAAAAACGCGGTGTGGTGATTGTAGTGGCAAGGGTAAGGTTGAATGTCCGACCTGCAACGGTAAGCGCAAGGCGCCGTGTAAGGACTGCAAGGGAAAAGGCGGAGCCCCGGTTCCGTGCGAAGAGTGTGCCAGTAAGAAGAAGATGACCTGCAAGAAATGTGAAGGATCAGGGATCACGGTTGACGGTGAGGGGAAAAAACCAGTGGCTCCGGCCAAAGAAGAGAAGCCCAAGCCGATCAAGAAGCCTGTGATCGAGGCTGATCCTTTCGGTTGATCCTATATTTCACTCTTTCATGTCGATGATCAGCAAAACCGCTCCTGCGGCGACGGCATCTCCTTCGCTGACCTCTATCTTTTCGATGGTCCCCGACACCGTCGCTGCGATCTCGTTTTCCATCTTCATAGCCTCCAGGATGAGCAGCGGAGATCCCGATTCGATCTCGTCTCCTGGAGCGACCAGCAGTTTCCGAACGATTCCCGGCATCACGCTCAGCACTGGATGATGACCACTGGCTTCAGGCCCGGAGCGGACCTCTCGTGTGATGAGGTCGATCGGATCCAGAACATCCAATTCCAACAGGTTGTGGTCGAGCAAGAAACGAACAGGNGCTCCGNCACGGTTACCGGGAAGGAGAGTGATGGTCTTGCTTTCGCCGCCTGTGATGAGTCGCAGGACCGTTCCTTCTTCCAGTGTCTCTACCCGAGCTTCGACGATCTTTCCATCGGAGAAACGGAGTTTCCATTCCCTTCCGAGCGGGTCACACTGCGCATCGATTTCACGGACCTGGTCGTCCCATTCAATTTGGTACTTCATAGCAAGGGGTTCCGAATTCCCTCGGTGCGAGCTGCTTTACCCCACGCCCCTCCGCCTGGGGATGCAGGGGAGGTTTGTGTACGAGCAGTCCCGAGGGCGTGACGGGCGATCACCGCAGAGACCAGTTGCAGAGTGTCCGGTTGGAGCTTTTCTTCGCTACGCTGCTGGAGCCAACTTTCCAGGGTGGAGGTATCGAACTGTCCAGCGATGAACCAATCTTGATTACACAGTTCGATTCCGAGTGGAACCGTGGTGTGGATCCCGCCGATTCGAAGTCTCGACAATAGCGCAGACAACCGCTCCACTGCTTGGTCGCGGTTTTCACCCCAGACGATCGCTTTGGCTAGCATCGGATCGTAATAGGGTGTGATCTCCAGGCCCTCTCGGATCGAACCATCGATGCGACAGAAGGGTGCGTGGGGGATTCGCAGGGCTCGGATCTGACCAGTAGAGGGAATGAAGTTTCTGTATGGATCCTCGGCACAGATTCGGAACTCGATGGACCAGCCCCGCAGTGGTAGTTCTGGATCGTGTTCCAGCTTTTTCCCGGAGGCGATATCCAATTGCATTCCGACCAGGTCGATTCCTGACACCATCTCGGTCACCGGATGTTCTACCTGAAGCCTGGTGTTCATCTCGAGAAAGAAGAATTCCCTGGTCGATTCGTTATACAGGAACTCCATCGTTCCAGCTCCTCGATAGTGGATCGCCGCTGCCCCTGCGATCGCCGCTGCCCTGAGTTTGGCCCGGACTTCATCGTCGATCACCGGGGAAGGACTCTCTTCCAGTACTTTCTGATGGTTTCGTTGCAAAGAGCACTCACGTTCTCCGAGAAACCACACCGATCCATCTCCGTCGCCAACGATCTGAGCCTCTATATGTCGGGAAGGACTGAGGAAACGCTCGATGTAAACCCGGCCATCGGCAAATGCTGCCTGCGCTTCGGATCGAGTTCGCTCCCATGCTGAAATGAGGTCCTTCTTCTGATCGACTCGTCTGATGCCCTTGCCTCCACCGCCGCCTGCAGCTTTAAGCAGTAGTGGATACCCGATGCGTTTCGCTTCTTTTTGGAGCGTCTTCTTGTCATCGATGGGGCTGTCGGTGCCGGGAATTACCGGTACCGATGCGGCTCTCATCAACTCGCGGGCGCGTACCTTGTCTCCCATCGACTCGATCTGCTCGGGGGTTGGACCTATGAAGATCAGACCCGCTTCTTCCACCGCTCTGGCGAAGTTTGCGTTTTCGGAAAGAAATCCATATCCAGGATGGATGGCATCTGCTTCGGTTCGCAGAGCTGCCTCGATGAGTTTGTCGAATCGTAGATAGGATTCTGCGGGGGGAGCAGGACCGATGCGAACCGCTTCATCTGCGGCGTACCGATGGGGTGCGGAAGCGTCTGCTTCTGAGAAGACCGCGACCGACTCGATCCCTCGCTCGCGACAGGCCTGAAAGATGCGGATCGCAATCTCGCCACGATTGGCAACCAGAACCCGGCGGATCTGCTGCGCCGACTGTTTGCTCATAGAGGTTCATTCCCGTGCTTCTTGGCCGGATTCTGGTCCCTCTTGCCTGCCAACAGTCTCAATCCTTCGATGAGCCGAGGTCTTGTTTCCGGTTCTTCGATGACGGCGTCGATGTAACCCCTTTCTGCTGCGTTGAAGGGATTAGCGAACAGGTTCTCGTATTCTTCGGTTCTCGCCGCTGACACCTCTTGGGGTTCATCGGAGGCAGCAATTTCCTTTCGGAACAGGATCGCGACTGCACCCGGTGCACCCATCACGGCAATCTCTGCTGAGGGCCACGCCAAGTTCAAGTCCCCTCGGATGTGCTTGGAGGACATCACATCGTAGGCGCCACCGTACGCTTTTCTGATGATCACCGTCAATTTCGGTACGGTGGCTTCACAGTATGCATAAAGGAGTTTCGCTCCGTTGGTGATGATACCGTTCCATTCCTGGTCAGTTCCAGGTAGGAAGCCCGGGACATCGACGAAGGTAAGGATGGGGATATTGAAACAGTCGAGGAATCGAACGAACCGGGCAGCCTTGACGCTGGCGTGAATATCCAGACAACCGGCAAGTACCGCTGGTTGGTTTGCCACGATTCCGACCGGCTTTCCATCCATCCTGGCGAAAGCGGTGATGATGTTCTGTGCGAAGTCTTTCTGTACTTCCATTATCGAGTCACGATCAACGACTCTTTTGAGCACCTCAGCCATGTCGTAAGGCTTTTCACGACTCTCTGGAACGATGGTGGCGAGTTCCGGATCGGCTCTGTCGACGGGGTCGTTACAGGGGGATTCAGGGGCGGTATCCAGATTGTTGGATGGGAGATAGGACAGAAGTCTGCGGATCTCTTCGAGGCAATGGCGATCATCTCGACAGCGGAAATGTGAGACTCCACTACGCGAGGCATGGGTCGAGGCTCCACCGAGTTCTTCCTGTGTGACCTCTTCATGAGTCACAGTCTTCACCACGCTGGGACCGGTCACAAACATGTAGGAGGTACCTTCTGCCATGAAGATGAAATCGGTCAGGGCAGGGGAATACACCGCTCCACCGGCACAGGGGCCGAGGATCGCGCTCAATTGCGGAATCACTCCGGAAGCGAGTGTGTTGCGCAGGAAGATATCTGCATAACCACCAAGACTTGCGACTCCCTCCTGGATACGAGCACCGCCTGAATCATTGATGCCGATTACGGGAGTACCTGCCTTGAGAGCCATATCCATCACCTTGCAGATCTTGGCGGCGTTGGTGGCAGAAAGGCTACCGCCCTCGACGGTGAAATCTTGGCTGTAAATGAAGATTCGACGACCGTCCACTTCTCCCCAGCCGGTGACGACACCGTCTCCGGCAACGCGTCTTTTCTCCATCCCGAAATCAGTACATCGATGGGTGACCAGCGCGTCGATTTCCTGGAAGGTACCTTCATCGAGCAACACCTCGATGCGCTCCCTGGCGGTTAGTTTTCCGGCATCGTGTTGGCGCTGGAGGCGGTCTTCGCCTCCTCCGAGGCGGGCTGCCTCGATCCGTTTGCGCGCCTCGGTACGATTCTGTTCCTTCAAGAGCGTGGCTCCTCTCCCGATGATTGACCGGTGTCATCGTTGAGATACTCGACGAGTTCGACCAGTATTCCACCGGCAGAAGTGGGATGGATGAAGTTGATTTGGGTTCCATGACTACCCGGGTGAGGCTCAGAGTAGATCAGACGGCATCCGGACTCGACGAGCTGGTCCATCGATTTCTGCAGATTTTCGACCCGGTAAGCGATGTGGTGCAGGCCCTGTCCTCGTTTATCTATAAAACGGGCGATGGGGGAATCCTCGCTGATCGCCTCCAGTAGTTCGGTTCGGGTCTGTCCTGTTTCCAGATACAGGACCCGGACCTTTTGTGTCGGGACCTCCTCTGTTTCACCCACTTCGATTCCGAGCAGGTCCCGGTACAAGAGGAGTGAATCGGAGATCGATTTCACAGCGATGCCGATGTGGTCAAGCTGGGGCTGGGTCATGAAGGGTTCCCTCCGCTGGTTTGTTCCGGCCGAAGTGTTGCTCGGAGGTCGAGGACGATTTGATCCAGCGGTGTACCGGGAGGATAGATGCACTGGAATCCAGCATCTTGCAGACGGTCGACATCCTGCTGCGGAATGATTCCTCCTCCAAAGAGCAAAATGTCGTCGGCTTTTTGTTCGGCGAGCAAACGCGATACCTCGAGGAAATGAGTTTCATGAGCACCAGAAAGGCTGGAAAGCCCGATGGCATCGACGTCCTCTTCGATGGCTGCGGTCACGATCTGGCAGGCGGTGGTGCGCAAACCGGTGTAGATCACTTCCATCCCTGCATCTCGCAAAGCACGAAGCACCAGGCGAATGCCTCGGTCGTGGCCGTCGAGGCCTGGTTTGGCCAGCAGTATGCGAATCGGGCCACTTCTAACCATGGTCTTGATACTCTCCAAACACGATGGCGAGTTTTTCCGAAACTTCACCCAGAGTGCATTGAGCTTCGAGTGCTTCGACCAGCACCGGGATGAGATTTTCGTTTTGACCGGCCGTTTCCTCGATCCGAGCGAGTGCCGATTCTACCGCCTGAGAATTCCGGTCGGCTCGGTATTGTTTGAGCCGTTGCTGTCGAATTTCCTCGATGGCGGGATCGACCCGGAATGGAGCTTCGGGAATCTCACCTTCCTGTTCGGCACCCACAGCTCGTAACTGACCTGAATCAGTGGCCAGTTGCGTTTCGTAGGCACTCTGTTCTATCGCTCTTCGGATGAAGCCATCTTTGATGGCACACAACATCCCACCTCTCTGGTCGATTTCTTCGATCAACTTTGAGGCTTGTGCCTCGATCTGGTCGGTCAACTGTTCGAGGTAGGGTGAGCCACCGAGCGGATCCGCGGTATCCGCGATACCCGATTCCTTGGCGATGATTTGCTGGGTCCTGAGCGCCAGATGAGCGGCATCTTCGCTGGGGAGAGAAAGTGCCTCGTCCCAGCTGTTGGTGTGGAGCGATTGAGTTCCGCCGAGGATGGCAGCGAGCGCCTGGATCGTCACCCGGACGATGTTGTTGGCTGGCTCCATCGCTTGCAGGGTCGATCCACCGGTCTGACTGTGAAATCTCAGCTGGCAAGCACGATCGTCTTCGATGCCGAAACGGTTACGGCAAATCTGTGCCCACATCCGGCGTGCGCTGCGGAATTTAGCGATCTCCTCCATGAATTGATTGTGTGAATTGAAGAAGAAGGAGAGTCGTCGTCCGACAGAAACCAGATCGAGGCCTCGATCACGACACGCTTCCAGATATGCGATGCCATTGGCCAGCGTGAAGGCGACCTCCTCGATCGCTGTCGATCCGGCCTCACGGATGTGATAACCACTGATACTGATGGGATAGAAGCGGGGGACTTCGGCGATACAGTGTTCGATGACATCGACGACCAGTCGTAGCGAATTTTCGACCGGATAGCGTTGAGTTCCGCGAGCGATGAACTCCTTGAGGATGTCATTTTGAACCGTCCCTCGCAGAACAGCAGGGTCCACTCCTCTTCGCCTGGCCAGTGCCAACAGTAACGCCAGTAACACAGCAGCAGTGGAATTGATGGTCATCGAGATGCTGACCGTTTCGAGGGGGATTCCATCGAGCAATTCATCGAGGTCCTCAACGGTGTTGATGGGGACTCCCACCCGACCCACTTCTCCGTTCGCTTGCCGATCGTCGGAATCAAAACCGATCTGGGTCGGAAGATCGAAGGCTACCGAGAGACCTGTTTGCCCCTGTTCCAGTAGGTAGCGGAATCTCTTGTTGGTCTCGGCGGGGGAGCAGTAGCCGGCGTACTGGCGCATTGTCCAGAGCTTGCCCCGGTACATGCTCGGGTGGATTCCGCGAGTGAACGGAAACTCACCGGGACCCGTCTGTTGCGGATCGTGACTGTAGAGCGGCTCGATGGGGATACCGCTGACACTGTGGAATTCGGAAGCGCGCTCCGGATGTCCGGATACGAACGGTTTCCAGCACTCTTGTTGCCAGCGTGACGGGCCGGTCCCATCGTGGCTCACGATCATCCCCTTCCAGATCAGTCCTGTTGCTGAACAGCAGTTTCTCGGTGCAAGGGAGACCCCGGTAGCAGGGGAAAGCTAGCAGATCCTCACATGGGAGATCTCCGCTGACCGAAGTTGTTCCTCCCCGGGGGGACCGGGAGAAGTTCTCTCCACGATGAGAGCACCCTCCGGTGAAATCCCCGTTGCTTCCCCTGTTCCGGTCCGGTCCGCTGGACCCTTCCATTGAATCTGGCGGCCGATGGTATCGAGCACCTCCGCGATTCTCAGTCGATTTCGTTCTCGTCCACCCTCGGAGAGATCCTCGTCGAGTAGCCGGTCGAGATGGGAAAGGATACTTTCCAACGCCTGTGCGGGGGAGGGACTGTGGCCGAATTCTGCCCGTATCGAGGTGGCTTCTGCCGGCATTTCCGGATGTTCCCTCAAAACCTTCGCTTCGATATCGAGGTTGAGTCCGATTCCGAACAGAATCTCTGGAGATTCGGAGGATCCGGCGATTTCTGCCAGAACCCCACCCCATTTTCGATCGCCGACCATCAGGTCATTGGGCCATTTGAGGGCCAGATGGAGACTTTCCTTTGGCAACAATGAAGCGATGGAATTGCGTGCGGCGAGGGCGACCAGAAGATTATGGAAGGGATCAGGCCCGGCCGGAGCGGGCAGGGTGAGTGTGCACCAGAGACCCCCTTCTGGACTGTGCCAGTCATTGCCGAGCCGACCGCGTCCCTTGTGCTGTAGGCGGGTACGAATGGCCCTACGAACTCCAGGTTCGGCCAGGACGAGGCGGCGAGCTTCATCCTGGGTACTGGAGGTTTCATCCAGAACGATCTTCTTCCACGGTTTCGGTAGCGACACTGAATCCTCCCGCAAGTCAGGATACCGCGCGTTTCCCGCAGGGGGAGCCCGTGATAGCCTGATCCCATGTCATCGCAACCACCCCTTCTCAAGCCGAGGGATCTGCTGGAGCGTACCGGGATTTCCCGCCAGTTGCTCCAGAGTCTCATCACGATGCGGCTCATCGAGCCTGCAGAGGTGACAGAAACGGGGCGTTACCTCTATGACGATCAAACCGTGAAGTCCGTGAAGGCCTACCTCCGTTGGCGTGATCTGGGCTATCCACGCGCCGAGATCCGGAGAATGTTCCGTCACCGCTTCCAGCGCAGGGACCAATAGCAGGACTTCAACGAGGAGGTCCCCATGAGCGGATCGGGCGTCACCACCATTCGGGTGAGATACGAGGAAACGGACCAGGGAGGGATCGCTCATCATTCCCGCCATGTGGTCTGGTTCGAGACTGCCAGGACCGAGTGGTTACGGCAACTTGGCAAACCCTACCGGCAACTGGAGCAAGAAGGCGTCCGACTGCTGGTTTCAGAAGTTATGGTGAAATATCACTACCCTGCCTTTTACGATGACCTGTTGACGGTCGAGACCAGGCTTGTTGCGGCACGCGGGGCTCGTCTAGAGATTGGCTATACTGTCACCTCTCCCAGAGGAGAACTGGTGTGCAACGGCAGCACGACCCTGGCATGTATCGACCGGGATCGGGGACGACCACGACGGCTCCCTGATTTCTTTTTGGATGAAGATTCCCTGTTCGTAGAGAGTGGTACCGAATGAATCTGCGACTGTTGATCCACGACGGTTCTCCCCGTCAGGTTCCTCTTGATGAGGGGACCATCACCCTGGGGAGATCGAGGAGTTGTACAGTTCAACTGGAAGATCCAGTTCTGAGTCGTCAGCACTGTGCCATTACCGTTGACGAAGGTCGCGTAGTAGTGGCTGATCTTGGAAGTTCCAACGGAACATTCATCGAGGGGAATCTCATCGAGGTTCAATCCGTTGAAGAGGGAGAAGTGATTGAACTGGGGTCGGTCTGTTTGCTTCTGGTTGGCTCTTGCACCGATCTCTCGACGATGGAACTGAAGAATCAACGAAATACTGATCGGATTGAGCAGTTGATTGCGCTCGCCTCGGATGAAACCAGCGACCTTCCCAGAGCTGGAGAGGAGCTGGAACGAAGCGCTTCTCGCGCACCGGAGTTGCTGGCAGAGATGGCCACCGATCATCTCGTCGATGAGCTGGTGACGTTGCTGATCCGCAATAACTCTCCGGTTAGAAATGCCTTGACGTGTGCACTCGATCGAATGATCAGAGAGAAAATCCTCGAAAAGGCCGCCGATGGAGATGAGTTGAAGGCCATGACCAAGGAAATCGTTGAGCAGGAGTTGCAATCGGACAGCTTGGACCCAGAGGTCGGGGGCGCTGGATGAGGGCTATCATCATCCCCTTGACCATGGTGATTTCACTGGCGAGCTCGACGGCGACAGATAGCTTCGAGGAAGCTCGGGTAGCTCTGATGTCGGCGATCCAGAAGGCTGACGAGTCCAGCATCTGTGATGCTCTGGAACTGGTTGCGAAGCACGATCAGCAGCAGAGTGCGAACCTGTTTTTGCAATATGGATTACCGCACGAGAGCTTGTTAGTTCACGAGGAAGCTCTACGGCTGGTGCGGTCCCTGGAATCCGATGGCGCACGTGAGGCGATCCGAATCGCCGCGCGAAAATCTAAATCTGGATCTCGTCGCCTCGATGCGTTGAGGGTCATCCGTGCCTGGCCTAAATCGATGTCTCGTCCTGAATTGCTACTCAGGCTTCATGACCGGGAGTGGATAGTGGTCGCGGAAGCGGTGCGAGCACTCAGAGACCATCCTGCTACCGAGTCGGTGAATGCTTTGATCGAGAAGATGCCCGAAGTCCAGGGAAGGCTCAGGGAGGATATATGGGATGTGTTGAAGGCGCTGACCGGTCAACCGCTCTCTGTGGATCCATCTGCCTGGAGTATTTGGTGGCGAGAAGCCAGAGATGACTGGGATCCATCTACTGTTTCCAGTCCGGAAGAAGAACAGCGAAAGAGTCTTCCGACGGCAGTCAAAGATGGCCTTTACGGCGAGATCGTCAGCGAGAGAGTCATTTTTCTGCTCGATGTTTCCGGCAGTATGCTCGCATCGACTGAGGTGGGAGGAACGAGGATCGAGATCGCTCGCAAGCAGTTGCAGCGAGTTCTTGAGGGGGGCCTCGATCCGAAGAGTCGATTTTCGGTAGTGGCATTCTCCGAACAGGTCGCCCGATTCTCTCCCACACTGGTCAAGGCCAAGGCCTCGATCTTGAAGAAGGCGATCAAATTTGTTGGCCAGTTGAGGGCGGGAGGGGAGACCAATACGTACGGTGCTCTGGAACATGCGTTTGCGGACCGAGAGGTGGATACGGTTTATCTTCTTTCCGATGGTAGCCCGACGGTGGGAGAGGAAACCTCTGCCAGTCTCATCCTGCATTCGACTCAGATCTGGAACCGCTATCGTGGCACCAGGATTCACTGCATCGGTTTTTTTGCTGGCGATGCTCCGAACCAGGACGAAGCGAGGGCCAGAGAATTTCTTCGCGATCTGGCTCATCGCAACCATGGGCGCTATACAGAGATCCGCTAATTGGCGCGGAGCGAACCCTCTCGGTTGACCCCAGCGCTTTGAAGCGGTCTCATCCAGCAGTCCCAGCGGCAGTTTTCCCCCCGAGGAGATCTATTCCATGACCGATTCCGATCAACCGGAGCAGAATATCGAAGATCTTATCGGTCCATCTCGTGAATCGGCGAATCCGATCGACCAGGTGCGTAGCAGTCTGGGGGAAGAGGAGTGGAAGGCACTGCTGGAGGGTCCCTTGAATCCTCCAGATGAATTCGGGCCGGTGCTGTTGTTTCTCACTCCAGAAGCTGAGGAAGCGGCTGAGTTGCTGGAGTGGCTGCGTGGCAGGGCGACAGTGCTTCCCCTCAACCGGGCCCAAAAACCGACGGTGACTCCGATGAGTGACTTCTGCGCCGTCATCATTCGCGATTCTATTCTGCCCATCGCTGGTGGCCTGGAGCAGTTTACCGAAGGAATTCCGGTTGCGATCCTGCAGGACGGTGGAGAGCCCGGTTGTGACGGGAATTTGTGGCGACTTCCCCGTCCCATCGTCCAGTTACAAAATTCAGACGTGATCGATAGTCTTCTACTGGGGCAACACCCTCCTGGTGGCAGCAAACCGCCACCAGAACATTCTCCGCCACCAGAACAATCTCCGCCACCATCGGATCATGGCCGCCAGCAGGGTAACGGAGCCAGAGATGATCTCCCCGATACGATTTCGGCGATTCGGGAACTGCTCGAAGCTCGCAAAAAAGGAGACTCCACCATCGAGGCTTTGCGCCGCTGGGTCGTTGAAGATCCCGCTTTTCTGGGCTGGGTCGAACTGAAGAACGCGACAGAGGGTATCGAGGTGAAGGTGGGGGGCAAGGAACCGGGAAAGGTTCTGCGCTCGGTTGGAGATGAAATCGATATTGGCGAACCGATTCCTACCACCGTTGGATCGCTCGGACCCTTTGTTGGGCTTCCCATCTCAGATGTCTGGCTCGGTTTTCTGGCCAGGAATGCCGCTGAGGGACGCAAAGAGTTCTGGAAGATGTTCGCGCTGGTACCGTTGATCGAGCAGTTGATCCCGAGCGTTTCAGGGGATGGCACTCCTCTGGTGGAGGACCCGGAGGATCGGTTCTGTCGCTTGCTCGAAACGAGGCTGAAGTCTGCCCAACGAAGGGGAGGTGCACCAGGGGTGCTGGTTCTTGAATCACCGGGAGGGAGCCAGGATCTGGTCGCTACCGTTTCCGGATTGCTCAGGGGTAGTGACTGGATGGAGGTGGCGGGGGAGCGTCTATGGGTTCTTCTAGATCATCCAGACCAAGGTGCAATTGAGAGTCTGACGCAACGTCTTGGTGAAGCTCTTCCCGGATTGCGAGGAGGAGGTACGATCAACGTCTCCAGCGGTGTGCAGGCCCGGGAGTGCATGGAGCGGGTCGTACAGCTCCTACGAAATAGCGACCATCTCCACATCGAGGAGCACGGTCGTTAGCTCTACTTAGGCCGGGATCACATCGCAACGGTGAACGACATCGGATCGATGAGAGGCGGCAACTTGGACGGGCACCAAGATCCCGGTGATGGTAGTGACTCCGGCATGAAGCCGGTGAGCAAAGCCCATCGCAAGTCCTCCCGCTCGAGCAGAAATCTATCGCCAGGTAGGCGCAATTCATCCGATGTGATTCAAGACACTCGACGTAGGCTCGATTTGCCCGAGCTATTGGAACGGGTTTCTGGTTTTGCATCTTCTCGTCCGGGTAAAGAGCTTCAGAGTCGGATGGTGCCCACCACCTCGATGGAACAAGCTCGATCTTTACTGGAGGAAACAGAGGAATTGCGAATCCGTATGGCGGCAGGTTTTCAGCTTCAAGTCAAAGGCATCGTAGATCTGAGATCGGTACTCAGTGCCGATTCGGTTATAAAAAAAGGGGTTCTGGACGGGACAATACTGATTGCCGTTTGGACAGTACTTGACCGATCACGTCGATTGAAAGTGAGTCTGCCGGCTGACGAAAGTCCAAGGCTCACTGAAAGATCGGCTCGCTTGACCGACCTGCCTGAGCTTCGGCAATCCCTCGAGACTTCTCTCGATGTCACCGGAGAGATCCTCGATGGAGCTAGTGATGCCCTGGCGAGGTTGCGGCAAGAGTCGCAAGACATCTCGAAAAAGATACGCAGTTGGTTAGAGGATAATAGTGATCGGAGTCCCTGGAAGAAGGCACTGCAGGAGAACGTCATTACCCCGAGACATGGGCGTCTGTGCTGGGCGGTCAGGGCCGAATGCCGAAATCTGGTCCGGGGAGTGGTGCATGGTGAATCTTCTTCGGGGCAAACACTCTTCATCGAACCGGAGTCTGTGGTTCGACTGGGAGATCAGGCGCAGAGAGTCAAGGATGCGGAAATCCAGGAGATTCGCAGGATTCTGGCGGAGTTGACCCGCCAGGTTCATCTGCGGAGAGAATTGATCCTTCAACTCTGGACCCAGCTGGTGGAACTCGATGCGGCGCAGGCGCGAGCCCGTTTCGCTGATGCTTTCGGGTGCATTGCACCAGAGCTGGAAGAGGGACGGCTGATCGAGCTGAAGGGAGCTCGCCACCCGCTATTGATGTGGCGAGAACGGGGACAGCATGATAATCGCTCCGTGGATCTGGAGAGAGCTCGTCAGGCGGTGGTTCCCCTCGACATCAAGCTAGCTCCTTCCTGCTATCAGGTGGTGGTGACAGGTCCCAACACCGGTGGCAAGACTCTGGTTCTGAAAACGGTGGGGTTGTTGTCTCTGATGGTGGCATGCGGGATTCCAGTACCAGCGGAGCCGGGAACCAGGATTCCCATTTTTGAAAAGATCCTTGCGGATATCGGAGATGAACAGAGTTTGCAGCAGGACCTCTCGACCTTTTCGTCTCACGTGACCGTCGTTTCAGAGATCCTGCAGACGTGTTCGAGTAAGAGTCTGGTTTTGCTCGATGAACTGGGATCTGGAACCGACCCGCAGGAAGGAGCACCGCTGGCCGAAGCGGTGCTCGACAAATTATACGAGCGAGGCACCTTGACGGTGGTGACGACTCATCTGGGGCGATTGAAGGAATACGCTTATCGGCGCAGAAAATGTGAGAATGCCTCGATGGAGTTTGATCCGCTTCTGTTGGCACCGACCTTCCGGTTGTTGATCGGGCTGCCAGGACGATCAAATGCTCTGGTGATTGCCGAACGCATTGGAATGCCAGTGGATGTTGTGGATCGAGCCAGAGAGAGGAGCCAGGAGGATTCGGCGATCGATTCCGAGTTGATCGATGCGATGCAGAGGTCACAGAAGGATCTGGAAAGACGTATTCGGGAAGCCGAAAAGCACCTGGAATTGGCCAAAAAGCATCAGGAAGAAGCGGCACGGCAAGAAGACGAGGCGAATCAGATCCGCAGTGCGATCGAATACGAGTTCGAGAGAGCCGAAGAGGATCGGGTGGCAACGGTTGTTAAAAAGATCGGGAAGGCTCTCGATCAGATCGGAGACCTGACTGGAGAGAGGGCCCAAGCTTTGCTCCAGGCTCGTGAAGTACTACAGCATTCTCTGGGCGAAACTCGGCTGTCACAAAAACGTCTCGATACCGCCCGTGGTTTGCGTAAAGGAGATCCGGTCTTCGTTCCTCGTCTACAACAGGTCTGTGAGGTCCGGAAGATCAACAAGGAGAAACAGCGTCTGGTTGTCGATCTCAATGGTGTTTCCACCGAAGTCACCTTTTCCGATATCTCCTGGGTTCTACCGCCGCCAGGATTCCAGGCCTGGTGGTCCTGTGAAGAAGGGCAGTAGCGGTAGTTGCACTCGCTGTAGACCGGTGACAGAGCTTTAGTAGAGGAACCAGCCCAGGTCGAACGAGAATTCCTGGAGGCGATCCCCCTCCTGGCTTTTGACGGCTTCAGTCCATGTGATAGAGATTGGCAGAGGTTGTCCGAAAATTGGCACGTTGAGGATCACACCTCCACCCACGCCGACGCGATAATCGTCGAGGGAGAAGGAAGCCTTATCCTCCGCCAGATTACCAAAATCGGTAAAAACTATGCCACGCAAGGTGTTGTCCAGCATCGGCCAGGTGTATTCAAGAGAACCACGGTGTCGGATCGTTCCTCCGATTTCCCTATCGTCCTCTCGCGGTCCGGCTCCCCTGTAATCGAATCCGCGGAGACTTCTCGGACCTCCGAGGTAGTAACGTTCAAAAACTGGCACGAAATCAGTGTCGCCAAATGGTTCGACCCAGCCGAGACTGGTTCGGAATGCCAGTATATGACGCATTTCTTCAATGTCTTGAGAGATGGTCTTGAACCAGCCGGTTCCGAGGTTGAGTTTCAACAAGTCGAGTTCGCCACCAATCGGTCCTCCGGTGTGGCTGAAACCCCCTTCGAGGTACCAGCCATCGACAGCACCGATCACGGGTCTGTAAGTGCGTTGATCCCAATCGAATTCAAGGTCGATTGCGTTGAGTCTCGTTTTGCCAGCACTCTGGACGACTACAGATGGGGCAAGATCGGATACTTCCTCGACGGAAATCTTCTCACGGCGAAATCCAATTTCCCCACGAAGCTTCTTCTCTTGACTGAAAAGTCTACCGAGAGAAATTGCTCCACTGTTTCTATCTTCGATGTAGTCCTGTCTCAGCAGTACTGATCGATATGCTGCTAGACGCAGCGAGTTCTGGGAACCCATCAGATATGGTTCCTGGAATAGGACTCGATAACGGGAGTACTCGGTGCCCGGCTGCGCTTCCAGGATCAGGCGCTGTCCAGCTCCTGAGAAGGAACCAGGAAGATCGGTGAGGGAATCGGGCCAGTCGGTGATGTCGAAGTTCCGTTTTTCCAGGTGAAGGTTGCCGACTACTCCACGGCCGCTGGAGTATCCCACTCCGAACAGAGCCCTTCCGGTGGTGCCCTCCATCACCTCGAAAACGACCGGACGCTGTTCCGGTTCATCCGAACTATCGAAGAAAGGTCGAATCTGTTGGAAATACTGCAGGCGATAGAGGCTGCTGAGGCTGTCCTGGATCCGATCAGGATACAGTTCTTCTCCCGGAAAAATCTCTAACTGACGTCGGATGACACTATCTTTGGTTGCTGCATTGCCGCGAAATTCGATCTCATCGGCGAAGACTCTATTTCCCTCGGTGATCTGGTAGCGAAGAATCACATCTTCACCCTCAAGGGGGTAAATCACAGACGGATTCACCACTGCGTCGATATATGCCCTATCGCTGTAGAGCAAGCGGAGCCGATCAGAATCGTCTTTGACGATCTCTCCGTCCCACGCTTCTCCGGCTCCTATTTGAAGCGTATCTCGGAGTATCGATTCATCGAACAGTGGTTTTCCGTCGAATTTGAACTCGACTTTTCCGATACGGTAGCGAGGTCCCTCTTCGATCTCGATCACAAGCCTGAGGTCTTTCAGGTCAGCACCAAACTCCATGCGATCAAGAGTTACTTCAGCATCAAAGAACCCTTTGACGACGTAGTATTCACGGATTTTTTCCAAATCTTCGTCCAGTAATCGAGGATCAAACTTGCCGTTTTCCATCAGTCCGAGGAAGGAACGAGTTCGGAGTTTTAGCCGCGGCAGAATCTCATCCGTAGGGATAGAGCCCTCACCCTTCAGGTCTATTGATCGAAGCAGAACCTCGGGACCTTCCTCGATTTCGAACACCACCAGCAGCCCGTCCTCGGATTTCTCGATACGGCTACCCACTCTGGCAAAGGGATGCCCCTTCTCCAGCAGCAAGTTACGAAGCGCGGTGACATCTTCACGAACCAAAAGAGGGTCATAGAGTTGTTCCTTTTGGGACCTGATAGATTTTTGAGCAACTTTATCCGATAGGCTGTCAGTTCCTTCAAATACGATCTCGTGAATCGGTTTCCGTTCCATCAAGCGGATCGTGATGATGATTCCGTTGGGTGTCCTATCGATTTTTGGAGAATCGATGGAGATGAAATCACCGCTTGCCCAGAGACGGCGATATTCCGCATCGAGTTCTTCGGCATTCCAAGGATCTCCCACACGGATCTTCATACGAGCGAGAACTTCTGCCGTACCGAGACGGTCGAGTCCCTGTAGGCGAATCTCTTCGATGGTCGAGGGCCCAGGATCCTGCGCCATGAGCAACGAGCTACCGACCAATAACATCAGGGCAGCAAAAATATGCACAGTTCGTAAGGGAGGCAGCAATTTCCCTCTACGGTCTCTCATGGAGTGTCCCCTTGGCATCGGCTTTCAGGTCTCTCTTCCGATTTAAATGCGGAATCAAGATGGCAGTGATTTGGTGTGAATCCTCCCCGAAACGGTGGTTATCGAGCCCTCACGAGTGGAAGTCAACCAGGGGGGGCGTCTAACCGTTGGACACCTCGGGCCCAGGTGGTTCCGAAGTGGCACTCGAAGTGGCGATTTTACGGGCCTGAGGCACTTCTCGTTCGGGCACGGCGCTTGCTTCATTTCTCTTGCCGTGAACCCAGAACTGAAAGGAGACAGCGATGCGACCTCGTAGCAGTACCAAAGGTCAGAGTCGCCTCGTCACCATCGGGGAAGCAAATCTGATGTTGCCTCTTGTAGAAAAAGTGGTCATAGACATCGTTAAGGTTTGGGATGGAATTATCCAGAAACGCACCGAACTCGAATGTTTGGAGAAGAATCCGATTCGAGATACCTCGGGTGATCGCCAGCAGGATGCCCAAGATCTGAAACAGGAATTAAATATGCTCATCGATCATATCAACGGTTACATCCGTGAGATTGAGGAGCTGGGTTGCTTTGTTCAGGAGTTCAAGCGAGGAGTGATCAACTTTCCGACCCTCTATGTAGGTCGAAAGGTATTTCTTTGCTGGAGACCTGGCGATGAAGAAGTGCGCTACTGGCACGAGCTGGACGAGTCCTTCACAGAGAGAACTCCAATCAGGGATTTCCGAGATTTCTTTTTCCAGCGCACGGACAAGGATGCGAACTGATCGGGAATGCTTATCCATCTCCGAATTTAGCGAGGATCTCCGGAGGGAGATCGAGGTTGGAACTGACCTTGTGAACGTCGTCGTGATCCTCGACCTCTGCAATGAAATCCAGAACTTTAGCGGCGGTCTTCTCGTTATCGATGGAGATGGTCGTACTGGGAATTCTGGTCACCTCAGCATAAGTTGGTTCCAGATTTGCTGCGATCATCGCCTCTCTGACCTGGGTAAAAGTGGTGGGATCGGTCAGAACCTGCAGATGTTCTTCTTCAGTTTTCACATCTTCTGCACCGACATCGAGAACCAGTTCCATCAGCTCTTCTTCACCGATGGAGCTCATCGGGATTTCGATGACCCCCTTGGTTTCGAACATCCAGGAAACCGCTCCCGGGCTGGCCAGGGTACCGCCCTTCTTGTCGAAGAGCCGACGAAGTTCACTTGCCGTTCGGTTTCTATTATCGGTCAGGATATCCACGACCAAAGCTACCTGGGCTGGAGCATATCCTTCGTAAACGAGTTCGGAGATGACGACTGAATCTAGATCTCCTGTCCCCTTCTTGATCGCACGATCGATATTGTCGTTGGGCATGTTGGCGGACTTGGCCTTGTCCACCATCAGTTTCAGGTATGGATTCTGACTTACGTCGCCGCCACCATCTCTGGCAGCGACCGTGATCAACTTGGCCAGTTTACTGAAGATCTTTCCGCGCTTGGCGTCGTTGGCGGCCTTCTTGTGCTTGATTCCGGCCCATTTGGAATGTCCAGCCAAGAGATTAACCTTTCAGATACGGATCGTGTTGCCGATAGCTTCAGCCTGAGTGTTACATTTACCGCCTTTTTTTGGCCTTCTTAGCACTCTTTTTGGTTCCTTTTTTTACGCTCTTCTTCGCGGCCTTCTTGCCGCTCTTCTTGGCAGCACTCTTCTTCGCGGTTTTCTTGGTGGCCTTCTTACCGCTCTTCTTGGCAGCACTCTTCTTCGCGGTTTTCTTGGTGGCCTTCTTGCCGCTCTTCTTGGCAGCGTTCTTCTTCGCGGTTTTCTTGGTGGCCTTCTTGCCGCTCTTCTTGGCAGCGCTCTTCTTTGCGGCGGCCTTCTTTGCGGCGGCCTTCTTTGCGGCGGCCTTCTTT
>PAIH01000055.1 GCA_002711105.1 Planctomycetota bacterium
CATTCGCGGTCGCCACGGGGAACTCCAACAATGGCAACAGCGGACAGCGCGGAGCCAGTAACAACTCGCGGTCGCGGCCAGCGGTGGTGGACCCGGGACGCGAGCAGCAGCTGTACGTGCTGGAGCAGCAGCGGCGGATCGACGACGTGCAGAGCGGGATGAACCGCCCCGAGGCACCACGCTGTCAGCCGCCCTCTGTCGACGACGACTACACCATGGTGCAGATGCCGCAGTCCATTCCGCCGCCCACTGCGAGGATCGCCCATCTGCGCCGCGTGACCGCCCCACAGACGGACAGCGAGGCCATGGACCTGCATCCTTCGACGGACTCGCCGTTTGCTCGCTGGGGATGGAGGATCAACGGCTATGGCCCGTTCTGCAAGATCCTCACCATCCGGAAGCGCCGCAACCCGGAGCTGGACCGCCTCTACGAGTACGGTCCCAACGACCCCTCGCCGCTGGACATTTCGCGGTATGCACCGAGGGGACAGCACCACCCCAAGACCAACCGCCGACTGGAGCCGTCGTTTGTGCGCGGTCAGTACCCCGTGGGAAACCACCACGAGGGGCTCGATATGAGGAACTTCATGACCGCCACCATGGGCTCGCTGCATGACCGTATGGTGGCGGCGATGAAGGCGTTGAATCTGGACTTGCCGCGGAAGGGCGACCCCATCCAAAACCGCCGCGCCGACGACACGTATTATGACTGGACGACGCACACCACGGACAACACCCCGCCGTTCCGCCGCGACATCGGATTCCACTTCGAGTCCGAGGTCATCCGCCCGTTCTTTGAGCGCAAGAACAGGCGGCTGACGGACCGCTGTACCGGACTGTACATCACGGCGCGCGTCGGCAACACGGAGATTGAGATGCTGGCCCCGTGGACGTCGATCGTCGCGGGACTCAATGCCCGATTGGTGTCCCCCTTCGAGGAGCACCGCAGCTGCAGCGAGTGCTGGAACCAGATCTGCTTTGAGCCGGACCTCGGCCCGCTGCGAGTCCGGTTCAACTTTGGCCTCGCTCTGTCGCACGTGGGCTACCACACCGAGGCGCTGCGGTTCGAGATCTCGAAGCTCGCGGTCATCATCGGCGGCGGCCGTCTGCTCCGCCAATGCCCCAACAAAACGACGAAGAAGTGCGAGGCGGCCAACGCCGCCTTCAATCAATATGTGACGTGGTACGAGAGCGTCGTCCCCGTCCCCGCGTCCTATGACCCGTCGACATTTAACCCGTCGCAGAGGGACAGGAACAACGCCGCTCCGTCCACGGCGTACCCGAAGTCGGGCAGCTATAACAGCTGCTACCGGATCCACCGCGAGTAATCGCGGCATGATCGCCGTCCGCTGAGCCCCACCGATCCACCTCCACCTTCTGAACCCCTCCCACACCGATCCACCCATTGAACCGACGTTGCCGTCGTCTGCCGCTCCTCGAGGACCCCGTATTCGGCGCCTCCCCACCCTGGCCGCCGCGGCACACGGCAACGTAGCAAATCTACGACGCAGAACATCCACGCCGTACCGAGGTGCAATCAAATTCCTCGGCGGTGCAGGACGAGTTCACTGTACACTACGCCGCTGATAATGTGCACATTGTATTTGTTTTGCTCGACGGCCATCTTGGCGTCGATTTCTAATCCTTTAATTTTATTTATTTTTGCTCGACGGTAACCCCGCTTCCCTGCTGGCGACAGCAGCGGTATCGGCATCACCGCACAAGCGGCAGCTGCGCCGATGCTGCGCTGCGCGCAGCACTCTGACACCACAGCTGGATGGGCCTTAACGATGGGCGAAGTTGCTTTATGCAGCGGAGCTGATCATAAGCTAGACGCTCTCTCCGACGGACTTAGACTACGAACACAGAAACGATAGCGTTTCCGGAGAACGGCATCGGCGGACCAACTCCGAAGAGGAGAATAAGTCACGTCGTAACCGTTACTCCGATAATGTGTCGAAGTACGACGTCCTACGAGGAGCATCTAGTTGTGATGTGTTAATCACCATCCGTGCTCTCAGAGTCTCAATGAATACAATAAGGGGGCTTAATCCGGCGATTCTGCAGTTTATTGTTCATGGCCAGGACTCTCCCCCTCCCGGATTAGGGAGTGTTGTACAGTATGCTCAGTTGACAGAGTTTTCTGATGTTCTCTGTGCAACAATTTCCTACTTTTTTTCTTGAACTTCGACGGAGATACCGTCGCGTTGCACCCTGCGCTGGACAATCCTCTTGATCTTGTATCAAGATCCGCGGACATTCGAGGTACACAGCAGATCTTCCGCCGCTTCAGCACAAGAACCAACACAGGTATCAGAGAGGAAAATGAGCGGTGACGAGGATGATAAGAAAGGACCCAAGACCCGGTCGAGGACGCGCCGCGAGCAGGAGAGGAAGGAGCAGGACGACCTGGAACGCGCGACGGCGCTGAGCCGGATAAATCACGACGATGACCCCGCCGCGGACCGCGACGAGGACGGAGACCTGGACATGGAGCCGCTGAACCTGCCCGCGGCGGACGGGAACCACAACACAGGCCGCCGCAGCCGCCAACGCTCCACCCAAGGGGACCTATTGTCGGACGTCCTCATGGCCACTGCGCCGCAGAGCGCCGCCTCCGCCGAGAGGAACTTGCGGAAACAACTGCCGCCGCTCAATGGCGCTGCCGCCTCCTTCGCCTCGGTCTCGAGTGCCTCCACCTCCACGGTAACGACGTCGCAACGGGGCTCGCAGCGTGGCACGCAGCGGAATGCTCTGTCGGGCTCGCAGCAAGAGGACGGTGCTGCTCGCGGCACACGCGCGGTATACACTGCCGCGCAAAAACGCGCTGCCATTGCCGATGACGCTCGCTGGGAGACGGTGACATCGAGCCGTTTCCAGGGGCCAGTGCGCATGCCGGTGGCCAACCCCAACTCTAACTACCCCCGCTGGAACCCCGCTCTGCGGACGATTTCGTGGTATAACACCTTCGTCGCGCAGCTGGTGCGGGACGCGGCCACGAAGGAGGAGAACGACGATGACGAGGAGCTGGCGCCGTGGGCGACGGTGCGATTGCAGCACACGACGACGGACTGCGAGGAGCTACAGGACCTACTGGCCACCTACCTCAAGGCGGCGGACGTCCGACTGCATTTTCCAGCGCCGGACCAGGAGGGCGTCGCGGTGTGGCCAGCCATATATGACATGGCCAAAGCCGACGGCTATAACGCGGAACAGAGCGCACTGTGGGCTGCAGGCGCCGCGTGCCCACACTGGGGCGACTACCCAAACTGTGGGGTGTTCCCACCGACGTCCAACGCCGCTAAAGACGCCACGGCATTTGACGCCGCAGCGGTTCCCGAGGAGAGCGTGCAAGAGCGCCAAAGCCGGCTCGCAGCGGAGGGGCTGAGCCAGCAAAAGTTCATCCTCCGCCAGCAGCAGATGTACAAGCAGCTGGAGGTGGACCAGCGGAAAGCGGAAGCGCGCCGCCAGGAGTACCTGAACACTATGTACAACTTACGCGGTGAAGAGCGGGACAGATGTCTGTACCGGCAGCTCGTCCGCAGGTGGCAGCGGCTCGGCAACCAATTCGCCGGCGATTCCAGTCTCAGCAATGTACACAGCGAGGTACACGATGATGACGATGCAAAACTGGTGCATGCGCCGGAGCCGGGTTCATCGCGCTCCCGCCACCGCGAGCGACGGCACTCGCGGTCACGGTCGCGCTCTCGCTCCCGCTCTCGTCCGCACCGCCGGAGATCCACCGCCCGCCCATACTCCAGGAAGGAGGATCGGGCACCGAGCCGCCGCAGCAAACTACGCGGTATCTACAAGCAGCAGCGAAGCAGCCGCTTNACGATGCCGTCGACTCAGATCCGGGGTGGCCGCCGCGACTCTACCGCAGTACGTGGACACGCAGGCGATGCGTACGGACCCAGCGATGACAGTGGCCGTTCGCGTCGNCGCGATCCAGTATCACGCAGCGGAAACAGCAACAACAATCGCGGAAACGCCCCCAGTCGCAGCAACAGCGGCAGCGGCGGCGCCAGACACGGCAGCGGCCGCGGTGGCGGCGGTGCAGGCGGCGCNGGAGGTGCAGGAGGAGCGGGCGACGGAGGAGGCGCCGGTGGTGGTGGAGCAGGTGGTAATGGNGCTAATGGAGGCCGAGACGGCGCAGGAGGCTCNGGCGNTGCAGCAGGAGGCAATGCAGCGAATGCACCGCNGATCGGCGGAGCCGCNGGAGGTGCGAGCGCAGCGCAGGTNGGAGCAGGAGACCCTGGCTACCCCCTCCCTTCATCATCCGACGATGAGGACGATGAAGTTCCGCCGATGCCCGCACCCCTCCCCTTTGAATCCACGTCGCGAGGTGGCCGCAACCACCGATACAGNCGGATCGACCCATCGCTGCTCGCGGTAAACGCCGAAGCACGCTTCGCCCATTTGACTAAGTACCGCGTNTACGCGTCGCTGCTGGGTCTGCGGGACGTCGGTGACATNAAACATGCGCGGAACATCGACGACATCAGGATACCGGGCGAATTCCAGACGTACCGGTACCAGTTTCGCAGCGACCAAGAGGCCGCTAAGTCTCTGGCTTTTATCCGGTGCGCTGGTTTCGCTGCGTATGCGAAGGGACGCGCCGATATGAAAATGGCGTACGCTGAGTATGCCAACGCCGACCGGACTTCAAAGACCGCGGACGCTCTGCCGGGNCGCCGGAACTGTGACATATGGTTCATGTCGGAGGTCCTGGAGACGGTCAAGTCGTACTACAGACTGGCCCATGCTCGCCGCGTGTTCCGCGCCGCATANCGTCGGTTGGTCCACTTGACCACGCAGCAGGAGGCGATTGATTTGCTGGCGCCGCTCTGGGCGTGCTATGAAGGCCGCGACCAAGACGTCGCGGGACTGATGGAGCTCGGAGCGGTACTGCAGCTGCGATCAACGGTGGGGAGACGGTACGGAAAGACCGCGGGCTATGACTCCTTCGGGNTGGCGGCGCTCGAGGCGATGCGGACAGCCCTCGAGGACGGCAACGTCTACGTATCGCTGGCGACGCTGTTGCGCGCGGACAATGATTATAGAGAGATTGTCGGCGACCGCAGCATCAACACGATGTGCCAGACCTACTGCGCGTGGCTCAAGGACGGCGGCAACANCAATCGCAGCAAGACGCCCAAGGGGAAGGTGTCCAAATACGAGGCGTCCAACAAGCCGTCGGTACAGTGCTTCGCCGACGCCAACTGCGAGAACCGCTACCTCCCGACGTCGGACCCTAAGCACTGCAAGAGGTCTCACNCGGNGCCGCCGGACCCAGCGCGGATGCAACGCGCGGGATCCAATAAAGGGAATCTCAACGACGCTCGCTGAGAACAGCACACTTTTACATGCGCAGAACCTCGCAGGGAGCAGTAACAAATGCGGTGTCGAGGAAAAACCTCGCCCCGCATTGTGTTCGACTGTTTTTCTTTGTGTTTGTTTTGCTGTAAAATATTATTATTTTTCTTTGTGTTGCCACTGCGCAGACACCGCCGATGACAAAAACCTTCTTCAACCAACCGTCGAGCATTCATCTTCCGCGGNTTCTACCATGTCGGACCGCGGCGAATATTACCATTCCGACCACGACGTGGTCCTCAATGACCCAGCCATCGCCGCGATAATCCGTCGTCTCAAATCATACCCGACGCCCACAAAGCGCGGGGGTTACCCCCTGAATCACGAACAGTGGCGCCTAGGGCTCCAAGGCCACCACGACGCAGACTACGTCGCCCGCACACTGCGTCGCAATCGCACTGACATCGCTGACGGCGGTTGGCCGGTGACCTCGACGCTGGATATTTCTGCACCCGGCGCCTCGAGAGGATACCCGGGGCCTCTGCAGCTGTGGCACGATGCCCTCTTGATGATGGAGGACAGAATGCTNAAGGGATACTTCCTGGGGCCCTTTGACGCCGCCCGGGATCTCCCAAAATGGCTGNTGCAGGGCCAGCGACCGCTGTTCCATCCCATGTTTGGGAAATATGAGTTGAAATCCGACGGCACCATCAAAACGCGGCTACTCTTCAATCTCAGCGACGATTCCAACGGCCACTCTTTCAACGACTGCATTCCGCAGGATGAAAAGACCGTGGCCTACATCACCATCCTCGACGTATGTCGCTTGATCGTGGACTGCGATATGAAGTGGNTGTGGTGTCTCGACGCACTCGAGGCATATTACAGAGTGCCGATCGCCGCCCGCTTCATCGCAAAGATGGGAGTGAAGATCTGCGGAATGCTGTTCTTCTTTACCTGTCTGGTGATGGGACAAGCGACGGCCTGCCGTCTCTATACGGAGTTCGCCGACGCGGTCTGCTGGATCATCGCCAACGACAAAAAGGAGCTGTTCAAATGGCGAGATCGCAACGCCGCCCCATCATCGCCGGANAAAGACATGATTCTCCACTATATCGACGACTTTTTCGGCGGCCACCAGCAGAAGCGGGCAGCGCGGAAGCAATTCAACGCCGTCAAAGAATGGTGGGTCAAGCTGGGGATCCCGACGCAGGACCGAAAATGCACGCCGCCGACGCAGATCCTCAAATATCTCGGTTTCCTCTTCAACGCGCGGAACAGGACCCTCGCGGTTCCCAACAAAAAGCTGGCAAAATATCGCGCGGCGCTGAAGGCTATCCGCTGGCACTACCAGCCCCCGCAGCGCGGTGACGCCGCCCCCTGCTCCAACTCGCGGAAGATGAAGGTGTCCGAACTGCAGTCCGCGGTGGGACAGATCCGCTCTATTGCCTGCGTGTACCCCTATGTGGTCCCGGCGCTGCGCGACCTCGAGGAAATTACTTCGAAGCGAGAGGGCTCCGAACGCGTTCGCATCACAAAGCAGATCATGGACGGTCTGAAGATCGTTCAAGCCGCCCTCGACGACGCTACGCAGCGAGAAATGCCGATGTCGTGGTTGCTCCATCCACGGCGCGTCGGCGACCTCGACCTCTACACCGATGCCTCCACCTCGACGGGAGTCGGCGGCTTCGAGGATCACATCGGCGGCCGCTTCTTCGGAGTGAATTGGGCGGCGACCGCAGGGTGGGGCGACTACCAATATCTGCCCGACATCACCTACCTCGAACTGCTCGGCGTGGTCCTCGCGACGAAGCTCTTCGCCGCACAGTGGAGCGGGAAAGTGGTGAAAATGCGCTGCGACAATGCCGCGGTCTGTATGATGGTGCGACGGAAGGCGGCGTGCTTTAGACGCCGCGACCTGAACGGCCTGCTCCTGAAGCTCTGCGAACTCGCAACGCGGTATCGGTTCTATTTNTGGATAGAACATATTGCGGGCGTCGACAACAAACTCGCAGACGCCCTTTCCAGGGACAANTTCGCGGAAATCACCGCTCAGCGCGCTTCCAANGCATTGGCGCCGCACCCGACTCCCTGCGTCGCCGCGGTTAATGAGCTCACGGATACCTGGCGGGACAACGCGCGGTACGTTATGGCGGCACGTTTCGCGGCGAAGACGGGGTGCAGATGCGATCATAGCACTGCCACCAACCGCACGCAATGCAACAAGCTGAACAAGCCGCTGCCACGCAACGATCGCTTCGACGCCGCGAAATCGGGCAATCGACGGCAGCGCNGAGCGCCGCTGCAGTGGACACAACANTGAGCAGCGACAGCACCACATTTAAAACCAGCTACGTCGTGTACATATCTTCTCCCATGATACCCCGCTGTTGNTCTCGCGGACTTAAGTATATCTCTTGCTGTCACNCTTCCACCTTTCTTTTTCATGGAAATTTTATNTTCTTTATTTTTTAATGAGGCTTCATGGCGATTGCCATCGTCGCAAGGCTCAATGATTTGAAGCCAATCTCTCTGATTTTGAATGGGATTATCACAGTCCCGTTCCCCTGTCCANGATCCATATNATTCTGNGAAAACTTATTTTTGTTTTTATTTTNAAAAAACGTTGAAGCTCTCCTTTCTCGCCGTTGTCTTTGCATGCCCCCCGTGGCACCACTGTATACACTGCGCAGTTGTACCCTTCGACGTCACTTAACCTGTGTGCCCGCTCCGCCGCATGCACTCCTCATTCGCCCTACTCACTGACACATCGCACATCGCGGCCCCCGNGTGGTGGCCTGCCGCCGTTCGCCTCTTCTGGAAGTGGGCGCCGCCGCCTCNGCGCANCCCCANGNCANCGGTTTACTGGNNGNNNNTCATNGNNNNATTCGANGACNACTNCTGAAGATGACCTCCNGCGGNGCAATGAAGACGGCTCTGCTGTTCGACATCTCCGGCGACGTCCCCCGTCGACTCAACTCAGCGACGCAGACGGCCGCGGGNATCATGACTATTCGACGCCGCCTCGCAGAGTACGGTGCTGTGCACGTGGGCCAGCGCTACGCGGCAAACACCACCAAAGGCTACGACTGCGCCGAACGNNGCTGGTTCGAATTCTGCGCCGACGCCGGCTATAGCTGGAGGAACTGGTCCGAGGAAACCACCTTCGGCTTCGTCTGCTGGCGCCGAACCATCGGTGTAAACAAACGCACCGGTGAGCCCGTGAGAGCATCGACGTTGCGCACGCAGTTGAGCGCGGTCAAAGGCGCCTTGGTCACGCGGGGGATCTCCGACCTGACCCCCTACAGCAAGCACACGATGCCCAGGACCAGCGCGCTGCTGCGAGCCCTTGCCCGCAAAGAGATCGTCGGCTACAAGAAGGCATTAACGGGGCAGCAACTGCGGCGCATATTCGCGCTGTTGCCGCCGACCTACGACGCTATGGTCTGGGCCTGGGCCGTGTCGCTGATCCACAANACGATGAGGAGGGTCTCCGAGGTCATGCCGTCGTTAACCCCGGCCATGGTGGCTGGAGATATTACGTGGAGCAGCGGCTCGTGGCGACCGCGGCAATCCCCGCCGTACGATACCTCGGCGAGCTACGCCTTTCGGCAGTCCAAGACCAACAGGNANGGCCAGCTGCAGACCGCATTTATGTGGTGCAGATGTGCCACGTCTGTATGCGCACTCTGCCGATTGCGCAAATTATACCGCCGCTGCCCGTGGCCAATNTGCCCACGGACCCCCCTGTTGCTGTTGGANTCGGGGAAAGTGCTGGATTACCGCGCCGCGATGAACGTGCTGAAAGCGCTGTGCATCCGCTGCGGCTACAACCCGAATGACTACGGGATGCACAGCCTGCGACGGGGGGGGCTCCACGATGCGCAGGACGAGGGCCTCGGCGATTCGTTCATAAATGGACAAGCCTATTGGCTGAACAATCGCAGCCGGCGCCCTTATGAGCGCTCGAGGGAGGCAATCGACGCCCAAAAGCGCCGTCAGCTGCTCGCCGATCTGGGGACGGTGCCGCGGCCACGAGGGAATGCCATCGACGTCAAGGTGTCCTCCAACAGCGTCCCAAAGGTCCAGCTGGGGCCTTCGACGGGGGACAAGCGGAAATCGCGGCGAGCGGTGCTGCGAGCCCGTCGACGCAAAAAGAAGGCGCTCGCAAAGGCACTGCGTGACCGCGAGCGGGCACCCAAGGGCAGGCGCTACTGAAGCGCCGCTTGAACATGCACTGCACTGCAAAAGGAAGGGAGGCCTCGACGAACTCGACCTAATCTACTGCGCCGAACACCTTTGTACAGACATCGCAGAGTCCGCCGATGTTTCATCCCCGGCTCTGGGTGTACTTTTGTTTGCGCGTCGAGTATTTATTTCTTTTAGACTTTTTCGCCGAAAATCTAACCACCACCACCACTCCTCGAGGAGACTAAGTTTTTTTCTACATTTTTCTCTCTTCAAAATCAACAAAACTACTCTCTTCTCCGCCGACTACTCTCTCTCATGTCGCAGCAGCAGTACCCCACTGCCCAACAGCTCAACGGCAGCCCGTCGCCCTCCATGCAGTCCATGGACCTCGAGGCCGACGATGACCACAAGAACCCATCGCAGCACGCGACGTACAATCCCACGACGGACTCGCGGCGCCACTCTCCACCGCCGTCCTTGCGGCAGCAACTGCCGGCACCGTCCGCCGAAGAAAAATGCCCATTCGCTGATGGTGTCGAATCCCTGCACCGGGACTATGTACAAGCGCAGGTGCTCCCGCTGCTGCGATCCGAGGCCTACGAGGATCCTGGCGCCGTGGCACTGAGGACGAGTGACCTGATCCGCACGACGCAGACTGCAATCGCGGACGTGGGCCGATTGACGCACATCGTGGAAGTTGCTGCGGTGCTGGATCCACCGGAGGTACCGTCGGACGGCGCCATTGTCGACGCGCGGAGGAAGGCAGAGGACGTGGGACTGGATTTGCAGCGGGCTCTGGACGATCGAGAGACGCTCGATGACATCGACGACGAGAGGGACACGCTGATGAAGGACCAGAACACCGCGAAGGAGAACGAAGACGCGGCATCGTCGCAGCTCCAAAAGGACGTGGCGGCAGTGGAGGCGGCGCGAGCGCAGCTCCAGAAGAGCGCGGAGAAAGCTGCGGCGACGAAGAAGTGGAAGGACGCCGCTACTGCGGCCAAGGTGAAGTACGAGGCCAAACTGAAGGAGGTGAATACCCGCAGAACGGAGGCCCTCCACCATTGTTTGGGGCACGAGGACACCGCCGAGCTCGTGGGCAAGATGGAGACGGCGCAAAATCGCATCTCTGCGCTGCAGCAGAGACAGCGTAATGCCCCCACGGTGCGCCGAGCATGCAGTCATTTGCGGGCGAAGCTGCAGGACTACCACGCCGACAAGAAGGTGTACGCGAGTCTCCTGCGCGGCTGCCACAGCACGCATTCGCCGGACGAGGCGAGGAAGACCGCGGTGAGCATTATCAACCACTGCATCGTCCACGTACAGCGGTTTCAGCGGGCCATCAGGGCGCTACGCACCGCCGTCCACACCGTGGGAAACGTGGGGTCCGCCGCCGACAATGCCGTGGGAGCCTCGGGCCCGACCACGACCTCGACGTCCACCTCCACCCCAATGACTCCGCCGCCCGCCTCCACCCCTCCGTACGTCCAGCGAGGGCTAGATGCTGCCCAGCGAGGGCGCGATGCATGCGCTCGGATGGGAGTGGCAACATCGGAGGCACAGCGCCGCATGTTCAACGACCCTGCGTGGCAGCAGCGGATGGCCCAATACGGCGCAAATCTGGAGCAGGTCCACGCGCGATCGCAGCGGGTCCACGTCGCTCCGCCACCATCGCCGCCATCGTCCCCAGTGCGACGCCTCAGTGCGGGAGTGCGCCGATTGTCGACGGAGCCGAACCCCAAGAACAGCAAGGACTCGCAGTCGCGGCTGAATGCCAAGAACTCCAACAAGGAGCAGCCCGGCGACTGGGTGTGCCCCCGCTGCACGTTCCAGCTGGAGGGATACGAGCTGACGTGTTTCGTCTGCGGTACCGCCGCTCCGGTGCGGATCAAACTCGAGGCGCAGTCAATAGCGCAGAAGGAGGCAGTGCGACGCGGACAGCAGCAAATCCGCGGACAGAGTGCATTCGCGGTCGCTACGGGGAACTCCAACAATGGCAACAGCGGACAGCGCGGAGCCAGTAACAACTCGCGGTCGCGGCCAGGGGTGGTGGACCCGGGACGCGAGCTACAGCGGTTTGTGCGGGAGCAGCAGCGGCGGATTGACGACGTGCAGAGCGGAATGAACCGCCCCGAGGCACCACGCTGTCAGCCGCCCTCTGTCGACGACGACTACACCATGGTGCAGATGCCGCAGTCCATTCCACCGCCATGGACCACGAGGAACGCCCATCTGCGCCGCGTGACCGCCCCACAGACGGACAGCGAGGCCATGGACCTGCATCCTTCGACGGACTCGCCGTTTGCTCGCTGGGGATGGAGGATCAACGGCTATGGCCCGTTCTGCAAGATCCTCACCATCCGGAAGCGCCGCAACCCGGAGCTGGACCGCCTCTACGAGTACGGTCCCAACGACCCCTCGCCGCTGGACATTTCGCGGTATGCACCGAGGGGACAGCACCACCCCAAGACCAACCGCCGACTGGAGCCGTCGTTTGTGCGCGGTCAGTACCCCGTGGGAAACCACCACGAGGGGCTCGATATGAGGAACTTCATGACCGCCACCATGGGCTCGCTGCATGACCGTATGGTGGCGGCGATGAAGGCGTTGAATCTGGACTTGCCGCGGAAGGGCGACCCCATCCAGAACCGCCGCGCCGACGACACGTATTATGACTGGACGGCGCACATCACGGACAACACCCCGCCGTTCCGCCGCGACATCGGATTCCACTTCGAGTCCGAGGTCATCCGCCCGTTCTTTGAGCGCAAGAACAGGCGGCTGACGGACCGCTGTACCGGACTGTACATCACGGCGCGCGTCGGCAACACGGAGATTGAGATGCTGGCCCCGTGGACGTCGATCGTCGCGGGACTCAATGCCCGATTGGTGTCCCCCTTCGAGGAGCACCGCAGCTGCAGCGAGTGCTGGAACCAGATCTGCTTTGAGCCGGACCTCGGCCCGCTGCGAGTCCGGTTCAACTTTGGCCTCGCTCTGTCGCACGTGGGCTACCACACCGAGGCGCTGCGGTTCGAGATCTCGAAGCTCGCGGTCATCATCGGCGGCGGCCGTCTGCTCCGCCAATGCCCCAACAAAACGACGAAGAAGTGCGAGGCGGCCAACGCCGCCTTCAATCAATATGTGACGTGGTACGAGAGCGTCGTCCCCGTCCCCGCGTCCTATGACCCGTCGACATTTAACCCGTCGCAGAGGGACAGGAACAACGCCGCTCCGTCCACGGCGTACCCGAAGTCGGGCAGCTATAACAGCTGCTACCGGATCCACCGCGAGTAATCGCGGCATGATCGCCGTCCGCTGAGCCCCACCGATCCACCTCCACCTTATGAACCCCTCCCACACCGATCCACCCATTGAACCGACGTTGCCGTCGTCTGCCGCTCCTCGAGGACCCCGTATTCGGCGCCTCCCCACCCTGGCCGCCGCGGCACACGGCAACGTAGCAAATCTACGACGCAGAACATCCACGCCGTACCGAGGTGCAATCAAATTCCTCGGCGGTGCAGGACGAGTTCACTGTACACTACGCCGCTGACAATGTGCACATTGTATTTGTTTTGCTCGACGGCCATCTTGGCGTCGATTTCTAATCCTTTAATTTTATTTATTTTTGCTCGACGGTAACCCCGCTTCCCTGCTGGCGACAGCAGCGGTATCGGCATCACCGCACAAGCGGCAGCTGCGCCGATGCTGCGCTGCGCGCAGCACTCTGACACCACAGCTGGATGGGCCTTAACGATGGGCGAAGTTGCTTTATGCAGCGGAGCTGATCATAAGCTAGACGCTCTCTCCGACGGACTTAGACTACGAACACAGAAACGATAGCGTTTCCGGAGAAC
>PAIH01000056.1 GCA_002711105.1 Planctomycetota bacterium
TGCGAATCACGGGTCCCCCCGAGTTGTTGTTGTTGGCGCACTCTTGGAGCGTCCCGTCCAAAAGCGTGATTCGGGTGGAGGTGAGGATGCTTGGGTAGTCTTGAGTGTTGCCGTACCACGCGGTGCCGGGTGTGCTGTTTCGGGCTACCACCTCGGGCATCTTGTCCCTGTGATCTTGCAAGAACAGTGATCCGGTGAAGTAGTTTGCAAACTTCCGATTCGCTTGAACGAGCAGTTGGGTGTCCGCTGGCTCTGCGGCAAAGATGTCCTCGTGCTCTGTGAAGACACGGTACAGTTCCGTCAGCTTTTCGAAACCAATGTATCGAATTTTGTCAAAGTAGTTAGAGGGCCCCGCCACCGTCGGACCGTAGAAGGCGTAGTTGCCCCCGACCAGGATTCGTACGGCGCTGGGGGGTTGGAACACAAAGTTCGCCAGCGAGCGGGTGTTCTCCAAAATGTCAACGTTCAGCTTTGGGCGCAGCGCATTCTTGGAATCGTCCGTGGCGCCCTGGATGACCTGACTGTTACTCAGCCCGGATGCCATGACAAAGCAGTAGCCGTTGTTCGCCACCGTAGTCTCGATCGCGTGAAAGCGGATTTTGAGGGTCCGGTCGTCGAGGTTGTTAAGAGCAACGTCCGCGTGATCGTGTGCGACATGTGCGCCCATGAGCACCGGAACGACGCGTGCAAGGTTAACCACAAACGGTTCAGAGCGGTACCGGCGGTTAACCGCGTCCCACTTCATGGACACTGTGCCGTTCCAGACGGTCCCGTCCTCCAAATTGCCGACTGGTAGGGCGGGGTCGGCCGGTCTCAGCAAGACAAACTCGTAGCGAGTGTCATCGTTCGCGAGGCTCGGTGCGATCAAGCGGCATGGGGTGGTTGGGGCGTTGGTTAACTGGTTCTGGGTGGCGGCTTGATCGCCGCCGGTTTTGGGCGCGCTGCGGACAACATCGTCTCCGCCAAGCAAGTCGATCAGGACGTCGGGGAAGTCGCTAATGTAGGGCGTGGGTGGACCCTCCTCGACCGGATCATTTGCGTTGACGAACCCACCCACCTCCTCCACGTACGTCATGGTTTGCAAACGGTCGTCTGGCGCGACCAGCGTTCGGATTTCGCTGATGGAGCGGACCGGTTCGCGGATTTCCTGATGACAGTTCTCCGGTCTCATGCAAATTTCGCCGATGCCGCGTTCGAGCGCCCGGTCGAACCGCGCGTCTTCATTTTCGATCACGGCCGAGTCCCCTGGTTCGCGACCCAGGTGTACAACATCAGCAAATGCCCAGCACNGATCCAAGTNGCTGGTGAAACCTCGGGTCTCCTTCANATCGAGGACGATTGAGGCTACTGCGCTGGAGTTGTGCGTGTGCCCGGGAACACCGGAGACCCTAAAGTGGTTTCCAGGACCAGTGCCGATCGTCCGGGTGTTGGGTTTGATGCTACGCCGCCGGGCTGACCCCCCCGTTTGTAGCCCAAACCCCGTCGTTGGCATCCGCAACACATCAGGTCGAACTTCCGACTGAATCTGAGACATCGCGGCGGATTCTTCGTTTTTAGTTTAATGTGCTCCTTTTTAACCAAAAAGAGAACGACGATGTCCTTGTCCGAAGCGCAAAAGTTGGATGCCTACCGGGAGGCGCAGCACATCTTGAAGCTGGACCANAAGTGGCAGCAACTCATGCCCGGGGAGCGCAAGCCCAACTTTCGGAGGGCGGCGCGCGAGATCATCCGTAGGGCGCTGGGGCACAAGGTTCGCCGCAACCGCGCCCCGCTTGAGATGCATGGGGGCATGATGCACGAGCACAAGCCGCGCGAAGCGGCGCTCATCGAGAGGACGCTTCGGAACGGCATGGCGCCCCCNCACGTGCTGCACACCTTCCAGCACGGCGGCACGCCCAGTCGTCGTGTGGAAGACAAGCCGTACGATGTGCCCCACGACCCACAGCTGCCCGACTTTGACGTCTTCGTTCACGACCACTCCCACACCACACACGCGCCGGGCCACTTTGAACCGGGCACGGGCAGGACGCACAGCAGCATGTACGATCCGCCCGTACACCAGGCGGTGCACATCAACACCCCACAGGGAACGCGGTTGCGAAGCACGTACGAAGCTGTGCATTAAAATTTAAAATGAAACCAAAGTTTCCCTGCCTCGCGTCGTTCTGCCGCTGGAAGCGACTGTACGTCGTGAGCGGTGCCCAAGACCGGGCGCGGTTACTTCGGCACGCAAACAGTGTTTCTGTTCAAAAAAACACAAAAGTTTCGTCTGTTTTTGACAAGAAAAACACAAATGGTGGCGCAATCACACGTGGTGACACATGGGTCAAAACTGGGTGGTTACCGAGCAGAGGACGAGAAGAAGAAGAAGAAACACAGGTTTCACACCCAGGGGCCTGCTCAAAAACGAAAGAAGAGGTCAAAGGGACCACAACAGAAGGCACCCGCCCCTAAACACACCGCTGTCGCGCCCACAAAACCCAAGGCCAGAGTGAAGCAGGTACCGGCCCATTTGAGGGATGTTCGCGTTACGCCCGAGGAGGCGGCAGCCCTCAGGGCCCGTGATGCACGCGAACAAGCAGAGCTGAGACAAAGGTACGCGGGGGCTGAGGATGGTCCGGAGAGCGAAGCACAATTGCGCGAGCGGCGTGAACGGTACGTGTACAAGGCGCCCATGGAAGTGTCAGCGGCGGATCAGAGTGACTACAACCGCAAGATGGACCAGTACAGCCGGGACAAGGCTAACCAAACACGAGACCAGAAAATTTACGAAAAGCACGGCACCCGATTCGATCCTCTCAAGGAGTTTAAGGCACCAGAAGTCCCAGCGCCACCCAAACGAATGGCGCGCAGCCCCTCGAGAGCAAGATTCCGAGACTACGATCGAATGATGACCTTAAAAAAAGACAGACCAGCCCGGCCAACCCGGAGCCTCAGCCCCCCCCGCACCAGATCTGTGCCGAGACCGGCGCGGAGCGTCAGCCCCAAGCGGCAACGCACTCCGAGCCCGCCGCGCCGCTCGCTGACGCGAAGTCCTAGTCCTGAGCCCGAGGCACGAGAGCCCCTGACGGTCCACCAACACGTGTTACGTGAGACCGTCCGTAGCAAGTTCATCATGAAGCCTTACGAGAAGCCCGAAGACTACGTTCCGATGGAAGAGCGCCTCAAGCGGAAATCGAAGACTGCCCCTAAACCTGAACCAAAACGGGTCAGATATCGGAGTCGGAGCCCGGAAACCAAGCGCNCCGCCCCGGAANCAGCAGAGGAGCAAAGCAAGCTGAGAGAACCATCGCCCGTGCGAGCAAGAACGCCCGNGCCGTTGATGCAAGCGACATCGGCACGGCTCATGGGCGATGTGGTGCCCGCGCCGCTGCCCCGCGAAACCAAGACGTACGAAAAAGAAACCAGGACTTACGAACGGATTCCGACGCCTTCTCCGGTACAGCGCGCGCCTTCTCCGGTAACCGCGCCTCCGGTACAGCGCACACCACCTGCCGATCCGGTTGCCCCAACCATCATGGCGAACTTGCAACCTAGAGAGGAGATTGGACACAAGAGAGGGTACACCCCGGAGAACGTGAGACGCCTCACCAAACGGGCGAAAAGGGAGGCTGCTCGGCAAGGGAAGATGGCGGAGGACCTCGCTTTCCGAGAAAAGCATGCCGAAATCATCGCGCGCGAAGAGCAACAGAAAGAGGAGCTGTTAGAACCCGTGGAGGAGAAGGCGGAGGAACCGGAACAACCACCAAAACCGGAAGGGAGGTGGGACAAGCCGAAACAGAAACTAAAACTGGGCAAACAGAAGCGGGATGTTGAACTTAGTACTGAGCCGGTCGACATCTCTGGTCAGAAAAGCAAGAAGCGGCAGCGGGGCCTCAGTGTGTACGAGGAGGCTGGCTTACAGGAGAAGCGCCCGCCGGCCGAAGTGCAGCCGGCGCACCAGGGACTGCAGAAGCTGAAACGACAAATGGGCACGTCCGACATCCGATTACAGATGCGAGAGAGAGCAAAGGCTCAGATTCCCCATGCATTTGGGTCCGGGCGCCAGCCTGCTGGGCATCCACGACAGTTTGGCGCCGGCCTGACAGCAATGACGGAACCCAGTCAGGCGGAACGGGATGCTGCGTTTGCAGCCACGGTCGTGCCCATCGCAAGGGCACAGGCGAAGACCATCGCGCTGTCGGGCGTCGCCCAGTCCCAAGACACGTCACCGAATGCCACCGAAACGTTGCTCAACGAGCCGGACGTGCGAACCCAGGACCCCGCACTGGGCAGCAGCATGCCGAGCGGCACTGGGCAGGAGCAGCAATCGAATGCCGTGGTTAACCAACCTGCGGTCGACCAGCAGTTGCATCAGCTGGAGGAGCAGCTGTCGGGGGGCGGCGAGATGGGACCGCAGACGCTAGCGGGTGGTGAGGCCTTCGGCTTTCCCGCGCCGCCCGCGCCAGCGAGCATGTTTGGACCTTCCGGGGGCATTGAGGCAATNGAAGAAGCGGCAGAGACCATCGCTCAGCCGACGCCCCAACAAGCACAGCCGACGCCCCAAGCACAGCCGCCCGTGCCGATGGCGGTCGCCCGACCGATGGCCCTTTCGCCGGTGATGGGAGCGGCCCGTCCAGAGCCGGTGGACACTGCAATCTTGGCCCACGCGCGTGCAGCCGAGGGTGCCCGCCTGCGTGCAGCCGATGCAGCCGAGCAGAGTCGAAAAATGGCAGAGGCCCGCGCCTCAAGTCTGCAAAAAAATCTCGAAGAAGAACGCCGGCAGGGACAACGCCAGCGGGTCTACGAAGAACAGAAGCATCACGGCTCCGGGATGCAACAGGCACGGAAGACGCAACAAGCGCTGCTTGGTGGCGGCAAAAAACCAAAAGTAAGCAGCAGGGTCACGAGGTCGTGGGAAGACAGATTGCTAGCGGAGGCTGAGCGACAGGAGCGGATTTCCGATCCCAAAACGACCACGAAACCAAAGCCACTGGCGAAAAAGGTGCCCAAGAAACTCACCACCAAGGAGCAGATCAAAGAACGTCTGAAATTTCAAAAGGAGCGAGTGGGAGTGGATCCACGTACAGTCGATCTGCCGCCCGAGACGNAAATCCCACCGAAGCCGCCGGTTCCGCGCGAAAGGGCCCNCGTTCCCTTGNTACCCAAGACGAAAGCAAGGCTCATTTCAAAAGACAAATCAAAACTAGAGGACGACCCGCGCGAAAGGGCCCACGTTCCCTTGATACCCAAGACGAAAGCAAGGCTCATTTCAAAAGACAAAACAAAACTAGAGGACGACCCGCGCGAAAGGGTCCGGCGTCCGGAGCGGACAGAAGAAAAATCAGAGGAAAGGGTCAGGGTGACGAGCCCGGTATCGCGTGTGCGACCAAACTACATTCGGGATTACGGTACCGACTTGATCGACAACCTGCACTTGGAGAACTTGAACATCGACGATGGTGGTAGGCAACACAGGAGGAGAAGGCCGGACCCACCGCCACCACCACCAGGCAGTGTGCACACACAAACACATGTCGGTCGCGGTCCTGAAACCAACATTCGCGGTCCCGAAACCAACGTTCGCGGTCCCGAAACCAACATTCGCGGTCCCGAAACCAACGTGTACGGTCCCGAGATCCAGAGCGGCGGCGGCACAGGCGGCACGGGCGGCACAGGCGGCACGGGAACAGGCGGAGGCGGCACGGGAACAGGCGGGTCGACTGGGGCGATCAACATCAACCTGCGCGGCGGTGGCTTGGGCGGAGGAGGAGGCGCTGTCGCCGCGGCAAGCAGCAGCGGAGCGGGAGCCTCGGGCGCTGGGCAGGCGGCACAAGCCGCGGGCCTCATCGCGGCACTCGTCAAGAAGAAGCCGCGCAAGAAGCAGTCGGGCATCACGGCCGCCAAGCGCCGGTACACGGACAAGCGCAAGGTGAAGCTGGGCGAGCTGCGAGCACTTAAAAGCAAGCGGATTCGCGAGCATGCAACAAAAACGAAAAAGCTCAAGAAGGCGGACCGCGACAAACAGCGGCGCGAGTTTAAGAAAAGGGTTAACCAACAGTTCAAGGAGGTGACGAAGCGCTTTCCCACGGCCCGAGGGCTTCGCGATTTGAAAACGGTGCGCGACTTGACGGCGAAGCTGGAGCGCGTGCGGATGGCCTAACTGGGCATCGGCACAAACCCGGCGGCCGCTCCGGCCCCGGCACCGGCACCACCTGCAGGTGCACCGGCGTCGCGCATGCCGCGCGCGTACTCGCGGCTTCGGACGGGCGCCAGGCTGTCGGGGGCTACTCTGTCAGCGTAACCGGTGACTACGTTCGAGCCGTGTTTCCGCGACAAGGGCGCGGTTGGGCCCAGGAGCTGGCTGAGCAGCTGCACGAGCATCAGTTCGGTGGGCGAAGAAGCGGCCCGCCGCCGACGGCGGGACCGTCGACGTCGTTTTCGGCGTTTCCGGCTTCTGCGCTTCTGCGCGTCGTGGCGGTGGGCCCACTTGGGGTACTTGGCGCGAAGTTCCNACTTGTGCATTTTTACAAAAGGACCAAGTAACTTTCATTGTAAATGCAGACTGGCGAGTGCATCTGCAGCGCCATCCAGCGGCCCAGGCTCGCAAACTTCTTCACCAGCTCCTTCGCGTAGTTGGTGTTCAGCTGCAGGTAGTCCCGCATGAACTGGATGCAGCGCGACTGCTGGCTTCTCGGGTAAAACACAATCGTCTTGTTGCTTTGGAGCGCCTGACTGGAGGCCTTGCCGTGGGCGTAGGTGTGGATGAGCGAAATCACACCCATGTTGCGGTGCCTCGCGACACGTAGCATCGAGTTGTAGAAACGCTCCAGGTAGGGGTACAGCGCGCGCGCGGCGTCGGGGAAGTCGTCGAGCACCAGGATCAGGTCGTCCCCCATGCCGTCGACCTTCTCGACAATCTCCTTCTGGTAGAAGGAGGCCGCGTCCATGCCCTTCTCGCGAAGGTTTTTCTCGCTAATGTCAATGCCGTGGAACCACAGACTGTAGCGGTCGTTGTCGCGCAACTTCTTAATCGTCTTGTCGATTTTGAGCTCGGGGCTGAGCCAGCACACCTGGCGGCGATTGTGAACCGGCGCGGCCTTGAAGTAGCGCAGAATCATCTGCACAATGTGAAATGTCTTCCCGGATCCGCTTGAGCCAATTGCGGTGAGCGTACCGGGCCAATCGGCCTTCTTTACAGGAAAGTTCATCTCGAACCGCGAGTCCTTGTCGTCCCCAATCCACATCTCGCGCTTCAAAAAGTTTTCGTAACGCTCCAGGATCTGCCAGAACTCGTGCCGGAGCGCGTCGCCCTGCTCTGGCTCTTCTTCCGCGTCGATCATCCGACACACCTCCTTGAAATCCTCGTCGTTCATGTGGAACTCGCGCTTGATCTCAGACTTGTGCAGTTGCAACACGCCTGCCGCCGTGGCGACGTTTTGGTTGTCCTTTTGCATGTCGTGCGTGAAGTAGACCGTGGCTTCCGGTTTCTTGTTCTTGGCGCCGTAGATCCCGACAATGGGCACCGCGTCATCCGACTTTACGAGTGTCAGCATTGTTTGCTGTTTTTAAGTAAAAAGACGTACTAATGCCGCGCTACAAGACACGGGGCTCCGCTACGAAGGCTCGCGAGAAGAAGCGGATCCGGGCCCAAATTCCCAGAGACAAGCGCAAACTCCGGCACTGGGCCGTTCGCGGCAGTGCCTCCGATTACGAACGCTTGCGGAACGCCGCCACCAAGCACGGTGCTACCAAGCCGTCGTACGTTAGCCACCAAGCCTTGCAGGTCCTGCAAACCGCGGACCGGAGCAGCATGATCCAGGCGACGCAACAGAAGGAGAACCACTGGTTCCTGGACGGTCTCGCCTGGCTGATTGACAAGGTGCCGATGGGCGGTTGGGTGAAGACGCTCGGGCAGGCCGCGCTCAAGCCCTTTCGCGGGGACAGCATGTCCGAAGTGGACGAGCAGTACGCGCGGCTGCTCGACGAGGCCTACAAGGAGGAGCGGGACCCTTCGTTTGAACACTGGCAGCACCAGGCCGAGTTCGACAGCGACTACNTCACCGTGTACGACAATCAGGACGGGCACCGTTACGTGGCGGTTCGGGGTACCAAGCCCAAGTGGGCGGACGTCAAGCAGGACGTGCAAATCGGGCTGACGGGTAGCGCGAGCAACCTGATCGGCGAGGATTTGAGGCGCGTGCTCGACCACACAGAGCCAGGACGGCACGTCGACGTAGGGGGGCACAGCCTGGGCACCAATCTCATCTTGACCGCCTACGACCACGACGACAGCTTGCAGGACCGGGTGCACCAGACGTACCTGTACAACCCCACCTACACCCCGACGCCCTTTGTGTCAAACGTCACCTCCAAGTTCGAAAAGGACGAGCGTGTTCGGTACTTCATCGACCTGCTGGACCCGGTGAGCGTCGGGCAACTGGGCAAAATGGGGCCCAGCAACGTCGTGTACCGCTCGGGCTTCAAGGAGCTTGGCCCCATGGGAACCCACAAGCTCATGCAGTGGGGTGGGGCGACGGGGCTGCACGAACACGACTCAAAACCGCANGAGACANTAAGTAAACGACCCCAACTGCCTTACGACACGATCGGGGATGGTGTTCCAAATGATCCAGAGCCTGCTCAGCTGGGCGTGGCTCAAGATGACGGGTTTGTTCTGGACTTTGGGGACAACTACAGCGACGCGTGGCAAATCAAATGGGACACTGCAAATGCCGGAACTTAGGCGNCACGGCAAACCACCGCTGCACAAAAAAAAGAAGCGGAGACCAAGAAAGGTTTCCGCGGTGNTGTACTTAGACGAGGACTACTGGGACGCCCAAATGGTTGATGTAGAGGACATGGATTATGGTTAACCCTTTAATTCACATTTCTGTACGAAGATCCCAACATGGGACGCTTCCGGTTGCGCTTCTTCCGAGGCTGCATNTTCTCGGCGTTTCGAGCTTCCTCGANGTTTGCTAGGCCGCTGGTGTGCTGCTTCTTTACGCGCGCAGGGGCATCANTCAAGCTTTTTTTTTTTTACGACGGCGCTTTTTTGGGGCTGCGTCCTCCGGGGCTGCGGCTGCTGCTTTGGCCGAGCCTCCCTTCTTGTAGGTCGCCTTGGCGTCCTTCATTGCCTGACCGTACGTGTAGGAAGAATTCTTCTTTTTCTTGGCCGCGTACACCGATTTGACGTGGGTAATCCAGGCGGACGGCATCGTGACGGGGTTTTTTCTTTACAGTGGACAGGACACTTTTTTGGGCGTGCTTCTCCTCGTCCTCCGCGTCCCAGTTCTCGTCGTACGACTCGGCGATCAGCTGGTACAGGTTCAGACCGCGCTCCTCAAAAATGAANCCAGCCTTCTTGATCCACCAGCGCACCTCGTCGTTCTTGAAGCGGAGCGACCGCAACCAGGTCTTACTGCCCACCAGCAGGTCGACCCGTGAGTTCAGCAGCTGGCGCCAGAATTTAGCATGCGGGCTCGTGTCCACCCAGGCATCCTCCATTTCTTTTCCTTTTCTCTAAAAGGGAAGCTCCTTTTTAAATCAAAGGGGAGCATCTAACCCTGGACTCAACATTGAAATTTTTTGGGTGAGAAAGAAAGCCCACAGAAAGATTCTAGAAATCTCACCCTGCCCAAAATTCAATGTTGAGTCTTTTTGTTAGATCTTTTACTTTTCCAAAAAAGAAAAAAAACACTAAGAAAGATTCAATGTTGACGCCAGGGTTAGATGCTCCCCTAATTTAAAAAGTAGCTTCCCCTTTTTAGAGAAAAGGAAAAGAAATGTCAGACAAGGTGCTTGAGGCAATTTCGGAGCTGAAGGAACAGGTTTGCCGCCTTGCCGACATGTTGCAGGCGCAACAGGANCGCAAGGAGTACCAAAAATCGTACTACCAGCGGCGCAAGGCTGCTCGCGAGCTGCTGGTGCAGGGCTTGCAGTTGAAGAACAAGGAGCGGCACTGCTTGGAGGGGCCGCGCGATCAACGGTTGCCNGTGGCGGAGTGGGGCAAACAGCTCAGGCGCTTTGTTGGTGCCGGCATGTCGGCGTACAATTTTCTGACGTGGTTAACCTGGAGCTGGAACAGGCGGGTGTACAAACACGTGCCCATCACGACGGGCGGGGGCTACATGCATGTGTACATTGGTACTTCCGGACCAAAGGCCTTGCGCCAAAAGTACAGTACCCGAGAGCTCTTTGGGCAGGCGCGCGCGTACCGCTTCACCAAGCCGGAGCAACTGGAGCTGTTCCGCGAAGCCAAGTGGTGGAACTGGGGCTTCGGCGTGTTGGGTGCTGTGGTGTTTGAGTTCGAAGAGGAGGACTGGTTCAAAGCTCTGCCGGACAACTGGATCAGACCGATGCGCCTGCTCATGGGAGGGTTCGGCAACTACACGCTGCGCGGCGTGCTGTTCGACCCGGAGACGTTCAACCTCGGCAAGGCGACCAAGATGTACGGCCTGGCGCGACCGACCCTCGAAATGTGCTGGGCCTCCTGTCTCAGGGGACTGCAGAGCAAGGAAGAGCCCTTTGCAGCGTTAACCACTCAGCAACCTAAGGTCAGTACCGTGTAATCCTCCAANTCCATCTTCTCGTCGTCTTGCATCTTCTCGTCGTCNTGCTCCTTCTCGTCGTCNTGGCAGCGCGACATGGGTGACAGTGACGGTTCTTCNTCAATGGTTAACGTCGCGACCGANTCCCGGAGTTCNGCTTCCGCCAACAGTTGAAGGCGCTCCTTCTCCAGCGCNACGTCCACCGCGGTGGGCTTCTCGCCTCCNTGNACAATGTCGCCGCTGGGGCAAACGATCCACCGTTCGAAATNGTCGAGCTCGGAACCCTTGAGCGCGCGCGCNCAGTGCACGAAGCACTCTGGGAACAGGTTGGGGGCAAGACCGAGGCGCTTGTGTCGNACAAAGAGGTCGATCGCGTCCGCACANGTGNGTGGCACAAACGANGTGTACNNGGGATCGGCTCGGCGGAAATCAGTTTGCATCATTTTGTTNTTAGTCGGNACTTTTTTTCGCGGTTTCGTGCTACATGCAAACGCGCAAAGGAACGGCATCTTTACTTAAAAAAAACGAAACAAAATGCANGGTTGGGTCATTGTGTACCTTCCGGGGGGNGACNTCTACCAAATGCTGAGTGGTCCCGGGCCCCGAAAAACGAGCTTGCTAAAGCGCCTCCTACGGGGCAGCCTGAGCACCGCGGTTACATTTGCACAGCTGTACTACTGGCTTAAAAGTAGTGGGCATTTGTACTAAAAAAAGGTTAACCATGGACGTTGAAAATTACTCTGTACAAGCCCTGCGGTCGTTGCTCTCCGTTCTCGAAGCCATTGTGGTCGACGGGGACTTTCCGTACTCCGAGGTGGAAGGAAAGCAGATCATGTCCGCGCTGCTCAAGGCGTGCAAACTCGGTGGGGGTGCGACCGGTTACGTCTGGTTAACCCTGCAAGGCGCGGCAAATGAGGCCCGGAGGCGGAATCTCTTGTTCAACCCGAACTTTCACGCACGCGAGACGTACTCCTCGGCATTGCAGCCGAACTGCGACAACATGCGACCGTGCAGGCACGGGTGGGAGATGACCAAAGGAATTTTGATGCGACATGTGCTTGAATCCACGTCGGACATCAGGCGGCGCCTGTTCATGCGTGAGCAAAGTTCGTCAGCCCAGCAAATTCTCCCGTCGGCTCCGAGAAGGTTGCCCCGTTTTCCGGAGCGTACGTTTTCGTAGCGTCGTTGTAGGGGTAGACGTAACTGCCGCCGTTCGTGACGTTGGTCGTCTCGGCGGCCGTCGCCTTCAGAGCAAACTGCACGTCGTAAGTGTTAGGCGCGTAGAACCCGGCGTTGCAGGCGCATCGGAAGCAGGCGGCAAAGTTGGTAATGGTGTTTTCTTGGTAACGTACCATCCAGGGGATGGCGGACTTACTGAAGGCTTGCAGGAATCCTCGGTTGTCGGTAGCAACGGCGCCGGTACAGGTGTTCCCGGTACAGATGACGCGCAAGGTGTTGTTTGCTTCAAAGACATCCCAGAAGGAGGCGTGTTGTCCATTTGCGCCAAACGCAACGACGTTCTTTGTAAACGAGGCGACACCATTTGGGTTCGCCTGGATGCCGCGAACGGCGATCGAGCCCATGCAGTTGTCAATGCGACAGGAGTCGAGCGTGAAGCTGTCGAGCCTGACGGTTGGTGTCGCCGAGTCGGTCGTCGCGTCGAGGAGCATCCAGCTCGTAAAGTTTTTGATGACGCAGCCCTGAATGCTTTGCACACCGCCGCCGCTGCCTGCACCGGACACAAAGCGCCCGTCGGCGTGGGTTCCCGTGTTTTCAAACGTACAATTTTTAATGGTTAACTTAACATTGGTTCCTCCAGAGAATTTGATCATGGGGAACTCATCCGCCAGGTCTGTCCACTCCGCGGCAAACTTGAAGTGAATCCCCTCAAGCGTAACATCGGTACCACTAACGATCAGACGACCAGTGCAAATGCACGTGTGCACGAGGTCGTTGGTTAACGCACTGCCGGTCGCGTCAAGTCCACACAGCTTGACCTTGTCTCCGCTTAAAGTGATGTTGCCTGTAATGTTGCGGTTCTTGAGGTAGATCTCGGCATCGTCCTGGGTGCACAGCGCGATGATCTCCGCGTCCGACTTGATTTGATCCTGGAACAGGTCTGGTGCGCGGGAGTAATCGTGCGAGTGTTTGAGCACCAGCTCCTCCAAAATGCTTTGCTGGTCGCGCCGGCGCACGCGCTTGTCGTTGATGGACTCCTGATCATCAACGACATTCTGCCGGTCTTGAGCAATCGTCTGCAACATGTAAGCTTGCAGCCGCTGCCGTTCCGCGGCGCTCGTGTACGCTTCCAGCAGGTCTTCCGCGTAAACACGAAAGGCGGAAGCCTCCATGTCGGAGAATGTCGACTTGAGCTCGTTTGCCATTGTGTACTTTTAAAGGATGTACACAACTCTTTTTAGTGAATTGTTCGACGAACTAATGTACCGATTCGAAATCCGACTCATGCTGCAAGACAAATTTGGACGGGACCTCGGCGGCCTGATCTTGTCCTTCCTAAAACGAGACCCCGTACCCTACATCTGGTACGTCGAGGTGCCGCCGAGCCCCTGGGACGCACTCATCTCAGTCGACACAAATGCGATGGTTAACCTCCCACTGTTCGCACCATGATTTTTTGGGTTAACCAATTTTTTTTGGGTTAACCAATTTTTTTTGGGTTAACCAATTTTTAATTCACAAACAAACACCGGCTCAACAAGATACACTTTTTCGTCTTTTGATGCCGAGCTAACATGTGCTTCCACTGCAGCTCGGTAGAACACTTTGGACAAATGGTTAACCTGTTTAGGTCAGGGCGAGGTCGCTTCGGACCGATGGTTAACTTTTTAAACTCTTTGTGCAACATGGTTAACTTCTTTTTGGTTGGTTAACCATGTGCCGTTTTTAAACCCCTTTCTTCTTGGCATCACCGAAATGCTCGTTCGGTGTGTAGCCAAAGTCGCTCAGCCTGTTTGTCAGTTCGAATGCGAAGTCCGCCAGTCTTTGAAGAGTCTGAATCCAAGCCGGGTTGTTGTCAATGTACTGGTCTTGCAGCTCCAGAGTAAGCTCCTGGATGAAAGCGACATCCTCGGCGTTCGGTTTGGAATCCATGATTTTGCAGTAGTTACAACTGAGAGTGGTTAACTAACCGTGGTTTAAAAACATGACACATTCATTTGCTCAAACAGAGATGGAACATCCAGGCAGCGTGAGAATTCCGAGCACCACATGGTTGCACACAAACAAGAGCCACTACGTCGATGAGATTGCAAGGCTAGCAGCAGAAATGAATCGACTGCACAAAACTTGTGATCCAAGATGGTTTCAGAATCTGGAAATGCTCGCGATGAGGAGCTGGAATTTGGTTAACGGTTTGAGACGAAGTGGTCCCAGCTCAGGCACCATCACACAGCTGCCAGATCGCGACAGACTTGCGCCCATGATGTCGCCTGAGATCTGGCCAGAGGCCGCCGCGACTGCCGCGAACTTGCCGCCAGCTGACCGCCAGACGCCCGCCAGCGCCCTTGACGCCAGCACGCCGCCAACTAACTCAGAAATGCTGGACGCCTGGGCTTCCCGCCAGACGCCCGCCAGCTTGCCGCCAGCTCCGCCGCCAGCTCCGCCAGCTGCCCGCCAGACCTCCGCCAGCTGGCCGCAAGTCTCCGCCAGCGGACCCTGGATCATGCCGCCAGATTGGAGTTAGCCGCCGCCAGATTTCCGCCAGATTTGAGTTAGCCACCTCGATTTCTCACAGAAGATCACAGACGCCCCCCCCGATCAAAGCCTTGGTTTCTCGTGGCCTGCCGCCAGAACAGTTATACCGGTAGAAGGGTCACCAGTGAAGATAGAAATCCAGTTCTCAAACGCACAATAT
>PAIH01000057.1 GCA_002711105.1 Planctomycetota bacterium
TCGCTATCGTCGCCGTCAGCTACACCATCTGCGTCATCATCGGTATCGCCAGTGTCGCACAGCCCGTCACCATCGGTGTCGGTACCGTCGCTGGCAGGATCATCTGTACCGCTACTGCAGTCGTCGCAACCATCGCCATCTGCATCACGGCAAAGGTCTGGATCGAGTGGATCGCTATCGTCACCGTCAGCGACACCGTCCCCATCGTCGTCAGTATCGCCAGTGTCGCACAGCCCGTCACCATCGGTGTCGGTACCGTCGTTGGCAGGATTATCTGTACCGATGGTGCAGTCGTCGCAACCATCGCCATCTGCATCACGGCAAAGGTTTGGATCGAGTGGATCGCTATCGTCGCCGTCAGCTACACCATCTGCGTCATCATCGGTATCGCCAGTGTCGCACAGCCCGTCACCATCGGTGTCGGTACCGTCGTTGGCAGGATCATCTGCACCGCTGGTGCAGTCGTCGCAGCCGTCTGAATCTGCATCACGGCAAAGGGTCGGATCGAGTGGATCGCTATCGTCACCGTCAGCTACACCGTCATCGTCGTCGTCGGTATCGCCAGTGTCGCACAGCCCGTCACCATCGGTGTCGGTACCGTCGTTAGCAGGATCATCTGCACCGCTGGAGCAGTCGTCGCAGCCATCGCCATCTGCATCACGGCAGAGGTTTGGATTGAGTGGATCGCTATCGTCGCCGTCAGCTACACCGTCTGCATCGTCGTCGGTATCGCCAGTGTCGCACAGCCCGTCACCATCCGTGTCGGTGCCATCGCTGGCCATATTGAAGGTTCCACTGCTACAGTCATCGCAACCGTCATTATCGTTGTCGGAGCAGACATTGGGGTCACTGTCATCGGAATCGTTCTCGTCAGCGGCTCCATCGTTGTCATCGTCTGGATCACCAACGTCGCACAGCCCGTCACCATCGGTGTCGGTGCCGTCGTTGGAAGGATCATCTGCACCGCTACTGCAATCGTCACACCCATCGGCATCGGCATCACGGCAAGCGGTTGGATCGAGTGGCGCACTGTCATCGCCATCGTCTACACCATCGTTGTCATCATCGGGATCGATGGTGTCGCAAGACAGATCACCGTCGCTATCAACGGGAACATCTGCTTGGTCCAGTGAATCGGTACCGCAAGCGGTTTCGTTCAGGTCACTCCAGCCGTCATTGTCATCGTCTACATCTGTGTTGTTTCCGACTCCATCGGAATCGGTGTCTGTGTCCTCGGTGGCATCAAGGGGGAAATCGTCGACGACATCTAGCGTTCCGTCATTGTCGTCGTCGTCATCCAGATGGTTACATGTACCATCCGCATCGGTATCGACAGGAGTCGATGAATCCAGGATAGGATCGGTTGCGCACGCAATCTCATCCGCATCACTCCAGCCGTCATTGTCATCATCGCTATCGCAATCGTTGATGGTTCCATCTGCATCTGTGTCCGTCTCACAGCTATCCAAATTTCCATCAACGTCGCAGTCTAGAGTCGGGTCCAGGGTGATTTCGCAGGAGTCTAGAACCGTATCCATGTCACAATCGAGGGAAGCATTTCCTCCCAACTCTTCCGAGTACTGACATAGATCGGGCACTCCATCGACGTCACAGTCGATGGTTGCATCTGCCGCAATATCACATTCGTCTGGAGTTCCGTTCACATCGCAATCGATTTCACACTCATCCGGTACCCCGTCACCGTTACAGTCCGGAGCCCCTAGAGCTACTTCGCAAACATCGAGCAAGAAGTTATCGTTGCAGTCGGAATTTCCAGCAAGAAGCTGGCACGTGTCAGGAACACCATTGCCGTCGCAATCCTTCGCAACGCCAGTGGCAATGTCGCATTCATCAGGGACACCGTTGTTGTTGCAATCGGCACTGGTTCCATCGGCAATATCATCGGTGTCTTCTGCACCGTTGTTGTTGCAATCGACCAGTGGGAAGTTTGGTAATATCGGAATATAGACTGTGGCACTTGCTGTAGAGCCGAAACAGATTCCGATGGTCAAGATCACAATCGCCTGGATGCTGGCGATACCGAGAAGACGGGACGGTCCGACTCTCATAGCTACCTCCTCCATGGGCGATTCCCCCGAATAGCCCGGATACTTTCCGTCAGATTTCTTCGTCACCCACACGTTCCGGTGGGTTGCGATGAATCTGATTATTAACAAATAAAAATACACCGAGTAACCCGGCCATTGCCAATTGAACCTATAAGGAACAAATAAGGTATTTCAGCCCAATTACTCTATCACTACATAGTCCCGATTCTCCGACCCATCGAATCTTTAGTCAATGCGTTTGTTAATATTACAAAATGGGGATTTACTCTCATGCTCTCCGATTGGCAGTTGAGTCAGTCGATTTCGAAGTTGGCGGGGGCAGCCAATCCGCAATTGAAAGGAAAGGATATGGAAGCTGGTGACCCGGGAAACACCTCAGGGCTTATCTGGAGAACTTATTTCACCATCTAGAATACCAAGCAGTTGGTACAGAAGTTCCTGTGCCTGTCTCGGTGTCAGCGTGTCCGGATCTACCGATTTCAATCGATCACGGAGCAGATTTTCTTGCTGATCGAAGAGACCGGGCTGGATCGGCCCGGGAGAAACCTGATCGGACAGGCTCCCGGTATCGCGATTCGATCGAACCGTCATCGTGTTTCCGGTCTCCAGTTCAGCCAGGATTCCCCTCGAACGGTCGAGGACGGACGTCGGAATTCCGGCAAGTCGGGCGACGTGAATTCCGTACGACTTGTCAGCACTTCCAGAAACTATCTTGTGCAAGAAAACAATCTCGTCGCGCCACTCCTTCACCTCAACATTCAGATTTCGAACTTGATCCGGCATCTCCTCTGCCAGCGCAACAAGTTCGTGATAATGAGTCGCGAACAAGGTACGTGCCTTCACCCGAAGAGCTAGATCTTCGGCGATCGCCCAGGCGATGGAGATTCCGTCATGAGTACTGGTGCCACGACCCACTTCATCCAAGATGATCAGAGAACGTTCGGTAGCATTGTGTAAAATCCGTGCGGTCTCGACCATCTCGACCATGAAGGTCGACTGTCCGTGTATCAGATCATCTGCGGCTCCAACGCGAGTGAAGATGCGATCAGCAATTCCCAACCTCGCCTTCACCGCCGGAACGAAGGAACCGATCTGAGCCAGAATCGAGATCAGTGCGGCCTGTCGGATGTAGGTCGACTTTCCCGCCATGTTGGGCCCGGTGATTACCGCCAGGGTTCCCATCTCTCTGCCCAACGCGAGATCATTGGGGGTAAAATCTGCTCTCGCACTGCCACCACCCACTACCGGATGGAATCCGGCCTCGACTTCCAGAATCGGTTCCTCGACCAGTTCCGGGGCGCTCCATTGTTCCTGGCGGGCAATCGATGCCAACGCCGAGAGAACATCGATCTCAGCGATCGCGGCAGCAGCAACCTGGAGAACCGAGATCCCTCCGGTTAATTCCTCTCGGAGCAACTGGAAGATCTCGCTTTCGAGCGCATCCGCTCTTTCCCTGGAACCGAGTACCTTCTGCTCCATCTCCTTGAGATCGGGCGTGATATACCTCTCCGCATTTTTCAGGGTCTGTTTGCGAATGTAATGGTCGGGAACACGATCTCGCTGGGCATGGGTGATCTCGATGTAGTATCCGAAGACACGGTTGTAGCCCACCTTGAGAGTCGAAATCCCGGTACGCTGCTGTTCCTGAGCCTGGAAACTGGCAATCCACGAAACTCCATCCCGAGAAACGGAACGTAACTCATCCAGGGCCGGATCGTAGCCGTCACGAATCACACCACCTTCCCCGGTGGAGAGTGGCGGTTCATCGACGATCGTTTCATCGATGCGATCAGCCATCTTCTTCAGAGCATCTTCGTCGAGATCCTGATCCAGTTCTCGGAAACGTAGCGCTTCGATACCGGACAGGAGTCCTTTCAGAACCGGAACCGCAGCCAAGGATCCAGAAAGTGCCCTTAGATCTCTGCCGTGGACCCTCCCCAGCGGCAATCGTGAAGAGAGTCGTTCGATATCCCTGACTTGCCGCAAGCACTCGACGATCTGATCACCAAGTGAACCATCTCGAACCAGGGTTGCGACCCCAGCTTGCCGGGCGAGGATCGGTTCCTTTTCGATCAGAGGAGCTTGGACCCATTCCCGAAGCAATCGTGCGCCCATAGCAGTACGAGTGTGATCCAACAAATCGAGCAAAGACCCACGCTTTTCACCCGTGCGAGAAACCTCAAGCAGATCCAGAGCCTGATGGCTGCTGGCATCCAGCCCCAAACATCGACCTGAACTACCGGCACGCAAGGAAGTGATGTGAGGAAGTGCTTGACGCTGAGTTTGCCTCAGATATTCCAGCAGTGCTCCCGAAGCGGCCAAACCGGCACGTAGATGTTCAATGCCAAACCCATCGAGGGTGCCGGTGGAAAAATGTGACAGCAACTTCTCGCGCGCAGGTTCTGCTTCGAAATGCCATTCTGGCCACCTGGTGATGACACAGGAGGGGAAATGTGCCTGAAGCCACTCGATATGGTGATCCCCATCGGTTCCATATCCCTCTGGTAGCAACAACTCCCGGGGTGCCACAGTCAGTAAAGTATCTGTACCCTCACCAGGCTTCAGTTCATCACAGTGGAACCTCCCGGTGGAAAGATCGACCCAGGCAATTCCGACGGGTCCCTGGCTGGAAGGTCTGAGAGCAGCAAGGTGCAGGGGAACGTGATCTTCCAGCGAACCTTCCTCGATGAAAGTACCGGGCGTCACCACTCGGACGACTTCCCGGTCAACGATCCCCTTGGCTAAACGGGGATCTTCGATCTGCTCGCAGATCGCTACACGATGGCCCATTTCGACCAGGCGCTTGATGTAGTTGTCTACACTCTTGACCGGGACACCGGCCATCGGAATCTTATCGCCATCGCGATCCTTGGATCGCGAAGTGAGAGTGATTCCGAGTAACTCCGACACAAGCCGAGCGTCGCCAAAAAACATCTCGTAGAAGTCACCCATGCGGAAAAACAAAATCTCATCGGGGTGCTCTGTCTTGGCCGCATGATACTGTCGCATCATCGGCGTCTCCCGGACTGCTCCTATATCGGGAATCGCAACTCCTTCCGGAGTCACCTTTTCAGGAGTGTTTGTATCACCAAAAGCCACCTTGGCTGCTCCCCTCCCCGATCCAGAACGGTCCGATCGAACATTTTAGCCAATCTGGGGCACACTGCGAGCTGACTCCGATATCGGTGGAAACTGCAGAATTGCGGCCCTATCCCGTTCCCCTCGACACTTTTGGGGCGGTATCATTGAAAATAGAGGAGGGTGGAAACCAATCCTGGGCCCTCAATTAGGGTCTCTCCGGTTTCCATCGATTTGTGGAAGGTGGCTCTGTGTCCATGATTCGACGTGCGACAGCCTACAGCATCATGTGGTTTGGCCTCATTCTTACCGGAACCGGAACCGGTTATGCGGACATCACCCTGTGCACCACCATTCCAGCTCCTGTTCCCATCTCGGAGGACTCCGCAAACCCCACAGAGGAAATTATCATCGTCACCACCGACGAACCGGTAGTGGACGTCGATGTTTTCGTCGATATCACCCATGACTTCATCGACGACGTACAGGTCGACATCGTTTCGCCCAACGGCACCTCCGTCCGAATTCACGATCAGGGCGGTGGAACCAACGACTTCATCAACGTGATCTTCGACGATCAAGGACCTGCCAACGGTTCGATTCCATTTGACTCTGGATGTCGCATGCAACCTTCCGGTCCCGGAACTCTTGCAGACCTTGCCACCACCTCTTCGGTGGGGAGCTGGACCCTTCGTTGCCTCGACACCTACTCCGGTGGAGCCACCGGCACTCTCAATGGTTGGTGCCTCAACACATATGATCAGGGAGTCTCCACCGCAGTTCTGGGGGTCAACAATCTGCTCTGCAGAGATCTCGGCGGTACCGGAAATGCAGAAGTCACCTGGACCAATCCGATGACCTACGACGATATCCAGGTACTGATGGGAGGGGTCCTCGTCGACACGTTGCCCGGAGACGCAACCACTTACACCGCCATAGGACCCGGCATCGGAAGCACCCTTGAAATCTGCTTACTTCCATCTTCAGTTGGAGTAGGTCCGTGTGCACCTGAATGCTGCACCATTACCACCCAATCGGTCGCTCCAACGGTGGAATCATGTCGCACCCCCGATTCCGTCGTCGGTAACACCGTCCCCGAGACTATTGATGTAATCACCATCACGGATGACATCGATATCGCTGATCTCCAGGTACAAATCGATGTCAATCACCCCTTCATCGGAGACCTGGTCATCGACCTCTTGCATGCAGGGACCGCGATTCGTCTCCATGACGAGAATGGTGGTGCTGCTACCACCATCGAGGTGACCTATTGGGATTTGGGGTCCGCCCAGGGCACCTTGCCACTGACTTGCGGCTGTCCCGTTCAACCCACTGGACCCGGGACGCTCACTGACTTCCAGGGAATCTCCACCGTCGGGGACTGGACACTCACCATCGACGATGTCTTCACCGGTGGTGGACCACGTATCGGCTCTCTCGACTCGTGGTGCATCCGTGCCTTCGAACAGGGGAGTGTGACCAATCTGGCCTGCGACGCCCCATCCGGATCGGCCACGGCGAATTTGACCTGGACAAACCCACAAGCCTACGAAGGATTCGAGATCTACACCGATGGAAATTTTGAAACGACGATTCTCAACGGTGCGGCGACCAGCTACACAACCCTTCCACAAACGGTGCCTTCGTCGGTCACTTATTGCGTGGTTCCGCTGGTCACTGGAGAGGTAATTCCCCCTAACTGCTGTACCACTGTTTTCCGTGTCGACCCGGTCTCCGATCTGCTGGCCAGTTCAACTCCTGGAACGGGAGAGCTGGAGGCTACATGGACCAGCCCTGCAGTTTTTGACGAAATACGGGTCTATGTCGATGGTGGCCTGGAGGCGACCCTTCCCGGCACCAGCACCTCCTGGATCGGAGGACCCAGACCAGTACCCGGTACCGCGGTAGTCTGCGTCGAATCGTTCCAGAACGGCAATGTTTCGGAGTTATTGTGCAAGAACGTCGCGTTGTTCGAGGCAACAGACATCGAGGTCTGCCGTGAACCAGGGACCCCCATCAATCAGGCAGTCAGTCCGGTATCGGATTTCATCCTGGTCACATCAAACGTCCTCATCGGAGACATCGATGTGCTGGTCGATCTGCGCCACCCCTTTATCGGCGATCTGACGATTGATGTCAGCTCGCCAGCAGGAATCGGCATTCGACTACATGATCTACTCGGTGGAGCCGAAGCGGATATCAACGTGGTCTACAGCAACGGAGGCATCGCCAATGCAGCGCCGTACAACTGTGGCTGCCCGATGGAAGCGAGCGGTCCCGGGACCGTGCAGGATTTCGTGAATACGTCAACCCAGGGCCCCTGGACGATGACCATTGAAGATATATTCCCGGGCAATATCGCCACCTTTGATCGCTGGTGTCTGTACATCGATGCCGGCTGCCAGACACTGCCACCGCAACAGCTCACCGCCACCACTGACGGCACCAACATCGATTTGCAGTGGATCAATCCCGTTGACTATGACGAGATTCAGATTGTCAGGGATGGTGTCATCGTAGCGAGTGGGGTTCCAGGAACTACAACATCGTACATCGACACTCCGCTGCCAGGTCCTCATGATTACGAAGTAGTAGGCTTCGACTTCGCACAGGGCTGCAGCAATAACAGCCTGCCCGCCACCGCTGGCGTTTCCATCACGGACGTGGTGTGGATCGGCGAAACGGGAGGAAATATCCTCAGCGGACTGACTCTTGCCGACACCCTCACCCAGCTCGGGCGTAGTGTCATGACGGTAGACGTCCTGGCAGCAGATATTCTCGACCAGACCGGTGTCCCGGAAATTCTCTGGTGCTGCCTGGGAACCTACCCGGAGCGATATGAGCTCACCACCGCCGACGGAGTCTTACTCTCGGAGATCCATACAGGAGACAGTGGGCTCGATGGATCTCAAGAACGCCCCAGCGTTGCCATCTACATGGAGAGTAATGATGTGTGGGCCTACGATGACCCGACCACCTTCGCTCAGTTCGATGGAGTCGAGGATCAGATTTTCGGAAACGTAGATAACGGAGATGATTCCCTGGTTACACTGGTCGGGCTCGATTCGAATTTTGGTCTCGACTTGACCGGTTCCGATGCACCTTATAACCAGGACTCCGGCGGTAACGACTACACCGACCGCCTCGTCCCCTGCGACCAGAATCCTGATCTCGGTGGCAACAGAGCAGGTTTGATCTGGCAAGGATCAGATGCTTTCGGCAGCTATGGAGTGGGAGTTTTCTACGATAGCGACTTTGCCCCCGTCATCTGTCAGTCGTGGGAGATCGGTGGATATGCTTCCGATCTGTTCTTGCTGATCCCGATCTATCTCGAAGCACTCCAAGGCAGTGGCGGAGGACCTACCGCTACTGAGTTCCGGCGTGGCGATATCAATGGAGATGGGGGCACCAACGTGGCGGATGCCGTTTTCCTGCTCTCCAGCTTGTTTATCCCTGGATCCGATCCCATCAGCTGTTTCGATGCCGCTGATTGCAACGATGATGGTGGGGCGAACGTGGCCGATGCAGTTTATCTGCTGTCGAGCCTGTTCATCCCTGGCTCCCCTGACCTACCGTTGCCGAGCGGACCAGAATGTGGAGTGGACCCGACTGCCGACGGACTGGAATGTCGAGAGCCCGGAGTGTGCCCCTAAGGCAGGCTCTTCAGGACCTTCGCCAGCAACAGCACCAGCAGTGCTCCGAGAATTCCTCCCAGGATCAGGGTTTGAAATCCCCCGGAAGTCGGACTGGACTCGGACTCTGGCTGTGTTTCTGGTTCTGCTTCAGAGACAGCTACCCTTTCGATCTCATCGACCACGTTTTTCGTCTCGACAGCAGACCGAGTTTCATTTCTGACTGAAGAATCTGGCTTCCCTGGCAGCTTTCTTGCGGTGGATGTGCCTACCGTTACCTGGTCCTCATCGACTGCTTCTGGTACAGACCTGGCCGAGCTGTGTGCAGGTCTCGAAGGCTCTCGCGTCACAGCTGTCCGGCTCACAGGCTGGGCTTCTAGTTCTGACCTTGCCACGATGGGATCTCCAAGAACTTTCAGACCATCAGCACAGGCCGACAACAACACTTCCAGAGAATCAACCCGCTGTTCGCACTGCAACACACGACGTCTAATCCTGTCGGCAAGTTCGGGAAGATCGCGAGCTCTCAGATCTCGACTCTTGACCTGGGTGATCGTCCAATCGATCTCTTTCATGCGAACACGAATCTGATCCTCGATCGATTCCGTTTTCTCAACCAGGGAATAACTCTCCTCCCTCAACTTCGCGAACAGGCGGCTATTGCCATCACTGGCTGCATTCCAGGAGCGAAGGAACTCCTGGCAATCATGACCTACTCTTAACAAACCCACGGATCTTTGTAGCAGTTCTTCGCAAACCTGATTCAAGCGGAGCAGGATCTCCTTCCCCTGCTCAAGAGAACTACGCGCGGGAACTGCTTCCTTGAGTGAAATTGATCCCCCTGAAGCTGGAGAAGGATCATGCGTTCGCGCGTTCGTATTCGGTTTATTCCCGCGACTTCTCGGCTCACTCCTGGCACTCTTTGCCAGCGCCTGATCACGCCTTTCCTTGCGACGTTTTTCCCGCAGCGATTCACGGGCTGCAATGAGAACGGCACGCTCCCGGAGAATTCGTAAGGACCTGTCGGCTGAAATCGGTGTGGTCGAGATCAGATCTTCTGCCGAAATGGTGACGCTGTAGTAGGTCGAGATACGCGCGTCGAACAGCCGAATGCGGTATTTCTGCCCCTGAAGCTGCACCTCGCCCACCTCCTGTCGCTCCCGACCAAACAGAAGGAAGTTCACTTCTTCCAGAACTACAGGGTCAGAATTGACAGAATCCTGAGCGGAGCAAACTCCGAACGGAACCGTCCATAAGAACAGCAACAGAATTAGAACACGACCAATCTTTCGGTCATGCCATGAAACGAAAGAACTCAACGGGGACATTTCCTTCCGAAGAACAAGTTTACACTAATTTGAACTTCGAATCCTCCTAGAGATGAGCCTGGATAGTGGTGATCTGGCCGGCGATATCGTTGGCGTCGGGCCGTTTATTTGCTCGAGGGTCAAGCATTTGCTCGATCAAATGGCGCCATGAATGCGGCACTGCTTCGACGTGGGCAGGCGCGTTCTCCCAGTTCGCCAGCTTCCGGATCGCCTCCACCCCACGTAAGGATCCGAGTGGATGTATTCCGGTGACCATTTCAGTGGCCATCAATCCGAGCGAGAACAGGTCGCTGGCAGCCGTCAGGCTTTCCCTGCGTGCCTGTTCCGGCGACATGTACCGTGGTGTTCCCCAGGCGAGTCCATCGGGAGTGCTCTTCTCTCCCACATGCCGAGCAATCCCGAAATCAGCAATCTTGACCTTGACGTCAACGGGCAATTTCCTGAGTCGCTCAATCAAGACCAGGCCTTTCGGTTCGGCGCCCAGAACGCTCCTTTCGGCAGCATCGATGGCTCGACGTTCTCCTGCCGCTGCCGCCTCCCGGATCAGCACTCTTGACTCATCGAGGGCGTCGAGAAAGTGGTTTCTGGAATAGCTAGATCGGGCCATCAGACCTGCCTGAAGCAGAGACTCCAGCGCCCCCTGATATCTTCCCGCTCCTCTCAGCAGCTTGCCACGCCGCAGCATCTGAATCGGATCTTCTGCGACAATAGAGTTCTTTGATTCCACCAGATCCGCAGCACCCGCAATCAGAGCTTGCCGCTCCTTATCGGGAACTCGTCTGGAGAGCGCCTGATTCAAGGCAATGCTCGATATGAACAACGTATCATCAACCGCCCTCGTCAAGAGTCCAACCTCAATCGCTTCTTCGACCAGAGAATGGAATATTGCCCTGTCATGATTCAATAATTTCGCCATCTCTGAACCGGTCAACGTTCCCTCGAACAGAGCAATTCGCTCCAGCAATTGTTGCGAAGCGGAGGAGGTGGTTTCCAGAGCCAAACTGAGCCGCTTCAGTTCTTCTCGGGCACTTTCACTCATGCGAACAGGATAGAGATATGCTCCACCCTCTTGAGGCCTCCACGCTCCTCGTTCGATGCTACGCTCTATGCTCCGAAGCAATCTCACCGGATGTCCATCGGCTCCTTCACCGGCATCCAGATGAGAGAGAAAGAGGGCACCTTCGCCACTGCGTGCTTCCACCAGAGATTCCACCAGCCTGCCGGCAGGTCCTGGAAGCAGAGCTCCGAGATGGATTTCTCTGAGGCTTCCCGAACCCCTGCAATCTTCACGTGCCTTGACCCAGTCACTCTCTTCGGGCCAGTCCCTGGGCATCGGAGTGAGCCAGATCCCCTCGAAATCTTGAGGCGGAATCGTGAACTCTTCCGCCACATGAATCCTGTCTCCGAAAATCCGTCGTGATTCCTGCGCGAGGCGATGGCGACCAACCCCCCTTTCACCGAAGATGGGGATCCAGCACCGGTCCTGCCCCTCCAGAGCCGCTTCGATCAGCGCCAGTTCTCCACTACGGGCCACAAATGGAGGTGACTTCAGTGCCGCCATGACTCGTTTCCTGAATGCAATCCGATTTTCCCATTCAGAATCAGGATCTGCAGCAATGTCCTCTTCTTCTCGTGACAGGATCTGAACGTCATCCGTTTTTGCAGGCTCATCTACTTGAAGAACATTTCCGGGCTTGAGATCGGCATGAACAATTCCGTTAGCGTGAGCAGCAGCCAACCCCAGTGCTATCTGACGTATGACTTCCAGGCAGCTGGCCTGGTCACCAGCCAGGGTTCGCATCGATCCTGAAAGATCTCCCCCGGCAATCCACTCCAACACCTGCACAGGAGCGTTATCGATCATCGCATCATCAAGAACCCTCACCACATTGGGGTGATCGATCCCCCTGCCTATGGAAGCTTCTCGAACGTGTAATCTCTGCAAGAGTTCGGCTCGATCCTCGTCACTGGATCTGATCTTCTTGACCGCGACGAGGCATCCGAGATCCACGTCGAAAGCGCGTAGGATCTCTCCCATGCCACCAGATCCGATGTTCCTGACATCCTGCCAACGATCGTCGCCATAGGAATTTTTTTCACCGTCGTTTCGATAAATCAACTCCCGTGAACCGATACGAATGCGATCACCGTTCTTCAGAGAAGTCTCATCGACTATTCTTCTCGGCGAACTTCCATCTCCAAACAGCCAGGTTCCGTTGCTCGAACCGAGATCGGCGATCCAATCGGTCCCCGCCCGCTCCTGCACCGAGGCATGTAGCCGCGACACCCCGGGCTCCTCTATCCGGAGGGAACAATCACGAGCCCTGCCGATCACGAGCTTCCCCGTTTCGGGAATCTCATGGCGGAGACCTTCTTCGTCAGCGAATTGCAACCATCTCATGCCTAGATGGTGCCCGGGAATCTGCTGACGGCAATTCATAAACCAGCACAGTTGAAAACTCCTGCACGTGTTCAATGCAGAGGTGCATGATAAGATCCCAAGAGCCCTGAAACCCCTCTCACTGATTGAGGATACTCTTGGTCCAGCTGCTTTTGGTAACACACCCTTTAGAGACTGCCCACGAACTGGCCAGGAATCTGGTCGAAGAGGGACTGGCAGCGTGTGTGAACATCCTTCCTGGCTGTCGTTCCATCTACCGCTGGGAAGGGAAAACCTGCGATGAGATAGAATCGATGCTATTCATAAAATCGGCCAGACAACCGGTCGGTGAATTGATCTCCGAAATCACGAAACGACACCCTTACGAGTGTCCCGAAGTGATCGTNCTACCGCTGGAGGGGGGCCATGCCCCTTACCTNCGTTGGGTCGAGGAGAACAGCACCGGGAAGGAAGGACTGTGATCCAGCTGGATGAAGTACGCCAGCAGATCCTTGACCGGATCCAACCCATCGGATTGGAGACGATTCCACTCTCCGAAGCGACGGGCAGAATCCTCGCCAATTCCATTCCAACTCGCGATCCAATTCCACCTTTCGATAACACCGCGATGGATGGTTTTGTTTTGAGAGCGACCGACACCAGCTGCGCCTCCGGGTCGACACCAGTTATTTTGCCGGTCGTCGCAACCATCGAGGCGGGTATGCCTGGAAACCATCCACTTGAGTCAGGGCAAGCGATGCGTATCTACACAGGAGCGGTGATCCCACCCGGTGGAGATGCCATCATTCCCTTTGAAAAGTGTCTGCGATATGACTCTGACGTGATCACGATCGACCAAGCAGTGACTACAGGAGCGCACATTCGAAGACAGGGTGAAGACGTATCTTCAGGCGAATCAGTACTGGGAGCAGGGATTCGCATCAGTCCTGCAGCCATCGGGTTGTTGGCCAGTGTCGGGGCTACCGAGATTCCCGTGTACAGAAGACCCAGAGTCGCTATCCACTCCAGCGGTAACGAATTGGTCGAGATNGACTCCGATCTCGATCCGGGACAGATCCGTAACTCTAACCTGTATTCGCTATGCGCCCGCGTCCACAAGTGGGGAGCTGTAGCTCTCCCGAGACCGGTATTACGCGACGATGTCGAAGCGATTCGTAATGGCTTGCAGGATACGCTAGCTCTCAAACCAGACGCCATCGTCACCACCGGAGGAATCAGTGCTGGCGACCTTGACTATATCCGTGAAGTCGCCCGTGAAATGGGTGACGACGTACAGATCCGCAAGGTCGCCATGAAACCGGGCAAACCGCTGGTCGATGGTCTGATCGGCGGGGTTCCCTTCTTTGGGCTTCCAGGCAATCCAGCTGCATGCCTGGTTTCTTTCGAGATGTTCGTCCGCCCGGCACTCGCCCAGATGGAACAGAGATCCGATGGAATCCCACCCGTTCGATTCGGGGTTCTCCAGACCGATGTCCACTTGCCAGCGGGGGATCGGTTGCGCCTTCTCCGTGGTCACACGACTCCCGATCCAAAAGGAGGCCCTGATGTGGTCGTAATCCCCTCAGGGCAAGGCTCTCATCTGCTCGGTGGATTCGCGCAAGCCAATTGCCTGGTCAAGATCCCTCCCTGCGAGGAAACTCTAGGTCCAGGAGATCTGGTCGAGGTCTGGTCTCTAACAGATGAAGAGGCATGAGGCGATGAAGAAACGGAAGTCTCTCTCACTGGTCATTCAGGACTCCTCCGGTAAGAGGACCATGAACCTCTTCGGTTCAGGACCCTGGATCATCGGTAGAGATCCCGAATGTGAGATCCCTCTCGCCGATGACCATGCGTCTCGGCGTCATGCAAAACTACATGCCGAACACCGCGGTCTGGTGGTGGAAGATCTGGGAAGTTCTAACGGCACCCGCCTCGATGGAAAGACGATCCGGGGTTCCGCTCCATTTCCCAGAGGATCGCGAGTGCAGATCGGCGGCTCCAGCGTTCAGTTACAAAGTGCTGCGATCAAGGCAAGTTCNTCGAAGANGGCGACACCCCCGTCTCGCGGTAGCGAACACAAGTCGAATTCCGGCGAAGCGCCTGCTAGTAGAACGGCACCTCGACCGACGCGAATGAGAAAACAGACCCGCATCAGCGGAAGTTCCATTTTTCTGTTGCTGTGCGCCATCATCGGCATCGGATTTACGATACAAAGCCTGCTGAACACGTCAGAAACCGTGTCGGAAGATACTTCCACAGTAGCTTCCAGCAGTTCCTCGCAAGGCAAAGTGTCTTCCCCGATCGACAACAACTCGCCGATACCACTTCCCGCTACTCCCGATCAGACTCCGAAGCCACGTCAGATTTCGGAAGTGGCCGGCCGCAAAGAACCCGATTCCGTACTTCGACCCAGGATCGGATTTGATCCCGAATCGAGATTCGACATTCCGTTTGAGAAACCTGATTCGGAACCCATCGCTTCCATCGAAGATGAGACTCGTCCCGAGGTGCAACGGGTACCTCCCCCTGTTGAAGGCGGACTCACTCTGAAGCTCCTCGACGACGCCTGGCCACCATCTGATCGCATCATCGCCTACGAATACCATCAGAAGGACCACCATGGCGGTCCCTCCTTTATCGACCGGCGCGGCAAGGAACTCACAAGAAGAGGAGCTGGAAACCGCAAGTCTTATCGTGTCGTGGCACTGGAAGTCGAGAATTCGACAACTACAGAACGCCTCGTTCAGCTCAAGATCCCGCTGCGTAAAGATCTCGAAATGCGATTCCGGGTCCTGCCCGGGCGAAGCCTGCGGAGGTTCGTCGCCATCAAAGATCCAGGGCTCACTCCCATCCTCGTCGAGATGCTCGACAGGGAAGGCGAACTGCTCGATTCTATCGAACGCGTTCTCGGTCCCGGTCATCGATCCGAGAATAGCCAGGAAGCGCTTGCCATCGCCAGGGAACGGGAACGCGAAGAATGGATCAGGGAACAATTCCAGCTCCGTCCCATCGAGGTCAAGGTAATCGACGACGATGGCAAACCAATCGGTGGAGCCGATGTCATACTTCTTTCCAATGAAACCCTGGCCGTGATGGAGGGAACTACCGATGGCGCAGGATCCTGGAGCGGGATGGCGATACCCGGGTCATGGACGGTGATCGCTCAGGGCGAGATCGAGGATGGTATCGATCCGGAAGCGCAGACTGCAGTGCTACGGCTACCTCGCCTGTTCATCTTCCAGGGAACACTGGCTGACAGTAAAGAATCGGTCACCCTGGCCCCCTCCAAGGAAACGGTCATCGCAGTTCAGGATCAACAAGGAAAGGGGCTCCAGGTAGATCGGGTGTGGGTGACTCCTGAAACCGTTGCCCAGGCATACACCACCGAGAGAGTCGCCAGGGAGCTAGGATCTCGTGGCCGTCTCGAATCCTCTCGACAGGTTCCTGCCGGGCGATTTCAGCTGTTGATGGCGGGACTCCCTGTCGATGTTTGTGTTCTCGGACGAACCCCACAAGGAGATCCTTTTCTGCTGCGGAATCGTACTGGTGGCGACCGGGACGAAGTTCTCATCACCCTGGCCCCGCAACGCATGGGGCGCCTGCAATACAGTTCCGAGTCAGCCTTCGGCGGGGCAGGAGAGGCGACCATAGATGTGGTCTCGGTCGACGGATTTCGCGAGCGCTTTTCTCTCGATACTGCCGAAGCGCGCCGCGCCTGGGTGATGCCCGGCACTTATCGCCTCGATGTCAGAAGCTCGCTTCCCGGCGGCAGGACATCTCGTTTCCTTCCATACCGAACCACACTGGCAGCAGGCCAGCGGCATGACCTGGAACCCAGATCTCCATGGACTCCGATTCTCCATTACGAGCGCAAGGACAAGGATCTCCAGATGCGACTCTCCATCTCCGATGCCGAAGGACGAGTCCTGGAGAGAGTACCGGGCAAGAAAGGTCTCCTGGCTGCCGTCGATCGCAACGGAAAAGTACTCATCGAAAGAGAACTGGGACCACTTCGCTGGCAGGAACCGGAAACTCTACAACGAGTGGACCTCGAAAAACTGAGCATCCAGATAGATGTACCGTTCGGAGATTCGGCCATCCGAGGAATCGCAAAATCGGAAACCCCCATCACCATCAACGATGCAGGTTCCAGCGCTTCCGGCCCGAGCGTCTTCAGGGACCGTATGAAATCGATGATGCCTGAGGTCGCACGCAGCCTGATAGGGTGCAAGGAACATCTCGGTTGCGCTGACGGAGTCCTGAGACTGTTCATGGATTTCGACATTTTTCTGCCACCCGGTGTCGGAGGACTCGGCGGGGGTGGAGTCATCGTTCTCGATGCCGCAGTCCTTCACGAATACACCGGAGTGGGTGACATCCTACCCGGCGCCTATACTCATGAACTGGGTCACAACATCGGTTTTGGTCACGATCCATACATGCTGCTGGCAAACTGTGGTGTCGATGAAGGAATTTACGGGGAACTGGGGTATCGCCTGCTCAACGCCCGGGCTTTCCAGCGAACACTGGATTGGCTACTGAAACGAGAAAGTGATCGGAAAGTGCCGTGGCAACCGGACCCATCCGTCTTTGCTGCACTACGCTTCTTCCACGGTCTTGGAGTCCACCACAAAATGTTCACCGAGAGACGTGCTTCCGAGCAGACCCTCAACCTGCACGGGCTTTCCAGCATCGAAAGAATCGCCAGTCTTTATTCCATCGCCCTCGGCAAGAATGTGGCCTGGATTTTCCGCGCCAACGGATGGCCCGTTTTCGACGACCGGGTAGATCTGGGCGGATCTGCCGTCAAGTTCACTCGAAGCCATCCGAAGCAACTCAACTACAATCGGCTCAACGGTACGATCATCAATGGTTGGTGGGTACGAGGACCGGTCGAAGGAAATGACACCGAAAAGGGAGAAGACAACTGGAAGAGAGTCGTCTGGCCCACTCCTTTCACCGATCTGTCCTCGCAACAACAACCAGGAATCAAAAATAGGCGCTGGCTTCTGTTCCGTCGCATCGCGGTCAGAGAAGATATCGAAGCCCGACTTGCTATCGCAACCGATGTGAAGATGCAGATCAAAGTCAACGGATCTCATATTGGTTTCATCGATGCCAGTGCACAGATGAGTCAACCGATGCACGACGAGTTGATGTTGAACAACAAGAAACCTTTCCCGGTCACCCTTCTCGCCGGTGAAAACATGATCGAAGTCGCCGTGACTCAGCTGGTAGGAACCCGCGGATTCCGATTTGAGTTAATGACCCCGGATGGGACCCCGATCCCTACAGGCGTCCTTGATGAAGGACCCGCTGGAGAGAATCTCGCGGAGGAAATCACGCGCATCGAAAGTCATGAACCTCTCATCAATGGCTCCTTTGAAGCGGAAGGATACCTCGACGGTTGGATCACCGGAGAGATCGATCCTGGTGGTTCGATCCGCTTTGGTAAAGAAACCGAAAATCTGGTCTCTGATACTTCAGCTCTGCAAGCGGAGATCCGAGAACCAGGCGCCGGCGGAATTATCCAGAGGATCGTGGTGACACCTGGAAAGAAATACCGCGTAACCGCACTGGTGAAAGCAGTAGGTTTCCAGGGCGAAGCGCTGGTGGGGTTTTTTACCGGTCGCCTCGGATCATGGAGTGCCAGATCGAAACCGCTTCGACGCGATACCAACTGGACTCGTATCTCCTTCGACTGGAGTCCCGGCACCAGTAGAACAACCTACATAGCCTGTTACCTGAAAGGCCAGACCGGTACAGTATGGTTCGATCAAATCGAACTGAGGGAGATCAGGTGAATCCGAACGCCAATCCATTCGAGGATAAATGGCCACAGTTATTGCAGATCTATTCCGACCAGGGAGTCCAGCCGTTGATCTCTCACATACAACTGAGTGAAGATCTTCTGGAGAGGCGCGCGCTTTATCTGATGGCAAGCCAAAGGATTTCTCAAGGACACGACCTGTCGAGAACCCTTGATGATGTCATCGCCATCTCCCGAGCAGCCATCGATGAGTTTTCCGCTCAAGCCAGTCAAGAATCTGACCCTGAACAGCGTTCTCGGCGCCTCGATGGAGCTAACATCCTGTCCTACAACCTCGCAGCAGATCTGGCTCCTTGTTGGTCGGATGATCCAGAACCAAGGACACGGGAACATTTTGAGGAAGGAATTCGGTGTGCCCAGGACTGCCTGGAATGGCGCACAGTATTGAAAAAAGGAGCTCTTCCCTTTCATATGGCATGGTGGGCACTGGGTGTACATCGGTGCGGCATAAAAGATTGGCACGGTGCCTGCGAAGCATTCGAGAAGTCGCTAGAAGCTGCCCATATCGACGCTCAGGAGAACTCCACCCCCACCTCCGTCAGCCCTGAAGCTTCGTTCCTGGTCAACATCGCTAACGGATGGCTCGAATTCGCTCGCTGGAGAAGTGGAGATCAGAGTTCCTATGAACGGTTCCTGGAAGTCATCTGTGCCTTCACAAATCGTGCAGAGCAGGGAGCTGATGATAAAGAAGATGCCCTCACCGGAATTCAACAGCTCGAGACTGCTGCCCGGCGAATGCCGGGATCCTGAGCGGCTATCTTGAACCCCGTTCGTATCCCCTCACTCGAAATTCTCCATGACGACTCGGACTTTTGTGCAGTGACCAAACCCGCCGGAATCAGCACCGTCAGCGAAAGATGGGATACAAGCGCTTCGTGTCTCATCGATCTGCTGTGGGATCACTGGAAGAAAACGGATCCAGATTCACCTCGACCCCACGTCGTTCACCGTCTCGACAAGGGAACGACTGGAGTGATCCTCTTTGCCAAAAACGGCACAGCACAGACCCACCTTCGCAACCAGTTCATGGCGCGAGAAGTGAAGAAAAGCTATGGAGCTCTCGTGGAGGGACTACCCGATCCTCCCAGGGGTGAGAGTATATTTCATGTCGAGGAAAACCCGTCTCGTCCCGGATCGATGCGGTTTCAAAGTTCAGGTAAGGAGTGTCGCTCTCATTATCAGCTTCTGGAGGCCTTCAAAGATCATTCCTGGGTCGAGATCCAGCCGCACACGGGTCGCACTCATCAGGTACGCCTCACCATGCTCAAACTGGGTGCACCTGTTTGTTGCGACACTCTCTACGGCTCGGGCAACCCACTACTGCTCTCCTCCTTCAAACGAAATTATCGTCCCGGGAGAGATGGCCTGGAGCATCCGCTATTGAGTAGGTTGGGTCTTCATGCTCAATCGATTCAATTTCGCCACCCCTCCAGGGATACCGAGATGACGGTGGAGTCGATCCTTCCCAAGGACCTGGCCGCCTCTTTACGGCAATTACGACGCTGGGGAACCCACTAATAATTGAACCTGGTCTGTCAACGTAGGACTTTCGAAGTTGACCCGCGACCCGCAACAAGTTATCTCACGGTCCCAGAGAGGTCCCCGACTTGAACAGACCAGATTTTGAATCCGTGACCGATTGCATCATCCTCGCAGGAGGAGAGGGCCGCAGGATGGGAGGCCCCAAAGCACTCCTGGAAGTGAACGGATCAACTCTGATCGAGCGACAATTCCAGCTCCTCTCTCCCCTCTTCGACAACATGTTTGTGTCACTGAAAGACGTTTCCATCCTCGACAAGACGTCCCCCTTACCCTGGCAGGAGACGATTGCCGATCCACCGGGGGCTCGCTGCCTACTGGACGTAATTGGAAATGCCATCGGCAAGGTCGGCAGGCCGGTTTTTCTCGCCGCTGTGGACGTTCCGGCTCTCAACCGATCCATCGTCAGTGAGATCTGCTCCCAGCATTCCAAAGAGCAATCGGTAGTACCTGTCGATGAAAAACGTCCTCAACCACTGGCCGCTGTCTGGGATCCTGCAGCTCTCGAAGTCCTGGAGCCACCCGATGAAGATCTGGCCCTGCTGGCATGGGTGCGCAGAACCGGGGCAATGCTGCTGAAATGGCCTGATGACTTTCCACTGAGCTCAGCAGAAAACCAGAGGCCTGAGCATCCATTCCGAAATCTGAACACACCTGAGGATCTGCGCGAAATGGAGTCCCAGGAGTGAGATCGCACGGAGTTCCGGCGAGATCCCGACTGATGGAACTGCAACGCCGTCTGGCCGATGAAGCACGGCGGGAAATCGAAGAGTCTATTGATGATCCTACCGGGGCCCTGCTGAGCTGGCGTGCTACTTACGAACAATCAACACAAGGGTCGTTGCAACCGATCTCCATCCAGGAGATCGCTCAGCACGCTTCCCGATGCAACGTGGTTTACTTCGGTGATTACCACTCTTTGCGAGAATCCCAGAAGGGGCCACTTCGGGTCATCGAGAAGCTGATCGATATGGGCAAAAAAGTAGTGCTCTGCACCGAGGCGTTCCACATCGATGCTCAACAGCCACTGAACCGTTGGATTCGACAGGAGATCTCCGATGAACAACTACTCGCCGAATCCGGCTGGGATCAGCGCTGGAGGTTCCCGTGGCGCAATTATGCCCTACAGCTGAATTTCTTTCGTGATCACGGGCTCCCCGTCCTCGCCCTCAACTCTGAACCTGAAGTGGTTGGTGATTCCTTCGCAGCACGAGAAAAAATCGCTGCGATGCGAATCACGGAGGCCCTGACCGAGCATCAGGGAGCGATTCTGGCTGTCACCTTTGGAGATCTGCACGTTGCGCCGGCGCATCTTCCCGCCCAGGTGACAAGAATAACAGCTGAAGCAGGGATGGACGCCCCTACCCAGTGCACCGTCTTCCAGAACATTGACCGGGTGTACTGGGAACTCGCTAAAACCTCACAAGAGCAGAAGGTTCGGGCGGTCAGAATCGGCGAAGACCGATTCTGTCTGATGAACACCACCCCTCTGGTGAAATTTCAGTCCTACCTGAACTGGCAATTCAACGAACAAGAACTGGAGGAATCGGTCGGAGTGGTGAATCTACCCTCAATCTCCTCCTCAATCATGACCGACCAGATCTGGATGCTCATCGAAACGATTCGTGAGTACCTCGCAATCGCTGCCGATGGACTCGATGGATTTACAGTACATACCGGTCGAAACCTCGACCTCCTCGATAAGTTACAAGACCGTCATCAGCTCGATGATACTGAGATGGAACTGGTCAGATCACAACTGGAGCGAGAAGAGTCCTGCTATCTTCCACGTGTGCAGATCATAGTGCTGGGAAACCTATCGATCAGACACGCAACAGAAGAAGCAACTCATCACATGAATTTTGTCCTATCTAATGATGATGGCCATATCGAGGATCCAATCGATGGGTTCTACGAGACCGCATTGAGAGAGACGATCGGTTACCTGGGAACCAAGATTATCGACCACAAGCGAACTTGCCTCGATGTGAAAGAACTGAACTCTCTCGCTCACCAGTTGAGTGGCAAAAGACTTGATTCGGTGCTGTCTGCGACCCTACAGACGACTCAAGATTCACTTCAATACATCCAGGAAGAAACCGACTGGCTTGCAGGAGAAAGAAATCGTCCGAACTCCAGAGAAATGGTATCTCGAGATCCAGACACCATCTCTGGTACTACCCACGTCATCGGATATCGCCTGGGAGAAAATATCTATCGCAGCCTGGTGAACGGAAATCTGCGTAGAAATAAACTGCGAGAACTGTTCGGAACTTCACTTAGTGGGCCGGGGAAAAGTCAGGATGTCTGGTTTGAATGGACCCGACTATCTCAGGACTCCTCTTCATCCTCTGGCAATTCAAGGCGCGGATAAACAATCCCTGGCCCGGTCACAGCATGACCTGCCTGGAGCAGGGTTCGATCACCCAGCACACCTACCACTTCTCCTGCAGGTCCAGCGGCCTCCTCGAAAGCCGCTACGAGTCTACCGGCAGTCTCAGGTACGAAAGGCAATAGCAATACCGATACGCCGTGNACCACCTCGAGAAGTGCNGCGAGATCACAACCNCATCTCTTCNGATCCGTTTTCCGACTCTTCCACGGCGCCGCCGCATCGAATAGTCGATTGCCATGACGGGCCAGAGTGACAACCTTATCGAGAGCTTCACGGAACCGATATTTGTGAAGCGCTGCGGACCAGCCCTGCCGAGCTTCCTGCAGAACCTGAAGCACCTCTTCTATAAAGGGAGAATCAGAAGCCCCTTCCGGAATCTTCGAGTCAAAGTTCTTTTTCGTAAACGTGAAAACTCGATGGGCGAGATTGCCAATCACATCGGAGAGCTCGTCATTGTTTCTCTGGACAAACTCTTCCCAGGTGAAGGAGGTATCTTTTGCTTCGGGAGCTACGGCGGTCAGGTAGTAACGCACTCGATCGGCCTCGAACAACTCCAGAATCTCTTCGGCTGTGACTCCTACCCCTCTGGATTTGGAGAACTTCTCTCCCTTGAAGTTGAGAAATTCATTCGCGGGTATCGATGAAGGCAACTGGAACTGGTCATGCCCGAGTAACATCGCCGGCCAGATGACCGCATGAAAAATGATGTTGTCCTTNCCGATGAAGTGGACGATGTCCACATCATCGTCTTGCCACCAGGAACGCCACTCATCCTCCTGGCCTCGCTCCCTGAACATCTCTCTGGTGAATGAGATGTAACCCACAGGAGCATCGAACCAGACGTATAGCACCTTGTCTTTCGCTTCCTCCAGAGGCACCGGAACTCCCCATTCCAGATCCCTCGTGATGCTACGAGCTGGTAATCCCTCCTTGATGGTTCCAAGAGAAAAGTTGCGGACGTTGTCTCGCCAACCTTCACGACTCTCCAGCCAGTCCTTGAGTCGATCTTCATAACGATCAAGACGGAAGAACCAGTGCTGAGTGGAGGTTAAATCTGGCTTGGCTCCACAACTGACACAGAGGGGTTCGACGAGCTTGTCTTGCTCGAAAGCACCACCACAAGAATCACACTGATCGCCCCGCGCACCTTCTGCACCGCACAATGGGCAAGTTCCCTCGACGTAACGGTCGGGAAGAAACATGTCACAGGAATCGCAACGATACTGATCCGTATACTTTTCCTCGATGTCGCCACGTTCTCTAATCTTCAGGAAAAACTCCTGGGACAGTTCATCATGGCCATCCGAGGTAGAGGTGCCGCTGTAGTAATCAAACTCGATCCCGAGTGACAAAAAAATCTTCTCCTGGATGGCTCGATACCTTTTTACAACAGCCTGTGGGGTACTATTCTCATTCTGCGCGGAGATTGTGATCGCCGCCCCGTGATCATCACTACCACAGATGAATATCGACTCTGTGCCCATCAAATTCAGAAAACGATGGTAAGTATCGGCGGGTAAATACACGCCGGCAACATGACCCAGATGGGGATGATTATTCGCGTAAGGTAACGCTGCGGTAATGAGAACCCTGCGAGATTTCATTTCTCTTTACCCCGTGGAGTTCACTCTGTTGGACTATCTGGAGAGTTCTCCGCCGCCGCCTTTTGAGCTGCCTGCGCGGTCTGAGAGTATGCCATCTGCAAATCCCTTAGGAGATCGCGCAACATCTTATCTTCTTCTGGTGCACGATTACCCGCAGTTTTCTTCTCAAGGACGGCCAGCAGGTCGATCGTTTCTTTTGCCAGGTTGAGATCCATCATCCTCTCTCCAGTACGAGGATCAGGAATCTGTCCCAGTGCCATCAGGGCAGGATAGGCGATTTGCTGGATCACTACGGGAAAGAGCGGATCGGGCTCGATCGAACCCGTACCCTGCCCCGCTTCCGTGGGCTCTACACCCAGTTCCGCGGCAATCTTCGCCTTCTCTTCAGAAGCGCGCCTCTTCCAGTCATCATCGATCCGCTTGTCGTCAGTCACTTTGTGACTTCTTCGCCAGAGCAGCACCGATCAAGCCACGGAAGAGTGGATGCGCATCAAACGGTTTCGATTGGAACTCGGGATGGTACTGGCAGGCCACGAACCAGGGATGATCCACAATCTCAACGACCTCGACCAGGCTATTGTCTGGAGAGGTGCCTGAAATCCTGAGTCCGGCTTCGCACAAACGATCCCGGTATTCATTATTGAACTCGTAACGGTGCCGGTGGCGTTCACCCACTTCTGTGGAACCGTATTCACGGGCGCAAACAGAATCAGAAACGAAATTACATGGCCAGGTGCCCAATCGCATCGTTCCACCCTTCTCGNCGACATCTTTTTGCTCGTCGAGAAGAGTGATCACTGGCTCCTCAGTATCCTTGTGGATTTCAGTCGAGGAAGCATTTTTGATCCCCAAAACATTTCGTGTGTATTCGATCACCGCAGCATGCATGCCATAGCAGATTCCCAGGAACGGTATATTATTTTCTCTCGCATACTGGACGGTTCGGACTTTCCCCTCGAGTCCTCGTTCTCCAAAACCTCCTGGAACCAGAACTCCATGGACCCCACTGAGGACCGTCGCCGGATCTCCTTCTGCAAGATCCTCTGCCTGAACCCTACGGAACCGAACACGGGAACGATGATGAATCCCTCCGTGCGTCAGTGCCTCGTAGATCGACTTGTAGGAATCGGTCAGCTCGATGTATTTGCCGACCACTGCGATCTCCACCTCGGATTGTGGTTCACGAAGCGCATCGACAACCTCGATCCAGCGATCCATGTCTCCCGAACCATGCTCGCGACCGAAATGNTCCAGGATGCGGGTATCAAGCTGCTGTTGCCGCANGACNAGGGGCAATTCGTAGATGGAAGTTTCCACATCCTTCTCGATAAAGACCGATTCGGTCGGAACATTACAGAACAGGGAGATCTTTTCGGGAATCTCGGGTTCTACATCCATCTCGGTACGACAGATCAGGATGTCAGGAAGGATACCGATCTCACGAAGGCGCCCCACTGAGTGCTGTGTCGGCTTGGTCTTGATCTCTCCACTGGCTCGAATGTACGGCAACAGGGTTAGATGGATGAAGAGTACATTCTCCTTGCCATGGTCATGGCCGAACTGCCGCAGTGCTTCAAGGAAGGGGAGACTTTCGATGTCTCCCACCGTACCACCCACCTCAGTAATCACGACATCTACATCGGTAGAGCCAACACGGGCGATGCTCTCCTTGATTTCATCTGTAATGTGCGGGATGACCTGAACCGTTTTACCAAGGTAGTCACCACGACGTTCACGTTGAATCACGGTCGAATATATCTTGCCAGTGGTGTAGTTCGAGTTGGCACTGATTTCACAGGAGGTGAATCGCTCGTAATGGCCAAGATCAAGATCGGTCTCGGCACCATCGGGAGTGACGTAAACTTCACCATGCTGGAATGGACTCATCGTGCCGGGATCGACATTGATATATGGATCGAATTTCTGGAGTGCAATTTTCAATCCATGACTCTCAAGCAACGACCCTATCGAAGCACTCGTGAGGCCTTTCCCAAGACCGGAAACCACTCCACCTGTTACAAAGATGTACTGAGTCATGAGTTGTCGTCCATTTCCCCCCGGTCGACCGCCTCTGCTGGAACACTCCCAGCAGCATTCTCGTCTCCCCGATCTTCCCGCATCCTGCGGGTATTCTCCACGAATCGTCTGTAGTCTTCTTCGGTATCGATCCCAGAAGCCGCTACATCCACCTCTACTACCCGAATCTCACACCCTGCTTCCAGCAGACGCAACTGTTCGAGCCGCTCCTGTTGCTCCAGATCGCCCCGGGGAAGGGTGCGGAACCGTTCCAGAGCCTTGCTGCGGAATCCGTAGACCCCGATGTGCTGGAGCCAGCCCCCCTCCGGAACAGTTCCTTCCGGGCTTTCCGGCACAGCTTTCCTGGTAAAAATCTGTGCCCGCCCTGAACTGTCGATCAATAGCTTCACCCGGTTCGGATTCCGAAAATCTTCCGCTGAATCTGGCCCGGCTCTGGTCAGCGCAAGAGTGGCCACCTGGCAGGAAGGATGCTCCTGAAGCAGCCTCAAAAGCAACGCCACGTGCTCCGGATCCAGATTCGGTTCGTCCCCTTGAACATTGATGACTAAATCATCTGCCGACAATGAAAGAGAGCGACACGCCTCAGCCACTCGATCAGTTCCGGTCGGGAGTTCTGCGGGGGTGATCACAACCTCCCCATCAAAGCCCCGGACCACTTCAGCAATTTCCTCGCCATCCGCAGCGACAATCACCTCGTCCACGTCCGGAACCTCCAAACAGAGTTCATAGACGTGGCGGATGAGCGGCCAGCCGGTCTCATCGCGCAACAGCTTTCTAGAAAGTCGTTGCGACGCGAGACGCGCAGGGATGACGATTACNTTCGTCATACCGAGAGAATATCGTCACTGTACTACCCTGTCCACCGACCCAATCAGATCCGCGATCAGACTGTTGTGGTTTGACAGATGCTCTGATGTAGATCCTCAACTCGGTCCAGCATGGCACGCATCGGATAGTGGCTTCGGACGTATCCCACACCCTTCTCAGCCTGCTTCCTGGCGCGTTCTGGATCCGCTAACAGACGGGTACCTGCCTGTGCCAGAGCTTCTGGATCTCCGGGACGAACCAGCGTGCAGATCCCTTCTTCTCCCAATAAGGAGAGAATCTCTCCACCCCCGGTAGCGATGGTGGGAACACCCCGTGCCAGCCCTTCCAGCATGTGCACCCCAGCTCCGCCCCAATCGCTAACCAGCATCAGGATGTCAAAGGCGCGGTAGACTGCATCCACATCGGCAGGGGGAGCGGCAAAGGTCAGGTGGCCTTCTAGATCCATCGACTTGCAGACCGAACGTAGACGCCGTTCGTCAGGACCTTCTCCCAGAACTGTGAAGATGACATCTCCCAGTTTTTGGCGCAGAAGACCCGCTGCAAGCAGGAAGTCATCGAGACGCCGACCCTTTTCCAATCGACCAACAGTACCGATAACCGGGATCTTTCTCGGTACCCACGGATTCGGATCCGTATCCAATACGTCAATACCGTACGGGATCACCCGGATCAGTTCCTTCTTGATTCCCATTTCACTGACCATGTGCTGACGAAGGTCCTGGTTGACGACGATGACTCCTGAAGCAGAGCGGGTCGCCCTGGCCGATCTCTCCGCACGCAGCCAGGAGTGAACAGTGTGAATCATCGGTTTCCCGAGCAGTCCTGAAAGGCGAGTTGCAATCCGCAGCGAGCCGGGTCCACCGACCGCGTGAACCACCGCCGGTTTAAAATCCTCCAGGAAGGACGTCATACGACGACGTGCCAGCCATGAACCAGGATCCTGATAGACCTCGATCCCCATCGACTGGAAGCGCGGCAGAAAAACTCCGCCCCGACATACCATCTGGACCTCATGACCTCGCTGCTTCAATCCCTCAACAAGTCCCAGGGCATGGGTCGTGGGAACCGACCAGTCCAATCTTCCTGCCACCACGAGAACTCTCAAGATTTCTCCCATCTCCGCAACTTGGACAGCCCCACCACTTGCCGACCTCGATGGTTGAGGATATACGACCGGGAAGAATCCTACCACGAGGAGGAAGATCTGGTTTCCGCTTTCGATACCCCACGAGGGACTGATTCGGTGGCCCTGGCCAGCGGAGGTCTCGATTCAAGCACGGTGCTGGCCATCTCGGTGGCCCGTGGATACCGGCCTCTCCCTCTCACTTTTCGGTACGGTCAGAACCATGCCATCGAGATCGACCGGGTTCACGAGATCGCCGCCTCTCTCGATCTGCCAGCTCCACTCATTTTGGACTTACCCTTCGATAAAATTGGTGGATCCGCTCTGCTCGGATCAGGTCCCATCCCTGCGGAACCGGAAGAGGGAGCGACCTCGCGACAGGAGATTCCTGCCACCTATGTGCCTGCACGCAATTTGGTGTTTCTGTCCGTGGCGATCGCAGTGGCAGAAGCCAGAGGATTGAGAGACATCTGGATCGGCGTCAACGCTCTCGACTACAGTGGCTACCCTGACTGCAGACCCGAGTTTCTCTCTTCATTCCTCGAAACCGCTCAGCTAGGAACCAGGGAAGGGACTTCCATTGACAAAGAACCCTGGTGGAGGATCCAGGCTCCACTGGTTAATCTGTCGAAAGCGGAGATCATACAAACCGCCACCGAGCTGGGATTGGACCTGTCCCTGACCCTCTCCTGCTATGACCCGAATCCGCAGGGACTCGCTTGTGGAGTCTGCGATTCCTGTGGACTCAGAAAGAAGGGCTTCGAGGAAGCTGGGGTTGAGGATCCAACCGGATACCAGATTCGCCAATAATTGACGCTTCTTCCACGGTCCCGGTGGCGGCGATCAAGTGCTCCTCTAGAATCTCCTCTGGAGTCATCTGATGAGCTGGAGAGGTAGATTCGTTGAGGACGATCCTATGAGCAGAAACGTACTTGTTACCGGCGGAGCCGGATTCATAGGTAGCCACATCTGCCAGCGTCTCCTCGATCGAGGTGACGAGGTCATGTGTCTCGACTCCTTTGGCTCGGACTATGATCCCGCCCTCAAGCGATCGAACATCGCCACCCTCATTGCCCGGGCAGGATTTGATCTCATCGAGGGAGATATCCGCGATAAAGGCCTTCTCGGTCACATAGCACAAACTCGTCGTATCGATTCAGTGATTCACCTGGCGGCAAGAACAGGAGTCAGGGCTTCGATGAAGAGTCCTGCAGAGTATGCCGATGTGAACTTCCACGGTACGGCTCAGATTCTCGAGATGGCCAGGGATCACTCGATCGATAATTTCATCTTCGCATCATCCTCTTCTGTATATGGAGAACGAACCGAAACTCCCTTCAAGGAAAGTGATCCGGTGAATCACCCGGCTTCTCCCTATGCCGCAACAAAGTGCTCCGGGGAAATCCTATGCAGATCCTTTCAACAGTTGTTTGGGATCAACATTTCATGTCTTCGCTACTTTACCGTCTACGGACCTCGACAAAGACCAGGGATGGCGATTCACCGTTTCTGTTCACTCATCAGCCAGGGAGAACCCGTGCCCATGTATGGCGACGGCTCATCAGAGAGGGATTACACCTATATCGATGACATCGTCGACGGAACCCTACTGGCACTCGATCGCTGCAATGGTTTCGACATCTTCAATCTGGGGAATCATCATAGTATCCGTCTGGATCAATTGATCGCTGCCATCGGCAGGAGCTGTGGCGTCGATTACTCTGTTGAAACAGAACCCGTACAATCGGGGGATGTCTCTCGTACTTATGCCTGTCTTGAAAAATCTCATGCCTTGTTAGGCTACCAACCCAAAGTTGCCCTCGAGCAAGGCCTCGACCGTTTTGTTGAGTGGCTCACCTCGCACGACCAAAAGACTATTTGCTGATCAGGGAGGTTGCAGTGACTGTTAAAGATCGAATCAGAATGTTCGCAGTGGGCCCTGATGACCCCGAGGAAAAGAACGCCTGGATCGAGGCCCTTAGCGAGGCTATCGACGAAAACTCCTTCTGCCTCGGCTCAAAGACAGAACAGTTCGAATCCACTTGCCAGAAAAGACTGGGTGTGGCTCACGCCATCGGGGTTTCGAGTGGAACAGATGGATTAAAGATCGCACTCGCAGCAGCAGGAGTGCAGCCAGGGGATGAGGTCATTCTTCCGGCATACAGTTTTTTCTCGACAGCCTCGGTGATCGCTCAACTGGGTGCAGTACCCGTCTTCGTCGATCTGGATGTAGAAACCCTCTGCATCTGTCCGCAACAGGTTGCAGATAAGATCAGTGAAACGACTCGGGCCATCCTGCCTGTCCATCTCTACGGTCAGACGGCAGCGATGGATCCGCTGTTGCAACTCTCCGAGAAATACTCGATTCCTATCGTCGAGGATGCGGCCCAGGCTTTCGATGTCAAATACCGGGGAAGATCGGCCGGTTCCATCGGTACCGCTGGAGTCTTTTCCTTTTATCCGACCAAAAATCTCGCCGCTGCCGGAGATGCCGGCATGGTCGTATGCCAGGATGACAAGATCGCTGCCAGAGTTCGATTGCTCAGAGTTCATGGCGATACAGGAGGGTATCGCCACGAGATGCTGGGATGGAATGCCCGTATGGATGGCTTCCAGGCTGCAATACTCTCGGTACGACTCGAAAAACTCCATCAGCAACAAGAGGTCCGTCGGCGTAATGCGATGGAATATCTGGAAACACTGACGAACCTCGATCTGCTAGAACAAGTAACACCTCTCGGTCACACAGAGGGTTCAGACCACTGCTGGCATCAGTTCATCGTACGAGTCACCCAACGAGATCGATTGAGAGAACAGCTTTCGCAGCAAGGAATCGATTCCGGTGCCTACTACCCCAGCACCCTACCCGAACAGGGTTGTTTCAAATCGCTTGGATATCGTCGAGGAGAATTCCCGATCGCAGAATCAGCAGCTCAGACCGTGGTCGCCCTTCCCGTCCATCACCGTCTGGCAGCGGGAGATCCGGCTCGTGTCGTCGAGGCGATCCACAAAACGGTCGGGGTCCTGGCAGACTAAAAAAAATGGGAGGTGCCCGACGAAAGGGGGTTTCGCCGGCCACACTCCCAAACAGCGAGGAAGAGTCTGAATTGAATTGCAGGGATTTAAACTCCCTGCGCTGTTTGTTAATAAGCAAGCGCGAGGCCAATGCCCGGGAGAAATCTGACGAAGTCGCTTAATCGCGCTCAAAAATGTGGTTTAAAGCGGGAATTTGACCCGGCAATGAATGCCGGATCGAGCCTTGACAAACTTGAATAACTGGACTAACTATTCTGGAGTTCCTAGAGTTTTGGCTGAATCTGGCCGCTCCAGATGGCCGCCCTCAGCCAATCCCAACTCCTGAAGGGCGCTGAGACGGGCATATAGCCCCCCAGAGGCACGAAGAGAGTCATCGGTCCCATCCTCGACGATTCGACCCTGTTCCAGTACCAGCACCCGATCCACATCCCTCACCGTCGAGAACCGATGGGCTACGACCAGCACTGTTCGATCTCTCATCAGCTCTTCCAGTGCCAACTGAACCCTCTGTTCACTTTCAGAGTCGAGCGATGCCGTCGCTTCGTCCAGCAACAATATGGGAGCATCCTTGAGAATTGCCCTGGCGATCGTGATGCGCTGGCGTTGCCCACCCGAAAGCCGATCACCCCTTTCACCGATGAGCGTATCGTATCCATCGGGAAGAGCGGCGATCTCATCGTGCACTGAAGCGGCCTTGGCTGCGTTGATGATCTCATCGGCGGTGGCATCCGTACGACCTCCGCGGATGTTTTCTTTGACCGAAGAATGGAACAGGAATGGTTCCTGTCCAACGATGGCAATCTGCTTCAGCAATGACGAGTGCGTCAGTTGACGATAATCGAGTCCATCAAAGAGGACTCGACCTTCCGTCGGTTCTCTGAAACGAGCCAATACATCAAATATTGTCGACTTCCCCGATCCGGAAGGACCAACTAATGCCACCCTCTCTCCCTTGTTCACAGAAAAATCGACTCCATCGAGCGCAAACTGCTCCTGCCCGCCATATCTGTAGCGGATATTCTGAAACTCAAAGCTCCCTGAAAAAGGTGTCATCTCTGACGCCGCCGGCTGATCGACAACGGTCATCGGAGTGTCGAGAACCTCGAAAATGCGATCAGAAGCCCCGACTGATTCTCCAACCGTCGTCGCCATCCTCGCCAGGTTCTTGACGGGGCTGTAACAGGAAAGAATCGCGGCCAGGAAGACTGTGAAATCACCGAGAGAAATCTGTAACCAACCATTCAGAATGACCCAACCGCCCGCTGCGATGGCAACCGCAGACAACAGATTGTAGAGTCCTTCGACAAAACTCCGACCCTTGGCTTTGGCGATCTCGGTTCGAACGAGGGCACGCTGTAGATCCTTGGAAGTTTTTTCAAACTGCGCTTGGTGCTGACTTTCCAGACCAAAACTCTTCACCACCCGGATCCCCGAGAACAACTGAGATAGCCCCTCGGTGGTCTCACCAGCATGAGAGAGTGCGCCCCTGAAGCGCGTCCTGACGCGTTTTGCCTGCCTGAAGACCGGCAGTGCCATCAACAACAGAAACGGGATCATGGCCAGAGTCATCTGCCACGAAGCGATGAAGGCCACCGATAGCGAGAATAGAATCGTCAACGGACTCTGGAGAAACTCGCCAAATAGCAACTGGATCGAAGCGGAAACGCTCGCTACATCCCCGACCGATCTGGAAACCACGTCGCCATGTCTGCGTGATTCGTAATAATCGAGTGATTGCCTCGATAGGTGCCGGAAAAGTGCATTTCGAATGTCGATGATGACCTGTATCCGCACCTTCTGGCCGAGGACCAGCCGATAGAAACCACACAATGCAACCACCAGCGAAAGAACCGCGATGAAGGCAGCCGCAATCCAGAGCAACTGCAGGGCTCCGGACCCGGGATCACCAGTGAATACATGTAGCGAAGCTGGACCAGTAATCTCCCCGATGGAGTACTGCGATGACGACTGAATCTCTCCTTGCGAGAGATCGATTCCGTACTCTTCATGTTCCTGTGCTGTCAGTGCGCGGAACGTACCGGTAACACCTTCCTTGACTTCGATCTTCGAACCGGACACCAACTGGAGAGCCCCTCCGCTCAGCAGTTTAGCCTCGACGACAATCCCGTTCTTCAACGACAATGAAGTCGATCCGCTTTGCTCCTGAATCGTTCCGAGAAGTTGGGCCCGTTCAATCCGGAACACATCCTCGGTCTGATGCGAAAGTTCCACATCACCGGGAAACCACGGAAGAATGTGATCCTCGAATATCGAGACCGTCCGTCCCCGCTGGCCATCCTCTCTAGGTGAAACAACCCCATCGATGACAAGGCCAACGGCAGCCAGACGTAAACTGTTGGCAGCAGAATAGAAAACCATCAGCGCAATGATGATCACGATGACGCTTCGGTAAGGTAGTGCGTATCTCAATAACCGCACGATCCCTGTACTGTTCTGGTTTTGCTGCTGATCTTTCATCGATGAGACTCCAGCTGGCACTCCCAGGCCTTCGACTGTTCGATAAAGATGTATGCTGCCAGCAAAACAGCTGTGATGAATCCTGGCATGCCATCCTTGAAGCCACGATCTTTGAAATACCGACACCAGAAGACCGAGGCACTCGCTCTCAGCCACTTGAAACGCGAAGGTGGCAACATTCGACGCTTTCTCAACCCTCCCACTTCACCCCTTGCCAGGGCTGGTGCGCTCTGCGTCGTGTAACGGTTCATTCTCGCCAGGAAATCGTGGATCGTAGGATGAGCGAAGTGGAGGATTTTGCCCTTTAACTGGCCCACCGTCCCATTCACGATCGCATCCGCATGGATCAACCCCGGCAAGTAATCTCCATGCCCCGCCTTGAAAAGGCGCAGATGTTGATCTGCCCAACCGCCATGCTGCAACCAACGTCCCAGCAAGTAATGTCGAAATGGAATGTGGTAACCGCTCTCCGGAGACTCACTTTCAAGCAGTTCCTCGATCTCTCGCCGCAGGTCATCGGTAACACGCTCATCCAGATCGAGAACCAGAACCCAGCCGTTGGTGACTTTCTCCAGACCCAACCTGCGAATGTCTTCGATCAAGCCCTCTCCTGCAGGAGCATCGATGACTTCTACCGCCGGGTGAGACTCAAGAAGCTCCCGAGAGCCATCGACACTACCGTGATCCACTGCGACGATATGATCGACCCAGGACAGATTCTCCAGGAACGGTTCGATGTTCTCACGTTCGTTCAAGACCGCAGCCACCACCGTTAGAGGGGCTGTAGACAAGGTCCGCTGGTCAGCGGAAGTAGATGATGACGGTCGCGAAGACAACGGGCCTCCCTCCCCGAGGGCAACTCTCGAGGATATCCGTGGATGCTGAAGCCAAGGGAGTCGATCGTCAACCGGACCGTCGAGAACCGCTGGTCCGACCGGAGTCTCCCGAACAGTCATTTGCCCCGCTTTTGCCTCTTCTTGCGCGCCTCGATCAATTTACGCAAATCTTCGGATCGTTCCTCAGGCTCTTCAGGGGCACCTTCGGTGGCACCCTTCTCCACTTCTAGCTGCTGTTTCTTGGCTTTTGCGGTAACGACTCTAGAACGTCCGATGGTCGGCCTGCGAGACGGTCCGGCCTTGCCCTCCACGATCTTGTCACTCCGATCAACGCTCTTTCGCCTCATTTCCTTTCGAGGAATCTGGAATTGAACTCGTCGGGTCACGATGTCGAGGAAGAACAGACCAAGACCGACGAGGGCAAGAGTCACCCAAAGTGGTTTCCGATCCCTTTTCTTCGGCAAAGAGCGATCGAGCAAGTCTTCTTGCCCGGACAGCACGCGTCCCCCCGAAGCCTCGGCAATCCGACGAAGAAGATCTTCGTCACTTCTCAACGTGCGATACTCGGCAGGATATCCGACCGAAATTGCTTTGGTCTGACCACCGCGATTCCCCTGTCCATCCTCATGATCGACTCGCAATAGATAAGATCCTTCTTGCTCTGCCGAGAACTTACCAACGTAACGACCCGGAGCCACCTGATTGACGACCACTGCTTGTTCGGATAGATCCGGAGTCACCAGAATCGCTTTCACGTCGAGGCCATCGATAAACCGGCCTTCGGGGTCAATGGCATCCACGATCACGGTTCCTGCTTGCCCCTCAATCTGGTGACTCACTTCCAGGATCCCGGAGTCGGTCTCGCGAGAAATGGACCGGATCAACTGACTCCAGAAGGTTGAATAGCCACTCCAGGAGATCCAGTCGGTACTCCAGCGAGCGCGAGCATCGGAAGTAAAAGCCGCGGTCTTTCCCAATCCATGTCTGGACAGTGCAAGAACCGGATCTTGCTCGTCGTTGACGAGAACCAATCGAGAGAGAGGCTTCGCGGTCGTCAACACGATACCGTGAAGAGCTGGAAACCCGGCGGAAGCAAGGCCCCTGATGGGGTCTGCAATCTCAACGACACTCGGCACAAAAGTACTCTCGTCGATGAGATTCCGGCGCACCGTCAGCGCCTCACGAAAGAAGATCTGCGGCAGCCTTGAGGGATCGGAAACGAAGTAATAGCGCCCCGCCGTATCCTGGGCAATTTTTTTCATCACGGCAGGGCCTTCAGGACCTGGATGCGGCTTGATGCAAATGGTCGAAATCTGAATATTCGACTGAACGTAGGCAGCGATCAGTTGTTTACTCGGAGGAGGAGGATCTCCGTCCGAAATGACCACGACATGCTTGGAATGGGCATCGGCAGCCAGCAGCGATTGAAGAGCAAGCTGCATCGTCGGAGCAAAGCTGACCATGTCTGCGGGTGATAACGAATCAATCTTGGATTGAATCGCAGTCTGATCCGCAACCAGTTGTAACGGAATTCCCCAACCGTCAATTCCATTTTCATAGAGCAGTACCCCGAAAAAATCCTGCTCCGTCAAAGCATCCAGTGAAGCGACAGCGATGCGTCGAGCCCACAGGTTTCCCTGCGCAAACTCACACGTATGGAGAATCACGGCGAGAGCCCCGTTGGGGAGTTTCTTGCGCTGCCGGATGTCCATCTTGACCGGCATTGCTTCTTCCACTTTCGTACCGCGCCACCCTCCGGCACCAAAGGAGTTCGACCCTCCTACCATCAACAAGCCCATTCCGGTGGAATGGACCAGTTTCTCCAGCAGTGCGATTCGTTCCGAATCGAGATCAAAGGCGGAGACGTCGTCGAGGATCACCGCCTCGATACCCAGGTATTCCTCCGCAATCCCGGAAAGCTGCGTGGGAGAAATCACATCCGTCAGAATGTTTCCCGCATCAAGAGCTGCGCTCAGGGTCTGTTCGGGGTCGTTGGAAACCAGTAGCACCCTGGCGGGCTGTATCGTCCGAACCAACGCCAACCCGGAGTTGTTCTGCTCCAGCGAATCGGTTCCCTCATCGGGATAGACCGAAACCCGCAGTCTCCTGAGAGGAGAAGAAGTGGCACCAAGCCCGAAGGTGATTCGATTGCGCCCCTGAGCGAGCTGGACAGGTCTGCGTTCGATAATCTGATCCTCTTCGGACAGCACCACCGTCGCTGAGGCCTCCCGACTCGACCAGATCACCGAATCGACCGAGAAGGTTTGACCGGGACGAACCGTTTCAGGCACCTGAACGTGCTCCAGGATCACTTCATCCTGGTGGTCATAATGGACCGGTAGAACATCGACCACGATTCCGGCTGTCGCCAGGTTCTTTGCCTCCTGAACCGGATCTCCCTTAGTTGAGTTCCCATCACTGATGAGCACGATGCGCCGTGCTCCACCCGGTGCACTCCCCTCCAGGGTGCTGGCAGAAAATCTCAGTGCCGAAGCGATGTCAGATCCAGACCGATCGATTTCTGATGAGATGCCCGGTCCAAGCCTCAATCCCATCGGCTGTTCTAGTTGCTGATCGTTGCCAAAAGAGGCAAAGCCAACCTGATCAGGAAAATTGAGAGTGCCGAGACGGTTTGAAGTTTCCGAAACGATCTCGTCGCTGACGAGTCGTGGAACCGATGCGGAGAGATCTCTCAGTACCAGGATACTCAGACCTTCTCCGCCGGAAAAGAGCACCATCCGAGCCAGTGCCGCAACGATGGCCACCACCGCCAGGCACCTCAATGACATCGCCAACTTCTGGACCGCTGCCGGCAACCCAGCCCGACTCTCGCGGGTGAAATAAATCACACATCCCAGGGCTGGAATCAGCAGCCAGAGCCATGCCGGAGAATCGAAACCGATCAAGGACATCAAAATCCTCCCGGTAGTTGCGACACCACCACGCGGTGATTGCCGGTATCCGCCACCAGTATTCTGACCTGACCGTCATGTTCGCCTACCGCGATTCCACGCGGTTCGCTGAGTCTACCGGAACTGGTCCCGGCACCCCCTTGCGCGGCGATCAGGGTTCCGTCACTCCGAAACCTCTGGACCCGACATCCAGACTTGTCGACGACCACAAAACTACCGTCGGACAGGCTGTCGATGTCGAAGGGATCATCAAATTCTCCAGGAGCTCGCCCAGATCCCCCAACCGTCTGAAGATGGTCTCCTTCGAGCGAAAAACGGAGAATCCGGTGATGACCACAATCGACGACGAGAACGGTACCGTCCTCGGTCACCGTGATTCCCTCGGGCCTGAGAAACTGGTCAGGGCCATCTCCCCTCTCACCCCAGATCGACAACAATCTGCCGTTTCGATCGAAGCGGAAGATCCGGTCCTTTTCTCCGTAGGAAGCGACCAGGATGGAGCCGTCCGGTGCGACATCGATGCCGCGAACCAGTTCCAGTCCGACCTCTTCACCGAAACGACGGATTTCGTTTCCGTCCACTTCAAACTCGATAATCCTCATGTAGTGGGTGTCGGCCACCAGTAGAGTGCCTTGCTCGGTCAGACAGAGATCGATGGGATGGCCAGCGGACCACTCTGGCAACATCCACACCCCTTCCAGTTTTCCATCCTGGTCGAAGTGCTGGGCACGACCACTGCGGTCGATCACGATGCAATCGCCTCCGGGTAACGCTGTGATGGCACGAGGCTGGAAGAAACGACCGATGCCTCGGCCAGGGCCTCCGATGAATCCGGTCAAGGAGAGGGGCTCCACCGACGAATAGGAGCAGGAGGTCAAGAGTAAGGCGACAAAGCACCCGGCCCCCAAGCGCATCCACACCCTCCCCATCCGTTTTCAGATTTGAAACAACGAGGCGGCACTGCTCAGTCGTCAGTTCGACCTTGAATGCGATCAAAGTAATCTTCGGCCACCTGTCGAAGAGACCCCGGTATTCGCTGGTTCTGTAGATCAGACTCTGCGGTGCGGGCACTTGCCTCGATCACCTGACGCAGCTGCTTCTTCGCTTCTCCACTGGGTGCTTCGCCTTCGACCAGTAAAGTAGCGACCGTCACTCCTCGATGTCCGCCACCATTGAGTCGTTTCACCTGGGTGCCAGTCTCTCCATCTTTGGTGTCGGGAGGCTGCCCACCGCCACCACCTAGCTTGAGCGCCACACCCGCTCCCTGCTGGGGCGAAATTCCGGTTCGCGGACTCGCTTGTGAACCCTGTTTATTGATGTGAACGAAACTTCGCTCATCGGAGGCACCCTGTCAGGTTCCTCCGCCCTTCAACTGTCAGGTTCCGGCGAGACAATCGGGGCAAATCTGCGGCGGCGGGCCATCTGGCCACTCGGAAGGTAACGAACTGAGTTCCGCCTCGGTGAACTGGATCTGATCGAGGGCATGATCGAGCAGATCACTCTCCCTGAGCAAACGAGCCAATTGATCGAGCTGCTCGGCCAGACGCTGTAGATCTTTCGGATCGATCGGGCTGCCAGAATTCCCCTGACCTGATTTGTTGGCGAGCTTCGAAGCCAGCTCTTCGGGCAAGCCCATCGAACTGGCGAGACTGGCCAGATCTTCCCTGGCTTGATCTCCCGCCTCTCCTTCCTGGCCGGCGAGTTGAGCCAGTTTTTGTAGTTCCATTGCCGCTCGACCGAGATCACCCTTGCGAATCGCTTGCTGGAGCTCACGCCCCTCTTTCGATTTCGCCTCACCGCTTTGTTCAGCACCACGACGAACTCGCTCCGCCGTATTACGCGCCGCCTCCAGCGCTCCTCGCTCCAGTCGACCCGCAACATCACGACGAGCTTTCCGGGCTCGCTCCTGAGCTGTTGCTGGTTCTTCGGTACGCTTGACCGATGGGTCGCCAGCAGGCAACTCCTGTGGCTTTTTGGCGAGCCTGACCAGTAGCTTGCGGGTTTCCGGATCGACTTGATGTTGCTCAGCGAGTCGAGAAACTTCACGCAACCGGCGCTGAAGTGAACCTTCCTTGCGTGTGATTCGCTCCTGTTCCCGCTGCTTCTTGTTCGCTTCCTCCTCGATACCCAGCAAATCGATGGCGGGAATCAGAAAAACCAGCAACAGAACAACCAGCGAATAGACCACTCGCATCACGTGCCCCGGCTTTCCGAGCGGAACCGCACGGCGAGGATTCACGTTCCCAGCCAGCAGTTGTGCATCGGTGATGATCTTGTCCGCAACTTCCTCGCTGAAACCCGAATCACTGGCGAAAAGAGCAGTGGAAATGGTCTGGGGAATCGCCTCGGATTTCTCCGCCTCGACCGCTTCGACCACCGGCCTCGATCGAACCGATAAATAGGCCGAAACAGCACCCGCCACGAAAAGGATCGCCGGGACTCCATAAAAGACCTGATCGGAGACGGCCACGGAGACGAGACGTTCGAGCAAGACCAGCAGCGCCATCGAGCAGATCGCCACGGCCGTGAAAGTTCCGGAATGTTGCATCACCGCCCTCAGACGTTTCCTGGATCGAATTCGACCCAGTAACTTCTGGACGTGATTGGTTCCGTTCCTCATCGATTCCTCATCTCGGCAACCCTGCTAGCTATAGATCCGATCAACAGGTCGTCTCGGACCCAGCCAGCACCTACCTCCCATCCTACGCCCTTCCAGGGCCCTGTTCAAATCACGCTCAGGGGTCCAGCAGAGCTCAGACCGTGGCCATGGGGTGAATTCGGTTTGGTTCAGGAGGAAGCCGGAGGCATCCAGGACTCCAGATCGACTCCCAGAGCATCGGCGACACGATTGATGTGATTGAAGAAACCGATGACATGGACCAGTTCGAGAATCGTCGGATCGTCGAAACCCACTCCCTTCAGATGCGAGAGATCGTCTTCGGTCATCTGGGTAGGATTTCGGGTCAACTTCTCGGTGAAGGAAGCGATGGCTTGCAGTCGATCTTCCAGAGAATCGGGCCCCGACCGGACCGCCTCGACGAGATGCTCACTGCCCGGCTGGGATTCGAGATCTCGCAGATGAGACTCGATTCAGTAATGACAGTCGTTGTGCTGGCTGGTCAGAACCGCCACCCACTCCCTCTCGGCCCGAGACAAACCAGAGGAATGCTGCATCAACTGAACGTAGAGATCGATGAACTTCTCCAGCAGATCGGGTCGCGGTGACATCACCTGGAGAATCTGTGCCACTTCGCCGGCACGAGATTTTGAAGCGGAATAAACCCGAGCAAGGGTTCCGGATTCATCCTGATCTTCAGACAACTTCTCAATCCATGCCATCGGTCACTCCAGAAATGAAATGCCTCTCTGAAAAAGCACTAGAGATTTCGTTAGCCTACAGAGAGCGATTCGTTTCAGAAAGCCTTTAGCAGGCAGCGTCGTAAATACAATCTGCCAGAACATCGTCAGTCGGGTCGACACCACAGTTGTTCGGACCGGGATCGGGAGGAGTTGTTCCACCGGAGAAGAGCGCTGCAAGGCCATAGATGGCATCCGCGATATTGACACCGCCGTCATCGTTCTGGTCACAGGAATCCGGGCATTCACAGGTGGGTCCTCCAGAGAAGAGCGCAGCGAGCAGGTAGATTTCATCGGCGATATTGAAGCCACCGTCCAGGTTGGCATCGCCTCGTCGGAAAACTTCAGTGGGGGAAACGACAGGCACGAGAGAATAGATCAGAGCAGTCCCCAGATCGGATCCCGCCACAGGATCATCGGTATAACCGGGGTCTCCGATGATGATCTCTGGAAATCCATCGCCGTCGAGATCCCCCAAACAATTAACACTTGCGCCTAGATCCGATGGGTCAATCTCCGTGAAAGTAGCCAGAGAGGAACCATTGAAGCCCGAGTAGATGCCAGCAAAACGCGCTTCCGAACCGATAATCACATCGTCAGATCCATCACCATTTGCATCACCGATATCACTCAGTGAGCCTCCAAACCAACTCTCATCCTCCTCAATAATGTGCAGTAGATCGCCAGTCTCTCCCGAATAGATATGAACTTTTTCGCGCGCGGGGATACCCACCAATAAATCATCGGCTCCGTCTCCATTTACATCCCCTGCTCCACTCACAGCCCAGCCCAGTTCATCGTTTTCTTGACCAAGGAAAGTATGTAATAGATCACCATCAAACCCTGAATAAACTCTGGCAGCTCCTGCGATGGAAGCTGCGGTGTCATCGAATTGCGCTCCCACGATGACATCGTCAAATCCGTCACCGTTCACATCACCGGCACCACCGACAGAAGTACCAAACTCTGAACCGGCTGGGCCTGCAAAAGCGTTAATCACTGACCAATCGAATCCAGAAATAAGAAAGGCTGAATCGTCTCCCCAGGCCCCAATAATGGCATCGAGATATCCGTCGCCGTTCACATCACCGGCAGAATCCAGAGACTCTCCGAAACGTGAGTCGGCTGCAGGGCCATCATAAAAAAAGTAACCATTCGTCCCACTCAGGATGGCGTAGACCCTACCGGAGTCTGCGCCATTACCGTCATTATTTGGTGCTCCGATTAAAAAATCGTTGAAACCATTGCCGTCGACATCTCCGAAGGCAGATACCGAAGCTCCGAAGCGATCACCTGCGGCTTCACCATCGATGACATAGAGCAAGGTTCCATCGGCGCCAGAGATCACCGAAACCCTGCCTGACTCGGGCCCATTCCCATCGGCATCCGGAGACCCCACTATGAAATCGATATCCCCGTCGTTATCTACATCCCCTGCTGCCGCAATCGAACTGCCAAACGATTCGGTATAATCCGTTCCGAACAACTGAGTGAGTAGAGTCGCCTCAGCGCCCTGAGCAAAGATCAGCGCCGGAGAAAACCCGAAGAAACAGAGTACGGCAAAAATGGTCAAAAAGCGCAACATGGTGCCCTTTCATATGCAGACAAGACTCGTCAGAAAAAGCGAATAAGCACTGCAACATCAACTTGAAGATACTGACTGTCGTGACTCGTACAGATATCGAATCAGAACTCAACCATCTATTGTCCGGCAAAACCAGTTTGAATCAACTGGCTTTCGCTCACCTTCATGTAGGTGGTGTGGCACGACTTGCCAGCATTCGATCAGCCAACACCAGCGCCATCATCGCTTCGACGATCGGTACCGCACGGGGAACCACGCACGGGTCATGTCGTCCCTTCCCTTCAAATACCACCGCTTCTCCCGATGTGTTGATGGTCTCCTGTGCGGTTGCGATGGTGGAAGTGGGTTTGAAACCGACGCGTGCCCATACCGGTGCGCCGCTGGTGATCCCGCCTTGTAATCCACCGGAGCGATTGGTTTCTTGACGCATGCCACCGCTTCCATCGGAAGTCATCTGATCGTTGTTCTGGCTACCGGTTCTGGTGGTGGCAGCGACGCCATCACCCAACTCCATCGCCACCGCCGCCGGAATCGACAGCATCGCCGAACCCAACAGCGACTTCACCTTGGCAAAAACCGGATCTCCCCAACCGGCAGGAACACCGCGCGCCACCACTCCGACCCATCCGCCGAGGCTGTCTCCCGCCTCTCGCGCAGCCTCGATCTGCTCGACAATGGCGACAGAACAATTCCCGTCGGGACAACGTACCGGCGAGGCCTCGACCTGGTCGAAGCCGACCACGGTCGGGTTCACCTCGGCACTTACCGAACCGATGGAATCGACCCAGCCGACGATCTCGATGCCGTACTCCCTGTCGAGCAGGGCGCGCGCCACCGAACCGGCCGCCACCCGTGCGGCGGTTTCCCGAGCACTGGCTCGTCCGCCACCTCGGGCATCACGAATGCCGTAGCGAGCCTCGGTGGTGAAATCAGCGTGACCCGGTCGGTAGAGCTCCGAGAGCGCATCGTAATCTTGTGGGCGCGCATCGACCGATTCGATCCAGATCGCCAGTGGCGACCCGAGTGTCAAACCGTCGACAAGACCGGACTGGATCTGCGGGGTATCCGGCTCCTGGCGTGCCGAGGCGAGCGCCCCTCCCGGTCTACGCCGGGCCAGATCGTCAGCGATCTTCTCGATCGAAACGGGAATCCCGGCCGGCAGGCCATCGATCACGACGCCAATTCCCGGGCCATGAGACTCGCCCCAGGTGGTGATCCGGAGGTACTCTCCGAAGGTATTGCTCATGCAAGGAATGTAGTGAATCCGTGGCCAGATGCCAGCATCCTGGCTGACAAGAATCACAGGAGGGTATGAAGATGGTCCGGAAGGTCACTGCTGCACTGGCAGACTGGTTCCAGTCAGAGCAACAGTCGTTGCCGTGGCGCGGAATCGAAGACCCTTACGCCATCTGGCTCTCCGAAGTGATGCTGCAGCAAACTCGGGTGACCACGGTGATTCCTTACTGGCATCGATTCCTCGAAAAATACCCCGACCCGAAGTCTCTGGCTCGAGCTCCCCTTGAACAGGTGCTCGAGCTGTGGGCAGGCCTCGGCTACTACTCGCGCGGAAGGAATCTGCACGCTGCCGCTTGCCAGATCGTTAATGATCACGACGGCATCTTTCCGCGAGATCCAGAACTGATCGGTAAACTACCCGGTATCGGAGAGTACACCACCGCAGCCATCTGCAGCATCGCATACGGTGAACCGCTGGCAGTGATCGATGGAAACGTCGAACGAGTGCTGTCCCGTTACCTGAAAATCGATGGCAATCCGAAAAGCGGGACCGCTCGCAAACGGATCCAGCAAGCCGCCGACGATGCTCTCGACCAGGAAAACCCTGGCGATCACAATCAGGCACTGATGGATCTGGGGCGTTCGATCTGCACGCCTCGTAGTCCCGATTGTCAGCGCTGTCCCCTCGCCTCTGGGTGTGGAGCCAGAGCCAGCGGAGAGCCGACGCGCTGGCCCACGCGTCGCCAGAAACGCACCACCGAGCAGCAGTGGTGGGCTGCTGCGGTGGTAGTGTGTGGCGACCAGGTTCTGGTCTGGATCGGCGATGGCGAATTGCTGGCCGGACATCGGGGAACACCACTGGCCAGACTGTCGGGCTCTGGCCTCGATGCGGACAAGATGATCGGCAAAGAATTCAAACGACTCGGCCTCGATGGTGCCGAGCTGATCGGTCACGCTGATCGATTCCAGCACGCCATCACCTATCGAAAACTGTTCATCCATCCACTGGTCTATCGCTACCAGGGAGAGATTCCAGCTGGGGTCGAGACGATTCCCATCGACGGAGGAGACCGTCTGCCGGCACTGCATCGGAAATCGATCGCCGCAGCCCGTGAATTGCTGCTCGAGGTTTTCCGATGAACGCCGATCCAATCACCACCGCTCAGCAATGGAATGACCGTCCTCCCCGACCGGTTCCGCTCGAAGCGCCGGTCACCGGCGCCTTACTGTGTCCGCCCGACTATTTCGATGTCATCGACGTTCGCAATGCCCACATGGAAGGACAGATCGGAACCATCGACCAGGAACTGGCCTGGAACCAGTGGCTCGGGCTGGCCGATGCCATCGAATCAGTGGGTTTGTCGGTGCATCTTCTGGAGTCGCACGAACAACTGGTCGATGCGGTATTCACCGCCAACCCCTCCCTCGTCATCAATGATGGTGAGGGAATCCCTCGCGCCATCATCGGTCGTATGAGTCACTCCAACCGAAGACCTGAAAGCTCCCTGCACCGACAGGCCCTGGAAAAGATAGGCCTTCCCTGTCAGGAGATCGCAGATCAGGTCGAAGGGTGCTGGGAAGGAAACGGTGACACCCTGAGACATCCGGGCCGGGCTTTGATCTGGTGCGGGGTCGGCTCTCGCAGTGACATCGATTGTCACCTGGAGGTAGGCCGGATGCTGGATCTTGAAGTCGCGGTCCTTCAACTTCCCGACCCCGACTTCTATCATCTCGACACCGCTCTCACGCTGCTCGATGAAAAGCGTGCGGCCTACGTGCCGACCGCCTTCGACGAAACTGGACGGGCTCTGCTCGAAACCGCATTCGATCGGCTGATCGAGGTCGATGACCAGGAGGCCAGAGATGTGCTGGCTGGCAACCTCTGGTGTCCCGATGGAAAACACGTGTTGATGTCGGCAGGGGCTCCCGTGACCCAATCACGACTTAATTCTGAAGGTTTCCAGGTCGTGGAGATCGAAACCGGCGAGTTCCTCAAATCGGGAGGATCCGTTTTCTGCATGCGACAGGAGATCCGTGCATAACCACCAGTTCGAGCTCGGCATCAACAAATTACTGAAGCTGATCCGCAAACCAACCGCTCCTGGTTTGTTCAATCCATGGCGCGACCAGGATGCAGAACTGGATCGCCGCGGTGCTGCGAAGATCCGCACCGAAAACCTGCGGCAGTACCTGCTCGCCCACCAGGGGGCCACGGCCATCCTTGTCGGGGAAGCCTGCGGCTGGGCTGGTTGCCGTTTCACCGGCATCCCCTTCACGGGAGAAAACCTGCTGATCGGACCCGAAGCTCTGGAGTGGACCACCGGACAGAACTTCAGAAGATCTTCCAGTCGCCAGGAACCTTACAAGGAACGATCCGCCACCACCGTGTGGGGAGAGATCGCTGGAGATAGAAACCTGGTGCTCTGGAATGCGGTGCCCTGGCATCCTCATCGGCCAGGAGAAGCCCTGACCAACCGCAAGCCGAGTCGATCCGATCAAGAAGCAGGCAGTGAAGCACTGAGAATATTCCTGGAGACATTTGAAAATGCGGAACCGGTCGCCATCGGTCGCGTTTCGCAGGAGGTGCTGATGAGGCTAGGCTTCGAGGCGGGTTATATTCGACATCCCTCGATGGGGGGACATCACCAGTTTCGCAAGGGGATCAGAGAGCTACGGAAGCGCCTTACTTATCCTTCACGCGCTCGATGAACTCTCCGCTCTCTGTTGAGATCTTGACCAGATCGCCTTCAGCCACGTGATTCGGTATCTTCACCTGAAGACCGGTTTCCAGCGTCGCGGGTTTGAAGACATTGTTGACAGAATCACCTTTGAACCCTGGTTCCGTTTCTTTGATCCGCAACACCACTGCAGGTGGAAGATCAACGGAGATCGGCTTCTCCTCGTAGAAGGTCACCACCACTCGTTCATTGTGTTTGACGAACGGCATCAGATCCCCGACGAAATCTGTGTGAAGCTGGTACTGCTCGTAATCTTCGGTATCCATGAAAATGAAACTCTCACCCTCTGGGTACAGATACTCGCAGTTCTTTTTGTCGAGGAATGCAGTTTCGACCTTGTCTGCGGAACGGAACCGGTGCGTGATATGGTCACCTCGGGTCAGGTTCTTCAACTTCGCCTGGACAGCTCCACCCCCCTTGGAGAGTTTCTTCTGCTCCAGTTTTACACAGACCCACAGCTGGTCCTCAAAGTTGATCACCTGTCCGACCCTGAGCTGAGTCGCCGGAATGGCCATCGGTCCTGCTCCTCTCGTTGGATTCCCCAACACCTATAAGACAACATACCATCAGAAAGTGATCGAACGTATCGAACTGCTTCACGAGGGAGTTAGTTCTTCTGATACTGGCTCGCCCAACCCGGTCTCTCCTTCCCTGGAAGCGATGATGGCGCTACCTACCGTGTCGCTCCATACGTTGACGGTGGTCCGGCACATATCCAGCGGTCGGTCCACAGCCAACAGGAGCGCCGCACCTTCCAGGGGCAATTTCAAGGCGCTTAATATCGTCAACATCATCACAAGACCGGCGGACGGGATGCCTGCAGCTCCAATCGAAGCGAGGAATGCAGCCATCACCACAGTCACCTGAGCACTCAGAGTTAATTCGAAATTTCCGGCGCTGGCATAATATTGAGCCAGGAATACCACACCGATGCACTCGTACAGTGCGGTCCCATCCATGTTGACCGTGGCGCCCAGCGGAGCGACGAAGGAAGAGGTTCGATTGGACACCCTGCCGCGCTTCTCCAGCGTATTCAAGGTAGTCGGAAGAGTCAGAGCAGACGATGAAGTGGAGAATGCCGTCATCAGGGCGGGACTCATCGCTCGGATCCACTGTAATGGGGAGATCTTTCCGACGACCCGCAACAACATCGGTAGAACCAAGCCGGCGTGAATGATGAGTGCCAGCATCACGGTCAGCATGTAGGCGCCCAGGGGACGGAATACATCGAAACCGGTCTCTCCCACGACCTTGACGATCAAGCAAAAGACACCGTAGGGAACCAGTTTCATCACCCAGGATGCCATCCTCATGACGATGTCAAAGGCGGACTCGAACAGGTCTGTGAGGATCTTTTTTGGTTTTTCAGGAGCCTTCGTGATGAAGAAACCAAACAGCAGCGCAAAGAAGATCACCTGCAACATGTTGCCGTTACCGGTAAAAGCACCGAACACGTTTTCCGGCACCATCCGTCTCAAAATATCGAGCCAGTTCTCGCTTCTTTGACCGAAATCCGCATCGACAGAGAGACCGAGGCGGGCTCCTTCACCCGGCTGGATGAGATTGACGAGGATCAAACCGAGACCCACCGCCAGGAATGAAGTGGTGGCGTAATAACCGAAAGTCCTGCGACCCATGCGGCCAAAATCGGATCCGCCACCGAGGCCAGCGACACCGGTGATGATGGAGGTCAAGACCAGCGGCATGATCAACATCTTCAGCAATCGCATGAAGATATCCGCCAGGAACCGAAATGGTGCCAACCAACGCGATCGACTCGAGTCCGGATCCAGTGCCACCAGAGCACTACGTTTGGCTGCGGAAGTCAGGTCGACGGTGGCCACTCCACCGGCACCCTCGGCTGCCAGGAAAGCGGTCAACGCCGCCACCGAATTGGCATCCACCGCCGCCTCATCAGACATCCCTGCGTTGATGGTAACTCGACGGACTACATCTCCGACCTGCAGGCTCTCCGAGGCATGACGACCCTTGGGGAGCAGCTTCGCTGTCACATGAGAGATCCGAATCCCAACCGTTTCTCCCTCGACCACCACTGGATCTGGATCAAACTGGACACCGATCGAACCGGGTGCCTCGGTCATCTGTTGCAGACCTAGCCCCGCCAGGACACCCGCCAACAACCAGATCAGGATTTTCCAGTGCTGCTGCATCTCTCCTCCACTCTCAGCTCTAGCCAGGCACCACTAACGAACAGGACATCTCATCGGGCAGCAAATAGCCCTGCAATCTCTGGTTGATATCGTCGGGGCCAATTTCAGACAGCAGATCGACCACCTCGAATGGATTGGTATCGAGGAATCGAGCTCCACAGTAGGTCCCCGCAATGTGTTCGAGAGAGTTGAACGCTTTCAGAAGGTACCCGATGGCAGAACGTCGTTGACGCTCGACATCGGTGGGATCGATTCCTGTGTTTCGGACACGTTCTATCTCTTGAGTCACAACCTCGAGCAAGGCATCCGGATCAGGAACGTCGCCACCGATCATCGAATGACCAACATCGGGATGAATCTGATAAGTAGCTCCAAAAGAATCATCGATGAGGCCGCGCTGGTAAAGATCTTCAAACAGGGTGCCACTCTGGCCAAAGATGCATTCGAGTAGCACTTCCGAGACCAGTTCCTTACGCATCAGTTCGCGGCCAGAAAGCCCATCGTGAATATCTTTCCAACCGATCAGAATCTTCGGACGACTCACCTGCATCGATTCCCGACGTTCTCTGGTAGCGGGTCCGGGATCTTCAACGGTCCTGATCATTTCGACAGCGGGATCAGGCCCCATGTCTCTCTCTGACAGCAACCGAGAAGCCGCTTCAAAGAACTGATTCTCATCTTCATCCCCTACCGCCAGCAGAATCATGTTGGATGGATGGTAGAAAACTCTCCAGCATTCCTGGAGTAACTCGGGCGTGATCCCGGCAATCGTCTCCTCTGTCCCTAAAATTTCCTTGGCGATGGGATGCTGCTTGTACAGTCCCGTCAACAGATTGAGGTAGACCTGCCAGCCCGGGCGGTCGTCATACATGCGGATTTCCTGACCGATGATGCCCTTCTCCTTCTCGACATTTTCGGTCGTGAAATGGGGAGTCTGGACAAATCTGACCAGGTGATCGAGGCAGGGGTAGAAGTGATCGGTACAGGAGAAGAGATAGGTGGTGCCTAAGTAGGTCGTGAAAGCATTCGGCTGCGCTCCGAAGCGACTGAACTGCAGAAAGGCATCCTCTTCGGGACCCTCGAACATCTTGTGCTCAAGGAAGTGAGCCACTCCGTCCGGTAACGAAATCTCATCCCCTCCGCCAAGTCGATAGCGATCATCAACGCTACCAAAGTGAGTTGAAAAGCAGGCGTAACGTCTCAAGTAACCCGGCTTGCGGCAGAAAGCGACCGTTGCGCCACTGCCATGGGTTCTCTCCACCACTCGTTCTCCGAGGGTCGAATTCTCGAGGATTTTCTCGTCACCGATCCAGGTCATGAAGCCTCTTCCGGAGCCATCAGGTAAACCAGGTCCAGTTCGATTCTTTGAGCCACTTCCACCACTCCATCTTTCGTCACCGCCGCAATGCGATTTCTCAATCCAGCCAGATCCGCCTCTCTTCCGGTGACCCTCGATCTCAGATCGAACTCCGCCAGCGAAGCGGGTGAGTCCTGTATCATTCTCAAACTAGAATCCCAGGACTGACGGGTCATCTCCAACACCTCGTCGCTAAATCGACCCTGCCGGACCATTTCCACCTGCTCCAGGATGCTGCGTCTGGCCTGAGGGGCCGAATCGACGTCGATTCCTGCATGGATGAACATCAAACCTGTGGAACCGTCATTGTAAGAGTGAACCATATAACACAGGCTCTCCTTCTCTCTCACCTGGGTAAATAGCAGCGAGTGCATAAAGCCTCCCAGCACTCCGTTGGCCACTAACATCGACTCATGCAGAGGATCTCCAAAACGGGTGGATGTTCGCAATGCCAGAACCAGGTTCGCCTGTTGAACTTGAAAGTGCTCAGTAATTTCCCTCGTCGGAGACGCGCTCTTCAAGGGGAACCATTCCGACAACTGCTCTATCTCGGCACCTCTGTCATCGAACAGTGGCAGCAATGCCTCGGTCGCTATCTGCTGATCAACATCACCGCTGAAATGAACGTGCATCGGAGCGGTTGTGATCATCTTCCGCCACAGCTCCGTGATCAGCCCGGGGGTTGCGGATTCCAGATTCTCAACGGTTCCGTACTCATGGAATCGCCACGGCTCATCGGGACAGGCTTCCTCGAGACAGCGCTGCATCGCCCACGATCTCTTGTCATCGATTCTTCCCTCAATGGCCCGTCGATGCTGAATCACCTCGTTGTGGACCGTTTCTTCGCAAAAACGATCTTCCACCAGATGCGGCTGTTGGATCACTTCGCGAATGAACGCGATGGCATCCTCGAACACTGATTCGGAGCCAGGCAATCGCAAATCCTCTGGAAACTCGGCGGACAAGGAGATGATGTGCCGCTGTCCGGCACGGTCGATGGCATTTCCGACCGACAATCCCCACAGTTGTTCTGTACGGCGATTGAGCAGGCGTAGCGAGGGGTGAGAACGAGTTCCTCGTAACAAACAGGCTGGAATCAAACAACGAAGGGCATTTCCCGGCCCCAGATCGTTGATCCAGGAGATACGCAAGCGGCTCGTTTTACGTCGTGCTTCCCGGCGTATATGAAGAAAAGAACCCGGGGAGATCTCCCGAGATTCGAAACTAGCCAGCCCTTCGGAAGCCAGTTCGGTCAATGATCCTCCCCACCCGAGGTGCTCACCAGATCATCGGTGACAGCACTGTCATCGTCATCGAGCATCGCTCGGATCTGATGAACCTGAGGGACCAGCTGCCTGAATTGATCGGGGGTGAGGGCCTGGGGTCCATCGGAGAGTGCTTCTTCCGGCTGGTCGTGCACCTCGATCAGGATACCGTCGGCTCCCACTGCTGCAGCGGCTCTGGCCAGTGCCGGCACCCGGAAGGAATCTGCCGTACCATGAGAAGGATCGACCAGAACCGGCAGGTGAGTGCGCTTCTGCAACTCCGGCACCGATCCCAGATCAAGAACCACCTGGCGGGTCGCCGCAGCACACCGAATACCTCGCTCACATAGCACCACGTTACTATTTCCACACGACAAGATGTATTCCGCGGCCATCAGGAACTCATCGATGGTGGAAGCAAATCCACGCTTCAGAAGCACTGGCACCGAGGTCTGGCCCAGTTCCTTCAACAGCGAGTAGTTGTGCATGTTGCGGCTTCCGACCTGGAACATATCCGCCACGGTTGCGACTTTTTCCACATCACGAGGATCGAGAATCTCGGTCACGATCCCGAGGCCGGTTTCCTGGCGGGTTTTCTGGAGAATCTGTAAGGCCACTTCACCGAGACCTTGAAAGGCGTATGGGGATGTACGTGGCTTGAAGGCGCCAGCGCGAAAGAGATCTGCACCTGCCGAACAAACTTCCGAAGCGATTCGTAATGTTCGCTGCTCTTCTTCCACGGCACACGGACCTGCGATGATGGTGAAGGAGCCATCTCCGAGACAGACAGATCCGACCTCAACTCCTTTTGAATCAACGGCGGGATCAGCCGCTGCATGAAGAAGCTCCTGACCGAGCGATATCACCTTCTCGACCCCGCTCCAGGATTCTACCGAAAGGCTCTGAAGCACAGCAATTTCGCCACGGACTTCCAGGTAGAAACGATCAGTCCCCTCGACGGCGGTCACTTCACCACCGTAAGCTCCCAGCCTTTCCCGGATCCGACGGCGCAAGGGGCCAGCCAAACCTGGTTCAAGGACCAAAACCAAGACCGGTTCTACAAACTTGGATTCCATCAAAACCTCTGCAGAAAACGATGTTTGAGTCACTCAACAGCGTCATACAAGTACCATGAAGGGGACTGTCCCGGAAGACAACTGGATCATTTGCGATCGAAGCGGCGCTCCAGTTCTTGCCACGAAATGAACAGTTCAGAAGGTCTTCCATGGGGACAATTCCACGGTTGGAAGGCTCTTTCTCTCCCTCTCACCAGATCCTGCTGCGCCTCTCCGGACAGAGGCTGTCCCGCCTTCACCGCAGCCTTGCATGCCATCGTCTGAAGTAAACGTTCACGAATATCTGGCTGTTCGGCACCGGCACTTCTGACCGGCTCGAAACGAACCAGTAATTGACGCAGTAGATCCGCCGGAGCCTGGTTCTCGAAACCCTGGGGGACACTACGCACCAAAACCACAGCCTCGCCGAACTCCTCGCACTGCAATCCCAATTCAACCAGAGCATGCTGGTATTCGATGAACAATGACCACTGCTCTGGATCGAGCGGAACCGGTTCTGGAACCAACAATGCTTGCGCGCGACTCCCCTCCTGCCAGGAGTCGCGAATCTGCTCATAGAGAATCTTCTCGTGCAAAGCATGCTGGTCGATGATGCGCAATCCGTCCGATTCCTCCAGAACAAGAAACGAATCTCTGACCTGGAACACCCGCACTGAATCTGCCACCAAGGTCGAATCGGTGGCCAGCACCTCACGCTCACCGGAGTCGACTGAGGTAGATTCTCCAACAAGCCTGGAAGCAGATTTGTCGCCATACTCCCCAACTACTTCAGCGACGAGATCAGTCGCAGGGCTGCCCTCCTCGGCAACATAGGATTGCTTTCGATCAGCCGATTCTCGATCGGCAATCGGATCGCTTTCGAGAGGTAGTTTCGGCACCGAACCGGCGGCTTCCAGAGCATTTCGTACGGCCCGGCGAATACGTCGGTGAACCTGTTCTCGATCACGGAATCGAACTTCGAGTTTCGATGGATGTACGTTCACATCCACATCCGAGGGATCGACCTCGATACCCACCACGGCAACCGGGAACTGGCCCGGGATCTGGAAGCCCCGAAACCCTTCCCGGACCGCGTGCTGGAGCACCTTGTCTCTCAGAAAACGGCCGTTGAGGAAGGTATAGATCGCATCCGAGTTGCGTCTCTGGAGATCTGGGCGAGCGATCCAACCGGCCACTCCGTCAGCGCTGGTCACCGGGATCATCTGCTCAGCAACCTCGGCCCCAAGCACCTCGGAGATCCTCTCCAGGAGCGATTGATCCTCCGGATAGCGAAGCACCGTCCGGTCCTCATGGGTCAGGGAGAAAGCGACCGTCGGATGAGACAGGGAAGCTCTCTTCACTGCTGCGGAACAGCGAGCGACTTCTGCAGAACTGGATTTCAGAAAACGACGGCGAGCAGGAACTGCCGAAAACAGATCTCGGACAGAGACCCGAGTTCCCGGCCTCATCGCCACCGGAGTCTCACTTCCGATCTTCCCCTGACTGCCCACAACACGATGGGCAGAATCTACATCTGCAGGGCGAGAGGCGATCTCGACGGTTGCCACAGCTGCCATGCTGGAGAGTGCTTCACCTCGAAAACCGAGGGTCAAGATGCGATGGAGGTCGACCGCTTCTTTCAATTTCGATGTGGCGTGACTTTCCAATGCCATCGGAAGTTGTTCTGGGGCAATTCCCTGGCCGTCATCGGTAACCTGGATCAAACGCTTGCCGCCGTCCTCCAGTCGAACCTCGATACGAGAAGAACCAGCATCAAGAGAGTTTTCGATCAGTTCCTTGACCACCGAAGAAGGTCGCTCGATCACCTCCCCGGCAGCGATCTGATCGACCAGTAGTGCCGGCAGTTTCCGAATCTGGTGTGCTGGATATGACAAGAATCCTCCGCTACGCCTGGAGCTTCTGTTGCTCGAATCGAATCGCGCCTTCAAGCGTGTTCTCCAGCAATTTCGCCACTGTCATCGGGCCAACCCCTCCTGGTACCGGAGTGATGTAGCCGGCTCTGGCAGATGCGGTCTCAAACTCGACATCTCCAACGATGGACCCGTCCTCGAGGCGATTGATTCCGACATCAATCACGGCAGCGCCGGGACGAATCCAATCCCCGCGGATCATCTCTGGACGACCGACAGCAGCGATCAGAACATCGGCTGTTCCGACCTTTTCGGCCAGATCGCGCGTCTTCGAGTGACAGATGGTGACGGTAGCTCCCTCGGCAAGAAGCAACTGAGCGACCGGTTTTCCGACGATGTTCGATCTCCCCACGACCACAGCATCGGCTCCTTGCAGGGTGACACCGGACCAGCGCAGAAGATCGATGCAGCCCAGTGGAGTACAGGGAACAAAGGTGGGTTGACCGACAGACAAACGACCCGCGTTGACCGGATGAAATCCATCCGCATCCTTGTCGGGACGGATCCTGAAAATCAGCGGCTGTGCATCTAATTGAGCTGGTAGAGGTAGTTGAAGCAGAATCCCGTGCACATCCGGGTCTCCATTTAACTGATCGATCAGATCCTCTACCTGTTGCTGGGTCGCATCCTGTGGCAACTCGTGGTGAAAGGAACGAATCCCGGTCTTTTCGCAGGCTCGTTCCTTGTTGCGGACATAAACGGCGCTGGCAGGATCGGCTCCCACCAGGATCACTCCGAGACCGGGAGCGCGTCCGTTCTGTTCGGCAAACGAAGCGACTCGCTCCTTCAAGCTCTTGCGAAGTTCCTTCGCTCTCGCTTTACCATCAATAATCTGCGCCATCGCTCAGTTCCTCCTCGTGTGATCTCAAGTCAGCGGACCCAATCTCCACTTCGCCCTCCGGACTTCTCGACCAGTCGAATCGGACCGATCTCCATGCCACGATCCACTGCCTTGCACATGTCATAAATCGTCAACAACCCGATGGAGACCGCCATGAAGGCCTCCATTTCGACCCCGGTCCTCGCCTGAACACGAGTCGAGACGGTCATACGGATCGTGCTCATTCCATCCTGCTCGCCATCTTCAATCTCCACCTGCACATTGTCGAGAGGCAGAGGATGACAGAGAGGAATCAATCTTGCCGTCTCTTTGGCCCCCTGGATGGCAGCAAGTCGCGCCACTGAAAGTACATCCCCTTTTTCCACTTCCCCATCGATGATGCGTCGAAGCGTCGCAGGCTGCATACGGATGAAACCCTCAACTGTGGCGCGGCGATCGGTGATTTCCTTATCGCCAACATCCACCATCCGGGAACGGCCCTCTTCGTCGGTATGAGAAAGTGGAAGGTCGTCGCTGATATCCATCAGGTCTCCTACAGTTCTCGCTCAATAACAAACAGCGCCAGTTGCTCCAGATGGTCTCTGGCCTGACATTTCGGCGCCGTCTGTTGAAGCAGTTCTATCGCCCGTAAAATCGCCTGCCTGGCACTCTCCTGAACCTGTTCAAAAATCTCAGACTCTCCAAGCCAGCGAACCAGTTCGTGGTGGAACTCCATATTGGAACCTGAATTTTTGTGGTTACCGAGTAGAGCCAATAGAGCCTCTCTTTGGCGGCTATCGAGCCCGTCGCGCAGCCGGATGATGGGGAGGGTCATCTTGCCATTGGCCAGATCGGTTCCGAGCGATTTCCCTACCGTTTCTGGATCCCCGATGACATCGAGAGAATCGTCGACGATCTGGAAGGCCACACCGAGTTCGGTTCCGAACTGCTCCATCGCTGCCGCCTGATCCTCAGTGGCTCCAGCATGCATCGCCCCTAATCGGCATGAAAGACCGTACAGGATCGCCGTCTTGCGCTGAATGATCTCGAAGTACTCCTGTTCAGACAGCAGCAGATTTCCGGCATTACCCACCTGCATCATCTCACCGATACAAATCTCACGAGTGCAATCTGATAGCAGCCGCGCAGCACCCTCCACCTCGGTAGAGATCGCAAAACCACGAGCGTAGATGATGTCACCGAGCAAGATCGCAGCACGATCTCCATATCTCGAATGGATCGTATCCACGCGACGACGGATCTCCGCCTGGTCCAACAAGTCATCATGAACGAGGGTGGCAGTATGAATTAACTCCACCACGGCTGCGCACTTCACATGATCCTGGGTAATATTTCCAAAGCACCGACCGGAAAGAAAGAGACAGGCGGGACGCACTTGCTTGCCTTGAAAACGTGAAAGGTGTTCGAGCAATTCATTGACGAACGGTTCACTGGATGCGAACTCGCCGTGGAGATATTCCTGGAGGGCGTCGATGTCCTTAGTGATTGGCCGATACAACCGCGTCAGTGTACGCGAACGTCCGCTCGACTCCTCGATCGCCTCGCCACTCCCGGCCTTCACCGGACAGCCCCTCCAATAGCGGGGAGATCATCGATGGGCTGAAGTGGTAACTGGAACGCCTTGCTGACACCACGGTGGAAAACCTTACCTCCGAATACGTTGAGCCCTTGCGCACGGAGAGGATCTCGCTTCACAAACGACTCGAGACCCTCACTCGCCAATTCTTGTAAGTATGGTTGCGTAGCATTGGTCAGGGCGAAGGTCGAGGTTCTCGACACTGCACCTGGCATGTTCGCCACGCAGTAATGTACGACTCCATCGATGACGTAGGTCGGATCAGCGTGAGTCGTGGGACGGCAGGTTTCGATACACCCGCCCTGATCAACGGCCACATCCACGATCACGGACCCATTGGGCATCTCCGCGAGCCATTCCTTGGCAACCAAAATCGGCGCCCTGTCTCCAGCCACAAGCACCGCCCCGATCACCAGGTCTGCCTGTTGAACCGCCTCATGCACCGAGAACGGGGTGGAGAAACAGGTATTCACGTTGGCAGGCATCGTGTCATCGAGATAACGCAATCGATCCAGATTGATATCGAAAATCTTCACCCGCGCACCTAGCCCCGCCGCCATCCTTGCGGCATTCGCCCCCACCACACCTCCACCGAGAACCACGACGCGACCCGGTTCGACTCCGGGAACACCCGAAAGTAACACTCCGCGACCACCATTCTGACGCTGAAGATTGCGAGCGCCCGCCAGCACCGACATTCGGCCCGCGACCTCGCTCATCGGAGTCAGCAATGGGAGCGTACCCTTCTTGCCCTCGATGGTTTCGTAAGCGACGGCGGCAACTCCTGAATCGAGACATGCATCAGTCAACGATTTGGAGGCGGCAAAGTGGAAGAAGGTGAAGACCACCAGATCAGATCTGAGATACTGGTATTCCTCGGGGAGAGGTTCCTTGACCTTGACGACGATTTCAGAACGCGCCCAGACCTCTGCGGCTTCATCGATCAGCTGGCAACCGGCACCGACGTATTCTTCGTCTGTGATACCACTACCGAGGCCGGCACCCTTTTCCACCAGCACGGTATGGCCAGCCTCCGTCAACAAGAAGGCACCTGATGGAACCACGGAAACCCGTTGCTCCTGTTCCTTGATCTCCTTAGGAACACCGATGGTAGACGTTCTCATGTGGGGCTCCTTCGTGGCCAACGAACCCAATCTGAACCGAACTCCATGGCGTGCGAACGAGGGCATCTTCCGAGGTCTGNCAGAGCAAACCTACGGTACTANCACCTGNCGACCCCTGTGTACCNGAGAAAGAGATANGAAAAATCTCAAGCCTAGCCGCAGATTCTACTTCTGACGATATTGCATAACAAGCGATGGAGNGTGATCCTGGCCGTAGATACNCACCTGAAGACANCTTCTTTACATTTGGCCCCACTTCCNCTGATGTCGCGGTCATAATCACTCCCCCGCCAAGTAAACTACGGTGAAGCACCCANGCCGACTGAANCGACAANAGTTNGCCGATGTGGACTGGACCCTGGATACCGNCAGGGTGTTCGTTGACGATCTCGGAAAGNAACCAACTCACGGATCNTAACTCCCGTGAAGGAGACCCCTATTAATGAGTCCTGAACAGGATATGAGCCCGCTGGCATTACTGGGTGGAGTGTTCGACCCTCTCCACAGGGGCCACGTTGCCATCGCACATGCGGCACNCGAGCTGCCGGGAGTGACCGAGGTGAGATGGATCCTTTGCAAAGAACCTCCTCATCANAAGGTCACNACATATGCTCCANCGGAGGCGAGACTCGCGATGACGCAAGTGATCTGTGACGAGGAGGACCAATTCGTCATCGACACCATCGAGTTCGAGCGCGAAGGCCCCTCCTGGACCATCGACACCGTCAAATCCATCGCCAAACAAAACCCTGGACGTACTTTGCTCTGGTTGATCGGCTCTGACAATGTTTCTCTGATCGGGAAGTGGAAGCAAGCTGAGGAATTGTGGAACCTGGCAATCCCCGTAGTGGCTCAACGCCCAGGCTCCAACACTCGTCTAAATAGAGGACATCTTCCGTTCCTGGATGGAGAAAGATGGCAGCTGGTAAAGTCCTGGGAGCTCCCGGAAATTTCGGTGGACATCTCCTCGTCACGATTGAGGAACTTATTGGCAACAGGTGAAGATGTCAGCGATTGGATACCCGCTGCGGTACTGGAGACTCTGAATTCGGGCGGATGGTACCGACACCCTGCTTCTTGATGTGACACTTTACTGAGTCACCATCAGCAGGGCATTCACCTGGCAGCGCGAATTCAACATCGAGCTCATGACTCGATAGAAAGGGACAGAGATGGCGAGGACGAGGGTGCGTGAACTTCCAGAAGCAGCGGGTGGTGAAGTGACCCTGAAGGGCTGGCTGTACAACCGCCGTTCCTCGAAGAAGTTCCACTTCCTGCTACTGAGAGACGGCTCCGGCATCGTCCAGTGCATCGTGAATCGGGAAGAATTTGACGAGGATCAGTTTACCGATATTGGAAAAATCCCATACGAATCCGCCATCGAAATCCGCGGTCTCGCTAACGCCGACGAACGAGCTCCAGGTGGCGTCGAGATTCATTCCAAATCCGTTGAATGCCTTTGCGCTGCTCAAGAGTATCCCATCTCGAAACAGGAACATGGGCCGGACTTCCTCTTGAGTCATCGCCATCTATGGCTACGTTCTCGCAAACAAGTTGCTTTGATGCACATCCGCGACGAAGTGATTCGAACCATCCGGGACGAGATGCATGACAACGGGTTCACCTGCATCGATGCCCCGATCTTTACCCCTAATGCCTGCGAGGGAACGAGTACACTGTTCGAGGTCGACTACTTCGATGATGAAAAAGCATATCTGACTCAGAGTGGACAGTTGTACATGGAGGCCGCAGCGATGGCTCTCGGTGATGTCTACTGCCTCGGTCCTACTTTTCGAGCCGAGAAATCGAAAACTCGACGACACCTGACCGAGTTCTGGATGTTTGAACCCGAGATGGCATTTGCAGACCTCGATGACGTGATGAATCTGGCAGAGAACTTGCTCAAGCGAATCGTCGAGAGAGTTCTCGACCGCCGCCGGGAGGATCTGGAAGTTCTGGAACGAGATATCGATAAGCTGGAGAAGGTGAAGATACCCTTTCCCAGGATCACCTATACGGAAGCGGTCGAGAGGCTGAATGCGGAAGGCCATCCTTTCGAGTGGGGNGGTGACCTGGGAGCACCGGATGAAACCAAGATCTCCTCCTGGTTCGACAGCCCTGTGCTGGTTCACCGTTATCCTGAAGAAGTGAAGGCCTTCTACATGAAACGAGATCCGGACGATTCGCGTGTAGCACTGGGCGTCGATGTTCTGGCACCGGATGGATACGGTGAAATCATCGGTGGAGGACAGCGCGAAGACGATCTGGGGCTACTGACAGACCGAATCCAGCAGCACGAGTTGTCCGAGGAAGANTTCCGCTGGTATCTCGATCTGAGACGATACGGGTCGGTCCCCCACGGAGGCTTCGGACTCGGTGTCGAACGGACCGTCTGCTGGCTCGCCGGGGTCGAACATGTCCGGGAATGTATCCCTTTTCCCCGTATGCTTTATCGGATCTACCCCTGAAGCCACTTGCGGAGATTCGCTTCAGCGTTACAATCGGAGTTTACATAGGGTAGTTCTGTCCGGTTAGACAGGATTCCTATTCGACCGACGATAGCGGGCTCGCTCATCGTCCATTGACTGATCCAAAATGGTTGTGGGACGGCTTTTCCTCCGGGGCGCGGGGGAAAGTTGTCAGGCTCCCGCCGACAGCCAGCAGCAGTGGCTCAAGGCCGATAATAAGGCCGGAGAGGACTCTGATGAGGAAGTTGTGCCCCAGGCTTCAACTAGGTGCCTTGCTACCTATCGTTGCAGCCTTGATCTCCGCACTGCTGGTGACCTTGCCGGTCCAGGGCCAAATCGGCTCCATCGAGGCCGAGGCTTTTCTGTGTGGAACCAACCCCAACGCTTCCGATGTGACCGTCAACACCAGTGATGGAACAGTCTGGNCCATCGACAGTACCAGTGGCAACATCTGCGTCTTCAGTTCGACCCAGTCTCCCCCCTCCCTGGCCCTGGCCAACATCATCGATCACCCGGTCGGACCTGCCATGGCCCCACTGTTCCAACCACAGTGCTCAGGAATTGCATATTCTCCACCAACCAGTAGCTTCTGGATCCTCAATTCCACTTCCCTGGAGCTGGTTGAAATGGATGACCAAGGGGTACAGATCGGTGCACCGGTGCCATTCTCCATCTCTGGCAGCGCCTCAGGCCTTGCCTACGACCTCATCAGCGGAAACCTCTGGACTCGCGATACGGTCAACCAGCTGGCAGTGGAAATTAATTCGCAAACCGGGCAGGTGGTCTCTTTGGTGGCAATCCCCGGGGATGAAGTCCGTTACGGTACCGGANTCGAATACCGACTGGTGGGNGCCGAAGGCTATCTCGACTTCACCTATGGAAATGTCTTCGCTGCCGCAGTCTCTGAATTACTGTCGCTGTCGATTTCAACAGGCCAGCTGGATTGCACCAATGTTCCGATGCCAGAGGGAACAGACGGCCCCTTCCGGGGAATCGCCCGAGAGGGCAACTCTTCCTACTTCTATTCGATTACGGGAGATACCCTGGTGCGAGTCAACGGCACTCAACCGTCCATCAGCGCGCCTGCGGATCTTTTCTGTAGCACCGATGGAGAAGGCAGCATCACCCTCAGCTGGCGTAACTGTGGTCCCGGTGGAGGAGGTCTCTACAACCTGCTCCGGATTACCCGAAACGGCGCTATCGTCGATACGCTTCCCGGATCCGCCACATCGTGGATCGATACCAACGCTGCGACCAATTCAGATTTCCAGTACCAGGTCCAGGGTGTGGTGGGCAGCAACATCGCTTCTTCGGAATGCTCGGTCATCAATGGACCCGGCGGACTGGTCTCCTATGTTCCCTTCCAGGGAAATCGCCCGAGGGACCTCGCCTATGACGCAGTACTAGATGATCTTTACGTGACCGAGTCTTTCTCAGGTGAGATTCAGGTACTGGATTCGAACCTGAACCTGAAGCGCACCATCGATACAGGTTTGGTCAATCTTCGCGGGATTGGTTACAACTCGACGATGGACCTGCTACTGGTGAGCCGAGTCAATAGCAGCCTGGTCACCTTTGTCGAACCCTTGACGGGCACGGTGCTCTCTTCCTTCCCTTCCACTTCCTCTGATGTGACCAGCATCAGTTACGACTCTCTGGCCGATGATTGGCTGCTCCTGGACAACGGGGCAAATCCGGTAACCATCCTGCGGATGGAAGCACTGGATGGGGCTGAGGGCAATCCGCTCGGAACCGTGACCCCACCTTCTACGTCGGGTCTGTTACTGGGTGGCGGAATCGCTTCCCTTGACGATGGCACCCTGATGAGCGGTGTCGTGAACTCNGGTAATATCACCAGCATCAGTCANTTCACGGACTTCGGATTCCCGCTCAATTTCGACCTGCCCCTCTCGGCNATGGGTAACTCGATCACGACACTCTCCAGTGCCGTGACCGGTTTTGAGATCGTCGGCAGCGAACTGGTAGTCGCGGGAAATATTACCGACACCTTNTTCAGGTTTCTGATCGTCAGCGACGGGCCCGATTTTATTCGCGGCGATGCGGACGGAAGTGGCACTTTGAATCTTGCCGATGCCATCTTCACGGCGAGCTGGATCTATGCCGATGGTCCCGATCCGGATTGCCAAGATGCCTGTGACGCCAATGACGATGGCCNCCTGGACATTTCTGACCCGATATATACTTTNCTGCACCTGTTCACCGGAACTGCTGCCCCTCCAGCGCCCTATCCCCTTTCTGGGCCAGACCCTACATTCCTCGACGACATCGGTTGTTAATCCAATCCGATTGACTTGTTAATACATTGTCAATAGACTTGAAGAACCTTCCGGTTCTCGGAAGGACCGTTCCGTCCTGCCCCGCAGCAGGTTGGAGGGGAAGAGTCTCGCGGTGGCAATCACCGTGAGGGGGAAGAGTGTTTGCGGGGAGCCCCGAGGGGGGCAGAGGAGATGGAGATGGGTATCTGCCTCAGGCAGGTGTTCGTCGCTGTGTGGACGGTTCTGGCACTGGCCTTCCCGGTCGGAGCACAGCAGTCGCTCAGCATCGCGGATACCGATACTCAGGGCTTGTCGTCGTTCACGACGACGGTGAGCCTCGATAGTGACGACAGTACACAAGGATACGTCCTGGCAATTGCCGTGGACGACACCTTGCTCGGTGTAACGGACATTACGATAGAAGGGACTGACGTGGATTCAGTCGGAGCTGAACTGGCCGTAGGAGAGATCTTGCCCGGGGGACTGACCCTTGGTGTGATCCTCGATGCCTTGAGTCCATTCGAGGGACAAGTAATCCCCGCTGGCTCTGGCACCAGTCTCGCTTTTCTGAGCCTCACTCCCATCACCCTCAATCCTGATCCTTACACGACACCTCTGCAATTTCAGGATGGTGTTTTCAACTCACCACCGCTGGACAACCTGATCGTCCAGGGAGGACTTTCCGTAGGAGCTGCAGAGGGTCTAGTTCTCAATGACGGCACCGTCAGCGTTAGTGCCCCTCCACCCGATTCTCTCAGAGTGGAAGACTCTTCTGCTCTTGCAGATGAGTTATCGATTGGCGAGGCTCGCGTCTTGCTCTCGAACAGCTCTGGTCCTGTACAGGGATTCGTCGTCGCCATCGCTCATGGCTCCGATGAGTTAACACTGCAAGAAATCACCCTGGAAGGAACACTGACTGAAGAAATCGGCGCTGAATTTGAAGTCTCGAATCTCTACGCTGACGGTGGAACCATCGGAGTGGTCCTCGATTTCACGCCACCCTTCGATGGACAGGTCATCCCGACCGGTGCAGATCATCACATAGCAACCTACAGTTACAGCTGCAACCAGATCATCTATCTACCGGAAAGTGATCTGGTGACACCGCTGACCCTGATCAACAACTTCATCGGGACCCCACCGCTGGAGAACGTCATCGTGGTCGGGGGGCTGTCATTGCTTCCTTCTCTCGTCAGTGGTGCCTTCACCTGCCAGGCGATCGAGCCGCCTCCCGAGGACGACACGATCGTCACAGCGGAAGTCTACTTCGACCAAGAAGTGGGAAATTACGCTTATCACGGTCAAACCGGACTGCTTCGCTTCTACTACCGAGATTCTGACGATGAAATCCAGGGTCTCACGATCACTGTCTGCTACGACTGTGATCTCACAGTGGAAGAAGGAACCTTCTCTCTTGAGGGATCGATCGTGCAGTCTGTAGGGGCCGAATACATCAACCATCAGGTTGACGATGACTGCTCCGACGGGGAAACCGGTGAACTGATCATCGCAATCCTGCTCGACGCGTTGCCACCCTTTGAAGGCCAAACCTTGCCTCCCACTGAGGAAGATCTTCTGATTGGCACCATAAACGTCACAGTAGATGACAGCGCCGAGTGCAACGAACTGCAAGAAATCAACTTCTGCGAAAACATCAACGGTAACGGTAGTGTTTCCCTCTACAACAACGTGGTCATCGACTACCGATCAGTTCAAGACTACGAGCGGTTCGACACGAGTGTTCTCGTCGTACCTCAGGAAATCTTCCAGAGAGGCGACTGTAACAGCGACGATAAAGTGGACCTCGCCGACGTTGCCACCGGAATCGGTTTTCAGTTCACAGGAATACCGATCCTCTGCTCCGATGCTTGCGACAGCAATGACGACGGAATCATCAATCTTGCGGACTCCGTCTTCACCCTGAACTGGTTGTTCAAGTTCGGCGACATCCCATCTGAACCGGGCCCATTCAACGACGGGCCTGATCCGACTTCTGACGTACTCCCAATTTGCATCAGTGACGACACCGGCTGCGACGTGCAGCCATAAGTTAAATCAAACAAAGCACCCAAACGGTTGGGGCAAAGCGACAGCGAGGTTGGTCGGCACTTCAAAGCCGGCAACAGGAAGGAACGAGTAATGCGTAATTTCATACGCGAGAACATGTGTTGGATGTCTGTTCTCATCCTGGTTTTCGGCATTGGTACTGCTGGAAACGCGCAGGATCCGACATTCGAGATGCACATGGATAGTGGAAATGTATTTGGTGGAGATACCTTCACCCAAACCGCCAAGTTGAACGTCTTAGCGCCAGCAGATATCCAGGGCTGGAGCCTGAGCCTTTGCAACGACGATGCAATGATTGCTGTCGGTGCTCAACTGGGATCAGACGCCAGTACCGTCAAGAACGGCTCTCTGCCTGATTTCGAAACCACGATCTTGTCCGCTGATGCGGTCATGTCTGGTGTCGTCATCTGTTTCACCGGCTGTGCGGTCCTCAGTATGGTTCAGGACTTCGAGCTACTGGACGTGAACTACCAGGTTCTGGGTGCAGTCGGCGGCACTTGCGAGGTTGATTTCTGCACAGCGGGAACTCCCCCTGTCAGCACCGTAGTCGTGATCAACGGCAATAGTGTTCAGCCGATCGTCAGCGGTGCCATCTTCCAGATTCTCAGCCCCAACTACCTGTTCTTCGGACAGGGCCTGGGTGTCGTGGGACAAACTGCCAACGAACCGGTCCTGATCTCGACCGTACGTCCTCTGGATGGCTTCCAGATCGCCGGACAGTATGACCCGGCTCTTCTGACTCTCATCAGTGTCCAGGCGAGCGGCGTTGCGGCTTCTGCCGAATTCATCGCACTGTCGGAGAACCTGGCTGCCGGCGAGATCGCTGCCGGTCTGATCATGGCACTTGACACCTCCGTGGACATCCCGATCGGGGAAAACATGGAGATTCTCAACCTGCACTTTGATGTCTCTGAGGATCTCGGTGGAGCCATTGCTCCCCTGAGCACCCCGGTGGTATTCGTCAATTCCGCAGGACAACCGCCCATCACCAACAAGATCGTTGATGGAAACTACAACGAAACTCCCAACCTGATCGACGGCGAAATCGTAATCGTCGATTTCAATCCCTTCGTCAGAGGTGATTGCAACAGTGACGGTGGACTCGTCAACATCGCCGACGGAATTTCCGTTCTGCAATACCTGTTCCAGGGTGGAGCTGCACCGAGTTGCCTCGATGCCTGTGACCTGGACGACAATGGNGACATCAGTGTCGGCGACGCCGTCTGGGTCTTCTCCTACCAATTTGCTGGTGGGGCCGCTCCAATGGCTCCGTTCCCGAACCTCGGAATCGATCCGACCACCGGCGACGGCATTGGCTGTAATGGAGACGCTGACGACCAGTAAGTAACTTGATCAACCTCGCTTTGGATACCGGACCCCAGGGAATCAACCCCCTGGGGTCCATTTTTTACCGGGTTAGACACTCGGGCACTGGCAAATTCCGGACCCGATAGCTGTGGGGTGGGATGTGGACCAGGACCCCCAAAGTGATAGGATGGAACTATCCGAGAATTCGGACACTGTGCCTCGTTACGTCCGCTGTGAGGAGCTTTCGAGATGTTGCGTTCCCTCTACCCCATGTTGGTTCTGATCGTGGTTTGTACCCTGATCCAGAATTCGTCTGTTGNCGCTGACGTGCTCAGCATCGACAACGTNGCTGCCAATGCGGGCGATACAGACGTCATCTGCTTTGTCAATGCAACCCACGACTCTGGTATTGAAGGGTTCGCAGTTGGAATCCAATACGATCCGGTCGTCCTCATCCTCGCTGGAGTCGATTTTCAGGACACCTCGGTGTCGAGCCTGCTTGGCGGAGTAGATCCTGACTTCGCGGGTATATTTCTCGACTCAGCAACGGGAGTCATCCTGGCAGGCGTGATCTTCGGTTACGGCGACCTGTCTAATCCTCCTGCGACGCTGCCGGCTTCCCCAGAGGATTTAAATTCCTTGCTGAGAATGAACTTCAGTGTCAACCCAAGCACACTACCGGATCTGTCGCCGATCCAGTTTGTTGACGGCATGGGAGATCCTCCGATCAACAATGTCCTATCGTCTGGTGGATCTTCAGTGCTCCCGACCCTGATCGACGGATCCGTCACCATCAACAACCTGCACCGTTTCTACTTCGGCAACATCCTTGCAAGCCCCGGTGGCACTGTGAGCGCTACGCTCCGTTACGATCATGTAGATGAGATTCAGGGCTTTCAGATAGCAGTCACTTACGACAACACCATTCTCAACCTGCAAGTACCATCGGAAAGCGAAGACTGGTACTCAGGTTTGACAATGGATGCGCTGCTACCGGGAGGGCCCGGAGCGCCAGGTGGAATAGAGCTGTTTTACCCCGCCCTCGATCCGGCAGTCGAAGCAGGTATTGGACTCGCTACCTTTGCCGCGATTTTCGATTTCTTGCCACCATTCGATGGCCAGGTTCTTCCGGGCGGTACTGGACAGAGTCTGATACGTCTTCAGTTCCAGACTCCTGCCGATCCCGCTTTGTTGGGAACAACAACCGAGATCGTTTTCGACGACTCTTACCAGCTCCCGTCCTGTCCACCGGCTGATCCGAATTGCACTTCAGGTCTGGCACTCAACTACGTGATCTATGATGGTCTTTCCATCGGCCCGATACTTGAAAATGGAATCGTCGAATTCGTCGACCAACCTGGTTTTCGCCGCGGCGACACCAATGGAGATTCTACCGTCGACATTGCCGACGCCCTGTTCGTGATGAACTGGCTTTTCTCCGGCGGACCGGCTCCGACCTGTAATGATGCTACCGACGCCAATGACGACAGTAGTCTCGACATCTCAGACTCGATCTACTTGCTCAATTGGCTTTTTGTGAACGGCCCTGCCCCAGGATCCCCCGGCCCATTCGGCTGTGGCCTCGATCCTTCGCAGGATTCCCTCGATTGTTTACTTGCGAGCGGTTGCTGATCCTTCAGCTGTAGCTCTACTGAAACGACCTCAAACATCCCCCGGGAACCGTAGCAACGCCCCTGGCGTCCTTGCTGACGGTTCTCAAGCCCCTCTCAGAGGAGGAAACATGCATCACCGCTACGTGATGGCCATCTTTGTCGCCGTCCTGTCGATAACTGGTGTCTCACAAGCCCAGGATCTGATGTGGATCGAAGACTCGACCGCCATCCCCGGCTCCCAGGCCGAAGCCGTCGTCAGGCTCAACAACCAGTACCCCATCCANGGCTTCCAGAGTGCCATCAGTTGGGACTCCAATATCTTCTCGCACGTCGACGAAAATACCACCGGACTCGACATTGAGATCTTACTGTCGCCCTATAGCGTCGAATTCTTCACTTCGACTCATAATGACAATCTTGAACCGGGAATCGGCTGGGCTGCATGCGCTGCAATCTTCGATTTCAGCCCCCCCTTCGGTGGACAGATGCTGGCACCAGGCAGTGGAAATTCGATCGTTCGCTTCTATCTGCAAATCGTGGCCGACAACGCCCTGNTCGGAAGTTGTAGCAACATCTCTCCGACTAACGGGCTGGGACAACCCGTCATCCATAACGTGTTGACCATCGACGGACTATCGACCTTGCCAGAATTGCAGGGTGGCACCATCTGTTTCGTCGATGCCCAGGCGTTCTTACGCGGCGATGGTAACGATGACGGAGTTTTGAATCTGGCTGATGCCATCTTCTTGATCAATTACTTCTTTGCCGATGGTCTCAGTCCAACTTGCAGTGCTGCTGCCGATCCCAACGGTGATTTCACGGTAGATCTCGGTGACGTGATCTTCCTGATCAATCACCAGTTCCTCGACGGTATTCCACCTTCCAGTCCCTGGCCCGGCTGTGGCGTGGATCCCGCGGGAGAATCTGGACTCGGTTGCCCAGTCTACGAAAACTGCCCCTGAGGAATTGTAGATCACGTTGCAGGATCACTGGATCTTGCGACGAGCAACGTACCAGGCAGGAGTGTTCAGTTTCGGATCTTCCATCCTGCTCTGAGCCTCGTCCATCGTCTCTGGTGGTGTCACGATAACTTCGTCACCAGGGCGCCAGTTTGCCGGACAAGCGACTCCGTGTTCATCGGAAGTCTGAAGTGCATCGATGACTCGAACGATTTCATCGAAAGAACGTCCGATTTCTGGCGGGTAGGTGATCATCGCCCGTACCGTGCTAGCCCCATCGATGAAGAAGACGGTTCTTGCAGGGGCTGTAGTCATCGTCGGCTGGTGAATCATTCCGTACAGACGGGAAACTGACTGGTCAAGATCAGCAATAACAGGGAAGCCGATCTCGACCGAAAATCTCTCCTCGATATCACGTACCCAGGCGATGTGTGAATGCAGGCTATCCACCGAACAGCCGAGGAGGGCCACTCCTTTCCCCTCCAGGGTCTCCTGAATTCGACTGAACTCGACAAACTCGGTGGTGCAAACAGGAGTAAAGTCGGCCGGATGTGAGAAGAGAATCGTCCAGCGACCATCCTGCCAGCTAGAAAATTGTATTGGACCGTGGGTCGTCACCGCCTCGAAATCTGGTGCCAGATCTCCCAGACGAATCGACGCGGCCGCGTTATTCTCAATCATCATATCTCCACTTCTGATCGTACTTCGGTTCGCCTACCGAACAGCTCTCCCGGCACCGAGAGGATTACCGTACAATCGAACTTCTCTACATGCGAGGCGACGGGAGGAACTTCTGGATAGGATTCAGCTCAACCATCGGAAGTTCGTGGATGAAGTTGCCTGGCGATGGATTCCAGCTAAAGGTCCCCTGATTTCCTGTCTCGTCGCTCTCCACGGTATGGGTCAGGACGGTTCTGTAATGGCCCGAAAACTGAAGCCTTTTTCTGATCGTGGCGTCGCACTGCTGATCCCCGACGGCCCCTACCGTTTCGAGATCAGGGGACGCGACAGTATCCGGGAAGGACACTCCTGGTATATCTACACCGGTGANCAGGACCGCTTCCTGAAATCACTGGAAACAACCGAGAAGGATCTACTGGATCTCGTCGAGCCGATCCTCGATGAACATCGAGTCAAGGCTCCCCAAACCACACTGCTGGGTTTCAGTCAGGGGGGATATCTAGCGGGTTTCACAGCCTGCAGAAATCCTCACCGGTTCGGGAATTGCGTCATCGCCTCCGCACGCCTGAAACACGAATTCTTGACCGAGGAACTCGCATCGGGCCCACTCCCTGCCGTGCTACTCCTGCACGATGAAAAAGATCCCATGACCGACCCGGATCCCGTAAGAGAATCGAGCCGCATCCTGTCGGAAGCTGGGGCCGACGTGAGAGTCGAATGGCATTCAGATGGTCATCAGCTCGGGGAGGGATCGAGGAAAGCTTTGCAGGACTGGCTCGAGATGCGGGGGCTCCTTGGATAATGATGAAACCAAGTTCGAAGAACTGGCGAACGCTATCGAAGATGGAGACCAGGATCTCGCCCTCCAGCTGGCCCTGTCTCTTCGATCGAAAGTCACCGAAATGGATGAAAAAATCCTGGTCGCGACCGGCTTTCTTGAAGGAGGATCACCTTCCGACGCTCTGGAACTGCTGAAATCGATGGACGGGAACCTGCTCGAATCAGAATTCTCAGAGGCGCAGGAAGCGGAACTCGAAGAACTGATGAAAGTACGCCTCGCCGAGGCGCTATACGCCACTGGTCATCCAGAGGAAGCACTGGCGACTCTGGAATCTGTGGCCTCCCGTGGAGTACGGGAAGCCTCTGACCGCGAGTACTTCACCGCATTGTGCTGGGATCATCTCGGTGATCAGGCTCTCGCCGATGCTCACCTGGCAATGGCAACAGAGCTGGATCCAGATCGTAATCCGCCCATCCCGTCGATCTCTCGTGAGGAGGCGCATCGCATCGTTGTGGAAGTGATCGGAGAATTGCCAGAGGCTGTTCGTACTTCGGTGGAAGAGGTGCCGATCCTGATCGAGGACCTTCCCGACACCCGTTGGATCCAGGAAACGAAGGGAGAGATCCATCCGGATACTCTCGGGCTCTACACAGGGGTCAGCCTCATCGATCGTTCGCACTTCGACATCGGCAGCTTCGATAAACTACCGACTGCCGCTTGCATTCATATTTACCGGAGAAACCTCGAAAGAATCTCTCAAGACCCCGATCAACTGCGAACCGAAATCCGGATCACCTTACTCCACGAATTGGGCCATCACCTCGGCCTCGACGAGGACGATGTGGATCGACTCGGGTTGAGCTGAGAGACGGTCAGTTTCCTGCCACCTGGGATGCCAGGGACTTCAACACCTCGACCTTGCCTGTCCCCTCCCAGGGGAATCCTTCATCCTCCCGGCCGAAGTGCCCGTGAACGGCAGTGGCGCGATAGATGGGACGCTTCAGATCCAGAGAAGAGATGATGCCAGCCGGCGTCAGTTCAAATACCTCACGCACGAGACGTTGCAGTTCACTGTCCGAAATCGTCCCGGTACCGAAGGTGTCGACCAACACCGACATCGGTTCTGCAACTCCGATGGCGTAGGCCAACTGCACCTCGCACCTGGAAGCGAGTTCTGCGGCTACGATGTTCTTGGCAACGAACCTGGCCATGTAACAAGCGGAGCGATCCACCTTGGACGGATCCTTGCCACTGAAGGCACCGCCACCGTGACGTCCCATTCCACCGTAGGTATCAACGATGATCTTGCGCCCTGTCAGCCCACAGTCTCCTTGTGGTCCACCCACTACAAACCGACCGGTGGGATTGACATGGTACTTGGTATCCTCATCGAGTAGCCCGGATGGNATTACAGCTTTTATAATCTGATNCTCGATGAACGGGCGNAGCTTTTCGTTCGACACATCTTCTGAATGTTGAGAAGAAAAAACCACCGCATCAATGCGCTTTGGCACTCCATCAATATACTCAACCGTTACTTGACTCTTCGCGTCAGGACGCAGAAACGGAGCTCCCCCAGCAGCTCTAATCCTGGCGTGCTCGGCAACCAGCTTGTGTGATAACGAAATCGCCATCGGCATCAATTCAGGAGTTTCATCGCAGGCATATCCGAACATCAATCCCTGGTCACCAGCACCATCACGATCCACTCCCATCGCGATGTCGGGGCTTTGCTTATCGAGGGAAACCATCACAGAACAAGTATCCGCGTCGAAGCCCATCTCCGAATCGGTGTATCCGATGTCTCGCACCACGTCGCGAACCAGCTGAGGAATATCGATGGTTGCATTGCTGGTGACTTCGCCCGCCACAACCACCAAACCAGTGGTGATCATTGTTTCACAAGCGACTCGACTTTCAGGATCTCCGGCAAGATAAGCATCGAGAACGGCGTCAGAGATCTGATCCGCCATCTTGTCGGGGTGCCCTTCGGAGACCGACTCGGAGGTAAAGAGAGCGTTCTCGACCGGCATCTGTGTTCCTTCCGTACAGCGCGCCAGGACCAGACCTTCATGCCTGCTTGACGACTCAAGATGTCATTACACCCGAAATCGGGGGAAATCTCTCACAAGGCCCTGAAGGACCGTGAAGGGATACTCTAGCGACTCTGACACCCTTCGCCAACCGAGATCAGCAGTACTTCAGGATTTGAGCCAGGTGACCTGCACACCGATCCGCAGCGCCGCCTAGCTGACCGACTACCACCATCCCCTTCTGGCGGCTTCGCCGACGCAGCTCCTGATCCGCCACCCACCGGTCCAACAGCGGACCGAGTTGATCCGCATTGGCGAGCCCTTCGATCGCATCTGCATCCTCTAAAATCTGCGCCAAATCGGTAAAGTTGTCGATGAATGGACCATGACAAGTGGCACAACCAGCGGCTACAGGCTCGAGCAAATTGTGGCCTCCATGAGGAACCAAACTACCCCCCACAAATGCCGCGTCGGAAATCCTATACGCCCCATCCAGTTCACCGATACGGTCGATGATGACCACAGAGCTACAATCACCGCCCGAAGTCGATTGCAAAACCGCCTCGAATCCAAGTCGTCTGGATAGCTGCAAGAGAGAAGCAGCACGCTCAACATGACGAGGAGCCAAAAGCAACTGGCTTGCTGGCTTTGCGTCGAGAAGACTCCGGTGAGCCTTCAATACCAACTCTTCCTCTCCCGGATGTGTACACCCTGCGACCCACCGAAATTCGTTTTGCCCGAAGCCAATCGAATGATCATGTTGTTCACGTCGACTCAAAGGGGACGGGCCCTCGAGCGCATCATGTTTCAGTTCTCCAGTAATCCGAATCTTTTCCGCACTTGCACCGAGTGCGAGAAAACGTTCCGCATCTTGCTCACCCCGAGCACACACCTGAGCGGGAACTTTCATCATCCATTTCGTCAGTGGCCCCAGAAGAGAAAGCTTCTTTGCTCCACTGCGAGAGATTCGGCCATTGACGACAACCACGGGGACCGATCGAGAGCGACAGGCCAAAAGCAAGTTCGGCCACAACTCCAACTCCACTAAAACCAGGAGATCTGGTCTCAATTGAAGCAGAAGAGCATGCATGAAAAATGAGAAATCGAAGGGGAGAAGCCTGACCTGAACATCTGCAATTGAATGTCGAGCCAGGTCGCGAGCACCGGTAGTCATCGTTGAGACCACGAACTCAGCCCCCGGACGGTTTCGTCGCAAAGCATCGATTAATGGAATCGCCGCCCGGACCTCGCCGACACTGGCAGCATGAATCCAGATTCGCTCCCTCACCGGAAGCGAGATGCTCCACCAACCGAGTCTTTCGAAGATGGAACCAAAGGACCTCCCCTGAATAAAGACCAGATGCAACAGCCATGGCGACAGCAGCAAGCCAACCAGTAGCATCGGAAGATCGAGCAGCAAGCCGAACACACGAAGCCCAAACCTGGAGAGGCGAGAAACTCGGTCCCGGCCAGAACTGGCGCGAACGCCGGCACCTCGCCCCGAGCCATTTCCATTCACTCTATTCTCCTCAATGCTCTCCCTCACTCCATCGCACAGCAGCGCTTGTATTTCTTACCGCTGCCGCAAGGGCAGGGGTCATTCCTCTTCACCTTCGGTTGTTCGTTGCGGATCGTATCGAGAGTGGTCGTCCCCTGAGATCCCTGAACCCCCTGCTGCATCTTCTCTGCATGGGATTCAAACTGCCGCTGTGCCGAATCAGTCGACACCCCCTCAGACTGGCCACTCCATGTCTGGGCCAAACGCTTCTGCTCCTCCGATTCATCGACCTTCTCGATACGAATTCTCGAGATGATAGAGGATGTCTCTTCCCGCAACTGNTCGAGCATGTTGGAAAACAGCAGGTATCCTTCGCGTTTATATTCCAGCTTGGGATCGACCTGAGCATATCCACGCATACCAACTCCTGTCCGGAGTTGATCCATGGCGTGAAGGTGTTCCTTCCACTTTTCATCGACAGCGCGTAGCAAGATGTAATGAAGAAGACGGTCGAAATGATCTTCNCCGGCAGATGCCCGCTTCTCCAGGATCAGATTTTTCCACTCGGCAGCAGCGGACTCGGCCCACTGTTCCGATTCATCTTCGACGAATGAGGACGGAGACAATTCGACCTGGAAACGACTGGATAGGTGCTCGCTCAGAGATTCAGCAATATCATGCTCAAGATCTTCAATATCCTGAAGACCGATGAGGTAGGTTTCGATGACCTGCTCGAAGTGCTCCTCCACCAGCTCCATCAAATTTTCGCTAGCCAGGATTCGATCCCTTACCTCATAGATCACCTTACGCTGGCTATCCATCACCTGGTCGTACTCGAGTAGATTTTTGCGGATCTCGAAGTTGCGAGCCTCGACCTTCTTTTGTGCCTTCTCGATGGCACGAGTGACCATCCGATGGGAGATGTCCACTCCTTCGTCCATTCCCAGGCGTTTGAGCATCGAAGAGACACGATCACTGGCAAACAAACGCATCAAATCGTCCTGCAATGACAGATAGAACAGAGTTGCGCCCGGGTCTCCCTGTCGACCACAGCGTCCCCTCAGCTGATTGTCGATGCGACGCGATTCGTGCCGCTCGGAGCCCATCACCATCAGGCCACCGACTTCTACCACCCCTTCTCCGAGAACGATGTCGGTTCCACGACCAGCCATGTTGGTGGCGATGGTGACGCGGTCAATCTGGCCCGCCTCCGCGATAATTTCTGCTTCGCGGGCATGATGCTTGGCNTTCAGAACGTTATGGCGGATCCCACGCCTCTCGAGCCGCTTCGATAGCTGCTCTGAATCCTCGATGGAGATGGTGCCGACCAGCAAAGGTCTGCCAGTTTCGTTCTCCTCGGCGATCCTGTCGACAATGGCTGTCCACTTCTCGCCCGTGGTCCTGTAAACGATGTCGGCGTGATCATCTCGGATCACCGGCTCATTGGTCGGAATCTCGACCACTTCCAGGCCGTAAATCTCGCGGAACTCGCCCGCCTCCGTCAGGGCAGTGCCGGTCATCCCTGAGATCTTGTCGTAGAGACGGAAGAAATTCTGGAAGGTGATCGTGGCGAGTGTTTGGTTCTCATCCTTGATCTTGAGNCCCTCCTTAGCCTCCACCGCCTGGTGAAGACCGTCGGACCAACGACGCCCCTCCATCAATCGTCCAGTGAACTCGTCAACAATCACAACACCACTGTCACCCAGTACATAATCCACATCCTTGCGATGAAGATGATGTGCCTTGAGAGACTGCTCGATGTGATGAGGCCAATGCATATTCGCTGGTGAGTAGAAAGAATCGACGCCGACCAGTTTTTCTGCAACCTCGATGCCATCTTCGGAAAGTAGTACCTGTTGCTCTTTCTCCTTGACCTCGAAGTGTCGATCTTTCACCAGCTGGCGGACTGCACGATCCGCCTTGTAATAAACCTCCGTCGATTTCTCTGCCGGACCGGAGATAATCAGCGGCGTTCTTGCCTCATCGATCAAGATGGAATCGACCTCATCGATGATGGCATAGGCTCTGTGTTTCTGACATTGGTCCTCAGGCCGAGTCTTCATGTTGTCGCGGAGATAGTCGAAACCAAACTCGTTGTTGGTTCCGTATGTGATGTCACAGGAGTATTGCTCGATGCGCTCCTGACTGTTCATGTTTGATTGAATCGCACCAACCGACATGCCCAGACCCTCGTAAACAGAACGCATCCAATCGGAATCTCTCCTGGCCAGGTAATCGTTNACAGTAACAATATGCACACCTTTGCTCGGCAACGCATTGAGGTATGCCGGCAGCGTCGCGACCAGTGTCTTTCCTTCACCGGTACGCATCTCGGCGATTCCACCATGATTGAGAACGCAACCACCGATCAACTGGACATCGTAGGGGCGCATCGCAATACCTGTGCCGGTCTTCAGATAGCGATTGGCCGACTCACGAACTGCGGCGTAGGCTTCAGGAAGCAGGTCGGAAAGTGACTCCCCTGAATCGAAACGTTGCCGAAATTCTATCGTCTTGGCACGAAGTTGATCCCCGGTCAGCCGCTGAGTCTCGGGCTCGAGGGCGTTGATCTTGGCTACCAGGGGCCCGATCTGGTCGAGGATTTTGTCGTTATGAGATGGAACAATCTTGCGGAACGCACTCCGGAGACCGCTGAAGAGACCCATGATTCGTTATCCCTTCCGCTGCGGAGATTGTACCCGATCAGATCAGGGTACCGGGCGCTGTCGGTCCGGCAACCGATCCCGGTCACCATCGAAATTGCCACGCAACGCCTCAAGAGAGTCCATCCCCTCGGATGCGAGCAATTCTCGCAATTCATCGAGGATTCCAGGAAGGCAGGTTGGTTCTCTATAGAGGTGGGTACCGACCTGTACCAGCGAAGCTCCCACAGAGATAAATTCGAGGATGTCCTGCGCCGAACAGATCCCCCCGATGGCGCAAACCGGCACGTTTACGAGCCGACAAACCTCCATCGTCATACGCAACGCAATCGGACGGATCGCCGGGCCCGACAGCCCGCCGGTCTCGGTTCCGATACGGGATTTTCCGGTTCGCCAATCGACCGCCATTGCTCTGAGCGTATTGATCACCGAGATCGCATCGGCTCCTGCTTCCTCGGCAGCCACAGCCTGCTCGGCAATGTCGGTAACATTGGGCGTCAATTTGGCCATCAGAACACCATCGGTGAGAGGGCGTATCGCTCGAATCAACGAAGCTGTTGCCTGCGGATCAAGACCGAACCGGAGCCCTTCTTTGACGTTGGGACAGGATACATTGAGTTCGTATCCTTCTACCAACGGCTGGCCCTCAAGAGCTTCGACTACCGTGCAATACTCCTCGATGGTTCGACCAACAACATTGACCAGGATCGGAACTCCATAGCTCTGAAGTATCGGAAGATAGCTATCTAGAAACTGATCGAGACCGGGATTCTGCAGACCGATGGAATTCAATAGTCCAGCTGGTGTTTCCACTGCACGTGGCGGTGGATTGCCACTTCTCACCTCGACTGAAATCGATTTCGGCACAATCGCACTGAAGGTGCCCGGCGGAAGGAATGGCTCGAACTCTTCCCCGTACCCGAATGTGCCGGAAGCAGGAAGGACCGGATGACTCAACTCAAGGCTGCCTCGAGGGCAGGGGATCTTCACCAGGAGTTTCACTCGGGAAGGATCACTCCTCGGATTATCCGAACTCAGTGAATTGGCGTTCAGGACTTCTCCCGTTTCTCCTGCGCTTCGACACAAAGGCGAGTCCAGGGTATCGCCTGGAGACGAGGCAAGGGAATCAGTTCTTCTGTATCTTCACAAACTCCGTAGGTCCCTATGTCGATGCGCTTGAGAGCTTCATCAATCTCCTGGACCAGGTTTGTTTCGCTTTGCATGGCAGTGAGAGTCAGTTCAATTTCGAAGTTTTCTGAACTGAGGTCTCCCTCGTCGCCACTCGATCCTCGGCCCTCGCCATCGAGACTCGACATGTTCCCTGTGACGACATTGCGATGTTGGAGGAGGAGTTTCCGAAACGGTTCCAGCTCACGTTTTGTAAATTTTTTCTTGGCCATCGATCTCCGAAATCCACTCTCTGTAATCTCGTTAGTCAAAACCCTCGCCAGTCTCCCAGGGACCGTTGGCCTTCCCCACTAGAACCCAGTAGCCTGAAGTGTGGCTCCTGCGCCCTGGTCGTGGCAGGCGAATCGCCCCAGAAAGGCAGCGGATTCTATGAAGCGCGGAAGAGTCTCGCAAGGGCTCTCGGAACAGGATCCTGTTCCCGATCCAGTGCGGCAATGGCTCGATTACCTGCGTGTAGAACGGGGTCTGGCCGAAAACACGCTCGCAGCGTATCGCCGCGATCTGCTCGGATTGGTCGCGGAAGCACACCAGCAGCAGATCGATTTCCCTGCAGATGTCCGTCGCCACCACCTCCAGCAGTATCTCCGCAAACTATTCGAGCAAGGGATCGGCGCCGCCAGTCGACAGCGCCAGATTTCCTCGATTCGCGGCTTCTTCCGCTTCCTCGTCCAGGAGGACCAACTCGAAGAGAATCCTGCCGACCTGCTCGAATCTCCACGAGAATCACGTCGCCTCCCCCACACCTTGTCGATCAAAGAGGTGGAACGACTGATCGAGGCCTGCGGCGCTGGAGCAAGTCGCTTCCCGTTACGAGATCGAGCCATCACCGAGCTTCTCTACAGCACCGGCCTGAGAGTTTCAGAACTTTGTGACCTGTGCCCAATGGACATTTTCATCGAAGAAGGATTTCTTCGCTGCCGTGGCAAGGGATCCAAGGAGCGAATCGTGCCGGCAGGAGATCGTGCTCTGCTCGCGATCAAGGAGTATCGCGAGAAGGAACGCCAGATGATCCCTGTGGGTGAAGACCGGGTGTTCCTGTCGGCCCGTGGACGACCTATGCACCGCAGGAGTGTGGCAGAAATCCTCAAACGCGCCGCTGTCAGTGCTGGTTTCCACAGATCGGTAAGCCCACACATGCTGCGGCATTCATTTGCAACCCACCTCCTGGAGGGTGGAGCCGGACTTCGTGAGGTTCAGGAATTACTCGGTCACGCAGACATACGGACCACCGAGATCTATACCCATGTCGACCGGCGACGCCTGCGAGAATCGCACTCCCGATACCACCCTAGACCCTGAGTAAAACTAGAGCAGACATTCCAGGTTGTCGGGAGTGGGATCGACTCCCGCCTCGGGGTACGGCGGCTGCGGCTGTGGACCATCGAGATAGAGGAAGTTCAGCAACTGGATACCGTCACCNATGTCGATCCTGCCGTCATCGTTGACATCCAGAGCTTTCGGGCAAACCGGGATCGGACATTGAGGACAAGCATTCGACATATAAATCAGGTTGATGATCGCATCCGCCAGATCGAGACGCAGGTTTGAATCCGCATCTCCTCTGAGGAACACCCCATCTGCCACGATCGGAATCGTCACATCAATGGTCAACGGAGCTACCGACTGATTCTGAATGACGAACACGTTNCTGATGGGGGGNATGCCGAGATCTTCTTCGAATCGAATCTCCGTATCGATGGAAGAAGTCAGATCAGTGCTGACGTCAAAGTAAATGCGTGCAAATTCCATCTCGATACCAGTCGCCGGAATCACCTGACCAGCATAAGGCGGCAAGATGTCCATCAAGACGCCGAGTATCACGTATCCTTCGTCGTTATTGATGATTTCCTCGACAAACTCAGCTCCTGCCACATCGGTGATGGTGTCTTCAACAGAGGCATGAGAGCAGGACAGGACCAGTGGATCGAATGACATTGCGCTGGAGAATCCTTGCAGATCTTCGACGTTGTATCCACGAAGGCTGATCTCGTGATTAATCTCTCCGACAGAGGCAACTCCGATGGTCGACTGTGCCAACAACACGTTCTGTGAGATCACCGAAAGAGATCCGTTAGCGAGATCGGGAACCACTCCAATTCCATCGATCAGGACCAGATTGTCGACTGGCGGCTGCCCGACACCGTCACTAAAAGCGATCGGCTCGATGTTGGACGGTACCAACCAGCTTGAAGCATCGAGNACCAGANCCGCCAACAACGCTCCGGTGCCAACANGGAGAGACTGGTCAAAGGGAGCNGTTGAATCGATGATCACAACCAGGGTCGCCTCCCCTTCCTCGACGTCGATGGTGGTCTCGAGGAACTCGACCGAGATCGCTTCCAGAACACCTTCGGTCAGATCCAGGTACTGAAGAATGATACGATCCGGATCGACAGCGATTCCCACCTGGACGCCACTGATCGACTGGTCAGAAGAGAGAGAGATCGGCACCTCTACCCCCGACTGGCCCGGAAAAACCACCACATCCGCCATCTCGAGGAGAGGAGACTGCGCCAGGCCTGAACGAACCGTCAGGAGCGCGCAAATCATCCCAAGCAGCAGGAGGCAGCTGTGGCAAAACCTGATCTTCATCAAAACACCTTCACATTTGTTAACAAATAATCAGAGCAATGTTAATCCAACCGTTCAGACAAAACTCTCTTATTTGTCATTTAAACGCCGAATTGTTGGATTACGGTTCTCCGACCTCTCTCGATTGTAATCTTAAAACGTTATAAACAAAGACAAAAGGCACGATTGGCAGGCACAGCGATTGCCTTTATTGTCGCCCTGCAACTCGATAACTTATTTATTTATAATAAGTTACAACTGATTCCGCCGGCCAACCCCTGGTTCCGCGTCAAAAAAATTATCACCTTCGGTCCAAACGGGCCTGAAGGCGGACCAGATAGAATCTAGCCCAGGCTCGTAAAAGGACCACGACAAGCGACTCCAGCGCCTCAGCAACGNCGTGAAGGCGGTTGTATCGTGATTCAGGGGCGAGTCCCGCCCGGGTCCTCGCAGAAACCAGAAAAAGCGGGTCCTCGCAGAAACCAGAAAAAGCGGGTCCTCGCAGAAACCAGAAAAAGAAGGGGTGTGCCGAGGATCCGGGCTCAGCCCGCCACAAAATACCGGAAGCGACCCAGCACCCCCCCCGATTTCTGTTTCTGGACAATTCCCCACCAAAATAGGTGTGGAAGAGATTCCGCTCTCTGCACATGCAATCTCATCGCCAATCAACTTAAAAAACGTAACTCATGATTATTCAAGAGAATACAGCTCAGAAGAGNTAGGCGTCCGAAAGGGGTCAATTGCTCNTCGNTGAACGGAAATTCAAGTAAGTCCTGGAATAAACTGCAGTTAGAGTGCTTGCCCTATATTAAGGCGAGCGCTCCATTTCAAATCAGTGTGATCCAGATCAGTCGGGAACGATCTGATACTTGTGCATCAACCGATAGAGACGATTACGATCGATGGAAAGTAAGTTGGCCGCCCGACTCTTGACCCCCCTGGTCCGCAAAAGTGCCAATCGGATGTGATCGGCAACCAGCTGGTCATAGGTAGGGAATTCAGCGCTCGGTACGCCAGAGTTCGTGCTCACAGAGAGCCCATCCTCGACCGCTCTGGCAGCNGCCTGAAAACCTCTCAACCCCTCCCCGACACCACCGCCCTCACGAATTTCCACAGGAAGGTCCTCTGGAGTGACGTGGCTCGGGTCATCGCCCAGAGCAAAAGAGCGTTCGATGACATTGTGGAGCTCTCGTACGTTGCCCGGCCATGAGTACTTCTCCATCAACTGGATTGACTCGGCGGCAAGCTGGCGAGGACGACAATTGTAGTCACGGGACACCTCCTTCAGGAAGTGTTCCGCCAGCGGCTGGATGTCAGATCTCCTGTCCCTCAAAGGTGGAATCTCGATGGTGACGACATTGATGCGGTAGTAGAGATCCGCTCTAAATTTCTCATCCCGAACCAGATCCTGAATTGGTCGATTGGTCGAAGTGATCACACGAGCATGAATGGGCACCGCAACTGTCGAACCGACTGGCGTCACCTCTCTCTCCTGCAGAGCCCTGAGCAGTTTCACTTGCAGGTCCAGATCGAGTTCCGTGATTTCGTCGAGGAACAGCGTGCCCCTGCGTGCAGCCACGAACAATCCATCTTGATCCGATATCGAACCGGTGAAGGAACCTTTCTTGTGGCCAAAGAGCTGGCTCTCCAAAAGGGTCCGCGATAGAGCCCCGCAGTTGACGGCCAGGTAGGGATGGTCTTTCTCTGTAAAATTTTCGCTCTGTTTCCTGAGGCATTCGTTGCGCTTCTGGTGAACCTCGTGAGCGATCAGTTCCTTGCCTGTTCCCGGCTCCCCCTGGATCAGAACTGTGGAAGGGACCTCCGCAACTCTCTTCACCATCGAAAAGACTTTTTTCATCTGGCGATCTTTGGCGATCAATCTCCGTGACTTGGAACGTTTTCTCTCCAACAGCGTGAAAGCCTTGTCGATAGCGATAACGAGTGCTTCCGGATCGCCAAGTCCCTTGGGAACGAAATCCCACGCTCCGGCCTCAAGAAGTCGCATCTTCAGTTGCCGGTTCCCCTTGCCAGTGAAGATGATGACAGGAATGTTCTCGTCATAATCTCGAACCATACGAGCCACTTCCGCACCATCCAACCGGGGCAAATCCAGGTCACTGATGACGAGATCGATATCGTTCCACTCGAGGATATCTATCACCTTCTTGGGATCGCTAATCGCATGGACGGAATACTCACAACGGTCCTCGATGACTTTTCTCGTCGATTTAAGTGTCGATTGTTCACTGTCGACCAACAGGATTTTCTTCACTTCATCAGCTGGTTGATTCATAGTTCTGTCCCCCGTTTGAACTGTTGCGGGGCTTGAATATTCGTCATTGCTGACAAGAGCCGGCAGCCACGCGAAGGCGAAACGAAGGCAGCCGATTTAGAAGTATCGTGATTTCTCTGAATGAATTGCAGCGCAGAAACTCGTCCGCCGGTTTCAGAAAAACCAGCCCCTACTAGCCAAGGAACCAGCGCACTCCGGGCCTGAAAGACCCGGTAGACTTCGCCCCCACTACGGGTGGGCTTTTGTAATTTTGGCAAGGANCCCGAGCCTCTCCGGCGGGAGCAGGATCGTTGAGCGGGATAATAACGATACTACAACAACTCTTCCCGTCGCCCTGCCATAAAACGGCGCATTTTGGCAGAAAGTTCCATCATNGAGAGAATTAGACAAAAACGGGCGGGTGGCCGAGGGTATCCACACCACGGTTACCCGGTCACCCGCCAGAAATGGCTATTTTTGAACGGAAGGCGCAAGATCGGCGCAAACGCGCACCACCAGGAAAAAGTTCAGGCAGCCGGCCTTTTCCTCTTCCAGCACACAAAACAACGACACTCCGGCTGCCTGATTTCAGATTCTTCAGTGTCAGGGCAAGCCCTCCAAGCGGCAGGGAAATCGCCCACGTACAGAGAAGATTGCCATCCTTCTGAGATTCTTGCCAACCGACCGGTTTCGATCCCTCGTCAAGGAGACCTTGAAGGGATATCCTCCGCTCCTTACCGGCATGAGGCTACTGCTGAGGACCAACCCGAAACGGAAGTGCCATGTGTGGCTTTTACGGCGTCGTCGGATTTTCAAACAAGGCCTGCCACGAGGTCTATGAAGCGCTGATCAGCCTGCAACACCGAGGACAGGATTCTGCAGGAATCGTTTCCTATGATGGCAATTTTCACCTCAAAAAAGGGAACGGCCTGGTTCGGGATGTGTTCCGTCGCAAGAACATGGAAAGACTCACTGGAGCATGGGGAATCGGACAGGTGCGCTATCCTACTTTTGGAGGATCGAGTTCCGANGATGCCCAACCGTTCCTTGTCGATTANCCCTACGGCATCTCGATGGCACATAATGGCAACGTCACTAATGCNGATGAAGTCAGTGAGTGGCTGCGACAGAAAAAACGCCGCATCCTCCATTCCAGTTGCGATCTTGAACTGATCCTCGGCACCTTCGCAGCGGAACTGGCCGAGTCGGGAAATGTCGATCCGGAGCCGNATTCAGTTTTCGATGCTCTCGGAAAAGTAATGGAGCGGGTCAAGGGTGCTTACTCAGCCGTCAGCCTGGTCGCCCGCCTCGGGATGGTAGCTTTTCGTGATCCCAATGGAATCCGNCCGATGTTGATAGGACACCGCGTCGGCGAAGACGGCACCACATCGTGGGCCTGCGCCTCGGAGAACATCGCTCTGGAAATCCTTGGCTGTGAAGACATCCAGAACGTCGGACCAGGAGAAGCCGTCATCTTCATTCCCGGCCAGGAACCCATGCGCCGCGAGGTCGGAAAATCGGTCCACCGTCCATGCATCTTCGAGCACGTTTACTTCGCTCGCCCCGACAGNGTNCTCGATAACGTCAGCGTCTACGAGGCGCGTAGAAACTTCGGGATACAGCTGGCCAATAAATGGAAGAAACTGGGACTCCACGCCGATGTGGTGATTCCAGTCCCTGACAGCTCCTGCACCGCCGCCAGTACGATGGCCAGGGAACTCGGCATCGAATACAGAGAGGGTCTGGTGAAAAACCGATACATCGGTCGTACCTTCCTCATGCCAGGCCAGGGCGAACGCACCTCGGGTGTCCGAAGGAAACTGAACGCTATCAAGAGCGAATTTTTCGCCAAGGATGTTCTCCTCGTCGACGACAGCATCGTTCGTGGCAATACTTCCCGGCAAATCGTTGAGCTCGCCAGAGATTGCGGCGCAGGTAAGGTCTACTTCGCCTCCTGCTCACCTCCGGTCAAGCATCCTTGCGTATACGGAGTGGATATGTCGACACGAGCAGAGTTGATCGCAACGGACCGCGACAGTGACCAGATTGCCAAACGCCTCGGTGCCGACGCAGTGATTTACCAGGAGATTGCAGACCTGCGGGTTGCGATCAAGAACACCGGCTCAGAATTGAACTTCTGCGCCGCTTGTTTCGACGGCAAGTACCCCACTCCCGATGTCACTGCCAAAACTCTTGCGACCATCGAGCAGAGTCGACTGCTGAATCAGGAGCAACGACTCAGTATGAATGCTGACGTGGTGGGCGAACCAGGATAATATTTCATCCTGGGGGAAACTCGACACGACCGAGAAGGTGAATTCTAGGGATTCTCTGCGCTCGGCCGACTCCTCCCCCCTGGAGGTATTCTTGCTCGCTTCTATCGGCATCGCCCTGACCCCGACTTTTTTGTGCGCAATGACAGGAATGGCACTCCTGGTAATTCTCGATGCAGATTCAACTCTGGGTCGCAAGCGTTCGACGCGTGCCTTTCTGCTGGCTGTCTTGATCAGCTCTTTTGCATTCTTGTGTGCCTTCTTGCTGCAGCTTCCGATTCATCCACTGGTGAAGCTGATCCTGGCAATCGGCGCGATGCTGTTTCTACTTCCTGCCACGTTCCAGATCGCACTGAGAGCCAAGGCGGAACAGGTCGACAGGAGCCCGTTGCTGTGGCGCTGGCGCTGCCGGCCAGGTAGAGGCGGAACCCGTCAGCACCTCATGAAACTCGACCAACTGGAGATGAAGCTAAGAAAACANCCGATGGATGCCATCCTCCATCTTCAGGCNCTGGAATTAGCCCTGGTCGCGAACGAGAACTCGCGGGCTCTTTACCACGCCCATCTCCTCGATGAGATCCTGCCGGTAGGATCGGCTCATGCTCACGTGCTCTGGACTACCAGTGAAATTCTCGTGACCCGGCAACGGAGGCCCGGCGACGCCATCCCTGTTCTTCGTCGACTGGATACCCTGTATCCATCTTACCGAACGGTCCACCCGACGAATCTCTGGCCAAGCCAGAGCACCACTCCCGACAAAGAGNAAAACCCGTAGCGAAAAGCANTCGGTACTGAAACGGATCAGAAACGCGGNGCGTTCACCGCATTATCGACCTTGCCCTTGGAGAGAAACGCTACCACCTGATGGGCCGACTGAATCCCCACGTTGTCCTGTGCTTCGACAGTTGAAGCTCCCAGGTGCGGGGTGCAGATGATTCCCGGGTGATTTCTGAACGGATCATCCTGTGCCGGGGGCTCCTGCTCGAAGACATCGAGGGCAGCACCAGCGACCTTGCCAGCGTCAATTCCTCGGATCAATGCGGCTTGATCAATCACGGGGCCACGGCTCACGTTGATAATGCGCACCCCGTTCTTGCAACTAGCGATGAACTCATCATTGACCATACCACGGGTGGAATCGTTCAGAGGCGGATGAAGCGATATGAAATCCGCCCGAGCAAGAGCTGATTCCTGATCTGAAAACTCTGCTCCAAGGGAGCGGGCATCCTCCGCGGTTACGTATGGATCACAACCGACCACGGTCATCCCAAGGGCCTTTCCCTTACGGCAGACCCGTTGACCGATCTTGCCCAGGCCGATGACGACCAGAGTCTTTCCCTCCAGTTCAACACCCACCAGGGTTTTACGATCCCAGCCTCCCGAGGACATCTTGCCGTGCCCCTGCGGAATGTTCCTGGCCAGAGCAAACATCAACCCGATGGAGTGTTCTGCTGCGGCATTGGAATTCGCAGAAGGGGTATTCATGACCAGAACACCTCTTTCTGCTGCCGCATCGCAATCGATGTTGTCGACCCCGGCTCCGGCTCTGCAAATGCACTTTAAACCTGGAGCTTGATCGAGCAGTTCGGCGCTGATCTGGGTTCCAGAACGAAGGATCCAGCCAGAGATCGAACCGAGACTTGATTCCACCTGGTCTGCACCCTCGATCACCTGAAAACCGGCATCGACGAGGATCTGTTTGGTGACAGCCGGGAGTGGATCCGATATCAGGACGGTGNTTTCCGAGGAATCCATATGGGGGCCTTTCGAGAGNNCTATTGACCTAACTTGAAGAGGTGGACCTGATCAGTCTTTGAACCGTCCCACACAGAGGCATGCATTATGTCCTCCGAAACCGAAGGAGTTCGAGAGAGCGATATCGATCCGGGCCTCCCGTGCTTCGTCAGGCACCGTATCAATATCGCATTCAGGATCAGGGTCGACCTGATTGATGGTAGCAGGCACCACGCCTTCACGGATGCCCAGCGCCACGGCCGCGAGTTCGACAGCTCCCGATCCACCCAACAGGTGCCCGATCTGCGATTTCGTGGAACTGACCATGATCCGGTCGGCGTGATCACCGAACAAACGGCGAATCGCCCCGATTTCCATCTTGTCGTTGAGCGGAGTGGAAGTGCCATGGGCATTGATGTAGTTGACGTCCTCGAGATTCTTGCCGGCATGATCGACCGCAGACTTCATCACCTCGATCGCCATCTTCGAATCTGGATCGGGAGCGGTGATATGATGAGCATCATCGGTACTACCGAATCCAAGAACCTCGCAGTAAATTTTCGCTCCACGGCCCTTGGCATGCTCCAGTTCCTCGAGCAGAAAAACAGCGCCCCCCTCGCCCATGACGAAGCCNTCTCGACTCGCCTGGAACGGGCGCATGGCAGTGCCAGGATCGTCATTGCGCGTCGACATCGCTTTCATCGAGCAGAATCCGCCGATCCCGAGGGGGGTGATGGCCGCTTCGCTGCCACCGGAGAGCACAGCATCGCAACGGCCAGAGACCACCGTCCCGAAAGCCACACCGAGGGCGTGCTGACTGGAAGCACAGGCAGAAACGGTGGAAAAATTGGACCCCCGGAACCCGTGCNNGATGGCGATCTGTCCCGAAACGGCATTGATCATCATCTTCGGAACAAAAAAGGGAGAAATCCTGTGGGGGCCTCGATCNCTGAAGTTGTCGTGCTGCGTCTCCATCTCTCCGAGTCCACCGATGCCGGAGCCCGTGATGACTCCGTATCGAGTGGGATCCCCCAGAGAGGGATCGAAGCCACTGTCCTCCATCGCCTCGGAAGCCGCCACCACGGCGAACTGGGCAAACCGATCAAGTTGGCGAAGAGTCTTGCGGTCGATCCTGGTTTCCGGAGCGAAATCCGTTACTTCCATGGCGAAATGGGTCCGGAACTCCGACGCATCGAAAAGTGTGATGGGGCCAACCCCGTTTCGACCTTCCAGTATGCCGTTCCAGAAGGTCGCGAGGTCATGTCCGATCGGCGAAACCACGCCGATACCGGTGATAACGACCCTTCGCCTACTCATCCTGCAGTTCCTCCGGAGAAGTGGATCACTCCTTGACGATCTGTCCGTCGATGTAAGAGATGGCGTCTCCCACCGTCTTCAGCTTCTCTGCATCCTCATCCGGGATCTTCATATCGAACTGATCCTCAAGATGCATCAGCAACTCGACTATATCGAGGCTGTCAGCTCCGAGATCGGTCTGAAGGACCGCCTCATCCTTGACCTTGTCCCGGGCTACATCGAGCTTCTCCGCGATGATGTCCTTGACCTGATCTGCGACACTCATCGAGTTCCTCCTTCTGACAAGCCGATCACATGCAGTAACCGGAGCTTATTTCCAATTCTATTCGAGGTACGACTCTCTGCCTACCACGGTCAGTGAGCAGTCCCCGGTAATCGTCACGATTCTAGGCAACCGCGGAGAATCGTCCAGCATGAAATAGATCCTCGAGGGCTAACAGGCAAGCCCGCCATCGACCCTAATCACCTCTCCTGTGACGTAACTGGCCGCATCGCTGGCNAGAAATAATACCGTTCCAGCCACTTCTTCGACGGTACCTGGGCGCCCTGCTGGGATTCTCTCGGTCATCGCGAGACGGGCATTTTCGGGCAAGGCTGCCAGCATGTCAGTCTCGATCATCCCCGGAGCCACTGCATTAACAGTGATATTGCGGCTGGCCACCTCCTGAGCCAGCGATTTGATGAATCCGATGAGCCCCGCCTTGCTCGCAGCATAGTTACCCTGGCCCGGATTTCCGGTCAGGCCAATCACACTCGTCACAGCGATGATTCGACCGGACCGATTGCGAATCATCGGCCGGATCGCCTCACGGGCACAGAGAAAGGTACCTTTGAGATTGGTGTCGAGCACCGCATCCCAGTCCTCATCTTTGAGGGCCATCACTAGCTTGTCGCGAGTGATCCCGGCATTCGCCACCACAACATCTAGAGTTCCAAGGATCTCGTTCGCAGCTGCGAAAAACTTCTGAACACTGTCGCTGTTAGAAACATCGAGCGCGAGCCCATGGACTTCTCCATCGAGCTCGGAAGCAACCGAAGCCGCTTTTTCTGCATCTCGTCCGGAGATCACCACACGCGCACCGGCCGCCGCAAAGGCAGTGCCTATAGCTTTTCCGATACCCCGGGTTCCTCCGGTCACAATGATCGACTTGTCTTCGAAATTCATCATGAAACGGTTCCTTCCAAGATCTCCTCGATACTATCTCTTGTCAGAATGGAATGAGTGGAAATTCCTTGATCGACTTGCTTCAACAGACCCGCCACCACCCTACCGGGACCCGGCTCGATGACTTGGTCGAGTCCATCAGTAACCAGCGCTTGAAGCGTCGGTTCCCATAGCACCGAGGACTCGATCTGACGAAGCAGGCACTCACGAATCCGAGACGGATCAGCGACCGGCTCCGCCACAACATTGGGGTAGAAAGGCAACTGCGGCTCCTGGATGTCGAGANCAGCCAGAACTGGCGTCAGTTCCTCGGTAGCGCTAGCCATCAGTGGAGAATGATATGCTCCCGCCACCTCCAGCTCGATGATCCGCCGAGCCCCCATCTCCCTGGCCACTTCAGCAGCTCTCTCTACCGCCTTGATTTCGCCACTGATGACGATCTGGGTGCTGCCATTGACGTTAGCGATCGCCACCACTCCTGCGCTCTGTCCGTCCTCGACCGCTTCACGCACTTGATCCAGAGACAGACCCAAAATCGAGGTCATCGTTCCCTCGACAGTTTCGCAGGCACGCTGCATGGCGCGGCCACGAGCTACGACCGCATCGAGAGCATCCTCGAAGCGGAGAGATTCCGCAAAAACCAGGGCGCTGTATTCTCCGAGCGAAAGGCCTGCTGTCGCTTTGGCCCGCAGTAGATGACCGCCACCCAGTTCCTTGAGGACGCGAAGTACTGCTATCGAAGCGACGAAAATGGCTGGCTGGCTGATGTCCGTGGCGTTGAGTCGTTGCTTGGGACCGGACACACAGATCGCGAACAGATCTTCCCCCATCCGGTCGCTGGCTTGTTCAAACAGAGCCCTCGCCACCGGATAGGATTCGACCAGATCTGCCGCCATACCCACGAACTGGCTACCCTGCCCGGGAAAAAGAACCGCCCGACGCTGATCTGTCTGTGCCTCGGTAGGATCAGTCATGCTAGCTCCATCCCGGAAAGAAGAGCCTAACCGCTGGGGCTCTCCAGGCTTTCTGCTTGGCGGCGCTGGTNTTCGACCAGCTCCATCTCAGCCTGGATCGAATCGATCACTTCCTGCTGGACCCCGGTCTCGACCATTCGAAGGGTCGACAAGATCCCGTTGGAGATGGCGCGATCGTCACTACAGCCATGACCGATGGTACAAACCCCGCGCGGGCCCAGCAGTGGAGCTCCGCCGTACTCTGCATAATCGAATCGGGAACGAATCTTCTGCAATCCACTCTTGAAGAGGGTCTTCAGCGGGCCGAGATCGAGACTGGACTCAGCGAACTGCGCTCCCATCTCGGTAGAAAGCAGCTGGAAAAGGGATTCGGAAAAACCCTCTGCCGCTTTGAGGACGATGTTGCCGACGAATCCGTCGCATACGACCACATCGACATCCGCCTGGAAGATGTCCCCACCCTCGACGTTGCCAGTGAAAGCGAGGCTACTGCGAGACAACAATTCGTGGGCCTCTTTGGCAAGAGTGTGCCCCTTGTCCTTCTCCGTCCCAACGTTGAGGAGACCCACAGTGGGATTCTCGACTGCATAGGCCCGACGAAGAAAAGCCGATGACATGATGGCGTTTTGCAGCAAGTGGATCGGCTTACACTCGACATTGGCACCGCCGTCGCAGAGCATCACCGGACACTCTCCTCGAGGTAACGGCAACGCGATAGCGGGTCGACGCACCCCCTCCTGCATCCTGAGCTGCATCGAACAGGCGGCGACCATCGCGCCGGTATTTCCGGCACTGAAGATGCCATCGACCATTCCTTGTTTGAGCAACCCGACCAGAACAGCCAGGGAGGAGTCCGGTTTGTTACGAACTGCCTCGACCGGAGATTCTTCCATCGTGACCCACTCGGAACAGGTCTGGATGTGAAGACGATCATTGTCGATGTCTCCGGAATCCAGCTCGGCACCGATCAGTTCTTCAGGACCCACCAGGGTGACATGGAGCTCTGGATTCTCCGACAGAGCACGTATGGCACCCTGAACGGGAACGGCCGGGACTTGATCCCCACCCATTGCATCTACTGCGATGTGAGGCATGTCACTCCCCTCCGGGAGAGATTAGAAATCCTCGACTGCCAGCAGCGTGCGACCTCGATAGGTGCCGCAGTTGTCACAAATGCTGTGGGGCAGGGTGAGAGAATTGCAACGAGAGCAGTGGGTATGGCTCACTGGACGGATTGCATCGTGTGCTCTCCGCTTGAGCTTTCGCGCCTGATTCGTCTTACGTTGTGGTACTGCCATGTCTACTGCTCCGTATTCGACTTTCATGAGCGATTCGCGGTAGGGCAACCGAGCGGGGCGCCGATCCCGAATCAAATGGGATGGTAGGAGTGGGGAGCAAATCGGTCAAGAAGATCCAGACTCAATCAGGCGCCATTTCCGGCGATGGAGCCCTGCAGGGAACGCGCCATCGCCTCCAGGGCCTCATCGAGCTTATCTACCGCTTTGCCGCCCGCCTGAGCCATGTCCGCACGTCCTCCGCCCCCTCCTCCGAGAATCCCCGCCCCTTCACGAGCGACATTTCCCGCATGGACCGTTCCCGAGGGAAGTGCTTCCGAAGTACCGACGATGAAGCGAACTCCCTCTTTGTCAGAAGAAGCGAGGATAAAAGCTCGTTCTCCAGCTCGCCTTTTCAGAGCATCCGCAACCTTCAGAAGTTGCTCCTGGGGAGCATCCTTCCAGGCGGCGATCACCACTTCGCCAGAACCGACGGAACGCCTCTCACCATGCCCCGAGTCCAGCTCCGCCAGCAAGTCACGGTCAGTGTCACTCCCCTTGCCACCCTTGAGGGCTCGATTCTCCTGCACCAGAGCTTCGATTCGCTGCTGCAAATCCTCACGGGGAGACCGCAACAACGATGCCAGATCCTGCAACAGATCCTCGTCAGCTCGCACGCGACGTGCACCCTGAACACCAGTCAGTGCCTCGATCCTGCGAACTCCCGAGGAGACACTTCCTTCCCCAACGATGATCATCGGACCAATCTCGCCGGTGCGCTGGCAGTGAATTCCTCCGCATAGTTCCAGCGAGAAATCAGGAATCTCTACCATGCGAACACGATCGCCNTACTTCTCTCCGAACAGTGCCATCGCACCGCGACTCTTGGCTTCATCNAGGGAGATGTCATCGTGAATTTGAACTTCGGCATCGCGCAGGATCCAATCCTGAACAATGCCCTCCACATCCACTAGCTGCTGGGGCGAGACCTTCTCGTAATGACTGATATCAAACCGCAGACGATCCGGCGCAACGAGCGACCCCTTCTGCTGGACGTGATCGCCGACCACCGTCCGCAATGCCGCATGAAGTAGGTGTGTGGCCGTGTGATTACGTATGACGTTCGATCTTCGTTCGCCATCGACCCGACAATGGACTTCGGTGCCCTCGGTGATGGTTGGAAGCTCACCCTCGGATGCCCGAACTACGTGAAAGTAGCATCCCTCGGCATTTTTCTGGCAATCCAGCACCTCGAGTACCCCGCCGTCGGACTCGATCACGCCAGTGTCACAAACCTGGCCCCCCGATTCGGCGTAAAACGGCGTACGATCAAGCACCACCACCAGTCGATCCTCATCGGACTGTACCGAAACCACACAAGACTCAGCTTGCTGCTGGTGATAACCGACAAATTCCGTGGATCCGAGGCCTTCAGTCACCAAGAGTCCTCCTGCCGATTGGTTCGTCACTCCGACCTTGCTGCCCTGGCGACTGCGGGTTCTCTGTTGCTCCATCAACTGATCAAACTCAACCCGATCGACCTCCAGTTGCACCTCACGCGTCATTTGTTCTGTCAGATCGATGGGAAAACCGCACGAATCGTGCAGAAAGAACGCTGCGGGTGCAGGGAATTGCACTCCTCCGCCGGAACGAACCGNCTCCACCTCTTCATCGAAACGGGTCATCCCGGTCTTGAGGGTACGAAGAAATTGTTCCTCCTCCGAGTGGATCAATTTTTCGATGAGAGGACGTCGCTTAGACAACTCGGGATANGCCTGCCCCATTTCCGCCACGAGATGGGCAACCAGCTCATGGATGAAAGGGCGTTCNATGCCCAGCTTGTAACCATAGCGACTGGCACGACGCAGAATCCTCCTGAGCACATATCCGCGCTCTTCATTGGAAGGGAACGCGCCATCGGCGATGGCAAAACAAAGGCTTCTCAGATGGTCCGAGATCACCCGGTGCGGAGTTCCCTCCGGACCGTTAGATGGAGCCACCCCGGTAACTTCCCCGACCTTGTCGATGATGCCAGCCAGTAGATCTGTCTCGAAAACAGTATCTTTCTCCTGCAAGATCATGGCGATTCGTTCAAGGCCCATGCCGGTATCGATACTGGGACTCGGCAAATCGATGCGAGAACCTCCCGCTTGCTGCTCGTACTGCATGAAGACCAGATTCCAGATCTCCATCCATCGATCGCAATCGCACACTCCCAGAGCACAATCACTGCCACAACTACTTCCAGCTCCTCGGTCAACATGAATCTCTGAACAGGGTCCACAAGGTCCCACATCACCCATCGACCAGAAGTTGTCCTTCTTGCCCAACCCGATGATGCGAGCCGTATCCACTCCGACATGATCGGCCCAGATTTGTCGTGCCTCATCGTCATCCTGGTAAACGGAGATCCACAAACGATCAGGATCGATACCGAATCCCTCGGTAATCAGTTGCCATGCCCAGGGGCAGGCATCCTTCTTGAAGTAATCGCCAAATGAAAAATTGCCGAGCATCTCGAAGAAGGTCAGGTGGCGGGCGGTATAGCCAACATTTTCCAGATCGTTGTGCTTGCCCCCGGCGCGAATGCACTTCTGGGATGAGCAAGCGCGCTTATTGTCACGCGTCTCCTGACCTGTGAAGACACCTTTGAACTGATTCATACCCGCATTGGCAAACAGAAGGGTTGGATCGTCATGAGGCACGACCGGGCTGGAAGCCACAACTTCATGGTCATGGTCCCGAAAAAACTCCAGGAACTGACTACGGACTTCAGCGACTCGCATCTTCGGCACTCATCTCTCGACGGAGAAATTCCAACTCCTGGGTCGGGAAAAACCAGCAACGGCATTCTGGTCAGTTCCGGGGAAAGCTGCAAGGGGAGCCACCGAAGCCATCGCCTTCACCGCCGTGATCGTCAGTGGCCAATCAGGGGTAACCCGTCGATGTCACCGCACAGTTCCCGTTTCGGATCGAACAGCAGTGGATAGAAGTCCCCNCCGAGAGGCTGACCCTGAGGAAGGATGGGGAAGTTGTTGGTACCNGGGCCTTGCAGAGCATCGGAGTTGGACCAGACACCATCGGCAGCGAGATTGACGACCGCTCCGCGGCGCGGAGAAGGAGAACTGTTCTGGTAAGAGCCATGCATCGTCAGCGGGTGGTGAAACACCGCCTCACCGGCGCGCAATTCGACCGGAACCTGGCGATCAAAAGCNNACTGCTGTGAAGCATCGAGGATCTCGCGTACCGAGTCCATTCCGCCTGAGAGACCGGTGACCGGCAGCAATCCCCANCGGTGACTCTCAGGGATGTAATGAAGACAACCGTTTTCGCGGGTCGCATCATCGAGGGCAATCCAGCAGGTCAAGTGGGCCATCGGTTGGGTCCATGTCCAGTAAGAAAAATCCTGATGCCAGGACACCACTCCGCCTTGCTGAGGTGGCTTGCAGAACAGTTGATCGTGAAAGAAACGCACAGCCGAACCGAGCAGCTGGTAAGAAGCCATCCGGATGGCGGGGCTGAAGAGGAGATCGTGGAATCCGTTTTCGATGCGCCAACCTCCGAGAGCATGGAATAAAACCGTNTCAGGGTCTTCCGATTCATCGACATGGTATTCATAGAAGAGCGAGTTCCTTGGGTGGCCAGGATCCATCAAACGACCGAGCTGCTGGCGAAGGTCCTGCACCTGANCGATGTCGAGAATCGGGATTCCCGCNACGAATCCCTGCTGTTCAAAGGTCTGAACCTGTTCCGGGGAGAGCGCGTACTGCAACCACTCATCGCGAGATACCGGTTGCTGAAAGAAATCCGTGACCGGTTGGTGGCAGAGAGCGAGATCTTCGATTGAACTCATCGAGCCTCCACAACCGTACNGATCAGGGNGCCGACAGAAGAACCTCCACCGGTCCAAGATCGAGCATCTTGCGATAGAGGTCGAACCGCTTCTGAAGAGCTGACTCGTCAACAGACAGAAGACCTTCGACACCAAATCCGCCACAACAGAAGGAAGCGGTGACGGTGCCCCAGGCAACGGCTACCTTGAGAGAATCAAGATCGGTCTTGGCACTCCTCAACAGGCTCCCCATCATCCCGCCCGCAAAAGAATCTCCAGCTCCGGTAGGATCTGTCACATCGGCCAGGGGAAGAGCGGGTAGGGCTATTTCTCCACCTTCGTGGAAGATCGTCGCACCGTGCTGGCCCTTTTTCACGATCACGTAAGTCGGCCCTTTTTCACGAATCTTCCTGCCCGCCACGACCAGGTTCTTCTCTCCACTGAGGAGAAGAGCTTCCTCGTCGTTGAGAACCAGCGCATCGACACCCGTAATCAATTGCTCCAGATCATCACGAGTGCTGTTGATCCAGAAATCCATCGTATCGACCACGGTGAAAGGCGATGCGGTCATCTGTTCGAGCACGCTGGCCTGGGTCACCGGGGTGCCATTGCCGAGAAATAGCAGACTGGCATCACGGTAGGAGTCAGGGACAGAGGGCTTGAAATTCTCGAATACGTTGAGATCAATACTGACCGTTTCGCGACGGTCCATGTCGTCAAAGTACTTCCCTGACCAACGGAAAGTACTGCCATCGGGAATCACCTCGAGACCGCGAGTGCAAATTCCACGTTGACGAAGAATCTGGTGGCGATCCTCGGGAAAATCCTCCCCCACGACTCCGACCAGCTGAACCGGTCCGAAAAATGCAGCGGCGAGGGAAAAATGTACGGCAGAGCCCCCGAGTGCGTCCTCGATGAAACCGTCAGGAGTCTGGATGCTATCGAAAGCAACACTTCCCACGACCACCAGTGACATGCTTTTCTTCTTCCTAGTCCTCGTCCTCGTCTTCAACGAGTCTCTTGGAGACCTCACGGACGCGCACCTCTGCCGCCTTTAACTTGTCTCCGCAAATCTCAAGCAACTTCGCTGCACGCTCNACGTCATCTGCAAGAGCATCGACATCGATCTCATCTGCGGCATCGATCCGTTTCAGGATTTCGTCGATCTCACGGGTCGCGTCTCGATATCCCGGTACCTTTTTCGCAGCCATCGAGACCTCGTTCCTTTCTTTGCAGATACCAAAAATAGTCTAGCCAGCAAAAGGCCACCGTGACAGGCCCCCGGAAAGTTCCTACTTCGATCTTTCGACTCTGGCATCGAGACAACCATCTCGGAGTCGAACCTCAAGCACTTCTCCATCCTTGGGATCTCCAACACTGCGGATCGTCTGACCCGATTCCCCTCGCACCCAGGCAAATCCGCGCGCAAGAATCAGTGACGGATCCGCACCACGAATCCGTCTTTCACGAGCACTCCATCTCTCTCGTTCAAGGGCCGTTCGTTGCCTGGCAAGGTGCAGAAGCGACTGCCTGCCACGCACCAGTTCAACCTCGACGGTCCGAACTGACCTCTGGCCGCCGTAGATGAGACGATCCCGGTCAGCTTTCAGCCCCCCACGAGCCTCTCCGATGTGACCAAAGGCCGCTGATTTCAATGCGCCTCCACGCGCCACCAGCGAGTTCTTCTGGTCAAGAATCGTCAACTCAGCCCCCTGGGTGACGCGACCGCAAAGCCACTTCAGATCAGAATGTTGCAGCTGCAAGGACCGAGCCGCCCCGAGCATGATGCGAGCGACTTGATCTCTGACTTGCTGCCACCAATCGGTCACGCGCTGTACCAGTTCCTGACCCGCCGCAGTCGGTGTCTTTTCTGAATGAGCAATCTCATCGAGCACCGATCGATCAGCCTGATGGCCGATCCCGATCACGATCTTTAATGGGTGCTGCGCCACCGCCAATGCCAAGGACGAGGTGTCGAAAGCGAGCAGATCGGCTCGAGAACCACCACCGCGAATCAACAACACAACATCGAACTCAGCAGATCGCTGTTCAAAATGCGACAGCGCCGCAAGAACTTCCCTCTCGGTACGTTCCCCCTGAACATGAACGCCATAGAGCTCCACATCGAAGGCGAACCCCGAACTGCTCAGCTCGTCGATCAGATCCTTCCAGGCATCGCTACCAGGACTTGTGATCACACCTACTCGCAGTGGTAGCTCAGGCCAGGGCAACGACCTGTTTTTCTCTGTCAGCCCTTTCTTTTCGATCTCAGCCAGGATCCGCTCACGCCGCCTGGCGATCTCACCGAGGGTGTAGGAGGGATCGATGTCTTCCACCACCACCTGGTAAGACCCGTTCGCCACGTATAGATCAACGCGGATCTTCACCCGCACCTGGAGACCGTCCTCCAGGCTCGAACCGGTCTCCCCAAAGCGATCGAGAATCTTCTGTCGATCTCTCTTCCAAATAATCGCCGTCACCGAAGCACGTGGCTTGTCGTCATCTTCCACTTTCTCTGCGATTCGAAAGAAGATGTTGTCGCGGTGCTGGTTGCGATCAAACTCGAGGACCTCACCGACCAGCCATATGCTCCGGGGGACCGAGTGCAGGAGTGCTTCCCGTACCGTCTCGTTCAGTCGAGATACGGTCCAACCGTGCTGTTGCGGGTCGTCCAACACAGCGCTCGAATCCGGNGCCNGCTGCGCCATCCCGGCCAACCCCTCCACCTCGCCAGTCAGNAGCTTGTCCAGCTGCTCCGATGTCTCGAAACCAAGTGGTATCAATATCCGCGCGGCTTCGCCGGCACTTTCGATGGGNAGACTCCAGAANTTGTGATCTCGATGCCATTGACGACCNGAGATCGATTTCACCTCCTGCATCAGCATCTCGTCATAAGAAAAACTGACGACAATCCGGGCGAGCTCGGCATTCCAATCNATTCTCTTCACAAGTTCCCCCTGTCGCGTTGCTGGACCCTCACAGGGAACCGGGCTAGGATCTGGGTATCAACCCCCGACCAGCCGAAAAGGAGCCCGGGGAGACGAGATGCGCGAGGACTCCGGCAAGCTGATCGCGCTCTTTACCCGGAGCTGTAGCTGTTCCTGCACCTCACCGAGTATCGGAAAGGCCCACTTCTGATGACCGACCAGTCCCCTGGAGATCTGGATCTTCGTCGTGTGAAGAGGGCCCTGGTGGCAGTCAGCGACAAGAGTGGGATCGTCGAGTTGTGCTCTTCTCTGGCAGAAATGGGCGTCGAGATCCTATCGACCGGTGGCACCGCCACAGCTCTTCGCGAAGGCGGGATAGAGGTTCGTGCGGTCGAGGATGTGACCGGTTTCCCGGAGATGATGGCAGGCCGCGTCAAAACCCTTCACCCGCGGATCCATGGTGGTCTGCTGGCGCGACGGCATGTCCCGAGCGACCTCGAATCGTGTCACGAGCATGGTATTGCTCCCATCGACCTGCTGGTGGTGAACCTGTATCCGTTCGAGCGAACCGTTGCCGCCGGAGCCTCGTTCGAGGAGACCGTCGAACAGATCGATATCGGTGGNCCAGCGATGGTCCGTGCTGCGGCAAAAAACCACCAGGATGTTGCGGTAGTTATCGAGCCTGACCGCTATCCGGCGATCATCGCCGAGCTGAAAGAAACAGGCGGTGGCCTGTCAGCAGTCACCCGCAAGGATCTGGCGCTGGAGGCGTTTCGCCGTACTGCTGCTTACGACGGCTCCATCTCCAACTGGCTCGGCCAGGAACAGGAAGGCGCCTTCCCGGAGACCGTCACCGAACAGTGGACTCGAGTCGGTTCACTTCGNTACGGTGAAAATCCTCACCAGCAATCCGCCTGGTACGAGCGCAACGACGGAGATTCCTTTTCCATCGCTGAAACCCACTGTCATGGTGGAAAAGAACTTTCCTACAACAACCTGCTCGATGCTTCGGCAGCGATCGAATGCTGTCGTGGACTGGAAGGTCCCGCTGCAGTGATCGTGAAACACTGCCTGCCGTGTGGTGCCGCCGAGAGACAAAACCTCGCAGATGCTTTCGAGGCGGCTCTGGCAGGAGATCCAGTCAGTGCATTCGGCGGCATACTCGCCTTTTCCGATCCGCTCGATGAGGAACTGGCGAAGCGACTGGCAACCACCGACCTCTTTTTCGAAGTCATCCACAGCCCCGAGTTTCTACCCGGTGCTCGGGAAGCGATTCGCGACGGAGTGAAGTGGGGACGTTCATGCCGAATGCTGGAAGGGGGAGAAACCGGCCAACAACAGATCACGACGGTCGAAGCCCGTTCCATTCCCGGAGCGATGTTACTCCAGACCAGAGATCTCCCGATCCGTAATCGCGACCAATTTGAAGTGGTCAGCCAACGACAACCGACCGATCAAGAATGGCAAGATTTGCTGTTCGGGTGGCGAGTTCTCCCCCATGTCCGTTCCAACGGGATCCTGCTGGCACGAGATCGGGCAGTGATGGGAGTGGGGGCGGGTCAGCCGAGTCGAGTCGATGCCGTACACATCGCTTGTCGGAAGGCAGCAGACGGAGCCAAGGGATCGTCACTCGCCTCCGATGCGTTCTTCCCGTTCCCGGACGGGGTCGANGCCGCCATCGAAGCGGGCGTCAGCGCAGTGATTCAGCCAGGAGGCTCGATTCGCGACAAGACGGTGATCGAGCTGGCCGATGAAGCTGGCATCACGATGGTATTTACCGGCGAGAGACATTTCCGTCACTAGGAGCAGATGAAGACTCTAATTGCCCTCACTACCGCATTTCGCAACTTCTGGCTGCTATGCCAGGGGCTTGTGGTGCTGATAGTGCTAGATCCGGGCTGGGGGCTCTATGACGGCGCCGTAGCGCTCGTCGGAAGCCCTGAGGCGGTGCTGAGAGGCGCTGTGGTGGTGGCGCTGGTAGGGGTCCTCTGGGAGCACTTCCTCGGCGTCCTGACACGCAAGCGCCAATCGGCACTGGCGCGGGCTCTGTTGCGGCTCCAGCCGGGCCTNCAGCACGTCGGAGCGATCCGGATCCTGATCCGGGCCCTCTCCGCCTCCGACCCAACGATGGTGAAATCGGTCCACAAAGAGCTGGTCAAGCTGAGCGGGAAAGATCTTGGGACCGACCCACTGCCGTGGAAACAGTGGCTCGAACGTCAGGAGAAGATCTCCAAGGGTCAGGTGGAGCTGGAAACGGACTCGAGCGAGACGGCGACCAGTTCGGAAGCACCGCTGGATCAGGAGGCGGGCTCATGACCGGTTTCCAGTCTCCCCACGATCCACTCGGTTCCTCCGATCAACGACAAAAAGAGGCGGCTCAGGACAAGAAGCTCCTGTCGCCACTGAAACGAATGCTGCTGGAAGGCTTGCTGGTCATCACCATCGCCTTCCCGCTGGCGATGGGCCTTCACACCTTCGTCACCCAGGTGTACGCCATCAGCGGACACTCGATGGAACCGACACTGCACGACGGAGAACGAGTGGTGGTCGATAAGATTCGCCCGGCCCTGGGAGAGCTTCAGCGCGGCGATCTGGTCATCTTCGTCTCTCCAGAAGATCCTTCGAAGAATCTCATCAAGCGTATCATCGCTATCGCAGGGGATGAGGTGGAACTGACTGGCGACAAAGTCTTCATCAATGGAGAGCCACTCAAGGAGAACTACATCCACCGAACCCTATTTCCTGATCGACCCGGCGAGGTGACGGTCGTCAAGCCGGACCACTTCTTCTTGCTCGGGGACAATCGTCCTCAAAGTCGAGACAGCCGTCAGTTCGGTGTCATTCCGGTGCAGTTGATGCGGGGCAAAGTGGTACTTAGACTCTGGCCTCTCGATGAGTTCACCATCTTCTAATTCGAGAGCCCTACCGGTGAGCAACTCTTGTCGAAAAAGAACCAGGGGAAACGCGGGCACGGTAGCCCTGCGTTTCCCCTGGTTCTTTTTCACTACCCAGTCCGCCGACTAGAACTGCCAGTAGGTCTGGGCGTAGATGAAATCGGTACTCTCGCGCAGGCTCGAGGTCGAGGTGAAGTTGGCCAAGCCGACTTCCAGATCGAGCAGGTCACCCAGTGGATGGCTGACGACCAGATCCCACTCGTTACCCCAGTCTTCACCCTGATCGGCCCTCAGNTTGTGGAAACTGAGTGCCACATCGGCCTCGTAAAGTACGGTACTGAATCCGAAGTAGGTGTCCCGGATATTACTGTTATCGACCACATCCGCGATGCCATGGGTTCCGTGGGGAGTACCAAAGACCGATCGGAAGGCTTCTTCTCGGGTGGCTCCGGCAGCAGTACCGGTGGCCATGATATGGCCAGCTCTCCAGTCCATATCCCAGAAGCCCGCCATCTGTGGCATGTCATAGGTACCTTCGAAAGCAAAGTACAGAGAGTCCAGTTTCTGGATCGCCCCATCGTCGAGGGCATCGTAACGGTTTCCATCCTGGAGCGCGTACTCGAAGGTCACCCCGACTCTCGGGATGATTCCATCACGCAGGGTGAAGAGGTAACCGTAGGTATCCTCATCGGAACTACCGGGATCAGCGAGACCATTGGCTGCTGCTGCTGCCGCGTTGGCGAGATCCGCACGATATTTCCAGTAGTAGAAACTGGCCTCGATGAAAGGCAGTGAATCGACATCGAGGTGAGCCCCGTAGAAGTGATCGCCTGAACCGGCGGCCCCGGTCGGGTCTTTGGCCAGCGTCAGGTAGTGAATGTTCAGGTCCAGTGCTCCATCGAGGAACTGACTGGCCAGGTGATAACCATCTGCAGTGGCCGGCCCAACGTTGCTCCACTCTGCGCTATGAATGATGCGTCCGTTACCGTAGTTGGGCAATTCGGAACGACCCAATCCCAGACTCCAGCCGGCGAGGAAACCCAACGACTCATGCAAGCGACTCAGGTCAGCGACCTGAACATGGACCTGGTGAACTCCTGGAACGCCATCGCCGATTTCTGGATCATCTTGGCCGGAGAGTGAACGCGAATCGAGAACACCAAGCATGAAGTGGATGTTGTCGGTGAAGTCAGTGTTCATTCCGACATGAGTCCGCATCATTGTGACGGTATCTCCTGGCTCACCTGGATCCCAAGGGCTGGAATATTCCCAACGCAATCGGAGATCTGTATTCAGATCGAGATGACCATCGGCTTCGGCGACAATCGGAAAAAGGATCAACGTGACGAACGCCACCGAAACGAAAAGAAATCGAATCATGTCCACTCCCTTACCCGGGCTCTCGAACACCCTCAGGCTCCCCACCCGCTGATCCACATCCTGACGTGAAAAGAATTTTCTGGCAAGAGAAGAAATTGGACTCNTGATAAAAAGAGAACGAGGACGCGCACCGAAGGTGCACGTCCCCGCTCCAGCAAACTTCGAAATCCGGGACGCGGGGATCCCCCGCAGCGCGGATTCCTTAGAAACTCCAGCCTGTTCCCAGGTAGAAGAANTCNTCNTCGGCANCTNCNTCNNCNTCNNNGGAGAAGCTGGCGTAGCCNATCTCCATNCTGGTGGCATCGGTGCAAGCCCATGTCAGCAGCAGGTCAACTTCAGTACCCAGATCATCACCACTGCTGTCTTCAGCCAGAGTGATGAAGTTGAGGGTCGCATCGACCCCATCCATCGGCGAGAAATCAAGGCCGATAGTGGTGTCGTCGATGTCGTTATCAGCGAACAGATCGGCGATACCGTGGGTTCCGTGAGGAGCTGCGGTCATTCCGCCCCAGTCCGCATCGGCAACGCTGTTGCTGACGTGAAGGGTCATACCCATATCACCAAGGNCATAGGAAAAGCCGATGGAGGTCAGGGTGCCGTCATCGCCACCGTCATCGTTGTCACGGGTCGCGTACTCAACGTCAAGGTCGATACCCATCAGCTGATCGCCACCGATGTTGTCGAGGTTGACNGCCAGGTTGCTGNNATCATTGGTCGCATTACTTCCACTCCAGTAATGGATGGCAATATCGGCGAATCCGCCCATGCCACCGAGGTCGAAGGAAGCTCCCAATGCGTTGTCACCGGTACCGGAAGGATCACCACCACCACCGTAGTAGTAGATGTCCACGCCGATGCCACCCATGTCCGAAGCCATGTGGTAACCATCAGCATTGTTCGGGGCCGCTTGAAGATCCCAGTTGTCGCTGTTGATCACGCGACCGCTACCCTGGTTCGGAAGGTTCATCCGACCGACGCTCATCGACCAGCCACCCATGAAGGAAGCTGCGCCACCGAGGTCGCCAATCGAGACGTATGCCTCTTGGACGTCAAAGTTACCCGCGCCACCACCAGCACCGAACAACATGTCGTGCCGTACGGACGCAGACCAACTGATGTTCTCGTTGATCGTCGATCCGAGATTCAGATTGGTGTTTGCACCAGTATTGTTACTGGTCGCACCTTCAGCTCCACCGTAGTCCCAACGAAGACGGATATCTCCGTCGATAGAAACTCCGTCCGCCAGAGCGACGGCCGGAACCATCATGGCCAACACTAGGCCGAGCAAAATGCTCTTATTCATGGTCACCCTTTCTCCCCCTCCCACTCCGGCGGACTTGCCGTCGATCTTGAGGGGATTCCCTTTTTTTACACTTCCTTTGCGGCGAAAGCGGGGATCGGAGAACTCGTTCATGCCTCCCGAGGCCTCCGGCCCCCGCTCCATGGGCGATAGGAGAGTCAGAATCAAGGAAAGTGGCAAGGGCTCTTACCCCGAAATCACCAAATTCAGCAGAAAAGTTTTCCACATCCAAACGTTACCGGACTATNAAACTTCGGNGTCTGACCCTTCCTCGGCGGACACTAACTCCAAAACCATTTCAGTAACCGTCTTTGAATGAACGAGTTACAACTTCTCCGATGAATTCGTTGGGCTCGAATCATCGCGCCGGAAGTACACGGCAGCGAGTCGACCCGCTGTTTCAGCAAAACCGGGTGAAACGACAAAAAAAAGACCCTACTCGCTTCTCCAGAGACAGATCTACGGACCGGGCACGGCATCTCCGATGGCAGTGATATAGGTGATGGCATGATCGGTAGGAAGATCGAGCAGTTTATTCCATGAATCGTCGAAGAAACCAGCAATGCCACTGACGCCCAGTTGCAGATGGACACAAGCGAGGTTTATTTGATGACCGAGGAAGCCGGCATCGAGATGCAGATAGCGATACGCCCGGTCACCCCACACCTCCACTGCGCCGGGTAGATCGGCACTGTAGACCACGAGACATGCAGCATCGCCGGCAAGTTCCTGACCGAGGCACGCCTCTTGCGACTGAGACTGCATCTCTCCGGCACGTATTAATCGCAGTTCATGTTCGTCGGGAAGATAACGCCACACTCCAGATTCCAACCCACGTACGCGATGNCAAACGACGTGGACCTGCAGTGCACTGCGAGCACTGAGGTATCGCACCGGNCCTGGGGAAGCGAACCGGTGTGCAAAATCGAGCACCCGTGCGATGTCTTGTAGGTCCACTTTCGCACCGGTGAACTGACGGGTCGATCTTCTCCGGACCACGAGGCTCGGAAACTCACGAGAGAGATCAGAGAGATTCTGTTCCAGAGAGACGACACGATCTTCCGATTCAACCGTGGCACAGATGGGAGGATCAGGGGGTCGGGAAACGGGTGCATCGCGCACGATGGAGCTGGTGCCATGGAGGGTCAGAATGGTATCGGCATCCAGATCCGGCGGAGCCTGGGAACGCTCCGACCGACGTACCGATGCGGTCAGGCCGTCCGCTGAACCGACCCCCTCAGCGCGGCACATGGGGACCACCACCAGGGCTCCCTCCTCCTTCTTATCGATGAACAGCAGGTTCTGCAGTGAAGAATCCTCGAATCCGGCCAGCGGAACCGCCTGCAGTCCCTCCTGCCAGGCCGCATGCACCAGATTTCCCAGTACATGGCCTGTATCGAGCAGGATGCGCCGGTAAGCCCGATCATGGTAGCGCCAGCGCGAACGTTGCCAAACTCCACTGAGAATCGCCACCACCTGAATTCCGTCGAAGGCGGGATGATCCCAGCAGGCATTGGCAACGTCAGGCACTGCATTTCCCTCAAACAGAGGGACCAGCTGGTGGTGGAGAACCGAGTAGGCAAACAGACCATCCTCCAGGCCACGGATCCCGCGCAATGCCAGAGTGATGTCTGTCGGGTAGAGAGCTCCCGCCGAGGGAGCTGCACGGAAGATCTGATGGCCATCGGGACTCTCCAGGATCCCGGTAGCACCGTTGGTAAAGTACAACATTCGTGATATCGCACCGACGAATTCGGAAAGGCTGTCCGAATCGAGCGGTTCCTGATCGGGATCTGGCCCCAGCGGAAACTCGGGAAACGGTAAGTAGGGCACCAGGTCGATCGGCTCCCGTGAATGCCACTGTTTCCATGGCAACGGTTGTTGATCAAAATCAGGACGAGGAAGTAAACCGATGGTGGAAGGAATGTATTTCGTTTCCTCGTGGTACCACTCGGCGATGGAGGGGATTCGTCTGGAATCCAATGCCACTATACCTCCAGGTCCTTGGCCGCTTTATTGAGATTTTGGCAACCATCGGCGGTCACGATCACCACATCCTCGATTCGGCAACCACCGATACCGGGATAATAGAGACCCGGTTCCACCGTCACTGCAATTCCTTCCTCAAGAACAGGACCATTGCGATTGATCCGAGGCGGCTCATGGATATCGAGTCCGAGGCCGTGGCCGGTGCCATGGAAGAACCCAACCCAGGTTCCGTCCCGTTTCTCGGTCGGAAAACCAGCCTTCTCGAAGATGTCCTGAACCCGGCGGTGGATCGCATCGCCACTGGCACCGGGACGAATCAAATCGATGGCGGTCTCCTGGGCTTCCTGAACCGCAGCATGGATACGTTTCTGATCCTCGGTCGCTCGCCCCCGTACCACGGTACGGGTCATATCGCCCCAGTAGCGGTGAGTCATGTGCTGAGGATAGATGTCGATGATGATGGTCTCCCCGGCATGAAGAGGACCGCTGCCCACNTCGTGAGGATCACAGCCCTGGTCTCCCGGCGCGATGATGAAGGGCCCGATCTGGAAACCTCTTTCGAGTAAGAAGAACCGAACCATCCCCTTGAGTCGTTCCGAGGTGAGGGGTTCCCCCTCCAGCTGCAACAGTCCGTCTTGATCGGGTTCACTGCGCCGCACTGCATCGACAGCCATCTCCATCGCCGCTTCGGTGGCCGCCTGCGATTGTTCGATACAAGCGATCTCGTCGGCGCGNTTGATGGCTCTCTCGGGAAAAAACGGATCCCGGCNTGAAGACACCGTGACCCCTCCAGCCCTCAGATGATCGGCCACCTGTAGGGGAAACCGGGCCGGGACCTCTACCTCCGTAACCTCTCTGGTGCGAAGAAGTGTCAGAACCACCTCCTCGAACGGAACTGGACCCNCCTCCTCACCCCGAGCTTTGGCATCCATCGCCGAGTAAGAGATCACCTCGTCGACCTTGGCCTCTTTCTCACCGCGTCCAAATTCGAGATCGGTCAGCATGATGGCACTGCCCCGGGAATCTCGTAGCCAGGTGAAAGCATCCACTGCCAGGAAGCCGGAAGCCCATAGCAGATCCGGTTCCCTCTCACTGGCATCTATGATGAGCTGAGTTTTCGAGTTCACGTTCATGCCGTTCCTTCTCGGTATCGGGCCCAGGGCGAAGAGATCGTAATCATCGGACAGGGTCCGTCGCAAGGCACCGGGTCGACGGTTCGTCACCGAGCGTCGTATTCTTCCCTGAAGGCGGAGCCGAAGGTCCAGGGCTCCGAGGTGGCGGAATGCTCCAGGGTGACGTTAATAATCTTCCTCTTTCGGCGCTGCTCCAGGGGCTCGTTTCCAACCATAACAGCGGAATCCTGATCCTTGAGGGTGAACATCGGACCCGGAGAATCGGGGTCTCGACCGGTGGAATCGAGTTCATTTCCGATCTCGACGGAAATTCGGAACCACTGGCACAGATCCTGACCGCTCTCGATATTCTGCAGCCGGAAGAGATTTCCAACATCCTTGCCAATCTTGGCAATGCAGCACTGGGCGATGCTCTGCTGCGGTTGCGTCTCCTCGACACCTCGAAAGTGATCGGATCCATCCGCACTCTTTTCCGGGAACAACTGCTCGATCTATTCCAGTGGCAAGGAGCCAGCTACCGCTTCGAAGTCTGCTCATGGCAACAAGACCGTCTCTTCACCGGAGAAGGCGTAGCACCATCCCTTCATTTCCCCATCCCTTCCTTGTTGCTGGAAGTCGCCCGTAGAGAAGATGAAGATCATCTCAACGAGGCGGCAGGAGTGGACCTCGACGAAATCTACGAGATCAGTTCCGACAAGCAAATCGCTGAGTCCATCATCCGAGATATCATCGCCATCGATCCGATCGACAAGAAGTTCGCCAGGATGCTGCAGCAATACCTTCCCCTGGAAGAAGCGATCGTCGCCAGCAGGGCTCCACGCTCACTGGCCCTCGAATCGGTTCGGGTGCTGCTGCAACAGGGTGCCATCGCACCGATATCTTCAGAACAAAAGAAGGTACTGGCAGACAGATTGCTGTCTCAGCGACGTCCCACCAGAGCGATAGCGGTTCTACTGAGCCTGCTAGCGAGAGAAGAAGATCTTCCTTCCCTCGAGAAGTTGTACGCCCTACTCCATCAAGAGAAGGCACCGGTCGGCCAGAGAGCAGACATTCTGCTCAGGCTCGCCCGAGCCCGAAGTGGCGAAGGAGACAGCGTCGGTTGCAGAAAAGCGCTACGCCAGAGGGCCGATCTGCTACCGGAAGACCTCGATGCACTGCTCGACCTGCTCGACAGTCTTCCGGGCGGTAAGAGCCGCCGTGAAACGGAAAGGCTGCTCGAAAAGATCTACAAGAATGTTGGCACCGCCTCAGAAGCCCTTCGTGTCGCCGAAGCGTTGGAATCATGCAGGGGTGGAGATCCGATTCGAGATGCTCGCTGGCTCGAACGTAGTGCTCGCTTGAGATTTGGCGCCAACGATGCAGAAGGTGCTTCCAACCTCATCGACTCATTGCTTCGCGATGGAATTCGTGCAGGCAANNGCCGCAAGTCGGTGGCAGGATTGCTGGCTCTACTCGAACAGGCAGATCCTCGATCTCACGGTAGATGGCAATCTCGCTTCAATCGCAGCAGGAAGATTCCAAGCAAAAAGAGCGGAGTCATCGTCCTGCTGGGCATCGTCCTCGGTTTGATCGTCTTTTTCCAGGGTCGGACCTCTCCTGAACAGGCCAGTGCACTTCCCGCCAGCAAGATCCCGACCGGAATCGAAATCTCTACCGGCATCGGGAAAACCACGAACCTCGACGCGAAAGACCGTAACTCCAAAGAACTCAACAACCTGGAACGTGGGCTTTCTCACGCGCTGCGATTGAGAGCCAACGGAAAGTATCAGGAAGCACTACATCAGTTGAGCCTCCTGCGCACTCATCAGATGCCCACAACCACGATTNGGACCGTCGAAAAGTTCCNCCGCGAGATCGAGACCTATCTCGAGGATGCCCAGCAGTTATTTGACCGTTGCCAAAAGTTGGCGAAGCAAGGCCAGCAGGCAGAATCACTGTCGTTGCAACTGGAACTGGCACGCGATTACCCACACTCTCCCATCGTCGAACGGATGAAACTGCGGCTTCCGCTCAACCTGATCCCACAACAGGGTCAGATTTTGATCGATGGTGAAGTGGCAGATATTCAGAAGAACTCCACCGGAATCAAATTTGTACTGTTACCAGCTCATCAATCGGTCCTCTTGACGGCCGAATGCCCGGGACATGACTCGCAATTACTCTGGCATGAACCAGGATCTCATTCACAACTTGAGTTTCGGCTTTCTCGCCTACCAGATCGAGTTGTAGACGCAGAATATCCGGTCGAAACGACACTCATGGGACCCCGCAATTCGGTGATCGTGATCGACAGGAACTCNACAATCCGATCGATCTCTTCTGATCGTGACGAAACCTACTGGGAACTAACCCCTACACAATCCGGTGATCTGGTGAGGGGAGCCCTGGTACTCGAGGAATCCATCGTCGTGGCTACCACTAGCGGCCATCTTCTACGCATCGATACTCGTGATGGCACAATCATCTCTCAAACACAGATACCGATCGGCGCAGGGATCCTCCGCGATGCACCCATCGAAGCGGCCGGGAAGATTTTCATTTCCACATCCCAGGGATTGATTCACGCCCTCGACCAGAAGTCACTAGAAGTGATTTGGACTCGACAGGTCGAACTAATCCGTCGGAAACCGATGCAAGCTACGGAAGAATTACTGATCGCAACAGGCCCGACCACATTAGTCGGAATCAATCTCACTGATGGATCAACTGCCTGGCAACAAGATCTATCCCAGCGACCATTAGTTTGCACATCAAAAAGTTCTGCCCTGTTCATTGCGACAGCTTCGGAAATTATCAGGTACTCGACACGAACTGGAAAACTGATCTGGCGACTCCCGATAGATCAGTCAACCCCTCACTCACTGGCAACCACTTCCAACCTCCTGCTCCATCTTGACACCGATGGTTCGCTGCGCGCGATCGATCCTGCCAAAGGAACCATCCACTGGACCACGGACGGAGGGAAAACCGATGTACTGGTCAGCACTACGGGTAGCGGCCTGTTCGCGTTCGGTGATTCGGACAAGAGAATCCACGTCATCAATTTGAACAGCGGCCAGGAGCTTTGGTCCCACTCTGGATCCTCGTCTGGTACCAGCATGACCTTTGTTGGCGAAAAGTTGCTTGTTGGCGACGAAACAGGGTCNCTGCTTCTTTTCGACCTACCCACCGCCCAGGTCGATTTGTCGACTCCAGAGGACTCATCGTAGTCTTCGATACATACCTTGGCCCCTCTCGCCTGGTAGGCGAGAAAACCGGAGGATCCTTGGGAATCATCGAATCCTGGATGAAAAATCACCACAACGCTGAGATCAACAACGCTCAGCTATTCGCACCGGGTTCCGAATCACGACTTCTCACCAGCGTGCGTGATCTGGAACAGTTTGGAGATCGGCTCGCAGCAGCTCAATTGCTCCGTGCTGGAACGGTCCGATTCCACCCCTGGGAAGATGGTGAAAATGCGCTCGATAAGCTGGAGCGAATACGCGCCCGTGAATCCATCGGCATCCTCCGGGATGCGGTTGATCTGACTTACACTGCTACCGAAGCAGCTCAGCTTTCTGAGGCTCTTGACCGACTCGGTGACCCCACCGGTGCCACCCGCTGGGCACGCGCGGCTATCCAGGAGGACCCATGTAACCCGGAAGGCTATCTCGCGATCGCCAGGAGTTACTTGCGTCGATTCCGCCGAAACGACGACTCTGTCGCGGGACTTCACGCACTGCGGTATCTGACCAAGGCATGTCAGCTGAGATCAGTCCACAGGGAATGCCTTCGTTCGCTGGCGATGTTACTCCTGCTACTGAAAGCTCCCGGAGCCGCCGCCAGAGTTTTACGTCCGCTCGAAAAAACCTTTCCGCAAGATCCGATGGTTCTGGCACTGCACGCTCTGGCTTCCAGAATCCCGACCGAAAACACCTCGAACATCCAGGAACTGTTTCTGCGCTGGGAAACGGGGATCACGCCGCAACACTCCGTCGATAACATGGCACCGATCCCTTGTCCCGAGGGTGTCGAAGCCTGGGAACTGGACACCAACCGCTCTCTGATCGCAACCAGCGTCGGTGCTGACCAGGAAGCCGATACCGCCGAATTCTTGTCGGTACTGGCCGGAACCGTGACCAGGGCGACCCCGCGGATGGGACTNGGAGAATTCTCCAAGTTCACCGCCCGCAGTCCCGGCAGCATCTTGATCGGCCGTGCAGAACCTAACGGCATGATCTTCTGTCGTTCCAATCGGCACTCCTTCGAAGAATCCCTCTCTCGTTGGCTTGAGAGTGATCGTGGTAGGGAGCCCATCCGATGAAAAAGCTACTGGAACAAGTCAATGAACTCCCCGGAGTGCTGGGCAGCATGGTGATGACTGAAGATGGCCTTCCGGTCGCTTCTGTTCTGGGAGCAGGACTCGACGAAGAATGCGTCGCAGCATTTGCCTCCAGTTCAAGTCATGCGGTACGTCGAGCTGTCACCCATTACGGAGACAAAGCACCTGATGAGGTGGTCCTTGAATCGGAAGGCGGCAACTTGCTCCTGCTGCACATCGATGGAGCTACGCTTGCGGTCATCACGCATCCGGGACTGGAGATGAACACTGGCCTGGTCGAGGTCCGAAGCATCGCGAGACGATTGCGCGGGATCTTCGAGATGCGAACCAACTAAAAAAGTCATTCAAAGACGAGCATGGAGTGTGAACAATGGTACAGATCAACTTCGCGCTGAAGGAAGTCAACTGCAAGATCGTGTACTACGGTCCGGGGCTCAGTGGTAAAACCACGAACCTGGAAGTGGTCCATGAAAAAGCACCCGGCAATAGCGTCGGAGACCTCACCAGCATCGCCACCGAGGGTGATAGAACTCTTTTCTTCGACTTCCTTCCCCTCAACCTGGGACAGGTTGCGGGCATGAAGACCAAGTTTCAGATCTACACGGTCCCCGGACAGGTCTATTACAACTCGACTCGCAAGCTGGTTCTGCAAGGAGCAGACGGAGTCGTATTCGTGGCCGATTCCAAACGTGGAAAAATGGACGAGAACATCGAAAGCCTTGGCAATCTCCAGGAAAACCTGAGAGAGCATGGTCTCGACCTCTCAAACCTGCCGATCGTCCTTCAGTACAACAAACGCGACCTTCCCGATGTCTACAGCATCGAGGAACTGGAGGGCGCTCTCAACTCATGGGGCGCTCCTCACTTCGAAGCGATTGCCCGTGACGGCCAGGGAGTCTTCCCTACCCTCAAGCGACTCGCCGGAATGGTGCTTGAATCCCTCAACGATCAGCACGCGCCGAGAAGGAGCAGTTCCCTCTGCAGNCCCCGCGAGAGCTCACCGGTTACCACNGCAAGCAGCTCAGCGACTGCGGTAGCCACTTCNACCCCGACTACTGCGACCGCAGTGCCTTACACGGGTACTTCCAAGGTGGCGGTCACCCCNGGACCTAAAACGTCCACCACATCGATAGCACAGAACACAAACCCGGAAGCACCTGCCCGACCTTTGTACGCTTCACGAACTGTGATCGCGACATCACCGAGACGCCGAAAACGTCGGACGGGGTTATTCCTCGGCCTGTTACTCGCCAGCGCCGTTGCAGCAACAGTGCTCCTTCATCTGTCAGGNATCATCCAGTTCTTGCCCTGAGTTACANGGAAGGAACCAGAAAATTGGTCACTGATAGCGATCGCCTAAGAAATAAACGCCTCGTTTTCTACCGCGAAGACCTGGAACGAATTGATCAAGTTCTTGAAGAGTTCCTCGAACTCTCAGGTAGCAATTGCAACCTCCTCATCGACAGGGAAGGTCACATGGTGACTTGTTGTGGAGATGCAAAATCAATTGATGAACAAACAATAGCCGCCCTGGTGGCGGGATCCTATGCAGCCACCCGTGAAATGGCAAAGCTACTGGGAGAAGATGAATTTTCGGTTCTCTTCCACCAGGGAAAACGTGACAGCATCCAGCTCTCCATGGTTGGAAATCGGACCATCATGGCCACCGTTTTTAGCGACCAGACTACCATCGGTATGGTTCGCCTTTATGCCAAAGCCGCCTGCGTAAGTCTGGAAAAGATCTTCGATGAGATCGAAAAACGACCCGCAAATACGGCGACTCTCGATGCCGAGTTCGGTGATTCAGCCAAAGGAGCTCTGGACTGTTTCTTTTCCGAGTAGAAGAAGTCCAGGTCTCTAGCTCTTTTCACCTTCTTGCTGCCGCTCCTGCTTCTCGAACATGTCGAGAAGCAAGGCACGGATGTCCCATTGCCTATCAGCCATGTCCGCGAGAGTGTGACACGCCTCCGACAAAAACTTGAGAACAGCAAAGCAAAATATTGCCAGGGCGACGATTACCAAAATATCGAAAGTANCAGTCGACAACGTGCATGCTACTAAACCCAGGACCAGGATGGCCCACGAAACGATCATCAAAAGGTGACCGAGTACGCGAAGACGCCGATTCCTGCTCCCGGCTCGGGGTTGAAAGTAGCGGAAAGAATCCTCGAATCCTCCCCGGACACCTTCGGTCCGTTCCCGTTCTTCCAGTTCTTCCAGCAACGCAAGGCGCGAGTGATGATCTTCCTGGCGCCGTTCGCTCTGCTTACGACGTTCCTCGACCTCGCGGACTCCATTCTCATCGAGAACCCGCGTGTTTTTGCCACAAGTAGGACAGGTCACGCTGGTACCGACACTTGCATCGGGTGCAGAAAAACCCGCCTCACAATGTTCACAGATGGATCCGATCGCCATCGTCGCTCCCTTGCTGGAAACCAACCCACAACCCGATTCAATCTCCGCAACAAATTCTCACCGGCCGAGTCGTATCGTGCCGGTCTCGACCGCGCTCAACCAGTGGCGGTCATCGAGAATTCCAGTGGTCCGTTTTCTTCAAGAAAAACGGGGGCGAACCGGCATGTCCGGTCCACCCCCGTTTCACATCACAATGGTATCTGTAGTTACTCCCTGAACACAGCAGGCTGAACACCCATCACGCCGAGAGCTCGAGAAGCCGCCTCTATGATCCTCACCTCGCTACTCTCTAACGCTCCGTTCACCGCGTTCAAGATGCTTCCGTCAACGGCACCGACTCCACGGTGGAGATTTCCGAGAGCAATCAAGGCGTAGAAACGAAGGTCGACACTCGCATCGTCGCCCTCTTCAATCACCCGCACCAGAGCCGCACTGGCAGCCGGTGGGCACAGGACGCCCAGGACGGAGCAGACCGGGATTCTGACTTCATCGGCCGGGTCATCGAGAGCACCGATCAGTGCATCTGTGGTCGAGGAGAGATCGAACTGAGTGTCTTTGCTGGCCAGATGGCGAAGAGCTTGAGCAGCCTGCATGGCTACATTGGCTCCGCGAGAAGTGCCGCTTCCCGACAACAGACCGACCAACAGATCATTGCGCAACCGCAGGGCATCGATGGAACGGTTCACGACGAACACACCGGACTCCTCGTCACCGTAGGTCGCTTGCGCCTGGGCATGTCCTTCTTCACCAGTAAACACCAGGATGGGCGTGCGACGAGTCCTGTAATCGTCTCGCAATCTACGGATTAACTCTGCTGCCGGAAACTTGCCCGTATCGGATGAAATCGCGATGATGTCTTTCGGAAAAGAGATCGCTCTCTCTAGACCTCGAACCGGATCGTCATCGTTAAAAGGCTCAACGTTGGCACGACGTAACAGCGAGCCAACTCTTAAAGCATCGTCTTGCTCCGGGAAGATGGTCAGAGCGACTTTTCGACTTCCCTCGGCGAGACCTTCCGCAAGATTCGGTACAACATTAGCAGAATCACCGAAGGCCCCGGCCGGATTGTGGTATGCGACGCAACGAGCTGCTGCAAAGCGAACACCTCGATGATCGTAAGAAAGAGCCTTCTCCACTGCCGAGGAAACCGGGGTGTCATTCTGACCCCAGAAGAAGGTTCTCAGTCCGGTCAGGATATCGATAGCCACCTGAGGACGGCGATCTGACAGCGCCAGATCAAGAGCTGCTTCCATGACATCCACGGGCATGGCAAAGGCAGAACAACGGACTCGTTCCATCTCCAGCTCACGAGAGCGAAGGTCAGCGAGTTGAGATTCGTCGGTATCCCCGGCATCGACCTGAGTGGAAATGACTGAGCGAACATCTCTGTACTCGCTCCAGCGTGCCATCAAATTACATGCATTCATCGCCAGAGCAGTCCCGCCGTCTCCCTNGAGGGAGAGTGCGTCGGCCAGCAACTGTTCAGCACGCAACTCATTCAGTTCCCAACCCTCAACTGTCTGGTAAGAAAGTCCGGCACCGGAAACGTTCCAGACCACCGGGTCATGATAGGTACGTACCATCATGGTGCTGTCAATACTGAACATGTGAGCTTGATTCACCAGTAGCGAATATGCATCGATATCGCTACTGCCAGGGATGATCCCATCGGCGGCTCCATTGGAAGCAGCCTGGACCAGAGGATCAGCGCTACTCTCGGCAAGCCAGCGAAGACTGGGCACCGCAGTGGGGTTACCGATCTTCTGTAGTGAAGCGATGGCTCCCATGACGATTCCCTGCTCCGAGGAGTGGAGGCAGCGCGTCAAAGGCAATACCGCGTCATCCGACATCCGAATGATCGCCTGGATCGACAGCACTCTGGCCACTTGCTCCGGTTGTCCCAGACGATCAACAAGACCCGGCAGCATGTAGACGCCATAGTCACTGATCGATTGGTAAAGGAGCTTGGTTCGTTCGAGCAGATCTTCTTCAGTGAAATAGCGGTCGAGAACGTCCGTGATGGCAGCGGAGTCCATCGAACGGCGCTTGGTCTCAAGCGAGGTCAATCGCAGGAGAGTTCCCATCTGTGCTCCGAGGGTGTCATCCCCCGAGCGGATTACCCGAACCAACTGGCCGTAGCCAACCTGGTCGACCCAGTTCAGAGCTTCTTCCGAAGTCACGTCAAGCAACAGTGCGCGTTCAAATTGTTGCTGCGCCTCCGAGAGCTTGCCCTGCTGGAACAGGTTGATTCCCTCATCGAGAAGTTTCTGTACATCCGGTCGGACCTGTGCCGAAAGTGGACCGGCCGACGTCATGGTGATGATGAGCGTCGCAACGATTGCGATTGCCATCTGGAGGACTCGGCGGATTTCCGTCCGGCGCTCCGTGACCACCTCGTTCATGCTCGTCTTCCCCTCCTGGGCTACCCCGCAACCGAAGAGAAACCGCATCGAATTCCACGGCTTCGACTTTCACGCCAGCGGAGCGCTCATTTCAAAGGTGTCTCAAAAAGATTATCTGGAACACGGGAAGCTATCGCAAAAGAACCCCGATACCCCTAAAGGGGTGGGGCAGACCCACGCGAGATCTTCCCTCCTGTACACTTCTTTCCTATCTCGAACATCTTCCCCCTTTGCCGGGTAAAGATATTCCTCAGACACGCCATCAGCTGACCCACACCTCAGAATCCTCTACAGGGCTCGGGTCGAACCGAGGACGAGCCCATGTTTTCTCACAGGACCCCCCGCCTGTCGAGCCTTCGCCCACAACTCCTGAGCCATTGGCAAATTCCCTGAAATGGGCCAATTGCCGAAATGGGCCCAGGAGTGTGGCAAAAGTCGGTTGCATCGGACCCTTCTCCCCCTTAGCAAGGAGGGGCAAATACCACCCGAAGTTGAAAGCCGTAACCTGTTTAATATGAACAACTTGAAGGAATCCACCAGAAATCGTCTGCACATCGACGCCTCGCGAGGGGTGGCTGGCGACATGCTACTGGCAGCGCTGATCGACCTCGGAGTCCCCCCGGAAGTGGTCATCAGCCCACTTTCCGAGGCTTTGCCAGCTCATTCACTGGAGTTTGTCACCGAATCACGGCGAGGCATCGGAGGCTGCCGGGCGATGGTCGAATCGGCCGAAAAGAGCCCTCCCCATCGTAGATTGCCTGACCTGCTGGAGGCTCTGGATCACCCCATCTTTCCCCCCCCGGTCCAGCAGATGGCCGCCTCCGTCTACCGTCGACTCGCCGAGGCCGAAGCCAAGGTCCATCAATCGACCGTCGAGGAAGTTCATTTTCACGAGGTCGGGGCCATCGATGCGCAGGTCGACATCATCGGAATTCTACTGGCACTGCACTGGCTCGATCCGATCGAGATCATCGTCTCGGCTCCGCCGCTGGGAAGTGGTGTGGTCAAGGCGGCACATGGAATCATCCCCATCCCGGCTCCGGCAGTGGTGGAACTGCTGCGTGGAGTTCCTGTTTGCGCCGGCCCCCAGGATCGAGAATTGACCACCCCCACCGGTGCCGCAGTCATCACCGCCATCGCGGCTGGATACTGCCACGCCGCCGAGGGCAAACTGATCGCCCAGGGCTGGGGTATCGGAACCCGGGTCGCTCCTGCCGAAGACCCTCCCAACATGCTGCGCGTGATGTTGCTGGAAACCTCGGAAGAAACCACTGAAACCGTCGCGGTCCTGGAGACACACTTCGACCACCTGTCCGGTGAGGAGGCCGGAGGTGTGATCGATGGGTTGATGGAAGCAGGGGCACTGGATGCGGTTCTGGTTCCAGCATGGATGAAGAAATCCCGACCCGGCCAGTTACTCACCGTCATCTCGAAACCGGAGGACCGAGAGCGGCTGATCCGCGAAATCCACCTCCGAACGGGAACTCTCGGTGTTCGTGATCGGCTCCAACAACGCAGTGTGCTGCGCCGTGAGGAGTCCGAAATCGAGGTCTCAGGGGAAACGCTCCGTATCAAGAAAGCCTGGCTTGGAGATCATCTGGTGTCGATCCGGCCGGAGCAGGATGACCTCAGGGCTACAGCGCGTAAGATCGGCATTTCCCTGGCAGAGATGCGTCGCAGGGTCGATTTCGAGATCGAGAAAGCAGGATCAAACCAGTGAATGAAACTCCCTCTCATGCGTCATCCCCGGTGTCGGCTTCCGAAGGAAGCCAGCTCGCAGGTGGATCCGTGGATGTGGAGCAAGATGATGAGGACCGTCGACTGGTACACTGTCACCTTTCCGGAGATGACACCGGTTTCGAGCAACTATATCGGCGCCACCGCGAGAGGATCTTCGCGGTTCTGGTCCGGATGTTGCGCAACCGTGAAGACGCCCTCGATGCGACCCAGGATGTTTTCATCAAGATCCACCGGGGACTCGATTCTTTTGACCGTTCGGGGCGATTCCTCACCTGGGCTTACCGGATCGCCACCAACCATGCCATCGACCGGATTCGTAGAAAGAAAGTTCGCAAGGAAACTGCCCTTGCCGATCAAACTGTCGCTGGCGACTCCGATCTCCGAACCGGACGCGGCACTGAAGTCCCGGTTGGGTCAGAATTGGAACGTGATGAGATTGCCAGGGCTGTCGCCATCGCTGTCGACGATCTCGGTGAAGCCCACCGGATGGTCTTCACCCTGCACTGCTACGAAGGATTCTCCTATGGTGAGATCGCTGCAGTTCTCGGCATTCCGGTCGGCACCGTGATGTCGCGTCTCTACCACGCTCGTCGCAAGGTGAGGGCTGCACTGCCGACAGATTGGGATCCAGGTGGACCCAGTCGTTCCCGAGGAAGGAGCGAGTCATGACCGAACATCAGGATCTCCAACGTTTTCAGGCGCTGGTGGAAGCATCCGCTCACCGTGAACTGACCGAGGCGGAGACTGCATTCATCGGTCGGATGGGTTTCCGGTCGCAGGAGTGTCGTCAGTGGCTCGAGGCGGACGCCAAAACGGTAACGGTAGCGCTCGAGCAGGACCCGCTGCGAAATGTAACTTCCCCGTCCCCACTCGACTGGGCACGACTGGAAACGGGCCTGCGTCGCGCTGGAGCCCTCCCTGACCCGAAAGCACGGGTTCGGAAATCCTGGCCGTTACTACCGGCTGCGGCGGCATTAGTGCTGTGTATCGGGGTCGTTTATGCGATCCTCCGTGATGGTCTCTCTGACACGTCGGAATCCACTTCACTGATGGTGGTGGAAATTCTCGACTTGCCCGACGGCGATGGAAGTCTCATCTTTGACGAAGGCAAAGACGAAGACGGTGTTCTGATGATCGTCCTCTCGAATGGATAGGAAATTGGCATGAAGACATCGATCCACTGCATCAGCGTGCTGCTGTTGGTCGCGGTTGTGGCGAACTGCGCCGTCGCAGACAATCCACTGACCACCGTGAATATGAAACTCACCACCGATGCCACCACCTTCGATGTGGTTCACGCCGTCGCAACCGATGCGGGAGGAATCCCCGACAACCTGAAAAAGTACGGCAAGTACCTGCGCCGTGCCGGGGCTGAAAACTGGAAACTGGAGGCTCGGAAACAGACGAAACCGGTCCCCGGGAGCTCAAAAACCGTCACCCTGCCTGGAAAATTGGGGAAGGCGATCATCTCCCTCGATGCCAAGGGGATCGCTACCGTCAAAATTGTGGACAGTCGCGGTAAAAGCCTAGGAAGCTATCGTTCCAGTCGCTTTCCGCTGGTCATCGCCAACCAGAGGCTGCGCATCAACGGCAAACCCTACGTGCTCATCCTCGATCGTCCGAAGAAGAAATAGCTTCTCTCTTGTAGATTCCATTGCAGGAGAACCCCCCTAGGTCCGATCTTTTCATAGATGGGGACTTATAAGATCGCACTACTAGGACTCGGGACCGTCGGTGGAGCCGTTGCAAAACTGCTCGCCTCGACTCGTGATGAATGTGCCATACGTGCCGGGCGCCCCATCGAAGTGTCCCGCATCATCGTGCAGGATCCTTCCCGACCCAGAGACATTCCCTCCGAGTTGCCAGGCAAGAACGAGATCGGTAACGACCCCATCGCAGCGATCAAAGATCCACAGATCGATGCCATCGTCGAACTGGTCGGCGGTACCGATCTCCCCCGTCAATGGATCCGTCTCGCCCTCGAGAACGGTAAGGATGTGGTCACCGCCAACAAGGCGGTGCTAGCTATCCACGGCGAAGAACTGTTTCAGATCGCATCGGAGCGGGGCAGAAATCTCTACTACGAGGCTTCGGTCGCTGCTGCGATCCCGATCCTACAAGTTTTGCAACAAGGGATTCCGGCAGGACCGGTAGATCGTTTGACCGGAATCCTCAACGGCACCTGCAACTTCATCCTGGGTCGCCTCGAAGAGTTATCCTTTGAAGAGTCGGTGGTCGAAGCTCAGCGTGCGGGCCTCGCCGAGGCAGATCCGACCCTCGATATCAACGGTATGGATTCGGCCCACAAGCTGGCACTGCTGGCCAGAATCCTGCTCGGCTGCGCCGTACCCATCGAACAGCTGAGAGTCGAGGGGATCAGCGGGTTAACCCCGTATGACATCGAGTTCGGCTGGATGCATGATCTGCAACTGAAGCTGCTCGGCATCTTGCGACGAAACGGCGAGGGAACTTCCATCGGTGTGATGCCATGCTTCCTGCCCTCGTCTCATCCTCTCTCCTCGGTGCGAAATGAAGACAACGCCGTATTGCTCGAAGCAGAACCTTTCGGATCTCTGGTCCTGCAAGGTAAGGGAGCTGGAGGAATGCCGACCGCTGGTAGTGTGATTGCCGACATCTTGCGGGCGGCTCGCGGTGATGCGATTGCTTATCCCATCTCCGGTCCCGTCAAAAAGATCATGGATCCCGGCGAAGTCCCAACCCGTCATTACCTACGCCTGGAGGTTCCCGATCGTCCTGGGGTGCTGGCTCGAGTGGCGGGAGCCCTGGCTTCGGAAGAGGTTGGAATTGCAGCTCTCGACCAGCCGGAAATACTGCTTTCGATGACCCAGGAGGTGCCGATCAGGATCTTGACCCATCCGGTCGCCACAACCCGTCTCGACAGGGCACTGTCACACCTGGACGAGGATCTGCGAACCATCGCAGAGCCGGTCCGAATCCGAATCGAGGAATGACCTTGGCAGGCATCATCGAACGCTACCGTGATCGACTCCCCGTCACCTCCGAGACTCCCGTTGTGAGTCTCGAAGAGGGATCGACTCCGTTGATTGCCGCCCCCGAACTCAGTTCCATCCTCGCTGGAGAACGTCAGGTTTACCTCAAGTTCGAGGGATTGAACCCGACTGGTTCCTTCAAGGACCGCGGCATGACGATGGCGGTCTCCAAGGCGCTGGAAGAAGGCTGCCGTGGAGTCATCTGTGCCTCCACCGGAAACACTTCCGCTTCGGCAGCCGCCTACGCCGCAAGAGCAGGAGTGCCCTGCTGGGTCGTCCTTCCGGCAGGAAAAGTCGCGGCAGGAAAACTCGCTCAAGCCATCGTCCACGGAGCTCGCGTGATTCCCATCGAAGGAAACTTCGATGAAGCACTGCAACTGGTTGTCGAGGTCGCCAACAAGGAAGGCCTCACACTTGTGAATTCCCTCAACCCGTATCGGTTGGAAGGGCAAAAGACGATCGCCTTCGAGATTCTAGATGAACTCGACAAAGCTCCTGATGCCCATTTCCTGCCGGTCGGAAACGCCGGCAACATCACCGCCACCTGGAGAGGTTACCGTGAGGAACAGGATGCCGGTCGGCTACCGACCCCACCACGGATGATCGGCTGTCAGGCGGCAGGATCGGCCCCCATCGTGCATGGTGCACCGATTGAAAATCCAGAAACCATCGCCACCGCAATTCGAATCGGCAATCCCGCCTCATGGCAGGGAGCGCTGGATGCCATCGAACAATCTGGCGGCGACATCCTGGCGGTCGAGGACGAGCAAATTCTCGAAGCCTATCAGCACCTGGCCCAGCGCGAGGGGGTGTTCTGTGAGCCNGCCAGTGCTGCCAGCGTCGCCGGACTGTTGAAGCAACACCGAGCAGGGATCGACATCGCACCGATCGGAGGGACCGTCGTCTGTACCTTGACCGGTAACGGATTGAAAGATCCCGAACGAGCCGTACATGGAATCGAACTTCCCTCACCCATCTCTACCGATTTGGCCGCTCTGCGGCACGCATTGGATCTCACATGACCGTCTGGAAAATCCACGCTCCTGCTTCCAGCGCCAACCTAGGACCGGGATTCGATGTCCTGGGACTGGCGCTGCAACTCCACATCAGCGTGGAGCTGGAGCCAGATAGTGACCAGGGATTCGCCATCGAGCTCAGCGGAGAAGGGTCCGACAGTCTTCCCACCGATCAAACCAATCGGATCCTGGCTGTCGCCAGCGAAATTGCCGGGGAAGCGGTCGAGAAAGCACGCTGGAAAATCAACAGCGAGATTCCGATGGCGCGAGGTCTCGGTTCGAGTGCAGCGGCTCATGGCTGTGGTATCGCCGCAGGGTTGTTACTGCGCGACGGAACCCCTCCTGAGCGAGAGGCGCTGTTCCAGATGCTATCTAACATCGAGGGGCATCCCGACAACGCCGCCGCCTGTGTCGAAGGTGGATTCCAGGCAGGATCAGGAACTGACTCGAACTGGAATCGGGTCACTCTTGCCATCGACTCGGTACCGAAAGTTCTGACCGTAATTCCCGAAGTCACGCTGGAGACAAAACGGGCGCGCGCAGCGCTTCCAGATTCCTATCAACGACAAGATGTGATCTCAAACCTGGCAGGCATGGCCACTCTGGTTTCGGGTCTCACCCGTGGCGACTGGCAAGCAGTCCAGCTCGGTTGCGTGGACCAGATACATCAACCCTTCCGGCTACCACTGATTGCTGGCCTCTCCGCAGCGCTGGAAGCGCTGCAACAAGAGCAACAGCTCGCCGGCGGCTGGCTCTCTGGCGCCGGCCCTACCCTGGCGGCTTTCGTCCCCGACCGGCAAACAAATCCGGAGGTAGCTCAATCGGCACTGGCGGCACTGGCACAGGCTGGCACCCCTGCACGGGCGGAGATCCTCTCCATCGAGCCAGAAGGCCTTCGCGTGGAGCGAATCAAATGACTCCGTCGCAGCTGAAAAAACCAGTTCACGTACTCAAGTTCGGCGGTACCAGCATTGCCACCCCCGAACTGATCCGTAATGCCGTGCAAAGAATCGCCAGACGCAGAGAGGAAGATTGCCACGTTGTCTGCGTCGTCTCTGCCATGGGAGATATGACCAATCGACTCGCCTCACTGGCACACAAGTTATCTTCCAGTCCACCGCGACGCGAAATGGATGTGCTTCTCTCGGCAGGCGAAGTTCAGTCGATGGCATTGCTCTCCATCGCACTGAGCGAACAGGGGATCCCGGCGATTTCNTTGTCCGGCCAGCAGGGCGGTATCATGACCGACAATCGCCATTCCGAGGCGAGGATACTTCACATCGATCCGGAACGTGTGGTCGAGGCACTCCACGGCGAGCATGTCGTGGTTCTGGCAGGGTTCCAGGGAATCGATCAGCAACAAGAAATCACCACCCTGGGGCGAGGAGGTTCTGACACCAGCGCCGTAGCGATGGCTGCAGCACTCGGTTCAGAACGCTGCGAGATTCTGACTGACGTTCCAGGTGTCTTCACGGCAAATCCGCGTCTCGTGCCGGGTGCAAAGAAGATCGATGCCCTCAGTTATGACGAGATGCTGGAGATGGCGAACCTCGGAGCCAAGGTCTTGCACGGCCGATCAGTCGAGGTGGCACGCCGATTCAATGTCCCATTGGTTGTCGCCTCGGCAACTGAAGATCAACCTGGAACTCGCATCTCCAGAAAGGAAGATTCGATGGAAGAAGTCGTGGTTCGTGCTGTCACCGATGATCGAGACGTTCGTAAGATCTCCATCTTGGGGGTACCAGATCAACCTGGCATCGCCGCCAGGGTATTCAACGTGGTCGGTGAATTCGGAGTCAATGTACGCCTGATCGTCCAGGCTCAGAGTCATGAGGGCCTCAACGACATCACCTTTATCGTTCCAGGGAAAACGCCCCTCCAGGAGGCTGACCTGCAAAGGGTGGTCAAGGAGGTAGGAGGCTCGTCGTGGCTGATCANCGACGACGTTGCCCTGCTCAACATCATAGGNGAGGGCATCTCCAGAGAACCGGGAGTTGCGGGAAAAATCTTCTCGATACTCGCGGAGCAACAGATCAACCTCGACCTGATCTCTTCATCGAACCTGGTAATCACCTGCGTTGTGCCGGAGAAAGATCTGGCCCGTGGTGCAACAGCACTTCACCAAGCCCTGATAGAAACCGACAGCTCCTGAAGTGTCCGATCAAGAATACTCGGCGAGAGGTAGACAGGAACAAATCAGGTTACGGTCTCCATAAGCCTGNTCGATNCGGGCCACCACAGGCCAAAACTTGTAGGCCCTGGTGTGGGTACTGGGGAATGCCGCTTGCTCTCGTGAGTATGGATGATCCCAGTTCTCCTGGGTCACCATTGCTAATGTATGAGGTGAATTCCTCAGCGGATTGTCATCGGCAGGATAGACACCCTGCTCCACCGCTTTTGCCTCGGCGTGGATTGCTTTCATCGCCTCTATGAAACGGTCCAGTTCTTCTTTCGGCTCGCTCTCGGTTGGTTCAATCATCAAGGTACCAGCTACCGGCCAAGACATGGTCGGGGCATGGAATCCAAAATCGATCAATCTCTTGGCAATATCGTCAACCGAGACTCCGGCACTCTCCTTGAGAACGCGAGTATCGATGATGCATTCGTGAGCGACGTAACCACTGGAACCGCGATAGAGAACCGGGTAGTAGTCCTCGAGATTACGAGCGAGGTAATTGGCCGAGAGTATCGCCACCTCTGTTGCCTTGCGAAGCCCGCTATCTCCCATCAACCGGATGTAAGCGTAGGAAATCGGCAAAATAGTCGCACTGCCGTAGGGAGCTGACGAGATGGTACCGATCGCATCAGCTCCTCCCGTTTGCACCTGCGGGTGCCCAGGCAAAAACGAAGTGAGATGACTGGCCACACCGATGGGACCCATTCCCGGGCCTCCACCTCCATGCGGAATGCAAAATGTCTTGTGAAGATTGAGGTGGCAAACATCGGCTCCGAAATCAGCAGGACGACAAAGGCCCATCATCGCATTCATNTTGGCGCCGTCGAGATATACCTGCCCGCCGGCTTCGTGAATCATCTCGCAAATCCTGATGATCTCCGTTTCAAACACCCCGTGAGTCGAAGGGTAAGTCACCATCAGTGCGGCCACTCGATCCCCATACTCTTTGATGTTGGCAGCAAGATCTTCGAGATCGATGTTTCCTTCAGAGTCGCAAGGTAGCACTACCACTTCCATACCCGCCATGATCGCACTGGCCGGGTTGGTGCCATGTGCCGACTGAGGAATGAAGCAGACCTTTCTGTTGCTATCTCCTCGTGACTGGTGGTAAGCGCGGATCACCATCAAACCGGCATATTCACCCTGAGATCCGGCATTGGGCATCAAAGATACCCCACTGAAACCGGTGATCTCCGCCAGCCAGGTTTCGAGACGATCAAACAGCAACTGGTATCCAGCGGTTTGATCCTTGGGACAGAACGGNTGAAGCTGAGCAAACCCAGGATAGAGAATCGGGAACATCTCCACCGCAGCATTCAACTTCATGGTGCAAGAGCCGAGTGGAATCATCGCTGTATCGAGCGAAAGATCGCGGGCCTCCAGCTGATGCATGTATCGCATCAATGCCGTTTCTGAGCGATAGCGATGGAACACGGGGTGGGTGAGGAAATGACTTTTCCTCGCCAGTCGTTCGGGAATCGCTAGATCGCATCGACCTGCAACCGTCTCAAGATCTATCGAATCAGCGGCAGCTCCGAACAGGGTCAGGATCGACATGAGATCGTCTCGGGTAGTGGTCTCGTCGAGCGAGATCCCGACGGAACCATCGCCGTAGTAGCGGAAGTTACGTTCTGCAGCCGCACTTCGGCTTCGCAATTCTTCTTCGCTGATTTCTTTCGGGACAACTTTCACATTGTCAAAGCGAACCACATCCAGCACTTCATGGCCGAGATCCTNCAGAGCCAACGCCAAGATTTCGGTCTGCAGACGAATTCTTCGTGCGATGGTCGTGAGTCCATCGGGGCCATGGTGTACCGCGTACATGCCAGCACAAACTGCCAACAAAACCTGGGCAGTACATATGTTGCTGGTAGCCCGATCTCTCCGGATGTGTTGCTCCCTGGTTTGGAGTGCCAACCGGATCGCTTCCTTACCCTGGGAATCTCGTGAAACTCCCACCAGCCGTCCCGGAATCTGCCGCTGATACTTGTCGCGGGTAGCGAGATAGGCCGCGTGGGGACCACCAAAACCCATCGGTATCCCGAAGCGCTGGGTAGATCCCACCACCACATCGGCACCGGCTTCTCCTGGTGGCCGCAGGAGGGTCAGGGAAAGTGGATCCGCCGCCACCACAACCAGGGCATCCGCGTCATGGGCGCGGGCGCAGATCTGCTCCAGATCGACAACCCTGCCATCGGTATCGGGATACTGCAGGAGAATGCCGAAGCACTTGCTCGGGAAGACAAAGTCCTCGTGATCGCCAACAACAACCTCAATTCCCAACGGAATTGCTCTCGACCGCACAATCTCGATGGTCTGTGGATGGCATTTCTCCGAAACGAAGAACAGTTCCGCACTTCCATCTCTCCTGACTTTTGCCTGAATCCGATGGCACATCGTCATCGCCTCGGCAGCAGCAGTCCCCTCATCCAGCAGAGAGGCATTCGAAACGTCAAGCCCGGCGAGATCACAAACCATCGTCTGGAAATTCAGGAGCGCTTCGAGCCGTCCCTGACTGATTTCCGGCTGGTAGGGAGTGTAGGCGGTGTACCAACCCGGACATTCCAAAATGCCGCGCTGGATCGCCGGTGGCGTGATGGTGGCGTGATATCCAGTTCCAATGTGAGATCGAAATACTTTGTTGTTGCCAGCCAGTTGACTGAGTTCAGACAAGATCTGGCCCTCGGTCGCCGCCTCTTCCAACTCCAGTGGACCAGGATAACGAATCGAAGAGGGAACTGTATTTTCGATCAACTCTTCCAGTGAACTGGCACCGATCCGCGCCAACATCGCCTCGATATCAACACCTCGAGGTCCGATGTGACGGTCCTGAAACAGGTCACCCGAATCGAGCAGATCGGAAACGGAACGGGACATCTCAAAACCTCCGGGGATCAAGGGTGTGGCAAGAGACCCTTTCTGATCTCATCCAACAATATCTANCCTAGCCATTGAAAGCGGATGCGGCAACCAAACCGAGGCCGTGTACGGTAGCATTTGAATGTCACTCCCGTTCTAATGCGTCCACTCTAAATACGCTATTGAAGTACCAGGAGGACCGATGGGAAACCAGATCTTCTGCCCAGGAGAACCGGAAAACGAACCGGTCCTTGATTACGCACCCGGGTCTGCCGAAAGAGTGGCGATAGAGGCGCGCCTCGACTCGATGTGGAACGAAGTCCCTGAGATTCCGTGCATCGTTGGCGGCAAGGAAATTTTCACCGGAAATATCCGCCAACAACACTGTCCGCACGATCATTCGAAAGTACTGGCTCGCTGGCATGCAGCCACCCCGGAAGTGGTGAAGATGGCTGTCGATGCCGCGAACGAAGCGTGGGTCGATTGGTCCCGTACCACTCAGCAAGTTCGTTCGGCAGTGATGGAGCGGGCAGCCGTACTTCTGAGTGGTCCGTGGCGAGACGAACTCAATGCCTCGACGATGCTCGGGCAATCGAAGACAGTCCTGCAAGCAGAGATCGATGCGGCATGTGAATTGATCGATTTCTTCCGCTTCAACAATCATTTCGCCCTGGCTCAAATTCCTCAGGAGCAGCCCCTCAAGAACCCCCCTGGTGTTTGGAATCATGTCGACCACCGGCCACTGGAGGGCTTCGTCTACGCCATCGCTCCCTTCAACTTCACATCGATCGCAGCAAATCTATGTTGCGCTCCTGTACTGATGGGGAACACGGCGGTGTGGAAACCGTCCAAGACATCGATCCTCTCCAACTGGTACGCCTATCAGATGCTCCAGGAAGCGGGGCTTCCAGACGGTGTCATCAATTTTGTTCCAGGGGATCCTGTCGAGGTCACCACTGCCGCACTCTCAAGCTCCAGTTTTGCCGGCCTCCACTACACGGGTTCCACCGAAGTGTTTCGTCAGCTCTGGAAACAGATCGGCAACCAGCTACAGGACTACCGCAATTACCCCAGGATCGTGGGAGAAACGGGAGGGAAGGATTTCATCTTCGCTCACCCGAGCGCCGACGTGGCGTCATTGGTAACAGCNGCCGTTCGAGGGGCATTCGAATACCAGGGTCAAAAATGTTCTGCACCGAGTCGAATGTATGTGCCCAAAAGTCTCTGGCCTGAAATCAAAGATCCGCTGGTAGAAGCGACCCGCTCTCTTGCGATGGGAGATGTTCGCGATTTCAGAAACTTCATGGGTGCCGTGATTGAGGAAAGCGCCTTCCTACGACTTCAACAAGCCATCGACCAGGCAAAAGAAGACCCGAAATGCACCATCATCGTCGGTGGTGAATGCGACAACTCCCAGGGCTGGTACATCTCTCCGACCATCATCGAATGTGAAGATCCAAAATCCTATTCGATGGAAACGGAACTGTTCGGACCGGTGCTTTCGGTGTTCGTCTACGAAGATTCGCAACTGGATGAGTGCCTTGACCTGGTCGATAACACCAGTCCATACGCTCTCACCGGGGCGGTCTTCAGTAGCGACAGAGTGGCAGCAGAGGCCATCTCTGATCGATTGCGTTACAGCGCAGGAAATTTCTACATCAACGACAAACCGACCGGGGCGGTTGTCGGACAGCAACCATTCGGAGGGGCCAGGGCTTCAGGAACCGATGATAAAGCCGGTTCAGCACTCAATCTGCTGCGCTGGGTCGCACCGAGAACCGTCAAGGAGAATTTCCATCCCCCGAGCGACCACAGGTATCCTCACATGAAGTGATCCCGGGATTCTCTCGGTTCGGTCTCAACAGTCGCAAACAACATGTCGGTTGCTCCGACTGGTAGAGACGAAATTCCACGTGGATCCTGAGTAGAACTCCAGACTGGTTTATCCAAAAACTCTGGACCGAAGTGTCTATAATAAGAACGCAACTTATTAATTTTTCTGAGGTTGAGATTCAGGACGACAATACCAACGGTTACAATCGCGTCCGAGTGGCTGTAAAGAGCTGACGAATACCCACAGAGAACGCGACNNGNTCGCACTCGCTGACGAGCACCCGGNAAGAAAAGATGCCACTCCTATATTCAAGAGGAATCGAGTATGCGCTGCGATGTCTACAACTTCTTGCCCAGAATCCGAAACTGCCACGAACTGTCGTAGAGTTATGTGAAGAAGCACAACTCCCTGAACACTTCACCCGCAAAATGCTTCAACCACTGGTCAAAATCGGCCTGCTCAAAAGTCACAGGGGACCTGGAGGTGGATTTGTATTCTCCGTTCCACCTGAACAGATCTCGCTACGACAGGTGATCGAGGGAATCGAAGGAAAACCGAGGNAGNTNCATAGCCTCCTCAACGGTCATGCACCTCCGCAGATCAATCAGCGATGGACGGAAATCTGCAACCTGGCAGAACAGCTCCTGGATGAAACCACCATCGCTGACCTGAACAGAGGCTGGACCGGAATCGACCAGGGTTTCGGGGTCGATAAGAACTCCCGGTAGTTCTAACTGCAGACTGATAAACTGCCCGTGGCCTGCCTGATCGCGATCGATGGAACACTTCGCTATCGTTCCGATCAGCTAGTGGCAGGATCGTAAAGGCCCTCACGAATCATATCGACGAGACGAACCACTCCTCGAGGAGAGCCATCTTCGCGCAAAACCACCAAGCAGGTGATCTGATCCTGTTTCATTATCCCCAGCGCTTCCACCGCCATGCATTCCGCATCGATGACACCCTTCTGGAACTCCGGAGACTCACCATCTCGTCGGCTCATCTTCCACGCCTCAGACACTGGCAAGGCAACCGGTGAAGCTGAACGAGTAAACAACCTTCTCAGATCACCGTCGGTAAAGACCCCTTGATAAGCACCCGAGGCATCGACGATGCAAGACATGCCGAGTCCCTTACCACTCATCTCGACCAGAAGATCTGCTACCTTTTGGTCTTCACGAACCATCGGGAGTTCATCTCCCTCGTGAAGCAGGTCTTCACAGCGCACCAACAATCGACGTCCCAGAACTCCTTCTGGGTGAAGACGAGCGAACTGCTCTGCAGTGAAACCACGAGCATCGAGAAGACTCATCGCCAGAGCATCTGCCACTGCCAGTTGCAAGACCGAACTGGTGGTAGGAGCCAGAGAGAGGGGGCCCGCCTCGCCCAGGGCAGGGATCTCCAGCACCACGTCCGAGAGCTGAGCCACCGGTGACAATCGGTCTTCACAGACGGAGATGATATCCCCCCCCACTCGCTGGAAATGGCGNAGGAAGCGGATCAGTTCCTCGGTATGACCACTCTTGGAAAGCGCGAGCAGTACATCGCCCTCACCGACCACACCGAGATCTCCATGCAAGGCATCGACAGGATGCAGGAATAGTGCAGGAGTGCCGGTACTTGCCAGCGTTCCCGAGACCTTTTGCGCAATGCTGCCGCTCTTACCAATCCCGGACACGAGAACCCGACCGCGAGCATTCGCGAGCCGGCGAACCGCCTCTTCGAAAGACTCGCCGAGTCCCTGTGCGAGAGCCTCCAGGGCCCTCGCCTCCTGCTCGATCACTTCTCGNCCGATCCGAAGACTCTGNGACAAGACACGGCTCCTTTCTCGAGCCAGGACATGATAGTCGGCGCAACACCGCAACATCGCAGCTGCATCGTGCTGTCAGAGGACGTTTACCGCAAGTAAAGCACTCAAGTCGAAGCCCGATTCTGCCGATGATCAACACAGTGAACCCTGTTACACAGGAGGCGTAGATGGTCGAAGAACGGCAAAATCCAGCAACTAGCCATGAAAATGGAGATCCGACCTCCGACCTGACGATCCCCAGCCGAGAGCAGCAGTGGCTCGATGTGGTGAGCTATCCGGCCGCCCCACTGCCACCGCGAGTCGAGCCTNTGCAGACGTTTGTGCTGCCCGAGGTGGTTTTTCCCACCCCCCTGCCGAGCCCGACCACAGAATCGACGGAGTGGTCAGAAACCGGTACCGGCGCCATCCGTTGCATCGCGATCATCTTGCTGACCGTCTTTTTCCTGTTCGCCTGGCAGGAGCGAGCTGGCGAAGAGAGCACCGTGAACCGGACCACTGCCTCTTCGATACTGAACAAGTAATCAAACCCACCGCCAAACTCGCCTGAACTTCCATTTCCTTCACCAGGTGTGAGCTCCAATCCGCGACTTTGCGCCAGTTCAGAGTGACCTATTCTTCTGTCATTTGACCCGCAGAGCTCCATTCTCACGCTTATCTTTTCCCCATCCCCGGCCACGGCGAGGGCGAGGGTTGCCGGACTCCCCATGATCCATCAGACTCTGAATGATCGTCCCGTGAAGAGAGGAGCTGGCTACCATGCACCGGAGAGACTTCTTGCTCAGAGGAGTTGCTGCTGGAGCAGGGTTTCTCGCTTCTCCCGGGCTCAACGGCGAGCAAGGCTCCGTCGCCCGTGCTCGAACTCCCATCATCATCTCGACATGGCGCTTTGGAGAAGCGGCCAACAAGGAAGCTCTGTCGGTCCTGGTCGAGGGGGGAAGCGTTCTCGATGCGGTCGAACGTGGCGTCATGACTGCCGAGGCCAATCCAGCCATCTCGAGCGTCGGATACGGTGGCCTCCCCAACCGAGAAGGCGAGGTGGAACTGGATGCTGCCATCTGCGACGGCGAAACCCAGGACGCGGGAGCAGTATGCGCCCTGACCGGTTATCGACATCCGGTCCAGGTAGCTCGCAAGGTGATGGAAGAATCACCCCACCTGATCTTGGTCGGAAAAGGAGCCACCAGTTTTGCCAGGGCACAAGGCTTCGATGCGCAAGAAACCCTTTCCGATGGTGCCCGAGAGGCTTACCAAAAATGGCGTGAAAAGCATCCGAAGGCAGATGGTCAACCGGAAGGGCATGACACACTGGGACAGGTAGTCATGAGTTCATCGGGTGCCATCGCTGCAGCGTGCACCTCCAGCGGCATGGCCTGGAAGCTCGCAGGTAGGGTTGGTGACTCTCCGATCATCGGCCACGGGCTTTACGCCGACAACCAAGTCGGCGGCTGCGTGGCCACAGGTGTCGGTGAAGAGATCTCCAAAATTTGCGGTTCTTTCCTGGTGGTTGAATTGATGCGTCGTGGAGCCACTCCCGATCAAGCGATCGAGGAGGCTCTGGACCGCATCATCGGACGAGTTCCAGCCAACCGGTCGATACAGGCAGCGTTCGTAGCGCTCCGTCGCGACGGGTTGACCGGGGCTGGATCGATCGGATCGGGATTTCAGTACGCCGTCACGCGCGATACAGAAACACGGATCGTGAACGTAGAACCTAGAGTCCAGGAGGGCTGATTCATGTTCGAAAAACGTGCATCACGGGGTGCAGTTGCCGCGGCAGAACCACTCGCAGCGGCGGTCGGTGCCAAGATCCTCGATGACGGTGGGAACGCCATCGACGCGGCGGTAGCTGTCGGATTCGCCCTTGCCGTGACATATCCAGCCGCCGGCAACCTCGGTGGCGGTGGATTTCTGGTCGGCTCCATCGGCAGAGGAGCAGGGCAACCCCAACAGGTTGCACTCGATTTTCGTGAGAAAGCACCCGCTGCGGCAACGAGTGATATGTATGTCCGTGCCGCCGCGGCAGGGGTGAAAAATGCCTCACTGGTCGGGCACCTCGCCTCAGGAGTACCGGGATCGGTCTCCGGTTTGCTCACCGCTCAAAAGGAGTGGGGAAGTTTGCCGCGCAAGAAAGTGATCGAGCCAGCCCTGGCACTGGCCAGAGACGGGTTCGAGATGACGAAACGCACTCACCGGATGCTCGCCGGAGCCAAAAGTCGAATGCTCCGATTCGAGGCCACCGGGGAAGTATTCTATCCGGGAGGCGATGCTGTCCCAGCAGGCGAAAACTTCGTTCAAACGGATCTCTCCACAACACTGGAGACCATTATCGAGAAAGGTATTCCAGGTTTTTACGATGGAGAGGTCGCCGATCACCTGGTTGTCGAGATGAAGCGTGGCGGTGGGATTATCAGCGCTCAGGATCTACTCGACTATCGCTCTGTGAACAGAAAGCCGATCCGATTCTCCACGGGCAAGGGAAACGGTATCTCGATGCCACCTCCATCTTCGGGAGGTATCTGCTTGTTACAGATGTATCGAATGCTCAGCCACTTCGCGCTAGACAGATCTGATGCCGAATCTCCTGAGCTTTACCATCTTCTTGCTGAAGTGATGAGAAGATCCTTCGCAGATCGAAATCAGTATCTCGGAGATCCTGATTTTGTCGACTGCCAGATGGAACGACTTGAAAAGCATGCGCGACTCGATAAGCGAGCTTCATCCATCAATCCCCGAAAAGCCTCTTCCTCCTCGCAGTTCCTTGAGGACCTGACCCCACCAAAAGAGAGTGAACAAACTACCCATTACTCCGTTGTCGACCAGCAAGGAAACGGCGTCGCCGTCACCACGACCTTGAACGGCTCCTTCGGCAGCAGGGTTCTGGTACCTGGGGCAGGGTTCTTGCTCAACAACGAGATGGACGATTTCACGGCCCATCCAGGCAAACCCAACCTGTTTGGCTTGATCCAAGGGTCAGCCAACGCGGTGGCTCCCGGAAAACGTCCTCTTTCCTCGATGAGTCCCACCGTCTGGCTCGATAAATCCGGGGATGTCAGGGCAGTTCTGGGAACCCCAGGTGGCCCCACCATCATCACAAACGTTCTTCAGGTCCTTCTCGGACTCAATCGACTCGGACTTTCGCCCGAAATTTCTGTCACCTCTCCAAAAATTCATCACCAATGTCTTCCTGATTCCCTCACTCTCGAGAGAGCGATACCCGAAAAGACCGAAAAGACTCTCCAGACTTTTGGCCATCGAACAGGCAGGAGAGGCAGTATTGGTGACTTCCAACTGCTCTGTCGGACCCAAAAACGAGGTTGGGTCGGCGTCAGCGATTCTCGCGGCGGCGGCGGTGTAACATATACAAAGTGACTGGCTAGACTATCAAGAGTCATTAAAGTCATCGTCACAAGTTAGTGCTTCCCAAGGGTTTCTTAGATAATATTTTACTTAATTGCTCTTCTGTATATGCAGAAGAACATACGGAGTTAACTCCGTTGATTACGCTATTTAGTTTTTTGTATGCACTTTTGTTCGTAGAAGGTTGTTCGGACTCAGCTATTCCGGATGGCCGGACGCTATCGAGTTTCAGCTCACATCGGAGGGATGGTGTTATGCGTCCTAGTAAACTTGTCTTCTTAGTATTGATCGCTCTTCTCGGGTTCAACCTGACTGGTTCTGCCCAGCAGTCACTGTCGATCAGTGACGCCACAGCCCAGGGACTCTCGTCCGTAACCATGAATATCACCATGGATGCGGATGATCCTGTCCAGGCTTACGTTCTGGCCATCGGTTATGACGAAGGATTGGTAACTGCCACTGGTCTTGAACCACAGGGAGCTGCCGCAAGCGCGGAACTGCAGGCGCCGGAAGTCCTCACAGGTGGAGTCACTCTGGGTGTCGTGATGGATGTGGAGGCACCCTACGATGCGCAGACGATTCCAGCAGGCTCCGGCACTACGATTGCTTCATTGACGATGGCTCCAGCCTTGGTGGTCGGAAGTGACACTGACGTCGCTATCAGCTTCGAGGATGGGACACACAATTCTCCTCCGCTCGACAACATCATTGTTCAGGGTGGATTGTCGTACGGAGCCGGGGAAGGTCTCGGCCTCAATAACGGTACGTTGACTCTTCTCGTACCTCCTCCAGCGTCGATGTACGTCGAGGATAGTTCTGCTCCCGCAGATGGGTTTGAAACCACCGGCGACGCCAGAATCTTGATTGATAACAGTCTTGGACCGGTCCAGGGATACGTCACTGCGATGACACACGATCCGACGGTCATCACCCTGGAAGCTATTTCCTTGGGTGCCGCCGCCGAAACTGCTGGCGCCGAATTCGTGGTTACAAATCTGTACGAAAACGGAGGTACGTTGGGAATCGTCATCGATTTCACACCGCCCTTCGACGGCCAGACGATTCCTCTAGGCGACGGACAGCACATCGCTTCGTATACATATTCCTGTATCAACTCGAACATCTATACAGAAGGAGAACCTGAGCCGACGGCCGAGACCAGTGATCTCACACTTGCCGATGGAACTCTGGGAACACCTGCTCTCGATAACGTGCTGGTGGTCGGGGGACTGTCGGTCGGCCCGATACTTGTGGATGGAACCTTCACCTGCTCTCCCGTCCCGGTTCCCGCTGAGGACACCGTCTTGTGGATGGAGACCGCGTTCGAAGAAGACGCTGGAAACTACGCCTATCACGGTCAGACCGGTGATCTCTGCTTCTACTACAAGGACGACGATGATTACATTCAGGGTTTCACCTTCACCGTCTGCTACGACTGCAATCTGACGATTGACGAGGACTCCTGGGAGTTCAACGGATCGATCCTCGATCAGGTCGGAGTCGAATATCTCGCAGTCCAGGTCGATGACGACCCTGATGATGGAGATGGGTGCGAACTGGTCGTCGCGTTACTGATGGACGCACTGCCACCTTTCGATGGACAGACCCTGCCACAGACTGACAATCTCAACGAGGAGCGTCTGCTGATCGGTAAGATGCGTGTCACTGTCGACGACGATGCCGAATGTAACGAGGAACAGCTGATCGAGTGGTGCAACGACATCAACGGCAACGGCGACGTTTCCCTGTACAACAACGTGGTCATAGACTACGAATCGATTCAGGTCTACGAGCGCAACGACACCTCGGTGTACGTGGTGCCCGAAGAGATTTTCCAGCGTGGCGATTGCAACAGTGATGACAAGGTCGATCTGGCTGATACCGCGACGATGCTCGCGAATCAGTTCAATGGATTGGACATTCTGTGTCCGGACGCCTGTGATGCCAATGACGACGGAACGCTGAACATGGCGGATTCTGTCTACCTGCTGAACTGGNTGTTCAAGTTCGGCGATATTCCGACAGATCCGGGTCCTTACGACGACGGGCCAGATCCGACGACCGATGACACGCTGCCAGTCTGTGATAGTGACGATACGAATTGCTAGGATTCTCTGAGGACGGTCCGCGGTGTAAAATCACGTGCTTGGACTGATTCATCAGAGGTCTTTCACCGGGGCTTATCATTCCCCCCTCCGGGAACTTCGCCTGCAGGTGAGAGGGATCAGGAAATCCCAGCAATACGTGCATAGCACCCGGGCCCGACGCAACTGAGCCTGGAATGCTCGAATCCGGCAGATTTAAAGGGCCCCGCGACTATTTTACGTCGCCGCGGGGCCTGTTTTAAATTCCGACTTCTGACCGCTTCTCTCCGATGGACCTCTTGCTCGTTGGTTTGCTGCGCTTCATCCTCGGACCGTAGGAGGATTGGTGCAGGCGATACTTTTCGATCTCTTCGGCACCTTGGTCCCCAATCTGCCCTGCTCTTGCTGGGAAGAATCGACTGATTCCATCGCCGAAGTCCTCGGCATCGATCCTGAAATCTACCGAAAACTGTGGGAACCCAAGTTCTCGGAACGGATGACTGGCAAAATCCCAGATGGAGAACATCAGTTTGATGAAATTCTAGCAACAGCAGGCATCGAGACCTCCACCGAGAATCGTGTCCTGGCGGCCAAATTGCATACCGATCTGCTCAAGACAGCTCTGATTCCGAAACCGGAAGCCTGCCAGGTCCTCTCTGCCCTGCTCGACAGAGGACTGCACCTGGGACTGGTCTCAGATTGTTCCAGTGCCGCACCGGAAGTCCTCGACCAGACTCCGCTCGGTTCCTTCTTCGATGCTCGTTCCATCTCCGCTTTCCTCGGGGTCCGAAAACCAGATCCACGCATGTACAGCCATGTGCTCGATCTTCTTCAGGTACGGGGAGAAGATTGTCTCTATGTCGGAGATGGGAATTCAGAGGAACTCCTGGGGGCCAAGGAATTTGGCATGACCACTGTCTGGGTTGACAACGGCACCGAACAGCACTGGCGCGAACGGTTCGTACCGCACGGAGATTACACCGTGACCTCTCTGACGGAGCTGATTCCCCTGCTCGATGTGATACAGAACCAGCCCAACTGATGGAGAACCAACCTTTGGACCGAGTCACCATCGAAACAGGAACCCATCCGACAGCAGCAGTGGTATGGCTTCACGGTCTCGGCGCAGATGGGCATGACTTCGAGCCGATGATCCCGGAACTCAATCTGGAAGGGATCGGACCGATCCGGTTCATATTCCCTCACGCCCCGGTTCGCCCGGTTACCATCAATCACGGCATGATGATGCGGGCCTGGTACGACATCCTTGAAATCTCCATCGACCGAAAAGTCGATGAAGAAGGGATCGTAGAAAGTGCCCGGCTCGTTGAAACGCTGCTGACAGAACAGATCGATGCCGGAATCTCCCCGCGACGAATCGTCCTTGCCGGTTTCTCGCAGGGTGGTGCCATCGCCTACCATGTGGGCCTGAAGCAAACACATCCACTCGCCGGGATACTGGTGCTGTCGGCGTATCTTCCCCTGCCGGAATCTCTCAATGGGCCGATAGATCCGGAATCGGTCGGGACGCCGATTCTCTGCTGTCATGGTCTCTGGGATCCTGTCGTTCCCGTAACCCTGGGAGAGAGCTCGGCGAATCAGGTCAAGGAAGCGGGTTGGCCACTCGAATGGAAAACTTTTCCAGCGCCTCATTCACTCCATCCGGATGAGGTTCAGGAAATTAGTCGCTGGCTCAAAAAGGTGCTGGCCGATGAATCCGCCTGAACCCAGCGCCAGGGAGTCAGCTCGACACGCTTCCTTTTGCCTCACGATCCAGTTTGGTTTCAGCTCGTCAGAGCCGAGAAATTGACAGGCGGGGGTGCCTGCGTCTCGCAGCTCCCTTACAATCCCAGCCGATCCAGTGTCGTGGTCCAGCAATATGCCGAAGGAGTTGCCAGATGAGTCGTCCAGCGAGCATCGACATCCTTGGTCGTCCGGTGAACCGAATTGGCGTCATCGGTTCGGGACAGATTGGTCCTGACATCGCACTGCATTTCTCCAAAGTCTTCTCACCCCACGGAACTCCCATCATAGTGGTCGACATCAGTGAAGAAGCGCTCCGGAACGGCCAGAAAAAGCTGGAACGAAAGATCGACAAAGGGGTCGAATCGGGGGCTTTTCGACCACAGCACGGCGAAGCGATGAAGAAAAACGTCCTCTTTTCCTCTGACTACGGTCAGCTCAAGGGGTGCGACCTGGTGGTCGAAGCCGCCACAGAAGACCGAGACCTCAAGGGTAAAATCTTTCGTCAGGTGGAGGATCTGGTCGCCCCGGAAGCAGTGCTTTGCTCCAATTCTTCTCATCTCGAGCCAGAAGTGATCTTCGGCGGATTGTCCAACCGGAGCCGTACTCTGGTGGTCCATTACTTCTTCCCCGCAGAGCGAAATCCCATCGTCGAAATCGTCGCCGGGGCCGACACTTCGTCTGAATTAGCCCTGGAGATGGTCGGTTTCTACGAGGCGTTGGGCAAGATTCCGATCCGTGTCCAGAGTCGCTACGGATATGCTCTCGATCCGGTATTCGAGGGTATGTTCCTCGCATCCGCCCTGCTGGTGGAGAACGGGGTCGCCTCCAGCAAGGAGGTCGACCAGGTCGCCTGCGACGTACTCGGCTACACCGTCGGGCCATTCACCGCCATGAACCTGACCGGCGGAAACCCCATCACCGCTGTCGGCCTCGACAACTACCAGGAGAAGATCCACTCATGGTACCGGACCCCGGAAATCCTGCGTCGCGCTGTCGCCGATGAAACCTCCTGGGATGTTCCAGCACGTGGAGAGAAGGTCGAAGTTGCCGAGGATATCTTCTCAAGCGTCCGAGATTCGTTACTCGGTGCTTTCTTCGGAATCGTAGGGGAAATCGTCGATAGCCACATCTCTAACATTGCTGACATGGACATGGCGGTGGAAGCCGCGCTCGACATGAAAGCTCCTTTCCGCCTGATGAACTCGCTCGGAATTCAAGAATCTCTGCAAATTGTCGAACGGTATAGCGCCGACAATCCTGGGTTCCCCGTTCCCGATTGCATCCGGGATCAGGCCGAGCAGGGAGCCGACTTTCAGATCCCACTGGTACTCCGCGAGGACAGGGACGGCATCGCTTACATCACGATCCGGAGACCGAAACAACTCAATGCGCTCAACCAGAACGCCTTCGACCAGATCGAAGAGCATTTCCGGGCCATCTCCGAAGACGATGAAATCATCGGTGTGGTCTTATCGGGATTCGGAATCAAGGCATTCGTTTCCGGAGCCGATGTGGCCTTCCTGGCCAAAATCGACTCGGCCTCGATGGGCGAGGAAATTTCTCGGGGATCTCAGAGTTCGGTTCAAATGATCGAAGACTGTCCCAAACCAGTCATCTGCGCTCTCAACGGTCTGGCGTTCGGAGGCGGCAACGAGATCGCCATGGCCTGTAACGCTCGGATCGCTCGTTCCGGTCAGAAGGTATTGATCGGACAGCCAGAGGTGAATCTCGGCATCATTCCCGGAGCCGGAGGAACCCAGAGATTGCCTCGCTGGGTCGGAATTGAAAAAGCTGCAGAGTTGTTGCGGACGGGTCGAACGGTCTCTTCGTCTGAGGCTGTCACCATCGGACTGATCAACGAAGAGGTGGAAGGAGACCCACGTGCGCTGCGACAGCGTGCCAGTGAATGGATCCGCGCGGTCGCCTCGGGTGAAGAGGCGCTGCCTTGCATCGATACGAGACCGCTCGAAACCCCCGATTCGCTCCCCTCAGTAGACCTCGGACACCTCAGCATCGCCGTCGACGAGATACTCCAGAAAGCCATCATCGAGGGTTGCCGACTGCCCCTGGCTGAAGGAATTGCGCTGGAAGCGCACTGTTTTGGTCAGGTTTGTGCAATTCAGGATATGAGGATCGGGGTTACGAATTTCCTGGAGAATGGACCGCGAACGCCTGCCAAATTCGTGAACGCCTGACATAAGTTATTACATAAAAACGGATTATGGATCTAGATGGGGATGAGATGGTGCCCATTGGAGCCGTAGTCCGGCTCACACGATATTCGTGAAATGCCAGATACCTCCTATATTCGGGCAAAATCGGCAAATTTCCTACTTTCAAATCCCTCTAGTTGTTGGCTATCCTTCGCTCTATGGAAGCTGAGGCACTCGCCCGCACCGCGGTGGGCACATGCCGAGAGCACCGCTTCTTTGGGCGCTGGTGGGATCACGCGGAGATCCAGCAAGCCGGCACAGAGTTGCTAAGCATCAGAAAGAGGTCCTCGTAATCCGGGTTCCAGAAGGATCCGGCCGAGGTCAGGAAGGAGATTCCATGACGGATCGCGAAATGCTGCTCGTAGGGAGCAAGGCAAAAGCGGCACTCAAAGTTCATGATGTAAATGTTGGTGGAGATGCACTCGACGGTCTCAATGAGATCCTGCACCGTGCCATCGAAGAAGCTGCGAAGCGTGCCAGCCAGAATGGTCGCAAGACCGTTCGTTCCCACGATTTCGTTTGCTAGACGTCAGATCAGATTTTTTCTGACCCTCAAGCAGGTCTCGGCGTGAAACACGTCGAGACCCGCTTTCTTTTTCTGGTCATCCGACAACGACTTTACTTTGATCCATGGCTTCACGAAGAGACAGCCATCTACCCCGAGTCTCCTTCGAAGTCTTCCTTACGAATCTCGTGACGCTTGAGAAGATTAGAGAGCTGGGGTCTGTGTATTCCCAGCGCTTCAGCAGCCCTGGTAATATTGCCGCCACTTCTGTACAGCTCGGCGATGATGTACCGACGCTCAAGTGCAGATTTCGCTTCCTTGAGAGAGAGTTGCCCCGAGGTGAGCCGAGCCACTTCCTGATCCAGATCCGGTTTGTTTCCACAACGGAACAGATCGAACCGACCGGAAGACAATTCCGCAACTTCTGACGATCCGACCGGGAACCAATGTGGCAAGACGTTGACCGGAACATCCACCGGGAGTCCGAAACATTCACGTAGATCCTGAAGTGTGTGTTGCAAATCTCGACTCTTCCGACGCAGATCGTCTTCACCGGGACCGATCAGTGCGCAGACCAGATGATCTCCCCCCGTGTGATAGACGCCGAAGTTCGGTTCCATCAGATGCAACAACTGCATTACGAACTGCTCGTCTTCGCGTTCTCGAAGCAGGATGTCGAGGCCAGGAAGACTCACCTCCAGAAAACCAAGTGGCTCCTTGTCCCTGTGGTGGCGATCGAGAAGATCATCAAGATCGGAGTCAAGAGCCGCCAGGGAACCGATCTCACTCTCCTCGTGCTCCAGCAACAAGGCGTTGAGGGTCAGGGCTTTCAACTGCCCTTGAGCCAGCTTGAGAAGCCGGCAGACGTCATCCACGTCACCTTCTCGGAACGGGTTGCCGGCCGTAGGCCTCTCCAGGACCAGGGCAGCGGAAAGTCGACCGGGATACTCGAAGGGGATCGCCAGTAAGCTCCTCCCTCTCACCGTCGTCCCTTGCGGATGTGCCTCGACCCACTGATCCCAACCTTCCTGGCCACTGCGGATCGGTTCTCCCCGCTCAATACATTCCTGAGCCAAGGACCCGAGTAACTGATCTGTCGCCAGCCAATCCTCGGGAGGGCCCATGTCGATGTCGGCGAGACTTTGCCAGCGCCGTTTCCGCTGTGCTGCAATGAATCCACGAGGGCTTGGAACCAAACGGCGAGCTTCTTCCAGAACTCCTTCTAAAAAGGAGCGGAGATCTACCCGGGTTCCCAGTGCTTCCAACGCTCCAACCAATTGCGTCAACCGATCAATATCGGGTGAAGAACTGGAGTAGGCAGCAGCGACCAGATCGTTTGGCGCTGCCAGCATCGGAGCGGGACCGGCTACCGACGGGGGAGGAGAATCCGATTCACGCCGAAACCGCTGAAGATCGGCAAAGAAATTCTTTTGTCTCCTATCATCGAGATAGACGACTCGCATGTCTTCCGGAAGCCTCGACGAGATCCTCTCGATGATCGCTGCGGCACGGTCATAGTGAATCCGAGCGGTTTGAAGATCGTGATAGCCCTGGTGGACCCGCGCGATGGCATAGCTGATTTGCCACTGCAAAGGTAAAAGAGAATCACCCGTAATCAACTGAAGGGCTTTCTCATAGTATGAGAGCGCTTTTTCGAGCCCCTGGTCACTACGTTGCCTGCTGATGGCTCCTTTGATCAGCAAACCCCGCACGATCAATGGAACCGATTGAAGAGATTCTGCCGTCAGCAGACCTCGGCTCACGAATTTGAGCGACTCCTCGAATTGCTCTCGTTCCACCGCAAGCTGGGCACGATCAAACAGGCACGCCGCCACGATTCGATCCAGACCCCGCTTCTGGGCAATCTCAAGGGACTTTCGTAGTTCGCGATCGGCGATCTTCCAGTCACGCCTGAGCAATGCGAGGTTTCCTTGCATCCGGTGTCCTTCAGACTGGTACTCCGGAAGTTCAAACTCCTGAGTGAGGATCAGGATCTGCCGCGACAGGTTCTCGACCTGTTTTCTCTCGCCGAGCGCAAACCACGTCCAACCCAGATGGAGAAAAGAGCGGACGATTCCCTTGGTACTCCCGAACTTCTCGCTATTGGTCACACTTCTTTTGAAGAACCTGACCGCTCTTGCGTAATCTCCAGAATGGGCGTGCAGACTGCCGATGGAGTTGAGGGTCGGAGAAATCTCGTGAGAATCACCGATGCGCTCCCGCAAGGTGAGACAGCGGCGGAAGTGATCGAGGCTTCGAGAAAAGTCGCCGCTATTTCGATACACCTTCCCCAGCAATTCGTAAGTCGCTGCCAGAGCTCGAACATCCTGGGAAGATTCGACCACTTCGAGAGCTCGAAACAGATAACGAGCCGCACGGAAGTGTTTTCCACGTTCGTAGTAAACCCGACCGATGGTGCGCAGGACCGATCCGAGAGCGACCGTGTCTCTCGATCTCTCTACCAACTCCAGCAGTGTCTGATAGCAGTTGAGAGCCGCCGCAGAATCTCCTCGCGCTAGATGTGTTTCGGCCAGGACTTCAAGAACTTGACCATGCAATTCCTGAGTCCTGGGTTGCCTGTCGATACCATCGAGCCCCTCGATCTCCTTCTGGGCCTTGAGGCATAAACTCATCGCCCTCTTGATATCTCGTCGCTGTAAGCGCAAGCGGGCTCTCAATGCCGTCAATCGAACAACTGCCAGCTTTCCCACGACCTCAAGATCAGCGGAACTGACCCGATTCAGCGTCCGAATCCCCTTCAACGGCTCCTGCAAACTGAGATATATCTCGCCCAGAAAGCAACGGGCCTCGACCCGCTCTCTGGTATCGAGGTCGGTATCCTCTAACAACAGCTTGATGTGGAGTTTTCCCGATTCCGGCTGTCCGGTTTCCACTTCAAGTTTCGCCAGCAAAGTGAGAATCTCTCGTCTGATCGTCGGGTTGTCAGAAACTCCAAGAGTGTCGAGCATCTTGCGACCGATACGAATCGCCAGTGGTTCGGCGTAGGCTCCGGCAAAGTAACGCATCGCGATGATTCCGTAGCTGATGGCTCGTTTCGGATCAGCGCCTGCGGCCAACAACTCGTGGACCTCGAATGCTCTCACGGGATCTTGACTGCGGGGATCCTCCGCCAGGATCCGACCCAGTTCCTGCTGTAGATTTCGGGCCGCCTCCGGCCGAATTGCTGATCGAAGCCCCTGCATGTGGATTTCGTGAGCGATGTGATATCTGACAGTTCCACGCGAAAGATGTTTCCGTATGAAGCCCCTGTCATCCAGACTCTCGAGTGCCTCTTCCAATCGATCCTCCGACACACCATTAGAAGAGACCAGCAGAGACAACTGCACCGGCCTGCGCAACATCGACAGATGTTCGAGAAGACGACGTTCCAGCGGCGGCAAAGCTGCCAGTCTGCGATCGATCAGAAGCTGCGACAGTGGACCGCCCTGAGCACTGTCGAGAAGAGCCTGTACGCTCTCGCTCTCCAGAGGGTCGGCGACACCTCCCTCTTGCAACAACCGACACATCTCCAGCACCAGCAATGGATTTCCTTCACAGGCCTCGGCGATTATTTCGATCAATTCATCGGGAGGCTCACTGTCCAGTTGCTGCTTCACCACTTCCTTGACCTCAGAAATTGTCAAAGCGGGAAGCTCGATGGTACGGGAATAGGGCTGACGGGAGAGGTTCCCCAGCTCTGTATCCTTGACCTGCATCGAATCGAAAGCATGGTCTGCAATGATCAGCAACCGCCCCTGTGACTCAGCAGCTACCCCGGTACTGAGATCTTTCTCGATGATCGAGCTGGCAAACTCCCCGGAACGTCCCTCACGAGCTCGGATGTGTTTCCAATCTCGAGAGTCGCTCGACCCGTCATCCCCACCGTGGTTTTGACCCGATTCACTGGAAAGCGCTGCATTTCGTGCCAGGTATTCAACAAACTCGACGGTTCCAGGGTCACTTCGGTGGAGGTCATGAAGAACCAGAATCAGCGTCCGCTCCCGAGACAGTTCACCGAGGATTTCGGTCAATGCCTGGTGAAACTGGATACGGCCACTCTTGCCCTGTAATGATTCCAGCTGCGGCAACCCCGCCACTTCCGATTGAAGTTCTGGGAACACCCGGCTCATGACATGGGCATAGCGCTGCCAGAGACCTGTACTGGCACCATGATCGATGATGAGATCCTTGACCAAACGAAGGATTGGCAAAAATGGAATCCCCTGACGTTCATGGCAATGGACCCGGCGACACAGAATCGATACTTCCTCTTCTGCCGACTCATCCGGGCGAAGAGCTTCCTCGATGAGGTGCGTTTTACCGACGCCGCTGTTGCCACTGATCAGCAACAGAGAGCAAGGGGTCCCGACCCGCTTGGAAGTCTCCCGCTCGGGATCGATCCCGTCACGAATCCAATCCTTGAGTTGTTTCAAGGCCTGCTGACGCGGAGCTTCGGAACAACTCACGCTGGCCGAATCCAGCACCGGTGCATCGCCATCCATCGTGTCACCTCCTGGTCCTACCGCTGAGCCGCATGGGACCGTATTGAATCCTGACGGACAGGCTAGCGACCACGGCCCCGTCCGTAAAGATTTCGAACGGTGATTTGTCGAGGATGGGTCGATCCAAGCTGCGGCTCGTCCTAAAGCTCCTCGCCGTCCCTACTCGACGAGGAGAAGCTTGGGTCTGAATTGAACGAGGATGATGCGGAACCTGCCCATGAAATGCGTAGGGACAAGCAGGCCTGTGTGTGCAGGACTAAAACGTAAAGTGGGAACAGGAGAGGGTTTGGAGCACCAAAACCGCCAAACCTGAACAGATCCACGCACCAAGGAAAGCCTCCGCCTACCTCTGGCCTGACTCCATTCGGATTTCCCCCCGAGGCCGGACTCCCTGTGGATTCCCCCATCCCGGTACTGCCTGCAGCAGCGGAGCTCGCGGCCTATTCCCCCATCGAGATCGGTCTTCCCGAGATCGATCTCGTCCAGTGACCCGATTTTCAGGGGTTACTCTCAGGCGGGCGGGGACTCCAGGCAGGTGGCGAGCACACCCCGATGACTCGGTCCGAGCCTTCTCGTAACGACCGGGTCCTGGCTGGCCCAAAGCCGGATCAAAAGATCCAGATCTCGGGCACGTCGAAATATGGCCACCAGAATGGATGGGGTCAAGGGGGCACCATCAATGAAAGACCCGGGGCCGACGACCCGCGTTGTCGGCCCCGGGGGGTACAGGGAGTGGGAATTCAGTTCCGTGGGTACTGCAAAAAGCTCAGCTGTGAACCGTAGCGACGACTACGCTTCAATTTGTAGGGCAACCACTCGCCAGGCACGTGGACTCGTTCGGTGATCGTCCGGTCCTTTCCGGGAATTTTAATCGTCTTGAGGTAAGGAACACGTACTGGAATTCCACACCTCCATATAGTCCGGTAACGTGTCACCGTCCGGAATGTCGGAATACCTGGCACTATCCGACACTGGATCCGGGAGGTCGCCGGTCTCCAGCGCTGGATGGTTCCACCGGCGAGTCGGCGCAAGCACACATTTCTTCTGTTGAAGAAGGAGATCCCAGCAGTGATCACATGCTCGTGATTGTGAAGGGAACAGCTACGAATCACCGGCTGCCGGCAAAGGTACGTCGAAGGGAATCTGTTCGATCTCGAGATTCTGTTCGAGTTGGCGATTCTCTTCGAAGTGGAGATTCGCTTCTTTGCAGCGGCTCTCTTCGAATCAGAAGCTTCTGCCACGGCTGGAGAAGCCAGCAGTGAAGTCGAAAACACAAGCAGCAGTGCCAGTAAGGTACGCATCGACATGATCGACCCCTTTCCTGAAAGCCATGAGAACGCCGGATTGCGCCCTACTTGCTCTCGAAAGGGATGACGGTGTCGGTGAGCTTCTATTCACTACTATTCTGGAGGAAATGGCGGACCCAGCAGCAGGTGGGCACGTCCTTCCTCGACGATCCTGCCGCCGTGTCGCCATTCTCGATGGGGAGAATCGAGGCGATCAGAATCGGCCCGACGAATCCATTCTCGGGAACGGGGAGTATCTCCAAGACGATCCCAGAGAGAGCCGGCACGTAACGCTAATGCTTTGGAAGCGGAGAAACGGGCGGTCGCCTCCTCCAGGATGCGCCTCACCTCCGCCTCACGCCCTTCGGTCAGAGCAATCTCCGCTGAAAGCCAATCGATCCAGCCATCGAGCGGACGTATCTGACGAGAACGGGCGAGTGAACTGGAAGCACCGAGATGATCACCGGAGCGAAGAAGAGCCAGTGCATGATGGAACCAGACATCTGCATCCCTGGGCGTCTTCTCGATGATCTCATCGAGAGTCGCAATGGCCTCTACAAATCGAAGTAAGTAGAACTGTCCCGCCGCAACGCTCCAGTAGTCGAACAGATCAACTGGTGGAAGCTTCAGTCCCCGCTCCAGTTCCAGCAGACCGCCCCCATCGCCCTGCTCCAGGGCTGCGATACCGAGGATCACCCAGGGACCTGGACGAGAAGGATCGGACTGGACTGCAAACCGGGCCGCCTGGCGAGCCTCTTTGAATTGTCCAGCTCTCAGAGAGACCCAGGCCAGTTCTCTCTGGACCTTCATCGCACCATGAAGATCACGCGCGGATTCACCGTGCAGTTCCAGCAACGTCTTTCCGAGTGGATCCAGCGGCAAGTCCTCGGCGTGAACCGGCAAAGGTCTCACCAGCATTGCCGTGGAAAGATCAGCGACCAGATCCTCGAGAATCGGTTCACTGACGGTGAAGCGACCGATGAAACCAGCAAATAGCAGCAATGCGATCACTCCTCCGATCAGCTGCCAGCGTCTCTCCTTCTTCACCGACTCGCCTGTCGAACTTCGACGCTGAGCACGGGGGCGGGCCCCATCACGAACCGCCTCGAGCATACTGGCGAAACCTCGCAGGCTGGCGGGTCTTCGCTGTGGATCGAGCGAAAGAGAATCGCGCAATAAACCGAGCAGTCCAGGCGGATCCGTAACCACATCGATACGATCCACGATGGCGATTCCTGACAAGATCCTGTCGGCCACTTCGGTGGCTCCCCGACCCGCCCACGGTGGTCTACCCAGAGCACATTCGTGAATCAAAGCGGCCAGGGCATAGACGATTTGACATTCGTCGAGCGGCGGGACTCGAGTCGAGAGCAGGATCTCGGGAGCTATTCTGCTGGCAAACTCATCGATGTTCTCGACCAGGTCGGGAAAAAGCAGGTCAGCACGCAGCAGTAGGCCACCGTTATGTCCGAGAACCACCGCTTGTGGTGTCAGGGCCAGCACCGGAAATCCCTCTTCATTGAGAACAGCGAGCAAGCGGGCCAGGTTGGAAAAGTGCCCGACCAGGGTTCGCAACCCTCCCGGCACCAGAACCTCCCAGTTACGTTCGGGATCGGGACAGGTACGGGCAATACACCGATCAAGGGTCATCCCATCCTCGAAGAAATCGGCGCTACCCTCTACCTCACGAGAGATCAGAGTCGCCGAGGGGAAGCGGGGGTCCCCCGCGAGCTGGATACTGAGCTGGTGGAGACGTCCGAGATGACTGCTGACCGGTTCCGGAGCCTGCCCGTGCAGCCACGGAAAACCGCCCACCGAAGCCGGATCTTCCCCAAACCGATCACTGATCACGATTCTATCCCCTGGGATCGATGCTGCACGCCCCGAGGCTGAGTTGCAACCTGGCAACCCGGAAGCTCAGGCACCGCTGGAACGCTAGGCGCCTTCCAGGCCCAGCAGGCCCGGATCCACATCTGGAGGAATGGCGGGTTTCTCTTCAGAATCGGCCGCTGGCTGTGAATCGTCGGAACCACCGGAGTTCGCCGGATTGTCCAGAAGTGCATCCGGAATCGGGATCTCCATCAACTGGTAAATCTCCTGATCGGTGAGAACTTCCTTCTCGATCAGTTCTCGGGTCAATACTTCAAGCTTGTCGCGAGCCTCACCGAGAATCCTCAAGGCTCGTTGATATGACTCATCCAGCATCGATCGGATCTCGTCATCGATGAGCATAGCAGTGTGTTCGCTGAAGTTGCTGGGTTCGCCCAGTTCTCGACCCAGGAACACGTGCTCCTCGCCTCGCTTGAAAGAAACGGGGCCGATTTTCTCGCTCATCCCCCACAGACAGACCATCCGTTCGGCAAGCTTGGTCGCCTGTTCCAGATCATTCTGAGCTCCGGTGGTATATTCTTTGAAGACCAAATCCTCCGCAGCTCGCCCGCCCAGCAGGATGACGATCCGATTGAGCAAGTAAGTTCGTGAGTAATTATGCGTTTCTTCGATCGGCAGCTGCTGCGTCACTCCGAGTGCTCGACCTCGCGGAACGATGGTCACCGAGTGCACAGGATCGGTTTCAGGAAGTAGCAATGCGACCAGAGCGTGTCCCGACTCATGATAGGCGGTCAGCTCTTTCTCTCGCTCACTCATCGCCTCATCCCTCAGAGTACCGAGCTGGATCTTGTCCTTGGCTCGCTCGAAGTCACCTTGCGTGATCCGCTGGTGCCCTCTACGGGCCGCCATCAAAGCGGCCTCGTTGGCGAGGTTTTCCAGATCTGCGCCAGAGAATCCGATGGTACCGCGAGCGAGGGCATCCAGATCGACGTCGCTGCTCAATGGCATTTGACGAGTATGGACCTCCAGGATGGCACAACGGCCATCCTTTTGTGGACGCTCGACCACAACCTGTCGATCAAATCTGCCCGGTCTGACCAGCGCCGCATCCAGCACGTCAGGGCGGTTGGTCGCTGCCAGCACGATCACCGCTTGATTCGGCTCAAAGCCATCCATCTCCGACAAAATCTGATTGAGAGTCTGTTCTCGTTCATCGTGGCCACCACCGAGACCAGCACCACGCGATCTTCCCACGGCATCGATCTCATCGATGAAAACGATACAGGGAGCATTCTTCTTCGCATCCTCGAACAGTTCACGAACCCGTGATGCACCTACACCCACAAACAACTCGATGAATTCCGATCCCGAGATGGAGTAGAAAGGAACATCCGCCTCTCCTGCCACAGCACGAGCCAGCAGAGTCTTTCCGGTCCCAGGAGGCCCAACCAGCAGAACTCCTTTGGGGATCTTGGCGCCAAGCTGGGTGAACCGCTCCGGCTCCTTGAGGAAATCAACGATTTCCTGTAACTCCCTCTTCACATTGCGCAACCCGGCTACGTCCTCGAACGAGATCGACTCCTCACCTCGTTCAAATCGTTTGGCCTGATTTCCGGAGAACTTCCCGAAGATACCAGGACCACCCATCTGGCGACGAACACGACTGCTGATGTACCAGAAAAGCCCAACCAGGAGCAGGATGGGAAGGAACCCACCCACCAGCACTTGCCAGGCTGGAGTCGATGTTGGCTTGAACAAAACTTCGCCGGTTGGCGAAGTGAGCTGAAACAACTCCAGCTTGAGGGCTGGGGGGATTGTGGAACGCAACCGGCTCGTCTCGACATACTTCTCACCGCCAAGATCGGCCACGGTGACTTGTATAGGACTTTTAAGAGTAGCGACAAAGATATCGAGTTCAGGTTCTTCGAGCCGTTCGATATTATTTCTGCGCGCCTCTTCGAAGAGTTTCGAAGAAGAAACCTCTTGGGCTGTTCCGCCGACACCTCCGGTAAAGAGGTTCACCGTGACGAGCACCATCGCCAACATGAGAAAAAACCAAAACCAGGGACGCTGGTTCCAACGTGTTTTTTCGGCTTCCTCGGGGTCTTCTTGGTTTGACCCCTGATCGTGAAGATTCTGTTCTCTCAAATCGTCTCCTTAGACGGCATGCAAGCCATCTGGTTGCTCGGGAGTCATAGCGGCAAAACTCCCGGATTCTCCTTGTCAATACCTTGCCAGATTCCGAGCCGCTTGCACCACCTTCTGTGGCTGAGGAAGGATCTTTTCTTCCAGCTGGGGGGCATAGGCCACAAAGCAGTCTAAAGCTCCCACACGTCGTACGGGGGCATCTAGGTGGTCAAACAGTTCATCCTGAATCCGGGCGGCGATTTCAGCTCCATATCCCCATGATAGCGATTCTTCGTGAGCGATGAGCACCCGATTGGTCCTCATCACCGATTCCCGGATCGAATCCCAGTCATAGGGTGCTAACGAACGCAAATCGACAATATCAGTCTCGATCCCTTCCTCGGCCAATTCCTTGGCTGCAGTACTACAACGGTGCACGAGAGCACCATAAGTGATGATGGTGAGATCACTGCCCTCGCGGACCCGGGCTGCTTTACCGAATGGAATCATATAATCGGGGCCTGGATCAACGCCCTTGTTGTGAGTCTGACGGTAGAGATGTTTGTGCTCCAGGAAGATGACCGGATCGTCGCACCGAATGGCCGTACGCAACAGCCCATTGGCATCGACAGCATTGCTTGGCATCACGACCCGAAGACCAGGGGTGTGCGTGAACATCGTCTCTGCAGATTGGCTATGATACACCGAACCACCGCGCAGGTAACCGCCACTAGCGACACGTATCACGACTGGACATTTATCCACCCCTGCAGAACGCCAGCGAAGCAGCGCAAGTTCCGATCGAATTTGATGAAAAGCAGGCCAGATATAATCGAGGAACTGGATCTCGACCACCGGCTTCAAACCTCGCAGTGCCATACCGATGGCACGCCCGACGATGTTGGCTTCTGCAAGCGGGGAATTGTAGACCCGATCCGATCCAAATTCCCTCTGCAACCCGACGGTCGCCTTGAAAACCCCGCCCTTCCCCTTCACCTCATCTAGTGCATCGACTCGGCTGGCATCGGCCACATCCTCACCAAAGATGTGAATCGTCGGATCACGCCGCATTTCGTCGCGCATGGCAGCGTTGATCAGGTCCACCATCGTGGTCGGCTGGGCATCTCCCGCAGGAGCGGGTTCAGTATCGAAATCGGAACCGGTGGGATCCACATCCATCGAGTACACATGATCGAGAACGGTTTCGGGATCTGGCTGCGGAACCTTCATTGCTTCATCGGACGCCTGACGCACTTGCCCTTTCACTTCCTGGCGAAGCTTTTCGAGGGTCTCCTCGTCAGCGACCCCTTTTTCCTTCAAAAACTCGGGGAAAACAACAAGGGGATCGCGCAATGCTTCTGCTTCTCGCTCCGAAGAAGGTCGATAGGAGCGCTCATCGTCGGAGAGGCTATGACTGTAGGGTCGAACCACATGGGCATGAACCAGCGCCGGACCATTGCCCGTGCGCATATCATCCACCACGCCCTTGAGCAACGAGTAGCAAGCCAGCGGGTCACAGCCATCGACTTCGTGGACATCGAGCCCCGGGAACCCAAGCACCAATTTCGAAATGGAACCGCCGGGAGTATTCACCTCGACCGGAACACTGATGGCATAACCGTTATCCTCGACCACGAACAAAACCGGCAGATTCAGAGTGCAGGCTGTATTCAGCGACTCCCAGAATTCTCCCTCACTGGTGGTTCCATCTCCGACCGAAACAAAAGCGATCTCTCCCTCAGACCAGTTCCGTAGTCGTCCTCGCAACGATTCGTTTCCGACCCCTTTGGACCAGGCTTCGGCACAACCAACCGCATGGAGACATTGACTTCCCGTACAGGAGGATTGGTTGACGACCTGCAGTCGCTCGCTACCCCAGTGCGATGGCATCTGTCGACCTGCACCCGCTGGCTCATCGCGAGCCGCCGTCGCCGTCTTTATCATTTCGACCGGAGTCAAACCCAACTGCAGCATCAGCGCCCGGTCTCTGTAGTAGGGAAAGAACCAGTCCCGACCCGGTTCGAGTACCATACCAAGAGCTGTATTGATCGCCTCGTGACCACAACCATTGATCTGGAAGTAGATCTGCCCCTTTCCCTTGAGGCGAATCTCTTCATCGTCAATTTCTCGACTGAGGTACATGTTCCGGTAGATCGCGAGCAATCCCGGAGCATCCAGACCGTGGATGTTGATCTTTTCCCTCTCGGACTTACGGGGTCTACCCCGTTTATTCGAAGACTGCTGGCTCTGGGTCGACATTCTTATCCTGACCGGCGATGAGGCCCTCCGGCTTGGAAGGCAACCGAGACCTCTCGAAGTAGGAAAGCACCGATTTCCGGCATTCTAGAGTGGATAAGTGTTCCATTCAACGCGACCGACCAGGTCTCGCTTTGCTGGATGGCAACAGGGGAAACAGGGTATCGTCCACCTTCCTACCCTGCGGATGGCTGTCAGGGAGGCTGGCTCAGCCACTAACCTCCAGGCCTGTCCCACCATGGGAGAGTACCCTGTTGAGCAAAACAGGGCAGGAAGGACAACCGAGAGATGGTCGACAAGATCGGCAACTTCGACGTGGCGATCATCGGGGGAGGCCCCGGTGGATATGTCGCCGCAATCCGAGCCGGACAACTGGGCCTCTCCACGGTCCTTATCGAGAAAGATCCTCAGCCAGGAGGTACCTGCCTCCATCGTGGATGCATCCCAACCAAGGCATTACTTCAGAGTGCCCATGTCATCGATGTGGCCCGAGAGAGTTCTTATTTCGGAATCTCCATCCCGAGTGCAAGTGTAGATGTTCCCGCAGTTCTGTCCTTTCAAAAAAAGGTCGTGCAGAAGAACGCCAAGGGCGTCGAGTTCCTGCTCAAGAAGAATGGCATCACCACCGTCAGAGGGCACGGTCGTCTTGATGGGCTCAATACAATCCGCGTGGTGGACGAAAATTCGACTGAAAAGTTGGTCGATGCCAAAAACATCATCCTGGCCACCGGTTCCGTACCTGCGCGCCCCGGTTTCCTCGATTTCACAAACCCGAACATCATCACCAGCGACGAGGCTCTACAACTCGATACGATCCCGGACAAAGTGATCGTCCTTGGAGCCGGAGCAGTGGGCTGTGAGTTTGCCTCCATTTTCAGGTCCTTCGGTAGTGAGGTAGTTTTGGTCGAACTCCTCGATCGCTTGTTACCGGTGGAAGATCACGAGTGTTCAGAAGAACTGCTGAGATCCTTCAAGAAGAGGGGTATCAAAAGTCGAGTCTCTACCCGTCTCGAGAGTGCCAAGGCCAGCGAATCTGGAGTCGAGGTCGTCCTGGCCGCCGATGGTGCTGAACCAGAGACCATCGAGGCGGACATTCTGCTCTGTGCCGTGGGCCGAAAGCCGGTCACTGATTCATTGAAACTGGACCAGGTCGGAATCAAGACCGACCGGGGTTTTATCCCGGTACAGCCCAACCAGAGTACGACCCGTGGTCATATCTACGCCATCGGAGACATCGTCGCCGAGACAGCACAGCTGGCCCATGTGGCCAGCGCCGAGGGAATCATCGCGGTCGAAAGCATCGCAGGGATGAATACCCATCCGATTCGCAATGATCGGGTACCCAATGCCACCTACTGTCACCCCGAAGTCGCCAGTGTGGGCCTGACGGAAAACGCCGCCCGGGAAGCGGGTCATGAACTGAAGATCTCCAAGTTCCCCCTCTCGGCGCTCGGCAAGGCGGGCATCGTCGGCAAGGCGATACCCGGTTTCTTCAAGATCATCGCCGAAGCCCAATACGGAGAGATCCTCGGGGTTCACATCATCGGACCCCATGCCACAGACCTCATCAGTGAGGGCTGCGCGATCCTGGGACTCGAAGGCACCGCCGAAGATCTCGCTCATGTGATCCACCCTCACCCGACCCTCGGTGAAGGAATGATGGAAGCGGCACACGGTCTCGTTGGCGGCGCGATCCACATGTAGGAAGGGTTCTCTTGGCCGAGCAGATCACATATCTCGAAGCGCTACGGAGAGCTCTCACCAGAGCACTGGAACAGGATCCTCGCACGTTCCTGATCGGAGAAGACATCGCCACCTATGGCGGCGCGTTCAAGCTGACCCAGGGGTTCCTCGAAACATGGGGGCCGGACAGGGTCATCGATACACCCATCGTCGAGACCGGTCTCATCGGAGCTTCCATCGGGTCTGCGATGGCCGGGATGCGCCCCATCGTCGAAATGCAGTTCATCGATTTCATCTCCTGTGCCTTTAACCAGCTGACCAATTTCGCAGCGACCTGTCACTTTCGCTGGGGCCAGGAGGTTCCCATCGTGGTACGGGGGCCCTCCGGAGGCGGAGTTCACGCCGGTCCTTTTCACAGCCAGATGGTCGAGTCTTTCTTTCTCAACACTCCCGGTCTCAAGGTGGTGGTGCCGGCAACAGTCACGGATGCCTATACCCTGCTACTGGGCGCCATCGAGGATCCGAATCCGGTGATTTTCCTCGAACAGAAATCGCTCTACCGGACCCTCAAGGGAGAGCTGGACGAGGACTCGAAGCCACTGGCTCCGGGGATCGCTGCGCTTCGGCGCGAGGGCGACGCCCTCTCCATCATCACCTGGGGTGCCATGCTGCACCGTTGCAACGCCGCAGCAGAACGAGCCGCCACAGAGGGGATCGAATGCTCGATCCTGGATTTGCGCTCGCTGTGTCCACTCGATCTGAACGCGATTTACCAGACCGCTGGCAATACCGGCAAGGTTCTGGTGATTCATGAGGACAATCTCACCGGTGGTGCCGGGGCAGAAATTGCTGCGCGGATTTCTGAACACTGCTTCGAGGATCTGGACGCACCGGTGAAACGTCTTGCTGCACTCGATGTGCCCATCCCCTACGCCGCGATCCTCGAGAACGCATCACTACCGGGAGAAGACGACATCCTCGAAGCGATCCGTTCTCTCGCCAACTGGTAGAGTTGCTCCGCTGCGAGATATGAGTACCGATCTCCACCTGACCTGCACCCGCGTGAACACTGGTGGTCTGTCCTTTTCCGTGGCGATTCAAGAAACAGGGTGCAGGGGAACTTTGAGCCCTCGGTCGCCAGAGCACCGAAGTACGGGACGTTTCGCAAAGGTAACGACCCCCTCGACAGCGGCTAAATACCGTTAGCTGGCACTTCTTCAACTCCCTGAGGCAATCCCGAACCCGGGTTTACTTCATCGAACCGCCCTCTCCGGGTAGACTTTTCAATTCCGTGGCGCGGGGCCACGAATGTTGATCGCGGATCATCAATACCTCCGCAGCAGGAGTAACGGCCATGGCTACCGAAGTCACGATGCCACAGATGGGTGAGTCTATCGCCGAAGGCACCCTGACCCGCTGGTTCAAGCAGCCTGGTGATCAGGTAAAAAGAGACGAACCGCTGTTCGAGATCTCCACCGACAAGGTCGATGCCGAGGTCCCTTCCCCCGCAGACGGGGTGCTGGAAAAGGTCCTGGTCGAGGAAGGCACCACTGTCGAGGTCAACACGGTGGTAGCCCTACTCGGAGATGGCACTTCTTCGACCACCACTTCAGCCGAACCGGAAGAGAGCACCAGTTCGACCCCCCCAGCTCCTGCACCAGCAGCAGAAGAAGAAGCACAAGAAACCGCCCCCGCAGCCGCAGCGGTGGAAGAAGCCGCTCCGGTAGCTACTTCGGAACAGCTCACCGAGGTCCCGATGCCTCAGATGGGTGAATCCATCGCCGAGGGCACCTTGACTCGCTGGTTCAAGAAACCGGGTGACAGCATCGAAAGAGATGAACCTCTGTTCGAGATCTCGACCGACAAGGTCGATGCCGAGGTACCTGCTCCGATCAGTGGGATCCTGGCCGAGATTCTGGTCGAGGCGGGCACAACGGTAGAGGTCAACACGGTGGTGGCACGGATCGGATCCAGTGTCACCTCACCGGCCGCCGAGACTGTAGTTGCTGCTGCACCATCTGCAGAGGCAGCAGCCGTCGAAACGGATGCCGAAACCACTCCCGAAGCGGCGGTAGAATCGATCCAGAGCTCTGCCGAGATTCCTTCCAGCGGAGCAAGCCACAAGGTCCGTTCTTCACCTCTGGTGCGACGTATCGCTCGCGAACACGGAATCTCTGATCTCTCGGTAATCTCGCCGACCGGCGCTGGAGGTCGGGTAACCAAAGGCGACATCCTTGGTTTCCTCAGTGCCGCCGGAAAAGGAGCCGTGGCATCTCCTGCTGCAACAGCTGCGGGTAAGGCAACACCCGCTGCCGAGGCACTGCCAGCTGCTGGATTGTCAAAGGATGGTGCCACCGTCGAGAAGATGTCGGTGATGCGACGTAAGATCGCCGAACACATGGTCAACTCCCGTCGCACTTCTGCCCATGTACACTCCGTCTTCGAGGCCGACATGACGGCCATCGCCCAGATGCGCGCCAAGCACAAGAGTGATTTCCAGACCCGCAATGGCATCAAGTTGACCTACACGCCCTTCTTCCTCAAGGCCTGTAGCGACGCGCTCCGGGCTTACCCTTACGTGAATGCATCCCTCGACGGCGATGAGATCCTGATCCACCATTGCATAAACATCGGCGTAGCAGTGGCCCTTGAACACGGCCTGATCGTTCCGGTCATCAAGAATGTCCAGGACCTGAGCGTCGCCGGGATCCAGAAGTCGCTCACCGATTTGGCTGAACGCGCTCGCAGTAAACAGCTACTTCCCGACGAAGTGGCTGGCGGCACCTTCACCATCACCAACCCTGGTCAATTCGGAGGGCTATTCGGAATCCCGATCATCAATCAGCCTCAAGTCGCCATCCTCGGCATCGGAGGCATTCAGAAGCGTCCCGTCGTAGTCGACGGAGACAAGATTGCGATCCGAGACATGCTCTACATGTGCCTCTCTTACGATCATCGTCTAGTCGATGGATCTCTCGCCGATCAATTCATGGCCCAGTTGAAGCAGAACCTCGAGGATTTCGAGGAATCCGGGCTGGTCTAGACGATGGAGACCTCGACTCCTTCTGCCACCATTGCTGGCAACGTATCGGTGAAAAAACTCGGCTACGTGCCGTTCGTTCCAACCCATCACAACATGCTGGAGCTACAGCGAGAACTCGGTGTCGCTGACACCAGGACTGGCGACCCGCACACTACTGAAACGCTGTTTCTGTTCGAACCGTCGCCAGTCGTGACCCTGGGCAGTGCTGCAAAAAGTAGTGACATCCTCGCCGAACAGGACTTCCTGCACGAAAGAGGAATCGAGATCCATCCGGTCGACCGAGGTGGAGAGGCGACATACCACGGACCGGGTCAGTTACTGGCCTACCCTGTGTTGAAACTCGCCTCACAGGAGCGAGACCTTCACTGCCTGCTCAGATCGCTGGAGAGTGCCGTGCTGGATACATTGGGCCAGTGGGGAATCGAGGGGCAAAGGGATCCCGATCACACCGGAGTCTGGGTCCGTCAGCACAAGATCGCCTCCATCGGTCTCAGTGTCCGTCGCTGGATTACGGGCCACGGCCTGTCGCTTTGCATCTCGGGAGATCTGGATCCCTTCCGCTGGATCGTCCCCTGTGGCATCCACAACTGTCCGGTCACCTCGATGGAACAGGAACTGGGTCATCCGCCTGACAGAGAAGAAGTCGAAGCGACTCTCTCGGAGCAAATCCTGACGCGATTCGGAAGGAGCGTCGCTCGATGACAACCGGCACCCGTCGACAGAAGACACCTCCGCTACCGCGACCTCCATGGATCCGGGTCAACGTACCCAACGATGGATCACTCGAAAAAGTCGGCCAATTGATGGATCAAGGTGCTCTCCATACCGTTTGCCAGGAAGCTCACTGTCCGAACATCTTCGAGTGCTGGCAGATGGGCACTGCCACATTCCTGATCCTGGGTGAGGTGTGTACCCGTAAGTGTGGCTTCTGCGCCGTCAGCAAGGGTATCCCCTCCCCGGTCGATCGCGACGAGCCGGAACAACTGGCAAAGGCCGCCGCCCAGCTGAAGTTAAAGCATGTCGTCATCACCAGCGTCGACAGAGACGACTTACCCGATGGTGGTGCCGATCAGTTCGCCCGCACCCTCGAAGCCCTGCGAAGAGTACTTCCGGATACCACGACTGAGGTGCTGGTACCGGACTTCCGCCCTGATCCGGTGCTTGGACTCGACATCGTCCTGGCGGCAGACCCGACCATCTTCTCCCACAATGTCGAAACGGTAAGAAGGCTGTATCCCGCCGTACGTCCCGGGTCAGATTACGATCATTCCGTTTCGCTGTTGAGGAATGCCACCGACCGGATCGGTGGCAGCCGAGTGAAATCGAGCCTGATCCTGGGTCTCGGCGAAACGGAAGAAGAGGTTTGGAGCACCATTCGTGATCTCTACCGTGCCGGAGCACGACGGATCAATCTTGGCCAGTATCTGGCACCTTCCGAACGTCATATCCCGGTGAAGCGCTACTGGCGGCCTGAAGAATTTCACGATCTTGGTCAGTTTGCCCGGGAGGTCGGATTCGAAAAGGTGGAGTCCGCTCCCCTGGTCCGCTCCTCCTATCACGCCAGCGTTTGACCCCGCCCAGCATGGGTGGCACCATGAGCCCGTTGCGAGAGCGTGGATTCCGGGATCTCAGGCACTTCCCAGACTTGTCGGATGGAGAGCCACTTGCCGAGTCGTGTTATCTCCATCGATGAGAACCAGCCGAACCCGGACGTGATCCAGCAGGCGGTCGATGCTCTTTTCCAAGATGAACTGGTGGTCTTTCCCACCGAAACGATCTACGGAATCGGAGCGCGGGCAGATTCTGACTCGGCCATCGAAAAGCTTCGGACAGCAAAAGGTCGCGATGAACTGAAGCCCTTCACCCTGCACATCGCCGATGTTGAGCAGCTCACGGGGTGGGTTGCCGATCCCGGGCATGATGCCAAACAGTTGATGGCTGCCTTCTGGCCAGGCCCGCTGACCATCATCTTCCCGGTCGGAGAGCAGGGCGTCGGAGTCAGACTTCCCGCCAACGAAGTGGCCAGAGAGTTGATCCGAAGCAGTGGCCCACTGTTTGCTTCCAGTGCCAATCGAAGCGGAGAATCGGCAGCCACCACCGTCGAAGATGTGGTCTCGGCTTTCGGCGATCAGGTTTCCCTGGTACTCGATGCCGGTCCCTCTCCGCTCGGGGAGGCCTCGACCATCGTGAGATTGACTGAAAATGGCGATTTCCAGGTTGTTCGTGACGGTTTGATCGGCGCATCACAGATCCGGAGGGTCCTTCGCGGACTTAAGGTCTTGTTTGTCTGTACCGGCAACACCTGTCGCAGCCCGATGGCCGAAGCCCTGTTGAAGAAGTTATTGGCACAGCATCTCGATTGCCCTCAAGAGAAGTTGCCCGAAGCGGGATATCACGTATCCAGTGCAGGAATCGCGTCAGGGGGAGGATCGGCGACCAGCCAGGCCCGGACTGTCATGGAAAAAATGAGTCTCTCCATCGAGACCCATCATTCCACACAACTGACATCGACCCAGGTCGACGATTCAGACATCATCATCACCATGGACCATTCCCACAGAACTGTCATCGAGAGCAATTTCCCAAATGCTCTGGAGAAAGTGCAAGTGATCAACGATACGGGAGTCCGCGATCCGATCGGCGGCAGTGAAGAGATATACCGTCGCTGCGCTGAAGAGATTGAACGTTCGCTCGAGAACCGCTGGTTGGAAGGAATCATATCGAGATGAAAGCCATCGTCGGATCGGATCATGCTGGAATTAATGGTCGCAAGAACGCCATCGAGGTGCTGAGCCAAAGGGGCTGGGACATCGAAGAGAAAGGTCCTGAAGCTAGCGAAGATAGAGCTGATTATCCTGACATTGCTCATCTGATCGCAACAGCTGTCACGACTGGAGAAGCACAGCTAGGAGTCTTGGTGTGTGGAACCGGACAGGGAATGGCGATGACGGCCAATCGCTATCCAGGAGCCAGAGCAGCGGTGATCACCGATGCGTTTACCGCCGAAATGGCGCGAGCACATAACGATGCCAACATCGCATGTTTCGGAGAGCGGGTCATCGGCCAGGAACAGATCGCGATCCATCTTCAGACCTTCCTCGACACACCCTTCGAGGGCGGACGCCATGAAGCTCGCGTAGGTAAGATCGACAAGGTCACTGGAGGGGCTTGAGGAAAGAACTTCGCTGTTATCCCTGTTCCCCTTCAGGATCGGTCTCCGCATTCTCGATCAGCTGGTCACGAGAAACCGCGTCTCCTTCGCCCTGATAAACACGGATATTGGCGTTCTCCATCAGCCTGACCTGAAAGGCATCAAGCAAAGCTCTTTGCTTGTCAGATCGAAGCCGATTTTCAGTGCTAAACTTGAGAGAGTTGTATAGATCCATGTCAGGAGAGGCGATCTCCTTGAGTCGAACCACGTATTCGGACTTATCAGCTTCATTGGTCACTGGACCCGCGAGCCCACCGACCACTTCGATCTCAAAGGCTGCTTCGATCACTGCGGCGCGGGCAGGAATAATACGATTGTCGACCTTGAGATTGAAAGACTGTGTGCGAGAAACCGGATCCATCTCATGGATGGTGAAGTTGCCATCCTCCGAGAAAGCAACAAAGGTCGCCCCTTCCTCACCAGACTGAATCCGGGCAACCCAGGAACTGGCGTACTCTTCGACGATCTTCTTGGCCTGAGCTTCTTGTGCCGCCTCCAGTGCCGGTTCTATCGCTTCATCGTAGGTCATCGTTCTCTCTGGAAGCATTTCGACGACCCGGATAATGAAATTCCCTCGGCCGTTTATCGCGATCGACTGGTAGAGATCTCCCGGCTTCACCGAACCTGGCTCTCGACGCTCTTGCATGAAGAAGGTCGCATAGGCAGCAGGATGTTTGATGTCCGCATCGAGCAGGTTCACATCCCTCTGGACGAAGGAGTCAATCTGACGCACCTCGATATAGTCGGCATCTTCGGCAAAAGCCTGCTCCATCGGCACCGTCTCCCCGGCATCTTTCATGGCAGTGAGAGATTCGAGGGCGTTATTGAGGGCCTCAGCTTCCAACACCAACATCTGAGCATGGACCAGGGTATTGACTACATTATCGAAGACATTGATCAGGGGACGTATGTCATCTTCAGGGGTAGCACCTTCCGGGGGAACGTAGTTATTTGGTCGACGGATCCGGTAGACGGTGCTTTTATCGGCTTCGTACTTGGCTTCAATCTCCTCCGGAGTCGGCTCATAGGTCATCGAGTTTCGTAATCCTGCACGGTCGACACGAGCGACTTCAACCGCAAGTCGATTCGCCAGAACAAATCTCTCTGGATTGGCGTTGTAGATGGCCTCAACGTCTTCCGGGGTAGTCTGTTCACTAGCCTGCTCCAGGTAATTTTCACTGGAGATCTGAATCAACTCGAGAACTCGCTTCTCGTAGTTCGTGGAATATTCCTCGAAAACTTCTTTCTCTGTGACCACTGCTGCGTCAACCACCGATTCGATCAGCGTCTGAACTCGCAAGCTCCGGATCACCGTCTCTTCAAAATCCTTCTTCGACATGCTGATTCCGAAACGATCATCCGTCAGCGCAGCACTGTAGGTATCCAAGTCGAGACGGGCAATCGCTCTCCCGGAAGAGAAATCGGGGAAACGTTCTTGATAGGTCCCAATCCACCCGGACTGCTCCATAACGCGATACCAGGTACAGATATCAAGAGCCGCCGCTTTTACACCTGCATCCTTGGATGCATCGCTTGGTTCGATTCCCACCCGGGTGATCTCATGTTCGAGCACAAACTGTTTGAGAACGTCATCGACGGTAGCCTGGCGAAACCTATCAGTTCTCGCCGCATAAGGGCCGAAGCGGCGAACATTCTGGAGCCATAGGGTTTCCGACAGCTCCATCCTCTTCTCGAAGAAATCCTGAGAAGTGATCGTCTGGCCGTTGATCTCGTAGGAGGCATTGGTAGTAGAATTGTTGCTATACCAAGTGACCAAACCGGTGGCGGCAAAGGTCGGAGCAATCAACGCCAACAGGATGGTCATCATGACCTTCTCGTTACGTTTAAAGAAGCCGGTCGACATTTCTCGGACCTACCTCTCAGCAAGCAGTTAGGAGTTACGAGGGAGATTGTAAACCAATGCCGTCGCAGAACCCGGGATTCTAGGAGGCAGACCCGGATACTGCAACGAGACCGGAGAACGGAACTCTCACCCTTTCCGTCAGAATACACCGAAATTGGCCAATTGACCCGGTATCCCAAAAATGGAACTAGCCCCAGTTTATTGAACGATCTCGATCAATTCGACGTCAAAGATCAGGGTCGCACCACCAGGAATGGTCGGGGGTCGTCCCTGGGGACCGTAAGCAAGACTGGAAGGAATAATCAACTTTCGTACTCCGCCTACCTTCATCGAGCCGACTCCTTCGGTCCAACCCTTGATCACCCGATTCAACGGAAAAGAAGCTGGCTGACCACGATCAACGCTACTATCAAACTTGGTACCATCGACCAGGTAGCCGCTGTAGTGCACCTTCACCGTGCTGGTGACAGCAGGAGGAACTTCTCCAGTACCATCAACCAGATCGAAGTAGGCAAGACCGGAATCAGTTCTCACCATTTCCGAATCTGGAACCACGGAACTTCCCGGGAATCGAGGTATGACCACTCGCTCGCTGATGGTTCCATCTTCCATGACGACAACCTTTTCCATCTTCTCGACAGTTACCGTTTCCACATCAAACTGAATTGCTACGCTTCCGACCCGAGCCGTTGCATTCTGGGCAATTCCGCCGGTCAACTCCTCGGCCAGCTGCACTGCTTTCAGTAGTTTTGTCTTGGAACCATCGAGTCGGAAGTGAAGGTCCTTCGCCGCTGGAGGAATCTTCGAATAGTCTCCTACCATCGCTGCTGTTCCTATCGCTCCGAGGATTATCACCGCCGCAGCAATGATCACCTGTTTACCGTTCATCATCATTCCTTCCAAAGCGCTCAAGGCGCCTCGTCAATTGCTCGATTGGCGAGCGCATCACATCGTTCATTCTCAACTTGACCTGCATGTGCTTCAACCCAGTTCCACTGGATCTTCCGACTCGAAGCGATTTCCACCAACCGCTTCCAGATATCATCATTGAGAACCGGCTTACCGTCCGCTTTGCGCCAATTACGCTTTTGCCAGCCGGCAACCCATTGGCTCATCCCTTTGACTACATATTGAGAATCACTGAACAGCTGCGCCGAAGACCCTTCGGGAATCGAACGCAGTGCTTCGAGTACCGCCGTCAACTCCATCCGATTGTTGGTCGTCGATGGATCATAATCGTAACAGACATCTTCAGTACCATCGTCTGCCCGAATTATGTAGGCCCAACCGCCGTGACCGGGATTCCCCCGACAGGCTCCATCGGTCCAGATGCAGTATTTTGTTGCCGTCATCCGCGCTTCCTCCGCTGACTTCGCCCGGCACTTTTCCTACGAGCACCCGCGCGGCCCGGTTTCCGTGCCTTTCCGGCTCTGGCTTTCGAGCGAGAAGAAGGGTTCTTCTTGCTACTTCGCTGCTGCTGGGGCCTGCGCTGCCCGATCTTCTTTCCTGAAACCCCACCGGTGCCCTTGCCACGCGAACCTCCGGAGCGGGTGTGAAGGTACCGTAGGTTGATATCTCGTTGCAGAAGATCCACAGACTCCAGCTCAACCTCTACAGAATCTCCCAGCCGAATCATGTTGCCAGCATTGACTCCTCGAAGTGCAAACTGGGTGTCGCTGAAAACATAGATGTCATCTTTCAGCAGCGAAACATGAACAAACCCTTCAATCAGAGCCTCATCAAGTCGAACATGGAATCCCTGATCTCGTACCGAGGTGACGAGGCCCGTGAACCGCTCACCAACTCGGTGCCTCAACCATGAGATGGCCCTCGATCGAGTCATATCTCGTTCAGCACTTTCGGCGGCCCGCTCACGTGTACTACAGGTCTCGCCCACTTCCAACAGCGAAACGGAAGCTGGATCGATCACCGGATCGACACCGTCGAACAGGTGCCGATCCAGAGCCTGGTGAACCTGAAGATCGGGGTATCTCCTGATGGGGGAGGTGAAGTGGCAATATTCCTGCTTCTGTAACGCAAAATGAATCTGCCGATCGGGGCTGTACTGGGCACGGGTCAAGGTTTGTAGCAATGCGAAGAAGATCACCGGTGCCACCGGTGTTTGGCGTACAACTCCGATCACCCCCGACAGGTCCGCAACATCTCTCACTGTGGCCTCGGGTGCCAAAACTCTGCACAAACGGGAAAACTTCTCCAGTGACTCCGGCTCTGGAGGAGAGTGGACCCTACGAAGAATTGCGATGTTCCTGGCTGTAGCTATCGATGCGACCGCCTCGTTCGCGACCAGCATGCACTCTTCGACCAGATTGTGTGCCGTAAGGCGACTTCTCGGACGTACATCGATCACTTCGCCCTCGTCATCGAGAACCAGTTTCATCTCATCGATCTCCAGTTCAAGCGACCCTTCCTCCAGGCGACGATCATGAAGAAGAGAACGGACCTCGTTCAGTTTGAAGATCAACTGATCGAGGGCATTGGCTGAATCCGATGAATTTTGATCTTGTTGGTCGAGGACTTCCTGCACCTGCTGGTAGGAGAATCTACGAGCGCTTCGAATCACTGCTCGCTCGACAAAATAATCCTGAAGCTGCCCCGTGGTATCGAGATCGATCCAGACCACCTTGGCAAGTCGATCCACCCCTGGACGTAGCGAGCAGAGATCGTTGCTGAGTCGTTCGGGCAACATCGGTATCGTCTTGCCCGGGATGTAGACGCTTGTGCCCCTCAACAGCGCCTCGCCATCGATCACATCACCCTGCTGGACGAAGTGGCTCACATCGGCGATGGCCACTCCGAGGCGAAAGCCACCGGAAGGGCTCTCGACAACTGTAACCGCATCATCGAAGTCCTTGGCATCTTCGGGATCGATGGTGATGAACGGGATTTCCCGATGATCGGATCGAAGCTTGATCTCCCGTTCAGAAATCTGTTCGGAAAATGAAGCCGCTGCTTGTTCAACCTCGGCGGGGAATTCCTGACGCAGCTGGTGCTCGGCGCAAACTAGCTGCAGATCTGCTTTCCAGGTTCCCTCCGGAGCCAGGGCACAAAGAACCTGACCCGGTGGCATTCCTTCGATGGTCGCACCCTGACGCAACCTGGCCAGGACACGGTCACCATCCTCGACTCCGGCGCGGAAACCTGGATCGATCCAGACCTCCCGAACACTCTCGTGGAGTAACGGCTCGACCACCCCGGCTCCCCCTCCTGATTCCCGGTAGATACCTGGGATGACTCGAGGGCTCCGTTCAATCACCTCAAGGATCTTGCCGCTTCTGCCTTCACTGGCCCTGGCAGGTGCTCCTCTGCGCGGTTTATGAATCGCAGCAAGTACTCGATCCCCGTGGTGTCCATCGCGAAGGCGACGAGCCGGAATAAAAGCATCGCCGAGAGGATCTTCGACCAGCGGCCTGACGAAACCGAAACCCTTGCGTGCCAGTGTCAGCGTCCCCACCAACCAGCCTTCCCGATGAGGAACAAACCAACCCCGAGCAGTGAGGGAAATCGTTTCTCCCTTTTCTTCCAGCTGATCGAGAAGTTCCCTGACTTGTGGTTGTTCTCGATCCGAGGCACCGATGGCGGAACAGATCTCCGAGAGGCTTCCATGCCGATAGTCGGGTCCATGACTCCAAACACGGAAGGCACGGAGCAAATCTGTAGCGCGATCAGATCGCAAAAATGCCTCCACTACGCAGGAGAACGGGCCATGACGGGGAAATCTAACCCCCCGTCATGGCCCGGAGTTCCAGCTTGATGTGACCGAGAGCCGCTATCCAACCTGTTGGATGATCGAGAGCAACGGCATGAACAACGCGACGACGATGAAACCCACTGCCCCTCCCATACCGACGATCAGCACCGGTTCGAGAAGGCTAGAGAGAGACTCCACCAGTACGTCGACATCTAGATCGTAATTATCGGAGATCTTGTTGAGCATCTTGTCGAGCTCTCCGGTTTCCTCACCGATATCGATCATATTTACCAACAGCGGATCGAAAACACCCGACTGACCGAGTGGTTCGGCGATGGTTTCACCTTCACGGATCGAGCCACATACCTTCTCGATGGCATCAGAGATCACCCGGTTACCCACTGCCGCTCGCACGATTTCCAGAGCTTCCAGGATCGGGACACCTGACTGGATCAAGGTCCCGAGGGTACGACAGAAGCGTGAAACCGTCGACTTGCGGACAATCTGGCCAAAGATCGGCGCTCGCAGCTTCGACTTGTCGATCATCAACTCCCCGGTAGAAGTATTACCGATCCCCTTGATCAACAGCAGCCCTCCGATCACCACGAACGGCGCCAACCACCAGTAACTCTGGACCGCTTCTGCGAACCCGAGAAGTAACAGAGTCGGGGCGGGGAGTGAAGTGTTCATGTCGGCGAACATCTTCTGAAACTGAGGGATTACCTTTGTCATGATGAAACCGAGAATCAGAGCGGCAACGCAGATGACCGCGATGGGATAAACCATCGCACCCTGTACCTTCTTGCGCAGCTTCATCGACTTCTCCTGGAAGTCAGATAGACGCTGAAGAATGGTATCAAGAACACCACCGGCTTCGCCCGCCTTCACCATCGCGACGAACAGGGTGTCGAAGGTCTTGGGAAATTTTTCCAATGCTTCAGACAGCGTCGATCCGCCCTCAACGTCCTCAGTCACCTTGGTGAGTTGCTCCTGAAAAGTACCGGGCTTCATCTGATCGGCAAGGATCTTCAACGACCGGACGATGGGAAGACCCGCGTCCTGGAGAGTCGCAAGCTGCTGGGTGAACTGCACCATCTCCGTTTGTGAAACCCTGCGGCCAAAGACCTTGAAGGATTTCTTCTGCTTCTTGCCTGGTCCAAGAGCAACAGAAGCTTTCTTGCTCTCACGAATCTTGGTCGGCTTGAGCCCACGGGAACGAAGTTGCTTTATCGCTTCCTGCTGGCTTCCGGCATCGATGGTACTTCGTCTTTTCTGTCCACCGGGACCGATCGCTTCATATTCGAATACAGCCATCTTCGCTGCTCCTTCTGGTCGGAAAACCATCGTCAAGGCCTACCGCTTCACACCCTAGGTGATGTTCACCTAGCTAACAAAGGTCTCCTTGACGACTTCCTCGATGGTGGTGATACCATCATAAATGTGCAGCAGACCGGCATCGCGGAGAGTCGTCATCCCATCTTCTCGCGCTACAGTCTGCAACTCCTGTGTGCTCGCTCCGTCCATGATTCGGTCCCGTAGGCGGTCCGACATCACCATGATCTCGAACAAGGCAATTCGCCCCCTGTAACCGGAACCATTACATTCTTTACAACCCTTGCCGTAGAAGAACGTTCTACCTTGAACGTCCGACGGCGTCAGTTCAAGTTCCATCAGCATCTCTTCGGTCGGCTCGTACTCAATCTTGCAAGCGTCACAAACTCTCCTGACCAGCCTCTGGGCCACTACCGCCTCAACGGTCGCAGTCAAAAGGAAGGCCTCGACCCCCAGATCGATGAGTCGAATCATCGAAGAGGGCGCATCGTTGGTGTGAAGGGTCGAAAATACCACGTGTCCGGTCAGGCTCGCCTCAACTGCAATCTGAGCAGTCTCCAGGTCACGAATCTCACCAACAAGAATCTTATCCGGATCCTGACGAAGAATCGCCCGGAGACACTTAGCGTAAGTCACGTTGATATCGTCGTTTATAGGGATCTGGATGATACCGTCGATGTTGTATTCCACCGGATCCTCGGTGGTGATGATCTTGGTCGCCGGATCGTTGGCTTCGTTGAGGCAGGAGTAAAGCGTAGTCGTCTTACCAGATCCGGTCGGACCGGTCACCAGAATGATCCCGTTTGGCTTCAAGATCATCTTCTGGATCATCTCGAGATCCTTGGCTCGCAATCCGATGTTTTCCAGTTCGAGAGACACCTGTCCCCGGTCCAGCACCCTCATCACCACCGACTCGCCGTGCATCGTCGGCAGCGTCGATACCCGCAGGTCGACGGGACGCCCGGCGATATTCAACTCGATTCGACCATCCTGTGGCAGACGCGTTTCCGCGATATCGAGATTCGACATCACCTTCACACGGGAAATCACTGCTCGCGCCAATTGAATCGGTGGAGGCATCATCTCGTAGAGCACTCCGTCGACCCGGTAGCGGATCTTGAATTCCTTCTCGAACGGTTCGAGGTGAATATCAGAGGCACGATCCTTGATGGCGGAGAGAAGAACCATGTTGAGAAGCTTCACCACTGGCGCGGCGTTCACGTCCTTCTCCAGCTGATCCAGATCCATCATCTCGTGACGGCTGTCGTCCAGCACTTCGATCTCGTCCTTGTCAATCGAACCAAGCAAGCTCTCCATCGACTCGGAACGATTTGCGTAGTACTTCTCCATCGCCCGATCAATCGAATCGGGATCACTGAGAGCACCCTTCACCTCAATATTGAGCATGAATTTCATGTCATCGAGCGCACTAATGTTCTGCGGATCTGCCACAGCAAGAGTGAGAACCGTCCCATCGAACTCGACGGGAATCACCTGGTAGGTCTCAGCAACATGGGGAGGGACCATCTCGAGAAGATCGGCAGACACCACCACCTCATCGAGATCGACTGGTTCCATGCCAGACTGCTTTGCGATGGCAATGCGAAGATCGGACTCAGTGACCAGGCCTTTTTCGACCAGGATCCTGCCGATCGCACCTCCTTTGGACTTCTGGTCCTGAAGGGCTTCCTGAATGTCGAGCTCCGCGATCAAGTCCATATCTTTCAGGATTTGACCGAGCGGCTTCGCAGCAAGCGCCATTTCTCACCTCACCGTCAGTTTTCCGGGACGGCACCGGATTGATTGGACAGACTAGGTCGTGAACTCCGAGGAATGAGTAACTCGTAGGATCTCCTCGATCGATGTCATCCCGGAGAGCAATTTCCTCACCGCATCTTCCTGCAGAGAAACCATTCCCTCACTTCGTGCCTTATTCCGTAAATCCTTTGTCGGAGTTTTATCAAAGGTCATATCCCGAAGATCGCTAGACATCTCCAGCAACTCGTATATTCCGCAGCGACCCTTGTAGCCACCGGAACACTTGGGACAACCAACCGGGCGATAGATGGACTGCCCCATCACCTCCGAACTGGTCAACCCGATCATCCGAAGCTCCGTCTCGGCCGGTTCGTAGGTCTCTTTGCACTCTTTGCAAAGCAAACGTATCAGCCTTTGACCCATGATGGAAAGCACTGCAGAAGCCACAAGGAACGGCTTGACGCCCATGTCGATGAGACGGGTAAGGGCTGAAGGAGCATCGTTGGTATGAAGGGTCGAGAACACCAGGTGTCCCGTCAACGCCGCCTGGATGGCGGTGTCGGCAGTCTCACGGTCTCGAATCTCACCGACCAGGATGATGTTCGGGGCCTGACGCATCATGGCACGCAGGATTCTTGTGAAGTCGAGACCGATCTCATGCTTCACCTCTGATTGGTTGACACCGACGAGGTTGTATTCGATCGGATGCTCTGCAGTGATGATCTTCACGTCAGGACGATTCAGATCCATCAGAGCAGAATACAAGGTGGTGGTCTTTCCTGAACCAGTGGGACCGGTGACAAGGAAAATACCGTTGGGTCTCTTGATGATTCGGTTAAATCGCGCCAGATCCGACTCGTGAAACCCTAGTTTCTCGAGATCGACCAGACCTGCATCCTTATCGAGAATCCTCATGACCACGCTCTCGCCATGCACGGTAGGAATGATCGAGACCCTGAGATCGATTTCCTTGCCACTGATCTTGATCTTGATCCGACCGTCCTGAGGGCGACGTTTTTCGGCCATATCCATGCGCGCCATGATCTTCAGACGCGAAATCACTGGACCCTGTAGTTTCTTCGGAGGCGAATCCATCACCTGGCAGACACCATCAACCCGGTAGCGAACACGAAGATCATGCTCCATCGGCTCGATGTGTATATCGGATGCACCCGCCTTGAGAGCATTGGCGATGATCATATGCACCAGCTTGATCACTGGCGCCTGGTTGGCGTCCGATTCATCGCCGGCAAAGTCCCCTCGGCCAAACTCCACATCGTCGTCAGATCCAGCATGTTCGCCGAGAACCGAGTCGTATCCGCCGGCCAATCTGTAGTAATCATCGAGTGCTTCATCGACAGCCTCGGGAGTGGCCAGAGCACAATCCACTTCGGTGGAGAGGATGAAACGCAGATTGTCTATCGTGAAGAAATCAAGAGGGTCGGCCATGGCAATGATCAGGGTGCGCCCTTTACGAGCCACCGGAACGATCCGGTGTTCGAGCGCAACCTCTTTGGGAATCGCATCGATGATGTCCTGCGCGATGATATGTTTGCCCAGGTTGGCAAACGGCAACTGAAAGTGAATGGCAAGCGCACGCGTCACCTGCTCCTGAGTGCAGATCTCCAGATTGACTAGCGCTTCACCAATCTTGCATTCCTCTGACTGACCGTAAGCGAGAGCTTTCTGAATCTCCTCGTCGGTAACCCAACCCTTCTCGCGAAGGATTTCTCCGACCTTCTTCTTCATGCTCCACCTTTCCTGTCGAGATCGATCATCCGAATCCCCGGAGCGGAAAACCAGCCACCGCGCTCTTTGCGCTGGGAAGCGATCCATCCGCAAAAGAGCAGCAGATCTTCGGGATCTGACCCCCGTCTGCTCCCCGAGCAGAGATCTTCAACTCTCCAGTGAACACCGTAGCGAAACTGCCGTGTCGTCCGATTTTGGACGAACCCCGCACGACAACACCGCATGCCTCCAAATTCCTGCACCCCTGGACGGCCAAATTCCCCGATGAAAATCGATTTGTGACTACCTCGGGAACTCTGTGCCAGGATCGACCCGAACAGGAACCTGGAAGCCTGAATCCTACGAGATGGCCGTTCAGAGTCAAGGATAGCCCGTTCTCCCAGTCTAGGCTCCACTGCCCCGGAAGGCTCCGGGCCGACCCGACTTGGAGGCCACCGGTGTACCTTGCCGCTGCGGCACCATCGGTCTAGAATCCCGCCTCTCCCATCTCGGTCGTATCGGGTCTGGTGCCGATCCCAGGGTCACCGGGGAACGCGTGACCGAAAAGGGGAAACCGCCCGGTGGGTCCGGGTACCGGAAAGACAAATGATCGCTACGGAGCCCAAAGAATTGGAGACTAGCCGTGTGGAGTCTCAGAACTTGCGGACTGATCCTATTGTGTTTCGCCATGCTCTCCGGCTGTGCCGGAAATGAAGACTGGGTTCGGATGCGCCCGGATGCCACCTCTCCTTTCTCGGGAGTGGAGCAACCTCATGCCAAGCCCTACACCGGCCAGGTGAGCTTGATCTATGGTACCTATGATTTCGATGTGAATCCTGATCCGGTCAATCCTCTCAGCGATGTCGATGGATACGGAATTTGGATCAGTGCCAGAAAAAGTGAGTGGTACGTCGCTCCTGAAATCGGCTACATCTCTGCCACTGAAGATGACGGAGCCGCCGGAGATGTCGCTGACTCGGAGTTATTCGTGGGAGCTCGTGTTGTGGCCGAACTGCCGTTCACTCCATTCTCTCTGATTGCTGGAGGTGGATTCAGTTCGATCAAGATCGACGAACACGATGTCGCCCAACCTTCGGATGACTCTGGTCCTTACTTCCATGGTGGAGCACTGCTCCACCTCGGTGACAATGCACACCTGGGAATCGACTACAAGCTTGCCACCTACGGGGACATCTCGGACCGGACGGTGTTCAGTATCATGGCGGGAGTCAACTGGTAGATCGCCCGTAGTAGTAGCCGATAGCCGATTGTGGCTTTTCATCGCCTGAGGTCGCGCTGCGGTCTCAGGCGATGATTTCGTTGACCACGCGCCCCGAAACATCCGTGAGACGAAAATCACGCCCGGCGTGGCGGAAAGTGAGCCGCTCGTGATCGATACCCAGCAGGTGCAACAATGTCGCGTGCAGGTCATGTACATGCACTTTGTCGACCACAGCGTGATATCCGTAATCATCGGTCTCGCCGTATGACATGCCACCACGGACCCCACCACCGGCCATCCACATCGTGAATCCATGGGGGTTGTGATCACGTCCGTTGCCATCCTGGGCGGTGGGAGTCCGACCAAACTCGCCCCCCCACAACACCAAGGTGTCTTCGAGCAACCCGCGTGACTTGAGATCCCTCAGCAAACCCGCGATGGGCTTGTCGACTTCGCGTGCATTTTTCGAATGCCCACCCTTGAGGTTGCTGTGCTGATCCCACTTGTAGGAATGAGTGCACTGGATGAAACGTACATCGGCTTCGGCAAAGCGTCTCGCCATGAGACATTGTCTGCCGAAGTTGTCGGTCTCGGGTTCATCGATTCCATACAGTTCTTTTGTCGCCTCCGTCTCACCGGAGAAGTCCATCACCTGGGGTGCTTCCGTCTGCATCTGGAAAGCAACCTCAAACGATCTGATTCTGGCTTCCAGTGCATCGTCAGTACTTCGATCACCGAGATGTTCCAGATTGATATCCTCAAGCAAATCGAGCTGGAGTTTCTGAATCCCGGCTTGCCAGTGGTCGTTGTCCAGATGGTGAATCGTCGCGTCCCTGGCCTTCAAACCCGCGTGGCCAATCGGGGTTCCCTGATATCTCGCCGGCAAGAAGGCACTCGACCAGTTATTGACACCGCCATGTCCCAGAGTCGGGCAGATGGTGATGAATCCGGGAAGATTCGAGTTCTCTTCTCCTAACCCGTAGAGCATCCAGGACCCCATACTCGGACGAACAAAAGTGTCGCTGCCGGTGTGCAGGGCCAGAAGCGCACCACCATGAGCATCGTTGGTTCCGTGAAGGCTCTTGACGAAGCAGATATCGTCGACTTGCCCGGCGACATGGGGGAACAGCTCGCTGACCCACTGGCCCGATTCACCATGCTGACGAAATTCCCACGGAGAACGCATCACTCCGCCATACTGGTTCGGCGACGCGAAGGTGACCCTGGGCAATGGGTAAGGAAGCGGTTTCCCATCATCCTGGATCAAGCGGGGCTTGTAGTCGAAAGTGTCCACCTGTGACGGCCCACCGTGCATGAAGAGGAAAATGATTCGCTTGGCATGCGGAGCGAAATGTGGTTTCCCGGGCAAACCGGCGAAGGCGGGAACCCTGCCGATGAGGCCATCGAGGGCCAGCGCACCGAAGCCGGCACAACAACCCTTGAGCATCTTGCGACGCGAGATGGAATTCATCGAATCGAAGGTCACTTTAACTCCTCAACCATTTCACCGAACCAATCATCTCACCCCCTCAATCCAGGTACAGGAATTCGCTCGAGGAAATAAGTGCCTGAGCGTATGCATGCCATGCGGATTCCACCGGGTCGTCAGTTTTATCGGGAGAATCCGATCGATCTTGCCCTGGAGAGGACTCGATGTACTCGCGGACATTGTTGACGAATCCGAGGGCTCTCACCACCTCCGTTTCAGTGGCTTCACGACATAGGATCCGTCGGTGCATCTCTTGCACCCTGTCACTTTCTTTCTCGATCTGAGCGAGAACTTCGCGTGCGATGACTAACGCAGAATCGAGAACCATTGGCGAGTTAAGAAAGAACAGTGCCTGGTGTGGAACTACGGTGGAGTATCGCGTAGCGATCGGTGCGGAGGGGTCGTTGTAATCGAACGCACTGAACAGTTCGTACATCGCATTGCGAACCACCGGCAAATAGATGGAGCGACGAGGAACATCGTAGCGCGCCTGGTTGTTCGACTGGTCGTTGGTGACGTAGCCACGGTTACCCGTCATCAGGAGGGTGCCACCCATTTCACGGTCGAGAGTCCCGCTCACCGCCAGCACCGAATCGCGCACCGCCTCGGCACGCAGGCGGTGACGGTTTTGTCGCCACAGCAGACGGTTCTCTGGATCGATTTCGTCAGCTGCGGGATCCTCGATGACCTGCTGCCTCCAGGTCGATGTGGTGAGGATTCTGCGGACCATCTTCTTGATCGACCATCCGCCGGAAACGAAGTCTTGAGCGAGATGATCGAGCAATTCCGGATGACTGGGCCGATCGCCACGGATACCAAAGTTGGAGGGGGTCGCCACCAGCGCACCACCAAACAGTTCCAGCCAGATTCGGTTCACCGCGACCCGGGAAGTCAAAGGATGATCCGGGTGGGTCATCCAGCGTGCCAGTTCGAGGCGACCACTGTGTCCTTCCGGCAACTCCATCGCCGGCACCAGGTGTTCTGTAACCTGCAATGCTCCACGCGGAACCGGTTCCTTGGCCAGTCGTAGATGGCTTCCACGTATATGGACCGGGAGATCGGCGACATTCCCATCCCGGACCCCCAGCGCCATCTGCGGCGGCGGTGGTTTCTGACCATCATGCTCGGCCAGGGTGGCCGTCATCTGCTCGATGGGTTCTCGAAGTTCTGGCGGAGCCGCCTTCTCCGCCAGACCCAGTGCCTCAAACCAGGGTCCGGCAGTCGATCGAAGCTGTTTAGAAATCGGCTGTAAAGCCTCTACCTGAGCTTCGTCCTTCGCCTCGGAAGCCTCCACCAGACGCTGGTAAACCGAAGCGACCTCACTTCGGTTGGTGGGAGTCGAGGCCAGCAAGATCGTCCGCACCTGTTCAGGCAAAGAACTCAGATCCACTGCTGCCATCGTCTCGTTCCACCAGCTGGTCACCGCCTCACCATCCGTCAGTTGCTGCTGGCAAAACTGGATCCACGGGCTCCACAGTGGATCTTCTTGATGGGTCGGGCGCGTCAGAAAATCGACCCAGCCGCCAACAATCAACGGATCCTGAACATCGGGCCATCCTTCAGCGGGAACCAGTCGAATCCGATCGAGGTGCGGCACTGCTCCTTGTCGCTCAAGACGAATTTCGACTTCCCCCGCATCGAGCTGAAGCTGCGCCTGAGATTCCCAGAACAGGTGTGTAGTGGTCCAGCCACCGGTGACTGTCTTGAGAGCTTCTTTTGAAATCACCTCGCCATCGACCAGCAACCGCATCGGTCGCTTCTCCTTGGCCGCATAACGGACCTCGACGGACCACAACCCAGGAGCGGGAACTCGCAGTTTCCAGGTCGCCTGCTGGATACCGCTCTTGACCGAGTGCAACACGGGGATTTTGTCGGTGCCGTAGTTTGAACGGTTTTCGCCCAGGGTCGTGGAAACGGTCTGGGTGACCCCGGAGATGGCGATCTGATCAGTAGCTATTTGTGCAGCCAGCAGGTGTTTGCCAACCTCGCGCGGCAGGATCCGTTCGAGATCGGCTCTAAGTGCCTTCTTCTCCATATCCAGCTGCTTGGTCAATTCCGATCGGCGACTCTCCCAATGCTTGCGATCCTGCTGTTGCTGGGGGGTTTCCAGTGAGATCTCACGCCACTTCGCGACCGTCTTCAGGTTCTCCATCGTGCTGGTCGAGCGAAAGATGCCCGCCATCGCGTAGTAGTCCTTGGCTGGAATCGGATCGAACTTGTGATCGTGACAGCGAGCGCAACCGACGGTCATCGCCAGAAAAGCACGTGAAGCCACATCGAGTTGCTCGTCCACCACATCGATGGCCAGTTTCGCCTCGTCCTGCTCTGCCAGCATCTTCGGCCCCAGAGTAAGGAATCCGGTGGCGATCCTTTGATCTTGCCAGGCTTCCTGCTCGCCAGTCTCGGGTAGCAAATCACCCGCGATCTGCTCGATCAGAAATTGATCGTACGGCTTGTCATCGTTGAGGGAGCGAATCACATAATCGCGGTAACGCCATGCTTCACCGAAAGCGAGGTTTTCATCGAGACCGTTCGAATCGGCGTAACGAGCCAGATCGAGCCATGAACGCGCCCATCTCTCACCGAAGGCGGAAGAATCGAGCAAATCATCGATGAAGTGGTCGAACACTTCGGGATCATCCGACGCTGACAATTGCTGGAGTCGGTCCCATGGCAACGGTAGGCCTGTGAGTAGTTGATGAGCCCGCAGCGCCAGCACCGAAAGGGGAGCTTCCGGGGCCAAAGTAAGATCATTTTGTTCCAGCTTCTCAAGAACAAATGCGTCGATAGGGTCACGAACTCGACCGATTGCCCGCACCTCGGGAGTAGCGGGATCTCCCACTGGCCTGAATGCCCAGTGGTCTCTCGACTTTTCCAGGTCGATCTTCTTCCCGAAGTCTTTCTTCTGATCAAGTGGATTCACCGGTTCATCACGCGGGTCATGAGCTCCCATGCGAATCCATTGCGCCAACGACTGGATCTCTTCGGTCGACAGCACTTCCCCGGGTGGCATCGAAAGATCTGGTTCGGTGCCGTTGACGGCTCTCAGCAGCAGACTCTTCCCCGGATCACCCGGCACCACCGCAGGCCCTCGTTCTCCGCCGATACGGATGCCATCCCGGAAGTCGACTCGCAAACCACTCTCGATCTTCTCCGAACGCCCGCTGTGACAGGAGTAGCACCGCTGCGCCAGCAACGGCCGAATCTCACGTTCAAACTGGTCAAGGGCTCCAGGGGGGGGCTCCTCGCCACCACCGGCCACCAGTAACGGCGGCAGGATTAATATCCCCAGCAGTGCCCTGGGCAGAGATTTCAGCACGATGGAAAGCCATGGCGGCATGTGGCGATCCTCCCCATTTCACGCGAGCCAAATCTCACTCCATCCTAGCCTTTCCAGGGCACGGGAACTACCAAGGGAGCAACTGTTGCGGAGGCCCCAGGAACAGGGACAATCAGGGCAATCAAGGAGTCGGAGTCACTGTTGGATTGTTCGCCGTCACATCAAAATACCAAGTTAAAGCCTCCACTTATCAGCCGCGTCTGCGCCTGGTTGCTATTACCACTGTTTAGTTTGCCCCTCTTCAGCGGTTGTTCCATCTCAACAGAGGTCCAACAAGAACTGAGAGTAAAGTCCTCCTTCTCCGCTGCCCGTGCCGCTTCGCGGGGCTCGATCGTGACCGAATCGTCGGGACTGGCTTCGACCGTCGATCTTGACCAGTTCGGAGCATCCGACTCCTCCCTCACGATCGCGGCGAGAGTCGAACTTGATCATGGCCCACTGAGCTTCTTCATCGATCAGGTCGGCACTTCAAGCGATGGTCAAGGATCGTTCGAAGGCGCTCTGGGGGGAGCCGATCTCCCCGCCGATGAGTATGGGCTAGAATCCGATCTGGTCACATCCCGAATCATGATTGCATTCCCGCTGCCGAATTTTGATCCAGAGTCTTCACGCCCTCTCGATCTGCGAATCCTTGCTGGGTTGAATTTGACCGAGCTTCGCGTCGCTCTGCATTCGATCGCTTCGCCAACCACGTTCTCCGAGATCGACGAACTGGCTCCCGCTCCGATCCTCGGAGTTCATGCCAACTACACCATCAATCCCGACTGGAATGTTGACGCAATCTTCACGGTATTACCGCTTTCTGAGATCACAGATTACGACGCAAAATGCCTCGACAGTCTGGTCAGGATTGGCTGGGCTCCTTCACTGGATTGGGAAGTGTTCGTAGGTGCCCGGAATCACTCGGTAGAGTTGGTCGGAGAACAAGCCGGAAGGCCAACGGAAATCGATCTGCAACTGGAACTTGTGGAGATCGGTGTATCCTACAAATTTTGATTCCCATATAGGCCTGAAGAGTCCGGCGAAGTGCAAGATGACCAACAGTTCAAAGAGCCGATCGAGATCATACCCACTGGGGGCGTAGAATATGGTCAACCAGAAAGAACGGGTCCTGCTCGTCGAAGACGAAGGAGATATTCGTGACGTGATCGAGTACAACCTCGAACGCGAGGGCTATCTGACCCTGGCATTCGACAACGGTGAAGCTGGTCTCGAAGCGATTCGGAACGAATCTCCTGATCTGGTCCTGCTCGACCTGATGTTACCTGGAATCGATGGCTTAGAAATCTGTCGACAGATCAAAGAAGATCCCACCACCCGAGATATTCCCATCATCATGATCACCGCCAAAACCGAAGAGAGTGACGTAGTACTGGGACTCGGTGTCGGAGCTGATGACTACGTCAACAAACCTTTCAGTCCCCAGGAACTCATCGCCAGGGTGAAGTCCGTCCTCAGGAGAGCTCCTCTCAAGCAGACCCTCGAGGACAAGTCTCTGATCAACCGCCATGGACTGGTCATCGATCAATCGCGCCACAAGGTGACGAGCGCAGGAGAACAGATCACCCTTACAGCAACAGAATTCCGCCTTCTTCATTTTTTCGCCTCGCATCCAGGCCGGGTATTCAGCAGGGATCACCTGTTAAGTCGGGTCATCGGCGATGACGCGGTGGTCATCGATCGCAATATCGACGTCCACGTGCGTTCGATTCGCAAAAAAATGGGCGCATTGCGAGGCCTGATCGAAACGGTACGTGGTGTCGGATACCGATTCAAAGACTAGGAAACCCAGTCGTCTGCTCTGGCGTCTCTATACCAGTTACGCAATTCTCATCGTTGTCATGGGATCCGCTTTCGGCCTTCTCGCCCGAGAACATTTCAGCGACAACCCCGAGGCAGCTGGCAAAATCATCTTGTTGAGTTGCATCGTCGCGACGGTACTCGCTCTCATACTGGGGAATCTCCTCCAACGGAAGGTTTCTGGACAGCTGGAACCTCTCACCCAGGTAGCGGAAGCATACTCTCGAGGCGATTTCTCCCAGCGAGCACCCCTGATTCTCGATTCGGAGACAGATCGGCTTGCCTGTGCCCTCAACAGTCTCGCCGATGATCTTCAGGAGCAGATCGGCTCGCTGCGCGCCGAGCACAATCGGCTCCGCGTGATCCTGGGAGGGATGAAGGACGGAATCGTCGCCATCGATAACGGTGAGCGAATCGTACTCATTAACCCAATCGCCTCCCGCCTCCTCAATATCGAGCACCGCAGCAACAGAGGACGGGAGATTCTCGAGGCCATTCGTTCCAACAAGGTCAACGATTTATTGCTGAATACCCTTCGCACCCAGCGGCCTTCGGAATCTGAATTCCAGATGATCACCCCGCTGGGAGAGAGAACGATCGTCGCCTACACAAGCCCCCTGATGGATGCTTCACAGGAAGTCACCGGAGCTCTCGCCGTATTTCATGACATCACTGAGGTGAGGCGGCTGGAGATGGTCCGGCAAGACTTCGTCGCCAACGTCTCCCATGAACTCAAGACTCCCATCACAGCGATCCGCGGACTGGCCGAGACTCTGGAAGAAGACCCCTCGATGGCCTCGGATACGAGGGTTCGATTCACCAGAAAAATTACCAAGCAATCCCATCGACTCTCGCTGCTGGTCTCTGATCTGCTGGCCCTGGCGCGGCTCGAGGAGCACTCCGGATCTGACGGTTTTGCTCCGATGGACCTGAGAACCGTGGTGCAGGAACGAATTACCTCTCTCTCGAGACTGGAGACCCACCAGATCCAGGCACGGGTGACTTCAGATCTGGGAAAACAACCGTTACTGGTACTCGGTGAAGAGGAAGAACTTCGTCAGGCGATTGGAAACCTCATCGATAACGCGCTCAAGTACACGCCGGCAGATGGTGAAGTCCAGGTCAGCACCGGGATCACTGATGACAAAGTTCACATCGAGGTACGAGATTCCGGGATTGGCATAGGAACGGAACATCTGGAGAGAATTTTTGAACGTTTTTACCGGGTCGACAAGGCACGTTCGCGAGAAGTGGGCGGAACCGGTCTGGGACTCTCCATCGTCAAGCATGTTTGCATCAATCACGGCGGGGACATCACCGTCAAGAGTGAAGAAGGAGCAGGCAGCGTCTTCAGGATGCAGATCCCGCTTATCCCTAGCAAAAAGATACACGCAGCGCCGCAGAGCTGATGCTTTACAGATCCAGCCTTCTCGACAGATTGGATGCTATTTTTCGATCCGGGTCGATCCGTTGCCTCAAGTCCTTGAAACGAGAAAGGTCGGGATACATTCGGGCCAGCAATCCCGGCGTAAGGGTCGAGTCCTTCGCCAGGTATACCTTGCCTCCTTGATCAGCAACTTCTTCATTGAGTCGCCGGAGAAGGTTCTCAGAATCCTGGTCGGCTCGAATGTCCATCGTCAGGGTTATTCCCTGGTCCGGGAATGACAGCCAGCCACCGCCACTCCGCATACACTTGGCCACCACCAGAGTCGGCCCCAGGGCACCAGAACAAGCCATCTTCAACAAGTTTCGAATCGCCTGTGGACTGGATTCAGGTGGAAGTAACGACTGGTGTTGATGGAATCCTCTCGGCTGGTAGAGGCGCTTCCAGTTCGACCATCGCTCCAGCGGAAAGAGCAACTGATCAAGCTTCCAGGGACGAGAATGATCACCTCCCCTGGTAAAACTATAGCGAAGCTGATTGTGCCACCGGAGAGTCCGTGGAGTCAGCATTCTCCCCAAGCCGGGTGGGAAAGGACAACCACGGGAGAGGTTCCAGACGGTCTTCTCATTTCCAGAGCCTGTCACCGGGGTTCCGGCTACCACGATCCCACGCCCAAAAGAAGCACCGCTCGAAGTTGGATCGATCCAGGCAGCAACATGCTCCTGTCGTTGTGCCTGACGATGAAGTTGATCCAGCGAAGTTTCCAGATCTGGAGTACTCGTCACCTCAACCAACGCTCGTGGACCAGCAAACGGAATCACCTGAAGCTGGGCAGCCAGGATCATACCGGTCAATCCCACTCCTCCGATGGTCCCCTCGAACAGCTCTTGATTGTGACTCCGATCACAATCGACGACTTCTCCACTCGAAAGTAGGAGTTGAAAGGAATCGGTAACATCACGAAAGGAGCCACGATTCAGATGATTCTTGCCGTGAGCATCCGCTGCAATCAATCCACCCACGGTTGCATCGAGGACACCCGGAACCACGGGTAAGGTAAGACCCTCGGACGCAAGAGTGGATAACAAATTTCTCAAGGTCAAAGCAGAAGAAACGATGACGGAATCAGAACTCTCTGAACTCGTTTCGCTCACCTGGGGGCGATCCAGGAGTAACAAATGACCCTGATCAAGAATGGCCGCATCGCCGTAGGAACAACCCGCTCCTCGCGGTAACCAGAGCTTCGATTCCTTTGCTTGCTGACTGGCCTCCGTCGAATCCGCACAGCGAATCACCTGACAACGCGCGTGACAGGTCCCTGCCCAGCCGGAGATGGAACTCCACTTCGGTAGATGTTCCTCATTGGTGGCCGACAGGCTGGCCTCCTTCCTGGTGTCAGCAGAGATACGTCGTGGAGACGGGTTTCGTTTAGACGATGAACTCCGGTTCCGAAACCTCCGGAACTGCGCCGGCCCCCGCACCCATGCGGAGAAAGCGGCATACCGCCTCACGACCGTCATCTCCATAATCGAGGGTCCTCTGATTGACGTACATACCGACGAACCGGTCGGTCTGCTCACGAGTCAATCCTCGGTTGTATTTTTCAGCATACTGGAGAGCTTCTTCACGATGCTCCAGTGCATAGGCGATGCTCTCGCGCAAGATCCTGGAGATCTCACGGATATGTTGCTCGCCAAGATCCCTGCGGATGGCATTGCCCCCCAGAGGTAGCGGAAGGCCGTTCTGGCTCTGTGCCCACCACTGCCCCAGATCAACCACGGGGAAATAACCCTCTTGCTCGTAGGTGACCTGGCCCTCGTGGATGATCACTCCGGCCTGGTAGTCACCACAATCAATCTTCTCCATGATCTCGTCAAAGGGGACCACCTCGGTATTTGCCTCTGGCATCCAGAGTTTCAGTGCCAGAGCAGCACTGGTCCAATCTCCTGGCACCGCGATGGGACACGATTGCAGATCTTCCCTGGATCGAGGCTCACGGGTGATCAGCACCGGACCGTACCCCTCACCCATGCTGGCACCATGATTCAACAATGCGTAGCGGTCTGCGAGGTGGGCATAGGCGTGAATAGAAATGGCAGTCACCTCGTGACGGCCTTCGACCGCATGGCGGTTGAGTGTCTCGATATCCGCCATCACGTGATCGAACTCGTAGTCCCCGGTGTCCACTTTTCCTTCGCCGATGGCGAAATGCATGAACGCATCATCAGAATCAGGGCTGTGAGCGATGACGACCTTCACGGAGGCTCCTTTCGCCATTTACTGAGGCAGGTGCTCAAAAGCCAGAGGAATCGAGAATAGCCGCTCCCATCGCTGGGGGCTAGCAGACCCGGATGCTAGTTTACTTGCGATCATCGGGCGGAAAATCTATTCTCAGGGTACCATTGGCACTCCGAGGAATGGAATCCGCAGCGGATTCTGATCGTCGGCAAATCTGGAGATATGAAATGGCAGATCCTGCAAACAAGGTCGAGAGTAACGTACCAGGCGCTTGGTACGTCGACGAAGAATGTATCGATTGCGACCTTTGCCGAACCACAGCACCGGACAATTTCCGGGCCAATGAGGACGAGGGGTATTCCTACGTCTATAAGCAACCAGCGTCTCCCGAAGAAGCAGAGCTTTGCGAGCAGGCGAAAGAAGAATGTCCCGTCGAGGCGATCGGTGAAGACGGAGCCTAGTTCGTCAGAAGCCCAGTCTCTCAGCTAGTTCCCCGGCGATGTGCTCTGTGCCGGAAACTGCTTGGCCGAGAAATCCATCCTGAAGTGGGAGTGGTTCGCTGGCGATAAGAACGGAACCTGCAGCGAGCAGTATCGGTTCGACAGCCGCAAGGTCATAAAGTGCCACCCGCGGATCGACCATTCCGTCGCAAACTCCTTCCGCCACCAACATGTGCCCCAGCCAATCTCCATAGCCACGGTTTCTTCTCGAAGATGCAATGATGTCGGTGAAGGGGTCCCACAACCCAGCACTCTGGATGTGTTTCAAGCCGCCGTGAGTGATGAATGCTTCTTCCAGACGAGGACAGGGGCGGCTTTTAAGCTGCTGTGCACGTGTTGAATCTCTTGTGGTCCCCGGGCCCTTCCAGGCACCCAATCCGGGACCTCCCCACCAACTTAGCCCTTGTTGTTCTGGCGGCCCATCCAGGGCCCCCAGCATCGAGGCATGAACCAAACCGAGAACCGGTAGACCGTCCAGTTGCAGACCGACCAGTACCGCAAAGTGAGGTACGCCATCGATAAAATTTTGGGTGCCATCGATGGGATCGATGATCCAGCGGTCGCGCGAATCGCCTTCATGACCATACTCTTCACCGAAGATCCCCAGTTCCGGGGCGCCTTGCTGGAGGATCTCTCGCATCGCCTGCTCCGCCTCCTGGTCCGCGCGAGTCACTGGCGTCCCATCCAGTTTCGAATCCACATTGAGATTGTGATCGTGGAAGTGTTTCCGCGAGATTTCCCCGGCGACCCGGGCAGCATGGAAAGCCACCTCGAAAAGTAGTTCCAGTTCGACGATTTTCTGCTGCCGTGCGGAGCTCACGAGACCTTCTCTTCCTTAGACCAATATCTTACAGGCGGGCGTCGGACTCGGGAGCAGTCGTCTACGAATCACTTGAGTGCCAGCGGGAATGGTCCCATCAAAGATTCTCAGCAGAATTTCTTCCGGCTTTGCCGGATGATCGCCCTGCAAACAGATTCTCATCTGAAGCATGCGTTCATCCTCTCGAACTGACATCAGTTTGGAAGCATCGTCGGGAACCTCATCAATCCAGGAAACGCTGTCGATCCCTGGCCGAATATCGATGGTCTTGAGTTTCCCTTTTTTTGTCGTTCGCTCGACCAGGATCTCCGCTTCCGCCAGTACTTGATTGATCGCATCGGGGCGCACACCCTCGGCAGACTCCCGGGGAACGAGAACGAATACATCTGCCCAGTTGGTCACAGCAGATAGCTTCGGTGCATCTTTACCGACAACGTGAATCGAACGTAACTCGATCCCCTCGGGGCACTGGGCGGAAAGTGCCGATTGAAGGGCTTCGGGATCGACCTGTTGCTGTAGACGAAGATCCATCACCTCCGACAGTCCTGCCATACCAAGACGCAGCGGAGGACCGAAGGCTAGTTGCGGAATCGGATGAAAACCCTGCGAATAGGACGGCAAGAAACCTGCTCGACGGATCGCTCTGGGGAACATCCGATTCAGGTCGAGGTGACCCATGAAGCGAGCGGTACCCACCTTCGCGTAGCGAACCCGGTAAGAAAAACTGGGGCGATTGAGCTCCTTCCTCTCGGGCGGCAGAGAGCGGTTCTCCCTTGACAGGAACCGCTCTCTCGACTGCTGACGTACGAGCTCTACATCTGCATCAGTCTGCGAGGACGGCTGGGTTTCATCCTTATGGGCATCGAGATATTCGAGGTGCTCGATACGCTCTTCCTTCATCCGGGAAAGATCGCATTCGATCCCGCAGTCGTAACAAACGAGGCGTCTCTGATCTTCGTTTGCATCTTCCAGGTTGTTGTAGTGAGTTAATTTACGTCCCGGCTTACCGCAAGGATGAGAAGTTCGATCCTTGAGTGCCCTCTGGTATTCCCTGACCAGAAACTTGTGTTCAACACCGCAGTCGATGTGATCCCAGGGAAGTCGTGCATCGATGGGAATGGTGCGGAGATAGCGAAAACGATCGATCTCATGCTCTTCAATCGCTTCCATCCAGAGATCGAATCGGAGGCGGTCAGACCAACCATCGAATCGAGCTCCGTTGCGCCATGCAGTTTCAACGACATCGCAAAGGACCCGATCACCACGACTGAGGATTCCCTCGATGTGGCTCGTGGTTGGATCGTGCCAACGGAATGTCAGTCCAGGAATCCGGGTCCACTTACGCAATGCTTGATGTTTTTTCTCGATCTCGGGGATGTCGTCCATCGCCACCCATTGAAAGGGCGTGAATGGTTTTGGAACATGACTGGAAGCAGAGATGGTGATATTCGCTCGTCCCTTTGGAAGGTACTCCCTCGCGATATCAAGCATCCTCTTACCGGTATCGGCTATTCCTCTGACGTCCACTTCTTCCTCGGTCGGCAATCCGATCATGAAGTACAATTTCATCTTGCGCCAACCGCGAGAGAAGATCCTGTGGGCACTCTTCGCAATGTCCTCCTCGGAGATGTTCTTGTTGACCACATCTCGCATCCGCTGGGTCCCCGCCTCGGGCGCAAAGGTGAGGGAGGTATTTCTGACGCTGGACATCTCATCCAGCATCGCATCGGTAAGCCCATAGGCTCTTAGTGACGAAACCGAAAGGGAGATATTCTTGTCCCGCAATTCCGGCATCACTTTTTTCACCAACGGCTCGATGGAGCTGTAATCCGCGGTCGACAGACTCGTCAGTGAAACTTCGTCAAAACCGCCACATCGAACCGCGTCTCGAACGGTCTCTTGAATCTCCTCGGGACTTCTTTCCCTGACCGGACGATAGATCATCCCCGCCTGGCAGAATCGACACCCCTCGGTGCATCCCCGGGCCACCTCAATACTAGCCCGATCAAAAACCACTTCGGTATTGGGGACCGGTGACCGTGATGGGAAAGGGTACTCCCCAAGATCGGGAACATGAGATCTCTGGATCCGTTCAGGAACTCGATCATCGAGAGGACGACCGACAACTGTCATTCCCGTGAGAGACTCCACCTTGGTGCTATAGAGTGCTGGCACGTAAACGCCATCCATTTGACTGATCTGGATTAGTCGTTCACGTCGATCAACACCCTGATCTTTCAGTTCACGCCATCGCTTGACAACAGCATGGAAGAAGCCCTCGCCATCTCCGATCAAAAACGCATCGATGAAGGCACTCATCGGCTCCGGCTGGAAGGCTACCGGCCCTCCTGCCATCACCAGCGGACAATCGTCTTCTCGATCCTCGGAACGAACTGGAATCCCTCCCAGATCGAGCATCGTCAGAACGTTGGTAAAAGTGAGTTCGTACTGAAGCGAAAAACCAACCACGTCAAACGCGCTCATCGATTGCCATGATTCGAGACTCACCAGCGGAAGCCCGCGCTCTCGCAACTCACTCTCGCAATCGACCCAGGGTGCGTAGACCCGCTCGGCTCGAACTCCCGGCAACTCATTGAGGTGCGAGTACAGGATTTTGAATCCGAGATGGCTCATGCCGATCTCGTAGACATCCGGGAAGGCGAGCAGGAAACTCAGTTCCGAATCCTTTTTGCGAACAGAATGGAGTTCACCACCGGTGTATCGCCCCGGTTTCTCCAGGCGATGAAGAAATGGCGCATAGGGGTGGTTTTGAAGATCTCCCAGGTCCGGAATCTGAGAAAGGTCTTCCCCTTCCGAAGCGCTGGAGGGGCCACTGCGGAAACCCACCTTGCCCATCGAATCCCACAGAGAATCCTCATTCTGTTCGGTCATCAGGGCTCCTCTCCCAGCCGATAGCATCCTGAAAGGGTAACTTCATCGCTGACGAGATTGAAATTTTATCCTTCGCGATGAAAACGCTGAGGATCGTACCACAGAGGCCCTCCGTGGGCATTTGGATCTAGGTGCTGATGGTCCTGTGGAGCATACTTTCGCTCACTCAGTCGATAAGTCCAGTTGAGAGGCCCTATCGGCCTTTTCGGGGTTCTGCTGGTTCAGATCCCCCAACAACAGCTCATGGCAGGAAAGGACTGCCAGGATCGCTTCCTGAATCCTTTTGCGCTCCACGTCGATCTGAAGCGTCAATTGCGGATCGATGAGGACCGAGATCTCACTCCAGACGTTCAGGATGTCGGTCACCGACTCCTGAATCTGCCGCACCTTTTGCTGGGCCTGGGCAGCTTCTGCAGCGACAGCCATTGGATCGACATCAGGGCCCTCGCTGTTGGCGAGTAGTTGCTCGTAGATGAGAGCTTGCTGCTCGAAGGCCTGCAAGAGACGCTTCGCATTGGTGATATGCGTTGAAGTCACAGTCATAGGTCACCGGTTTTTCTGCCGGGGCTTTCCAAATCGAGAAGCCCACCTTAACGGCAGACGGGGTCGACTTCGAACAGGAACCAGCTGAATTGCGAGGGCTAAAGCGAGAGCTGCGGCAAGAAAAGGGGGCTCAGTCCAGGACATCTAGATCTTCTCCTCGTCGATCAGCTGCTTGATTTGCTTCAATGAAAAACCTTTTATCTGGAGGGAACGAATACGAGCCAGTCGCTCAAACACCCACTCGGCGTATAATCGGTGCCCTGCTGGAGTGCGCTCCTCCTCCTCGATAAAGCCTCCAACTGTGTAATCGTGAATCGTCTGGCGGGAGATCCCGGTTGCTGCCATCACTTCGCCGATCTTGAACAGCTTGAGTGGTACTTTCCCCACCAACCGGTCCGGCACTACGGCACGCTCCCAACCTCGCACAAATCCAGCCCCCTGCACGGATTGCACTTTACACTTTATAAAACATCCTGCAAGAGCACTCGCACGGCCAACGAAACGTGTTTCCGCTCAATATCGGCTCAAAAATGCTCACAATCGCGGAGTGGGGGCACCGGGTCATAACCGCCGCTGGAGAAGGGTTGGCAGCGTAGCAATCGACCCAAAGTGAGCAGTACCCCGCGCCACGGACCATGCTGCTCGATCGCCTGTCGTGAATAGTGGCTACAACTCGGTTCGAAACGGCACAGGGGTGGTATCCAGGGCGAAATCGCCGTTTGGTAAAAACGCACGCAACCCAGCAAAATACGGCCGATTGCAGACGGTCTGGAAGCCATGAATACCCTCTCTGCAACCATCAAGAAGGACGTTCACCGAGCTGCATCGAGATCAGGGTCACCACTTCACCGCGGAGATCATCAAAAGAGAGACTCGCGCACCCTGGCCGGGGAATGAAGATGAAATCTCGCGATTCTGGAGACTGTTCCCTGTGGATACGGAAAATCTCACGTAACCTTCGCTTCAGACGGTTACGGACCACCGCATTGCCCACCTTACGACTCACCGCCATACCGATCCGAGACCACTGCCCCCGATTGGGATGAATCACGGCGCGTAGATGCTCGGTACTTCGACGAAATCCACGCGAAAATACCAGCTGGTAATCAGAGCGAGCCCGGATACGAGTTCGACGCGGTAGTCGGTAGCCAACGGGTGGATGGACAGCCATCAGGATTTCGAAGTTGCATCCATGAGTGGGTTTCCATTGCGTTTGCGTGCATCCATCAAGCGTTGCTCTGCTACTCGATCAGCCGCCTCTGCAGGAGTCAGGTTCTCTCGACGAGCAGTATCGAAAACTTCACGAAGACCATTGTATATGTTTTCGATCTTGCGAAGCGCAGTCCGTTCGTTATAGCCTTCCGGTCGCACTTCCACCGAAACGTTGATAATTCCACCAGCATTGATGATGAAATCGGGGGCATAGAGGATTCCGCGTTCATGGAGCTCTCTACTGTGCTCATCCCGTAACAACTGGTTGTTGGCACAACCGGCTACTATTTGCGCTTTGAGCATCGGGATGGTCTTTTCGTTGAGCACCCCGCCCAGCGCACAAGGCATGAAGACGTCGCAATCTACCGCGTAGATATCATCACATGGGACGACCTCGACGCCCGGTAGAGGAACGAATTCCTGACAGCGCTCATCGCTGATGTCAGAAACCGTAACGGTCGCTCCCAGCATCGAAAGACAGCGCACCACGTCGCCACCGACCTGACCAAGGCCCTGGACCGCATAGTGAAGACGGTCGAGGTGGCTGGTCCCGAACTTCTCTTCGGTACAGGCGAACAGCCCACGAATCAGTCCTCGTGCGGTGAATGGAGAAGGATTTCCACTCGAGCCGGACTGACGCGAAAGCCCTGTCACGTACCGAGTCTCCTGTACTAGCCACTCCAATTCACGAATGCCAATCCCGACATCCTCGGCGGTGATGTAACGCCCTTCGAAACTATCGATGAAACGACCCATGGCACGGAATCGAGCCTCGGTCTTATCGGTTTCCTGGTCACCGATGATCACCGCCTTGCCACCACCTAATCCAGTGTCGGCACAGGCACTTTTGTAGGTCATTCCCTGTGCCAGACGTAGAACATCGGTGAGGGCTTCTTGCTCCGATTGATAGTCCCAAAACCGGAGCCCACCCAGCGCCGGACCCAGGCTGGTGTCGTGAATTGCAACGATGGCGTGGAGGCCAGAAGACTCATCTTCGGCAACAACTACCTGTTCGTAACCGTCAACTGGAACCTGACGGATCTTCATAGGTTTTCCTCAATCCACATTGGGACCGCAGACTCCAGAACTCATCTACTTCCGCAGATCAGTCCATTTTGGGCAACAAAATGCGGTCAGGGCTTACGCAAACCCAGCCCGGAGAGCCGAGCTACTAACTCCACCATGAGGCAGAGGCTGCGTCGCATCGTACCGGGAGAATCCTCAATCCGCGGAACAAACGGAAAAGCCGGTTACTGGCTCGATTCCCCCCTCTGACATCTTGCATTCTACCCTCCAGGAGTATCTCTCCGTAGCGATTCACAAGGTCAAGATTTTCCTTGCCATGATAAGACAAGTCTTGACTATAAAAGACCTTGTGGAAATTCAATGGAGGAAAACCCTGCTTGCATACTGCTCCATAGGCGGGTAGATCGGGGGGGGTCCCATGGCTTGGAGCTGTATTGCACTACCACACCTTTCTGACAAGACGCTACCTCCGTCGTCGGTGGGCGCCGTGGGCCGCAACCCTCGCGGTGGCGCTGGGAGTCTTCTCGCTGATCTCGGTGCTGGCAGTGATGGAAGGCTTCAAGCTCGAAATGCGAGAACGGATCCGCGGCAGCCTCTCGCATCTGGTGGTCAAAGGCGGGCCAATGCAGGGGCTGGTCGGTGAAGACCAGATCCTGGAGGCGGCTCGGGCCCAACCTGGCGTCGCAGCGGCCAGTCCCTATGTCGAATCCCTCGCCCTCTACAAGGTCACCCGACTCGATCACTGTCTACTGCGAGGTATCGATCCGGTACAGGAATCCGCCGTCAGCGATATCGACCTCTACCTCCTCAGTGACGAAGAAATCGACCAGCTACTGGCAGACCCTTATCGATTGCTCCCCGATGATCGATCCGCTAACACTCCTGAGAAGGTGAAAGAGATCTTCTCGCTGAAAAGAAGACGGCAAATTCTTCGTTGGCGCCTGGGCGGAAACCAAGGCGAGGGCTTCGCGGAGGAGTCTCCTCCCCATGGACTGGTGGTAGGGATCGAGACGTTACGTAGTGGCCGTCTCGCCATGGGAGATATTGTACAACTCTCCTCCTACTCTCCGATCACCCTGGAACCATGTAACGGTAAGTTCATCGTGGTGGGTGCATTCCAGTCGGGAGTCTACGAACAGGATCAACGCTGGGCCTATAGCGACCTTCGGGCACTCCAGGAGGTCCTCGATCTATGGGACGAAGATGCCCAGGACATGAGGATCAGCGGCATCTCGGTGCGCCTCGATGACTATTCGAGCGCCGACAACGCGAGAACCCAGCTCGACAGAGAACTCTCTCGGAGAATGGAACTCCCCGCGACCGATCCAGCAGCGATACCACGGCGGCCAAAAGAAGTACTGACGTGGGAAAACCAACGAGAAAATTTGCTTCAAGCAGTCGAGATCGAGAAACGAATTATCGCCGCCATGATGCTTCTCATCGTCGCCTTTGCCGCAGCGATGATTTTTCTGATTCTGATGTTACTGGTGATCGAGAAGCATCGTGATCTGGGAGTCCTGAGAGCTCTCGGAGCCTCCCGAACTGGAGTGATCTTGTTGGTGCTGCGACAGGGGATGATCCTCAGTATCACCGGAGCCATTCTGGGGCTCCTCGCGGGCTGGCTACTGGTGGAAAATATCAACCAGATCCATGACATGATCTTCAACATGACCGGGCTTCGACTGTTCCCCCCGGACATTTATTACCTGGACAGGATCCCTGCTTTTTTACGCTGGCAGGACGTAATCCTGGTGTGCGTGCCGACGCTCGTCTTTGGTTTCCTGGGTAGTTTCCTCCCGGCCCTCTGGGCTGGGCGACGAGATCCGATCAGGGCGTTGCATCATGAATAATCAAACAACTTCACTACCCGTACTGATCGCCCGAAATTTGCATCGGGATTTTATACTGAACGGCAACAAGACCCTCAAGGTGCTACAGGGAGTCGACCTCGAGATTCATGAATCCGAGATGGTTGCCATCCGGGGATTGAGTGGTGTTGGAAAAAGCACTTTGCTGCACTGTCTCGGATTACTGGACACTCCCACCGCTGGCGAACTCATCTACCGAGATGGCGATTCAACCTGGCAATCTCCAGGGCTGTCTGAAAAAATACGCTGCGCGCTGAGAAACCAATTCATCGGATTCGTGTTCCAGTTCTTCCATCTCCTCCATGATCTCGACGTGCTGGAAAATGTCATGCTGCCATCGATCGTGAACAGTACTTCGAGGGAGTGGAGGAAGAAACGTGGTCGGGTGGAGGCTCGAGCACGAGAGTTACTCCAGAAGGTCGGTCTCGAAGATCGAGCGCATCAAGCCCCTGGCACACTGTCGGGAGGAGAACGTCAGCGTGTTGCCATCGCTCGCGCACTGATCAACGACCCTCGATTACTTCTTTGTGATGAGCCAACAGGAAATCTCGATTCACGCAACAGCGATAGCATTCACACACTGCTGCGGGAACTTCACGACGAACTCGGAACCTCGATCCTGGTGGTGACCCATGATCCGGATCTGGCGAATCGTGCTGATCGGCTACTCGATATGGTGGATGGGAAATTCGAAAGACGGGAACAACCCTAGCCCTCCTCAAGAGCCACGGTTTCCCGCTCGGAATCGACCTGGTGCAATGCCAGCAGAATCGATCTACCAGCCTGACATTCCTGATCGAGTACCGTTTCGATTCTCTGACAGCCATCCTGGTTCTGAGCCGAGAAGGGTTCATCGAGAAGCAGTAGCCCACCCCCACCGGACACGGTGCGAAGCAATTCCGCTCTCTGCGCCTCGCCGCCCGATAGAGCTACCGGAAGTCGATCGATTCGGTCACCGATATCGAGCAGCTGCGCCACGGC
>PAIH01000058.1 GCA_002711105.1 Planctomycetota bacterium
CCGCGTCTCCATCATCGGGAATCGGGGCATCAACATCGAGCAAGACGTGTCGACGGACGATGCCTCGCTCACTTTTGAGTTCTGGGCGGGCCCCATTTTGATATCGCCCAACGTCTCGATTACAAGCGAGCTGTCGATGGATTTCGTGACGGCGCCTTCGCCGCAGCACCAATCCATCTTCGTGCTGGGACTGCCGGTGAGCATTTCGACGATGTCAAGCAGCTCGAACCTGAGCATCTCGACGCCGATCGTGGTGGACAGATCCAGTGCGTCGCACGAAGCTCTGCAGCTGTTCGCAGGGGACGTGCTGCGGTGCAATGCTCCTTCGGACGGCATCACACTGCGCGGCGACTCGAGCGGCCACGGTTCGACGCTGAGCCTGGAAGCAAGCGACCTCATTTGGGATTCCTCGGCGTGCTCCATCGACAGCACTCAGTCTGCTTCTTCCTCGGATGTGATTTGGATAAAGCCCAGCTGCAGCGGCGCTGCCTGCAGCATGTGGATAGGAGACGGTGATGCCACTGCGGAGAGCTCCGGTTCGTTTTGGCTCTCCGATGCTGAGCTGAATGCGATCAATTCGTCCAACACTGCCACTGTGTATTTGGGCGACTGGACCTCGTCGACGCAGAGACTCTCCCAGCTCTTTGTTGCAGATTTGGATGTGGCGTCGAGCGTCGCTGCCTCGATCCATCTCATCCAAGAGGTTGCCGCCGGCGCCATCACTCTGTCCCAAGGCAGCTCGCAGCAGTTTAGGGACCACGATGTCTATCTTTCCAGCACCGGCTCCATCACCTTGCTCCAGGACAGCGCGCTGTCGTTAGTCGCTGGAGCCTCTGCAGTGATGCACCTCACTTCGGATTCGGACTGCCTCTCCAATGGCTCCTTGCTGCTGCGGTCCGGAGCATCCATTGCGACGCAGTCCGGTGCCGAAATCGCATTTTATGGCCACGACCTCGAGCTCAACGAGAGCTCGCAAATCAATGCCACCAGCTCCAGGCTCTTGATTTCAGAGCATTGCTCTTGGAATTTGTCGTTGCTCTTGGGCGGAACCAGCGAGACCCCGCTCGGCGGGCAGTCGTATCACATGAAGCTGCAGCAGGCGGAGCTGAGCACACTTTCCGCCTCTCATCTCGTCGTCGACTCTGTCAACGGCTCCATCTACGTTTCGGGGATCAGCCAGTCCGAGCACATGGACCGAGTCTCTGGCGGAACCGTGGAAATTCGGGCAGCGACCGCCAATGGCTCCAGCCAATACGTCGAGGTCAGAGAGGATGTGCTCGAGTTCGAGGGCAATCCCGGGGGCTGCACCATCACCGGGACTCGGGGCATCTACGTTGATCGCAACATAACCAACCTCGACGGCACCACGACCTTCAAGTTCGTGGACGGCGACCTGCTCTTCACCTCCTCCTCGGTCTACATTGAGTCGGCGGGCAGCGGCGGAGACGTCATATTCGACACCGCCGGCGGCTCTCCGTCCATCGTGGTGAGCGAGCTGCCGGCGGGCATTCGAGCTGCTNACTCGACGGCGGACATTGAGCTGAATGTGCCGTTGAAGCTGAGCCGGTCCCCGTCGTGGCACTCTACGTTTGAGCTGGTGGCCGGGCACGAGCTGAGCTGCGTGGCTCCGTCCAACGGCATCACGCTCGACGGCGCGCAGTCATCGGCGCTGGGCGCGACCATCGAGGTGAAGTCGGCGTTGCTCTCGTGGGCTGCGCAGTGCTCGATGGTGCTGCTCGATGCGCAGCAGTCTGGGCGGCGGCGACTGTCTGCGGCGGCCTCGTCAGCCGACGTGGTGTGGTTCCACCCGCCGTGCACTGACGGCAGTGTCTGCGTGATGTATTTGGGCGGCAGCGGGGTGGCCGGCAATCACTCGGTGACCAATGCGGTGCTGAACAGCATCAACACGTCGTCTCTGGCCACGCTGTATCTGGGCGACCGCTACAGCGCCGACGAGACGGTGAGCCACATTCTGATCGACTCGCTGCAGATTGCGGCGTCGAGCTCGGTGGCAGCGGCCATGTACATTCAGGCGGGCACCATCCGGCTGATCGGCGGTGCCACGTCGATGCACTCGATGAACGTGCGGTTGGTGGCGCTGTCGGATCTGGCGCTGCTCAACAACGCCTCGCTGGAGCTGGTGGGCAACGCAGTGGATGACAGCGAGCTGTTGCTGGAGAGCAATGGGCTGTGCCAATACAGCGGGAACAGTGCCTTTTCGCTGTGCACCGGGTGCCAGGTGGCAGTGCGCGGCGGATCCACCCTCACGGTCTACGGCTCCGACCTCGAGCTGGAGAACAACGACGGACTGAGTGCCGGCTCCACGTTTTTGAATGCGTCGACGTCGCAGATCACCATCTCCGAGCGCTGTTCGTCTGCTTGCTCTGTGGCGTTTGGCGGCGACGCTGCGCCGTCTGACGGCTGCTCGTATCTGCTGCATCTGAGGCGGTCGGAATTGTCGTCGTTGCTTTGCCGCGATCTGGTCGTCGACTCGCAAAACGGCAGCATCTTCGTCTCCGGAGTCGATCAAGGAAGCGATATGAACGGAGTGTCCGGCGGAACCATCTCTGTGGTGGCGGCCTCGCAGAACGGCAGCTATCAACACGTCCGATTCGATGACGCAGTGAGCTCCTTCGAGGGCAACACCGCCGTCCACGTCGTGGCAGCACGCGGNGTCGCCATCAACCGGAACCTCACCAATTTCAACGGGACGATGACATTCCAGTTCGTGGACGGCGACCTCACGCTGTACGAGGACGTCTGGCTCGAATCGCACGGCGCCGCCGGAGACATCGAGTTTGTATCGGCGGGCTCCTCCATCATCGTCGATTCGTTGCCCGTCACCATCTCGGCGTCCTCTGCCGATGCCGATGTCACCCTCAATGTACCGCTCGTGCTCAACCGGGCCACGGCGAGTGACGGCGCCGAGTTCCACCTCTTTGTCGGCCACAAGCTGGAGCTCAACGCGCCCATCACGTTGCAGGGCGACTCGCTGTACGGCGGCACCGTCAATATCGAGTCCGCTCAGCTCGCTGCAGAGAGCACCATCGACTTCATGGCCAATTCCCAAATATCGGACGCCGCAGCGTACCCCGACCAGTTATGGCTGCATCCAACCTGCAGCGGGTCGACCTGCTTCGTCCGAGTCGGCGGCACCGCCGTCGCTGACCCGGACACCGCCGGCAATTACTCGCTCTCCGACGAGGAACTGGATCGGATCAATACCTCGCTGTCGCCCTCCAGCACCCTCTACCTCGGCGACATCGACGGCGAAACGACCGACATTGCCGCCGTGTTCGTGGCGGCCCTTTCCGCGGCATCGTCTGTGGCGTCGAAGCTGTTCATCTCTGCGTTGCATGGCGATGCGGGCTCGATCAAGCTGACAGACAGTACGAGCTTCGACGGGATGGACGTGAGCCTGTGGGCAAACGACCGCATCGAGTTGGCCTCCTCCTCTTCGTTGGAGCTGCTCGCGGGCTCTGCCTTCAAACTGTCGCTGCAGAGCAACAAATACTGCCTCAAGCCGACCACCTCCGCACTGGACATGGCGTCGTCGACCACCATCCGAACGGCGGGCGGAGCGCCCATTGAAATCTGGATCGGCGACTTTTCAGCGAGCGACAGTTCGGCGGTGATCAATGCCTCGGCGTCGACGCTGACCCTTTCGGAGCGGTGTTCCTCTGTCAGCTCGATGGCGGTCGGTGGGAACAGCGCGCCGTCGGACGGCAATACGTATGCTGCCAACATCGTGTCGGCGGAGCTGCAGTCGCTGTTCGCTGAGAACATGGTGTTTGACTCTCTGAACGGCACCATTTGGGTTTCGGGATTCGACCAATCGTCGGATCTGAGCGGCGTTTCCGGCGGCAAAGTGAGCTTCGTGAGCAACACGGCCAACGGCAGCCACTCCAAAGTGGTGTTCAATGACGGCACCACCACCTTCTCCGCGGCCAACAGCGACGGAGTGGACGTGGTGGCTTTCAACGGCATCGAGATCTACAAAAACGTGACTTCGCTGAGCGCGGCGCCGCTGCTCTTCTCGTTCCCGAACTCGGAGCTCGTGATCGGCGACGACTCGCACTCTGACATTCATATCGTGACCAAGGCGGCCGCCGCCAACATTGAGTTTGTGTCGGCGCAGTCGATTTTGGTCGAGTCTCTGCCGACATCGATCCGCGCGGAGCACGCCACGGCGAACGTGAGCATCGTGCAGGCGGTCAAGGTGCGGCGTGACGCCACCACCAACCACGAGTTCTCAATGTACGTCGGCAATGTGCTGGAGTGCGCCTCTCCGTCGACGGGCATCTCGGTGCACGGCAGCTCCGCCGATGGAGCCACCATCAACCTCGAGTCGGGCGACCTCGTCTGGGACACTGCGACGTGCACCATCGACACCAACAGCATCGACGGCAACGCCTCCGATTCGGACGTGATTTGGCTGCATCCCAATTGTGGCGGCGATGACTGCTTCGTCTTCCTGGGGGCCAACGCCGGAAATGGAGTCGGAAATTGGACGCTCTCCGACGCCGAAATGGACACCATTTCCTGCGATAACAAAGGCAGCTTGTTCGTGGGCGACAGAGTCGACCATTCCACGGACGTCGCCGCGGTCTACGTCGACGGCATCGACCTCGCCTCTTCGGTGACCGCCAACCTCTACATTTTGTCGCTCAACGCCGATGACAGCGGCATCGTGCTTCGAAACAGCGACAACGAGTTTGCCGCCATGAACGTCGCGCTGTGGTCCAACGGGAACATTGTGTTCTCCGACTCGGCCTCGCTCAGCCTCGACGCCTCGGCGTCCACCGAACTGTACCTCCACTCCAACAGAGACTGCGACCGCCACCACCTCAACCTCAACAACTCGCTCTCGCTCTGCGCCGACTGCTCCGTCAGCACCAGAGGCGGTGCCACCATCCGGTATTACGGCGCCGACCTCGAGCTCGACGGAGTGCTCAATGCCTCGCTCTCCACCATCACTCTGTCGGAGCGCTGCTCGGCGACGCACTCGATGCTCATCGGCGGGACAGCGGGCATTCCGTCGGACGGCGAGTCGTATTCGATGCGGATACTGGAGGCGGAGCTGTCGCAGCTGGCGGCCAGCAACGTGCTCTTTGACTCGCAGAACGGCACAGTGTACGTGGCCGGATTCGAGCAATCGACGTCGATGAGCGGAGTGTCCGGTGGCTGGCTGCGGATTGCTGCCGCGACGCTGAATGGGACCGCCCAGAGAGTGGTGTTTGGCAACGAATCGGCGACCACCTTGTCCGCGAACAGTGGCGGGGTGGTGGTGTCCGGGCATCGCGGCATTGACTTTTGGAGCAACCTTTCGTCGTCGGCGGGCGCTCTGTCCTTTGTGTTTTCTGGCGGCGATTTGAACATTTTGCAGTCGGAAGTGCACCTCACGACGCTGGGGGCAGCCGGCAACATCGACTTCTCGTCTTCTGGAGGAGAGGTGGTGGTGTCCTCGCTGCCGGTTTCCATTTCTGCAGAGCACGCCAGCTCCAACGTGACGGTGTCGACTCCGATCGTGGTCAACCGCTCCTCCTCCCAATTTGCAGAGTTTGGCGTGTACAGCGGCAACGTGTTGGAGTGCACCTCCTCTTCCACCGGCATTCGACTGCAAGGCGGTGGTGGTGGTGGCCACGGCGCCCTGCTCAACCTGCACTCGGCCGCATTGCTTTGGGATACATCGAGCTGCGCCATCGATACGGACGCAAACAACGGCGCAGATATCATCTGGCTCCACCCCACCTGCTCCGGCACCGACTGCGTGGTGCAGCTGGGAGTCGACTCGGACGACGGCAATTACTCGCTGTCGGCCGCTGAGCTGGCCGCCATCAACTCGTCCAACACAGCCACCGTCGTCCTGGGCGACAGGGCCGGCGTCAGCGAGGATGTCGGCAGAGTCGTGGTCACTGACTCGCTCACTTTTGCCGCGGACTGCACCGACAATCTGTTCATCGCCTCGCTCCACGCGCACTGCGACAGCGAGGTCGTGTTCCGAAAGGACAGTGCAGTGAGTGCCTACTCGATGGAGCTTTCAGTGTTTTCGTACTCTGACATTCGGCTCCAGTCCGCAGCGTCGCTCTCTCTGCTCGGCGCTGGAGGGGGCACCGAGAACAAGCTGCTGCTGCAAGCGAGCTACGGCTGCGGCTGCGTCGATGGGACGCTCTTCCTCCACAACGACACCGTCGTGGCCACCAACAACGACGCCGTCATTGATTATTACGGTCGCGATTTGCACATCGAGCCCACGGCCATCCTCAACGCGTCGTCCTCGAGGCTCACTGTCTCTGAGCGCTGCTCGGCCAGCTACTCGATGCAGGTTGGCGGCACCACCACAACTCCAGGCGATGGCAACACGTACTCAATGAACATACTGCAGCCCGAATTGGCGCGCATCCACGCCACCGACCTCGTGTTGGACAGCCACAACGGCAGCATTTACGTTTCCGGGTTGGCTCAGCACAGCAATATGGGCGGAGTGAGCGGCGGCGGCATCGACATTGTCGCCTCCACTCTGAATGGCAGCCACCAAACGGTGACTTTTGGAGACGCCGCCACTGCGTTTTCGAGCAACGACGGCGGCGGCGTCTCGGTGAGTGCTTACCGCGGAATCTCGGTGGAACAGAATGTGAGCACTGATGACTCCGACGCGCTCTCCTTCCACTTCACCGCTGGCGCTATGACGGTGTCACCGGATGTGTCGGTCACGACGATTGGCAGCGGCTCCGACCTCTCCATGACCACCAGCACCGTGCAGCCGCAGTCGGTGATTTGCAACCTGCCGTGCTCGCTGAGAGCGCAGCACTCGACGTCGTCCGTCTCACTCGACGCGCCCTTGGTGTTGAAGCGGGACAGCGGCCAACATTCCGAGTTCCATCTGTTCGCAGGGAACAAATTCAAGTGCTTATCCAACAGCGACGGCATCTCGCTGCGGGACGCATCGTCGCACGGCGCCACCGTGGACATCGAGGCCGCGGACATGGAGCTGGACACCGCCACGTGCTCTGTCAGCACAAACTATGGCGGCGACGAGAGCGAGGCCGATGTTCTGTGGTTTCGCCCTCCGAACTCGCCCTGCGATGCGGCCGATGGCTGCACGGTGCGGTTGGGCACCAGCGGCGACGACAGCGGCCATTTGACGCTGAGCACCGCCGAGCTCGGCCTCATCAACACGAGCGGCAGCGCCACCCTTCATTTCGGGGATCGCCACGGAGTGACGGACGTGGTGAGCTCGCTGCAGATCGGAGCGAGTCTGAGCATGGAGGCGGATGCGGCCTCGTCCATTTACCTGGGCAGCAACCGCCGATACGGCGCCATCTCCCTTTCCGACGCAGTCGCCCTCTCCTTCGAGGACCACGACGTCTATCTGTTGGCGCGAGGGTCCATCTCGTTGGCTGACGGCAGCTCGCTGCGCTTGAGCAACAGCAATGCGTCGTCGACGAGGTTGCTGCGGATGGACACGGACATTGAGTGTGATGGCGACGCCTCATCTCGTGGCTCGCGGTCTGCGCTCAGACTGAATGCCTCTGCCCAGATCACGGCGGTGGGCGCAGGACGAAGCGACGTGGAGTACTACGGCAACGACGTGGCGCTGCACAGCACATCGTCCATCAACGTGACTGCCGGCGGCGGCCACATTTTGTTTTCGGAGCGGTGCTCGTCGTCGTCCTCGTGCCTGGTGGGCGGGACGCAGATGGTGCCGAGCAACGGCTTCACGTACAATCTGGTGCTGCTTCAGTCGGAGTTATCGACGCTGTTTGCGGAGCACCTCGTGGTCGACTCGGCCAACGGCTCGGTGCACGTTTCGGAAATGGACCAATCTCAGCATATGGCCGGGATCAGCGGAGGCTCTGTGGTGATCCGCGCCTCCTCCACCAACCACTCGTCGCAGTACGTCGAGGTGAAGGAGGGCAGCGTCTCTTTTGCGGGCAACGAGGAGGTGCAGTTGATCGGCAGTCAGGGTCTCTACGTCGACCGCAACCTGACCGTCCACGACGGCACGCTCACACTCAACATGATGCACTCGGACCTCACCGTGACCTCTCCCGCAGTCTACGTCCGCTCCCTCGGCGTCGACGGGCACATCCTGTTCGAGGCAGCGCAGCCGGCCGCCAGCTCCATCATCGTCGATGAGCTGCCGGCTGGCATCATGGCCCACCATTCCACGGCCAACATCTCGTTCGATGTCAGCGTGCTGCTCCGGCGCTCTCCCACTGCCCATTCCCGCTTCCTGTTTTACAGCGGGCATCAGCTACAGTGCTTGGCGCCGTCTTCCGGCATCACGCTCCACGGAGACTCTCAGGGCAACGGCGCCACCATCGATTTGCAGTCTGCGCTCTTTTCGTGGGATACGTCGTCGTGCTACGTGGACACCAACAGCCTGGACGGCAACGGCAGCACCGCCGACGTGATTTGGCTGCACCCCACCTGCGAGGGGCTGGCGGTCTGCACCATGAATGTCGGCGGCGACGACGGCGCAGACGGCAATTACACGGTGACCGACGCCGAGCTGGACAAGCTGAACAGCTCCGGAATGGCCACCGTTTATCTGGGCGACACCGACAGCAGCTACGCCATGGACCGCATCACAGTGTACGACCTCGATCTGACCAGCTCGGCCATCGGGGCAGCGGTCGAGCTCATCGCCAACTCGCAGTGCGACGGAGAGATCGTGCTCTCCTCTTCCAGCTCGGCGCTGTTCACTCTGACCGACGTCCAGCTCAAGGCGGCGCGCCACCTCATTTTGGAGAGCGGCTCGCTGCTCAGATTGGACGGCGATGACAGCCACAGCCTGTTTCTGCACTCGAGCTATGGCTGCTGTGCCGGGGCCGGTGCCGGATCACTCACCGTCTCCGCGGGCAGCAGCGTGGTGAGCACCGGCGGAGCTGCCATCCACTATCACGGCGGAGACGTCTCGCTCGATTCGACCGGCACACTCAACTCGACCCAGTCGAGCATCACCATTTCGGAGCGCTGCTCGACGAACTACTCGATGGCGATTGGTGGCAGCACGTCGCCGTCTGACGGCAACAACTATGCGCTCACTCTGCTGCGCTCTGAATTGGCGCGGATCCAGACCAAGGACCTGGTGCTCGATTCGTACAGCGGCTCCATCTTCGTCTCGGGACTGCAGCAATCGACTCATCTCAGCGGAGTGCTCAATGGGCGCCTCGAGGTGGTGGCGGCCACCGCCAACACGAGCTGGCAATTCATTGTCTTGGACGACGGAGACACTGAGTTCTCCGACAATTCGGACGGCGTTTTGATCAACGGCTTTGCCGGCATTTCGGTCCACAAAAACATCAGCAATCGGAACAGCACTTTGTCGTTCAAATTCAGCTCCGACGATATGTTGATCGCCGCGCCCGACGTCGAGATCACGTCGAGCGGCCCATCGGGCTCCATCTACTTTATTTCATCGCCCGCCATCTACTCTGGGCGATTGCTGGTCGAGCATTTGCCGTTCAGCCTGACGGCGTCGCACTCGACCTCGGACATTGCCTTTTCGATCGGAGTGGTGGTGAATCGCTCTGCGTCGTCGCACCGCGAGTTGTCAGTGTACGTTGGCAACGAGCTGAGCTTCGTGGCGCCGTCGACGGGCCTTTCACTGCAAGGCGACTCGTCGGGGCACGGCGCCACGATCAACCTGCACTCAGCCAATCTGGCGGTGGACGCGTTGGGTGGCTGCCGCATCGACACCACCTCGGATGCCTCGGCGGCGGACGTGATTTGGCTGCACCCGACCTGTTCTGCTGCAGTGGGCGGGAGCAGCTGCATCATGCACATTGGGGACGGCAGCAACAGCCATTTCAGCAATTACTCGCTGAGCTCGGCCGAGCTCAATGCGATCAACAGCTCCTCTTCGGCCACGCTCTACCTCGGAGACCGCGGCACCTCCGCTCTCTCGAGCATCTACGTCGGCGGCACCAGCGCCTCTGACCTCACTTTCCTGTCCTCTATGGCCAGCGACCTCTACCTGACGGCCAACAACGGCAGCGCCCAGATCGTGGTCTCCGGCGGAAGCTCGCTCATTTTCAACTCGATGGACCTGCACTGGTCGACGTCGGGTGACATTCTGTTGCTCGACAACGGGACCTCCATCCAGCTGGCTGCCGGCGCAGCGAACACGTTGTTTATTGGGACGGACTCTGACTGTGGCGGCAAGAACGGCACTCTCCGAATCTGCGATGGCTGCACCGTGAGCACCACCGGCAACAGCCCCATCGTGTATCATGGCGGCGACCTGGTCCTTTTGGGCAACGTCACCGCGGGCTCTCCCCCAGCACTCAACTCGTCGCAATCGAGCATCACCCTTTCGGAGCGGTGCTCGTCGACGAGCTCGTTGCTGATTGGCGGCTCTGCGCCCGTTCCAGGCGACGGCAACCAGTACGCGATGGTGGTCCTGCGGCGGGAACTGGGCCTGCTCTCCACCGCCGACCTGGTGCTGCACTCGCTGTCCGGCGACATTTACGTGGCCGGAGTCGACCAGCAGCAGCATATGGGCTCCGTGCTCGGCGGCAAGCTGTCCGTGACCGCCTCGGCGGGCTCGGTCACCTTTGACGACGACGGCAGCTCCTTCTCCTCCAACACCGGCGGCGGAGTGGACATTTACGGGGAGAGCGGGCTCAAGGTGATGCAGAACGTGAGCAACGAGGACGGTGTGCTCTCGCTGCAGTTCATCAACGGCGACCTCGACATCGGCGACTCCGCCGCCAGCAAATCCAATGTCCACATCGTGAGCACGGGCAGCTCGGGGAACATTGTGTTTTTGTCCAACGACAGCCATCCAGCCACCATCTCGATCGACACTCTGCCGACGAGCATCAAGGCGGAGCACTCCACGTCCAATGTCACTCTGGATCAGGACGTGACGGTGAAACGCGATTCGAGCAGCAACCTCGAGTTCCACCTCTACGTCGGCCACGTGCTCGAGTGTCGGTCGCCGTCGGCTGGCATCGCAGTGCACGGCTCCTCGGCGGACGGCGCCACCATCAACTTGCAATCTCGTGTCTTGGTTTGGGATAACTCGTCGTGTCAGATCTCGACCGACGCGCTGGACGATGAGGCATCGGGCGGCGACGTCATCTGGCTCCACCCCACCTGCAGCGACGGCGAAGGAGGTTCCTGCTCGATGCACATCGGAGACGACACCGTCAACCCCATCTCGAGCGAGTACGCCCTCAGCAACGCCGAGCTCAACACCATCGACACGGCCGACTCTGCCACGGTATATCTCGGCGATTATTATTCCGGCGGATCCTCGCTGACCACGGCGGTGTCGCTCGTTTACCTCTCGGACCTCGACGTGCCGCCGTCGCTCAGCCGATGGCTCTACGTCCACGGCGCCGAGATCTCGCTGACCGAGTCCGCTGCGCTGCACATTGATGCTGCCTTCGTCTATCTCATCTCTTTGGGCAACATCAGCTTTGCGTCGTCGGCATCGATCCACCTCAATTCCTCTGCCGCCGACGGCCGCCTCTTTTTGCAAACCGACGCGGACTGCGCCTCTTCGGCGGGCCATCTGGTGCTCTCTCAGTCGACGTCGCTCTCCACGGCGTCGGGCGCGGAGCTGATGTATTACGGCGGCGATGTCCTGATGGTCGATCCGGCCACGACCTCGCTCAACGCCTCGTCGTCGACGATTATCATTTCGGAGCGGTGCTCGTCTTCGTACTCGATGGCGATCGGAGGAAGCGGCAGTCCGTCGGACGGCGAGAGCTACGCCCTCAATTTGGTGCAGTCGGAGTTGACGACGCTGCACGCTGCGTCGCTCGAGCTCATCTCCAATTTGGGCGCAATGTACGTTTCCGGGTTCACGCAGAGTGTGTCGATGAGCGGCGTCTCTGGCGGCCACATCACGATGCAGACCCTGTCCGGCGGCATCACGTTCGGCGACGCCGCCACCATCCTCGACTCCGACAGCAATGGCTATGTCGAGGTGGATGGCTATGACGGCATCACAGTGTCCCAGGACATCTCCACCTCCTCCGGTTATCTCAAGTTCATCTTCCACCACAACGCCGATGGCCACCTCGTCATCCACCAGGACGTCGACATCACCACCTACGGCGCCGCGGGCCACATCGTATTCGACGGACACAGCGGCGCTCAGAGCAACGACATTCGCATCGAGTCGCTGCCGGTGACCATCTGGGCCAATGACTCTGCGGCCAACATCTCGCTCTCTGACAGCGTCGTCGTGAACCGCTCCACCACGGCTTCGGCCGCACTCCACCTCTTCGTCGGCGACACCTTGTCCTGCCACTCTCCCTCCGCCGGCATCTCGCTGCAGGGCCAGTCGCAGTACGGCAGCCGCCTCCATTTGGAATCTGCCCACTTTAATTGGGATACCACGAGCTGCAAAATCGAGAGCGACCTCAACTCGCTGCTCGCCGCCGACCGACGGGACGAGATCTGGCTCCATCCGACCTGCAACGGACTGGCTGCTTCCTGCACCGTCAACGTCGGCACCGGCTCCGTCGCCGTGTCCACGGCCAATTATTCCGTCTCCGACGAGGAGCTGGATACGATCTCCACCGCATCGCCCAGCACCCTCTACCTCGGCGACATCGACGGCGAAACGACCGACATTGCCGCCGTGTTCGTGGCGGCCCTTTCCGCGGCATCGTCTGTG
>PAIH01000059.1 GCA_002711105.1 Planctomycetota bacterium
AGACTTCTGTTCCGATGGCAAAGAAGTTGATGGTGAGGTTGCCGGTTCCGACAACGGTTCCCCAGCTACCGATTCTGAGGTAGTAGGGGTTTCCTGCGGTTACCACAGTAGGCGCCTCGAATTCGGAGTAGAAGGGTTGGCAGGGACCAGGGTTGGTGACGGCATCACCGTTGCACGCCAACTCGACAAGAGCTGCGCAACCGCCAGCTCCATCGTAGAGCATCATGTCGGTGTCCCAGCTTGCTGGATCGCAGGTGGTGGCATTGATGGCACCATCGGCATCCGGGACAAAGGAGAACCAGATGTCGCTGGTGTTCTGGCCAAAAACGGCACAGGGAATTACCGGAGCCGGATCGGTTCCGGTAGTCGCAGCGGTGTTGTCCATCGCAACGACGTAGGTACCAAAACCAGATACAGTAATTACGTCAGCAACATCACACTCGTCTCCGCCAGTTTGCGCCCACAGGCCAGTGGCAGAAAAAGCGAAAATGGCAGTGATCAGACATAAATTACGCATTGAGTTTCCTCGACTTCCTGTATTTGAGTTGCCAACGGCGACGCCGTAGAAGCCCACCTCCCTGGCGCGACGAATCGCTGGAATCCAACAAAGGCACACCTGTCGGTGTGAACCGGTGAATCGCAACCCGCAATTACTTGTCATCCTCGAGCCCAAGCACGCAGAGAGTGAACCTCAATATGAGATCGACTCCCGCAATGATCTTGCTTCCATAGTAGTCATGACAGTGCTGGAGTGCGAGGTAGGGCTGTATGGAGGGCATGAAATAAAGAACAGGGGGCCTTTCCCGGTTGGAAAAGGCCCCCTGTTGCACTGTTACCGCTTTTACCCGTGGTTTACAGGCAGGGCGGGAAACTGGCACAATCGAGCGGATCTGTATCGTCCCCATCCACGTCACAATCGGTGGGCCCTGGGGCGCTCGGAGTAGGACCACTGCTGAACAACGCTGCGAGGGTGAAGATCGCATCGGCGATGTTGAGCCCGCCGTCACCGTTGGAGTCGCAGGCGTCTGCGCAGACACCTGCCGGACCACCGGAGAACAGTGATGCCAAGGTGAAGATGGCATCGGCGATGTTGAAGCTGGCGTCGGCGTTACAGTCTCCGCGACCAAAGAGCGGACCTACCGGGCCGCCACCGCCGCCGAGGAACGCGATGTACCGGGCGGCCAGATCAGCCTGATCTCCAGCGAATCCACCAAACTCCCACGACTGGGAGATGGTGTTGCCATTCGGATCATCGGTGGCGTAGCAAATCCCGGTGCCGTAACCCTGGGCTGAATCGGTCCAGATCTGTCCGACGTTGGGTCCTGCGGCTCCGGCAAGAGGAGCGATTTGATCGGTCCAGTCACTGCCTGCGGCAGCCTGGTTGTAGGCGGTTCCACTCAGATCAGAGGTATCGAGTCCGAAACCACCATCGGCGCCGTTCATCGTCAAGAAGGAATCATCTCCGTCGACCACGGTACCCTGGTCGACTCCGTCGTAGTCATCGTATGGAGTGACGAGGTGGACGAATCCCCAGTGGTCACCCGCTTCGAAGTAAACCGAGGTTCCGTTCTGGACCGCCGTAGCGAGGGCCACCCCGTCCTCGGCAGTGATGCGATAATATTCGGGGTAAGTTCCGGTCATCATCCAGGCGCGGGCGAGGGTGGAACTGCCGAGGCAGCCCCATGCCGCTGGCCCCAGAGTGGTGGTGACGTATCCGATGCCGTTGGCATCGAGAGCGGCCTGGAGGGCCGCGACACTGTCGATCTGGTCAGGTAGTTCGACGGCAAAGATGACGTCCGTTTCACCTCCGTAAGAGGCGACGTTTGCTATTGTGGTGGCGGCAGTGCCGAGGTTGCCAGCGCAGACACCCTGCACCTGATAGAAGTAGTTGCCAGCAGCCAGACCCGGATCGGTGTAGGTGGTATCTCCGCCACCGAGGGTGTCGATCAATACCTGGTCTCTCAGAATCTCGATGGAATCGAATGTGCCGGCGGTCCAGTTCAGGGTCACATCACCGCTGACGCAATCACTGGTGTAACCGAGTCCAACCACCGGAGGACACAGCGTCGCCACGATGTTCAGAGTCCCGGTGCCACCGCCACCAGCTGCCCAGGATCCAACGCGTATGAGGTATTGATTTCCTGAGACCAGCGGAACCTCGACGTGGGAGTAGAAAGCCTGGCAAGGACCAGGAAGAGCAGTGGAGTCGCCGTTGCAGGCGATCTCGTTGCCCTGGATGAATGCGCAGTCGCCACCGGCTGCGGTGAAGTCGTAAACGAGCAGATCGCTATCGAATCCAGCCTGGTCACAGGTGTGGATCTCGTAAGAGGCATCTGCAGTCGCGGTGTAGAGGCACCAGCCGTCCATGTCATTTGCACCGAAGAAGGTGGCCGGGCACAGTCCAGCGTTGGAAGCATCGGCACTGGGGGTGTAGGGGTTGGTGTCGATGGCATTGGCACCGTCGAACACCTCGACGGCGATGGAGCACTCATCTCCATCGCTGATGGGGCACGCTGGAGTTCCCAGACAATCGGCTATGTCGAGACAGTCGACGAAACCGTCCCCATCGTTGTCGAAATTATCGTCGCAAATCTCGGGTCCACAGAGACCGATACCAATGCAGTCGGAATCGGCGCAATCGGTGGCGCCGTCGTTATCGTTGTCAATGCCGTCGGTGCAAGTCACAGTGTCACCCTCGAAACAATTAGGAAATCCAATGCAGTCGGGATCGGCGCAATCGACGAGACCATCGAGATCGTTGTCGACACCGTCGTCGCAGATCTCCGGGCCGACTGCTACAAGGTTCATCGTGAGTTGTCCTACTCCGGAAGCACCCACTGCCCAGGAACCGACACGGATCTTGTAGTTTATTCCTGCAGTGACACCTACGAACTGGACGTGGCTGTAAAAGGCCTGGCAGCCGGTGAGGACAGTGGCATCTCCATTACAGGCGATCTCTGTCATCGCGGTGCAGTCGTTGGTGGCATCTTCATAGACCATCAGATCCGTGTCCCAACCGGTCGCATCACAGGTGTGAATCTCTGCACTCATGTCCTGGTCGGGAGTGAAACTGAACCAGATATCGTTGTCGAACGCACCCACGACTGCGCAGGGTATCGATGGAGCGGGATCAGTACCGAGACTGGCGGCCGTTGAATTCATGAGAGCGGTGTAGGTACCGGGACCAGCGACCGGGATGTCTATGGCAGTAATGCATTCATCGTTGCCGGAAGTAGGGCACGCTGGGGTTCCCTGACAATCGGCTACGTCGAAACAGTCGACGAGGCCGTCTCCATCGTTGTCGAATCCATCGTCACAAACCTCGGGTCCACAGAGACCGATGCCGCTGCAATCGAGATCGGCGCAATCAGTGGCGCCGTCGGCATCGTTGTCAACGCCGTCGGTACAGGTTGCGTTATCGCCCTCGAAGCAAATCGGATCACCGATGCAGTCGACATCGAAGCAATCGGTGGTTCCGTCGGCGTCATTGTCGACTCCGTCGTCGCACTGACCTGCTTCAGCTCCACAGGGTGGGATCCCGACGCAATCAGGATCAAAACAGTCGATGAGACCGTCGGCGTCGTTGTCAGCACCGTCGTCGCAGATTTCGGCTCCGAGGGCATAGAAATTCATGGTCAAGGTGCCGACTCCGGCAGCAAGAGCATTCCAGCCACCGACCCGAAGGTAGTAAGTGACTCCTGCGAACACCGGCGTCGGATTGTCGAACTCGGAGTAGAAGGCCTGGCAGGGACCAGGATTGGTCGTGGCATCTCCGCTGCAGTTGACTTCAAGAAGGCCTGTGCATCCTGTGCCCTCATCGTAGAGGGCCATGTCAGTATCCCAACTTGTTGGATCGCAGGTGGTGACATCGATGGCACCATCGGCATCCGGGACAAAGGAGAACCAGATGTCCTGATTGAATATGCCCATGAAGGCACCACATGGAATCGTCGGGACCGGATCGGTTCCTGTTGTTGCGGCGGTATTATCCATTGCGACAAGGTAGGTTCCGAAACCAGAGATGGGGATTACATCAGCGACGTCACACTCGTCTCCGCCAGTTTGCGCCCACAGGCTGGTGGCAGAAAAAGCGAGAATGGTTGTGATCAAAAACAACTTACGCATTCGTTCCCTCAACTTCCTGTTTGTTTATTGGGTTGCCAGCAGGCACACCTGTCGGTGTGAATCGGTGAATCGGTGAATCGCAACCTACAATTATTTGTCATTTTCGAACCCAAGTGTCGATGGAGTGGACCTGCAATACGAGAAAGACCCCCTCAACGATCCTGTTTCCATAGTAGTCATGAAAGTGGGGGAGTGCGAGGTAGGTGCTTTACAAGAGATGAATTGAAGAACAGGGGGCCTTTCCCAGCGGGAAAGGCCCCCTGTCGCACTGTTACCACTGTTGCCTGTGATTTACAGACAGGGCGGAAAACTTGCGCAGTCGAGTGCGTCGGTATCGTCTGCATCCACGTCACAGTCGGTCGGCCCCGGACCGGATGGAGCAGGACCACCGCTGAACAGCGCCGCCAGAGTGAAGATCGCATCGGCGATGTTGATGGCCCCATCCCCGTTGGAATCACAGGCGTCATCGCACGGGCCTGCGGGACCACCGGAGAACAGTAAAGCCAGGGTGTAGATGGCATCGGCGATGTTGAAGCTGCCGTCAGCGTTACAGTCTGCGCGACCAAAGAGCGGACCTGTTGGGCCACCACCACCACCAAGAAACGCGATGTAGCGCGCGACCAGATCAGTTTGATCTCCACCGAATCCACCAAGCTCCCACGATTGGTTAATGGTTTTGCCGTAGGGAGCATCGGTGTCGTAGCAAACCCCGGTGCCGTACCCCTGAACCGCATCGGTCCACACCTGCGCCACGTTGGGTCCTGCGGATCCGGCAAGAGGGTTGATCTGGTCGGTGTAGTCAATGCCTGCAGCAGCCTGGTTGTAGGCGGTTCCGCTCAGATCAGAAGTATCGAGTCCGAAACCGCTATCGGCACCGTTCATGCTGAGGAAAGAGTCATCTCCATCGACAGGGGGGACCCCTTGATCGACTCCATCGTAGTTATCGTATGCGGTGACGAGGTGGACGAATCCCCAGTGGTCTCCTGCTTCCATGTAGACGTTAGTACCGTTCTCGATCACTGAGGCAAGCGCCGCCCCGTCTGCATCGGTAATACGGTAATCGTTGGGCCATGTCCCGGTCATCATCCAGGCGCGGGTGATGGTTCCACTGCCGAAGCAGCCCCATTCCGCTGGCCCCAGTGTGGTGGTGACATAAGTGATGCCGTTGTTATCGAGGGCGGCTTGAAGTGCCGCGACGCTGTCGATCTGGTCCACGCCTTCGACGCCGAAGATGACATCCGATTCACCTCCGTAGGTGGCGACGTTCGCCACCACGGTTTCGGAACCACCGAAGTTGCCAGCGCAGACACCCTGTACTTCGTAGGTGTAAGTGCCTGGAGCGAGAGCCAGATCGACGTAGCTGGTGTCGTTGCCAGGTACGGTAGCAATCAGTACCCCATCCCTTGTCAGGTCGATGGAGTCGTAAGGGTTAGGGTCCCAGCTCAAGGTCGCCTCACCAGTATTACAATCAGTAGCGACGGTGAGCCCGGTCATCGGAGGACAGGTAAGCGACTGGATAGTCAGAGATCCGGTGCCCACGAACGTACTGTAGGTACCGATTCGTATCATGTATCGATTGCCGGCGACCAACGGAAGTTCAACCAGGGAATACCAATTCTGGCACGGACCGGGGAGAATAAAGGAATCGCCGTTGCAGGCAATCTCGTTGCCCGCAAGGTTTGCGCAGTCTTCGCCGGCAGCGGTGAAATCGTAAACAAGCAGGTCGGTGTCATTCCATCCGACGGCTCCTGGATCACAGGTATGAATCCAGTAATCGGCAGTTTCGGTGGCCTCATATTCCCACCAGCCGTCAAAGGCCATGGCACCGTTGCCGGTACCAGGGCAGAGAGAGATATCGATAGGAGGATCGGTACTGGTGGTGAAGGGGACGTTACTGATCGGATTGGCACCGTCGAATACTTCGATGGCGACGAAACATTCATCTCCTTGGGTGAAGTTGCAGCTCGGATCCGCGAAACAATCCGAGTCGAGACAATCAGTGGCTCCATCGAGGTCGTTATCAATGCCATCATCACAGATCTCCATGGAGGGAATCTGCATGATGACGGTGACGGTTCCGAGACCGATGACTCCAAGCCCATACGAGCCGATACGGATCCTGTAGGTTGTACCGGCGTTAACACTCAAGAACTGGATGTGGCTGTAGAAGGGCTGGCATCCGGTGAGAACAGTGGAATCTCCGTTACAGGCGAGTTCGGTCATCGCGGTGCAATCGTTGGTAGGATCTTCGTAGACCACCAGGTCAGTGTCCCAGGCGAGTGGATCACAAGTGCGAATCTCTGCGACCATGTTCTGGTCCGGGACGAAACTAAACCAGATATCGTTGGCGAACTGACCCATGACAGCGCAGGCAATGCCTGGCAAAGGATCAACTCCGGTACTGGCGCCGGTTGAATCCATGAGAGCGGTATAGGTATCGGGACCGGCAATCGGGATGTCTTCGGCATCGACGCACTCATCGTTGGTCGCAACGGGGCATGCTGGGGCTCCCAGACAGTCGAGTATGTCGAAACAGTCGATGAGCCCGTCTCCATCGTTGTCGAATCCATCGTCGCAAATCTCGGGTCCACAGAGACCGATGCCACTGCAGTCGAGATCGACGCAATCGACGGTTCCATCACAGTCGTTGTCAATGCCGTCGCTGCAGGCTGTTGGATCGCTTTCGAGGCAACCCGGATCACCAATGCAATCGTCATCGCAGCAATCGGTCAGGCCGTCGGCGTCGTTGTCGACGCCGTCTCCGCATTGACCGGCTTCGTCTCCACACGGTGGCACTCCGGCACAATCAGGATCAAAGCAGTCGATGAGACCGTCGGCATCGTTGTCAGCACCGTCGTCGCAGACTTCTGTTCCGACGGCAAAGAAGTTGATGGTGAGGTTGCCGGTTCCGCCAACGGTTCCCCAGCTACCGATTCTCAGGTAGTAGGTGTTTCCTCCAGTGACCGCAGTAGGCGCATCGAATTCGGAGTAGAANNCCTGGCATGGACCAGGATTGGTCGTGGCATCTCCGCTGCAGGCCAACTCGAGAAGAGCTCCGCAGCCGCCAGATCCATCGTAGAGAAGCAGGTCGGTGTCCCAGCTTGTCGGGTCACAGGTGGTGACATCGATGGCACCATCAGCATCCGGGACAAACGAGAACCAGATGTCGTTGGTGTTCTGGCCAAAAACGGCACAGGGAATTACCGGAGCCGGATCGGTTCCGGTGGTCGCAGCGGTGTTGTCCATCGCAACGACGTAGGTCCCAAAACCGGAAACGGCGATATCGTCAGCAACCGCACACTCGTCTCCGCCAGTTTGCGCCCAAAGGCCGGTGGCAGAAAAAGCGAGAATGGTTGTGATTAAAAACAACTTACGCATTCGTTCCCTCGACTTCCCGTCTGTTGATTGAGTTGCCAGCAGGAACCCATGGGAGCACACCTCCCTGGCGCGACGAATCGCTAGAGTTCCACAAGGACACACCCGAAGGTGCGAATCGCAACTCGCAATTTATTGTCATTCTCAAGCCCAAGCATCGCGAGAGAACCTCAATATGAGATCGACTCTCTCAACGATCCTGGTTCTATACTAGACATGAAATTGGTCGAGTGCGAGACCAGGGCTGTGTGAAGGGCATGAAATAAAGAACAGGGGGGCCTTTCCCTGCCGGAAAAGGCCCCCCGTCCCAATTTTACCGTGTTCTGCCTGCTCATTTAGATGCAGGGCGGGAAACTGGCACAATCGAGCGTATCGGTATCGTTCACGTCCACGCCGCAGTCGGTGGGTGCTGGGGCGGTCGGAGGAGGACCACCGCTAAACAGTGCGGCGAGGGCGAAGATCGCATCGGCGATGTTAATACTACCGTCGTCGTTGGCGTCGCAGGCGTCCGCGCAGGGGCCCGTTGGGCCTCCGGAGAAGAGTGCCGCCAGAACGAAAATGGCATCGGCGATGTTGAAGCCACCGTCGGCGTTACAATCACCGCGACCGAAGTTCGGACCTATTGGGCCACCACCACCACCGAGAAACGAGATGTATCGAGCGGCCAGATCAGCCTGATCTCCACCGAATCCACCAAACTCCCAGGACTGGGAGATAGTGTTGCCCAGGGGATCATCGGTGGAGTAGCAAATCGCCGTATTGTAAGCACCCCCTGATTGCATCCAGATGACCGCGACATTCGGGCCACCGGATCCTGCAACAGCATTGATCTGGTCGGTCCAGTCATTGCCTGGGTTCGCCTGGTTGTAGGCGGTTCCACTCAGATCAGAGGTATCGAGTCCGAAACCACTATCGGCACCATCCATCGAAAGGAAGGAATCGTCGCCGTCCGCCACAATGCCCTGGTCGACTCCATCGTAGTTATCGTATGGGGTGACGAGGTGAGCAAATCCCCAGTGGTCTCCTGCTTCCATGTAGACCGCGGCACCGTTTTCGACCGCTGTTGCCAGGGCCGTTCCATCGGCGTCAGTGATGCGGTAATCGTTGGGGAAGGTACCGTTCATCATCCAGGCACGCGCGATGGTGCCGCTGCCGAGGCAACCCCAGGCCGCCGGTCCCAGAGTGGTGGTGACGTAAACGACACCGTTGCTATCGAGAGCGGTTTGAAGTGCCGCAACACTATCGATGTCGTCGAATCCCTCGAGCGCGAAAATCACATCGGGTTCGCCACCGTAGGAAGCGACGTTCGCGATGATCGTCTGATTCCCGCTTATATTGCCGCCACAGACACCTTGTACGGTGTAGGTGTAGTTGCCAGCGGCCAGGCCGAGGTCGGTGTAGGTGGTATCCCCACCACCGACGGTGTCGATCAGTACCGAATCTCTCAAGATCTCGATGGTGTCGTAGAGGTTTCCGGTCCAGGTCAAGGTCACATCTCCGGTGACACAATCACTGGCGAAACCCAGTCCAGCCATCGGAGGACAGAGCAGCGGTACGATGTTCAGAGTTCCAGAACCACCGCCACCAAGTGCCCAGGAGCCAACACGTATGAGATATTGATTTCCTGCCGTCAGGTCGACCTCGACGTAGGAGTAGAAAGCCTGGCAAGGACCAGGAAGAGCAGTGGAATCGCCGTTGCAGGCGATTTCAGAGCCCTGAATATTCGCACAGTCGCCACCGGCAGAGGTGAAATCGTAAACGAGCAGGTCGCTATCGAATCCAGCACCGTCACAAGTGTGAATCCAGTACGCGGCATCGGCAGTCGCGGTGTAGAGGTACCAACCGTCCATATCATTCTGACCAAAGAAAGAGCCCGGGCACAGTCCGGCGTTGGTGAGATCAGCACTGGCAGTGAAAGTGGTGGTGTCGATGGCATTGGCACCGTCGAAAACATCAAAAGCGACGAAGCACTCATCTCCATCGGTGAAGCTGCAGCTCGGATCCTGGAAGCAATCGGGATCGAGACAATCGATGGCGCCATCGAGATCGTCGTCGACTCCATTGTTGCAGATTTCGACCGCCGGAATCACCAGGTTGACGGTAAGGAGTCCAACACCGTTTGTTCCTGCTGCCCAGGAGCCCACGCGAATCTTGTAGCTCACTCCAGCGCTGACTTCCACGAACTGGATGTGGCTGTAGAAGGCCTGGCATCCGGTGAGGACTGTGGCATCTCCGCTACAGCCGATTGCGGTCATTGCGGTGCAATCGTTGGTGGTATCTTCGTAGATCGCCAGGTCAGTGTCCCACCCAGTAGGATCACAGGTGTGAATCTCTGCGACCATGTCGACGTCGGGGGTGAAAGAGAACCAGATATCATTGTCGAACGCACCCATGACAGGGCAGGTAATGGTCGGAAGTGGATCAGCCCCAAGGCTGGCGGAAGTTGAATCCATGATAGCAGAGTAGGTGCCGGTTCCGACGATGGGTCCGATGTCTACGGCGACGACACACTCATCGTTGTTAGCGGCAGGGCATGCGGGGGTTCCCAGGCAGTCGGCTACGTCGAAACAGTCGACGAGTCCGTCTCCATCGTTGTCAAAGCCGTCGTCGCAAATCTCGGCTCCACAGAGACTGACACCGACACAATCTACATCGGCGCAATCGGCGTTCCCGTCGCAATCATTGTCAACGCCGTCGGTGCAGGTTGCCGTATCGTTTTCGATGCAACCCGGATCACCAATGCAGTCGGCATCGCAGCAATCGGTGGTTCCGTCCGCATCGTTGTCAACGCCGTCGTTGCACTGGCCGGCTTCGGATCCGCACGGTGGCACTCCGGAGCAATCAGGATCAAAACAGTCGATCAGGCCGTCGGCATCGTTATCGACGCCGTCGTCGCAGATTTCGGCTCCGATGGCGAAGAAATCGAGGGTCATGGTGCCGGTTCCGGCGGCTGTAGCATTCCAGCCACCGACCCGAAGGTAGTAGGTGACTCCTGCGGTTACCGGTGTCGTAGTCGNGAACTCGGAGTAGAAGGCCTGGCAGGGACCGGGGTTGGTCGCTGCATCGCCGCTACAGTTGAGTTCCAGAAGGGATCCGCAACCTCCGCTACCATCGTAGAAAGCCATGTCCGTATCCCAGCTTCCGACATCGCAGGTGGTTGCGTTGATCACTCCGTCTGCATCAAAAACGACAGACCACCAGATGTCCTGGTTGAATATGCCCATGAAGGCATCGCATGGAATTACCGGGGCCGGATCGGTTCCTGTCGTTGCGGTGGTGTTATCCATCGCGACGGCGTAGGTCCCGAAACCAGAGATGGTAATTACATCAGCTACAGCGCATTCGTCTCCACCAGTTTGGGCCCAAAGGCCAGTGGCAGAAAAGGCGAAAATGGCGGTGATCAGACATAACTTACGCATTGAGTTTCCTCGACTTCCTGTTTTCGAGTTGCCAACGATGACACCGTAGAGGTACACATCCGCGGTGCGATGACTCGCAACAACTTTGCATCAATCTGTATTTTTCGACCCAAAAAGAACCCATTTACGAACCAACTGAATGACTTGCTGGGGCGTCGACTCAAAAGTCGTTTTGAACGGTCACCCAACCCGTCAGTCAGAATCCCGGGAGGCCTCCTGGTACGAGGCAAACCCCTCGGTTTCCTGGAGGCGACCTCAAGGAAGAATCTGGTCCCATCGGTATAGACCCCATATCGATCATAACGGGAGACTAAGAGCGCGCGAGACACTATTTAGCGACCCCATGGAGATTCATTGGCGGCTTTTGGTTGGATCGGGATTTTTTCCTGGTTTGGCCACTGCTGCAATTTCTATCAACTTCATTAACTGTCAATCCTGTCTAGGTTTCTGCGCGAGTTGAACGATCCAGGTGAGAGTGCTGGCGGTGCTTTATGCCGGTATTGATGCGGGGCAAGAAGACAGTGGCTGAGGGATCGTGGAGACACCCGTCGGTACTTTCTATACCTGTTTGGCGGACCCAAGCTGCGGAACCCTCGACCTGTTCCTCTGGCACCGCTAACGTACGGCACTCTCGCCGGCAGTGGGTACGGTGAAGCGAAGGCGACCTCACCCCGAAAGTGAGTTTTCGGTATGGATATCTCGTTCCTCGATTCTCTCGGTATCCAGCAGCAGAACCCTGGTGTTTACGCTGCTGGTTGGAGAACTCCCTCTGACGATTGGCTGGAAAGTCGGTCCCCCATCGACGGCTCGGTACTGGCCACTGTAGCCAGAGCCACACTGCAAGATTATGAGGCAACGGTTCAAGCGACCCACGATGCATTTCTGGAATGGAGAACATGGCCGGCTCCGCGCCGTGGCGAGGTCGTCCGTTGCATGGGAGAAGCGCTTCGTGAACGAAAACAGCAGCTGGGAAGTTTGGTTGCCGCAGAGATGGGGAAAATCCTGCCCGAGGGAATCGGTGAGGTGCAGGAGATGATCGACATCGCCGATTTCTCGGTCGGCCTCTCTCGCCAGCTTTACGGTCTTACGATGCACTCGGAACGCCCAGGCCATCGGATGTATGAACAGTGGCATCCACTGGGGATTGTCGGTTGTATCTCGGCATTCAATTTTCCTGTGGCGGTGTGGTCCTGGAATGCCCTGGTGGCGGCAGTCTGTGGCGATGCCGTGATCTGGAAACCCTCTTCCTCGACACCATTGTGTGCTGTGGCCGTCCATAACATCGTTCAGGAAGTGCTCGATGAAATGAAGGCTCCACCGATCTTTGGGTTGGTCATCGGTGATCGAGATCCGGTCGGGGAGGCGTTGCTGGCCGATCGACGGATTCCGCTCGTTAGTGCTACCGGATCGTGTCGGATGGGTCGTCGCGTTGCCGAGGTGGTGGGCCAACGTCTCGGTCGTAGTTTGCTCGAGCTCGGTGGCAACAACGCCATCATCGTTTCAGACAAGGCTGATCTCGATCTGGCGATGCGAGCGGTCGTGTTCGGTGCCTGCGGAACTGCCGGTCAGCGTTGCACCAGTACTAGACGTCTGTTCCTTCACGAGGATATCGCAGATGAGATGGAAGCGAGGCTTTGCCAGGCTTACCAGCAGGTTTCAGTAGGAGACCCCCTTGCTGAAGGAACCTTGATGGGGCCGCTGATCCACGGTGGCGCTGTCGATGACATGCTGCAAGCCCTCGCCAGTATTCGCGAACAGGGTGGTGAGGTGATCTTCGGCGGGGATCGAGTGACCGATGGAGTGGCCACCGAGGGGCATTATGTCGAGCCGACCCTGGTGCGAGCCCGTCACGACATGGAGATCGTTCACGAAGAGACCTTTGCTCCGATTCTGTACCTGATGCGATATCGCGATCTGGATGAAGTGATCAGCTGGCACAATGCTGTTCCGCAGGGACTATCGAGTGCCATTTTTACATTGGACATGCAAGAGTCTGAGAAATTCCTGGCGGCCAGTGGATCCGATTGTGGCATCGCCAACGTGAACATCGGTACCAGTGGTGCCGAAATCGGCGGAGCCTTCGGTGGTGAGAAGGATACCGGGGGAGGTCGTGAATCCGGGTCCGATGCCTGGAAGGCTTACATGCGAAGGCAGACCTGCACCATCAACTACTCGAAGGAGTTGCCCCTGGCTCAGGGGATTCAGTTTGGTTAAAGGGTGATTCCGTAATGTCTCAGCAGTGCATGAATGGCAGGAGGAATCTTGTTCGATAGGGGAGGACTCCGGATCGGGCAAGTAGCAGGAATCACGGTGCGCTTGCACTGGATTTTCCTGCTCTGGGGATTGTTTGAACTATTCAATGCCGATCAGACCGGCGGATCCGGTGCAACTTTTCTGTATCTCGGGTTTCTGTTCGGTTCGGTGTTCCTGCATGAATTGGGGCATTGTCGAGCTGCCCGTCAAGTCGGAGGAGATGCGAAGGAAGTCATCCTGTGGCCGCTCGGAGGTCTGGCGGCGGTCGATATTCCGGAAAGACCTCTTCCTCATCTTGCTGTGGCTATCGGTGGTCCGGTGGTCAATCTGATTCTGTGGCTGGCCTTGCTTCCGTTCGTGATCTCGATGGAGGGTGTCGAAGGAGTTGGTTCCTTCTTCTTGCACAAGCCCGTTTTCGAACCGATTGCCATCGCTGCAGCCGTGAACCTGGATCTGTTCATGTTCAATCTTCTGCCGGCACTGCCCCTCGACGGAGGCCGAATCCTGCACTCTTTTCTGTGGTCGCGTCGTGGTCAAGAGAATGCAAGCCGTGTCCTTGTCCGTTCCGGCAAAGTGGTGGCGATTGTGCTGGCAGTGACATGGTTCGTCTACAGCACCAGTGGTTTGTTGCTAGCTCTGGCGGTTCTGATGTGGATCAACAGTGTTCACATGGGGCGGACGCTCAGTGAATCTGACGGAGTTGAGTCGTGGCAGAGCAGTCGTTCTTCGAGACCCGGTTGGTGGCAGCGAAAAAAAGATCACTGGCGTCAACAGCGCCAACAGAAAGCTTTCGAACAAGAAAAACAGATCCGGGCTCGTGTCGATGCATTGCTCAAGAAAGTGTCTCAGGAGGGGATCGAATCACTCAGCTCGGAAGAGCGCCGATTTCTTGATCGTGCTAGTCAGAGATACGAGGGGCCGGGGAAGTCGCGTCGGAAGTGACCAGGTCGGCGGGCTGCTGTCGCGCCCACTCCCGGGTCATGGCAGGATCCTCGATCAGTCGGCCGAGCAGGCCGAGAATAGCTCCCCAGCGCCCATCTCCGCGCAGTTGACTCTGTCTTCTGGCCATCGCAAACCAGCTGGCTGCCGCGACCTCTGAGGCCATCGATCCGCTGGCGAACCGAGCGGGGCCGTCACCTCGGATCCAGTGCCATGCTCCGGCAGGTTCGACCGGAAGATCGGGGATATCGATCTGGGTCCAGGCGCGGTTGTCGTCTGGTGCTGGAGTCGCTACGTCATGTGCGATCAGCACCAGTCCCCAGGGCGACAGTTGGCGACCGGAGAGCAGCGGATGATGCAATGCCATCGGCAGCGCGACGAGCGGTCTGCCAGCAGTGACCAGAGTGCGGGCCGCTTGCAGGGTTTGCGGTTCAGAAGTGTCTTGAGACAGGCCGATCAGTAGTGGATCGAGATTGCCCGACCGATCCAGAAGGATGACATCGGGTCGGATTCCCCGCTGTAGTTGAATGACCGAAATGGCTTTGCCCAGTGGGGAGCCACCCGAGAGCAACAGCGCATCTTGTGGCACGCTGAGCAGTACAGATTGGGCCCACTGAGTCACCACTTCGCTCCTCGGTTTCAATAAACTGGGCGATCTCATCGCCAGCGACATCACGACCAGGATCAGCAATGCTCCCAGCAGCCATTGTTTGGCTCTGGCGCGGCTCTTGCCCAGTCTCCGGTGAGTGACCGTCACGGTCCAGGATGCCAGGAGTGTCATCGTGAGTAGTGAAAAGATGATCCAGCCGTGGAGAAATGGCGGTGCTCCGTACAGAGAGCTGCTGGTTTGGTCTCTGAAGCAGGAACTCAGCAGCGGACCTGAACTGGCCATCGTCAGGACCAGAGCCAGGTCTCCCGGGCGGCGGATGATGCCATAGAGGATTCCAAGGATGGCGAGGGAGCCGAGGATGACACCAGTCCCGGTGGTAACGAGAGCGAAGGTTTGCGTGATTTGTGTCAGATCGACATCAAATCGAGGAGTCCAGTCGCTGACAAAGCCTTGCACGACACCGTAGATGCCAGCCGGATCGGATATGGTGGCGACCGAGATCAAGATGGCGAAGCCGAACAGCAGTCCACCGAACCCCCACAGCAACGAGCGCAACCTCAGGTCGCGTATGCTCTGGTCGCAGATCAGACTGAGCAGTGAATAGAGCAGTGCCGGAATCACCAGTGGCCCCGATCCGATAGCCAGCCCTGCCGCGATGCCGCAAGTTCCGATTCCCCTCCCTGCCTCCGACCGTAGCTGCTCGGTGGAGGCGATCAGGCAAATACCGAACAACATCGAAAGAGGAACCGATCCACCGTAGCGTGCCAGTTCGGTGATCGCCGGCGAGAGACCGAGCAGTAACGCGGTCAGTACCACCACCGAACGGGCCACGTCCTGCTGTCTGAGCCAGAACACGGTGACACCACAGCAGAGACTCAGCAGTAGTACAGAGAGGCTTGAAGAGGCTACGAAAGGATGAAGCCCCAGCGACAGAAGGCTGACCATTGTTCTGCAGGCAGAAAGTGCCGGCTGGATCGGTGGTTCGAGCGAGGTGGGGGAAGCGAGGACCGCTGTGTTGCCGACCATCTCAGGACCAAAGGGCACGATCGGTAGTAATGCGATGAGCAGGAGCACCACCACTGCCAGTCCACGCAACAACGCGTTCTTACCCGCTGGCAATGCCGGTAGGCGCCAGCGAGCTCGAGTCATCAGTTGCCGACGTTCCGTCCTCTCCAGATTCATGGCGACCAGCCCTCGATGATCAACGCGATCATCAGGATCAAACTGACTAGCGCATTGAGAGTGAAGAAGGATCGATTCACGCGTCTCAGATCATCGGGTTTGACCAGCCGATGTTCAGTGACAAGGAGGATACAAACGATGCTGGTGGCGATCAGGAAAGGGCTACCCAGCTGGCCAAAATACCACAGCCAGAACAGCATCAGGGCCATCGCGAGGTGGAGCAGAGAAGCGACCTTCAGAGCCGCGGAAATCCCGAGGCGCTGTGGAATGCTGTGGAGTTGCTGTTGGCGATCAAAGTCGGTGTCGAGGCAGGCATAGAGTATGTCGAATCCCGCCGTCCATAACATCACGGCGCCAGCGAGGATCCACGGAGTGAAATCGATATCGCCCTCGACAGTCATGAGCGTACCCCGAATGGCAACCCAGGCCCCTAGTGGTGCCAGACCGAGACCTACCCCCAATACCAGATGGCACATGCTGGTGAATCGTTTCGTCCACGAATAGCCAAGGATCACCACCAGTACCACCGGGGATAGTTTGAATGCCAGCGGGTTGATGGTTGCGGCCACCGTCAGGAAGCCGACTACACAGATCACGGTCGCCAGCAATACGGTGCTGGCAGCGAGCCGGCCGGCAGGAATCGACCGGTCCATCGTTCGCGGATTGGCCCCATCGATGTGTCGATCGGTCCAGCGGTTGAAAGACATCGCTGCAGTACGAGCCAGGACCACCGCGAGAATTACCTGGCCCAGTAGCAGCAGTAGTTCAGACACCGGAATCTGTTGTCCACGAAGGGCGAGGAATACCGCTCCGATGGCAAACGGTAGTGCGAACAGTGTGTGAGATACCTTGATCATCTCGAAGAATTCGCGGCAGCTAGCGAGGACGCCCATTTCCGTGGAGGCAGGAGAAGTCAAGTTTTGCTTCCCCAGCGTTGAAAGAGCTCGTTGGAGATTCCGAGGTGGTCGAGGATTCGACATACCACGTAGTCGACCTGTTCCAGCACCGAATCGCCCGGGTGCTGGTAGAAGGTCAGCAGCGGCGGAATGATTACCGCCCCGGCTTCGGCCAGTGTCAGCAGGTTGCGCAAGTGAATCGGACCGAGCGGAGCTTCTCGAGGAACCACAACCAGTGGCCGACGCTCTTTCAGCATCACTTCACCTGCTCTTTTGAGCAGGTTGTCGGAGATGCCGTGAGCGAGTCCTGCTACGGTTGCCATCGAGCAGGGCACGATCGCCATCCCATCGATAGGTGCGGTGCCACTGGCGAAGGGTGCGTAGAAGTTCTTCGGTCCCCATTCGGTCAGATTTTCATGTTCCATGTCGGGGAAAAGAGTGCGAGTTCCATCGGCAACCTCTAGCTCATCGTGGGTGACCATTTTGCCGGTCTTGGAGGCGACCAGATGAACCCGGTGACCTGATTCGAGTAGGTAGCGAACCAGGCGAGCCGCGATGATGGATCCACTGGCTCCGCTGACGCCGATGACCAGTTCTTTGCTCTTGTCTTGCTCAACTCGGGCCGTTGAGCTGTGGCTGCTCTCGACCATGGCGACCTTTCCGAACCCCCCTCGAACGGACATCCTACAGCGTTTCGGGCAGGGGGCCCAGAGTTCCACCGTCCTGAGTCCAGCTGTGGAGAGCCTCGATCCGGGCCTGTTGTTCTTCGGCAGAATCGCGCCGGATGCCGTTGAGGTCACCCTCCTGCCACAAGCGCCGTGTTTCCGGAGTGGTCTGACCATCGGCGACCGATCCGATCAGCATACCCGTGAATCGCAGCAGGTTTGCCAGTGACTGCATCGCACCCTGTGCCGCCAGCTCCGGAAATACGGTGGCTCGATCGAGCGACCAGGCGACCGCATCGGGCCCGAGCAAAAATACGCGAGGTTGCGGATCCAAGATGGGGCTTTCAGAAATTCGTTCGAGCAGGTCTCCGGCGGGAGATCCGGTCATCAGCAATTCGGCGAGACTACGCATCACCTGTGCCCTGCGTTGGGCTGGATCCTGAACTTCATCCTCTTCGATATCTGTCGCTGCCAGGGATACGTCGAGGGCGCGCAGAGTCGAAAGAGCAATCCAGCGTGTTTGCCGCGGAGTCACCACCTCGATGCGATCATCCTCAAGAAAGATCCGAATCGTGCGGACCGTTTCGACTTTTGTTGAGGATCCATCGGTCACGATGTGCCGATGTTCGAGCTGAAATTTCTGCGCGACCTCGACGATGGAGTGGGCCTCTTTTTCGGTTCCTTCCCGAAGTAACCAGCCAGCCGAGAGATTTAAGCGGCGGATCTCATCAAACAGGACTCGGTCGAAGATCGGTGCCGTGTGCTGTGCGATCTCCGAGGGGACGATCCGACAGCCGGGAGCCACGATGACATGATGGTATCGATCCAACCGTACCTCCTCAGGCTCGGACCGCTTCATGTACTGCGACGTTCCCTGGCAGCAAGGTACGCCACTTCACTGCGTGAAAGGGGGTGGCGCGGATCTTGTCGGCGAGGCGCTCCGCACTGGGCCAGTCTCGAACCGATTCATCGAGGTAACTGTAGGCGCGTACTTTCGAGCCGGACAGTACGTTTCCCAGCGAGGGAAGGATCTTGCCCTGGTAGAAGTTGATGAAGGGTCGCAACCAACGGGTTCGAACCGGAGTGAACTCGAGGATCATCAATCGTCCGCCCGGTTTCAAAACCCTTCGCAGTTCTTCCAGGGCTCCTTCCAGATCGACTACGTTCCGGATGCCGAACCCGATCATTACGCCATCGAAGGTGTGATCAGAGAACGGTAGGTGCAAGGTGTCGGCATGAACCAAGGACGGACGCTTTCGGGTTCTGCTTCGGTTTTTTCCTGACAACAGCATCGCCAACGAGAAGTCGCTCCCGATCACTTCTGCGGTGGGCACTTGATCGAGCAGCGTGAAAGCGAGATCGCCGGTTCCGCAGCAGGCATCCAGGATGAGGCTGTCCGATCGAGCATGGAGACTCTTGACCGCTTTTTTTCGCCACCACAGATCGATGAAGCCGGAGAAGAGTCGATTGAGCAAATCGTAGCGAGGAGCGATCTCGTCGAACAAAGCCTGGATCTTGGATCCGTTCTTGTCGAGAAATGGGTGCCTGTCGGAGGCGCCATCGGCGGGTTGAGGCGACGCGGTAGTGGTCGCCATCGGTCCAATCAGCGGTTCTGGCGTCAAGAAACGGCCTCTCCAGAAGGTGTCCTGGCTGGAGTCTTGCTCGACTCTCCAGCGGGGTTCGATTCTCGGATCATGTTCTCATCGGTAACTCCGGGCAAGCAGTTGCTGGCCTCGGGGCAAGGATGGTTCCCTCCAACCAGGGCGAGTAGACTGGTATCTGCTCGAGGAGGTTCTTGCGATGCGCAACAAAGAAGCCCGCTCCAAGCTGCTGATGTGGACGCCGCAGTTCTTGTCGGCGCTGGTCTGGTTGTTCGTATCGAGTCTTTGCTGGCCCCTGCTGGCTTTCGTTGAAACGGAGTCAGCGGAGGTGACGGTGCCAGCAGTGGCGACCGATGAGCCGGTCGCCACGACCTGGTGGCAACCGGAACTGGGATTGGCCAGGGCTCTCAAACTGAGCCAGCCGGTGTTGCTGGTGATCGAATCCCCCGCCGACCCCGCTCCGATGGTAGCCCTGGAAGAGCAGTTGCTGAGCCGTTCGACGGCACGTGCGTTGGAGAAGGTGGTTGCGGTTCGGGTGCTGTTGAGAGCTTCCAGGGATGGGGGTTGGGAGTGGCCTCCGGAAACAAAACCGACCGACCCGCAGCAGTCATCCGAGCGCTGGTCTCGTACCCGGGTCCGGCAACTGATCGAGAAGACGTTCGGCAAGCCCAAAGGCGACACCACGATTGCGATTCTCGATCTGTTCGGACGCAAAAGAGCACAACTGGAGGGCAAAAAGATCTCCGGTTCTGCGCTTCGCAAGGCACTGAAGCTCGCCAGCCGCGAGTGCAGTGTGTGGTCTCGGAAAATGGCGGGGCAGACTCAATTGGTCGACAAGGCGACGTTGCTGTTGCAACGAAAGGATACCGCTGGCTGTTGTCGCCAACTGGAGCAGGCCGCGAAGCTGAAGCTGCCGGTGGAGGCTCCGCCGGAGCAGCGTCGTTTGGAGGTATTGGGTCTGGTCGAGAAACAGTGGCGTCAGGAGATGGCGAAGGCCAAAGAGCTGGATCGTAAGAACCGCCTGGGCGAAGCCGCTGCAGCTTATGAGAAGATCCTCAAAGATTTCCCCCATGATCCGTGGGAGAAGGAGGTTCGGACCGAGATCGGCAAGGTTTGGCGGCGGATCCAGGGTCCCGGAGGCGGACTCTGATGGATCTCCCTCCGACCGAAGGGCTCGATCCGCGGGCTGCCGGGGTGACCGAGCCGGAGCAATTGTGGGATTTATTTGAACAAGAAGAGCAGACGATCCGTGTCGCGTTACAACAATCTCGCGATGACATCCTGGAGCTATCAGCTCGGATGGCATCGACGCTGGTCGGGGCGAAAGGCCGAGTCATAGGTCTCGGTGCTGGTACCAGTGGTCGGATTTTGGCTCTCGACATGGCGGAATGGGGACCGACCTTCTCGGTGCCAGAGCATCGTCGGGTAACTCTGCTGGCCGGAGGCGATCAGGCGTTTACCCGGGCGGTGGAAGGTGCTGAGGATGATGGGGCCGCGGCTCGTCGTGCCATCGATCAACTTGAGGTTTGCGGTGATGATCTGGTGATCGGTGTCAGTGCTTCCGGATCGGCTGCCTGGGTTCGGGATGGTCTCGCTGCCGCCTGTGAAAGAGGGGCGAGCCCGGTTCTGATCACCTGTCACCGGCATCCCATCGAGATTGCCGGAGCCGCTGATGATTTTCTTCGAATCCACATCGATACCGGTCCAGAACCGGTGGCGGGTTCGACTCGCTTGAAGGCTGCGACCGCGACCCATCGGTTGTTACAGAGAGCTTCGACCATCTGCGCGCTGCACAATGGCTGGATCTACCGCGGACGGATGGTCGCTTTGCAGGCCACCAACGCCAAATTGCGGGCGCGGGCGGTAAATATCGTGTCGCAACTGACGGGCCTCCCAAAATCGGATGCTGATGAGGTTATCTCTCAATGCCAAGGGGACTTACGTCTTGCCATCGCGACCTGTTGGTGGTCGGGAGATCAAAAAAAAGCGGAACATGCTTTGGCGCAGGAATTGGGCCATTTAGGGCGCGTAGAGGCCCGAATTCGCGCCTCCGGAGCGGTCATCTTCGATTCGGACCGACTTGCCACCAGGGAAGACCAGCCCTAACCTCGACGGGACCGGGAAAGAGGGGTGTTTTTGAAACACCCAGGTTGGGGGAGAGAAGAGATGGAAATGAATCAGAGCAAAGAGCGTTTGGAGCAGGCCGGTGAGGCCTTGCTTGCAAAAATATCCGAGAAGAGTGGCGCCGTCACTGCGATCCAGGAACGGATCCGACAGAAGGTGCTGGAGGCGGCCAGGTCATCGGAACTGGACCGCTTCGTCGATTACGCCAGCCCGCCTCCGAGTATGCTCCCTCCCGGTTAAGCCGGTCAGTGATCTCTCGGTGATGATTGTCTGCGGATGATTCCGCTAGGGGGTGAAGTGATGTTGCATACCTCTGCCAGGAACCAGGTTCACCGAGGCTGGGTTTTCTACTTTTTCATTCTGTCGCTGTGTTGCACCACCGGAGTGGTTTCGGCGCAAGCGACCGATGTGTTCCTGTTTGATCTCCACGACCTGGGTAACTTCGGTTCGGTCAATGGCATCTATGCTTATTCGGTCGGGACGACTTCGTGCAATATCGGTGACGTGGAGTTGCTGTGGCACGCGGATGATCCGTTTCATCCGGTGATCGGGCAGGAGATGTACCGTTTGAAAGATGGAACGCTGGAGCAGATCGGAGTCTCCTGGCTCAAGCATAGTTTCTGTGCCCTGAGCCTTTCCGATTGTGGCCCCTGTCAGCCGACCGATTGCGACACCCTTGGCATCGATTGCTCTGACCCGTATTCATCCGGCCTCAATGGCCAGCAGTCCAATCTTGGTCCTCGATCGCAAGTGAACGCCCATACTGGTGTGTTCCCCTATCCGGTCGATCCACCGATGCCGCCGTTCACGAATGATATTCATCGGCGTCTACAGGTGGCCGAAGCGGCCATCGATCCGGCGTTGAATGCCGGAGCTCTCTACTTTGTCACCGGTCACTACGTCACTCCCGATGATGCGGAAGCGGGTAATGGCGACAACAACGTCGCTTACCGTCAGGTTTCGATCGGCTCTTCACCGGCTTCCTTCCCGCTCAACTTTGTTCCTGGCTCACCGACAGAGGCGGGTCAACCGGGGATTCAGGCCTGGCAGGATTACGATCCCGAAGTGGTCATCGAGGAAGTTCGCGTTCCAGGTGAAGGACTGATGTTGTTGGGTTACAAGGTCACCGACCTCGGTGCGGGTGAGTGGCGTTACGATTATGCGCTCTACAACATGAACTCCGATCGGTGCGCCGGTGCCTTCACGGTTCCTGCTTCTGCTTCGGCGAGTATGTCGGCGATCGGTCATCGTGGTATTGCTCATCATAGTGGAGAGCCTTACTCGACAGCTCTCTGGACTTCCGCGGTATCTCCGGCGGGAGTGACGTGGAGTACTGATAACTTTTTGCAGAATCAGGATGCCAACGCGCTGCGCTGGGGCTTCATGTACAACTTCCGCATCATCACCGATCAGCCTCCCAGTGCCGGCGTCGCGACGGTCACCCTGTTCAAGCCGGGTACTCCGTCGACGGTCAACGTGCCGGTACTGGCACCGATCGGTTCTCTGGTCGATCCCCCGGTCAACCTGTCCTGTAGCCAGTCGGCAACCGGTGTCGAACTGAACTGGACCAACCCATTGCCCTACAACCAGGTGCTGGTCGAACGCAACGGATTGCCGTTTGCCACCTTGCCCGGTACTGCGACCACCTTTGAAGACGATACGGTTGCCGCAGGTGATTACGAATACGGGCTCCGTGGAGTCCAGGCGGGAGACGCATCGGTGGCAGAGGTCTGTTCCGTGACCGTTGTCGATCTTTCGATCCGTATCGTGGATGCCACCGGCATCGCCGGCCAGGCCACGATGGTGATGCCACTGCTGGCGTCCTTCAGTGCGCAGGTAGAGGCCTACGATATATCGCTGCAATATCCTGGTGACCTGCTCGACGTCAATGACGTGACTGTCGATGGCACGGTTGCCGGCGATCTCAACGCCGAACAGGTGCTGGTCGATGTGGGGGATACCGCCACCGGTTTCATCACTGCTCAAGTCATCATGGATGCCGGCCCTCCCTTTGCCGGGCAGGAGATCCCGGTTGGCGACGACCAACCGATTCTGCTGTTCGATTTTGCCGTAGCCGCCAGTGGCTTTGTCGATGGGGAAACTCGTGAGTTGAACTTCGTCGACGGCCTCGGACCCGATCAGGTTGAGAATCGGATCATCCTCGATGGCATCTCCTATGCACCGGGTGTTGACGGGGCTGTCATCACTTTCCTGGAGCAGCCGATATTTATCCGGGGAGATTGCAATTCCGATTCGTCGGTCAACCTCGCCGATGTGATCTTTGGTCTCACCTACCTGTTTGCCGGTGGTGTTCCGCCGGAGTGCATGAAGGCGTGCGACACCGACGACACCGGCAACGTCAACCTGACCGACGAGATCTACTTCCTGAACAGTCTTTTTGTGCCGGGATCACCACCGATGCCGCCACCAACAGGCACAGCAGGGCCCGATCCGACTCCCGATTCGCTACCCTGCTTCTAGTTCTAATTTCTGACCGAGATCGCTTGGTTGCCGGGCTGAGAAATCTCCTTGACCGACAATACGAAATATTTCGTCTATTTCCGGGTCGAGCCATTGACTGGGACGAATCCTTTCGTAACTTCGGAAAGTGAGTGAATTCTTGTCTTGCCAGAAAGAGGCCCCTTGGCCAGAAAAAAAGCTGGATTTCGTCCTACTGAAGCCGAATGCAACATCCTCGATGTGATCTGGAAGCATGAATCGGCGACCGTTCGGGAGATATTCGAGGATCTCAGCCAGCGTCAGGCCATCGGTCACACGACTGTACTCAAATTCATGCAGATCATGACCGACAAGGGGCTACTGAAACGTGACACCTCGGTGCGTCCGCAGGTATACCGTGCGGCTCGACCGAAGGAGGAAACGCAACAGGGTTTGCTGCGGTCGTTGCTCGATCAGGCATTTCGTGGTTCGCCGGGAGATCTGGTCTTGCAAGCGCTGTCGATGCAGAAATCGTCACCCGAAGAAATCGATCAGATCCGCGCCATGCTCGATGCGATGGAAGAGGGGGGGAAGAAATGATGAAATCGCCCACTCTTCCCCTCGATCTGTCAACGCCCCCCCGAGTTTTTGCCGAGGCACTACTGTCCATCGAATCAATTCGAGTTCAAACTTCAGAATCAATTCTTTCCGCACAAGGAGGCTCTCTCATGCAACGCATCTTCAGGATCCTGGGTATAAGCCAGCAATTCCGCTCCCGTTTTTCAGCGAATCGCGTCTTCAGCTGTTTCTTTTTCGGTCTGTTGGTGGCACTGCTTGGAACTCAATCGAGCGGTGATGCGGAAGCTGCCGCAGTGAGTCCCACCATTGTCGAGTTTTCCGTCGGGCAGGATGCCGATCCTGACTCGAACCAGCGACCAGTAGATGACGATGACGATGTGGACGATGAGGTGGAACGCCGCCTGCAGGAGGCCAGTAGCAAGATCGAGGAGGCGATTGCCGCCGGCGCGATCACCGCTGAACAGGGCCGTGAGCGGTTGGAGGCGCTGCGCAAGCGTCTGGCCGAACGCAAAGATCGCGCAGAGTCTGGCGATGACGATGGAGAAGACCCGGCCGATGTCATCCGTCGCCGTGTCGAGGAGGCCAATCGCCGTGTCGAGGAGGCCAGTCGCAAGATCGAGGAGGCGATTGCCGCCGGCGCGATGACCGCTGAACAGGGTCGCGAGCGGCTGGAGGCGCTGCGCAAGCGTCTGGCCGACCGCAAAGATCTCGGAGAGTCTGGCGATGACGATGATGGCGCTGGAGAAGACCCGGCCGATGTCATCCGTCGCCGTGTCGAGGAGGCCAATCGTCGTGTCGAGGAAGCCAGTCGCAGGATCCAGGAAGCGATCGACGCTGGTGAAGTTACCGAAGAGCAGGGCCGCGAGCGGCTGGAGGCGCTGCGTAAGCGGCTTGCCGGCGCTAGCGAGCGAGCCGCATCACCGGATGACGCAGCGAAAGCCGTTGCCGATACGGAACGTCAATTGCGAGAGGCGGGAACCACGCTTCGTGAGGCGATTGCCGCTGGCGAGATCACTGCCGAGCAGGGGCGTGCTCGCTTTGAGGAATTGCGCAAGAAGCTGGCCGATGAAAAGGCTCGCGCTGCCGATCAGAAGGAGCAGGCCAAGCCACAGAAGAAGCGCAGCAGCGACGGTGCTGCAATTCGGGCGCGTCTCGAAGCGGCCATCGAATGGGGGGCGATGACCTGGGAGCAGGCGAGAGACAAGTATATCGAGTTGATGGAGAAAGACGACAGAGGCCGTGGTGCCTTGATCCGAGCTCGACTCGAACAGGGCGTCGAGGCGAGGAAGATCACCGAGGATCAGGCGGTCGAGATCTACATCGAAATGATGGAAGAGAGCCAGAAGAACTCCGAGGAGGAGAACTCCGAGGAGAAGAAATCCGAGGAGAAGAGAACCACCGACAAGAAAGAAACTCCGCGAAGGACCTTCACTCCCCAGCAATACGCAGAAGCCCAGGCCAGGATGGAGCAGATGGTGGAAGCGGGTCGGATAACCCGTGAGCAGATGGAGGAGAGGCTGGCCGCCATGCGCAAGTCGATGGACGGTCCATCAGAGAAGATAGATAGCCTCACTCGTGAACAATACGCAGAAGCCGCGGCCAAGATGAAAAAGGCGGTGGAAGCTGGCGAGATGACCGTCGAGCAGATGAAGGAGCGACTGGCCGCCATGCGCAAGTTGTTGAGCGACTGATCGAACTGTTGTTGTGAGAGAAGTCACAAGCCTCGTCGCGGGATCCGCGCCGGGGCTTCTTTCCTATCGAGCAAGCGTCATTCTTTCAGGTGATGTTGCCGCCACAGGAAACGCACCAGTCAAGATCGATCGCCCGACGTGTCTGTTGCTTGCCGTTGAGGACAGTGACTCTCCTGACATTTGTATCAATCGTTGCTATGGGTACATAGGTTCCCAGATCGAACTGGATGGCCCAGGAAAGGCATGTTCAGATTCACGCCTTATCTGGTGCTGGTTTATTGCGTTTCAGCACGGGCAACTCGAATTGCTATGTACAACGACCGGATCCATCTCACCATCTGAGGTCTGAGCTCGCCGTCGCCAGAGAAAAACTAGGCCCAAGTTTGGCCTGGAGAAGAACATTTCCAGGTCGGACTACCTCCTTTAAGAAGGCGCGTAGGCGGTGTTTCAGTACCCGCCTCGCGCCTGCTCTCTTGTTGGTGCTGCACGTTGCTGCAGCTGCACCTCGCCACTTTCCTGATGATGCCCGGTGACAACCTCGACTGAACTGACTGACCTGCCATTTATATCTATAAAGTCATTTGGAACAGTGCTTTGTGTAGTGCCTGTACGAACCATTGTGCGGGTGCTTTGCTTTGAAGCTGTCAGGGATGTCATTCCTGCACTTTATTGCTGAGGTGTGTCAAGTGAATCGGAATCGACTCCGGTTCGCTCGGTTATTTCTTATCTGAGGAGGTGTGCCGGTGGCACAGTCCAAGTCCGTTTCCCTTATCGTCGGGTGTTTGATCGCCCTGTTCAGTGTCGTTTCTGTCAGCGCCGTGGCGCAAAGCCCGGTCGATAGCGATAGCTTCTTTTATCAAGGAGTTCTACGTGTCGATGGCGAACTGCTCGAGGGCACCCTCGATGTGCAGTTTCACATCTACGATAGCGACGATCTCAACCTCGGCACCGATCTGGGATTCCATTCGATCGAAGGAGTCTCCATCAGCAACGGCATCGTCAATGCCAAGCTCGCTTTCGAGCCGGGCCTGTTCGACGGTAGCTCCCGTTGGCTTGAGGTGTGGGTTAAAGAACCGAGTGCTGCTTCCTATACCGTCATCGAACCGATGATCGAAATCGTCGCGGTGCCTTATGCCCTGGCGGCCAAGACGGTCGCTTCCGTCGCCTTTGATGGCGACAGCCCCGTCAACCGTCTGTCGCTGTGGAACGGCTCGGCGCTGATTCCTTCGATGGTCCAAGACGATGGCTCTCAATTGAGTGTTAACGGCGTGCCGGTGATCGATAGCAACGGTCAATGGATCGGCGATCCGGCCGGTTTGGATGGTTCGCAAGGCGACCCAGGTGATCCAGGAGCCGATGGAGCCGACGGTGTCAGCATCGTTGGTGCCCAGGTCAACGGCGATGGCACGCTGACTTTACTCTTGAGTGATGGAAATATTGTGACCACCAGTGAAGTGGTGACCGGCGCCCAAGGTCCGCAAGGTGAGCAAGGTATTCAAGGTGTTGCTGGCGCCGATGGAGCCGATGGAGCCGATGGAGCCGATGGAGCCGATGG
>PAIH01000060.1 GCA_002711105.1 Planctomycetota bacterium
ACTGCTCTTCCGGATCGTTGATCCCGGTCTGCGATGATCTCCTAGGGACAGAATGGGTAAGAGATACAGTCGAGGGTATCGGGGGTCAGATCGGGACCACAGCCGGGGAAGGGCACCGGTGGCGGACTTCCGTTGATAAAGAGATGGCCCAGCAGAAAGATCGCATCTCCAATGTCGAGCGCTCCGTCATCGTTGATATCGTAGGCATCGGCACAGCTTCCGATGGGATCCCCGAGGAACAGGAAACCGAGCAAGGAGATCACATCTCCGATGTCGACGGAGTTATCGATGTTGCAATCCCCCCGGATGAACTCCTGTTCGGTCGATCCGATGGTCACCTCGCAGCAGGTCGGAGCGGCCTCAACACCTCCACAGAATCCGACGACGCACAGGGTGTAAGTGCCGGGCCCTGGAGCATCGAAGAGGTACTGGTTTTTGTTTCCGATCAGTGTCGCGATTACCAGAGTTCCTAAGCGAATCTGGATGGTGGTGTAGTTGGCCGGGTTGTTCCAGACCAGAAAGACTTGCGAGCCATAGACGTTGCAGGTGAGAGGCTCTACCCGGGGACATGTACCGGTGACGGTACATGTGTTCGAAGGTGGCGCGGGGATCAAGCCGCAAACCCCCTCCACCCAGTAGGTGCTCGTGCCCTGGGGAGGGAAATTGTCGAAGAAGCTGGTTTGATCGCCATCGATGGTTGCGATGAGTCCCGAGAGATCACTGTAGATCTGAATCTCGGAGTAGTTGTCATTGTTGGTCCACTCGAGCTGCACGGCGACAGGGCTTTCTGTGCAACCGAGACCGGTCACCGGTTCACAGGTTGAGGACTGAATGACGACATCGCCGAAGGCCGAAATCCCGGGCCCACCGAGGTTGTTGGGCGAGAGGGTGCCCAGCTTCAAGACGTAGGTTCCTCCCACCGAGTTGAACACCAGCACTTCGAGACCGCTTGCTCCATTGGTGGAAGATAGAAATGTATCGGTATTGACAGCATTGCCGTTCGGATCGAGCAACTGGTAATACGCAAAATCGGATCCGTTGTCGGCGGTAGCGAAACTCCAGGAGAAGGACAGCTGCAACTCATCGATGGGTAAGTCGATATTTTGGGAGATGTAGCTGGTAGAACTCCCGCTGATTCCATCATCCCCGCCGGTGACAACCGCCTGGCCACCGGAAAAGTTGACTGAACCGTCATCGCTATTATCTGTGAAGCACCATGGGTCCCCACTCGGATCGCTGAAATCACCATTGGCCAGCGGGCCTGGGGTGTTGTCGCAACTGATCTCGATGTTGTCAAAGGCCGTTCCTCCGGCACCGAACACACCAGTGGTGGTAAAAGTCCCGATTTGTAAGAGGTAACTACCGCTACCGCTGAACGATCTATCCTCGCTTCCCGAGACTTGTGTGTTACTGGTAGATAGGGTGATCGGACCACCGACCACGGACAGACTGGTCGCCACATCGATCAGATCCCACAAGGGCGAATCATCGTTCATGCCGGCTGGAAACCATGTGAAGTCGAAGCTTATCCGGTGCGATTGCGTATCAAAGGTGGTGAAGGTTTGTTCGAGGCGGGTGAAGTTGTTGACTTCTCCCGCATCTGCACCGGTTACCTGTGCCAATATGCCGAAGGGGGGTACCGTAGGGAATTCACGGGAGCCGCTGATCCCGGGCTTGATGAAGCACCAGTGATCTCCGGCGGAGGAGAAATCACCATTTCGCAACGAATGAGGAGGGGCGATCGCTTCAACAAAACCGACATTGAGGTTAAAGGGTCCCGGAGGAGTCGCTCCAAATGTGCCCACCCGGATGAAAACGGTGGTTCCCTGGATCATCGCGAGCGAGACGAATGAATCTCGATTGGGAGACACATCAAGGCCAGTGCAGATAGCTGGGCTAGTAGAATTGACCCAGTCATCATTACAAACTAGCTGGTTCCCTTCAGTTCCAGGACAGCTGCTGTGCAGTGAGAGGACGGTGTCGATGCCGCTGTTTGGTGCCTGTCCGTTGAGGTCGTGGGTTCCGCAGGTGTCGACCAGTAAGGTGCCGTTGCAAGAGGCGGTATATTGATACCAGAGATCGGGTCCGGTTGAGTCACAGGAGGAAGAGCCTACGCTGGAGGAAAACGTGCTGTCTCCCGTATAACTTCCGCCGTCACTGACGTCGATAGCCGCAACGGGGTTGCCCGCGAGATCTTCGCAATCGTCGTTTTCAGGGATCACCCCGATGTTGAGTACGAATGGGCCGGGATCGTCAATGTCCCATGGAAGTGCGGATCCGTTCTGGGAGACGCGCACGATAATCGTATCTCCGGCTTGGACGGTCCCATCGATGACAGAAGAATCTCCCCTGATTCCCAGATCCAGCTCATCGCAAGGGATGAAGTTGAGTGGGAACCAATCGTCACTGCATTGGAGAAGGTTGGTGCTGTCGGCAGGACAACCACTGTGGATCGACAGAACCGTATTGACTCCGGAGTCCTGACCGAAGAGGTCGTGGGTTCCACAGGTGTTGGCGAAAAAGATGCCGTTGTAGGGGACGGTGAAGGAGTAGTAGACATCAGGGACATTCATCGACGCGCCGCACAACGATGCCCCACCCCCCCCGGGGGTACCATCATTGGAAGCCCCATCGAGGGTTCCGAAGTGGGTGCCCGAATCGATCACAGTGGCGGTGGTACAGATATCATTAGCGCATTGGGGACCACTCAGCCCGAGCCGGAAAGCACCTGAGGCACCGGCTGCCCCAGAAACCCGGATCAAAAAACTGTCGCCAGGGTTCACCGGCCAGGCGATCGAATCTCCGGTTCCGCAGACGTTGTTGTCAATGCAGGCTAGCACGTTTCCAGGACACGCCCCAGTCGTAGGAGGCACGGCGTCATAGAGTTCGATCGCCGTATCGAAATCCGAGTCACAGGTGTCGATGACCATCAGTTCGTTCGCTGCGGTTCCCGCCGGCGTGTATCGATACCACACATCGGGAGTAGCATTCGCCGGATCACCGATACCTGTCAGGAAGACCCCCCAAGAGACTAGTTGACCGTTGTCACTTGCGGCATTGTCGGTGATCGACAAGACCCATGCCCCATCGGCAGCCTGACCGTTGAAGTCCGCCAGGACTCCAGGTCCGGAGGGCTGCATCCTGACGCCAGTGTTGAAGGGTGGGCCGTTGGGAATCCCGGCGTCGTCGTAGACCAAACTGATGTTGTTGGCACTACCACCCTGGTTGTTGTGGAGACGAACAGTCGTCCCACCTGGCGAGGAGATATCGACAGCCAGGTCGCCGATCCAGGTATGCGAGATGACCATACTGACATCCACATCCGTGACTGTGATTCCAGCTGAGAGGGTGACGCTGTCGGTTGTGGGAGGTAATGTGTCAGAGATTGGAGCGTTAGGAACTCTAAAGCCAACTTCACAATCACCGTAATCTCCGGCAGTGGCTCCTTCTGTGGTTCCGATGTATTCACCCGGGCAGATATTGATCGGTGAGGCACAGTCATCGTTGATGGGGGGCGCGCAGTCCGTGCCATCGACGTTCAGAAAGAAGTTCCCTGCTACACTTCCATTGGTAACGGCAATCCTGATCAAGATGGTCACTCCTGCGGTGACGGGAACCGTGACCTCGGCAGTGGAGTTCAGGTCACAGTCAATCTGGTTCGAGGAGGATCCGGGGCATCCGCGGTGGACGGAGAGCACAAACGGAAGTCCTCCTGTCAGTTCGAAGACCGTGAAGGTCACATTTCCATCGGCCTCCGGAGTGAAGCGATACCAGACATCCAAGTCGGCGTTAGTGCCGCAGTCAGTGCTTCCGTCCTGGATGGCCCCCACGGTGGTGCCGATATAGGTTCCGCTACAGACGGGGAGTGCATCACTGCAGTTGTCGTTGTTCACACCACTATCCAGACAGTTACCCAGGCTATCGCGAAAGTTTTCGATGAAAGTTTGGGTCGCTGATCTGAACCGATTCGATCCAAGAATATTTGCATTCATAGTGAATGCAGGGTTTGAGCAACCCACGTTGTCAAAAACGCCGTCACCGTCAATGTCTTGCTGTAGGCAGTGATTCGCGTTCCACAGATGTCCCCATTCGTGAGCGATCAGATCGGTGCAGCCTGCCAAGCTTTGAGAGCAGCCAGGCTGTGGCCCTCCCCAGGTGTCCGTTGACCAGGAATAGTGCGTATTGATGTTGCAGACTGACCCAATAGCAAAGACCTCGCCGATTGTACCCTGGGGGGGAATGAAGCCAAAATCTCCAGTGAACAGGTGAACGAAATCTCGATTGATCGTTGTTAGATTGGGATTGGTGAGCCACTCGTTTTGCACTGCGGTTACAAACGCAGTGCCAGTTGTGCAGGGCACTGGTGGAGGGGGAGGGGGACAAGCAGCTGGGTACGGGTCCATACCTTGTGTGGATCGGACGTTGACAGTAACGATTCGGTGTGAAATCTGTACATCACGTTCAAATTGCTGGTTGACGATGTTGGTCAGTAGTTCGACCCGGTTGGTGGTCCGGACGTTGCTTGAAAAGTTTGTGGTGAAGAACTCGAAGTCTGTATCGCAGGCGATGTCGGCGATGCAGAAATCTCCATTGCATCCGGTGCCCCCGACCATTCCTGGAAGGGGTGATCCCTGAGCGGTTCCGGTCACTCCACAGAACCCGTCACTGGGCAGCACCTGATCGCCCTGGTAGACAACGTGGTCCTCGCGCCGGAATCCTGGAAACCGTTCTGCCAGCGGTTCGATCCAGTAAGAGCTGCCGTCCGGCAGCACGATGTGGGCCCACAGCCCCTCGATGTGCAGAGCGCCGGCCACATCTGATCCCAACATATCGTTGACGACACCGCGAAAGGTCCGCACTGGGCCGGGATCGGTGAAGATGGTCTTGCCGTTGTCGTCTGTGCTCTGAATTAGAAAATCAGCCGCACGAACCGAACGGGGGATCAGCTCCAGGATCTCAAGTTTTCCTTCGATCGGCACCGCCACCTCGAGGTAGCCGCCCAGTTCATCCGGGATGTCGAGTTCGATCAGCTGCGAGCCGCTGAGCCCGAGCAGATCATCGACATCTGCCGGACGAATTTGCGCCGAGGCGGTCGTGGTAAGGCTTGCCAACAGCAGTAGCCACAGCAGCGAGAAAAAGCGGGAATTGGTCAGATTGGCTGAACGCATGAGGCCTCCTGCGCGTTGTGCACGACTTGCAAGGGATAGAGCTGGTGGAGGGCGGATCGTCAGGGAAACATCGACAGGATCCCAGTCGAGCCGACCGACCAAGGACCTAGCCTACCACCGATATCCAGAGGAGTGAATCGGCGGGTGGATGCCCGCATCGTCAGGTGGGCATGCAAGAAACGGCAGAATCGAACACACGAGATGGCATCCAGCGCTGGAATGACCATCGAATATTGAGACTCAGCTGCCGATGCCCCGACTCTTCTCATCTTCCAGTCGTCGTGCGACGACACGTTCGGGTCGCATCGTCGCGATCAGTACGATGGGGATCAACGCCGTGGCGCCTCCCAGCACGAACAGTTGCCACTGTTGCCACTCCAGCCTGTTCAGTTGCGTTCCCAGGTACATGCCGAAGTTACTGACCGCCATGTAGAGGGTGAACTGGGTTGCTGCTGCCGTGGTCCAGGCGATCTTCATGAAGAGCGAGAAGAGACAGACCGTCTGGAATGCGATGGCTCCCTTGAACAGGGGAATGATCCACAGCGGTGAAAAAGAATCGCTCAGCCAGTAAGGATGCAGCAGGCCAAAGGTGATCAGGCTACCGGACACGATCAGTCCGCCGATGAAAGCCATCTTGCGGCGGCCGAAACGGTCGCAGAAGAAGCCACCGGCGAGTGCCCCGATCACCTCGCCACAAACCCCGTAACTGCCCTGGGCCTTGGCGTACTCGATGGCGGTCCAGTCGAACACCTTGACGAAGGTGTCGGCGGCGAGATTGATAAAGACTCCCTGGCACACCGAGTAGAGGATCGCCACCAGTACCCCGATGGCCGTGGTCCACAGCGCCAGTGCACGGAACAGTTCCTGCATCACAACGATGGGAGAACGAAGTGCAGCGGTTTGTTTCGAAACAGTTTTTCCCTTCGACCAGGGGAATCGTTTCTCTCCTGGTCTCTCGGTCACCATCAGCACTACCGCGAGAATCACCAGAACCATCGCCGCCTGGACCTGGATGGTGGCGTTCATGCCATAGTTTTCGATCATCACGGCGCCACCGTAAGTGCCGACTGCGGTGCCAAACAGTTTGGATGCCCACATGAAACCGTTGACGCGTCCGCGCTCTTCCTCTTCCAGGATGTCGACTGCCAGTGCGTCGGTAGCGACGTCTTGCAGTGAGGCGAAACAGTTGTGCAGGAAGAAAACACCACTGACAAAGACGATGGCGCTGACGGAGGTGGCTCCGTCTACCACATCTGAATCGGGGATCCAGGAGAAGAACCATGACATCCACGGTGACACTTTGACGGTTGCTTCCGGCGTGAGGGGGCCGATGGCTCCGATCCGGTCGGTGGCCAGTAGCGTCACCGCCATGCCGAACTGGGCCAGAACAATCCACGGTTTGCGTAGGCCCATCGAAGGCCAGCGGATCGAGTCGATGAGAGGTGCCCACAGAAACTTGAAACTCCATGGCAAGATCGCAACGGAGGAGATCAGCACCGTCTCTACCCTGGTAAAACCGCCCTCGATGAAGATTGCGATCAGCGCATAGATCACGAATCCCCAGGGGAAGCCCTGGGCGAAGTAGAGCAGGCACAGCATCGCGGTGCGCAGCAGCCGATTTTCCTTCAAATTCAAAGGGCGGCCTCCTGGCTCCGGATGGGCTGAAACTGGCTTGAGGAGGGCAAGATACGTCCCAGAAGTGCCATTTAGGAGTCGTTTTTCACCATTTAGGAATTCAGGGGGGTCACACGGTCCGAAAGGGGACGGGAACAGGATAGGTGAAAAGGGCGTTATAGAGCCCTGTAGGGAAAGGAGATCCCATGACAACTACTAAACTTCTACTGCTTCTCTCCTTTCTGGCCTTGGTTCCGGTGCTCTCTGCCGGATGCTCAGCTGGAAATACTTACCTACGAGCCATCGGCTCCTGGAAGAGCGTTCCGGTGGCTGTCGAAGCTCCCGCCGAAACGTTGGCTTGTGTGACCACTCCGGCACCGTTGGCCTGGATGAAAAAGCTGGCCAACAGGGTTCAGGAACGGCTCACCTCCGATCTGCAACTGACCATCGACTCATCTGGTGGCTACGTTGCCCAGATACACGGTCGCCAGATCAACGGACAGCTTGAAGTTACCTCCATCTTTGGCGATGGACTCGGTGTTTCGACCGAGTGGGGTTCGCTGAAGAAGGAAGCACGAGTGCGAATGGTCGATGCAGATCACATGGTGCTGGAAAGTGCCGGCACCGAGATCACCCTGGTGCGCTGCCCCTAGACCAGACCGATATCAATCAGCCGATCCCGAGTGCCCCTGTCCCAAGGAACCCCTCGGTATCGGCTGTTTTTTCATCCCTGAGTTCCAGCAGTTCTGCCTGCCTCCTTTATCGCTGACGATCCTTCCCATGCCGCCCCACAGCCGGTCCCCGGGCCCGATTCCAGGAGTTTCTGTCCGGAGGGCTTCGTGAACCGGATGAAGGAGTTGCGAGGCGTGTGCCTCGCACGTTTCACAACCGCCCCTCCGAAAGGATGCGCCATGACAGATGAGAAGAAGGACGGCAAGGAAGCCAAGAATGTCGAGGATGAGCAGTTGAAGGACCTGGCCGGGGGTGGGGGCTACTCCAAGACCAACTCCAGGGGCCAGACGTATTACCTGCACAGTAAAAAGGGGGATAGAAGGGTGGATGGTCACTGTGAAGGAGATGATACAGACTCCGCGGATGGTTAACCTACGAGTACAAAACCGCTCCGCCGAAAGGATGCGCCATGACAGATGAGAATAAGAAGGACAAGAAAGAGAACAAGGACGGCAAGGACGCCAAGAAGGTCGATGACGAGCAGCTGAAAGACGTTGCTGGCGGAGGAGCGCGCAGGTCTACCAGCGGTCCCAAGCGTCCAGGGTGGATGTCGCAGGAGCAATTGGAGATATCTCAGGACATTACGGTCATCGACCGCTGATCGCTCTGTTGACGACTGTTACTGAAATGGACCCCAAGCCATCGTGTTGGCTCAAGGCTCCCAGGCCGCCCCACAGCCAATCCCCGACCACTCGACACCCGACGCTCGGCAAATATACCGCCAGATCCGGCCGCGTGACCTCCTCCACTCTCTCCGGTACTCTACCTTTTCCAGGACGTTCCCCTGGCCCTTTACCGACCCGATGAGGAGTACACCCGATGAACAGAAGCAGAGTATCGATGTGGATGCTGGTCGCGGTGCTGACCTCACTTGGTCCGATGACCTCCCAGAGTGTCGCGCAAGAGGATGAGAAGCCCAGCTTCAAGGGCCGCACCATCGCCCAGACGATGCACTGGAAAGGTGCCGAGTGGCTGCTCAGGGAGACGCGCGAGAAGGAGGAGAGGGTCTCGGTTCTGATGGAGGCCCTTGGAGTCGAGGCGGGGCAAACCGTCTGTGATCTCGGCTGCGGCAACGGATATCACGCCCTGCGACTGGCCAGGCGGGTCGGATCCTCCGGCAAGATCCTGGCCGTCGATATCCAGCAACCGATGCTCGACATGCTCGAAGAACGCAGCGCCGAGGCGGGACTCGACAACATCGAATTGATCCTCGGTGATACCGCCGATCCGAAGATTCCCGATGGCTCCTGTGACCTCATCCTGCTGGTCGATGTCTACCACGAGTTCAGCGATCCCGAGACGATGCTGGCGAAGATGCGCCGGGCGCTGAAGCCCGATGGCCGCATCGCCCTGGTCGAGTTCCGCAGCGAGGATCCCGAGGTGCCGATCAAGAAGCTGCACAAGATGAGCAAGCAGCAGATTCTTAAGGAATATCTGCCAGCGGGCTTCCGACTCGATGAGCAATTCGACGAGCTACCGTGGCAGCATCTGATGTTCTTCGGGCGCGATGATGCGCCTTCCCCGGCTGAGGGTGAGTGGATTCAACTGTTCAACGGCAAGGACCTGAAGGACTGGAAGATCAAGTTCGCCGGTCACGATCTGGGTGATAACTACAAGAATACTTTTCGCGTCGAAGATGGAGTGCTGAAGGTCGACTACAGCAAATACGACAGCTTCGACGCCAAGTTCGGACACATCTTCCACAAGGATTCCTTCTCCCACTATCGCCTGCGGGCCGAGTACCGTTTCGTCGGCAAGCAGGTCCCCGGTGGTCCCGGCTGGGCGTTTCGCAACAACGGCCTGATGCTGCACTGCCAGTCACCGGAGAGCATCGAGAAGGGGCAGGATTTCCCCGCTTCCATCGAAGTACAACTGCTCGGTGGGCCCGGCGGCGACAGCAAGCGCAGCACTGCCAATCTGTGCACACCCAGTACCAACGTCGTGATGGACGGAAAGCTTCTAACGCGTCATTGTCTCGATTCAAAGTCGGAGACCTACCACGGAGATCAGTGGGTCACCGTCGAGATCGAGGTGCGTGGCAATGAAGTGGTGAAGCACATCATCGATGGCAAGACGGTGCTCGAATACACCGAGCCGCAACTCGATGAACGGGATTCCTACGCCAAAAAATTGATGGCGGCCGGCGCCAAGAAGATGCTCAGCGAGGGTTACATCTCGCTGCAGGCGGAAAGCCACCCGACCGAGTTCCGCAAGATCGAGCTACAGAAACTGGATCCCAGGTAGAAAGAACATCCGTCCCCGGGTCATTGGGTTGGTTCGACCACCACATCCTGCAGTGGCACGCGGTCGCTGGCGATGTCGTCGCTGGTGAGGTCGGGGGCTTCTGCTCTTTGGTGAGTCCATAACGCCTGCAGTGCACCGCCGAGTGCTCCCGATTCCGGTTCTTCCGGTAGCGTCACCGGCACTTGCAGAGCATCGGCGATCATCTGACGCCACAGTGGGTTCTTTGAACCGCCGCCGACCAGTCTCAGGCCATCGACGGTGACTCCCAGCCCTTTCAATCTTTCGACGCCGAGGGCGAGGTTGGCGGTGATCCCTTCGAGGGCAGCGCGGAAGATGACGCCGGGAGCAAAACTGCCGGGACGTAAGCCGCTGATGGTGCCGGTGGCATCGGGAAGATTGGGTACTCGTTCGCCGTGCAGGAAGGGAACAAAGGAAACGCCACCACAACCCGGTTCGACGGCGGCCGCCAGATCAGTGAGTTTCTCAAGCGCGTCCGGATCAGCGGGGAAGTAGCCGTTTTTGACCTCTTCGGTGACGTTGGTGCAGTTCATCACGCACAGAAGCGGTAACCACGCGCCATCGCTGGAGCAAAACGGTGCGATGAGGCCTTCTGGATCGATCACCGGTTCGTCACAGCGGGTAAAGACGGTGCCGGAGGTGCCGAGACTCATGACCACGGTACCGGCGCGGGTCGCCCCCGAGCCGATGGCGCTCATCATGTTGTCGCCGCCGCCGGCAGCGACCAGCACCCCTTCAGGGATGCCGAGTTGTTGAGCTGCCGCAGGGCACACCGTGCCGGCGGCCTTGCCGGTCTCCAGTAGCCGTGGCAGTTTGCCCGCTAGCTGTGCATCGACCGCCGTCACCGCCGCCTCATCGAAGCAACGCTCACGGACATCGAACCAACCAGTACCCGAAGCGTCGCCGGCTTCCATGGTGCGCTCACCGGTCAGTCGCAGATTGATGAAGTCATGGGGTAGCAGCACACCGTCGGTGCGTTGCCAGTTGTCCGGTTCATGGCGTGCCAGCCATGTCACCTTGCTGGCAGTGAAGCCGACCGGCACGGCGCGACCGATCTTGTCGGTTAACTCTCTGGCTTCATCGGCAGTGCTGGTGTCACACCACAGTTTGGCAGGTCGGATGACGCAGTCATCGTCATCGACGAAGACAGATCCATGCTGCTGGCCACTGATGCCGACGCCCATGATGGAGGTGGTTTCGACGGCATCGCTGGAGGTTAGTTCGCGGACCACTTCGACGACGGCATTCCACCAGTCATCGGGATTCTGTTCGGCGGTTCCGGCGGGAAGACCCGCGATCAGATCGAGCGGACGGCCGGCACGGGCGATGACACAGGGTCGGGCGTCCGGGTCGATGACGACTCCCTTGACCCCCTGGGTACCGACATCGAGCCCCAGATAAAGCACTGCCGCCATCGCTGGCCTCCTTGGTGGTCACCCTATACTGGGTCCAGGGGGCTCTCAACGGTCATTTGCTGCCGGATGAGATCTTCCTGTCCAGATCGAACCAGGGTCCGGATTCAACAAGAAGGGAGCGAAAACAGCAGGGCGCTGTTTTGAGGACTGCAGGAGGGAGCTATCAGATGAACCAGATGCACCACATCCAATCCGCTTCGAAAGCATCGCTGGTGCGGATGCGTCCGGCCAGTCGACATCGCATCGGACTGGTGGTTCCTAGCTCCAATACCACCATGGAAACAGAACTTCCCGAGCTGCTCGATCGGATCGAGGATCAGAACGCCTATCGCTTTACTTTTCATTCCTCGCGAATGCGTATGAAGACGGTCAGCCCTGAAGAACTTCTCGCGATGAATGCCCAGGCGGACCGTTGTGTCGAAGAACTCTCCGATGCCGCGGTCGACGTGGCAGCTTACGCTTGCCTGGTAGCGGTGATGAGTCAGGGACCCGGTCACGCAATTCGTCTCGGGGATCGACTCACGACTCTCGTCAGAAAAGGAAATCCCGCAGCGCAGATGGTCACCAGCGCTGGCGCACTGATCGACGGAATCAAATCACTCGATGCATCACGCGTGGCCCTGATCACTCCGTACATGAAACCGCTGACGCAGCTCGTCATCAATTGTCTCGAAGATGCTGGGATCGAGGTGGTCGATTCGATCTCGTTGGAGATTGCCGACAACCTTGAAGTTGGACGCAGAAATCCCCTCGATCTGGTCGAGATCGCCAGGGATCTGGATTTGAGTCGCGCCGATGCGTTGGTGCTGTCAGCCTGCGTTCAGATGCCATCACTTGAGGCGATTCCGGTGGTGGAAAATGAGCATCGATTGCCGGTGTTGTCAGCGGCGACCGCCACTCTGCGATCGATCCTCGACAAGTTGAAACTCGATGTGTCGATTCCCGGTGGTGGCAGCCTGTTGGAGACCAACTCGGCAGTGGCAAAGGAAAGAGGTCAGTGATGCAAATCATCGATATTCAAGACCCAGGAGCCTTCGATATCATCTTGGAACGGGTGCAGCACGAAGCGGTGTTGTTACAACTTCCGACGGTGTACACCCTGGTCGCGTCTCCCACGCGTTGCGGAGTGGAGCAACTCAATCACCTCAAAGATCGCCTCTCTGGCAAGAACTACGGCACTGTCATGGGAAGCTGCGCGAGATTTCTCGATCAAGCTCTGGACGGTGCCATGCCGACTTACTTCCGTTCACCCTGCCGCATTGAACGACTGCATGGTGCATTCGTTCGAACAGCCTTCGCCGGTGCCGAATCCAACTCGCCAGTCATCCGCGGGGGTACACATCAGAGCCTGATTCTGAAAGGCGTTCATCGAGATCTATTCCGGCAAGCGGAACAGGTCCTGGCGGCATCGATGGATCCGGAGCTGTGGTGTGGACGCAGTGTTAGTTCGCTTTTGTGTACCAGTGCAAACCTTAGTGGTGATCCACTCGGCTCCATCACTGATCGCGCCAGGGCAATGAAGTTTGCTCATCAGCGTGATGTCGGGTTAGTGGTCACATGTGAAATGGCACGCACAGGTCTCGGTTCTTATCCCATCTTTGAACTGGGGCCCGAATCGATCTCGGTACAGAGAGAAGGACCCGGTCTCCGACGGTTGCTGGGCGAGGTGCCCTCGGTGTTGCAACCGGCGACCGCCGCCTGATCTCGTTCCGGTTTGATCCATCGGCTTGCAGCTGTCGTGGTTCCCATACATGATCGTGGAGTCATCATCGGTTTTGATGATATGGATCGCCACCGCGATGGGAGATCTTCAATGGCTCGCACTCTTCTGGTGCTTTTATCACTCTTGGTCTTGTCCGCCTGTTCCGCTCGTGCTCCTCGTAGCACCACCTTTGGTATCCCGGTCACCGGCACAACCCTGGAGCAGGTTGAACTGGCACGAGTTCTTGCTGCCCCCGAGCAGTTCACCGGAAGACCCATCGAAATCCGCGGTGAGGTGGTCGAGGTGTGTCAGAGGAGGGGCTGCTGGTTGCGAATGGCTCCGACCGGTAGCGAGGATACCGACGGGGTGTTCGTCAAGTTCACCTGTCCCATCGATGGCGAGCGTTTGATTCCGATGGCAGCGGTCGGTCAGCCGGTGATGGTGGAAGGGACATTGATCGTCGAGACGGTCAGCGAGGCGGAGCGTCGCCATTACGCCAGTGACGCCGGAGCCACCAGCGACGAGATCAACAAGATCGTCGGCTCGACCACCCAGGTGCGGGTTGCATCGGGGGCGGCTCATGTCGAAGGCATCGAACTCACTCCCGATTCTTGAATCGAGATCGGCCTTCGATCAGTTACTGCCACTCTTGGCACCCGGAAACGTGAAGTCGGAGTTGGGGGTCATCGCCTGGGCAGGCCACGGTCGCTTCTCGTCGAAGACTCTCATCCGTTGCCAGCTTTCCAGGGTGACGAAACTCTCATCGAAGGAACCGTCGCTGTTCTTGTGTCCCTCGGTGTCGATCCCCAGATGCTTGGCTATAAAACCGTAGGCTCCCTGTCGTTTCGATGCACCGTAGTCATGCTTTTCAGCGGCAAGGTGTAGGTTTTCGACATTCTCTTCGACACCGAGCAGTCGATAGATCCTTTGCGCATAGGGAAACTCGACTTTGTCGGTGTTCTTGGTCCAGTCATCTCCACAAGAGATCAACATCATCGGGCGTGGTGCCGCCAGTGCGGCGATCTCGGCGTTGTTGGTGTCGTGATGGTCACTGACATGGATCGGATGGCCACTCTCACAATCGCAGCCACCAAAGAAGTGTGCGGAAACCATGACCACTGGCACCGAAACTTTGACTCGCTGGTCGATGGCGGTCAGCAGGAATGATTGGGTGCCACCGCCGGAGGATCCGGTGATGGCGATCTGATCTGCATCGACATCAGCTCGTGAAACCAGATAGTCGAGCATACGAATGCTATTGAAAGTCTGCAGCGGCATCAGTTTCGGATGTTCATGTTTCCAACCGGCCAGCAGCGAGTCACCGAAGCCGACCATGTCGTAGCCGATCACTACCGCGCCCATGCGCGCCAGCACCGCGCTGCGTATCTGATTCTGATTGCGCTTTCGTCCGCCATCTACACCGCGACTGTGGCCGTGGGGGGAAAGGATGCCGGGGAACGGACCGTCGCCTTCAGTGGGACGGTAGATCGAGCCGGTCAAGAAGAAGCCAGGCACCGTTTCGATGGCGATCGACTCGACGCTGTAACCATCGTAGAGGCGGCGGTCATGAATGATGGGTTCGATGACCGGTCTTGCAGGCAACGGATCGAGACCGGCACCACGCAGGATCTGCTTACGGATATTGGCGGCGCGTTGTTTCCATTCATCGGCGTTGTCGAAGGTCGCCGCATATCCTGCTAGCTGTTTTCGGCCGTCTGCTTCACTTTGGTGACCGCCTTGGCGTAGCCTGGGAGTGGGATCGTCGCTGACCACCGGACCCGAGCACGAAACGGCCACCATCAGCAGGGCACTACAGATCGGCCACATCGAAGACCTCACTTCCATCAGTCGTCATCTTCATCGCCGCTCAGGATCAGCTCCAGTTCTGTCAGACCCTTGCCGTGGGCGCCGGCAAAGGCGTCCGGGTAGGGCGTGTCGACTCCCATCTGAGCGTGCCACAGGATTCGGTTGAGGGTGTCTTCATCGGCCAAGTCGAACATGTGGAAAGGTTCTGCCTCGCTGGCGAGTGCCCACTGCAACTGTTTCCCTTTTAACTCGCTCTTGGCCAGATTCTTTTCATCGAGGGCGATGGTCACTGGTTTGGCCTGGTACGGCGACAGGTCCGGCTTGTCGATGAAACAGGTATCCATCACCGGCATCATCGCATCTAGCTGGGTCAGCGGTGGAACTCCGAGGATTCTGGTCATCGTGTGCAACACCGAGGTCTGGTTGTAGAAGTCGTGAATCACCTTGCCACCCTGGCGCGAGTAAGGGCTCACCACCAGGCAAAGAGATCGGTGACCGTCGACGTGATCGAAACCGTTCTGAGGATCGTCTTCGATGATGAAGATGCAGGTTTTCTCCCAGAAGGGGCTTTTGCTGATTCCTTCGACGATGCGCCCGATCGCCAGGTCGTTGTCGGCCATGTGGGCCCGCGGTGTCGGGGCACCGGCGGAGGTTCCCGTGGTGTGATCTTGCGGTAGATAGACCACGCAGAAGTTGGGGAACCCGCCATTTTCGGAGAAGCCCTTCAGCTCTTCGAGAAACACATCGGCTCGCAAAACATCCGGAATCTTCATATTCCAGCCGGGATAGTCGCGGCAGCTGTACTCTTTCATGCGTGCGACGCCGATCTTCTGCGAAAATTTGATCTTTTTCTCACCGCTGATGAAGTCGTCGTAGATGGCCTGGAAGCTGAGTCCGGAGGGAATCGGTTCGGCGTAGTCAAACTCGCCGTAATTGCGGAACGAGAGCCCCGCCATCAGTACACGGTCCCAGATGAAGCCCGCCGAGGAATAGGTCAGTGGGTCATCGCCGAAGGTGTAACTACGTGTGAAGCCACCAAAACTCTTCTCGAGGTGGTCGGTGACGATGCCTTCGGTGCTCCAGGAGTGTCCGTCGGATGAATTGACACCGTTGCAGTAGTAGTTATCGAGCAACACGAACTCATCAGCGAGAGCGTGATGGTTGGGTGTGATCTCGCGACCAAAGATGCACAGCTTCGGTTCGCCATTGCCGCGCTCGACATCACCAAACACCTGATCATAGGTGCGGTTCTCCTTGATGATGTATACGACGTGATCGAACACCGATGGTTCACCCAGTTTTTCCGGTACCGGTCGAGGAGTTTGGCCGTTGCCTCGTACCGTCTGCGAACGTAGCGCATGTTGACTGCGATTGTCCTGAGACACCTGCCGGGTCAGCGAAGCCAGTTTTTGTCGAGTCGGGGGTGATACCTGATTCACCGTGCCGCGGTACCAGTAGACACTCCAGCCCTTCGGAGCCGGGTCTCCGGTGCGACTGCCCACTCCTTTGACGTTGGCGATGTAAAGCTGCCCATCGCTGAGGGCCAGCGCTCCGGGAAACCAGCCGGCCGGGATGTAGCCCTCGACCTTGTGGTTGTCGGCCAGATTCACGACCGCGACCGCGTTGTTGCCGCCGTTGGCGACATAGAGGCGCTGGTTGGTTTCATCGAGGGCCAGCGCGTTGGGTAAGCTGCCAAAAGGGAGATTTTCCAGCGGCCTGGTGGCAATGTGGCCGATGACCTTGGCGTTTGTGGTGTCGATAATGTCGACCCGATCCGAGTTGACGCAGGCGACGTACAGGGTCGATTCATCACCAGTCAGTACCATCTCGGCAGGATGTAGACCGGTGTCGATCAGGGCCACTTGTTTGCCGCTTCGCTGATCGTCGAGATCGATGAAGGAAACGCAGCCGCTGGCAGCGACTCCGCGTTCGTCGACGATCACCTCGGTACCGGAAGAGTTGGCGGTAAGATCATCATCTCCGGGGTGTCGTCCACCCCAGTCGGAGACATAGGCGCGTTTTCCATCGCCAGAGATGATCACATCGTAGGGAGCGATCCCCACCGCGATCTCGCCGACTCTTTTCCCGGTTTCCAGATCGACGATGGCGAGCGTATTGTTGCGTGATTGGCAGACATAGGCGGTCTTATTGTCTTTGCTGATGGCGATGCCGGTCGAATGAGAGGCGTCGTTTCCGCCCGGACCAGGAAGTGAAATCTTCCGTGTCCAGGAAATGCTCCCTTTGTCGTCGATGGATGCCTCGTGCAGGGTCGACTGCGCATCGGTGGCCCACAGCCGCGTACCGGCGGAGTTCATGGCGATGCCGTGCATCGATCCGCCACCACCGGAGAAGCTCAGTTCTTGGCGTACAGATTTCATCTCGTGATCGAGTACCACGATGCCGCGGTGATCCTTGACGTAGATGAACTGGCCATTGGGGTGAATGACGATGTCGACGGGTCGACCGGCGAACTCGACCGTATTGCCGGCGGGACGAATCAACTGGCTCGTTGGTACCCAGTGCCCCTTGGTTGATTCACCAACGAGGGGAGTCTCTGGGGTGCGGCAACTGGAGAGAAACAGCGGTAGCGATATGAAGCTAATCAAGATGAAAAGGATGAGCGAGCGCAACGTTGCCTCCAGTTCTTATGAGTCTTTACCAAGATCGCGGATGATGGGGGGCAGAAGGACTGATCGCCAGTTCTTGATCGGCAAGCTGTCAGGTGTTTTTTCTGGTAGACCCGGCGGAGGGTTGACTACTGATGTTCTACTGCATCTATGGAGATTCCCAGTCTTTGCAGGATCCTGGATAGTTCTTCGCCCTGACTGGGGGAGAGGGGGAACAATGGAAGTCGGGGTGCCCCCGCCGGTACTCCCAGCAAGTCGAGGCCGCATTTCACCGTCGCCGGAAGGCTCTTGCTCATCATGAAATCGAGCAAGGGCAACTGCTGCTGGAAGATGAGCTGAGCCTGTTCCAGATCTCCTTGCTGGTGTTTTTGGTACAGAGCTATGTTTAGGTCAGGAATCAGGTTTGCCGCCGCAGTGCACCAGCCGGAAGCTCCTGCTGCGAAAGCTGCATGGGCCATCGGGTTAGACCCGTTATAGAAGGGAAGTTGTCCTTCGGAGATGGTTTGAATTTCAATCATCCGGGACAGGTCTCCGGAGCTTTCCTTGATCATCTGGACGTTGTCGATTTCACGCGCCATGCGGCAGATCAACTCCGGACTCATGTCGGTCCCGCTGGTTGTGGGATTGTTGTAGGCCATGATTGGAATCGAGATGGCATCTGCGATGATCGAGAAATGGTGGAAGATTTCAGCGTCATCGATCTTCCAGTAAGAAACGGGTAGCACCATGATGGCTGTCGCACCGAGTTGCTCCGCGATGATGGCGTGTCGAACAGCAGCGGCAGTGGAGACCTCTGCAATACCGATGATGACCGGTACTTGACCCGCGACGTGTTGGCAGCTTTCGCCGGCGACTTCGATCCACTCTTCTTCGCTCAAGTAAGCTGCTTCTCCGGTACTGCCGAGCGGGGCGATGGCGTTTACTTTGGCCGCCAGCATCCTGTCGATGAGTGAATGCAAGACCTTTAGATTGAGTCCAGCCCCTGCAAACGGTGTCACCAGGTATCCGATGATCCCCTCGATGGTTGGCCGGCTCATGAAAATGCCTCCAGCAGCTGCTATTGAAACCTATAAGAGGTACGAGTTTCAATAATTCTGCCCCCATGATAGCAGATTGATTGCTGAGGGCACCTCAGTACCATGTCTTTCGTTCGGTATTTCGATCATACAGAAGCAGTAGATAGAGTTGTAATTTTACCGGGAGGTTTGATGAATGTCGCGAACGTAAAGCCAGTAGGCATCAGCATACTGGAAAAAAATGGTGTTGACGTGGAAGCTCTGATCGAGCAGTTGATCAAAAATGCGTCGGTTGAGTTCACCGCCTACTACTACTTCACCAATTTGCGAATGCATTGTGTTGGAATCGAGGGCGAGGGAATCAAGGGCGTTCTGGAAGAGGCTCGGATGGAAGATCTCAGTCACTTTGAATCCTGCATCGAGAGGATTTACCAGCTGGGCGGTAGTCTGCCAACTCACGCTCATGAGTTCGTCAACATGTCGGGTTGTGAGTTCCTTCAGGTTCCCGAGCCGGCGACTGACATCCAGGCGATCCTTGAGAAATGTCTAAAAGCGGAGCAGGGTGCCATCGCCAACTGGAATCAGGTCTGCAATATGACCTTCGGCAAAGATCCAGTGACTTACGATCTGGCCAAAGACCTCTTGGCCGAAGAGATCGAGCACGAAGCCTGGTTCCTGGAGTTGCTCCATGGTCGGCCGTCAGGACATATGCGCCGTCGCTATCCAGGAGAGAGTCCACATACCCGCAAACACAGCCGCGCCCTAGACCGGTAGTTCGGTTTCTATCGAGCGTGCTGTTTCAGCGAGCTCCCAGCAGATGCTCGATCAGGATTTGATCGAGTCGTTCCCACTGCATCCCTACGGATCCGATGGCATCGGGGTCGATGGAGAGGGAGCGCAACGCGTCGACCTTCTGCGGTGAGTAGTCCTTTAGCAGCGGATCGATGGTGGCATCGACGATCTCGGCGGTCAGTTCTTTGACTTCCGGATCGGCATCGAAGGCGTGGGCCCGTTCTTTCAGGATGTTGTAGGTACGCATGCAACCCCTGGCAAACTCCCACACTCCATCGTAATCCTCGGTTCGGTAAGCGTGGGCATCGAAGTGCCGTGAGCCTTCCCACCGGTCACCACAAGCGGTTCCTTCCAGCAGTCGAATCAATAGCAGCGCCTGCTTAGGATCTTCGGCACCGAAGCGGAAGTCCTGGTCGTAGCGACCGATCTTTTGGCTGTTGAGATCGATGTGAAACAGCTTTCCCGCTTCCATCGCCTGGCCGACACCGTGGACGAAGGAGAGACCCGCCATCGTTTCGTGGGCCACTTCCGGATTGACTCCGACCATCTCGGAATGGTCGAGGGTTTCGATGAAATGGAGCATGTGACCGGTGGTGGGGAAGTAGATGTCGCCGCGCGGTTCATTGGGTTTCGCCTCGAGGGCAAAACGAAGATCGTAGCCCTGGTCTTTTACGTATTCGCACAGAAAGTTCATGCCGTCACGGATCCGGGCGATGGCGCTGCGCGGATCACGACAGGCATCGGTTTCCGTACCCTCTCGGCCACCCCAGAAGACGTAGTTCTTGGCGCCCAGTTCAACACCGAGGTCGATGGCGTCCATCGTTTTGCGCAGAGCAAAGGCACGGACCTTGGGATCGTTGGCGGTAAAGGCGCCATCTTTGAAGATGGGATGACTGAACAGGTTGGTGGTTGCCATCGGCACCACGATGCCACTCTCTTCGCAAGCGGCCTGGAACTCTCCGACGATGCGATCGCGCTCGGCAGCGGTGGCATCGAAGGGAATCAGATCGTTGTCGTGTAAGTTGACACCCCAGGCACCGATCTCACCGAGTTTGCGTACCAGATCACAAGGATTCTGCGTGGGTCGGACCGCCGGTCCGAAAGGATCTCGCCCGGGATTGCCGACGGTCCACAGTCCGAAGGTGAAACGGTCCTCCGGTTTTGGCGCGTAACGATCGGTCATGCCGGTTCTTCCTAGCTGGGAATGTCGACCCAGCGATTCTCCTGATTGGAGAGTAATGCCGAACCGATGAACCGGACGCCGCGGACTCCGTCCTCGATGGTCGGATAGGCGCCACTGACCGGTTGCTCTTCCCCGCGGACCGCACGAGCGAAAGCACTGTAGATGTTGCCGAAGGCTTCCAGNTATCCCTCTGGATGGCCGGCAGGAGTTCTGGTNAGTGAACCGGCTGCTTCGCNGGCGGCACCGGTGCCGCTACGAATCGTCGTNACCGCACCATCTTTACCGGTCACCTTGAGATCGTTGGGATGCTCCTGATCCCACTCGAGCGCTCCTTCGGTACCGTAAATCCGCAGCCGCAGACCATTTTCTCGGCCGAAACAGACCTGGCTGGANCAGAGGGTGCCGGTGGCACCGTTCTCCATCTTCAGTAGCACCATATCGTCATCATCGAGAGCTCGACCATCGACGAAGGTATTTAACATCGCGTAGATGGAAGAGACCTTCATGCCGGTGACAAACTCGAGTAACTGATAAGCATGAGTTCCGATGTCACCGAGAGCTCCGACCGGGCCGGAACGACTCGGATCGGTGCGCCAGTCCGCTTGCTTCTGGCCAGTCTCTTCCAGTTTTTCAGAGAGCCAACCTTGCAGATACTCGACATAGACCTTGCGAATGGTGCCGAGGTCGCCACGGGCCACCCGCTCGCGGGCTTCCCGTGCCATCGGCGATGCGCAGTAGTTGTGAGTCAGGGCAAAGACCTTGCCACTACTAGCGACCGTGTCGGCCAGATCGTCGGCTTGCTCTTGCGAGATACAGAGCGGTTTGTCGCAGATGACATGGAATCCCGCTTCCATCGCAGCCTTGGCGGGACCGTGGTGGACGTGGTTCGGGGTCACGATGCTGACCGCCTCGATCCGTTGATCCTCCGGCAACTTCGCTTCTTCAGCGATCATCTGCTCCCAGCTTGGGTAGCAACGAGCCGCATCGATTCCGAGTTGCTCGCCGGTAACCCGTGTGTTTTCAGGATCACGACCGAAGCAACCGGCGACCAAATCGAAGGCGTCATCCATGCGCAGAGCGATACGGTGTATCGCACCGATGAAGGCACCCTGGCCGCCGCCGACCATGCCGATTCGTACTCGATGGCTCATCGATGCTCTTTTCTAGTCGAAGCCCAGGATTTTGCGGTTCATCTGCGGATCGCTGCCTCCGGCGAAATCATCGAAAGAAGCTTCTGTGACCTGGATGATGTGAGAGGCGACAAATTCTGCACCCTCTGCCGCTCCCACCGAAGCGTCCTTGTAGGGGCACTCCCACTCGACGACAGCCCAACCGTCATACCCGTGCTGGGTCAGGGCGGTGAAGATGCTGGCGAAGTCGATATTGCCATCGCCCGGGGAACGGAATCTCGCAGCGCGGTCCTTCCAGTCGAGGTAGCCGCCGTAGACTCCTGTGCGACCCGATCGAACCAACTCGGCGTCCTTGACGTGGAATGATTTGATGCGTTCGTGGTAGATGTCGATGAAGTCGACGTAGTCGAGTGCCATCAGTTCGAAGTGACTCGGGTCGTAGTTGATGCAAGCACGGGGATGTCCATCGACGGCATCGACGAATCGCTCGAAGGAAGCTCCATCGTGAAGGTCTTCTCCCGGGTGAATCTCGTATGAGCAATCGACGCCGCATTCGTCTGCGTAATCGAGAATCGGTTTCCAACGTTTGGCCAGTTCGGAGAACGCTTCCTCGATCAAACCGGCAGGCCGTGGTGGCCACGGGTTCGCATAAGGCCACGCGAAAGCGCCGCTGAAGGTCACCATCGAGGTGAGCCCGAGATGTTGGCTCGCCTTGAGGCAGTTTTTCACCTGTTCGATGGCCCACTCGGTGCGTGCGGTTGGATTCCCTTTCACTTTGTCGGCAGCAAAAGCATCGAACAAGATGTCGTAGGCCGGATGCACTGCGACCAGCTGGCCCTGTAAGTGAGTCGAGAGTTCGGTCACCGCCATTCCCTTTTGTTCGAGGCGACCCTTCCAGTCCTGACAGTACTGGGCCGATGAAGCCGCTTGATCGAGATCGATACAGCGAGGATCCCAGGTCGGGATCTGAACACCGGTGTATCCGAGATCACGGCACCAGTCGGTGATGGTGTCGAGGTTGTTGAAGGGAGCCTCTTCTCCCATGTATTGCGCCAGAAATAGCGCGGGTCCCTGGATGGACGCCACGGGTTACCTCCTCGGGTGAAAATCTACTACGGGGCCAGGGGGGCTCCCCCTGGAAGAGATCAGATTCGACGGGAGAGTCGAGGGTGTCAAGGATCAGTCAGGGACCAAGCTTGTAGAGAGCCGTTCCGGCGGCGATGTTGCTGGGGACGGAACTCTACCATGAGGGCCGAGAATCTGGGATTTGGGTTCTTCGAGGAGGCTGCTGGATTGCGTGTTCTGCTNTTCATCCCCTGTCTGGTCGATCAGTTTGCCCCTCGCTCTGGCGAAGCGACGGCACTGCTTCTGGAGCATCTCGGTTGCGAGGTGGTCTACCCGGTGGATCAAACCTGTTGCGGGCAGGCCCACCGAAATTCAGGAGATTCCGAGACCGCTCGCCGTTTGGTGCTCCGGATGGCCAAGATCTTTGCCGGAGAAGATCCGATCGTGACCCCCTCTGGTTCGTGCGCCGCGATGATCCGACGACATGCCGAAGAGCTTTTCCAGGGCGAAGANCAGGTGCCCGATCTGGTCAAGTCATTGGTGCAGCGAACTCAGGAGCTGATTGAGTTTATCGAAAATGGTCTGGGACTGGCTCCCGATGAGATCGTCGGAACTCCTGGAGCTGCGCCCGACAGGGTGGCCTGGCATCCTTCCTGTCATCTCAGAGAGCTCGATCGGTTTGAAGCTTCAGGTCGTTTTCTCGATTCGGTGCCAGGATTGAAGGTCGCCAGGCTCCGTCAAGAGGAACAGTGCTGCGGTTTCGGTGGCACTTTTGCGAGCAAGTTCGGCTCCATCTCAGGAGCTTTAGCCGAAGATCGCTGCAGCGCACTGGTCGAGACCGAGGCCCCTGTACTGATCTGTAATGACACCGGATGCAGCATGAACATCGAAGGCAGGCTGTCGCGACGGGGTTCCCCGATTCCGGTCATGCATATCAGTGAATGGTTTTGTCAGGCGTTGGGCCTCTCCTATGACGAGCAAGAGGTCGACCGATGAACCCCTCTGGAATTCCGACCAGTGTCGACGGGGAACCGATTCTGTTTCCGCGCGGCAGCCACGACATTCGCCCGAGGGCAGAGGTTTTTCTCAAAGACGAAACCTTGCAGGGGGCGGTGAGAGAGGCCACCACCCTCAAAGATCGGGCACGCCGAGATGCTCTGAGACAAGCTTTTGGGGCCGACGTGGCGCAGATTCGCACTCTGGCCGGGGCCATCAAGCAGCACACCATCGATCATCTGGATCACTATCTGGAGCAATGGATCGATCAAGCGGAAGCGGCGGGTACGAAGGTTCACATGGCGATCACTGCACAGGAAGCCAACCGGATCGTGGTCGAAATCGCTCGGGATGAAGGAGCTCGTCTGTGCGTGAAGTCGAAGAGCATGGTGACCGAGGAGACCCACCTGGTTCCGGAACTGGAAGCGGCGGGCATCGAAACGGTAGAGACCGACCTGGGTGAGTTCATCATCCAGATCGATCATGATGCTCCCAGTCACATCGTGATGCCGATGATTCACAAGGACCGGTCCTCGGTAGCGCGTGCCTTCGAGAGGGTGCTCGGCGCCAGATATACCGAAGAACCGGAAGAGTTGACTCTCATCGCGAGGAATCATCTACGGCAGAAATATCGCCAGGCGGATCTCGGAGTTTCAGGAGGAAATTTCCTGGTTGCCGACANCGGTTCGCTGGTGATCTGTACCAATGAAGGAAATGGTCGCTTCTGTACATCAGCTCCGAAGATCCACATTGCCGTGGTAGGGATCGAGAAACTGATCCCCGGCTTTNNGGATCTTTCGGTGTTGTTGCATTTACTGGCAAGATCGGGCACCGGTCAGCCGCTGACCTGCTATACCCAGATTCTGACTGGACCGAAGCAACCACACGAACTTGATGGTCCCGAGCAGATGCATGTGGTTCTGGTAGATGCAGGAAGAACCAAGATCCTTGCCGATCCCGAGTTTCGATCCGCGTTGCGTTGCATTCGATGTGGCGCATGTCTCAACGCCTGCCCGGTCTATCGCAAGGCGACTGGACACGCCTATGGTTCGGTTTACAGCGGTCCGATCGGCGCGGTGATCACTCCGCTCCTTGCTGGGATCGACAAGAATCCGACCCTTCCGGAAGCATCGAGCCTGTGCGGTGCCTGTCACGAGGCATGTCCGGTGGACATCGATTTGCCGGGATTGCTGGTCGGATTGAGGCGCAAGATTCGCAAGCGAAGGGGTTCCTGGATGGAGCGGATCGCTCTTGTACTGCTTGGTTTAGCCTTCTCACGGGTTGTCAGTTATCGGATCGCCTCGAAGCTGCAGCGATTTTTCCTCCGTTGTGTCGCAGGTGCCTCCGACAGGGTTCACTCAGCTCCGGGACCCTTCTCGGGCTGGACCCGTGATCGCGATCTGCACTTGCCTGCCCGCCACAGTTTTCGTGATCGGTGGGCCAGGAAGGGGGGGCGAATCCGATGAAAGGAGCCTCGCGCGAGATTTTCNTGGAGAGAGTCAGGAATGCTCTCGGCCGTAAAGAACGGTCAGAGCCGCCTCAGTTCTCTTCTGATCACAACATCATCCGGCGACCGATCTCCACATCCGGAGATGAACTGTCTGGCCGAATCGCCCTTTTCAGCGATCGGGCCCGTGAGGTCGGCATGTCGGTGGAGCATTGTGAACGAGCGCAGGTAGCTCAGTTTCTTTCCGATTGGATCTCCGCCGAAGAAATCTCCACGGTGCTTCTTTCCGATGATCCCTTACTCGATTCAGATTTGCGAAAGCATCTCGGGAAACAAGGGATCGAAATCTGTACCAATGACGTCGATTTGGATTCACTTTACGACCAGGTGGAATGTGGCATCACGGTTGCTACCGCCGGAGTAGCATCAACCGGATCACTGGTTCTCGTCTCTTCCGATCACGAGTTGCGTCTCGCTTCGCTGGTTCCTCCTCGTCANCTGGTTCTGGTTTCTGCTACCCAGCTGGTCGAGGACCTGCTCGATTTGTCTGGTCCGGGTGGCGTTCTGGAGTCGCAAGGCGGCACTATTCCCTCATCCGTGACTCTGGTCACAGGCCCTTCCAAGACTGCCGATATAGAAGGGGTGTTGGTGACCGGGGTGCATGGCCCCGGGACCGTTCAGATCGTGCTAGTGACTGATTAGCTTCCAGTCAAACTCGTCACACGGTTCCCATTTCGCCCCGTTGCGCCCTGGTGGCTCTTTTGCCACACTCCTGAGCCGGGACCTTGCATTCCTCATGGTCTCCGAAAGACGTCGTGATTTCGTTCTGACTTTCTACCGGGTGTGCGAGGAGTTGATTCATGTCGTCGAAGTACCAGTCCACTCCAGTTCAGACCACCGGGATGCCCAAGGGGATCCCCTACATCATCGGGAATGAGTTCGCAGAGAGGTTCAGTTTCTACGGGATGAAGGGAATCCTGGTCGTCTTCATGACCAAGTNCCTCCTCGACTCTTCCGGCAACGATGCCTTCATGGGCGAGGCGCGGGCCAAAGAGGTCTACCACCTGTTTACGGCCGCTGCCTATTTCTTTCCGATTCTGGGCGCGCTGCTCTCCGATATTGTGCTCGGCAAGTACCTGACGATCATCACCCTCTCGCTGGGCTACTGCGTGGGTCACGCATGCTTGGCGGCGATGGATGTTCCTATTACGACCTCTATTTTTGAGCCGGAAACATGGCTTTTCATCGGAATGGGCGCCATCGCCATCGGTGCTGGTGGGATCAAGCCCTGCGTTTCCGCTCACGTCGGGGACCAGTTCGGTTCGAAAAACCAACACCTGGTGTCGAAGACCTTTAGCTGGTTCTACTTCTCGATCAATGTCGGGGCTTCGACCAGCATGATTCTGACCCCGTTACTTCTGAAAAATTACGGGCCGTGGTTGGCGTTTGGTTTGCCTGGAGTGCTGATGGCCCTGGCAACCGTGTTCTTCTGGATGGGACGCAAAGTGTTCGTTCACATCCCCCCGGGAGGAGTGGAGAAGTTCAAGCNGGAGAGCTTCAGCTCCGAGGGAATGCGCTCGGTCCTGAATCTGATACCTCTCTTTCTCATCTTCATCGCGATGTTCTGGGCCATCTTCGATCAGGCGGGCTCCGCCTGGGTTCTTCAGGCGCAGGATATGGATCGGCAATTCCTCGGATTCGANTGGCTTGAGGCTCAGGTGCAGGCTGTGAATCCTGTGCTGATCCTGATCTTGATTCCGGTGTTTGCCTACGGGATCTACCCCTTCCTTGGCCGCTTCTTCAAGGTCACACCATTACGTAAGATTGGCATCGGGCTGTTTCTTTGTGCGGGCGCCTTCGCGATTTCCGCTTGGATCCAGATGAGAATCGACGCCGGTGAGACCCCGTCCATCGGCTGGCAGTTCCTCGCCTACGTCGTACTGACATCTGCCGAGGTGCTGGTCTCGATCACCGGGCTTGAGTTTGCCTATACCCAGGCTCCCAAGAAGATGAAGTCCTTCATCATGGGGATTTTCTTCCTGGGGGTCTCGCTGGGGAATCTCTTTGCTGCCGCTGTGAATCACTACATCCAGAATGAAGATGGTACCGTCAGTCTCGAGGGAGCGGATTACTACTGGTTCTTCACAAAGGTGATGCTGGCTGTTGCCGTGATTTACCTGGTCTATTCGCGCTATTACAAGGGCGGCTACTTCGTCCAGGGCGAAGATGATGGCTCGCCTGAGGAATCGACTGCTGCATGAACTGGCGAGGGAGACAGCGATTTCCTGCAATGTTACGGGTGGCTGTCTGCTGGTCAGTGTTGCTCGGGTCGATACCCTGCCTGGCATCAGACCTTTCCATTCAACCGGTGAGGGAAGGGTGGGAGAACGCTTCCCTCAAAGATGTGGAAGCAGTTCTTGTTTCCGCTGCTGAGCCGCTGTGGAAGGCGGCGGGATCACCTGCGCTGCCCGTGATCCGGGTCGAAGCAACTGGTGGCCCGATGGTTTTACATCGTCGTGATGCCGATGGCGCCATCCGGGTTCGCCTCGCCGTGCAGGGTAGACACTGGTCCCAGTTGGCCTACCAGTTCAGTCACGAGTTTGCTCACATTCTTTGCGGATTCGATCCGGCGCACCAGTCTCACCTCTGGTTAGAGGAGGCCGCCTGTGAGGCGGCAAGCCTTTTTGCATTGCGCCACATGGCTAAATCCTGGAGTCAAGATAAGGACTCGACATGGGCGAGTTATGCCCCGCATCTAAAAAGCTATTCGGATGCTCTCATCGAGGAGAGTGCTCTGGAATCTCCGGACAATTTCCGGTCCTGGTACGGTAGGCACAAAGAACGGGTTCAAGAGAATCCTGATGATCGCAAGCTGTTGCGGGTGATATCACTCGAGTGGCTTCGATTGCTGGAGGAGGATCCCCGTGGCTGGCGAGCTTTGCGCTATCTCAACCAAGGTGACCGTCTGGCAGGCGAGAGTCTCACCGATGCGTTTCGACGCTGGAGAAAGCATTGTCCCGAGAAGGATCGACAACAGGTCGATCGCATCATGCGCCTACTCATCGATTCGGGGGAAATAACTCCTGGTGCAGCCGATGTCGATTCCAGGGAGCCTGCAGGGAGTTAGAGAACCGGCATTTCTCGAGTCAGTTGTGCAGATTCGATCACCGCATCTTCAATTTCTATATCGCCCACCAGGAACAGGTATTCGGTGTTCTTCAGGTGCGAGACCTGACCTACTTTACGTCCCTGTGGATTGTGGATGCCGATTTTGGCTCCTACGTAACGTGGATGTATCTTTGATAAAACGGTAACGCGCCCACGCTTCGACAGCAGCTGCTCCATCTCATTACGGTCGAGATATCCTTCGTTGTTGAAGGAAACGAGTAGGTAGCGGCAATCGAGAGTGTCGACCAGTTCTCTCATCGCCTGCTGGATGCCACGCTTCGAATTGAAGTCACTGCGGCGTTCGCGACATTCGATCCTTTTGCACGCCACGCCATAGACCTCTGGTTGGTCCCACCTCACCAACGTTTCCCATACATGATAATTGCCGAGGTACTTGTGTTGATTGTAGGGAGGATCGAGGTAGGCAACGTCCGCTTTCAGACAGGAAGCGGCTTCCCGCGCCTCTAGACGATGCGCTTCTGCTTTGCCGTGTCGACTTCTTGGAAGTGGTTCAGGATCTCTCAGCTTCAGCGGTTGAAGGGCGCGGGCTGCCCACTTCTTGAGATAGGCCATCTGAACTCCGACGGTAGAGTCGACTCGGTCTGCAGCTTCCATCAGTGATGTCAGTGCCACGCATTTCAATTCGTCGTCGAGATCCAGTTTCTCGATTTCTTCGCGAATACCTTCGATCAGTACTCCGTTTTCGGGGGTGAAGTAGCGGCTCTGGCGACAGTAAGTTTCGGTGAACCAGCCATCGATCGGTGCGCTGGAACGCAAATGATCCAGCACCTCAACGGCATCGCCGATACGATCACGGTCAAAGACGACATGAGCGATCGCGAGGGTTCGAGCATAGTGATTCCAATCGTTCAGAATTACTTGCCAGCCTGTCGCCTTGAGCGCTTTTCCGACTCGGGAAGTACCGCTGAATAGATCGAGGATGCTGCGGCAATCGGGCAGTTCNGCCAAAACCATTTCGATGGCTGGAATCAGTATTCGTTTGGAGCCCAGGTACTTGATCANGGAAAGTCGAGCCTCCTGCTCTATCTGGAGAGAACCAGGTCAGATCCTCGACAATTTTGGCAGATCCGAGCGGCCAGGTCAGGTATATTTAGATGAGAACGAATATTTTGACTCGGCTTATTCAATTTTCAGCCCGCTATTTTCACCGGTCCCTGGGAGGCTAATGGTTGCCACTGAACCCGGAATTGCGTGCAGATGCCCTTCTTTGACGGGATTGAAGAAGGGATCCGTCCTTCTNTTTCTATTCCTGTTGTTGTCAATGGGCCTCGGCCCTCTGCTTCAGGGGCAGTGTTTGCCCACCTCCTGGGTGATCACCGGAATCGTCTTGAATGGTGCCGGGGAGGGAGTTCAGGGCGTCGATGTCGACATTATTGACCCCTTCACGGGGTTGGCCTTGTCGCTCAGTCAGGATGTCACTCANNCCGACGGTCGTTTTACTCTGGTGATCTGTGAGGTGGTGACACCTGGGTTTTATGACTTCCATTTTCAGACCACACCGGCGATGCCGTATTTCGATTTTTTGCTTCAGACCGTCAATCTGGCCGGGAATACCGATGTCGGTGAAGTCACGCTACAGGATGCGAGTGTCGTTTCCGGTTTTGTGGTCGGGGAAGCAGGTCAGTTTTTTGCGGGGGTAGATCTCGACTTCTTTGATCCTGTCACTGGGCTGGAAACAGTCTTTTCCGGCGACTTCACCGATGACGATGGAATCTTTTCTGTAAAAGTGATTTCCGATTTTTGGGACATTCGTTTTACCGAAGGGCCAGCGACCAGCGCGGTTCCGTTGGTGCCGANACTGCTCCAGGATATTGCTGCGTTCGAATCGCACGATCTCGGGGAAGTGTTGCTACGTAACGGACAAGCTCTCACCGGCACCATCCAAGATNNNTCCGGAAGTCCGGTGGAGGGTGCCGACGTCGATGTGCGAGATCCTGTTACGGATGAGGAATTTGAGACACCAGGTGACAATACTGACAACTCAGGTGTATTCCAGGTTCTGGTACCGAGCGGTTCCTGGGAATTGGAAGTCGATCCACCGCAAGGGTCAGAACTGGTCTCTTCGCTCACTTCCATCGCCGTTCCCATCGGCGGAATCAACATCGGGATTATCACATTGCCAGATGGTTTCACGGTCAGTGGTTCCGTGGTNGATACTGGTGGCGNTGTGATCCCGGACACCGATCTTGATTTCTTCATATCTGCTACCGGAATTGAGATTCCCACNGCCCACGATAATGCCAACAGTTCCGGAAATTTCTCTGTACAGGTGGAGCCCGATAGCTACGACATCGCATTTCGTCCTAAATTCGTTTCCGGTGCAGCTCCCCTGGTGATCGAATCGATCAGTGTCACTGCAGACACGAATATCGGCCAGGTGGCACTGCCAGCTGGTTTTGCCCTGACCGGGACAGTCGTTGCGGGTTCAGTTCCTGTTGAGGCTGTAGAGATCACTCTCAACGATAGCTCTACAGGTGCTGAAGTGTACGTATTTGGGAATGACACCGATGGCCTGGGAGCCTTTGCGCTCCGGCAGGTTCCGGGAACTTATGATGTAACGGCAACCCCGCTTGTCAGCAGTGGTTTTCCGACACAAGTTGTTTCCAGTCTAGTCCTCGATGTCGACATCAACACCGTAATTGATTTGCTTGGTGGCACGGCACCGAGTCCTCCCGCTCCTGTCGAGAATTTTGGCTGCGTTTCTACTTCGGGTGCCGTCCAGCTGTCATGGATTCTCGGGGATGTAGATTATGATCTGATTCAGATTGAACGTGACGGAGTGTTCCTCACCAACTTACCAGGTAGTAGCACTTCCTTCCTGGATCAATTTGCACCACAAAATCTACTGCAGTACACCGCCATGGCTATTCGAGATGCCCTGACCAGTGCGCCTAGTGACTGTTCTGTCGATAACTCACCGCCGCCATCTTCACCACCGCTGCCCGTTTCGGATCTCAGCTGTATTGAAAACCAGCTCGGAGTCAATCTTGAATGGCAATTGGGTGAACCTGATTACGACGCGATCGAGGTTTACTTCGATGGAGTTCTGCTGGAGACCATTTCTGGACAGGCGATTAGTTTCTTTCATGAAAATGTCTCGGTGGGAATCCACCAATGGGGGATTGTGACGTTGAGAGCTTCTCTCGTTTCCGATGAGATCTCATGCAGTGTTGATGTCGCTGGGAGTTCACCACCGCTGCCCGTTTCGGATCTCAGCTGTATTGAAAATCAGACGGTAGTCGATCTCGAATGGCAATTGGGTGAACCNGATTACGACGCGATCGAGGTTTACTTCGATGGANTACTTCTTGAGACACTGTCTGGCCAAGCATTGGGTTACTTGCATGAAGGTGTTTCGNCGGGAATCCACCAGTGGGNCATCGTGGCGCTCAGAGCGGCGCTCGAATCGCGACAGATCACCTGCAGTGTTGATGTTACTGGAGGTGGCCCAGGGCCATCCTTCCTGCGAGGAGATGCCAATGAAGATCTCGCTGTGAACGTAGCCGATGCTGTTTTCATCCTCACCTATCTATTCCTTCAGGGGTCGAGCGGGTCCTGTTTAGACGCCATGGATGTCAATGACTCGGGGAGCGTGAATATCGCCGATGGANTNCGGCTACTCGAGTTTCTGTTCGTATCTGGTGATCCGCCAGAGGCACCATGGCCCAGCCCGGGCGAGGATCCGACGCCAGATTCTCTTCCCTGCTCTTGAGTTAGATTCTCTTCCGTCAGGCACTCACCCTGTCAGGATCCTCCTTGTGCTGACTGGTAGCGGCCCCGAAGATGGCGAGGAGCCTTTCATCGCGGCTCACCGCTCCGAGGAGGTATTGAATGGGNTCTCAGGGCTTCAGNGATGGCTATCGATGTGTTGTGGTCTTATTTCTGATCGCAGCAGTGGTTTTTTTCTGTTGCCTTCCCTCTTCGTTGGGACAGGGCGGGGGACAGGTCTATCACGTTGATCGAAACGTCAACGGGGTGTCCGGTCTCAGTTGGGCCGATGCCTTCAAGGATTTGCAGCAAGCACTTTCCGTTGTCACCTCCGGCGATGAGATCCGAATAGCTGGTGGTTTTTATTGTCCTGATCAGGGAGGCGGGCAATCTGCCGGAGATGCGGATGCGACCTTTGATATATCTTCTGGAGTGGTGATTCGTGGTGGTTACGCTGGATCNGCGACTTCTTCGCCNGACNCCCGCAATACGAGCCTTTACCCGACGGTACTCGACGGGGTGATCCAATCGATTCATGTTGCCCCGAACGGTGTCGACACACCCTTTAGCGGCCTGACCCCCGATCTTCCCTGCGCCACCATCCAGTATGCGATTGATCGTGCCATCGAAACGGGGATCCGTGTCATCCGCATCCAGGCNGGNACTTATCCCGGCACCATCGAACTGGCGGATGGACTGGTGATCCAGGGTGGTTACGACTCGAACTGGCAGTGGGGTAATTATCTCGATCCTGCTCATCAAGTGATTCTCAGTGGAGGAATCAATACTGAAGGACAGGCTGTGACGATCCTTGCCAGTGATCTGCAGCAAGGTTCCTTGCTGGTTGATCTGGAGATCCGTGGTCCGGCGGCAACGGGTTCTGTCGGTGGGGTGTCGCGCAGTTCTTATGGTGTTCATGTCAGGGATTCGGTTCTTCAGCTGACTCGTGTTCGATTGGTGGCGGGTTTTGGCGCCGTAGGATTGACCGGCGATCCGGGAACCGACCTGACGGTAACACCAGCAGCAGCTGGGCAATCAGGAGGAGATGCTGATCAATACTTCAGCCCCTGCGATGCGACCTCTGCGGGTGCTGGAGGGTTGGCAGGAGGGGGTGGCCCGAGTGGCGGGGGTAACGGTGGAACCGGTGGCACCATGGACAGTGATTGTTGCGGCACCATCCCGAACCCCTTCTGTGACGATTACGATGCGACCTCGGGAGATTCGGGCGCTGACGGTGCAGGTGCTGGGGGTTGGGGTGGCGGAGGTTCCGGGGGAGGCACCTGCAATGCGGGTGGGGATGGGGCTCCTGGAGCGCCAGGAACTCCCGGAATCGGTGGAACAGGATCCTCTGCGGGGGGCAATCTGGTGGGAGAGTACTGGGTTCCCTTCAACGGATTTGGCGGAAGCACAGGTAGTGCTGGCGGCGGAGGCGGTGGAGGCGGAGGTTCCGGCGGCTGTGATACAGGAACAGACAGTCACGGTGCCGGTGGTGGCGGTGGAGGTGGCGGAGGGATCCCATCTCCGACAGCTGCCACGGGCGGTTCCGGAGGTGGTTCGAGTTTTGGCCTGTTCGTGCTCGGATTCTCGGAGGTGACTCTCCTTGATAGCGTCGTCATNCGCGGGGTNGCCGGAGTCGGAGGTACTGGTGGNCTTCCTGGACCGGGGCAACCGGGTGGTAACGGTGGATCAGGGGGCAGCGCTTCTGGCAACGCCGATGGCGGTGGCGATGGTGGTGACGGAGGTGACGGGGGAGCCAGCGGTGGTGGCGGAGGTGGTTCCGGAGGAGATAGCCGTGCGGTCTGGAGCGAGATCTCCGATGTTCTCGGTATCGGAGTTGTGGTTTCAGGAGGGACGCCGGGAATAGGCGGTGCAGGAGGTACTTTCGTAGGTCTGGATCCGGTCACGAGTGGAGCTCCGGGAACACCGGGTCAGCTTCTCGATGGCATCGTTTACGTGGCTCCCTCGGGAATCCTGACAGCTCCTCTCGATCGAACACGAAGGATCCTCGTCATGTCGGGTGACAACTGCATCGTGGATGGTTGCATCATCGAGGGTGCGGTCTCCGATCTAGCTGGCTGTGGCATCTCCGTCATCGGGGAGGGAAACCAGATCATCGATTGTGTAATTCGTGACCACTCAACGACCGGGCCTGCTGCGATTGAGGTTTCCGGTTCTGTCGAGATTCTTGGTTGTCGTATCGAGGACTGTGTTTCTTCCAGTGGAACCGGTTTGACGGTCACAACGACGGGCAGCGTTCGTGCCGAGAATGTTGTCTTTGCCGGCAATCTGTCCCAAACCCAGGCCGGCGCCATCCAGGTGGATGGTAGTGGTGCTCTGACGCTGGTGGGCTGTACGGTGATGGGAAATCAAGCTCCGCAAGTGGGGGGGACTCTGGTGGCGGAGTCCGATGCTGTGATCGAGATCAATAATTGCATCGTCTGGGGCAATGAAACCGCGTCGATGGCGGCACTTCAACTGCCTGGAGGTGCCGTCGTATCCCACAACATCATCCAGGGAGGTTGGCCCGGAGTGAACCTGGATCAGGACCCGCTCCTGGTCGACTTCGCCGGCGGAGATCCGACCCCTGGCCCCGGCTCGCCCTGCATCGATGCTGGGGATGATTCCCAGGTTGTTGATCCGCTGGATCTGTTCGGGCAACCAAGGATCGCCTGTCAGACTGTAGACCTGGGTGCCGTGGAGAGACAACTCTGCGGAGGAGGGTCCGGANTCCCCGAGCCGTATTTACGTGGCGATTGCGATGACAACGGCAGCCGCGACGTTGCCGATGTAGTGACCTTGCTTTCTTTCCTGTTCACCGGGGGAACTATCGGTTGTATGGCTACGGTGGATACAAATGATGACGGAGATCTAAACGTCGCCGATGGTGTGACGTTGTTAACCTACCTGTTCATGGGGGGGATTTCTCTTCCCGACCCCTTCGATGTGTGTGGTTCGGATCCTACTGGCAATCCCTTTGGGTGTGAATTCTATACCTCCTGCCCCTGAGGCCGGGTCGCGTGAATCAGGTATATCGTTTGTATTTTTCACAGACAAAAGTGACCTTTCCGTCGGATGTGCAATCTGATTGATTTGGAGTTTTATACGGATAGAAATGGGCTAACCGCAGAAATTTTTTGCACCGATTTATCTCGCGGGGAGGTCTGGCCAANTATGAAGTACGTTTCTTTAATTCNATCCCTCGTCCTTCTTTGTTCGATGACCGTTGTGCTCGAAGCCGACACTCTCACCTTTCAAGCGGGAGTTTTTCCCAACAGTGGAACTACTGATACATGGCTTCAAGGTGCCTCGGGAAATGCCAATCAAGGTAACTCGACGGTTCTTGAATGGGATGGCGAGGATTTTGGCGGGCAGAATTTCCTTTTGCTGCGCTTCGATGAGATCTTCGGCACCTTACCCGGTCAAATTCAACCCACCGATGTGATCACTTCNGCGACGATTACCTANAGTGGTATAGATCCCGGAGATGGGGCTTCAGTGAATGAAGTGCTCGTCGACTGGTCTCCTCCCTCTCCCACCACCTTCAATAACTTTGGTGGTGATCCAGGTGTGCAAACCGATGAGTTTGGTAATCTGATTGGAATTGCACTGGGGGCAGTCGGAATCCAGAGCCTCAATGTTACATCCAGTATCGCTTCCTGGGCGGTGAACCCTGCCCTCAATCGCGGTTGGATTTTCCGTCCTACGCAGGGTACTAACGGAGCGCAAATTCGCAGTAGCGAGGCGACCCAGCTGACCGAGCGTCCGCGACTCACNGTNGTNNTCAANGAGGGNGCTCCACCACCAGCACTGGTAGTTCGAGGNCCATACCTGCAAATGGTCACGTCGAACTCGATAGTGGTTCGTTGGCGTACCGATAACCCNACCACCAGNGGTGTACGATTTGGTACCACTCCAGGAGTGCTATCAGATCTGGTGATCAGTACTGCCAGCGTGGTGGACCATGAGATCGCCTTGACGGGTCTGGACCCCAGTACCCAGTACTACTATGCAATAGGAACCGATGCCCAGGATCTTGCCGGCGATACTTTGGATCACTTTTTTATCACCTCGCCAGTGGTGGGAAGCACAACACCGTTTCGAGTGTGGNGCATCGGCGACTTCGGTACTGCGGGGGCGGGACAACTTGCGGTGCGAGATGCCTACTATAACTTTGCGGGTACCAACTACACCGATCTGTGGTTGATGCTCGGTGACAACGCTTATCTGAGCGGAACCGATACCGAATATCAGCAAGCGGTCTTCAACGTCTATCAGGATCTCCTGATCCAGACGCCGTTTGCTTCGACCCGGGGAAATCACGAAACCGTTTCATCAGTTTATTACGGGCTCGTCACTAATCCAATGACTGGGGAGTCGGGAGGAGTTGCATCGGGAACCGAAGCGTTCTTCTCCTTTGATTACGGTAATGTGCATTTCATCTGCCTCGATTCGGAGGGATCCAATCTCTCTCCTCTCGGTCCGATGCTCACCTGGTTGGAACTGGATCTGGCCACCACCACTCAGGATTGGATCATCGCGTACTTCCATCATCCCCCTTACACCAAGGGGACTCACGATTCCGACATTCCGGCCGACAGCGGTGGGCGAATGCGAGATATGCGGGAGAACGCGCTTCCAGTTCTTGAGGCCGGAGGCGTCGACCTGACCCTGGCCGGGCACAGTCACGTCTACGAGAGGTCTTTCTTGATCGATGGTCACTACGGCACCACCGGGACCTGGAATCCTGCCTTACATCTGGTCGATGGGGGTAGCGGTGACCCGCTGGGCGGTGGCGCTTACACCAAAGATACGGCTCCGAACCAGGGAGCGGTCTACATCGTCATGGGAAGTAGTGGGCAACTCGGCTCCGGTGCCCTCAATCATCCGGCGATNTTCAAGTCAGTCCCTGTCCTCGGATCCGTCGTCCTGGATTTTGCTGGCCAAGATATGGCCGTGACGATGGTACGAAGCGATGGAGNGATCGAAGATGTGTTCAACATCTCGAAGGCGCCTCCACCGGACTGTAATGGTAATGGAATTCCCGATACTCAGGATATCGGTGCAGGAACTTCACCCGATTGCAATTTTGATGGAATCCCGGACGAATGTCAGATCCCACAGGAAGATTGCAATCTGAATGGGCTTCTCGACGCATGTGAAATCGCCAGCGGTATCGCTAGTGATTGCAATGGGAACGGTCTTCCAGACAGTTGTGATCTGGATGCAGGTGCCATTGATTGNGANCTNGATGGCATCATCGATAGTTGCGAACTGGACTCTGGCACTGGATTCGATTGCAACCTCAACGGAGTGCTCGACAACTGTGATCTCGCTAACGTCGTGGAGCTGGACTGCAATGGCAACGATATTCCCGACAGTTGCGATCTCGCCTCAGGGATTGAGTTGGACTGTGATGGCAATTTTAACCTGGATAGTTGCGATATTGCAGCGGGGGCCAGCGATTGCGATCTCGATGGGAACCTGGACAGTTGCGAACTGATTTCTGGCACCGGCTTCGATTGCAACGGCAATGGGACTCTAGACAATTGCGATATCTCTGCGTCAATAGCATTGGACTGCGATGGCAATGGAACCCCGGATGATTGCGACCTCATTGCTGGATTGGTCAGCGATTGCAATAACAACTCGATTCCAGATAGTTGTGATATCGACACGGGGGAGGTTGATTGTGACCTCGATGGGGTTCTCGACAGTTGTGAACTGACAGCCGCCAGCGGTTTTGATTGCAACGCCAACGGTGTTCTCGACAACTGCGACATCGCTTCGGGGGTGGCGACCGATTGCGATGGCAATACGGTCCCGGATAGTTGTGACCTGGCCGAAGGTGCCGAAGATTGTGACTTCGATGGAGTGCCGGATGTCTGTCAACTCGATACCGACAGAGATGGCATCATCGATGCCTGTGACGATGATCTCGATGGCGACAACATCCCCAACGACTGTGATACCGATCAGACCGCCGGTGTTGATTGCGATTTGAATGGTGCCATCGATAGCTGTGACCTGGCCGCTGGTGCCGAAGATTGTGA
>PAIH01000061.1 GCA_002711105.1 Planctomycetota bacterium
TCTCGCCTGCGCGTTGATCGGTCAAAATTGTCATGGCAGAGGATGTTCAACTCGGAGACGGTGACCGCTATGGTGCAGAACTAATGCATGAATGAAACGGAACCGATTCAAAATCCCACCGGGGATCAAAGATCAGAAGAATTGAGGGACCAGATGATGAATCGTGCTGTGTACCTGTCTCTGTGTCTGCTGATGACAGGGACTCTGGGATCCTCCACTGTGGCCTCCGTCACTCCAGTCGTTGACGGACTCGACGGACAGATCGCCGAGATCGTCAACGACTGGGACCAGAAAGATAGCCCTGGCTGCTCCATCGCGGTGATCAAGAATGGCACCCTGATCTACAGCGGCGGTTTCGGTATGGCGAATCTCGATCACTCGATTCCGAACGGTCCCGACACCGTCTTTCGTATCGCCTCAGTCTCGAAACACATCACCGCCGCTTGCATGTTGCTACTGCAGGACGAAGGACACATCACTCTCGATTCTGACATCCGCAAGTGGATGCCAGAGATCCCCGAATACGAAAAACCGATCACCATCCGCCATCTGCTCCATCACACCAGCGGCCTGCGCGATTACACCTCCCTGATGCCACTGATGGAAATCGGCGAGGAAGATCTGTTCACACCAGAACAAACCATCGAACTGATCGCTCGTCAGAAAAACCTCAACTTCACGCCCGGTGAAAAGAGCTCCTACTGCAACAGCGGATACTTCCTGCTCAGCGTCATCTGCCAGCGCGCATCGGGTCAAACCCTGCGCCAGTTCGCCGACCAGAAGATCTTCTCGCCGCTGGGAATGAAGAGTAGCCACTACCACGACAATCATCTCGAGGTGACACCGGGACGGGCGACCGGCTATGCCCCGGCGGGAGATGGCAAGTATCGGATTCACGGAACGGTTCTCGATCACGTCGGCGACGGTGGTGTTTACACGACGGTCAAGGAACTGGCGATCTGGGTCAACGCCCTGGCTGAAAGACGACTCGGTGCCAACCTGCTCGAAAGATTGCAGCAACGCTTCACCCTCAACGATGGCGAGATCATCGATTACCGCCTCGGTGTGGTCGATAGCTACTGGCGCGGCCATAGGGTTCTGGAACATGGTGGTGCCTGGGTTGGTTTTCGCTCGAAGATCGTTGCTTTTCCCGATCAAGGTGTGGTCATCATCTGCCTCGCCAACTGCAGCCGCTTCAACCCCTCCCGTGTCTGCTCACAGATCGCCGAACTGGTGGTCGACGGACTCGGCGAACAGAAACCATCCAACCGTCAGCGCCCCGACCGCCGCCGTGGCGGAAATGGTGAAGCTCCTGTCGATGGTTGGAAGGCGGAATCGGTGGTCGGTCACTATCACTCGACCGAGCTGGATGTGACGTGGCAACTGGTCGCCGATGATTCGACCACCAGCCTGATCGGGGTCGGTGATACAAAGATACCGCTGGCTCCGGTCGAAGGAGATGTGCTGATCGCCGACTGGTGGTTGAAACTGCACCTGAAACGAAACGATGACGGGGCCGTCACTGGTTTCGACATCGAATCGGGAGGAATGAGCCACATCCGCTTCGAGCGGCAGTAACTCGAGCAGTGCTTCGCGATCAGGCGCGTCCGAAATTCTCGATACCCATCTCCGAGGCGACATTGCCGATCTCCTGGATGAGCAAATCGATGTCTTCAGGGAAAACGTTGCCGATGGTTCCGATGCGGAAGCATTCGGCATTCGAAACCTTGCCGGGATAGATGACGAAGCGGCGCTCCTTCAACCTTCGATGAAACTCATGGAAGTCAAAGGCAGGATCGGCCGGGTAGTAGAAGGAAGTGATCACCGGAGAATGCCACTCGACCGGTAGCAACGTATCAAAACCGAGCTTGTCCATGCCAGCGATCAGCCGGTCATGATTCTCGCTGTAACGCTGGTGGCGCGGATTGACGCCACCTTCTTGTTCCAGTTCTCGAATTGCCTGGCGAAATGCCATCAACACGTGGGTCGGAGAGGTGAAACGCCACTTGCCGCCGGCGGCCTCCATCATCTGCCACTGGTCGTACAGATCGAGACTCAAAGATCGAGCACGCCCCTTGAGGCTCTCCATCATCTCCCGGCTGGTGATGATGAAACCGAAACCAGGCACTCCCTGGATGCACTTGTTGGCTGACGAGATGATGAAGTCGGCGTGTAATCCCTCAAACGACATCGGCATGCCGCCAAAAGAAGACATCGCATCGACGATGTAACGCTTGCCAAACTCCTTCACCACCGCCCCCACTTCCCCGGCAGGATTCAACATTCCGGTGGTCGTCTCGCAGTGGACCATCGCCACATCGGTGATGGCGGCATCGGATTGCAGCGTCTGGCGGATACGGTCGAGATCGGGCGGTGACTGCTCGCCGTGATCGAGATCGATCAGATCGATTCCCAGGGTCCGGGCAATCTTGACGATCCGATCTCCATAAGCACCGTTACTGATCACCAGTAGTTTGCCATCGGCAGGCACCACGCTTCCGATGGTCGATTCGACCGAGAAGGTGCCACTGCCTTGCATCAACGTGGCGGTGTAACCGTCCTGATCGGTGGCGAGGGCTACCAACGCAGCGCGCACCTCCTGGACGACGTTGTTGTAGTCGACATCCCAGGTCGAGTAATCAGTCCCCATCGCCGCACGTACTGTACGGGTGGTGGTCAACGGTCCCGGGGTCAGCAACAGGTAAGGAATATCAGCGTCCAAAGAAGACCTTCTTCCCTTCTGCAGGAGGCTGGCATCTAAACACGCCTGTTTCGCCACGCAACGGATCTCCCGTTATCCGAGGATCTTGTCACGCTTCGCATCGTAGGGAGCTTTCAAATGCGCCGTCGCCGGTACCCTCTCTCCGGCGACATCGATTTCGTAGTGGCCATCGAGGATGAACCGGCGCGAGATCGGCTCAGGCCAGCGAACGTAGCCAAGGGCGACAGAAGCGGCCAGCGAATGACCATAGGCAGCCGACGAGGTGTATCCGACGCAAATCCCGTCGCGATAGATCGGCTCGTCATGCCACAGCATCTGATCCGGATCGTCGACGACAAAGCTGACCATCCTTTTGCAAACCCCTGTATCTTTTTGCTGGAGCAGTGCATCTCTGCCGATGAAGGGGATCTTCTTGTCCCACGCCAGCGCAAAGGAGAGCCCCGCCTCCAGCGGAGTGTCATCAGGAGAAAGATCAGCGCCCCAGGCGCGATAGGCCTTCTCCAAGCGCAACGAGTTGACCGCGTAATGACCGGCATCGACCAGGCCCAGATCTTGACCCGCCTCGCAGATGGCATCGTAGACGACGCCGGCACCGGCGCTGGGAATGTGTAACTCCCAGCCGAGTTCACCGACGTAGGTGATCCGTGCCGCCCTCAACTCCACATCCTGGATGCAAATCTTGCGCGAAGTCCCGAACGAAAAGTTTGAAAACTCTTCGGGCACGATCCGGTTCAGAATCTGCCGTGAGTTCGGCCCCATCAGACCGATGACACTCAGGTCATCGGTAATGTCTGTCAGTTTCACCTGCTGTCCCGCTTCGACATGGCGCAGGATCCAGTGAGCATCGCGAATCCGCTGGGCGCTTGAGGAAACGATGTAGAAACTGTCCTCGCCGGTTCGAATGACACTCAAATCCGATTCAAAAGTCCCTCGCTGATTGAAAAGACCGGTGTAGACCACCTTGCCCAGCGGCACATCGATGTCGTTGCCGCACAGCTTCTGCAACAGCACCAGCGCATCCTTGCCTTCGAGGGCGAATTTCGAGAAGGAGGTTTGGTCGAAGATGGCAGCACTCTCTCGAGTGGCGATGTGTTCTGCCTGGTGCGCTTCAAACCAGTTCTGTCGGCCGAAGGAATATTCCAGTTGCGGCGTCTGACCCGACCGGGCGAACCAGTTGGGACGCTCCAGCCCCATCTTGTTGCCGAAGCAAGCACCCCTGGCAGCCAGACGATCATGCAACGGAGATCGCCTGCGATCCCTGCCGGTTTCAAATTCACGATTGGGCCAGCCCATCTGATAGTGCAAGCCCAGTACCTCGCCGACTCTTTCCTTGAGAAAGTCGCGGTCATTCTGGAACGAGGCAAAACGACGGACGTCGACGGCCCACAGATCGAACGGCGGCTCACCTCCGGTCATCCACTCGGCAAGGACCTTACCGGCACCACCGGAACAGGCGATACCGGCAGAGTTGAAACCGGCCGCCACGTAGAGGTTCGCGATCTCCGGCGTTTCGCCGAGCAGGAACTGGTTGTCCGGTGTGAAACACTCCGGTCCGTTGACGAATTTCTCGAAGCCGGCTTGCTCCAAACCCGGAAGACGTCGGTATCCCTCGCGGATGGGTACCTCAAATTTCTCCCAGTCCTCCTCGAGCAGTTGAAAACTGAAATCCGCCGGGATCGGATCGACATTCCACGGCTTGGTGTAAGCCTGGAACGCGCCGAGCAGAACGCCATCGCCTTCACCACGCCAGTAGATGGTGCCGTCAGGGTCACGGCAGCAGGGCATCCCATCCCATGCGCCCTCCAGCGGATGCGATACCGCGTAGTGATGTTCGACCGGGTAGAGGGGAAGGGTGACTCCCGCAGCCAGACCGATCTGCCGCGTCCACATTCCTCCGCACAGAACCACGTATTCAGACTCAACAGGACCCTGGTCCGTCATCACTCCTGTGATGCGACCGGCGTTGCTGTTCAAAGCTTCGACTCGTACTCCTTCGACGATTTGTACACCGCCGGTACGAGCCCCACTGGCCAGAGAGAGCGTCGTCTGTTCCGGTTGTACTTTTCCATCTCCCGGTAGCCAGGCAGCGCCGAGCAGATCATCGGTCTTCATGATCGGGCACTTATCGTGGGCGGCATCAACACCGATCATGTGCGCCTCAACGCCGAGGTACTCCGCCATCGCCACGGTACGTCGTAACTGCGTCATCCGCTCTTCACAGCGCGCCACGATCAGGGATCCAACCTGATTCCAGCTGGTCGGATGGCCGGTCTCTTGCTCCAGAGTTGAATAGAGTTGCACGCTGTACTCGTTGATTTTCGTCATGCTGCTGGAGGTGCGCAGACGACCGACCATACCGGCAGCGTGCCAGGTGGTCCCCCCGGCCAGACGGCCCTGCTCCAGCAATACCACCTCGCTCCAGCCCAGCTTGGCCAGGTGATAGGCGACGGAGACACCGGCGATGCCGCCACCGACGATGATGACCCTGGCCCGATCGGGAAGCCTACGGTGCTGACTCTGCATCGACTCGCTCCTTGCTTCCCCATGACCCGAAAGTGCGGGGTCACCTCCCCCATGGGACTAGAGTATCCTGCTGATCGGAGGGGTCCATACATGGCCCCCGAAAGGAGATCGATGTTCCTGTCACATCTGCTGCTAGTGGTAGCGTCCCTGATACCGCGCCCGGTCGACGAACCGGAGCCGATTCAGATCTTCTTGCTGGCGGGGCAGTCGAACATGGAGGGACAGGCGGTCGTCGATCTGGTCCATGAGAAATATTACAACGGCGGTCGCGGAACCCTGATCCGACTGCTCGATGATCCGGCAATGGCCAAGAGGATGGGGCATCTGCGCCAGGCCAATGGCGAATGGACCGTTCGTGATGACGTCTGGGTGCGCTACCGCACCGGCAATGACGTACTCAAGAGTGGCCCCCTCTCCATCGGATATGCGGTTTACGATGATCTGCACCACTTCGGACCCGAACTGCAGCTGGGCCATGTCCTCGGCGATGCCATCGATGCTCCGATCTTGCTGATCAAGACCTGCTGGGGCGGGAAGAGTCTGCACGTCGATTTTCGGCCTCCCGGTGCCGGTGGCGAAACCGGACCTTACTACCAGCAGATGGTGGCGGAGTATCGGGAAGCACTGGAGGCCATCGACAAGGAGTTTCCTCAGCTGGCCGACCGACCACGAAAACTGTCCGGTTTCTTCTGGTTCCAGGGCTGGAATGACATGTTCACCGACGGAGCCGTGGAAGCCTACGAACAGAATATGGCCCATCTCATCGATGACCTGAGGAAGGAACTGGAAGTTCCTGATCTACCGGTGGTGATCGGGGAGACCGGCAACGGTAATAGCTTTCCACTTCGACATGCTCAAGCGGCAGTGGCAGAACGACCGGAGTATCGAGGCAACGTTTCCTTCGTTTCGACCGCACAGTTCTTGCGCCGACCGCAAGACTCCCCCAATAGCGGCCATGGCCATCACTGGTTCGGTCACGCCGAGAGTTATTTCGGCATCGGAGACCAACTCGGTCGCGAGATGCTGCGCATCATCACGGATGGCTCGCCGGATGGTTCAGATGAACACCCGGGCCCAGCGGTCGCTTCCGGCGACGGTGCCACCGCACGATGGGCTTCGATCCTGTTCGATGCCTATAACACCGATCGCGCCTTCGAGACCATCGCATATGCAGACCGCTGGTTCCGGGAGCCGGGCAACGAGGGTTTCGAGGCCACTCTCGATCACGTTCTTGAACAGTTGAGAGCGATCGGCTTCGGCCAGGAAAAACTGCTGCAACTGGAGGTGATCGAGACTCCGATGCGCTCGAGTGCCTGGACACCCAAATCGGCGCAACTGAAGTTGCTGGTCGCAGAGCAACCGGACAAGGTGCTGCTTTCGTTCAGAAACAGTAAAGACGAACATCGCACGATGTTGCCAGTCAATGCCCCTTCTTGTGACGTCGAAGGGCCGCTCTGTTTTGATACCGATCAGCTGAAGAAGGGCGACATCCTGGTGACCAAGCGTTCCATCGGTCAGGCGATGAGAACTGCCCGATCACGTGGCGCCGTCGCGGTTCTCTCTTCCTATCTGGCTAGCTTCACCGTCGATCCCACTGGAGGAGATCGTCATCTCGATGCCATCCACTACTCCAGCGTCCGCCAAGGAGATTTCCCGGTCGCTATGATCTCACCGCGTGTGCATGCCATCCTGCGCGACCATCCGACCGGGCGGGTATCGTTACAGGCCAGGGTCGTCAGCGAGAAGAAACCACTGAGAACCGTCGTCGCGACGGTAGTCGGTATCGGACTCCCCGATGAGGCGGTCGCATTGGCCGCTCACGTGCAGGAACCAGGGGCCGTTGACAACGCCAGTGGAGTCGGCGGACAACTGGAGGGAGTCCGATCACTGGTCAACTCCCTGCGTCAGCAAAAGTTGGGCTGGCCACGTAGGAGCATCTCATTCATATGGGGCGATGAGATGACGATGAGTCGGATCTATCTCGACCACACCCAGCGCAAGACCATCGTCGCCTTTTCCGCGGACATGATTGGTGCCTCCCAGCAAATGACGGGAGCCATCGCCTTGCTCGAAAGATCCCCTGATCCGGGAGCCCTGAGAGTTCTCCCTCCCGACTCTCATACTCCATGGGGCGCAGGTAGAGTCCGAAAATCGGATCTCAAGTCCAGTGGCATCTCGACCATTGCACGACTCGCGATGCACGATGTTGCTGCCGCTTCCAATGGCTGGCTCATCGGAGAACACCCCTGGGAGGGTGGAAGTGATCATGATGTTTTCCTCGGACGGGACATCCCGGCGATCCTGATGTGGCACTTCACCGATTTTGCCTATCACACCAGCCTCGATCGCCTCTCCCATGTCGACCCGAGAGTGGTTCGAAGGATGAGCGTCGCTCTGCTGACCGCTGCGCTGGCAGTGGCCGATCCAGAGCCCGGTGATCTTGAGCGATATCGCAAGACGATCGCCCTCGAACGCGAACTTCGAACCAGTGCCGCAAAAGGTGACGAGGAGCTGGTCACACTGTGGAATGACTGGTGCAACGAAGCGGTACGATGGTGCGAGGATCTGTGCCAGACGAAACCGAAGGATACCGGCCGCTAAGGCACCCCAGTATTCGAGACCCGTTGACCTGTGCCGCTCGTAGCTGGATGCTGATGCTCGCAGGAGGAAAATTTGCTCAACCCCGGTGGTGATCTCGATCTGGACTGGGTGCTCTCTACTCGGATCAATCGATCTGCAGTCGAACGACGTACCCGGACACTGACCGGTCGACGAACGGTGAAGAAGTCGTGGCAGATCAGCTGGCTCGCTCACGCCATCGGCTGCATCGATCTCACCACGTTGTCGGGAGATGATACTCCGGGAACGGTACGTCGACTGGCAGCCAAGGCTCGTAAGCCGGTTCGCAACGACATCCTCGAAGCCCACGGACTACCGACAGACATCCACTGCGCCTCGGTCTGCGTTTACCACAACCTGATCGCCACCGCCTGCGAGGCCACCGCAAATTCTCCGGTCAAGGTGTGTGCAGTCTCGACTGGTTTCCCTGCAGGTCAGATCCCGCAGCAGATGAAACTGGCTCAGATCGAATCTTCCATCGCGGCGGGAGCGACGGAGATCGACATCGTCATCTCTCGTAGCCTCGTCCTTGAGGGTAGATGGGAAGACCTCCACACCGAGGTCAAGGCGTATCGCGATGCCTGTGGTGATCGTGCTTGTTTGAAAACCATCCTCGCCACTGGTGAACTGGGCGACCTCCGGCGAATTGCCAGGGCGTCTCGTATCTGCCTCGGTGCCGGAGCTGATTTCATCAAAACTTCGACCGGCAAGGAACCGGTCAATGCCACCTTGCCGGTGGCGCTAGTGATGCTTCGGGCAATTCGAGAACACCACGAACGCAGCGGTCATCTGGCAGGATTCAAACCGGCAGGTGGCATCAGTACCGCCAAGGTAGCGATCGCTTTCTTGATGTTGATCAGAGAAGAACTGGGGACGAGGTCGATGGCAGCGGATCGGTTCCGCATCGGCGCCTCTTCCCTCCTTGCAGATCTTGAGCGTCAGCTCGAGTTCCACGCCACCGGGCGGTATTCCGCCGCCCACCGGCATCCGATGGGATAGGTTCGATGACTCCGGAAGAAACAAATCCGTCAGACCTGCTCGGCACTCTCGACTGGGGCCCGGCTCCAGAAGCAGCAAACCAGGTACGAGATTGGATCGAAAATAGCGGCAAGAACCCAGCCCATTTCATCGGTGGTGAGTGGGTCTCCCCGGCCAAGGCAAAACGATTTCCTTCGCGCTATCCCGCTACCGGTGAGGTGCTCAGAGATGTGCTGCAGGGGACCGCAGAGGATGTAGATCAAGCGGTGCAAGCCGCTCGCAGCGCACTACCCATCTGGCAGAAATTGGGACCTGCAGGTCGTTCCCGTCATCTCTATGCCATCGCACGGGCCATCCAGAAGGAGAGCCGTCTATTCGCAGTGCTGGAGACCCTCGACAACGGCAAACCGATCAGAGAAACGAGAGACATCGACATCCCGCTGGTGGCTCGACATTTCTATCACCATGCAGGATGGGCGCGGATTCTCGAGGATACGCTTCCCGATGCGCGTCCCTGGGGAGTTTGTGGCCAGGTGATCCCGTGGAACTTCCCGCTGTTGATGCTGGCATGGAAGGTTGCCCCTGCACTGGCATGCGGCAACACCGTGGTATTGAAACCGGCGGAATGGACCTCGCTCAGTGCACTGCTGTTCGCAGAAATTTGTAACAAGGTGGGACTGCCCGCAGGAGTATTCAACATCGTCACCGGCGATGGAGACACCGGATCTGCCATCGTCTCGCATCCTGATGTCGACAAGATTGCCTTCACTGGATCGACCGAAGTCGGAAGGATCATCCGCAAGGCCACCGCCGGCACCGGTAAGGGGCTCACCCTCGAACTGGGTGGCAAGAGTCCCTACATCATCTTCGAGGATGCCGATCTCGACAGTGCCGTGGAAGGACTGGTTGACGCCATCTGGTTCAACCAGGGTCAAGTTTGCTGCGCTGGAAGTCGGCTGCTCATCCAGGAATCGGTTGCCGATGAAGTTCACCGCAAGGTGCAAGAGAGGATGTCTCGACTGCGGGTCGGAGATCCTCTCGATAAGGCGATCGACATGGGAGCGATGGTCGAACAGGAACACCTCGAACGGGTTCAGGAGATGTGTAATCAAGCCATCACCGAGGGCCTCAGTTGCTTCCAACCAGACATCGAGCTGCCTAAAACTGGATACTGGTACCCTCCCACCCTGTTTCCCAATGCCCCCCTCTCGTCCGATATCGTTTGCGAGGAAGTGTTTGGACCGGTGCTGGTCTCCACCACCTTCCGGACTCCGGCAGAGGCGGTCAAGATCGCCAATCACACCCGTTACGGACTCGCTGCCACCATCTGGAGCCAGGACATCGATACCGCACTGGAAATCGCCCGCCAGGTCAGGGCAGGAACGGTATGGGTCAACGGCACCAACATGTTCGATGCATCGAGTGGCTTTGGTGGTATGAAGGAATCTGGCTTCGGTCGCGAAGGTGGCAAGGAAGGTCTGCGGGCTTATATCCGTCCTGAACAGGCCGAATCCACAGACCCGTCACCGGTTCCTCCTGCCAAGATCATCACCGCAACGGATGTGGATGAAGGGCTCGACCGGACCGCGAAGCTGTTTATCGGTGGAAAGCAGGTTCGCCCCGATGGAGGTTATTCCTTCGAAGTACGTTCTGCCGCCGGTGAACTGATCGGACTGGCGGGCCAGTCAAACCGTAAAGATGTGCGCAATGCTGTGGAGGCCGCCAGTCGTAGTGGCTGGGGGGCCATGACGGGACATGCCAGAGCTCAGGTACTGTGGTTCATCGCCGAGAATCTCGAACCCAGATCGGCGGAACTCGCCCACCTGATCGATGAGATGACAGGCTGTGGTGAACAAGCGGCCCTCGAAGAGGTCGCTGAAACTGTCGACCGATGGATCTGGTGGGCTTCCTGGGCCGACAAACACGACGGTGCCGTTCATGATGCTCCCTGGCGAGGACTGGTTCTGGCACTGCACGAACCTTATGGCACTGCAGGTCTGATCTGTCCTGAATCGAATCCGCTCCTGGGCCTGGTCGCTTCCTGTGCTCCACTTTTGGCAACTGGAAACTCTGTGATCGCCATTCCTTCGACGGCCTCACTGGCTGCGGTCGAAATGTGTCGAATCATCGAGCACTCTGATCTTCCGGCAGGAGCCCTGAATCTGCTGACCGGTGATCCCGCCGAGATTGGCCCGGTACTGGCGGCTCACGATGCAGTGGATCTGCTCTGGTATCAGGCAAGCGGTGATCTGGGTAGCGAACTGGAGACAGTTTCGGCCGGCAATATGAAGGTCTGCTGGTGCCCCGGTGATGTTTCCAACCGCTCACAGCAATTGCTCGATCGAAGCGTCCAGGTCAAGAATATCTGGCTTCCACACGGGATCTGACGCTCTTTGGGGAACCAGGCGGAATCACCCTCTTCGACAAAAGCGCTCCCAGAAAGGTAGATTTATTGGGAGTGTACGCGCCCGAAAAAGCGATGCTCCAGGCCCCAGAACGAGAGGTCGTCATGGAGATCGATTCTTCAAAGTTGCCCGCTCTCGAATCGGATACTCCGATAGAGGCCCCAGCGGAATCTCATCTGCTCCCGACTGGCCAGTTCATCCCCAGCGTCGGAATCATCTACGAGAATGATGCCTGGCTCTCGTCTCTTTTCTCTGCGCTTCAAAACGCTGGAATCCCCTTTGAGCCCATCGATGTACGGAACCATTCCTTCGACCTTCTCAAGTCGAGAAAGCATACCCTCTACTTGAATCGTGTTTCTCCTTCTTCCTACCTGCGAGGAAACGACGGTGCCATCTCTCATGCGCATGCTCTGCTCGCTTCTCTCGAAGCTTCGGGGACGCAGGTGGTGAACGGTTCTCGTTCATTCCGATTGGAAACGAGCAAGGTCGCCCAGCAAATACTGATGAATAGCCTCGGGGTCGATGTTCCTCGTACAGATGTGGTCAGCAACTGTGATGCCGTGCGCAGGTTGCTCGACAAACTGGTCTTCCCACTGATTTTGAAACCGGATACCGGTGGCAGTGGTGCCTTTGTCAGAAGGATCGAAAATAAGAAACACATGCTCGATGTGCTCGATGACGAAGAGGTTTTTGCACCTGGTCATCTGATGCTGCTGCAGGAAATCGTGGTTCCAGAAGATGGCTCCATCGCGAGGGTCGAATTCGTCGACGGTGAGTGCCTGTTCGCCATGAAGGTGAAACCACAAAACACATTCAATCTGTGCCCGGCAGAAGGCTGCCCCCGACACCCCATCACCGAGGGGGTTGAACCCCAGGCCACTTTCAAACCCTGGAGCGACGTACCTCCGGAGGCTGTAGCCCAGGCGAGGGAAATCCTCCGTACCGCACAGCTCGACATCGGGGGTGTCGAATGGATTGACACCGCGGATGGGCGACGCTGCTTCATCGACATCAATGCAACCAGCGTCTATCGTGAAGATATCCAGAAAGCCACCAACGTGAATGGCTTCCTCAAGGTCTGCGGGTACCTCGCTCGAGAACTCGCCAAGGAGGACGCCAAAGCCCCGAATAAGAGGTGGCGCGGGGGGATCTGATGGAACGTCGTGATTTCGTTATCGTCGGTGGTGGCATCATGGGTGCGATGATGGCACTCACGCTTGCAGAATCCGGCTCTGGCTCTGTTCTGCTGGTGGAGAAATCTTATCCAGGTGCCGGATCTACCGGAAAATCGGGCGCGATCCTCCGTCAACACTACTCCCACAAGGTGACCATCGGCATGGCACGCGAAAGCCTACAGTGGTACTCCGAGTTCCAGGACCGATACGGTCTTGATATCTCATTTCACCGTCCCGGTATGGCGTTCATCTGTCAGGAAAGCGATCGCGACAACCTGGAACGAAATGTCAAGTTGCAGCAATCACTCGGAGTGGACACTTCGGTCATCGATTCGGCAGCTCTACGGGAACTGGAACCGGGCGGTTCTTTCTCAGATAGCGAATGTGCCGCCTGGGAACCCGAAGCAGGAAATGTGAACCCGGTCCAGACAGTCCATGCGGTACTGAACTCCGCCACGCGTGCCGGAGCCGAAGCTCGCATCGGCATCCGGGTAACCGGATTTCTTCGCGATGGCGATCGGATCCAGGGCGTCCAGCTCGATGATGGCAGTTCCATCGCCGCTGGCATGGTGATCGTCGCCGCCGGTCCGTGGGCGGGACAACTCCTGAAAGAGGCAGGAGTCCCTCTGCCACTACAGACGATCCGTCCCGAGCAAGCTTTCTTCGAACCTCCCGCCGGAGCCAAGGAGAAGAGACTGATCTATGGCGACCTCACCAACGGACTGTACTGGAAACCGGAGCTGGCCGGTTGGACCCGAGTTGGCTTCCTCGACATGGACGAGGATGCGGTGGTCGAGAATCCAGATCACTATGACGAAGGTGTCAGCGGCGAGTTTATCGATGCGTGCCGTCATCGCCTGTCTCAGAGACTTCCTCACTACTCCCTCTCTCCCTCCTGGGGAGGAGTTGGAGCCCTGTACACCGTAACTCCTGATTCTCATGCTCTGATCGGACCGGTGCCGGGTCTTGAAGGTATGTGGGTCGTCAGTGGCTTTAGCGGTCATGGCTTCAAGATGGCTCCAGCAGTCGGAAAAGGTGTCGCCGCAGCGATCGGCAACGACCAGCCAGGGAAATGCGACGTCAACTTCTTCGCTCCCGATCGGTTCACCCGTAAGGCTCCCATCGAGGTGAGTTACGGTTACGGAATCCTGGGCTGACCCGACCCAATGCTGAGGGTATCCTCCTTGGCATGAACAAATCCAATTCCCTCATTCTTCTGCTGTTGCTGCTTGGTTCCGTTTCAATTCAAGCCGAGGGGACCGCTTCCAAACCGAAGCCCCCCAACATCGTGATCGTCTTCACCGATGATCAGGGCTGGGGTGATCTTTCCTGCTATGGATCGAAGCAGATCCCGACGCCTCACATCGATCGCCTCGCTGCAGAGGGGATGCGCTTCACCGACTTCTATGTCAGCCAACCGGTCTGTTCCGCCTCACGCTCCTCCCTCATCTCGGGTTGTTACGCCAATCGAGTCGGGATCAGTGGCGCACTGGCCCCATCGTCAAAGATCGGATTGGATCCGGACGAATTGACCATCGCCGAGGTGGTGAAACCACTCGGATATGCCACCGCTTGCTATGGCAAGTGGCACCTTGGACATCTTCCGCCATTCCTGCCGACACAACAGGGCTTCGACGAGTACTGTGGAATCCCCTACAGCAACGACATGTGGCCCGGCCATCCCGAATCACCGAAGGCATGGCCCCCTCTCCCCTGGTACGAACAAGACCAGGTGGAACGAATCGTAGAGACCCTCGATGATCAGGATGAGATCACCGCCGAGTTGACTCGCAGAGCAGTGAAATTCATCGACGAGAATGCGGACGGACCGTTCTTGCTCTACGTACCCCATTCGATGCCTCACGTACCTCTGGGAATGTCGAACCGCTTCCGACAGACCACTCTGTTCGGTGCCTATGGCGATGTGATTCGTGAGATTGATGACTCGGTCGGCCAGATCCGTGCAGCACTCGAGAAACACGGCATCCTCGATAACACCCTTTTCATCTTCGCCTCGGATAACGGCCCGTGGCTCTCCTATGGTGACCATGCCGGTACCACCGGAGGACTCAGAGAAGGCAAGGGAACGACATGGGAGGGCGGTATTCGTGTCCCCTGCGTCGTTCGACTTCCCGGTCTGGTACCGGCTGGAAGTACCTGTTCGGTGCCCTGCATGACCATCGACATCCTGCCCACCATCGTCGAGTTGACTGGCGGAAAGGCACCCGAGAAGAAGATCGATGGAGTCAGTATCGTGCCGCAGTTACGCGGAGACACCGATGCTCCCCCTCCCCATGAGGAACTGTTCTTCTGGTATCACCGCGGTGATCTGGAGGCGATGCGGATGGGACGGTGGAAAATGCACTTCCCCCACAAGTACCGTAGCCTCGATGGACGAAAACCTGGCAACAACGGCATCCCCGCCAAGTACAAGTACAACATCGAGACCGGACTCGCCCTCTACGACCTGGAAACAGACCCGTTCGAGAAGGTCGACGTCAAATCGAATCACCCCGGCGTGGTAGTCGAGATGAGTGCACGCGCCACTGCGATGCGAAACAAGTTGGGGGATCGTCTGTTAAAAATCGAAGGCTCTGAAGTGCGAGGACCAGGGCGAATCCCGACCCCGAACAAGCAATGATGCGTCACTCCCTGTCGCTACTACTGCTTCCGTTGTGGCTCGCCGCTTGCGTTCCGCAAGTCCGTGAAGATCACCAGCCTCCCAACATCATTTACATCATGGCAGATGATCTCGGCTGGGGAGATCTCGGTTGTTACGGGCAACAGGTGCTCAAGACGCCCAACATCGATCAACTGGCGGCAGCTGGTATCCGCTTCACGGATCATTACTCCGGCCATACCGTCTGTCGTCCCAGTCGATTGGTGCTGTGGACAGGAATGCACTCCGGTCACACAGCACTGCAATCGAACGCCTACTATCGTTTCGATGCTGGCGAGAGAACTGTCGTGCAGATCCTCCAGGAGGCAGGCTACGCCACCGCTGGTTGTGGTAAATGGGCTATGGGGCGACAAGGTTCCAGGGGCCATCCCAACCGCAAGGGCTTCGATGACTGGTTTGGTTACCTGGACCAGGGCGATGCTCACAACTACTACCCGACCCACCTGTGGCACAACGAGAATCGAGTGTCGCTACAGGGGAATCGTCTCGCCGGCGAGAAGGGGCGAGATGCTTATCATTCCACGGAACGAAATACTTATTCACATGACGTGATCATCGACTGGATGCTCGATTGGATCCGAGAGCACTCCGCCGGGCCATTCTTGATGCATGCCCATCTGACGATTCCCCATGCCAACAATGAACGCGGTTCAGCACACGGCGATGGCATGGAGGTTCCTTCGCTGGGTCAATTTGCACAACAAGACTGGCCCGAACCGGAGAAAGGATTCGCGGCGATGATTGCGCTGCTGGACCAAGATGTTGGCAGGGTCGTGTCGCTCCTGAAGGAACTGGGTATCGATCGCAATACCGTGGTGGTNTTTACTTCCGACAACGGTCCGCACTCTGAAGGCGGACACAAGCAATCATTTTTCAACTCCAACGGGCCGTTCCGCGGTTACAAGCGAGATCTTCTCGAAGGTGGGATTCGTGTCCCGATGGTGGCTTACTGGCCTGGCACCATCGCTCCCGGTTCGACTTCCAACCACCCGTCCGGTTTTCAGGACTTCCTGCCTACTGCCTGTCAACTTGCTGGCGTCCAGGTTCCAGATGGCATCGATGGCATCAGTTACTTGCCCACGCTTCTGGGCAACGGAAAGCAACGTTCCCATGAACAGTTGTACTGGCGCTTCAAGGAACAAGAAGCGCTACGCAGAGGGCACTGGAAAATCCAGCGTAATAGTTCGGATGCTCCGGTGTCCCTTCATGACTTGAGGACAGATGCGGAGGAACGGCGAAACCTGGCAGAATCTCATCCGGATGTAACGAAAGATCTCGTGGACCGGATGAACCAGATCCGCTTTCACGAACAAGCTGACCCGAACACCCCNTCAGGCGAATAGAAACTCATCAAAGAAAAATGGTCGCACCCGCGGTGAGGGTGAATCGATCCCCCCACCGCGGGTACAGACCGTCCGGATCAGAAAGAAGCCGGACGAGGAATGGAATTACTGGAGGCCGGTACACGCTTCAGTACGAAACGCTGCTCGAAATCGAGGACATTACTCTCGGATGTGATGTCCTCACCTTCCCACCAGGCCCACTCGAAGTCGATCTTGATCGTTTTCGAATCAACCAGGATCACCTTGTTTATGGTGCTGACATTGGCACCGTTTCCAAACTCGGAATCGACAACCCGAAGTTGACACGGATTGCCATTTCTTTCGGTAGTCGGGGAAACGAAGCCGTTACAAACCAGGCCGTTCGAGCCGATCTCGGTGAAGGAGATGCGACAGTTCTCGACGTCGTAGTAGTAAGTCTGGATGGTGCTTTCGACAACCAGGTCGTTCTTGAACTTCTTCGCTTCCACGATCAGGCAGGTCTCGCTGGCAGCCCAGTATCCACTCTGCTCGATACGTAGACGATCGCCGCTATCGGTGAAACTCTCCGACTGCCACTCGCTCGCCAGCGCAACGAACGGGCCCAGGGCTGCTTTAAGTAGGTTGACTTTGACTCCCGTGACATTCCACAACTGCACCAGAGGCTTTCCTGTGTTGGAGAGCTCATTGACCACAACATTGAAGTTGCNGTTTCTNATCGTACGCTCGATCAACACGTTGGAAGAGGTGATTCCGTCCTGGATACGCTGTCCAACCCAGAAGCACGTGTTCCCCTTCACCTCCTTGAGATACTCGTCAAAGATGGCAACGACATTGGAAGCCACAAATCTGCCGTGCGACTCCAGNCGCGCTCCTGTTTCGTTCCAGTTGATGAAGTAGGTGCCATTGCTGATCACAANACCGTTCAGATTCTCCGTTTGCGCAGACCCAAACAGGCCACCGGAGGTGAAATCTCGGGTGTAAACCACGGTTGCCTTGACTGGAGTTCCGGCGGGATAGCCACCGAGTTGCTCACTGAGGGCGTATTCGAAGTTCCATGTGCCTACCAAGTTGTTCATCACCTGATTGGCGACGTTCTTGGTGATGACATTCTGATCGTAAGCCGAATTGAAACCGGCTTCTATATCAGCAGTGGTTTTCGATTGGGTCACAATGCTTCCTGGTTGAGCCGTAACCAAACCGCAAACCAGTAGAAGACCGAAGATGGTCCCCAAAATCTTGAACCTGGAAATGGTCATTCCATTCCCCTTCTGTTGAAATTCCCCACCCGGTTCCGTAGGCACCAAGCCACCCTTTCCCGGGCAATCCGCCGGTACGGTACTCAATCCTGTATAAAGATTGCAAGAACGTCCTGATTTCTGGCCGTAAATTATCGATCCGATGAGGAAGGCTCTATCTCTGCGAATCNGAGACATGCAGCGCCAAATACAGCTCTTGCTGGTGGATACTGCTGTAAAAATAGGGTCGGTTCGATCAGCTCTAACTCGGTCACCATCGATTTTCCGTCTAGATCTCGTACGGTATCTACTCGCCCATAGAGAATGGGCCCTGGGCTGCACTGTAATGCTTGTTCACCAATCCGTACGTCTTCAGGGTAGACCTCCTCCGCCTCGCCCACCTGCTCTTCATCGCCGGTAAATCGCGGCACCTTGGTGACGCTGTGACTCCAGCTACCCGCCAGATAGACATTGGCGCGTTCCCCCCCTCGTTCTACCGATGAGATGTAAGGCTGTAACAAGAGGTCACGCACTTGACCGTTTTCACTCACAAACCGATCCGCAGATTCCTGGTCGTGAACTCCGAAACGAACGGTAAGCCAGCTTCCGGCAGACACCGCCGGTTTGATGACGTAATCAGTCCACCCTTCCTCGTCGAGAGCCCTGCCCAGAGCTTCCACTCCACAACCGGCTTGCAGCAACCGTGTCGGTACCACCGGAACTCCCGCCTCCGCCAGATCCAACAGGTAACCCTTGTGCAGATTCCACGAAACTACATCGATCGGATTGAGAACGCGCGTCTGATCATCCGCAGTCTTCAACCAGCTACGAAATTCTTGCTCACGCCACGGATAATCCCAACAAGAACGGAGAACGATGAGATCGAATGACGCGAGATCAACAGTTGAGTCATCCCAGGCAATCAGTTTTGCTTCGCCTCCGGCATCTCGAATCGACTGCAACTGGATCTCTTCATCCGGATCGGGCTCCGGCATCTTAAGGCAGGTGACAAGCCCCACCCTTTTCATTCGCGATCTCCCATCACGCGAGCCAGATCCGCAACCAGATCGGAACCGTCTTCAACGCCGCAAGCAATCCGCACCAGGGAATCGGGGACTCCCATCCGAACTCTGGCTTCCGGGTCTACGGCAGCATGGGACGAACTGGCCGGGCGAATGATGAGAGTTTCTATGCCACCGAGACTGGGAGCGGTCGCCATCAAATTCGTCGAGGTCGCGATTCGTTCCGCTTCCTCTGCCCCAGCAGCGACATCAAATGACAGAACTCCTCCGCCGCGCCCGCCGAATAATTGCTGACAACGCTGATGATCCGGGTGATTTTCCAAACTGGGATAATGGGTCACGTTGACCGCCGGATGGCCGTCGAGAAAACGAGCCACCTGGAGCGCATTCTCACATTGACGGTCAACTCGAAGCTGTAAGGTGCGAATGCCTCGATGCAGCAGAAAACAGGCATTGGCGTCCAGATGCCCGCCCAGGTGGTCGAGACAGTACTTCACCCGCTGGATCAGTTCTTCTCGACCGGCGATGACTCCCGCAGCGACATCGCCATGACCATTGAGTGCCTTGGTCGCACTATGGACCTCCAGATCAAAACCGTGTTCGACAGGACGAAATAGAACCGGTGTAGCAAAGGTCGCATCGATCACGGAAATCAGGCCGTGTTTCCGAGCCCAATCGGTGACCGCCTGAAAATCACCGATTCGACAGGTCGGATTGGTGATCGCTTCGCAATACAGGACCCGCGCTCCANCGGGAGGGGTTCCCCAACTGTCGGGGTCACAAACGTCTATACGCTTGACCTCGATACCCCACCGTTGCACTTCGCCACTGAGAAAACTATCGGTGCCGCCATAAAGAAGATCCTGTGCCACCACCGTATCCCCACTCGCCAACAGGGTCAGCAAGGTTGACGTGATCGCCGCCATGCCACTGGATGCCACCAGCGCCGATTCGGTACCACAGACGAGGGACAGTTTTTGGTGGAGGTGATCATGGGCCGGAGTGTTGGAAAGTCGGATGTAACGACCATCGTGATAACCGCTGCCAGGAATCTGTTCGAAAGTTGCACTCTGAAAGATCGGCGGAACCACCGCCCCGCCGATCCGAGGTTTCGGTTCACCACCATGTACCAATTTGGACTGCAAGCCATCCATGTCACACCTCCTGGGTTGGCTGATCTTGCTCAGAGAACAGGCCTTCATCTACCCATCAATCACACTTCCTGGGTCACCACACCGCAATCATCTACCTTCATGAAGGGGAGAGCGTCGAGAGTACTCGCCTGCTCTTGGGCGCCATGGCGTCGGCTTCTCACCTGGTGGGGGCGCCACGCTTGTTGTGGGTCCAGTGCTGGAAGAGCGGATGTTGCCAGATCTTCTCTCACGAAGAAGGCGTTGGTTCCGGTCGATTCGAGTGCCACCAATCGATAGCCCTTGCTCCGACCGAGGGCTTCCATCGCTCGGAGACTCGCCCCGTGATGCCAACCCCGGATGTGATGGCGATAGGGATCATGATGAGCATCCCCTGGAGACCAGGGGACGGTGCGAGAAACACTTGGCCCGTAAGAGGCGTTCACCTCGATGACAACCACTCGTGGCTGGATGACGGCGAGATTTTTCCAGATCCAGAAGTCATATCCATCTACATCGATGGAGAGGACATCCAGCTCGCTATCCCCGTCTTCTCCTTCCAGCAGCTGGTCGATGCCGTCAGGCTGGACTTCTTGGTGAACGACACGCACCCGATCACCAACACCCTTGTCGTGGAAAAATTGCTGGGCCTTGTTCACCTGTTCAGAGTCGCGGTCGAACAACAGGCCGTGCCAGCCGAAGCAACAACTCAACAGGGCAGAGTTGCACTCATCTCCGCAGCCACACCCGATCTCCACAATCCGGTGCTGGACCACACCCACTTCGGAGAGAAGATGGAGCAGAACACCGTCCTCACCATTCTGGGAATATCCACGAGCCTCGTAGAGATTCCTCACCCCTTCCTGGACGAGGATGGATTCGCTGGCAACCAGCTCCGGATGCAATCTGAAAAGCAACTGCTCCACATCCTGCTGGAGATGGTCGACCTGCCGCCGGAGCGAACGAAGATCCGGATGACCCATCCAGCGGCGGGGAATCCGAGCCACATGAGATAGCTGATCTCTTATCTTCCGCCAGCCACGCATCTCAGTCTCCTCCACCACATCTCGGGAACCCATGATTCTGACTCGCAAAGCATGACCGTAGCTCTCCTATCCGTTGGCATCCAGCAACAGCAGCAGGATCTGCCCTGTCTCCCTTGACTTGCCGAGAAGGGAACAGGATCCTCGGTGCCTGCACAGGGAAGTCGAGGGCTGATGAACAAGAATCTGGCGACGACATATGACCCCGAGCTCATCGAGGCGACCATCACCGATAGGTGGGAAGCCCAGGATGCCTTCCGCGCCATCCCCGATGAGCGAGGAAATCGCTACGTCATCATGATGCCGCTGCCCAATGTGACCGGAGCCCTTCACATGGGTCACGCCATGGACAATGTGATGCAAGATCTCATGACCCGATGGCATCGCATGATGGCGGACAATTCGCTCTGGATGGCAGGTACTGATCACGCTGGAATCGCCACCCAGGCAGTAGTCGAGAAACGCCTATTCGAGTTAGAGGGCAAAACTCGTCACGATCTGGGCCGCGAAGGTCTGGTCGAAAGAATCTGGCAGTGGAAGGATCAGTACCAGAAGCGAATCGTATCCCAGCAGAAGGCGATGGGTTGTTCCTGCGATTGGAATCGTCAACGATTCACAATGGATCCGGTGTGCGCCAGAGCTGTCACCTGGACATTCTTCCGCATGTTCAGAGACGGATTGATCGTCCAGGGTGACCGGATGGTGAACTGGGATTGCCACCTCCAAACCGCAGTCTCAGACGATGAAATTGAACACAAGACCATCGACGGGCATTTCTGGCATTTGCGCTATCCAGTGATCGATCCTCAAAGTGGAGAACCAGACTACGTGGTGGTCGCCACGACTCGCCCTGAAACGATGCTGGGTGATACTGCCGTCGCGGTTCATCCAGAACCGCGCGCTGCCATGCAGGAACGACTTGACCAGGCACGAGATCGAGTGAAGACAGCTCCCGAAAAACAGCGGGAAGAACTGGCTACTGAGGTCACGCGACTGGAGCAGCGAATCGAGACCTTACTCCCGTCGCTGGAGAAGCTGGCCGCAATGGCCCAGGACGGCCGGATGCTGCATCTACCGATCGTCGACCGAGAAATTCCCCTCATCACCGATGAATGGGCCAAACCGGAACTCGGTTCCGGATGTGTGAAGATCACTCCGGCTCACGACCCGAATGACTACGACGTCTGGCAACGCCATCGTGATCAAATCGACGCCATCAACATCCTTCAGCCAGATGGCACCCTCAACGAAGCAGCGGGGCCTTGCGCAGGGCAGGACCGTTTTGAAGCTCGTAAATCCGTGATCTCGCAATTCGAAACGCTTGGATACCTGGAGCTGGTTGAGGACCGAATAGTGGAAGTAGGTCACTCCGATCGATCCAAGACACCGGTCGAACCATACCTCTCTCTACAGTGGTTCATAACAATGGGAGACATCGACGGGGGCGTCACCTTTGGAGAAGGGCTCGATCACCAGTTCCAGGCCACAGGCCTGGCTCAGGCTGCCGTCGACGCGGTCATGGGCTGGAAATCTCCGACCGGTCGCACCGTCAACTTCCATCCGGACTCCGAACGATATCGAAACACCTACGTCAGCTGGCTCGAGGAGAAACGAGACTGGTGCATCTCTCGCCAACTCTGGTGGGGACATCGCATCCCGATCTGGGCCGGAGATCTGGAAGAAGAACCACTGAAGATCCTCATCGACAAGATCATCAATGAACAGAGCGATGACGTGTGCGCCAGGATTCTGGGCTCGGACGGTAAACATCACCTGGTCGAAAACAGTGACTCGATCCCTGCAGGTGGTGGTCAACTGCTGGTTTCTCTTCGAGAACCGGAAATTCAGGAATCGATTCGATCCCAGCTCGAAGAAGCCGGTCTCGAACAAGACCCTGACGTGCTCGANACCTGGTTCTCCAGTGCCCTCTGGCCCCATGCAACCCTCGGTTGGCCCGATCCCGACACCGCACAGGTCGACGAAGGACAACGATCGCTGGCAGCTTCCAACGGTTCGGCAAACTGCCTCGATTATTACTACCCAGGCTCCTGCCTCATCACTGGCCGCGACATCCTCACGCTGTGGGTGGCGCGAATGGTAATCATGGGACTCTACAACCTCGGCGATCTGCCCTTCACCGACGTCTTCCTGCACGCCATCATCCTCGATGGNAAAGGCGAAAGGATGAGCAAATCGAAAGGCAACGGGATCGATCCGCTCGATATCATCGAGCGCTACGGAACCGATGCGATGCGCTACGTCCTGTGCGAAATGCAAACCGGAACTCAGGACATCCGATTACCAGTTCAAGCAATTAGCCCCTTCACGGGCAACACGATAGACCTCGCCACCGCCAAACACGGCCAGAACATATTTACTTACCTCTGCCCTGAAAGCGGCAAGGAATTNGATGTGCTCGGCACCATGGAAGACATCCCCTCTGCCAAGTTGATCAGCGACCGATTCGATGTCGGACGTAACTTCTGTAACAAGTTGTGGAATGCGGCACGTTTTGCGCTGATGAATCTCGAGGGGTACAGTTTCGATTCCGGATGTTCAGGACGTCTCCGCACCGAAGATCGCTGGATCCTTTCCAGGCTCAACGGTGCCTGTGAGGATGTTCAGAAACAGTTGAGCGAGTACAACCCCTCGGCAGCTATCGGTCTCGCTCGTGAATTCTTCTGGNGCGAACTGTGCGACTGGTACCTCGAAGCAATCAAACCACGCCTCAGAGATGGCGGCGAGGATGCAAAAACCGCGCAGCAAGTGCTAGCGACATGCCTCGACCAGGTGCTGCGTCTCCTACACCCCTTTGTCCCTTTCATCACGGAGGAACTGTGGGGCAGCCTTCGCGAAATCGCTCCCGAACGAGGGATTGATCAACCATTACAAGATTCAGCGCTTCTGTGTCTGGCTCTATGGCCCGAGCCAACCGCCGGATGGCGTGACGAGGCACTGGAAACATCGTTCGACTGTTGCCGAGACTTGATTCGTACTGTTCGAGATCTACGCGCTAGATACAACGTACCTCCGCGTCAGGAACTGGAAGTTCGTATTCGAACCAGCGGTGCAACCGCCGAAGCTTACAAATCGCTGGAAGGTCTGATTCTCCATCTCGGCGTACTCTCTTCCATCTCGGTAGGACCGGATGTCCAACGCACCATCGATAGTGCCGTTTCGGTTTCCGGAGATGCAGAGATCTTCGTGCCTGGAGTGCTCGATCTCGAAAAAGAGAAAACCCGCTTACATGAGCAAGAAAAGAAAACTGAAAGCCGCCTCAGCGGATCTCAGAAGAAACTTGCCAATGAGAACTTTGTCAGTAGAGCCGCCCCGGAGGTGGTCGAACGAGAGAAGGCGCTGGTCATCGAACTGGAGCAACAGCTCATGACCATCCGATCAAATATCGAAGCCCTCGACGATCACTCCTAGAGGAGCCCATCAACGACAAAAAAAGAGCGCCGCCGGTCATTTCAACCGGCGGCGCTCTTCGTTTCATCGGTTTAGAACCGTTTACTTCATCACCTTACGGGCGGCAGTGGGAATCCGAAACTGATCGACATCTTCTGAAGTGTCTATCACGTATTCGTATCGGAACACAACGTGCTCGACCCCGTCTGAGAAGGCCGCGTCACCCTTGGCGGTCTTTCCATCCTTGTTGCGCATTCCNGTGAGCACTATCAGACTCAGTTTCTTCGGTGATCTGGTGGTCGGATCCAGCTCGATATCAAGAACGCTACGAGTTTGGGTTCTGTCCGCACGGGACAGATATTCGGAAATGCATCAGCCACCCGATAAACAGCCGGAGTTCTGGACTTCGATGAAGTACTTCAAGGCTGTCTTNTCCGACAAGGTCACCCTCAACTTGTGGTAGAGGCGATTTTCTTCTCGCTCGGCAACAGCAGTCTTGCCCGACGGCTTCTTGCTCTCCCCTTGAGATGCCTTCTCGCTCGATTCGAGCCACTCAACCTTTTGTGGTTTCTGGGCTGCTTCTGACAGCAACCTCTCCGGGAAGGTAAAAAGACGATCAAGTTTTTTACCATCGGCAGTGGACTGCAACTTTCTCCAGATGTCTCCATCGAAGAGCGCGCCCTTGTCGGTAGTGCGGAAGATTTGCTGTTCAGGCATGTGCATCAGAAGACCTCGCACCAGACCTGAATAATCTTCGTCGACAGCTTGATCGATAATCCGGTGATCGGCAGAAGCCGCCATCCCCCCCGCGATGGTGAGACGAGTGGCATAGCCTTGCTTGAGCGTCAAACGAAGAAAATCCTTGGCAGCGGATCGAACCGCCTTCACTGGATCAGGGGTGACTTCCGTCGTCACACTTCCGGCAAAACTCCAGCTACTCGCTAAAAACACTATCAGTAACAGGCAGTTCAAGTTTCTGAGCACGAAAGGCTCCTCTCGTAAGGGGTCTTCGGTCAAACGGGCCCCAAGGCGCCGATGCTACCGTGACCTTCGATGAGAATCAAAAAAAACCCGTGGATGATCAGATATGGATCAGCCACGGGTCAGGCAATTGAGGGCTATTTCAGCAATTTCAACAGATCTTTCGGGAGGCGCATTTCGCCAACTGCTGCGCCCGTATCTAACCGGTAACAGCACTTGAAGGAGAGATGAGGCATACCCTCCTGGAATGCCAGCTCTCCTCTGGCAGAACGGCCCTGCTCATTACGAAACGCCGTCAGCAACGTGAATTCGATTCTCTGCGGCAGTTCGCCAGACTGGTCGAGCGTGATCTTCAGAGTTCCCAGGGTGTTTGATCCGTCAATCCTGCTCTCTGTGTGGGAGTAGATCAGGTCGGAGACTCGGACACAGCCAGAGTTGTTCATCTCCGTGAACATGTTCTGGGAACGTTTTTGAGCCAATGTCACCTCAATCACTTTTCCCGGGATTTTCCATTCGACTCGGGAACCCTTTCTCAGGGCATCCATCAGCAATTCGGTCGGGACGTTCAGTAGACCCTGGATGGCTTTACCTTTACGGGTCGACCGGATGTGCTTCCAGTGACCACCATGCTCGATGGCGCCCTTATCACCTTTGATGTAGGCAAACAAATCGGGCATGTGCATCAACGGTCCACGAACATCTGCCGAACAGCGGAGGGCGATTTTGGGACGATCGATGCGGTGATCGCCGTATTCAGAGAATCCACCGACAGCCATGATCCGGGTTCTGTAGCCACTCTCCATTGACATCTTCATCAGGTTACGAGTGGCAGTGACCAACGTTTTGCGAGGATTCTCTTCGGCACCAAACAGATCGGGCCCTGCGAAGGAAATCAGCACCAGCAGGCAAGTGGTCAGCGATAAGTTTTTGTAAGTCATTGGAACCTCCATCACGGGGACAAGCTGTCCCCATACCTACCCATCCTGTTTCCGAGGCCACTGGGTCAATTTTTCCCGGAAAAAGTACAAATATGACGATTCCGCCACTCTGCAGCCCAGCAGTGGCCAAATTCGGCCACTACAGGCGACGAAAACGGTTGGATGGAGACGATCGGGGCGGAGCCACTGCGAGTGAGTGGGCGATTATTTCAGCAGCTTCAGCGCCGGTCGCGGGATGTTGAAGGCATCGGCCTTATCGGTGGTATCAATCTGATAATCATAGGTGAACACGATGTGCTCCACTCCCTCGGAAAAGGCCGCATCACCCTTGGCGGTTCTCCCCTGNTCATTGCGACGTCCGATGAAAACCGTCATCAGGAGCGATTCTGGAAGCCTGGATTTCTTGTTCAATCCCACCTCGATAATGCAACGGGCGCGGGTCCTGTCCACACTGGACAGGAACTTGGTGATNNTTCACAAGGTGCCGCCGAGCAACCCTGATTTCTGAACAGCATTGAAATACTCGACCGCCATCTTCTCATCGACCTCGATCTTGATCCGTTCATAGGAACTGATCGGTGCCGGTTTCTCCACGACGGCAGTCCCTCCCTCCGGCTCCTCAAGGGGATCCATCGGATCGACATAATCGGGATCATTGAGATCGACCTCCACCACCGGTTCGATCCATTCGACCTTTCGACCTCGAGTCGCAGCAGTCAATAACAACCTGGAAGGGAAGTGGACGATCCGTTCGAGTCGCTTACCCGCCGGTGAATCTTGCAAGGGGATCCAGTTATCGTCGATGCGAATCGCCCCTTTGCTAGGATTTCGATAAACCTGAAGTTCTTCGACAAACATCAGATCTCCCTGAATCACCCCTCGATGCTCTTCGTATACCTGGTGCATCCAGACTTCATGGTCACCCTTGTTGGAGAGTCCACCCTTCGCCAGACATTCGATCTGATAGCCATTCTTACGGGAGTGCTCTTCGAGCTTCTGCATCGCCAAACGCAACATTCGAGCAGGATCGGGGACACCCTTGGCTTCGTCCTGCTGACCTTCTTGTCCAAAGGCAATCGGGGCAAAAGTCCCACCGACTGGAGCCATCGAGACAAATAGTGCAATGAGGACCAANTANCTGGTCTGAGTCATCGAGCGAACTCGCNGTTCTTTCACCAAGTGAAGCACTGCCTTTCTGAAACGGAAATCTTGAACCCATCTCAACGAGTCCTGCGATCAGATCAAGACAAAACGCTACAGAGGCTCTCGATCAGAGTCTGATAAGGACCGATCAGGGAGTGATGCGACTGTAAGTCCCGCCAGGTTCAGGTCTCTCGAGACCAAGTAGGTCGATCAAGGAGAAACGAGCGCGGGCACGGTCCGCCATCGCCCGAACCCGAGCCAGCTGAGCTTCGAGCAATCCGTCGNCAACTCGAAGACGCGCTTCAAATCGANCGAGAGTGGGTTGATCAGGTAGTTTTGCCCGCACCTCGTCGATGGTGGGGATCACNTCCNTCTCAATCTCGTCGATTCTCTGCAAACTCGCCAGTAACTGCGCCCTCGCAGCAGCGATCTCATCTTCGATTGATCGCCTGGCCATCATCTGGACGGCCCTTGCTGAGCCGAAACGATTTCGTGCAGCTCGCCTACGCGACTCTTCACCTTGACGTCCGATAGGAAATTCGACCCCAACAGTAAACGTCCAGGAATCACCGTGACTTGCCGAGCTGGTCACCGGAGCATCCGCGTCGCCATGGGTCTGTGCTCCGACCACGATGTCTGGCCACCCCCCCGCCTCGGTGTCTTCGAGCTGAGCAGAGGCCAGTGCCAGTTCTTCGTGGGCGATGATCTCTCTCGGATGCAATCTTCGTTCGGTCAATTGATCGATGTGCTGAAAACGAACATCCCCAGGATCAGCGGACATTGGTAATGCGGCTTGCGCCGGGCGACCCAATAGAGAATTGATGCGGGATCGAGTCTTCCTGGCTTCCTGTGCGATTCCCTCCAGGCGATCATTCCAGCGGATCCGAAGAGATTCAATCAAGATCGGCTCGGTCGGAGAACTGGGATCAAACTCGACTTCTTGAATTCGATCCAGTGCATCGAGGGAAGACGTCGTGGCCGAAACTACCTGTCTCTCAAACCACAGCTCGGACCATTCTTCTCGCAACAATCGCAACAACCTGCTCTCTGCTTCCCGCAGCTTTGCAGTGGCCACGGTAGATTGAGATCGCCGGGACTGCTCTCTCAGATCTCTCTCCAGGATCGCGGAAGGACGCCAGTCGATGGCCAGCCTTCGCTCTTTATCCCGACGAACAGATTCGCGCCGACCGACCTCTTCACTATCTCTGACCCCAGATCCGGGCAACCACGCGTCTGTCCCACCAGCTTCTCGAGACTTACTGGCTTTGGTACGGAGTAGTTCGAGTGCTGGACTATGATCAATCAAGTATCGCTCAAGATCGAGAAGACTGGAGGTCGCAGTAATTCCATCGTGTGATTCAATGGCGAATGTCGAAACCACTATCTTGGTCGCCTGAGTTTCTTGTGAAGCATCTTCATCGGTGAAGTAATCCATCAAGCCGCATCCTGGCAACACCAAAAACAACAGCGCACACAACANCGGAAGAAAGCCCGTGGAGGTGGACTCAAAGATCGGAATTTGTNCAGGTACAANGTCTCCAGCATTTGCTGGACAGGACCGAAAGACCATGCCCGACTCCCCTCACCTCCTGAAAAGGAGGATCCCCTCCGCAAATCCTACATCCAGAACCCTGGAATGTCCTGCGAGACATGTTGGCAAATTTCTGCTGCCGTGCGAGCGCCCCTCTTGCCCCGATNCAACGCTACTCTGGGGNTAATNCACTCCAGGACGATATCAGCACCAAGAACACGCCGATTCTCAGCCGTATCTGGCATGGGCACACGATACCGCTACTCTTCAAGGGAGGAAAAACGGAGGCTCTTTTGACTCGTCTGCGCCGACATCGACGACTTACGGCATCGGAAAGCGCCCGAGAAGTGCGCGTCCAGGACCTCTTTGAAAATGCTGAAGCGTCACGTTGTTTCGACCTGGCTGGTGACCTGTGGCTAGAAGTCGGCACCGGCAAAGACTCCCACATCCTCGAACGGTCTTTACGCCATCCCGAGACGTTACATCTCGGAATCGAGCAAACTCGGAAAAAATTCGAGATGATGCTTCGCAAGGCTGAAATGCTCAATTGCTCGAACAACCTGAAATTGCTCCACGCCGATGCAATCCCTGCGGTCAGCGAATGCTTTCCTGATGAATCTCTCGCCGGTGTCTTCCTGCTTTTCCCCGATCCGTGGCCAAAGGAACGTCATGCACATCGCCGGCTTCTCCAGAGTTCTTTCCTGTCACTGATCGCCAGGAAGTTGCGTCCCGATGCGCTACTGGAGATACGAACCGACGAACCTGAATATGCCAGGCAAGCACATGAAGCGCTGCTCGAAATCAAAGCTCTCCAGAACTTGACAGGGGGAAAACCCTGGCTTGACTCGCCCATCGACCCGGAAAACCACGTTGAAACCCTGTTCGAACAGCGTTTCCGAAACGAAGGCAAAGCTATCCACTACTTCTATCTGAAAAAAACCAACTGATGGCATTAGCCGATCTGCCACAACCGATGCAGAAGCAACTCTCGGAACTACCGAAAGAACCAGGTGTATACATCTTCACCGATTCTCGATCGAGAACGGTCTATGTCGGCAAGGCGGTAAATCTACGCTCCCGAGTACGCTCTTACTTCCAGCAAGGGGCCACCGATGGTCGCTTTCTCTTCTCCAGGATCGTCGAGAACACACACAGCATCGACTTCATCGTTTGCGCCAATGAGCTGGAGGCTCTTCTTCTCGAAAACAACCTGATCAAAAAAAACCGTCCGCTCTACAATTTACGTCTTCGCGATGACAAGACTTACCTATCCCTTCGAGTCACAACCGGCGAGGACTGGCCAAGGGTTCATCCGATACGTAGATGGAAAGACGACGAACACACTTACTTCGGCCCCTACTCTTCCGCCCGCTCTGTTTATGAATTATTGAGACTGATCAAGAAATACATCCCGCTCAGAACCTGTACGAATGCTTTCTTTAAAAGTCGCCACCGACCTTGTATCGAATACGAAATCGGACGGTGTACTGCTCCCTGCGTGGGTCTGGACGATGAAAAGTCCTACAACGAGATGGTAAAAGAAGTCCTGCTCCTTTTACGTGGTCGTGATCGGTCCCTTCTCGAACTTCTTGGTAAAAAAATGAAGGAGGCCAGCCAAAAGAAGGAGTACGAGAATGCTGCTCGTCTCCGTGATCAGATCTCTGCGGTTGAGAAGATCATGGAACAACAAAATGTACAGGAACACTCCCATGGCGACTGTGACGTGATCGGTATTGTGCACTCCAACGATATCGCCTCGATTCACGTGCTTCTGGTGCGAGAGGGGAGAGTGATCTCTTCTGCCACACACACGTGTCGATCAGCACAGCAACAGGATCCTGAACTGTTGTCGTCATTCCTCGGTCAGTATTACCACGGCGAGAAGTTCGTTCCGGCACTGATCCTGCTCCCTGTGGAACCGGAGGGACGAGAGATCATCGAGAAATGGCTCGGTTCAAAAGCCAAAAGAAGGGTGCAACTGAAAGTACCCAGAAGAGGATCAAAAGCGCGCCTCATTGAGATGGCACAACGCAATGCAGAGATTCGCTCTGAATCAGATGGTCAACGACTCGAGGTCCATGAACAAATTGCAAATCGATTGGGAAGTTCGCTGGGTAATGGTGATCCCATCCGTACCATCGAGTGTTATGACATCTCCAACATTCAGGGAACCCTTTCGGTGGCGAGTCGCGTCTTCTTCGAGTCGGGAGAACCAGACACAGACATGTATCGCAGGTATCGGATTCGCACGGTTCTGGGAAGTGACGATTTCGCCAGCATGGAAGAAGTACTGCAACGTCGCTTCCGACCATCCGAGAAGCGAGACCCCCTCCCCGATTTGGTGGTCGTCGATGGCGGTAAGGGACAACTTTCACGAGCGGTGGCTGTTGTTCAGAAGTATCAGCTAAACGTGATCGTCTGTGGACTTGCCAAGGATCGTATTCGTTCGGGACAACACACTACCGAAAGAGTCTATCTCCCTGGACAACCTGAACCGGTCGATCTTTCCGAGGACGATCCTGCTTCTCGCCTGCTTCAGAGAATTCGGGACGAGGCGCATCGATTTGCCAACTCCTATCACAGAGAACTGAGACGACGTAGCCAGCTAGTCAGTGGACTGGAAGAGATCCCTGGAATCGGACCTCGCCGTCGCCGATCACTGATGAAACACTTCGGATCGCTATCGGCAATCCAGCAGGCTTCCATCGAAGAACTCACCGCAGTCGAGGGACTGACCCCGACCGTCGCCTCGTCGATGTATGCATTCTTGAACTCCTCCGATGAACCGGATATCGAGGAAGAAGTTCTCGAGGTGAATCTCGAACAAGAAGCGGGAAATCCCGAACAGGGTCCTCGACCCTGATCGTGCACTGATACAGTCCCGGAACCTGCTCCGGAAAGCCGCTGAATACGGCTCCAAAATCGCAACTATCACTGCCAGGAAGGCACCCGGATGTTGATCGGCTGTGCCGATCGAGCGGTACCCACGCCAGCAGAAATAGCCGTGAGATGCGGCAAAATCGCAGATAGGCCTGGAATTACGATCACGGGTGCATCCCAGCTCGAGGCCGATAACGACTGAATCGCGCCTCAGCGTGTCGATCTGAGAGCTGACAACTCGCTCGAATCTCGATTCGGTCCCAGCGGTCGATTTGACGAGATGTGGGCTAGCGTCCTACTCTTATCTGTAAGGAGATCGGTGAAAATGCGCACCCTCCGGTACAGGGACACATGCGAGATTCTTGTCTCAGAAGGCCTGGTGGCTGTTGCAGACATCGAATCGGCCCGCACTCAATGCGAAGAGACCGGAGAAGGGATCATCGAGACCCTCCTGCGAGAAAGCTCTCTGAGCGAATCCGATCTGGCTCGCTGCCTCTGTGCTCAACATCAGCTGCCGATGATTCCCATCTCCCGGTACCAGATCGCTGGAGATCTTCTTCTCTCTCTCGATCCTGTATTTTCCTGGGAACACGGGACTCTTCCTCTCTCCCGGATCGGCTCCACGGTCCTCGTTGCGGTGCCAGATATCCCTCCTCCGGATGCCATCGCGATTTTACGAGATCAGCTGGAAGCAGAGCCGTTCCTCACCATCAGTTCCTTTGATGAACTCCAGCTGGAAATTTCGCGACGCTACGAATTCACCGAAGAGCGCAAGATCGAGATTGATCGAGAAGTCAGGACAAAGCGACGTGGAGGAAAACCTCCAGAAAGAATCTCAGCTCCGACCGGACTGTCGAGCACTTCATCTTTATTAGAAGCGCTCGATGATTCCTGGGAGGACATCTTCGAAGAAGCGGAGAAGAACGTGCGGGACGGATCGGCCTAGCCTGACCGGATCAACTGCTTCTCACTGATCGAACCGACCTCCACCTCAGGATTCCTGCGCTCAGTCTTGCGAGGACGAGATCAGTCGGTCAGGAGATCGAACTCGGCAATCGTCGGGGTCTCGATCGCTTCGAGAATCTTGAGACGAAATATCTGCGCATCGAGGGGGTCGAACAGGACCCGTTTCATCGACCCTATGGTGGTCCCGCTGGCGAGTTCCACCCAACCGGCATCTTCCTGAACCTCTAGCGAGAATTTTCGAATACGAGAATAGGGACCCTCATCGAGACGTACCCCGACGACACGATGGGGCTTCTCGAGGGTGAACTGAACCCACCCGGTACGTGCTTCCTCGGGGCCTGCCCAGATGGTCTGCAACGATCCATCATGGACGTGATCGACCGCCAGTTCCTCTTCCCGACCGGGCCATATCCCACTGCTCTCAACCTTGACGGGAGCCTTGAGGGGGACGGGGGTGGGGGCGACGCCATTATCGACCAGAAGATCTGGACGCGCCTTGGCCAGACGCCTCGCGGCATCGGTGGTCACCGCAGTTCTCCACAGATAGACCCGCCGCAGAGCGGGCATCCGTTCGAGCAGGACCAGGCAATCGTCGGTCACCGCAGTACCGAACAGGTTGAGCACCGTCAAATCAGCCAAGCCCACCAGAGTAGCAATGTCATCATCCACCACAGTGGTCTCCGACAGATTGAGGACCCTTAGCTTTCCGAAGCGCCATAGTCCCCTGATCGAAGCCCCTGTCACGGAAGTTCCTGCCAAATCGAGCCGGGTCAGGACCGGCTCCAGTCCCTTCAGCCCGCCCATCATCTCATCGGTGGCGTTCTTACGGAGTAGACGAAAAACCACCTCGTGGGCTTCATCAACCTGCGAAACGGGAGCGGCACGAACCCCGATACCCCTGAGCACCTCGACCGCCTTGTTGATGGTCGTGCGGACCGCATCGTCAGAAACGATGATCCGGGGTAGATCAGGCAGTTTTCCCGGAGTCAATTCTCGTTGTGTAGGAGTTTGAACCACGGCATCGGTTTCCGCCGCAGGTTCTGGATCGGGCCACAGGGCCCCCGATTCAATCCAGCTTTTCAGGGCCGCCACATCCTGGTCTGAAAGCCGATCCCCTTCCGGCGGCATCCGATCCTCATCGACATCGGAGAGGGTAATCCGCAGGATCAATTCACTCTCTTCGACATTTCCCGCAACGATGGTTGGAAATTCCCGATCCTCCATCGCCGCTTCGCGCAGGTCGAGGCGAAGCCCGCTTTTCTGTTTCTCGGGGCCGTGACACTCATAGCAACTCGCTTCGAGGATAGGCTGGACACTTTCGCGGAAGATCACCTCAGATGGATGGGGTTCATCCCCTTCCTTTTCTTGTTCTTCATCATCGGATTCATGATCGTCAGGTAAGAGGTCGGGCCCTTCCACTCCCAGTGGCCCGACCGATCCCTTCGGGCCCTCGGCGGGCCACGGAGCTCCCGCTCGCACCCATTCGGCGATTCCCCGTTGCTGGACCTTGCTCAGGCCAGGCTCTTCCAGCGGAGGCATACGATCCTCGTCATCATCCGGAAGCATGATCAACTCGACCAGCAAACTCTGGTCAGGATCTCCAGGGATGATGACTGGTGTTTCTCTCGACAGATCCTTCAGGTCGTCAGGGATATCGAGCCGCAGTTTTCCTTTGGTCTTCTCCGGGCCGTGACATTTCACGCAATTCTCATCGAGAGTCTCTCGAATCAGTTCATGATAGAGACGTAGGCCCTGTTCTTCCTGAGGAGCATCGATACTCGCTTGCGCCAGTTGCCGACCAGAATCTTCGTCGGAAATCCCATCCTTGGAAAAGAAGACATCCGCGAACCCTTTCTCGACGAACCCGTCTCCCCATTTCATCTCCCCACCGATGTGGCCTCCGCCTGCGAGAATTGGCACACACACAAACAGGGCTAAGCGATAGCTATTTCTGGGCACGGAGCGACCTTTCACAATTGCGATTCCAACTACCGCTGTTACCAACGCGAGTACTGCCGTTGCAACTCCGAGCCAACGATGCCAGGCCAGAGCGCTGTCCAGATCTTCCGGGTCCGCAAGTAACCAACCGCTAATGCAAGCCAGCACCGCAAAACACGCACCAGGAATCACGATCGGGAGCGAAACCGGCCCCGCAGAAGAAATCGGTTGGCGACGGATTGCCTCTATCGATTCAACGATACCAGCCCACAGTAACAGCCCGATAGGGAAGTGAAGAAGGAGTGGATGAAAACGACCTATCAGATCGGGGATAGCAGTAGGGTCAAAACTCACGGAAGAGGCCTCCTGAGCAAGTTCTTCTGGAGAAGGGGCACGAAGGGAGTTTACTCACCTGAAGCCCGACCCTCAACGTCCCAAGACATCTCTCAGAGCGGCCAGGACCGGCACCACTGGCAGACCAACCACATTGCTCCAGGATCCTCTCACCACCTCAACCAGTTCTGCTCCCAGCCCCTGTATTCCGTAGGCTCCGGCCTTATCCAGAGGCTCTCCTGTATCGACGTAGTGATCGATCTGGTGACGATCCAGTACTCGAAAACGGACCTCGCTAACCTCAACTCCTTCCAGAAAAACATCGGCATGACGTACGCACCAGCCACTGACGACTTGATGGTCACTTCCCGACAGGACCCCGAGCATCTTGCGTGCAGCTGCCTGGTCCTGGGGCTTTCCAAGAAATTCTCCCCGACAAGATACGATGGTGTCTCCTGCCACCACCGGAATATCAGCAGTCGGGATGGCCGCCGCCTTTTCGCGGGCAAGCCTGGCTACCAGCCCGGCAGCTGTTTCTCCTTCCAATGGGGTCTCGTCGATGTCGACCGGAATCACCTCAATCTGGAGATGAGCTCGTTGGAGATACTGGAGTCTCCTCGGCGATGCAGACGCGAGGATGAGATCGGCTTCAGGCATGCGAAAAGGGTCACAGGTCCGCCCTGACAGAGCAACCCCCTCCCCGGCAAAGTGAGATCAGCTTCGATAACGTCAAATAAAGGAGCGTTCCCGCGAAGACCTATATCTCCGCGGGAACGCATTACTCGACCACTAGACGTTCGCGACCGATTCAATCAAGGGCAACTGGAAGCAGCGCACTCAAGTGTATCTTCGGTCGGATCCTCACCACAGTTCGGGAACGGTGCCGAAGGAGCAGCTCCCCCGACGAACTGGTAAGTAAAGATGAAGATCGCGTCAGTGATGTCGATCTGGCCATCGTCAGTGGTATCCGCCGAACTCAGACACGGAACCGGATCGGCCACGAACAAGTAACCAAGGATCAGGATTCCGTCTCCGAGGTCAACACCACCGTCGTTATTGGCATCACCACGGATGAAGTGAGTTTCTTCACACGTATCGGGAATACCATTGCCGTTATTGTCCGGAGTGCCACCAGAAATGTCGCAACTGTCGAGGACGCCGTTGGTGTTGCAATCGGGACCTGGTGTCTGGTCGAGATCACAATCATTATCGATTCCGTCACCGTCCAGATCGGAGTCGCACGGATCGATGGTGCCATCGCTATCGGTGTCGGTCTGACAACTGTCGGACTGACCGTCGAGGTCACAATCGGTACCACCGGCCTGATCGAAATCACAGACATTAGGAATACCGTCTCCATCGAGGTCATCGTCACAGGGATCGATGGTTCCGTCACTGTCGGTATCGGGCTGACAACTATCGTCCTGACCGTCAACGTCACAGTCGGTTCCAGAAGTGGTATCTACATCGCAGATATCCGGAATACCGTCGCCATCGTCATCGTCGTCGCAGTCGTCAATTGTGCCGTCGGAGTCGGAGTCAGTTTCGCAACTATCGTCGGTGCCATCGCTATCGCAGTCGGCGCCCGCAGTCTGATCCGTATCGCAAGAGTTTGGAATTCCGTCACCGTCCAGATCATCGTCACAAGGATCGATGATTCCGTCGTTGTCGGTATCGGTTTGACACTCGTCCGGTATTCCGTCGCTATCGCAATCGGAGCTGAAGGGCTGAACATCACTGGAGAGATAGGTTACCGTCATGGTACCGGTCCCCGAGTCACCCGAGCTAAATCCACCAGTTCGAACCGTATAGAGCTGACCCGCAGTCGCCTGGAAGGTCAGGTAAGAACTGAACCCGGAACAACCGCTACCGTCATCATTACAGGCAACAGCATTGGCCGGATCCCCATTGGCTCCCAGGTAAATCGCAAGTCGAGAATCGTAATTGACGAGGTTACAGGTAGAGACTTCCACCTCACCATCTGCTGCAGCGGTGAAGCTGTACCAGACGTCGTTGTGCAATTGATCACTACCGAAGGAACCCGGATCACAGACGGCCGGGTCCAGAGACACTCCATCTGTGGTCGAAGCGGTGGTATCTACGCCATGCGCCCCAGTACCAATCGCTACTGCATCCGCAAGGTTGTCAGCACCGTTGGCAGCAATCGGGCCACCAGTGATAACGCCAACCAGATCACAGGAATCGGGAATCCCGTTGCTATTACAGTCCGGGGCACCGGCTGTCAGATCGCAGCTATCCGGTACGCCATTGCCATCACAATCCGTCATTCCACTGGCAAGATCGCAACTATCAAGCTGTCCGTTGCCATCGCAATCGGGAGCTCCACTGGAAAGGTCACAGCTATCCGGCACGCCATTTCCGTCACAATCTGGCAAGCCACTTGCGAGGTCGCAGCTGTCGAGCTGTCCGTTTCCGTCACAGTCGGGAGCACCACTGGAAAGGTCGCAAATATCCGGAGTCCCGTTGCCATCGCAATCGGCGTCACACTCGTCAGGAACTCCATTGCTATCACAATCGGAGCTGAAGGGCTGAACGTCATTGGAAAGCCACGTCACCGTCATGATGCCTGTTCCTGAATCACCGGAGCCGAATCCACCAACTCGAACGGTGTAGAGCTGGTCCTCGGTCGCCTGGAAAGTCAGATAGGAACTGAACCCGGAACAACCGCTACCGTCATCATTACAGGCAACGGCATTGGCCGGATCCCCATTGGCTCCCAGGTAGATCGCAAGTCGAGAATCATAATCAACAAGATCGCAGGTAGAGACTTCCACCTCACCACTTGCAGTGGCGGTGAAGCTGTACCAGACGTCGTTGTGCAATTGATCGCCACCGAAAGAGCCCGGATCACAAACGGCCGGATCCAGAGACACTCCATCTGTGGTCGAAGCGGTGGTATCAACACCATGCGCCCCAGTACCAATCACTACTGCGTCTGCAAGGTTCTCAGCACCGTTGGCAGCAATCGGACCGTCTGGAATTGATCCACCCACCAGATCACAGGAATCAGGGATTCCGTTTGCATTACAATCCGGGGCTCCAGCTGTCAGATCACAGCTATCCAGTACACCGTTGGAATCACAGTCAAGGGCTTCCTCATCTGCAAGCTGGCAACTATCGATCTTGCCATCACCATCGCAGTCGGAGCCGACACCGTGATCAGCGTCGCATTCGTTGGGCAGTCCATCCCCATCGATATCCGAATCACAACTATCCGGTACACCGTCGAGGTCAGCATCGGGATCACATTCATCCGGAATACCATTGCTGTCGCAGTCTTCAGAAGCAGCACTGGATGCCATAATCAGAGACCAGGTATTCAATGTGCCATCGTCACCGCTGGCAAGGTCTATCGCCACGAATGTCCAGGACCCAGTCGCCGTCTCTCCTGCGAAATCTGCCAGGGCTCCAGGACCTGAAGGCTGCATCGCCACACCACTATTGTATGCGGCCGCACCATTAGACGTACCCTGATCATCGTAGACCAAGAAGATGTCATCAGAACTTCCACCCTGGCCATCGTGAAGCACAAGGTTCGTCCCCGACGGAGACATGAGTGTCAATGTCAAGTCAGCGATCCATGTGTGTGAGAGGTTCACTCCCACTTCCATATCAGTAATGGTCAGAGAATCGGTTACGACCATGCTATCGACGGTCGGCGGTAACGATGAAGAAATCGGCGCTGAAGGCGCACTCATGTTGATGAAACTTGCCAAGCCGGTCGCATGAATCATCCAGCTATTCAAAGTTCCATTGTCGCCAGCAAAGGCATCGCCAACGAACAGGCTCCAGTCTCCATCAGCAGATTCACCATTGAAGTCAGCCATGGCACCGGGCCCGGAAGGCTGCATGGCAGCTCCACTGTCGTAGTCAAGAGTGCCATTCTGCACCCCAGCGTCATCGTAAGTGAGAATGATGTCGTCGGCGCTTGCACCCTGCGTGTTATGAAGCACAACCTCTGTACCCTCTGGTGAAGTCAAGGTCATTCCAATGTCGCCGATCCAGGTGTGACTGATGTCAACCGAGACATCGACATCGGTGATGCTGAGCCCGCCACCCAGAGTTATGGTATCGATAACCGGTGCAGCATCGGAGATCGGAGATCCTGGACTACTTGCACCTTCGTCAGTCGTCAACGGAATGGAGAGATCGCAACTATCGGGCAGTCCGTTGATATTGCAATCTTCTTCACCGTTCAGGATATCGCAGGAATCCAGAGATCCGTTTTTATTGCAATCGGTTGCTTCGCCATCAGCCAGGTTACAGCTGTCGAGTTTCCCATCCCCGTCACAGTCGGTTCCTGCCGACTGATCGGTATCACAGGCATTATCGACGCCGTCACCGTCTAGATCTGCATCGCAGTCATCTATGGTTCCGTCGTTATCAGTATCTGTCTCACAACTGTCGAGTTGACCATCCTGATCACAATCGTCACCGGCAGTCTGGTCAGTATCACAGCTATTTTCAATTCCATCTCCATCGAGATCCGAATCGCAATCATCGATGGTTCCGTCGTTGTCGGTATCAGTCTCACAGCTATCGAGAGTCGAATCACCGTCGCAGTCCGCTGCACCTGCTGCGAGGTCGCAACTATCGAGAGCACCGTTCAAATCGCAATCTGTACCGCTAGATTGATCGGTATCACACTCGTTGAGAATTCCATCTCCATCGATATCGGAATCACAATCATCGATGGTTCCATCGTTATCGGTGTCGTTCTCACAAGAATCTGGAGCGCCATTTGTATTGCAGTCGGAAGCTCCCTGTGTGATTTCACAGGAATCGAGCAATCCGTCCCCGTCACAGTCCGAGGCAAATCCGCTATCGATCTCACAGGAGTCGAGGAAGCCATTGCCATTACAGTCGGTGGTCGCACCTGCGTTGTCGAGATCGCAGTTATCCGGCAGACCATTACCGTCGCAATCAGACACTCCGGTAGCAATCTCACAGGAATCGAGGACCCCATCCCCATCGCAGTCGTCTGCTGTCTCACAGGCATCCAGGATCCCGTCACTATCACAATCGGTTGAACCGGAGTCGATATCGCACTCGTCCGGGGTTGAACTGGAATCGCAGTCCTGGCTGGCACCGGTGGAGATATCGTAGTCATCGGGCTGACCGTTGTTGTTGCAGTCAGCTTCACAAGAGTCCGGTATACCATTGGTATTCAGATCCTGGGCTCCGCCATCCACATCACAACTATCAGGCACACCATTGCTATCGCAATCAGCAGTGCCGTTGCTGATATCGCAATCGTCCGGGCTTCCGTTGCTATTACAGTCGGTCTGACAATCATCCGGAACACTATCGTTATTGCAGTCATTTCCGGCTAACTGGCAGGAATCGATGGTGCCATCGCCATTACAGTTGGCACCGGAAGCCTGATCGACGTCACATTCATTATTGATACCGTCTCCATCGAGATCGGGATCACACGGATCGATAGTCCCATCGTTATCTGTATCAGCCTGGCAAGAATCAGGAACCGTATCGCCATCACAATCGGTATCACCGGCTGCGATCTCGCAAGAATCCAAGACTCCGTCATTATCGCAATCCCCACTGAGGCCACTTGCGAGCTCGCACTCATCCAGAATGGTGTTGGCATTGCAGTCTGCTGATCCATTAGCAAAATCGCACTCGTCCGGGATTGTATTGCTGTTGCAGTCCGGACTCGTTCCGGAACTGAGATCGCAAGCATCCTGGATGCCATTATTGTTGCAATCAGGCTGACACTCGTCTGGAACGCCATCGCCACTACAGTCGACACTGACCGCAGCATCGATATCGCAATTGTCGAGAGTGCCGTTGGTGTTGCAATCGGCTCCGGTACCAGAAATCATCTCGCAGCTATCGAGATCGCCGTCGCCATCGCAGTCAACTGCGCCAAGTATGATCTCACACTCGTCAGGAACGGAGTCTTCGTTACAATCCTTGCTGGTGCCAACCGCTATGTCGCAATTATCGAGCGTGTTGTTCTGGTTACAGTCGGCTCCGGTACCCGCGAGCAGTTCGCAGCTATCGAGCTCGCCATCGCCGTCACAGTCACTAGAACCTTTCTGGATTTCACACTCGTCCGGGACAGTATCTCCATTGCAGTCGATACTGGTACCAGCAGTCAGATCGCAATCGTCAGGCAAACCATTAAGGTTGCAATCTTGTGAAATACCGATGTTGATTTCGCATTCATCGATGAAGTTATTGCCGTTGCAGTCGACATTTCCTATTGCGAAATCGCAACTGTCAGGAATGCCGTTTCCGTTGCAATCCGGGAATCCGGCCAGAACATCGCAGTCGTCCGGAACTCCGTTACCGTTGCAATCGGTCTCGCAATCATCCGGAACACCGTTAGCGTTACAGTCCAAACTGGAACCCGATGCCAGATCACAACTGTCCAGAGAACCGTTGAGGTTACAGTCCTTTCCGGGGTTCTGATCGGTATCGCAATCGTCGAGGATGCCGTCACCATCGAGGTCATTGTCACATGGATCGATGGTTCCGTCTCCGTCGGTGTCGGTCTGACAATCATCCGGAACGCTATCGCCATCACAGTCGTTGTTGACTAGCTGACAGCTATCATCCTGATTGTCACTGTTGCAATCGGTACCGCCTGTGATGTCTATATCACACTTGTTGTCGATGCCGTCGCCGTCGATATCCCCATCACAGTCGTCGATGGTTCCATCGGCATCGGTATCAGTTTCACACTCATCAGGAATGCTATTGGTATTGCAATCGGCGCTGGTTGCAGCACCAAGATCACATGCATCCAGGATTCCATTGGAGTTACAGTCTGTACCAGCACTCTGATCGATATCGCAGGTATTGTCGATTCCATCGCCATCGAGATCGGTATCGCAAGCATCGATGGTTCCATCCGAGTCGGTATCGGTCTCACACTCGTCAGGAATACTGTTGCTATCACAGTCGCTACTGGTTGCTGCTGTGAGATCGCAAGAATCTAGAGATCCATTGCTGTTGCAATCGTCACCGGCACTCTGGTCGGTGTCACATATGTTATCGATTCCATCGCCGTCGAGATCATCGTCGCAATCGTCGGTGGTCCCATCGCCATCAGTATCGATATCGCATTCGTCCGGAATTCCATTGCTGTTACAGTCCGCACTGGTGTTATCAGCAAGATCACAACTATCGAGAGCTCCGTTACTGTTGCAGTCCAGGCCCTCCAGCACACCGTCTCCGTCGACGTCGGCGTCACAGATATCCAGGATTGTGTCTCCATCATCGTCGGTATCGCCGCTGTCACACAGCCCGTCACCATCGGTATCGGTGCCATCATTGGCGGTATCGTCCGATCCGCTGGAGCAATCGTCGCAACCGTCGCCATCTGCATCACGGCAAAGGGTTGGATCGAGTGGATCGCTATCGTCACCGTCAGCGACACCGTCCCCATCGTCGTCAGTATCGCCAGTGTCGCACAGCCCGTCACCATCGGTGTCGGTACCGTCGTTGGCAGGATTATCTGTACCGATGGTGCAGTCGTCGCAACCATCGCCATCTGCATCACGGCAAAGGTTTGGATCGAGTGGATCGCTATCGTCGCCGTCAGCTACACCATCTGCGTCATCATCGGTATCGCCAGTGTCGCACAGCCCGTCACCATCGGTGTCGGTACCGTCG
>PAIH01000062.1 GCA_002711105.1 Planctomycetota bacterium
CAGGCCTGCCAAGTGCTTGAAGCGAATCCTTCCTGTGGATTCATGTCGTCAGAATGTGCCGAAACCAATGATAAAGGTGAATGCATTCGTTTTACCGATACCTATGACTGTGGATTGCAAACCAGCGATCCAAAGTGTGTGGTATCCAACCTTATGCCAAGTAGTTTTGAGGCCTGTGAGCCTACTCAGACTATTACGCCATTTACTGAAACCAAGCATGTACCGGATTACCAGGTGTGCGAAAAGATCAGCACGCTTACTCAGTGTCAGTTAGAGCGACGTGTATCCGCCGAAACACATCAACAAAGCTTGTACATTGAGCGCGGTTGCTTTAGCTCTGAAACGCTCAGCTTTGTTCCACAGCACAGCAGTACTATGCAAACTGGAAACGCGACACTGAGGATTTTTGATAATCAAAATACTGAGATAAAAATCACCGAGTCGCCGTCAAAGGCAAATGGTTGGAAAACGACACTCTCACTGACGGGCAATAAAGAAGCGGTCACAGAGACGAAACCGTCCATTAAGTACCCTGAAATGACCTGTCCAAAAGGAACCTTGGTTGGCTCATTGTGCAAGGTCGTTAATGGGTCGATTATTTCGTGGCATGAACCTCAGGAAGTCACTCGTTCCAGATGCGAATCCGGCTGGTACAAAGTCGATTTCGACACTTGCAGCCGAGAAGTTCAGAAGTGTTTGGTTCCTGCGAAACTGAGCGCTTCATTGACCTTCTCTGGCAAGTACTTAGAGCAAGACATTGTTCATCAATCAAGTGATCCGGGCATAGAGCAATGCTTGATGCAAACGGATCAGTTTACTGCGGTGCAGTGGCAGTGTTTGGATACGGGCACAAAACGAATCGACGGGTTAACGGTTGGTAGTGGCGAGTTGGCTAATCTTGGAAGCCTTTATCCTGCGGTTGTTTCGTCTCCTGCTCATTTAACCAGTCGCGGCAGTTCTGATGGACTGGGACTCTCATGCTGGAGGGCAAGAGCGACCTACAATGCTTCGACTGCTCATCCTGAGTTCAACATGGGCAGCTCAGATAGCTGGGTAGATGCCAATGGTAATACTCAAACTATCGTCAATAACGGACAAAACACGACCACCAATACGTGTGCCGCGCTAGAGCAAAATCTGGCTTGCCAATATGTCAGAACCGAATGCACTGAAGGCGGGGCTGGTCATGAAGGCTTCTGCTATATCCAAAGTTTGGTGTATGACTGCGGACAAAGCGTAGAAGTGCAAAATGCACGAATGGAAACTCAATACAACTGTGAGGGGCCAGTTCGCTGTATGGGCACAGATTGTTTAGAGCCAGAGTCAATCAAGCAGGCTAACTTTGCAGAGGCCGCTGCGATGCTTAATGCGGCGCAGTTTATGACCAATGATATGTCATGTACGGGAGCTGATGGCCAAGATAACGTCGAGTGTACGGTCTTTAAAGGTAATGCTGGCCAGTGCAAAAAAGCCGTTGGCGGCATAGTCGATTGCTGTGAAAAGCCAAGTGGCGTGTCGTTATCGGACTACATCACGATGATAGTGGCGGTTAACAAGCTTGATACGGCAGTCATGGCCATGAATCCGTCTTCGGCAATCTATGGTTCTTGGAATACGCTCAGGGAGCCAATCACGAGCACTTGGAGTGCGGTCAAAGAGCCTTTTGTGTCAGCATGGGACTCTCTCATGGGAGCTGGGCCATCAACGGCTGCTGGCGCGGGAGCGGAGCAAGCTGCGACTGGCTTCATGCAGGTGTTGACCAACAAAACGGCTGAATGGGTAGGTACGACCTTTGGTTCAGGGGCGCAATCGGCACTGTTTAGTAACGTTGGTGGCGCAGTTGGAGCCGATGGTGTCGTTTCGGGTGGTAACTTTGCGCTGGGTGGCGCTGCGGGCGCGGTTCTGAGTACGGTTATGACGGCCTACATGATTTATTCAGTCACCATGATCCTCATTCAGCTTATCTGGAAATGTGAGCAGAGCGAGTTTGAAATGAACGCCAAGCGGGTATTGAAGAGTTGCCACTATGTAGGCTCTTACTGCAAGTCTAAGTTCTTAGGTGCCTGTGTTGAAAAACGGCAGTCATATTGCTGCTTTACTTCGCCACTTTCACGGATCATTCAAGAGCAAGTGCGTCCGCAATTGGGCCTTGGTTGGGGCAGTGCCAAGTCACCAAACTGTGAAGGTTTGACCGCGAGTCAGTTAAACCAGGTAGATTGGAGCCAAGTCAATCTGGATGAATGGATAGGTATCTTGTCAATAACGGGCAACCTACCAGAAATACCCTCACTGGATCTCGAAAGACTCACTGGCTCAGGAAGTACGCTTAACGTGGATGGAAACCGTCAAAGTGCCGCAGACAGAGCCATCGAACGGCTAAACGGAATGGATGCCCAGAAACTTCGCCAGGAGGCAACGGAAGAAGTCTCGGGGAACAATTAGAATAAATTGCTCCGTTAGCCCGGTTTTGCAGGACTAATGGAGCAGAAAAATAAAATCTTTATAATCCGGTTTTAAAAACTCAATATCTATATCAACATTAAGCGTCAGAAATTCCTTTCGTAAACCATTCACCAGTCCGCGAAGCGCTCCGTTTACTGCCATAGGCAGAGACGACAAGGCACTGAATTCATAAGACTCTTCATAAAGAAATTGAGTGATATGACACGATTTGTGCGACCTCAGCTTGTCCGCCAGTATTCTGTATATCTCAATGACAGAAGTTATTTGTCTGGAGACCTGTTCATTAATGGTGCGGGATGGAATTGCTTCAATTGCACCAAACTTGAGAGCCCCCGGAAATAAGATGACGTCGTCAAAATAGCCGAACTCCAAAAAGGCTCTCTCAAGTTCATAATTCAGGCGCCAGTCATCTTCAGGATCACAGACACTCAGGTGTGGAGCTTCATTATTTCTTTCTTCAGTCACACTTGCCTCTGCGAAATGTAATTCCCAAACGGCGTCGTCCGAAGGTCGAATTGTTTTCACAAACTGCTTAGCTAACAAAGTGTCACTGTTGATCAGCAAATAGGTAGACATAGTTGTTCACCAACATACTTGTTGTTTTCACTTAAATGACAGGGTCAGCGTCCATCAAAAAACTTTTACTTTGGAATCACCTTTTTATGAATACTCACCCCATCTGCTTATTGCGGATCCTGGGTTAAAGTTCTATTTACCTTAACTGGATGCCGCCACCAAAGTTCCGGTAGATATCGACTAAGCGGACAAAGCTCTGTTCTTGCAGTTGAGCCAACTGGTCGCGACTGCGCAGCAGTTCACGTTCGGCATCGAGCAAATCCAGGAACTCGTTGCTACCCGCTTCATATCGCTGACGGGCAATTTCTACGGCCTTTTTACTGGCCTGCCACTGTTGCTCTGTATTAAGTTGCTGCTCGCGGCTCAGGTTGTAACTGTTCAGCGATAACTGCATTTCGTTAATAGCGTCAAATACCTGTTGCTCGAACTGAGCCAGTGCCATTTGCGCACTGGCTTCGGCCTGACGGATACGTGCTTTTACCGAACCTAAATCGGCAGCCTGCCAACTTAAACTCGGTGCCACTGACCAGCTTTGTGTTTCACTACCCAGTGTTAACCCGGGGCCGGATAAAAAGCCGAGAAAACCACGCACCGAGAGGTTCGGATATAAATCCGCTGTCGCCACACCAATATTTGCCGTACGAGCTGCTAATAGCCGCTCGCTACTTGCCACGTCCGCCCGATGGCGCAGATAGTTCTCACCGTCGACCACAGCCACCGGACGCTTTAGCTCGGGCAATTGCGGATCAGCACTTAACTCCAGCTGACCCGGTTCTAACGCCAACAATGCTGACAAGGTTGCATCCGCCGCCGATAGCGCTTCCCGGTATGCGGGCACTGACGCTTTCACCCGGTGCAATTGCACGTCAATTTGTGCTAACTCCAGCTCCGAAGCCATGCCGACCTCTAATCTGGCCAGCACTATGGCACGACTTTGCTGCAGGTTTTCCAGATTTTCTTCGGCAACCTCCAGCCGCAACTGCGCTCCACGATATTCGCCGTAGCTGGTGGCCACCTGACTGATCAGTCGCACTTGCGCGTCGCGCCAGAGAATATCGGCTTGCTGCGCCTGAGCCTCCGCCGCTTCACTGGCTCGACGTAATTTGCCGAACAAGTCCAGATCCCAGCTTAAGTTGGCACCGCTGCTGTACCCGCGGGTAATACCGCTGCTGTACCAGCGGGTAATAACGTCATCATCGTCTGCCGACAGAGTATTGTTTTCACTCGCCTGATAACCTGTTTCCAGCGTCCCTTTCGGCCATGAATCGTTGTCGGCATCACGAAATACCGCATAAGCCCGGTCGACATTCGCCCTGGCTTGCGCCAGGGTACGGTTCTGCTCCAGAGCACGCTCTACCAACTGATTAAGCTCAGCATCGTCAAACGCCTGCCACCAGTTCAAAGCCTGCTCGGCCTGCTGATACGGCTGGCTTAGGTTAATGCTTTCTACCTTCTCCGGCCTTTGGTAGTCCGGCCCGGCAGAGCAGGCGCTTAGCGACGCCACGAGTAGAGCAAGGGTTGATAGCTTCACTGTATTACGCATGTTTGTTTTCCTCCGAAGAGCTTTCCGTTGGCTCTGGTAGCGCCTTTTTCTCGCCACGTTTAGCCAACATGTAGTAGAACAGCGGCGTTAAAATGAGACCGAAAATGGTGACACCAATCATGCCGGAGAACACGGCAACGCCCATGGCCTGGCGCATTTCAGCGCCGGCACCGGTGGAGAAGACCATAGGCACCACACCCATAATAAAGGCAATAGACGTCATCAGTATGGGGCGCAAACGCAGGCGACCGGCTTCCAGAATGGCTTCCATGGTACTCATACCGTGGTCCTGCAGCTCTTTGGCAAACTCGACAATTAGAATGGCGTTCTTCGCCGCCAGCCCCACCAGCACAATTAAACCTATCTGGGTAAGAATGTTGTTGTCCCCGCCATAGATAAGCACACCGCTTAACGCCGATAACAGGGTCATCGGAATAATCAGGATGATGGCCAACGGCAAAGTTAAGCTTTCGTACTGCGCAGCCAGCACCATAAAGACCAGCAAGATAACCAGCGGATAAATGAACATGCCCGCATTACCGGCCAGAATTTGCTGGTAAGTCAGTTCTGTCCACTCGTAGGTCATGCCGTTCGGCAAGGTTTCAGCGAGAATTTTTTCAATGGCCGCCTGTGCTTCCCCTGTGCTGTAACCCGGCGCAGGACCACCGTTAATTTCAGCGGTGGTAAAGCCGTTGTAATGCATGACTCTATCCGGTCCTGCGGTGTTGGTAATGTTCATAAAGGAGCCCACAGGAACCATTTCACCACTGCCGTTACGCACTTTCAGCTGACTGATTTGCTCAGGCGTTTGGCGAAACTGCTCATCTGCCTGCATATTCACCTGATAGGTACGCCCGAACCGGTTAAAGTCATTCACATACACTGAGCCCATATAAGCCTGCAAAGTCTGGAATACCTCATCCAGGCTCACATCTTGTTGCTTAGCTTTCGTACGGTCGACATCGATATCAAGCTGCGGCACATTCACCTGATAACTGGAAAATACGCCGGTCAGTTCAGGCGTCGCCCAGGCCTTTTGCATCACCTCCATATTGACCTTATACAGCTCTTCGTAACCATGGTTAGCACGGTCTTGTATTTGCAGACGGAAACCACCAATAGTCCCTAACCCTTGCACTGGCGGGGGCGGGAATATGGCAACGTAAGCTTCATCAATAGCCGCGAACTTCTGGTTCAATGCGCCCGCTATTGCATTAGCCGACATTGAAGAATCCGTTCGCTCATCAAAGTCAGTTAGCGACACAAACACAATTCCGGAATTCGGACTGTTAGTTAAACCGTTAATACTCAGACCCGGAAAGGCAATTGAGTTCGCCACACCCGGATGATCCAAGGCAATACTCGACATTTCTTTAATGACCGCAGCGGTGCGATCCAGCGAAGCGGCATCCGGCAATTGTGCAAAACCCACCAGGTATTGCTTGTCCTGACTGGGCACATAACCAGTAGGAGTCGTCGCAAACTGCAGACCGGTTAACCCTAATAAAGCCACATACAGAACGCCTACAATGACGCCATAGCGGATCACTTTTTTAACCAGCCAGCCGTAACCTTTAGACAAACGGGCAAAAAAGCGGTTAAAGGGTTCAAATAACCAACGGCCTAACAGCTTATCCATACCGCGGGTCAGTATGTCTTTTTTCTCGCCATGACCTTTTAACAGAAGCGCCGCCAATGCAGGGCTCAGCGTTAGTGAATTGATGGATGAGATAAAGGTAGAAATGGTAATGGTTAACGCAAACTGCTTATAAAACTGACCGGTTAAGCCCGACATAAAGGCGGTTGGAATAAATACCGCTGCCAGCACCAGTGTCGTCGCGACAATAGGACCAGTCACCTCTTTCATGGCTTTTTGTGTAGCAGCAATGGGGGACAAACCTTCGCTAATATTCCGCTCTACGTTTTCCACCACCACAATGGCGTCATCCACGACGATACCAATAGCCAGCACCAGCCCAAACAGCGACAAGGTGTTTAACGAAAAGCCCAGCAAGTGCATGAAGGCAAAGGTTCCAACCAGCGACACCGGTACCGCGACCAAAGGAATAATTGAGGCGCGCCAGGTTTGCAAAAACAGCACCACAACCAGTACCACCAACAATACAGCTTCGAGCAGAGTTTTCACTACCGCATCAATAGAGCTGCGCACAAAAACGGTTGTGTCGTACACAATGTCGTACGTTAAACCGTCAGGAAAACCTTTCGACAATTCCGCCATTTTGGAGCGAACATCGTCAGAAATTTGAATGGCATTGGAGCCAGACGCCTGGAAAATAGGAAGCGCTACCGCGTCTTTATTGTTCAGTAACGAGCGCAGCGCATAAGTTGAAGCGCCAAGCTCAACACGGGCGACATCTTTTAAGCGACTGATCTCGCCGTTCTCGCCCACCTTGATAATAATGTCTTCAAACTCTTCGACGTCTGTCAGACGGCCTTTCACATTGATAAGCAACTGAAAATCAGCGTCACCGCTTGGCTGAGAACCCAAACTGCCAGCTGCCGCCTGTTGGTTTTGCTCACGAATTGCCTCGGTAATTTGCGCCGGGGACAAACCCAGTGCGGACACCTTATTAGGATCCAGCCAGACCCGCATGCTGTATTCGCCAGCGCCAAATAACTTGACCGCCCCAACGCCTTCTATACGCGCCAGTTCGTCTTTGATATTTAAGTTCGCATAATTCGACAGGTACAGCATGTCGTAGCGATCATCCGGTGAGGTTAGATGCACCATCATGGTTTCATTTGGAGACGACTTCTCAGTCACTACCCCCAAGCGCTGCACCACCTGTGGCAGGCGCGGTTTGGCTCGCTCTACCCGGCTTTGCACCTGAGTTTGCGCTAAATTGACGTCGGTACCGATAGCAAAGGTAACGGTCAGTGTCATACGACCATCCGAGGTGGCCTGAGAGGACATATACAACATATCCTCCACACCATTAATTTCCTGCTCCAGTGGCGAGGCCACAGTTTCCGCTATGACTTTGGGGTTAGCACCCGGGTAGTTAGCCGTTACTACAACCGTTGGTGGCGCCACCACCGGGTATTCGGTAATAGGCAGTTGCCATACCGCTATCGCACCGGTAATAAAGAACAACAGCGAGATAACCGCGGCAAAAATCGGCCGTCGGATAAAAAATTGAGAAAACATTCAGTACCCCTTAACCGTGGTTATCTTCTGTAGATGTCTGCGCCGTTAACTCGTTATTGGCTTCGTCCAGCAACTGTTGCACTTTACGCAACCGGACCAGTTGCTCACTGCTTGCCATTGGCACCAGTTGAGGATCAACTTTCATATTGGCTCTAACTCGCTGCAAACCGTTCACTACAATTTTGTCCTTTGGCGTTAAACCTTCTGTCACTATGCGCAGGCCATTAACTTTTTCACCCAGCTCAATCGCCCGATACTCCAGCTCATTATTACTATTAACCACCAATACAAACTTGTTATTCAGGTCGGTTCCAACAGCCTTTTCGTCAATCAAAATGCCTTCATAAGAGTCGCTGCCCACCAAACGAATACGGGCAAATAGACCAGGTAACAAGTCGTTGTCATCGTTAGGGAAACTGGCTCGTACACGAATAGTGCCGGTTTGCGCATCAATGCGGTTATCGACAAAATCGACCCGGCCTACGTGCTGATAATTGCTGTCGTTAGCCAGTGCCATATAAACGGGGTTCGAGGTCGAGTCGCGGGTATCAGCTCGTTTCCCTGTTTCAGCCAGACGTGCGTACTTGAGGTAGCTCTGCTCGTCTACATCGAAATACGCATACATTTTCTCGGTTGAAACCAGGCTGGTAATTTGACTTTGTCCCGCGCTCACAAAGTTACCGGCGGTAACCTGAGCATAAGATACCCGGCCGCTAATAGGCGCGGTAATGCGGGTGTAGCTTAAGTCGAGTTCAGCGCGTTCAAGTGCAGCTTCAACCGAAGCTACTGTTGCCGCTGTTTGCTGTTTACGAGCTAAACGACTGTCCAGTAGTTCAGCAGAAATTGCCCGCTGGCTACTGAGTTTTTCAGCCCGCCGGTATTCCTTTTCCGCCTGAACCGCAGCGCTTTGCGCACTTTGCAGCTCAGCTTTAAGCCGCGCAACTTCGGTAGCGAAAGGTTTAGGATCAATCTGTACCAGCAAGTCTCCTTTATCTACCAGAGCCCCCTCGTTGAAATGAACTTCCTCGATATAACCAGAAACTCGGGGTATCAACTGAACCGTCTGTGGCGCTTGCAAACGGCCGGTGAATTCATCCCATTCGGTGATTCGCTCATGCACCACCTGCGCTACGCTAACTTGCGGCGGAGCCGGTGCCGCAGTCTCTTCCGCTGCTTCCGGATTGCTGCACGCGGCTAATACCAGCGCAGCAATACCTCCTAAAAGAAATTTTAACGTGTTTGTCGTACTCATGGCCTTGCTCTCCAAATTATTGCCCTATGCTGCAAAAAGTTGCATCAAATAAAACTAGCTATTTATGTACCGTTCGGTAAGAATATAGAAATCGAAGTTACTGTCAAATTAATTTTGTACTGATCGGTAAAATTGATGTTTATTTTGAACTAAATACAGAAAAACGACGTAAGAACAACTGAAGCAACCAAAAACAGGCCGCCTTTAATACGAGGTAAAGTATAGTTATTGCAGGTAGAAATTAGCGTGCCGAAAACTGCTGACTACTTGCCTATTTCTATAGAGTCGATATGAAATCTCTGTTTCCGATTGATGCCAGCGGCCTTTTTACCGCAGCAGAATCCGACAGAGTATCGCTGGACAGTATTCGCCCGCCTGTTTACTATGTGAGCGTGCCAGCAAGGGCATTAAAGTGTCGATGAGGAGTATAGCTATGACAACGAAAACTCAAACGGTTTGTCGCGGACGGCCATGTGCTTTTAATAAAGAAGAAACACTGGGCAAAGCGCTAGAACTGTTTTGGCGTAATGGCTACGAAGGCACCTCATTGAGCGACCTGACAAAGGTGATGGGTATTAATAAACCCAGCCTCTACTCTGCTTTTGGTAATAAAGAGCAGCTGTTTTTGCAGGCTATCGACCTCTATGAAAAACGACCTGATGCCTTCTTTTATCCGGCAATGGAACAGAAAACTGCATACTTAGTAGTGCAATCGATGCTGCGCGGAGCTGCCGACAGAATGGCCAACGCGGATCACCCTCAAGGCTGTGTCACTGTTCACGGCGCGCTGTCCTGCAGCGAAGCTTCAGCCACCGTTAAAGATGCGTTAGTTAAACGCAGATTAGACGGCCAGCAAGCACTCCAGAAACGTTTTGAACAAGCACAGCAGGATGGCGACCTGCCACAGCATGTCGATGCGGCTATTTTATCGCGCTATATCGGCACAGTACTGCAGGGCATGTCAGTACAAGCTAATAATGGTGCCTCTACTGAGGATTTATACGCGGTTGCCGACATGGTATTGCAAAACTTTCCAAAGGCATAATGTTTCAGGATTAAACACGCTAAGAGATGTAAGATCCTCCGCAATACTTGCCTAATACTACATTCCCTGAGCCATTTACTGGTCGAAACACAACACCCACACCTATACTGATGAATCTCATTTAAAGGGTGAACTTAGCCACAGCTCGAGGATTACAATTATGTCTGATCAGTACCTTGCCCAGCGAATGGCAGACCTGACGCAACGACTGCTTCCGTTACTTACAAAAGAAGACCTGACGCAAACCGCCATTGCTGACATTTCACTGATGCATCGCAGTAACCCGTCACAGGCTCGCCCAATAATTTATCGCCCCGCTGTTTGCTTTATGCTGCAAGGAGCAAAAGAGTTGCTGGTCGGCAATACCAAAGTCACTTACGAGCAAATGAATTATCTTTTGATTCCGGTCATGTTGCCGGTTTCTGGCCGGGTGTCACAAGCGTCTCCGGACACCCCCTACGTGGGTTTAAGTTTTAAAAATAATCAATATGCATTTATGTAACTGCGACAAATTTGCAAAAATGTGTTTGTAGTAGTTTCGATAAATAGAGTTGGACATCGGACAGATAGCTATGAGCGAGGAACTGACGTGGCCAACCAAAATCGACCAACCCAGCTAAGCCACTTTTCTCAATATCTTCATTTCTAATTCATACATATTTGGGCTTGGATACCTCAAATATGTATGCAAACGTTCTGTATTGTAAAATGTCATGCTAAGCTCGAAAGCACGATTGAACACCTTGGTGTCGAGATTGAAGATGTACTAAGGATTTCAGATAGTTGTGACGGATGATTCAATGCCAACGGCTTAAGTTGTAAATATTCATGGCAGACGTTTGTGTCCCCAACGCTATATCTTTCACACAAATATTAGAAGTGTATTTATGACTATTCAGCAAATTAAAGTTGGCAGTGTTCCTGATATTATTGAGCTAACACCAAACTCCAATGAGCAAAGTGATTCTTATCCTTTTATCCTATCAACGAATACTTCATGGGGAGAACAGGGTTCCAAAATATCAATAGAGAAATTACGCCAAAATATTGAGCCTTGGTTAACAGCACTTTTTCAATCCGAACATTTAAATCTATTGATCGGTGCGGGTTTAAGTACGTCTATTCAAATGTCGGCTACAGGCGTGCCACCCGTTGGAATGGGGTGGATCAGTGATCTAGCGGTCTGTCAAAGCGAAATAAATGAATTCGCTACAAAAGCTGCCAAATCGGCTGGTCGCGCACAAGGAAATATAGAAGATCAAATTAGAGCTATTAATGAACTTATCAAAGGTCTTGAAATTTTAACAGTGTTGGATAGCCCGCAACCTGAAAACCCCCCAGCTCCATATGCAGCCTATAGAGACCTAAAAGCTGATTTAGCTGCAATTAAGGGGGAATTGTCTCGATGTCTAGGTGAGTTTTCAAAATCTGTCAGTACAGGAGAACACTTAATTAAAAGTGCTGAAAAAAAACGAAAAGAGGAAACTTTCAATTATCTTGTGAGTTTCTTAATGAGCTTTGCAAGTAGAACCGCTACACGCGACAGATTGCATATTTTTACAACGAACTATGACCGAATTATCGAGGTTGGTGCTGAACTTGCTGGTTTAAGACTCATAGACCGTTTTGTTGGAAGTATTGCTCCCGTTTTTAGATCCTCAAGATTAGAAGTTGATTATCACTATAACCCTCCGGGAATACGTGGTGAACCAAGATATTTGGAAGGAGTGGCACGTTTTACCAAACTTCACGGTTCTCTAGATTGGCACGAACAAGATGGTGCGATTAGGCGCTTTGGCCTACCTTTTGGAGCTCGCTCTGTTGAACCGTTTCTAGAAGCAGAGGGGCACGAAAGCGATAGTTATGAACAACTTATGATTTACCCTAATTCAGTCAAAGATAGAGAAACCGCTGAGTACCCCTATGTAGAGTTATTTAGAGACTTAGCAGCAGCGACTAGCCGTCCAAACAGTACATTAGTCACGTATGGCTATAGCTTTGGTGATGAGCATATAAACAGAGTAATTGAAGATATGCTTACCGTTCCATCTACCCATCTAGTCATCATTGCTTTCGGAGATCCGCTAGAAAGAATTATGAACTTCATTGGTAAAAGTGGAAGAAAAGCTCAAATCACTTTACTAATGGGTGACCATTTGGGGGATCTAAAAACTTTGGTTGATAACTATCTACCTAAACCAGCCATAGATAAAGCATCAATAAAGATGGCCGAATTACTAAAACAGCGAGGCTTTATCCAGTCAGAACACTCAGGTAATGCAACTACCACCGAGGTAACATCATCATGAGTTACTTGCCTATAGAAAGACTGGAACAGTTACGAATCGGAACCGTTGGTTTTGTATCGCCTAGTGAAATTAGAGTTTCCTTAGAAATTGATTCCCCAGACTCAGTCTCTCTTCAAGGAGGCTCACCTCGCAACTTTCCTCGAATCAACAGTTATGTGCTTATAAACAGTGATGATGGATTTCTAGTTGGTCAAGTTGAGTGGATCGCAGTAGAACACTCGCCATACCCTAAAAGAAGAGGCTTGCAAGATTTTGGCTTGATAGACTTACCTTTTCCTCTAAAAAAGCTCAGTATCAACCCCGTTGGTACATTGAGAAGCGATAGAAAAAACGATGGTTTCAAATTCACCAGAGGAACAGATGCATTTCCTTCAGTTGGTGATTCAGTGCTTTTACCTACTGACCAACAATTAAACTCAATAATCGAATCAGGTGAAAACAGAAGGGTTAAAATAGGAGATAGTCCTCTAGCTAACAATGCAGAAATAAAAATCGACCCCGATAAGCTTTTTGGGCGACATATAGCTGTTTTAGGCAACACAGGTAGTGGTAAATCTTGCTCTGTGGCGGGACTAATTCAATGGTCACTGGACGCAGTTTTACAACAGGGCCAAACTCCGAACGCTCGATTTATAATACTTGATCCTAACGGGGAGTACAGCCGAGCATTTGGTCCAAAGTCAAAATATAAGGGGAATTTATTGCGCGTAGAGGCTAACTCTGATTATGGTGAGTTAGAACTTAAAGTACCATCATGGCTATGGAACAGTTCAGAATGGGGGGCGTTCACTCAGGCAAGTTCAAAAGTTCAACTCCCATTGCTACGACGAGCTTTGAGGGCGATGAGAAATGATGTGTTGTCAGAAGATGATGTGACAATTCAAGCAAAACATTTTTGCGGAATACTTTTAGTTTCAATAAGGCAACTAGCAAGTCAAGGGCAGATATATGTGAATGGTGGTCATGCCAAAGGCTTAGTTGAAAGTTTAACGTCATGGGAAACTAGCCTCATAACATTAAACGAAAAAATCCACAACCAACCTTTCAATAGTGTAATAAGCACGATAAATACTTACCTATCTTCCAGAAGAGGAGCACAGTGGCCTGCTAAGCCTGAAGTCAGTGATACTGATAAGTTGATTTCTGAGTTAAAAGAAGCTCATGTTGCACTTGGTGGTGATGAACAAGAACTTCTCCCGAAAAGTGAAGATACGCCTATTCGCTTTGAAGGTGATGACTTCGTCGCCTATCTCGAAGCTTTAGCACAAGAAACGGGAACTGAGCAGTTCATGGAATTTCTTTTGACTCGAATTCGCACAATGCTAGGTGACACCCGAATTAGTGCAGTTACTAAAGATTCTGAGGAACCAATAAGTTTAACTGATTGGCTAGATACTTTTCTTGGGAAGGATACTCATGGTGCTATCACTGTTATCGACCTATCACTAGTTCCCAATGAAATTATCCATCTTGTAACAGCAGTAATCTCTAGAGTGACTTTTGAAGCTCTTCAACGATATCGGAAGATGAATGGAAAACCATTACCAACAGTAATGGTTGCAGAGGAAGCTCATACATTTATCAAACGATACAAAGAAGAAAGTGAGAGTCAATCAGTTTCTGATGTGTGCTGCAAAGTATTTGAAAAGATCGCTCGCGAAGGGCGTAAATTTGGTTTGGGACTAGTAGTATCATCCCAACGACCTTCTGAGTTATCTCCTACTGTTCTTTCTCAATGTAATACTTTTTTATTACACAGAATTAGCAATGATAGAGACCAAGAACAAGTTCATAGGCTTGTTCCCGATAACATGAGGGGACTATTAAGAGAGCTACCATCGCTACCATCTCGACATGCAATTTTACTCGGATGGGCTTCAGAACTACCGGTGTTAGTTCGAATGAAAGAACTTAGTGAAGAGCAAAGGCCTCAGTCTGATGATCCTGACTTTTGGGACGTATGGTCTAACTCCACACGTGAGCCTCGTGAAGTAAACTGGCAGCCAATCGTTGAAGAATGGCAAAACAGAGATTAATTTACCAGCCAAATTAGCGCCAAATAGATGCTTAACAATACGAATAAGATTAACTTTCTATGGCGCATTTGTTCCAAAGCGATGAGTGGCGTGAACTATTAGTGGTGTGCGAATCAATAGGCTATTACGCTAATTTCGATAAACGGGTACTTCCAAAGTGACTTAGGGTTCCTTTCTGACAATTTATTAAATGCATAGATATTAACGACGCTATACGAGAGCAATTTGGGGGAATTACGATTGATTGAAAATTCGACTTAATTCGACAAAGCTGATGATGGTTCAAAAGCGAGTCAGATCCGAACGTCCACTTTGGCAGTTGCCGACTATCAGATTAATTTTAGTAATGTTAATCTGATTTTCGCTAAACGAACCTTGTCCAACAAGTTTGTCTCAGCTAGTTTCAATTAACAGCTATTTGACACATGGCAGTTAGAGTTACCTTGAATAGTTTTAATCTTAAAATCACGCACTTTTTCCCATTCGTCAACAGGGTCCATTCTTGACCAAGCTTCAAATAGCTGAGTTTGTTGCCTACTGAGTCTTAGGCCGTATTGATCTCGCATGTAGAAATAAATTCTAGCAATATCACCCTGACGGTTAGCTGGTGGTTCTGCTCGACGGTCTTTGAAATCAACTTCGAAATCACATTGACCATAGGATCTTGGTTCATTCGGAATCATGCCAAATCGAAAATTTGACCTATCCCCATTGAGCTCTCCTACAGATGGTACGAGGTTATGGAGATCCGAAACCATTTTAGAAAACTCAGGATCATTCCTTTCGCAGTTCCGACGACCACCATTTTGCCAGCATTGGCGTTGATGGCCAATTTCCCAAGCTGAGACTACATGTTCCCACTCTAAGCGTTCACCTCGTTTCGGTTGCTTTCTTGGTTCATATCCGCAAGATGCAGCATCAATCGCACCATCATTGCTATAGCTACATCCACAGTAAAACGTACTTTGGTTGTCTTGGTAAATTTCTCGGGCAAATCGTTTTGCTTGGCTGAACGATGATGGGTGTTCTGCAAAAGCAGGGATAGCGAACAGCGCTATTAAGAAGGTAACGAGAAAATTAGTTCTATTCATGTAAATTGGCCAAAAATGACAGTTAAATTCATTTTAATGATTTTGATAGAAAATACAGCAAGATGAAGAGCCCCTTCGAGAGGGGCTGGTTGATGGGAGCCTAGTTGGCGGGAGTATCTGTTTCCTCTTCAGTGATATCGTCATCGGTTGAAGGCACCGCTTGCTCAACTTCTGCTTCTTTACCCTTNGCTTGNGCTGATTTTCGTGCTCGAATTTCGATATCAATNATGCGNCNAGCCAGTTTGATGATGCGCTGTTGCCATGCGTAGTTGNCATCAACACGTTGCTTGTTGCTAAGCACGCTAGACAACCAGAGTGTGTCCATTGAGAGCATCAACGCATCGAGTTTGCGAACTAATCCGACAAACTGGCCAACCTGAGGCGAGCTGATTTTGGCGTTGAAGGTAATCGGGTCGGTGTAGTCAGGTACTTCATCGATACCGTTGGACTCCATCAGTTTGTCCAAACGAGCTTGTTCGTTGTCTACCGCTTTAGCGCAATCCTCGATCAATTGGCTAATGATCTGTTCCACTTCATCAATTTCGTTCTCATCGCCAATGATGCGCAGGATGACATCGATTCCGTAAAGCGCA
>PAIH01000063.1 GCA_002711105.1 Planctomycetota bacterium
AGCCATGAAGACCCTTTTATCGACGAAGTTTCTCCTTCGACTTTGAAGGGAGAAAGATTCATCCGAAGAGATACGCCGTCGCCGACCCACCAGGGAATCCTCATCCGTGGTGAGACCGGATGCGAACTGAACCACCAGAGTGATTTCTCCCTGGTGGGCGATCACTCTTTGAACGATTCCAGCTTTCACGATATTGGTCGGAGTTCCAGGGAGCGGAATACCCTCCAGTACGCGATTCACTTCTTCGACGACCTTCTTCTTATCAAAGGGCAAGGAGGCACCTCTCGATACGGTTTGAGAATGTAATGACCAGGATTCGTGTCAGAATAGGCACTCATTACCGGGTGCATCCTAGCGATCCGGGCGTGCTTCGGCAATCCAACCTCACTCCCTCACCTGTCCCAACCATCTTTTCGTGCCCCTCTAGTCCGCTCATGGGGCTATTAGGAGATAGTCGTGAACCGCAGTGATACGATCCTATGAGGCTTGGATGAAGGGCTGTTGGTCTCAGGGGTTTTGGTTGGGAGAAGGACAATGGGCCAGTTCCACTTCTTTGATATTGAACAACTTGAGGATAGGATTTCTTCCAACGAGGGCCTTTTACTGGTTCATTTCACCTCCTCGATGGTCACCTCCTGCTCTTTCATGCGCCGTAGTTTGGCACTGATCGCTCCCGAATTCCGTGACCAGCTCAAATTCGCGGAAGTCGAAGTTCGTCTTCAGGAGGTTGAATACCTGAGGCAATATTTGATCCGGACCGTTCCGACCCTGGTGATTTTCGATGNAACCAGNGAAGTGGAACGCCTGGAGCGCATTTTGCTGCCGGCAGAACTGAGAATCTTCTTCAAAGATACGGTTGCCTTCTATGGAGTTCCGCAACCGGCTCCTCGTCAGGAAGATCCGGGAAACAACAGCTAATCGCTGACTGATCCGAGATCGGTACGGACCACGAGCACACAATCCTGTGTCACTGAGATCTCTCTCCGCTACTATTTCGCCAATCACTGCAAATTTGTCGGGAACTACCTGTCCTGATCGAGCGTTAACTCGGATGAGTACATCTGGAGCAGGAACCAGGAAGTAACTAGGCATTCCAATGGTTAACTTGACTTGACAATCGAGGCCTGCTCGCTTACATTGNTTTTCAGAATCCCACCTTTCAGAGCCCATGAGGCGCAACTGGTATCCTCTGCCAGTAGCGCCTCTTTTTTTGTTCCCGTGCGACCCGGCAGGCCTGCGGAACCTCCAGCGGACCGAGTTCTGCAGCGGTAGTGCAGCTGGCCAGCCACTGCTACTNGCGGCCCATTGCGGTTGGACTGTGGTCGGGACGTGATCGGTGGCTGTCAGCAACCAGATCCGGCGAGTCGCCGGGCATATTCCACCAGCGCCTGATACTGGCGACCCAGATCATGGATTTGTGAACCGTGCGGGCTCTTGAAGAAGATACCGCATTGATCCTGCAGCCCTGATTCGCCGCGCTGATGGGCGCCAGCCAGTAGCCGGGTCAGGTCGATGACCAGCGGTGCTGCCAGAATGGCGTCACAGCCTTGCCAGGTGAATTGCATCGTCATTCGGTGACCGAGGAACCCCTCGAAATGGATCAGATCCCAGGCGGTTTTGTTGTCTCCGAGGCTCGGGACGTAATCGATGGAGACCTGGCTGTGGACATCCTGACCGAGAATTTGCTGGATCAGTTCTCCCTTGGAATCGAGTTTCGTCTGACGGTTTTCGGGGTGGGAGAGGATCTCCCCATCGCGATCTCCGAGCATGTTGTAACCCTGCCAGGACAGTACATTCAGGGCTCGATGGGAAAACATCGGGGCGAGAGCGGATTTGACCAGAGTCTCACCGGTTTTTCCGTCGCTGCCGGCGTAGGGACAACCGGAATTCTCAAGCATCTGACAGGTGGCTGGTAACAAGGCCGCCGGTGACGGAGTGAAGTTGATGAAACAAGCACCGACGCGGGCTGCAGCGATGGCATAGATGGTGCTCGACCGGAATGCGTTCACCTCTCCCGAGTCCAGTGCGGAAGCGAGAGCTTCGGCGTTGTGATGGGCCGGGTGATCATCAAGAACCGCTTCAGTGGAAGAGAGATTGACGACTACCAGAGTTGTGAGCTCGTTGCTGGCGACAAAGGACCTGAGATCCTCTTCCACCTGCTGGAGAGCTGTTGCTGGCTGATCATGGTGACAGTCCGGGTCGATCCCTCCGAGTGACAGGATCGCTTCCCCCGCGTTGAGCAGGATTCCGGGTTGGATTTGTTCATCCACGCTGTCGAGAGTTGTTGTGATGGACTCGATGAGTTTCGATCCGAGGCTGCCACTGTCGCTGCAGATGGCCTCGGCGCTCTGCACCAATGTACCGGTACGGATCTCGTGACCACCCACCACCAGATCGCNCAGGGCAGGAAGATCACAACCATCAAAGATGGAAGTCTCTGTGACCAGGCCGATCGGTTTCGCGGAGCCCTGTTGTAGTGCTGCCAGTCCCGCGATCACCGTGGTGGAGACNCCGCCTCGCGCTCCCACTAACCAAAGTCCGGTGGCCGCCAAGTGGAGATCCTTTCCGACAAAAAACGGGCCGGACGCCTAGCTGGCGACCGGCCCGATCTTCTGGACCCGGCTTTTGCCTAACGACGTCGCATTTTGCGACGTGTGTCCTTCATGTCCTGTTTACGGTCTTTCTTTCGCATCAACTTCTCGAACTCTCTCTGCTTACGGCGTTTTGCCTCGGACGGCTTCTCATAAAAACTGCGTTTCTTGATCTCTTTGAGGAGACCTTCCTTGGCGACGGTTCGCTTGAAGCGTTGTAGCAGTTTTTCGGCGGATTCTCCGCTGCGGAGTGTGACGCGAATCAAGTCGTCTCTCTTTCTCTCAGCTCTTCCGGCTGGATCGCCAAGCCTCTGGCGTCGACGAACTATCGAAACCGGGCCAACCTTCTCTCGGCGGCTCGACCACCAGGAAACCCCCAGGTCGACCGCCAGGAACCGGGAATTGTAGAGGATGCCCCAGGATCTGGCAAGTGAAGCGGAGCGGTCGTTGGAGGGGGAGACTGGACTCGGTGGAGAAGGCGAGTCAGGATCTTGCCAGAGTCGCCCTGAGAGGAGCCCTTTGCGTTGACCGATGCCCGTGCCAGCGATAGGTCCGAGACCGGTGCTGATAGACCGAAAAACGGCTCGGGGATGCCATCCTTGAGCCGAAAGCCGCTGTGGCTGGCACTGGCGGCAGGAGCCCTGGTGCCACTCTCAATGCAGCCCTGGGGAGTTCCCTGGCTATTGCCGGTTGCCTTCACCGTGCTGGCCTGGTCATTGAAAGAGGCCTCGATCGGTAAAGCCCTGTTGCTCGGATGGCTGTTTGGTCTGGTGGTCGAAGCGGGAGGTTTGCCGTGGGTCGGCACCGCTGTCAGCCGCTTCCTGGCCATCTTCGTGCTCGAGGATCCGGGTTCGGGGATCGCCACCGCAGCGGGATTCGGCGCCTTCATCATGCGCTGGCCGTTGGCAGCACTGGGCTGGGGCTTGTGTAGCGCCAGCATCATGATCTGTCCCAACAAGTTGTGGGTCAGGGCGATCTGGTCTGGCATCTGTTTCGTGGTTTTGGAATCGTACTGGCCGAGGATCTTCCGCTGGACGATGGGGGCTGCCTTCGCGACCGAAGAACCCTCCGGTGGCTGGTTACTACTGCAGTGGTTCGGGGTCGAGGAAACTCTTCTGCTGACCGTCGTTGCCGGCTTCCTGGCTGCTTCTTGTTGTGATCGTGGTTGGCCTACCAAGCGTCGACGACTGGCGCTGCTTCCGGCTCTGGTGCTGATGGTGCTGCCGGTGATTCCACTACCCGATGCCCAGCTGTCACCGTTGGCGACCGAAGACGGTGGGNTGGATCCGCTGACGGTTTCGATCGTTCAGCCAGCGTTTCCTCTGGAGCTGAGACACGGTCGTGAGCAGGCCGAATTACAGTTGAAGAAGATTCGCTCGCTCATCGAGATTGCCAGCGATGCAGGAGGTGTGGCCGCGCCAGCCTTGATCCTTCTTCCAGAAGGAATTCTTCCGCAAATATGGAAGGCCGAATGGCTGCAGCAGTGGAGTCAAGACTGGCTGAGGCGGCCGGCAGTGATCGGTCTGACTCACTTCGAGGATCCAGGTTTTTCCAATGCGGTGGCGTTGCTCCTTCCGGGTTATGACTCCGATCGCCGACAACCGATCGTCGACGTTCAGATCGGTAGCAAGAAAGTGCTGCTTCCGTTTGGCGAAACGGTGCCGTTTGGCGAGTTGCTCTCTAGCTGGGGCATTGAAGTTCCCATTACTCAACTGGTGGCGGGAGAAGAAGCGGTGGTCTTCAGTGCCGACGGCAGTTTTCCGAAACTGGGCATCTCGATCTGTTACGAGGGAATCCTGCCTGATATTGCCGCGGCTACGATCGGACGAGGAGCCCGGTGGCATGCCAATTTGACCGAAGATTTGTGGTACGGCGACTGGGTGGAGCCGGCTCAACATCTTCAACTGCAACGCTCACGGGCGATCGAAACTGGATTGGTATGGCTACGATCAGTCAATGCGGGCATCTCGGTGGCGATCGATCCGCGCCACCGAGGCCGTCGTTTGATCGTGGCCTCTCGGTTGTGGACGGGTGACCGCTGGTCCGATTGGCAGCCAACGACCAATTCAGGTCAGCTGTCGCTGCCTGCGGGAAATGTCGGGATCTTACAGATCCAGGTCGTGCCAGACTTTTCACCGCGTGTCGGAGCCCCTCTGTCTCTGCCTTCTTCCAGGCCGCTATTGTGGATTTACTGCCTACTGGGACTTTTCTGGTTCAATCTGAAGCGATTTCAGTCCGCTTGAGGACCCCTCCTCGGGCTTGACTAGCAGAAACAATGCCGTACCATCGAGAATTGCCATAGGTCGCATTCATACATAGACTTGTGTATGCAGAATTGACGACCGTGGCCTCAACCGGGGATAGAGGTCACAAGCGGGAGGGATCGCCCCTCCTCCTCTCTTCCCGGGTTCTTGCTCACCCCCGTTTCTGTGTGGGCCTGTCGGGAGGATCGGCATGAGACTCGACGCTGGTTTGTTCCAGCAGCAGACTCAGAAACAGATTCTCTCGCCTCAGATGATCCAGTCGATGGAGATTCTGGTGCTTAATCAGCAACAGCTGGAGGAGCGGATTTCGGAGGAGCTGGAGGAGAACGTCACTCTCGAGCGCTCTGCGAGTGAAGGCAGTTCCGATGAAGCGGGCCGTTCGAGTGGCGAAGAGGTCGCCACCGGCGACGAGGCGGCTGACGCTTTCGACCCCGAAACAGCAGGTCAGCAGGAATTGGTCGATCTCACCGAACGATACGAGCAGCTGCAGGAACTACAGCAGGGCGATTTTTGGTCCGAGTCTTCTCCGGTACGCAAGGGTGGGTCGAACGAGACAGAGGACGAGTTCGAGTGGATCCAGCAGACCGAAGGAAGAGCGGAGACTCTTCCGGAACACCTCATACTGCAACTGCGATTGCGCAGCAGCTTGACGCCGCGGCAAGTCGCGCTGAGCGAGGAGATCATCTACAACCTGGATGAGCGAGGCTGGTTGATCCACTCGGAGCAAGAGATCCGCGTCGCTCTTCAGGCGGGTTGCTCGCGTCAAGATAGTGACCCGAGGCTGGGTCAGGAGCCGATCACCGAGCAAGAGATGAGCGCAGCATTGCTCGAGGTGCAGGCTCTCGACCCGTCCGGAGTGGCGGCTTCTGATCTCATCGATTGCCTTTGTCTCCAGTTACGACGTGATCCGGGTGATAACGAACTCGAGGAACGGATCGTCAGGGAACATCTCGATGATCTGGCACGCAATCGTCTTCCTCACATCTCGCGGGCCACCGGCAGTTCCATCGAGGAGGTCAAGCAGGCGATGGAAGTGATCCGGTCGCTGGAACCAATTCCTGGACGTGCTTTTCAGCATGAATTGAATCCTCGCATCGTTCCTGACGTGCTGATCCAACCGGACGAGAACGGGAAATTTGAGGTGGAGGTCAATTCCTCGTCGGTTCCGCGCTTGAAGATCTCTCCTCATTATCGAGACATGCTCAAGGCCGCCCGCAAGGATCCGGAACTGCGCAAGTATTTGAAGAAGCGCATCGAGAATGCCGAATGGCTGATCGGTGCCGTCCATCAGCGCAATTCGACTCTGCATCGAGTCGCCGAAGAGGTGGTTGTCCGTCAGGAGCGTTTCTTCCGTGACGGAGACCGTCATCTTCAGCCGTTGCGCATGCAGGATGTCGCGGATGCGGTGGGAGTGAATGTCTCCACGGTCAGTCGAGCCATCTCTGGCAAGTGGTTCCAGGCGCCCGGGATGATCCGTGAACTGCGAAGCCTCTTTACCGGTGGCACCGTCAAGGATGATGGGTCCCAAGAATCTCGCAGTGGAGTGATCGCTCGAATTCAGGAATTGGTGAAAAATGAGGATCCGGCCAAACCCCTCAGTGACGCTCAGATCGTCGTCAAACTCGGCGAAGTCGGGGTCAGGATCTCTCGTCGAACCGTCACCAAGTACCGAGAATCGGAGGGGATTCCTTCCTCCCGTGAACGTCGCCAGTATTAACATGTTAAGTCCTATTCAGACTTCTCTTCCAGGTGAGCCCCTTGCTGGGCCAATTTCCTGTTATCCTGTGCTAGTCCGGCTTGATGCCGGCACGGTCCCCGCAGGAGTCCTTCAGCGCCGATGATCGAGGTTGAATCCCTTTCCATGAGTTTTGGTACCCGACGTGCCCTGGAAGCCATCAGCTTCCAGGTACCGGCTGGCTCCGTGACCGGTTTCCTCGGTCCCAACGGAGCGGGAAAGACCACCACCCTGAGGGTCTTGACCACCTGGCTGTTACCGGATCCCGGAACCGTCACGCTGGTCGTCGATGGGGTGGACCTGCTGCGCCANCCACAACAAGCCTGCCGTCGNATCGGATCGGTGCCGGAACTGGCGCCGATGCCTTCAGAACTGAGAGTGNTGGAGTACTTGCAGTTTCGGGCACGGCTCAAGGGAATCTCGCACTCGAAGATCAGTACCGAGTTGCAGAGGGTCCTTGAGGAGGTCGATGCCAGCGAAGTGCTCCGTCGCAGGATCGGCACCTTGTCTCAGGGTTATCGACAGCGGGTGAGTCTTGCCGATGCTTTGATCGGAAATCCACCCGTGTTGCTCCTCGATGAACCGACTCGTGGTCTCGATCCTCGACAGGTCACTCACTTTCGGCAACTGGTCGATCGACTTCGAGGCGATCACACCATCCTCCTTTCGAGTCATGTTCTCGGAGAGGTGGAACAGATCTGCGACAGGATTTGCATGATCTCGGAAGGTCGGGTCTGTCTCGAAGAAGATCGCGGTGCCTGGACCGAACGTCTGGCCACTGCCGGATCGATTCGCCTGGAGGTTGCCGGAGTAGTCGAGTCGATCGAGAAAGAGCTGGCGACCATNGCGGGAGTGCGCGAGGTGCTGGCTGATGGCAGCGGCTGGTTGATACGATCCGATACCGATGTTCGACAGCAAATCGGTACCATGGCACGGCAAAANGGCTGGACGTTGCTGGAACTGCGAAGAGATCCAGCGACCCTCGAATCGCTGTTTTTACAGTTGACCGTTTCGGGGGTGGCTTCATGAGCAGGGTGATCTCATTGACGAGGAGAGACCTGCTGGGGTTGTTCGTTTCTCCGGTGGCCTGGGTCATCATCTTCGTATTTCTGCTGGTGATGGGCCTGACCTTTCATCTCTCGTTGTTGGGTGTGGACGGAGATCTTCGACAGCTGGTCGCTGCAACTTATGGTGGCCTGGTCTTCTGGTTCATGATGCTAGTCATTCCACCGCTGGTGGCGATGCGCGCATTAGCCGAAGAGCGTCGTCTCGGATCTCTGGAGATGTTGATGACGACAGGTGTTTCCGACGCGGCGGTGGTGATCGCAAAGTGGTTGGCGACCTGGGTTTTCTTTCTGTTCCTGTGGATTTGTCTGCTGCCGCTGTGGGCTTTACTGTCGACGGTCGGCCAGGTCGACTTCGGGGCGTTGTTCAGTGCTCATCTGGGAGTTGCGCTGGTCGGGGCGGGGTTCTGTTCCACCGGTATTCTCGCTTCTGCAGTCACTTCTCACCCGCTCGCTTCAGCGGCATTGGCGACCGCCCTCAACATGGGACTGTTCCTGATCCACTGGCTTCGATTTCTCTATCAACCTGGAGATCTGCAATTGCGCTGGATCGATCACTTCAGTGCGGTTCATCACCTCGGAGATGAACTGACCCGCGGCATCTTCGACCTCAGAATCCCGGTGTGGTGGGGTACTTTCACCATCCTGATGTTGTTTGTGGCCACCAAGGTGCTGGAGAGGAGGCGTTGGTGAGTGACTTCATCAGCCAGCGCCGACGGAAGGCTCGAATCCACGTCGTGCTGCAGTTACTGCTGCTGTTGTGGATCGTCTGGGTTGTCAATGTCTGGTCCTTCCATCAATCGATACGCATCGATTGGAGTCAGGGATCGAGGATGGAGGTTACCGCCTCCGACCGCGAACTGCTTGAGGCGTTACCGAGAATGGTTGAGGTACTGGTGCCGCTCGATATCGATCCATCCGCTTCGGGTCGTGTGCGGTTGCGGGTCCTTTCTCAGGCGTTGCGTTGGCTCGATGAACTGAGCCAGGCTGCTCCTGGGGCGTTGCGTCTTCCGGTCTCCGTCGATGTCAATCGAGACGGAGACCGTTGGGAAGTACTTCGTTCCCAGCGGGGTTTGGAAGCCGATGCCGTCAATCGAATCCATCTTTTCTGTGGAGAACGTCGTCTGTCCCTGGATGTGGATGACCTGGCCCTCATCCGCGGCACCTCTCCTCTGGAACCGGAACAGCTGCCTGTTGTTGAAGTCGATCGAGTGCGCGAATCGATCGAAGCCGCTCTGCGCCAAATAGTGCACGACCAGTTGACCGAGATTCGTATCAGTCAGGGTAGTGGTGAACTACCGCTGGAGGGGTCCCGGGGGGTTTCTCTGCAGGCCTTTTGTGATGATCTGGAGGCGCGAGGGGCGCACGTTACGGGAGTCGATTTGACTCTCGATGGCGTGATCGAAACCGATACCGATTTGTTGCTGGTGATCGGTGGTGGTATCGGTCGCTTCGAACCGCTGGGGGCTTCGGTGCGGCGGGCCATCGACCGTCACCTGGATAATGGGGGCGGGGTCCTGGTGCTGCTGCCGTCAACCGGGATCTGCGGTCTGGAAGATACCATGGCGGCAGCCGGAATCTCGGTCTTGCCCGGTCTGGTGGCGGAGATCACGGCATTGCCTGGCGCAGTGACGAGGCCTTCCTATGCGGCGGTTGGCACCCGTCTCGATCCATTTCATCCGGTCACCGCTTCGCTGGCCAGAGACAGGATCATGGTGCGGTACATGCCGAGCCGCGCTCTGCAGGTGAGNGAGCCGGCGACNGCCCTTCTCGCTACGGGTCCTGGAGCCTGGCTGGAAAGGGAACCGGGTAACCCGAGACGTCAACGGGAGGAGACTCCGGGGCCTCAGATTCTGGCGGCGGCCGCCGAGGTAGGGGCCGGACGGCTGGTGGTCGTTGGCAACTGGAGCACGGTGCTGCCCGGAAGCTGGCGCCTTGATGCTCGTCGTTTTCTGCTGGCCTGTTGCGACTGGGCTTGTGGCCGCGACCTGNTGCCAGCTGGTGCCGGTAGAGAACCAGTTTCGAATCGGATCGAACTCGACGACAGAATCAGACGTTCCTTTTTCTGGACCTCTTCCGCGGTACTGCCTGGTTGCGCCTTACTTGGAGGATTGCTGATGGCGTGGGCACGAAGGAAAGATTCATGAATCCAAGAACGACCTTGTTGCTGGCTTTGACGGCGCTGATCGTCTCCATCTTGGCATGGAGAGTGGTTCGTGATGTTCGACCNCAATACGTAACGGGTGCAGAACGTCCGTTCACTTTCTCGATCCATTCGGTTTCCTCCGTGGAGATCCGCCGAACTGGCCACGATGCGATCCGAATCGACAAAGCAGATTTNGGTTGGCGCATCATGGCCCCCATCGAAGATCGCGGTCGTTACGCACCCATCGAGGATCTGNTGCTGTTGCTTCGTGATGTCAGNTTGTANGGCCAGGGCCCCGACGAACTGGACAGGATCGGCCTCTCCGAGGCGGCCATCGAGGTCACGATCAAAACCCCATCGCAGGTGTACTCGCTGGCGCTGGGAAGCGATCACCCCTCACTTGCCAGGGTATACGCGCTCGTCGATGGAAAATCGGTACTGGTTTCCCACCTGGTACGGGATGCGTTGCGAGATTTTCAACTCGCAGAGCTACGGGAAAATGCAATTTGCGGGGTGGCGCTCGCCAAGGTGAAGCGAATCTTGCTGGAGAGACCGGACGAACAGCCGATCGAAATCGTTCGAGAGCAGGCCAACTGGGATTTTCTTTCACCGATTGCCGCCGATGCGGATGCGTTGGCGGTAGAGGACTGGCTCGGTCGCATCGCACACTGGGCAGCAGTCGACTATCTCGATGGGGAACACGATTTACCGCTGGGTTTGGATTCGCCGCGAGCGGTCCTCACCATCGAGACCAGGGATGGGGAACAGAAAACGGTGAAGGTGGGTACTCCTCATCCTTCCACGGTGCGAGGGTCCGTGGCAGTTCGTGTCTCTGATCGTTCGCCGGTGCTGGTCGCCGCCGGGCGGGTGGCCGAGGAACTGGTCACCATCGAAGCGACGACCCTGATGAGCCATTATCTGTTACGCCTCGATGATTTACAGACCGTGGAGCTCGCCATCTCCGCAGGGCCATACGGCAAGGTCGACCTGAGTCCCAATCCTTCCGGCGGCTGGATCGTGTCCTGGGACGGATCGTCACGTCCTTCGGTCGGAGATACAGAGGTAATCGATGATTGGATCGCACGTTTGAGAGAACTTCGGGTCACGTCGAGATTCCCCGCTGATCGGTCTGCCTTGCAGCAGTGGGGGTTCGACATCCCTTGGCTCCGTCTGGAAATCGCGACTTCGCAGGGAGAAGAGGAACGGTTGGTGATCGGTTCTGAGGTTCCTGATCAACCCGGGGCTCGGTATGTCTGGAATCTGCGCCGAGATTCATTTGCCATCTCCGAGCTTGCCGATTTCGAGCTGCTGCGACAAGCCCCCTTTACCCTCAGGGATCGCCGCGTTACATCGCTAGCTTCCGGAGAACTGGTGAAGTTCCACATCGCTACGGCCGATGGAATGGAAGCACTGTTGGTTCAACCCAATGACACCTGGCGCTGTTCCGGTCGAGTTGAAAAGAAACTTCCGCAGCCTGACATTCGCCTCATGGCTCGGCGTCTTTCGACGCTGGTGGCTTCTCGCTGGCTTGCCGAGGAGATTTCCGCTCCACAGGCGGATCAGTTCGTACTGAAAGCGAGTTTGTTTGCGTTGGCGGATCAACAACCGTTCGTCACCATCTACTTCGGGGAACGAGGCTCCGATGGTTTGCGACGAGCGCGANTAGGAGAAGATGGTTGGGTATTTTCCGTCGCCCCCAGTGACGGCCCCGACCTGGTCACTTTCTGTCAGCTGTTTTTGACCGAACTGGAGCAGCAGGGAGCGGGAGGAGGTGGGAATCGATGAGAGGGCACCCTGTTGATCGTAGTCTGTGGCTCGCGATCCTTGTGATTCCGTTCGCCGCCTGGATCCTGTTCGAGCCTCCCCCGGCTCCGACCGAGATGGTCAATCAACCGCCGATATCAAACGATAGTGGTGACTCGAACACGAATCCGTTGCCGGATCGAAACGGTGGTGACCAGCGAGACGTAAAACCAGATTCTGGTGACACGGATGTCAGTGCCGTACAGACACCGGTCGAGAAACCGCGGGCATTGAAGATCCGAGCCCTGTCAAACAGTGGCGAACTGCTGCCAGCAGGGACTCNNTTGCCGCTGGAGAATATTGACGGACCGGTGGTTGCGGGAGCGGGGGGAAGCCTGGAGATCTCGACCATCGGGGTCCGTGACTTGACGATCTCCGGTTCCCGATTTCCTCTCGATCTGGCGTCAGGAAACTGGANCATCGATTGCACCTTCCAGCAANCATCTGANACCGCCCCGGTACAGATTCCTTGGCTGATCCTGGCGCGTCCGGAGAATTCTCAACAGTCGGCTCACCTGATCTTGTTGGGGCAGACGCCATTGCCGCCTGGATCGCGCCTGCTGGTGCAGCTGCTGGACGGGGAAAATGTCCTCGATGGTGGAATCCTGACCACTGAGGGGCAACAAATCTGGTGGAATCGCAAACTGGCTCCCCGCGAATGGTTCGCCACACTCCTGACCGTGAGGTTTCAGTGGCGAGCCAGTGCTGCCACCGAGAATTTGCGCGAGCAGGTGGCTCAAATTAGGCAACCAGCAGATCGCGGCGAGAACTGGACCTGGCATGGTAAATGTGGAGTCGATGACCTGGCAGAGGCTCAACGTCAGTCGCAAGAGATCTTTCGTTGGTTCTCCCTGGCATTAACCGAAGTGGAGACAAGTCGTGATCTACTGCTGGTAGCAGGGGCAAAGGCCCGTGGAAAACGTGCCGGCTTGTTGAGGGATGACGATCGGGTCGACCGGATGCTGGATCATCCCCTGGCTGGGTCGATCGACAAGTTAGGAAGAGGGCAGAATTTCGATTTTCAACGCTGGAGGAAACTCATCGATGTTGATTTTCCCGGACGTTGGCAGGTTTGGACCGATCCAGCTGCGGTTCCCTGGCCTGATCGAAATATGGGTGCGACGAAAAACATCGGGCTGCTGTTCCAGACCCTGAACAAATACAGTCGGCTAGAAAGCACCGTAATTTATGAGCAGCTGGGGAAGCCCCGGCACGTTCATGATTTTGTCGCAGATTTTGATTGGGATCCGGTGACCGAGCGTACTCAGACTCTGAGCAAGATCCGCAATTTCATTGCTTCGATTCAACAAGCGATCGACCATTGAGGTCGAGGCAGGCAAAATAGCAACCAGTGCCATGGTGCCGGGTTTGCTTTGCCCTCATCTACGGTTCTTTTCCTGTTTGTCGCTGGGAACTGATTTTACGGTCGGAATTCTCCGGATCTCGACAGGTCCCTGTCGATAACGTTCGAGGGTGCCACCAGGACCGGTCCAGATTTTTGCTTCGAAATCTGAACAGGTGACGTTCCAGCGGATCAGCGTGTCTTTACCAGCTTTTTCGTGACGATCCTGGCTCAGTTTGAGTTGCAGCAGGCGGTACTCCGAAGGGATCAGGGCCGAAAAACTACGCTTTGCGGCGATTTCAGTCCCATCTCCTTCGACTCTGTACAGCAGGGCGCTGATCAACAGCCAGTGTTCAAAACACTGGTTTTCGAGCAGCACNGTACCGTCCGCGAAGGGCAAGATCTGGTCCACCTGGGTCCCTTCAGCAGGATTCTGGACCACGATTCTCGCTTCGGAGTCAATTACCTCGCAGGCAACGACGGTTCGCCTCGAGCCGGCACCCAGGGCCTCGATCCTCCGTTCCTTACGGGTACTAATCGGCTTCAGAGAAGGTGAGAGGAAACTGGTCAGTTGACGTAGATCGATCGAACGGCCCTGCCGACTCCAGCGCAGCCGAGCATCGAGGGTCCAGCCAGGCTGATCTTCTTTCGGGGCCAACAACTGAATCGTAGTTTTACCGACAGGGATTCCGTCGTGTGTCCATTCCCATTCATGTCGTTCTCCCCTCGAATAGGGTAACGGAGCCACTGCACCTTTGATCAAAATCGGTACTTTCGGGTCATCGTTTGCGGGAGCATGACTATGGAGGAGGGTCAGGAAGATCAGCATCCCTAATGGCATCGAAGCGTCTCTTTCATGACAGATTTAGAACTCAGCAAACTGCACCCGTGCAATTTCGATGTGGTTTGTGGTACGATTCGATCTTGGTTGGACGGGGTCCGCTTCGCAAGTCCCAAGAGTGTTTATCCCGGGATTTTCGAGACGATCCTGACTGACGTGGAGAGGGGGGACCTCTCACGTCAAGCGTGTCACGCGATCCTTTTTGCGTGTGCGATTTCCAATCTCGACCGGAATTTTCCTCTTCTCCTTCATCCCCGGAGAAGAATGCGGGAAGGAACAATCGATGCGCAAAGACTTGTCCCTGATTCGCCGTCTGGAGAAGATCGAGAAGGAGCTGGGTTATTGCCAGATCAAGCTCGAGAAGGAACAACGCCTTGCGACTCGTGTTCATTTTCTTCGTGTTTATCGGGATCAACTTCATGAAGTTCTCGATGTTTACCCTGAACAAGACTCTGGTGCTGGCGACCACCTGTGTGGGGTCAGCTTCCAGGAGATCGCACTCAGCATCGCCGAGGAAGATCACAAGCTCGACCTGGAGCCGCTTCTTTCCTCGTTTCTTTCACTTGGAATGCGTCCGGAGATCCTTGTTGAGCTCGAAGATCTAGAACTCAACATCAACGACACTTCCGAGAAGCTCGCCACCTTCCGGGTGTTCCACGACAAAATTCAAGGGCTGCAGTCGGAGCGGACCACTGCGCTCAGTAGTTTCGACCTCTCCGGTGACGAACCCGTGCTCGCCATCTCCGACAACTTTGAAGCGACTGAAAACAAGTGGAACATCCTGACTGAAGACCTCACCAACCTGGACGATGCACTGTTCTGTGTTTCACGTGCCAATGACTACCTCAGTTCGGCGCGCAACTTTGTACTCACTGCTCGCAGTCACTTCTCGGTGCAGGACTGGCTTGAGGGTGGTTATCTGGTAGACCTACTCAAGCATTCTACGGTGGGTCGCATTCGAGAAATGATGAAGTTTGCCGAACGAAATCTGAAGATTGCTATCGGTGAGCTGATCTGTCTCAACGAAGAGGATTACGACTTCCTCGATCCGCAGGATTTCGCTCCGTTATTGTTGCCTTTCTACCACCGTCTCTTTGATGACGTTTTTGGACAGAAGAAGTTCCAGAATGTTCTGCAACTTGTCGAGGAGCGTCTTGATCGTACGGAGCGTCTCCATCGNTTGCTCCAGTCGNCAAGGGAACAAGTTTTCGAATCCCAACTTCAGCACGAGCGGGATCGAGAGCGACTGTTCCACCTCATCGGTGATGAGCGTCGAAAGTTGCGGTTGGCCCCGAACTAGAACCACTTGCTGACGCCGATTTCTACGTTTTTCATGCGGTTACGCGTGTGCGGGAATGTNGCCACTCGGTTGCGTTTCAATCTACACCAGCGCTGTTCAATACCGAGCTAGAGCGTCCTCTCCGAGCCAATGACTGACAAGGGTGCGGGCGTTTTCGATCTTCTGGCCGTGGTTTCCGGTGATCAGAGCTCTGCCGTCATGGTAGCAAATGAGTGCACCATTCTCGTCCTCAGCTCGTAGCGAGACCGAACCCCGACAAATATCGAGGCTCTTTCCCAATCGACCCAGACGAACCTCTATCTCGTCGAAATCCAGGTCTAGCCATGTCTCGATCGATCCTGCTCCACATAGTTTTCGAAGATGGACCCTGTCAGCGGATCGAAGCCGTGACGATTCGATCTTACCTCCAGAGCAGTACCGACAATCGGGGTCGGTGGGCAAGGTCACAATGGTTTCTCCCGCGGCGACTGATCCGCGAATGATCGTTCTGGTATTTTCGGCCCCGTCTGATCGCGTTCTGGAGCGAAGATAGGATGTCAGAAGCCGAAGTACTGCTGTGGCCGCTGCCAAGCAGGCGACCGGCAGCACTCCTTCTGATTCACAACTTCCGATCGAATCCGGTTGTGGCGGTTCAGGGACCCAGCAGTGGTAGCAAGGACTCCCTGGTGGCAGGAAGGAGGCTGCCACCCAGCGATCTGAAATGGCAGCCGAGTGAATCCAGCCGACACCGGTGGCCAGTGCGGTTCGATCGATGAGAAGTCGGGCAGGGATGTGGTCAGTGGCATCGAGAATGACGTCGTGACGGCAAAAGAGGCTGGCCGCATTGGCAGGAGTGAGCATGTCGGGGAGAGCTTCGATCCGGGTCCTTCCGCCGATCCGTTCAAGAGACCTCAATGCCGCAGTGGCCTTGGCGACCGATTGTTGAGCGTCTCGATCTTGAAACAGGGTTTGCCGGTGAAGGTCTGTTTCACGGACACGGTCACCGTCGAGGATGGTCAGAAAACCGATCCCGCTGCCTACCAGAGATTGTGCAAGGGGAGTGCCGACTCCTCCACAACCGACCAGTAGGATCCGTAATTGTCGCCACCGTTCATCGAGTTGTTGACCTCCGCGGGTTCTTTGCTGGCGGTCATATCGGCTCAAGAATCTCCTCCTCTACCCAAGCCTACGGCACAGCGGCGATCTCCTCCAGCAGCCGGGAAAGATCTGGAATGCTATTGGGTCGGGGTTGCGCCTCTCTATTCCCGGTTGTGTACTGCATCTTTGACCGGAGAGGACTGTTCCGCTCCGGGAACCCACGGGAAGGTGGGAAGCGTCCGATGGTTGGACCCGGCGGACTCGCTGCGGACCTGCTAACCCCGGGTGGATTCCCTCTGGTATTCCACTTCTCGTCGGGGCAGGTTTTCCTGGCCATGATTGACGATTTGTTCTCCTCTCAAGTCTTGTGGTTGCTGCTGCTGTCGTTNCTGTACGGTTCGATTCCGTTCGCATGGCTCATCGCAAAGACCAAGGGAATCGATCTTCTGCGCGCCGGAAGTGGAAATCCCGGCGCGACCAACCTGAGCCGGAACCTGGGAAGATGGTACGGGGCGGTCGGATTGAGCCTCGATGTGACCAAGGGTGCTGCGCCGATTTTCTTCGCCCAGTATTGCGGTATGCATTCAATCCAGTCGTTGTTGATCGGAGCTGTGGCGGTACTGGGGCACTGCTTTTCTCCGTTCTTGAAGGGTCGCGGAGGAAAAGGGGTGGCCACCACCGGAGGAGTGTTGCTGGCGCTGGAACCAGGGATTGCTGTGACGATGTTGGCGGCCTGGTTACTGGTGAGGGGACTACTGGGATCGGTCGGGATGGCATCGGTGGCGGCTGCGGTTACCGGAGTCCTGATCTCGATTTCGCTGTTGTTATGGGACGATCCAGTCGCTCCATTGCTGCGCACTACCGACACGATCGAGGGTTCAAGGCAAATCCTGGGTGGGGTGCTGCTGGCGCTCTCTTGCCTGGTCGTGGTTCGGCACCGTTCCAATATCCAGGAATATCGCCAGATGAGTCGGAAAGAGAGTCCCTGATGAGAGTCTTGATCGCCGGATCGGGTACCTGGGGAACGGCGCTGGCCCATGTGGCTCGCCAGGCAGGAGCCGATGTCACGATCCATTGCCGACGCCGGGAGCGTGCCGAAGAACTGGCCCGAGGCGAACATGGGCTGTTCCGGGACTTTTCTCTGGNCGCCGGATTTGAAGTTTCAATTGCAGGAGAGGGNCCTGCTCCNGACGCCGATATCGTCATCAGCGCCGTGCCGACCCAGCTGTTAAGGGAATACATGTCGGGTCCTGGAGCGGATTTACCCCGAGGTGCCTGCTGGGTCTCTGCCTCCAAAGGGGTGGAACGAGAAACGATGGAATTGCCGACGGGGATCCTCAAGCAATGTGGCGTAACGAATGAGCCTGCCGTGATTTCCGGGCCCAGTCACGCCGAAGAAGTGATCCGAGATCTGCCTACCGCTCTGGTGGTCGCCCATCCCGATCATGAGCGCACCCGTTCCATCCAGGATGCGTTAGGGACCCCTCGCTTCCGGATCTACCGCAGTGATGATCGGACAGGGGTGGAATGGGCGGGGGCACTGAAAAATGTGGTGGCTCTGGGGTGTGGCATTGCAATCGGTCGAGGATTCGGTGACAACACCGTTGCGGCGCTGGTGACGCGCGGTACGGCTGAGATCTCGCGGATGGGTTCGGTTCTGGGTGGAGCGCGAGAAACTTTCTCGGGCCTCGCCGGTATCGGTGATCTCGTCGTCACCTGTTTCAGTGGGCACTCGCGGAATCGAGAAGTGGGTTACAGGTTGGGTTCCGGCGAAAAAGTCGGTGCCGTGCTCGATTCGATGGAGCAGGTGGCCGAAGGTGTACCGACCTGCCAAGCGGTGCATGAACTGTGTGTGAGAAGGGCGGTCGAGATGCCTATAGCAGAAACGGTGTATCGCATCGTTCATGATGGCCTCTCGGTGGAAGAGGGGGTCGAGATTCTACTCACCAGGCGTGCGGAAGAAGAGTGAGGAGTTCGTCGTGTACTGGGTTGTTATCATCATCCAGGCCGANGTGCTGGATCTCCTCAAAGAGAGATTTGCAGAGCAGGGGATTGTTCGATTNACGGTTGGGGAAGTAGAAGTACTCACTACTGAATCGAAAGGTCCAACAGGTGATCACGCCCTTCGAGTGGAAGTTGCAGTGAACGAGAACTTTTTGGAGCCGACGAAGCAAGTGCTGGAGGTGTTGAGATCGGAAGGTCACGAAATCATCACCCATGTTGGTGCTCTTTCGGATTCGATGAGAATCAGAACAGGTGAAACGGGGTCGGAAGCGATCTGAAGACTGCCAAGGTTTAGCGGTCATTTTCAGTATCGGTGGGGTTTAGGGGCAGCGAGCCGAAAAGGCTAGCCAGAAAGACCGGTAATCAGATAGCCGGTGGAGGGAGTGGATGTGACCGTCAATGAGGTCCTAGAACTGGTCAGGAGCGCGGAAGTCGAGGCGATTGATTTCCGCTTCATGGATTTCCCNGGTCTTTGGCAGCATTTCACGATTCCAGCTTCAGGCCTGGAGGCAGATACCTTTACCAATGGCTTGGGATTCGACGGTTCCAGTATGCGTGGCTGGAAGGGGATCGAAGAAAGTGACATGCTGATCGTTCCCGATCCGGAAACAGCATGGATCGATCCTTTTCCGAAAATGAAGACGTTGGTTCTGATTTGTGATGTGAAAGATCCGATCACCCACGAGCCTTACGCCCGAGATCCTCGCAACATAGCGCGTAAAGCGGAAGAGTTCCTTCGTGGCTCCGGAATAGGTGACGATTGTTACTGCGGACCGGAGGCGGAGTTCTTCATCTTTGATGACATCCGTTTTGATCAAAACGAGCATTCCGGTTACTACTTTGTCGACAGTATCGAAGGTCGTTGGAACACCGGGCGTGACGAAGGGCCGAACCTCGGCTACAAGCCGCGCTATAAGGAGGGCTACTTCCCGGTTCCTCCCACTGACAAACACCACGATCTACGAAACGAGATGATGCAAAATCTCATCAACTGTGGGCTCGACATTGAATGCCAGCATCATGAGGTCGCGACCGCCGGTCAGTCGGAGATCGACATCAAGTACGCTCCGCTGAAAATAGCTGCAGATCAGTTGATGACTTACAAGTACATCGTCAAGAACACTGCGTTGCAGCATGGCAAGTCGGTCACCTTTATGCCCAAGCCGGTCTGGAATGACAATGGCAGTGGCATGCATGTGCATCTTTCGATATGGAAGAACGGCATCAATCAGTTTGCCGGAGATGGGTATGCAGGGATGAGCGAGATGGCGACCTACGCTATCGGAGGAATTCTTCAGCATGCGCCGGCGCTGGTTGCCCTGACCAATCCGACCACCAATTCCTACAAGAGACTGGTTCCTGGTTTCGAGGCACCGACTCGCCTCGCCTACTCGTCCAGAAACCGATCCGCTGCGGTAAGGATCCCGGTTACGGCTTCAAGCGCGAGTGCACGCAGGTTTGAATTCCGTTGCCCCGATCCTTCCTGTAACCCATACCTCGCATTCTCTGCTCTCATGATGGCGGCGGTCGATGGGATCAAGAACAAGATCGATCCGGGAGAACCTCTGGACAAGGATCTTTACGATCTTCCAGCAGAACAGCTGGCGGGAGTACCGTGTACGCCAGGCTCTCTCGATGAAGCCCTGGTTGAACTGGAGAAGGATCATGAGTTCCTTCTCGCTGGAGATGTTTTCACAAGCGATGCGATCCGGACCTGGGTCGATTACAAGCGGGAGAAGGAAGTGGACGAACTACGGCTTCGCCCCCATCCCTATGAGTTTGCACTCTATTACGACATCTAACCGATCTGACCGGTTGGGGGGAACTGCTGAGCCAGTTCCCTCCAACTCGGCCCTTCCCGCCCAGAGCGTTCTCGAAGACCTGGGGCGGTGGCTTCATCATCATCGTCCAGTGGTGGTTGCCTTGTCCGGGGGAGTCGACTCGGCAGTGATGGCTTCCCTTGCTTTTCAATATCTCGATTCGGATGCCGTGGCAGTGACCGGTGTATCACCGAGTCTGTCCCAGCAAGAACGGCAAGCAGCTCGCCGCAGTGCCGATGCCGTCGGCATTCGCCATCTTGAGATGACTACCGATGAACTGTCGAGGCCTGGATATCGCGCCAATAACGGCGATCGTTGTTATCACTGCAAGTCGGAGCTCTACGATCTGATCCTCGCCGCCGAGGAATTACAGGGGCACACCATCGTCGATGGTGCCCAGGCCTCCGACGATGCAGGAGACCGACCTGGGATGCGGGCTTCCGGGGAGCGTGGAGTGGAGAGTCCGCTTCGTGAGTTTGGAATCGGTAAGTCGCAGGTAAGAGCTCTGGCCCGACAGCGCGGTTTACCCAGCTGGGATCGCCCCGCGCGGCCGTGCCTTGCCAGCCGGGTGCCGGTCGGCACGGAAGTTGACGTCGATCTGCTCAGGAAGGTGGAAGCGATCGAGGCGATTCTNTCGGGGGAAGGTTTTTCCATCTACCGGGCTCGTTGTGCTGGCACAAGAGTTGTCATCGAGGTGGATCCCGAAGAACTGGCGAACAAACGTGGAGACGACTGGCGTCGCCGTCTCGACGCGATTTCGTTGGCGCTCGGATTTACTGATCGTTGGCTCGATGCGCGTGGCTACGGGGGGGAAGGTGTACCTCTTCTCGAGCCACTATTCGGATAAAGGCTCTTGTTCCTCGAACTGTTTTATCTGTTGCTTGTCGGGATCATTTCTCTGTTTGGTATCCACAGACTGCTGCTACTGATCGAAGCCCGATCTGGTGTCGAGTTTCCACTGCCTGTTGCGGTTGGTGACGAAGATCCGGTGGCCCTGGTGCTGATTCAGATTCCGGTCTACCGGGATGCAGAGGTGGCTTTGCGATGCATCCGGAGTCTCCATGATCTGGACTGGCCACGGCAGCGGCTGGAGATTCAGATCCTCGATGATAGCGACGATGGATCAGAATGCCTGATCGAAGCAGGGGTCGCCGAAGGTAGAAGTGCCGGTCTCGACATCGTTCATATCCAACGAAGCGAACGCAACGGTTTCAAGGCCGGTGCCCTGGCGGCAGGGTTACTGCGCAGTGAGGCAGAACTGGTGGCGATCTTCGATGCCGATTTCACGGTTCCTTCCGATTTTCTCAAGCGGACTGTTCGAGTCTTCGATGATCTAAAGGTGGGGATGGTGCAGACCCGATGGGGATACCGTAACCGAGATGTTTCTCTCTTGACCCGGGCGCAGGCTCGTCTTCTCGACGGGCATTTTCGCATCGAACACCGGGCCAGGGCAGCGGCGGGTCGATTCTTCAACTTTAACGGAACTGCTGGAATCTGGCGTCGCACTGCCATCGAAGATTCCGGCGGTTGGAGCGGCGACACGGTGGTGGAAGACATGGAGCTGTCGTTGCGGGCCTGGAGGCGAGGTTGGAAATTTCGATATCTCGATCAGGTGGTTTGCGATTCAGATCTTCCCGAGAGCTTCGGGTCGTTGCGTACCCAGCAACGGCGTTGGGTAGCCGGGGGGATGCAAGTGCTGTCTTCTCAGGTGCAAAATCCTGGTCGAGAGGGTCTGCTGCAACGCTTCGACTTGATGGCAATCCTGGGCGGATCTCTGGTGGCTCCTCTGTTGGTTCTATTGACGATCGTTTCGCCGTTGACCTGGTGGCAACGTTGGGTCTGGAGTTCCCATCCGGAGTACGGTGCGATTCCTCTGTCCCTGATGGGCTGGATCGATCTTTGCTTCTTTCTGGCGGCCACCGTCAGCATCGGCCTGTTCTATCTGGGTGTCGATCGGGCAGGTCTTCGCTCTCGGCTGGTTGAAATCTGGGGATTGATGATCCTCGGGCTAGGCCTGTCTTTACACGTGTCCAGGTCGGTTTTCGACGGATTACGGGGTCGAGTGACCGTCTTTGAAAGGACCCCCAAGGACCCCCAGGCGACCGGTTCGAGGCGAGCGACGGGGGTCGAACGATTGTATCTGCTCTACCTGCTGCTGGTTTCGATATCAGCGATGTTGGTACCGGGGATCGCCTCAGTACCCCTGTTCGTGATGATGGCAGTGGGTCTTGGCTGGAGTCTGACCCGTCATCGTGTCTCAGCAAGTTGCCAGCAAAGCGACCGAGAGACCCGGGATGAACTTGCGCAATCCCCTCTGGATCCGTAGTTTATAGGGCTTGTGCCGATCCTTTATGGTGGCTCCTGGTGGGTTCCGGAAGGTTTGGTTTTTCGCGGCTTGAATCGCGGGAGGGTGGCTTGGATCTGCAGATCGCGACCATCGATGGTTCTGCGGGCTGTGGTAAGAGCAGTGTTGCTCGTGAATTGGCGGCCTGTTGTGGTGGACGGATGTTCTCCAGTGGCCGTGTATATCGGGCACTGACGTGGTTGGCTCTCGAGACGGGAGTCGCGTTTCCTGATCGGGATCGCGTGCTTTCGTTGCTGAAAGAAGACCCTCTGGAGATCGTTGCTGGCTCCGATACCTTTTGGGTTGAGGTGAACGGTATCGATCCGGGTTCCGTGCTGTATTCAACCCGGGTCACCGGGGAGATTCACCACGTTTCCGACGATCCAGAGGTGAGAAGGACAGTGCTGCCGCTACAGCGAANCTTGCCAGNAGATCGGCCCGTGTTTGCCGAGGGCCGAGATATGGGAACGGTCGTGTTNCCGGACGCTCCGGTGAAGATATTTCTCACCGCTTCCGTAGANGAGAGAGCGAGGAGGAGACAGCTCGAGTTTAGAGATAGCCTTGGCGAGGAAATCTCGGTCGAGGAAGTACGANAGAAACTGGTCAAACGAGATACGTCTGACAGCGAAAGAGAAGTGTCGCCGTTAAAGGCGGCANCGGACGCAGAACTGATTGANACCACCACTCTCACTGTCGAAGAGGTGGTTTCTAAGATCATGGAGAGGATCCCACGGGCTTGGAACCGGGGGCCAACTGGTTCTACCTCCTGATCCGCGCAATGGCGCGGCTGAGTTGNCGGATTTACTTCCGGCATCGGGGTGTCGATGTGGAAAAAGTGCCCGAGACAGGACCTTTCCTGTTGGCGGTGAACCACTGTAGCCACCTGGATGCGGTGTTGGCTGGAGTGGTCCTGAAAAGACCGCTGACCTTCATGGCGCGCAGTTCACTTTTCAGTCCTGCGCCGTTGGGTTGGATCTTGAGAGGGTTGAATGCTCTGCCTCTTGAGCGTGAAGGGGTCGGGATCTCCGGATTCCGGGCGATTCGTGATCGCCTTTCGCAAGGTGGTGGCGTACTGGTATTCCCGGAGGGAACCCGCAGTCGCGACGGGCGACTGGGAAGGTTCAAGCGAGGCGTGCTTCGACTCGCCCGCCTTGCCGCGGTTCCGGTGGTGCCTGCGATGGTCGTCGGTAGTAACCGGGCCATGGGTAGAGGGAGACTGTTTCCGCGGCCGATCAGGACTGAGGTCCGGTTTGGCGATGCCATCGATTTCCCCGAAGGGGAGGCCGATGACGATGCGTTGAAGCGCCTGAAGGAGGCGATGCTAGAGCTCGTTGGTGGATCGGATGCCAGTAACGGGTCGCTCTCCTGTGACCCAGTGAATGGAATGAATGAACCCGGCAGGTCGGGTGGGCGAAGGTCGCCCGCATGAGCTCCGGGAAAAACAAGGACGAGACGCAGAGAGCCAAGGACGGGCACGAAGGTCGAGCCCGGGCTCCGCGCAGTTCGTAACCCGAAAGAAGAGGCCTTTTCATGGCCAAGCCAGAACTACTCAAGCAATTTGACCTCCGGGGTGAATCTCTGGAGGAAAAGGTACGCGAATATCTCCAGGGAGAATCGGTGGAGAGGGTCGATGAGATCCTTCGCGATTCGGTAGTCGATTTCGAGGAAGACAAGATCATCACCGGTAGGGTGGTCAGTGTCAGCAGCGATTGGGTCATCGTAGACGTTGGTTACAAGGCCGAAGGCGAAGTCCCGGTCAGCCATTTCGAGGGTGCTGAAGTCAACGCTGGTGACGAAGTCGATGTTCTCATCGAAGAAGTCGATGAGATCGATGGTCGGATCATGCTCTCGAAGCGTAAAGCTGACCGTATCAAGGGCTGGGAAAAGGTTGTCGAGACCCATAACGAGGGCGATGTCGTCACCGGTCGTGTGATGCGGAAGATCAAGGGTGGTCTTCTGATCGATATCGGTGTTCCCGTGTTTTTGCCCGCTTCTCAAATCGCCATCCGTAGGGTCGGTGATGTTGCTGAGTTCGTTGGGCGCGATCTNGAATGCAAGATTATCAAGATCGATGAACCGCGGATGAACATCGTCGTGAGTCGTCGGAAGCTTCTCGAAGAGCGTCGTGACGAGATGAAATCGAACCTCTTGGGTGAGATTGAACTCTCACAGGTACGCAAGGGGATCGTCAAGAACATCACCGATTTCGGGGCGTTCGTTGATCTCGGAGGAATCGATGGCTTGCTTCACATCACTGACATGTCCTGGGGTCGGATCAACCATCCCAGTGAGATTTTGACGGTGGAGCAGGAGATCGACGTCAAGGTATTGAAGATCGACAAGGAACGTGAGCGTATCTCACTCGGTCTGAAGCAGACTCAACCGAGTCCGTGGGATGACATCGAGGACCGTTTTCCGATCGGATCCAAAATCACAGGTAAGGTCGTCAACGTGCTCTCTTACGGTGCGTTCATCGAATTGGAAGAGGGGATCGAAGGACTCGTTCACGTGTCCGAGATGTCCTGGACCCGTCGCATCGCCAACCCGAAAGAGGTTGTCGAGGAGGGGCAAGAGGTCGAAGTGGTTGTCCTGGAGATCAAGAAGGATAAGCAGGAAATCAGTCTCGGAATGAAGCAGGTCGAGGTGAATCCCTGGGAGATCGTTGCTCAGAANTATCCTGTCGGGCACTACATCAGTGGCAAGGTGCGAAACCTCACCAACTACGGTGCGTTCGTTGAACTGGAAGATGGCATCGACGGTCTCCTGCATGTCAGCGATATGTCCTGGACCCGTAAGATTATCCATCCTTCTGAAAAGATCGAGAAGGGCGAAGAGATCCATGCTGTGGTTCTCGAAGTGGACCAGGACCGTAAGAGGATTGCTCTTGGACTCAAGCAGATGGAAGAGGATCCCTGGGTTCGTGACATTCCTGAGACCTACTCCGTTGGCACTGTGGTGCGAGGAACGGTGACCAAGACCACGAACTTCGGCGCCTTTGTACAGATGGAAGAAGACCTTGAAGGATTGCTCCATATTTCGGAGCTCTCCGAGGAAAAAGTAGAGACTCCCGAAGAGAAGGTTCAGATCGGTCAGGTCATCGACGTGAAGGTGATCAAGGTCGATGACGAAAACCGAAAGATCGGCCTGAGCCTCAAAGAGGTCACCGAGGAGGAAAGCGCTCAGCTAGCGGCCCTCTATGCGGAAGCCGCTGAGGGTGAATCACCGACCACTGCAGGATCGGTTCCTGAGAACATTCCTGACGAGATCCCCGATCTGGAGCAGATGGAAGAAGAATCAGCGATTGCCATCGCAGAGGAATTGGCTGAAGCAACAGAGGAGCCCGNAGCTGAAGCAGCGGAAGAACCCGCAACTGAAGTAGCGGAAGAGCCCGCAGCTGAAGCAGCGGAAGAACCCGCAGCTGAAGCAACGGAAGAACCCGCAGCTGAAGCAACGGAGGAGCCCGCAGCTGAAGTAGCGGAAGAACCCGCAGCTGAAGCAGCGGAAGAGCCTGCAGCTGAAGCAGCGGAAGAGCCCGCAGCTGAAGCAGCGGAAGAACCCGCAGCTGAAGAGACTGCGGAGGAAGCTGCAGACGATGCTGCCACAGATGAGGAAGACGGGGAGCCCAAGGATTCCTAGGATCCTGGCCGCTCCCTGCGAAACCGAGTTGCACTCGCCGGTGGACCTTCTACATGGAGGTCTCCGGCTGCTGGTGTGCCTTCTGGTCGCCGCTGTCGGATATTGCGGCACCGGCGACGAGGTGTCGTCTGCTGGTGCCCCATTGTCAGAACATAGATTGACCGGATTGAGTGCTGGGGATTCTGACGGGCAGGACTCTGGTCAAGCGGTGATCGAGTTCCTCACTTCCCGCTATCAAGAAGCAGTTCGCGCTTTCGAGAACGGTTCTTACGAGAAATCCTGGAAACTGTGCGAGGCGATCATGGCGCTCGCGCCGGAACCGTTCCCACTTCGTGACGAGGTCAGGAAATTGAAGAGACGAGCCCACGGTCGTCATCTGAGTCGTAGTGCTGTGGCAGTTCGTTTCATGCCACATGCATCAGAGGAGCCGGTCCCCTTTCCGCTGGCGCTTTTACGAGGATCAGTGCAGGTCGAAAATCTATCGAAAGAGAACATCCAGTTTGGAGATCGCGAGGAAGATTCGATTCTCGGACAGATCTACTGGAGCGTTAAAGAGATCTACGAGAACGGAACTGAAAGAACACTCTCCGATGTCAGAGTGCTTCGACTTGAAAGTGGATTTTTGGTCGAACCAGGTGCCAGTCGAGGTGTTCCCATCACGTTGCCGTTGCCGGTTCCTTCCTCCATGCCGGTACTGCAGAAATGGGTTGTTACTGGNGTGACGAGGCCGATCAAGATCATGACTCCGGCTGGAGAGATCACCCGAGGCCTACCCTGGATTCCGGAAGTTGGTTTTTCAGTCGCGAAAGGCTATGAGACGGCAATCGCTAACCCGAAACGAGAGTTACGAAAAGCAATGTTAGAGGGAGATCGCACCCGATTGGCGATTTCCAGGTATCTCTGGATGTCTCAGCGGCGTGAGGATGGGATTTCTAATTCTCCGCTAGATCCGCTTGTGGATGAACTGCTCGGCTTTCTCGGAAGTCACGATGGTGTCCTGGATGAGCTGCTAGTTCGTCTCCTGGAGGATGTGACAGGGTTGATCCGGGAACGATCTGCGAGAGCATGGAAGATCTGGGGAGTGACCCGTCAGGTTCGGCGCGATTCCGATGGGGGAAGATAGCGATGGCCAGTGACTTCAGTACCTTCGATGAAGTAACTCGCGGAGCGGTTTCGGTTGAGACCGAAGAGGAACTGAAAAAGAAACTGGCAAAGTCCAAGGCTGAAGATCAGCCCCTGCGAGTCAAACTGGGAGTGGATCCTACCAATCCGCAACTCCACATCGGTCATGCCGTGCCCTTGAGAAAACTGAGACAGTTTCAGGACGCAGGTCATCTTGCAGTTCTGATCATTGGCGATTACACCGCGGTGGTCGGAGATCCATCGGGGCGTGACAAGACCAGGCCCACCTTGACCCATGATCAGTGCCGGGAACATGCACAGGATTATCTGCAGCAAGTATGGAAAATCCTCGATCAAGATCGTACTGAACTGCACTGGAATGGCGACTGGTTCCGCGAGATGTCGTTCCTCGATGTCATCGGCCTTTGTGGTCGGACGACGGTAGCCCGTCAGCTGGAGAGGGATGATTTCCAGAAACGTTACACCGGTGGACACCCCATCAGCGTGCACGAGTTCATCTATCCTTTGATGCAGGCGTGGGATTCTGTCCAGGTCAAAGCAGATATCGAACTGGGAGGGACAGACCAGACCTTCAATTTATTGCTGGGTCGAGATCTGATGAGGCAAGAAGATCAAGAGGCCCAGGTTTGCATCACCTTGCCACTCCTGGTGGGGACCGACGGTTCGAAGAAGATGTCCAAGACCTACGGAAACTCGATCGGGATCTCCGATCCACCGCAGGAGATTTATGGCAAGACGATGTCGATTCCTGACGAGGCGATGAGGGATTACTTCCTGTTAGCCTCGGATCTGACGATTCCGCAAATCGACGAAACACTTGCAGGACCTCCGCGAGATGCCAAGGGGTGTCTCGCTCGCGCTCTGGTACGCCTTTACCACGGTGAAGATGAGGCCCAGTCTGCTGAGGAGAACTTCAAAAAGATCTTCAGCCAGGGTGAAATTCCGGAGCAGATGGACGAGTACATCGTCCCGCCAACCGATCTCGAGGATGGCAAGATGTGGATCGTCAAGCTGGTCGTCGATGCTGGCCTGGTCGAAAAGAATAACGAAGCGCGACGGAACATCGAGGGGGGAGGAGTACGAATCGATGAGGTTCGTGTTGAGGACTCCCGCGGGTTGGTAGAGATTCGTGACGGTATGGTGCTTCAGGTTGGGAAGCGAAAGTTTCGTCGCATTCGATTCGATTAGATCGTGTTGAAACAGATTTCGCCGCTCAGGATCTTTTGTAGAGCCCTGGGATAGGCCCGCATTTCTGCCTCGAATACTCTGGCACCGAGAGATTCGACGGTGTCATCGGGTAGCACCTCGACTTCTTCCTGCAAGATCACGGGTCCACGGTCGTATTCGTCATCGACGNAATGCACCGTGCAGCCGGTTGTGAGATCGCCGCTATCCAGAACTCTTCGATGGACGTGATCACCGTAGCAACCGGGACCGCCATGAAGTGGTAGCAAGGAAGGATGGATGTTCACGACCCGCCCGAGCCATTCTTGCGGTACCTTCAGTTTCTTCAACCAACCACCCAGGAAAGCCCACTGACATCCGAATTCATCGAGAGCGGCGAAGATCTCCTGCGAGTCACCAGGGTCCTTGCAGCGATGAATCTGGTGAGGGATTCCTAGCCGACGGGCTCTCTCCACTCCACCGGCCTTGCTGCGACTGGAGATGACGATGGAGATCCGAGCTGATAGCGATTGCTGTTCGATCACCTCGACCAGGTTTTCGAGGGTTCGGCCGCCACCTGATAAAAGAAACCCGATGTTTACCCTGTCGGTACTCATCGGGTTTCTCCCTGGTTCATGAAACTGCTCACGTTGGATTCCTACAGATCGTTAAGACTGGTCAAGATCATCCCGATCAGGCCATACTCTTTCGCCTCTTCCGGGGACATCCAGCAATCGCCGTTGGTATCTTTCTCGACCTGCTCAAGAGTGTGGTCGGTCTCATCAGCAATCAGCTGATTACATCGGCGACGCAACTTCATGATCTCTTCGGCAGTGACCACGATCTCTGAAGCCTTACCCCGTACACCACTCGAAGGCTGGTGGATCATGATACGACTGTTGGGGAGAGAAAATCTGCGCTCCTTCGGAGAGGCCAGCAGGATTACCGTACCTGCGGAAGCATTGATTCCGTTCGTGATACACAGAACAGGGCTTCGGATGAAACGGATCGCATCGAAGATGGCAAATCCGTCATCAGCAGACCCTCCGGGAGTATTGATGAAGAGTCGAATTGGATCATCGGATTTGGAATCGAGCCATAGCAGGGAAGGGACGATGCGCTTGGTGAGTTTTGGCGAGACTTCTTCGGAGATAAAGAGAGTCCGTTGCTTCTCCATCAACTCGCGCATGAACATGGGATTGCCCTTTGCGGACTTCCCCTTGCTCTGTTCGTCGTCTTCGTTTTCCATTACATCGAACGAATCGTACTGATAGATCATCCTGTTTCGTCCCTTCCTGGGCTCCTGGGAATGCAGGTTTCAGTCGTTCAGAAAGTTTACCACTAAGCGGGTCAACTTTGGTTCGGCTTCTGCGGCTACTGATAGGATCTCCTCGACGGAGACTTTCTTCAAGTTGTCTGGGTCGCAAAGATCGGTGACCACCGAAATGGCAGAGGCTCGAATACCCTCGTGGGCACAGATGATCGCCTCGGGCACCGTTGACATACCGACCACGTCTGCACCCAGGGAATGGAGCATACGGTACTCTGCTCTAGTCTCCAGGTTGGGACCTGCAACAGCCACGTAAACGCCTCGAGAGGCTCGAATTTGCTCCTGTGAGGCGATTTGGCTCAGTCGGGCTGCACTCTCGAGGCAATAGGGTTGCGACATGTCGGGGAAGCGCGGTCCCCAGTCGTCGTGATTGGCACCGGTCAGCGGGTTGGCTCCGAGAAGATTGATGTGGTCATCGAGGATCAGGAGGTCTCCTTTTTGCAGATCCGGGTTCATTCCACCGCAGCTGTTTGAAAAGATGGCTGAGGAAACCCCGAGCCGACAGGAGATCCGAATTGGCAGCACGATGTCATCCATGTGCCACCCTTCGTAGAGATGGAACCGACCCTCGAATGCCAGTACCCGCGCTCTTCCGATCTGTCCGATGTGTAGCCGGCCAGCATGACCGGGAGCAGTGGAGGTCGGAAATCCTGGAATCTCCTGATACGGAATCGTTACCGAATCACTGATCTCAGAAACGAGTGCTCCGAGTCCCGTACCCAGGACAAGAACAACCTCAGGAGTAGCTCCCGGATTCAGGTTCGCAACCGCCTCGGCGGCAGTTTCGATGCGTTGCCTCTGTTGTTGTCCGGCCTGCAGGATGTGATTCATCTATTTTTCTTCTCCAGTCCCACTCACTCAGGGTTGATCCGGGACAGGATCTTATGCTCGATTCCGGATAACGTGGCCCCCCGTAACAGGAAGCACTTGTTCCTGTGACGCTCTCCCCGGATCAGATCCAGATCCTTCTTGCGGAGGTCGAAGGCTGTCGCCAGAAGCTCGACGATGGCTCGATTGGCTTTGCCCTTCTCGGGAGCCGCAGTGATTCGCACCAGCAGGGCTCCTTCTCTACTGCCCCCGATCTCGTTACGGGAAGCACCCGGGATCACACGAATGGGTAACTCAACCCCGTTCTCGGTCTGTACCAGCGCGACGGGAGTATAGGATGACACGGTTTTCCTTCAATCCGAATCGCGAGTGTCTTTCAGCAAAGCTCTCGTTTCTGATCGAGTTGGCTCCTCCAGTTGGTCCCAGAGGGTGGCAGCCTCGTCTCCTCGCTGGGCCCGCTCCAACAGCACGATGCAATATTTCAAGAGCAGGTCGGGGGGGCCCGCCTCCATCAACAGATCGAGACGACTGGATGTTGTCAATTCCTGCCATAGGAGATAACGGCCGATCGCCTCCGAGGATTCCCGGTAGCTGATCCGATCCTTGTCGATTCTCAAGTAAGGAGCCTGGATCGTCTGAGAGGAACGGGTCTCGACGACTCTCTTGAGACGATAGGGCAGCTCGATTCCCGGCCACAATTGCAGTTGCCGATCAAATTCCTGGAGGAATCGGACATGACGATCAATCGCTTGCATCGCCGCTTCCGGTAAGCCGTCCCGCAGGGCGGAGTCCTGCAGGACCTCGATCGCCTCTTTACCCGAGAAGGTCTCGTTCCAGCGTTTCCATCCTTCTCTGACCACTGGACCGATCTTCGGGGTGCGGACCACATCTGCATCGGTGCGGGCGCGTTTGACCTCGTCCCTCAGCAGCGTTTCCAGATCCCGGGTGTTCGGCAGAAGTGCACGAGAGACGACGCCATCGATGATGTCATCGGCCTGAGCGATACGGCCCTGACTCAGTAGCTGGCGCACTTCCGCACGTGCTTCAGCCCAAAGTTGGGACGCTTCCTGTTCCAGTTTTTTCAAGAATTGATTCCTCGCTGACCACGAACTGGTGCCAGCGAACTCATCGGAGAGAGAGAGTGCTTCTTCTCTGGCTCTTGCTGGATTGCGAGCTGATAGCCAACCTTCGGCTCGTGCCAGAGCTCGCTCCCATGCGACTTTGGCTCTGGATTCCTTTTCCTCCTTCTGTGCCAACAGCTGTTCCAGCTCTGTGACTTCCTCGAGTGCCCGCTGAGCTGCTCGTGTTCCGGCATGTTGTTGCGCTAGATCACGGAGTTTTGCCAGTTTTTGTCGGGCCGGAGTTGTCGCTTCACTTGCCGAAAGGATCTCTGCCAGGGCGGTACGGGCCTGTTCTTCACGTGACAGTGAATCGATGCGTTGGCGTTCGATGGCAATGGCATTTTCCAGGTCCTGGATTCTGAGTTCGAGACCGTCTGGGATCGCTTTCAGGTTAAGGAGAATTTCTTCGGCAGAATCGGGCTCGCCACGGTTTACTGCCGACTGTGCGAGGTCCAGTAGTTGGACGATCTTGTCTCTTTGCTGCTGATCTTGCTCACTTTCCCGTTCGAGGACTGCTTGATGATCAAGCCATTGAAGGGAAATCCAGCTGACCACCATCAACAAGATCACCAGTAACAATGTCGCTCGCCAGAAGATCGTGTTTTTGGTCCGGGGCTCGACATCGCTGCGAGAGCCGAATGTGACGATGAGCGCATCGAGCTCCTCGCCGAGCAGCCGAGAATTGGCCGGGCGATCCTGTGCTGAGGGGGCCATCATCCTCTCGACCAGTTGACATACCTCGACGGGAGTTCCCGGCGACATCTTGGCGAGAGAAGGAGGTGATTTGGCCTCGATGTGTTTGAGGATCACCTCCTTGGCTCCTACCCCTCGATAAGGAGTTCGACCCGCCAAGCAGTGGAACAGGGTTGCTCCCAGCGAGTAGATGTCAGCTCTCAGATCGATGGCTTCACCGCGGGCTTGCTCCGGGGCGATATAGTGCGGGGAGCCACTGACTCCGTCCTTCTGGGAAACGATCCCGCTTTCATCGGCCTTGCGGGCGATACCCAGATCACCGATCTTGACGGTCCCGCTACTGGTGATCATCAAGTTGCCCGGCTTGATGTCGCGATGAACGATCCCCTGCTTCTCCGCATACTCAAGGCCGCGAGCGGCATCCCTGGCGAAATAGAGAGCCTGGTCTGTAGGGATGGCTCCGTTTTCGTCGATGATCTTCTCCACGCTGCCACCTGCGACCAGTTCCATGGTGAAGAAGTGCTGGTTGCTGTCATTCCCGACGTCGTAAACCTGAACGATATGGGGATGGCTGAGACGCCCGGCGGCACGGGCTTCTCGGATGAAAAGATCGATGAACTGAGGGTTACTGGTGTACTTCTCCGACAGAATCTTCAGTGCTACCGGTCGGTCGAGCGACTTCTGGCGGGCCCGATAGACCGTTCCCATTCCCCCTCGACCGATCCTCTGCTCCACCCTACAACCCCCGATCACTGCTCCCAGGAGAGGGTCGTCGTCGGTCAAGAAGGTGAGGTAGCTGCCGCCCACTTCGATATGGTCGTTGTGTTTCAGCACCGTGGGGCCGGCGATCTCTTCGCCATTGACGAGTACCCCGTTGGTACTGTCCAGATCACGAATCAGCCACTGACCAGATCTGAATTCTAGCTGGCAATGACGTCGACTGGTTTCCTCATCGCGTAGCAGGATCTGGGCACCGATGTCGCGACCGATGAGAAGAACTCCCTCTTCGCGGATCGACCAGGTGCTACCCCGGTCGGGCCCTTTTTCGGCGACGATGCGCGGCATCAGGTCTTCTCCTCGGGGGCTAGATAGAGAGCGGTTCCTATTCGTAGCAGAGTGGATCCTTCCTCGACGGCCACTTCCCAGTCGCCAGACATTCCCATGGAGAGATGGCGGAATCGTTGTGAGTCTTCGGTACTCAAGTGGTTTTGAATCGAAGACCTCAGTTGTCTCAGTTTGCCGAAGACAGGACGGCATTGTTCCGCTGGCCAATTGGGAGCCATCGTCATCAAGCCCTCGAAGCGAAGCGATGGGAAGCGCTCCATCCAGGAGATGACCGTCGCTTCCGCATCGATAACATCCAGTCCCGCTTTTTGATCCTCAGCAGCGATGTTGATCTGGACCAGTACACTCAGAGGAGATTTTAGATGGTCGTCAACCCATGCGTCGAGCGTTGCTGCCAGTTTCTCCGAATCGAGGGCGTGGAACAGGGAGATCCTGGGGATGACGCGGCGGATCTTGTTTCTTTGTAGTCGGCCAATGAAATGCCAGCTAGCGGGATCTTGACCCGGCTCGCTCTTTTGCTCCAGTTCAGCGGCGCGGTTCTCTCCGACAGGAGCATATCCGGCATCGAGAAGTCTATGTGTGTCCTGGGGCGACAGGTATTTTGTCACCGGTAGGATCTGGGGAGAATCTCCCTGGGTCGGCGAAAGTTCAGCAACTCGGTCACGGATTTTTTGCAGATTCTGCTCGAAGAGTGGCAGATCGAGAGCCAGTGGGCTCTTTCTCATGCCGGCCCCGGTGCGTTGCAGACGTCGATTTTGATCGAGTCTTCTCCAAGCAATTGACGGATTTCTCCGATGAGTTCCTGACTGGCAGAAACACACATCTTGGCTCCGCAGGAAATTCGCCACTTGTCGGGACCGTGATGATCGAAGATCAGAGTCACAGGTAGTTTGCCCGGATTTCTCTGCAAAATCGCCTTGGTCTGGAATAGCAAGTTTTCGTCGATTTCGGGAGGCAAAGCGATTCCGATCTGTCGTGCCACCTGTTCCGGTGCGTTTTCGAGTGGGAACAGACGGTTGACTCGAATTTGTCGCTGGCTTCGACCCTCATTCTCTTCTTCAGAAATTTCAGCGACCCCCTGGATGATGAGGATCTGCTCCTCTTCCAGATAGCTGGCTGACTGCTGGTAAATCGATGGAAATACGACTGCTTCGATGGAATCGCTACGGTCATCGACCGTCAAGATCGCCATCGCTTCGCCGCGTCTTGTTTGACGTTTCCGGATCTTCGATACCATCACCGCCAGAGACACCGGTTTTTGATCATCTTTCTCACTGAGATCGCCCACCAGGTGGCTTCGCAGCGGAGCGATTTCCGATTCGATGCGTTGCAGAGGGTGACCGCTGAGATAGAAGCCAAGAGCCGCTTTTTCACGGGCGAGTTTCTCGTTTTCACTCCAGGACGGAACATTGGGCCACTGTTCCTGAACTGTCGGAATCGAATTCGATCCAAAGAGGGATAGTTGGCCCGCTCTCCGTTCGGCGTGGACCCTCTTCCCTTCTTCGATGGCGTCCTTGACGGCGGCATGGAGCTGGGATCTGTCGGGTCCGAGTCCATCGAAGGCACCGGCACTCACCAGTTGTTCGATCACCGTCTTGTTGACCAGTTCCGGCTCGACCCGGGAGGTGAGATCAAATAGAGACTGATAAGGGCCATTGGCATTTCGTTCCGCCACGATGCCATCGATGGCACGTTCACCGACTCCCTTCAGGGCAACGAGTCCGTATACGATCTTGTCTTCCTTGAGCGAGAAGTTGCACTTCGATTCGTTTACATGCGGAGGGATGACCTCGATCTGCAGTTTCTTGCACTCTTCGAGATAAGTAACCATGGTGTCGACCTGTGAGATGTAGCAGGACATCACTGCAGCCATGAAAGCTTCCGCATGGTTCGCCTTGAGGTAGCCGGTCTGATAGGAGATCAGCGCGTAGGCGGTCGAATGAGACTTGTTGAAACCGTACTTGGCGAATTGTTCGATCTGATCGAAGATCGATTGAGAGTCCTTTTCGGTGATGCCACTGTTCTGTTTGGCCCCACTCAGGAACTGATCGCGGTAACGCCCCATCAAGTCGATCTTTTTCTTGCCCATCGCCTTACGAAGGTTGTCGGCGTCATTCATCGAGAATCCCGCCAGTACGTGAGCGATCTTCATCACCTGTTCCTGGTAAAGAATGACGCCATTGGTACTGTTGAGGATCGGTTCCAGAGATGGGTGAAGGTATTCGATCTGTTCCCGGCCGTGTTTGCGGTCGCAGTATAACTTGTGCATTCCTGATCCCAGTGGACCCGGTCTGTAGAGTGCCAGAACGGCGATCAAATCCTCGAACTTGTCCGGTTTCAGATTGCGTAGCAGCTCCCGCATCCCCTGGCTTTCCAGCTGGAAGATGCCGTGGGTTTCGCCCTTGCAGAACAGCTTGAATGCGGCTGAATCATCGAGGGCCAGCTGATTGAGATCGATCTTCTCGCCGTTGTGCTCCTCGATCAGACGACAAGCTTTGTCGATGATCGTGAGATAACGAAGCCCCAGAAAGTCTACTTTTAATAGCCCTAGTTGTTCGAGAATTTCCATCGGGTACTGGGTGACCAGATCTTCACCGTTTCGTGCCAGCGGGATCAGATCGGTCAAGGGTCGGTCGGCGATCACCAGTCCGGCCGCATGAGTCGAGCAATGGCGGTTCAGACCTTCTAGTTTCTGGCCGATCTCGAACAGTTCCTTGTATCGAGGGTCTTTTGCGGCGCTAGCCAGTTGCGGCTCCTGGTTGATGGCTTCGGCTAGCTTGATGCCCAGGGTGTCAGGTACCTTCTTGGCCAGTTGATCCACTTCTGCCAGAGAGATGCCCAGCACTCTTCCCACATCACGGATGACTGCCTTGGCGGCCATCGTTCCGAAGGTGACGATCTGACACACTCGATCATTGCCGTATTTTTCCCGAACATATTCGATCACCTTTTCTCGACCTTCCATGCAGAAGTCGATATCGATATCAGGAAGTGAGATACGGTCGGAGTTGAGGAATCTCTCGAAGATCAGGTCGTACTTGAGGGGACAGAGGTTGGTAATTCCCAAGCAGTAGGAAACGATCGAGCCCACTGCTGATCCTCGGCCGGGACCGACTGGAATTTGCTGTTCGCGAGCGAACCGGCAGAAGTCCCAGACGATCAGGAAATAGGAAACGAACCCCATCTCTATGATGACAGAGATTTCGTACTCGAGGCGGTCTCGCGACCCTTGCGGCGGATCGGAATAGAGGCGGCAAAAGCCCTCCTCGACCAGTTCCCTGAAGCGTCCCTCGTTGGATTCGTCTACCTGTTCAGAATTGGTCGGTGCCTGTCCAGTGCCCGGGTCTTTTTGTTCGAAGAAGACCGGCAGGAAAGCCTTCCCGGTCTCGATTTCGAAATCGACCATCGCTGCGATCTCGCCCGTATTGGAAACGTATTCGGGGAAATCACCGAACAGCTGAGCCATCTCCTCACCACTCTTGAAGTAGAATTCGTTCGACTCGAAGGTCATTCGATCCTGGTCATCGATCTGTTTGCCTGTGTTGATACAAAGGTGTATTTCCTGAGCCCGAGCATCTTCCTTGTTGAGGTAGTGGACATCGTTGGTTGCGATGACCGGTACCCCCAACCTCTGTGCCAGTTCAGGAGCTCTTTCGAGGATTCTTTTCTGTTCCGCGAGACCGTGATCCTGCACTTCCATGAAAAATCGACCTGGAGCGAAGATGTCGATATATCGACGGGCACACTCTTCTGCTTTTTCCGATTCACCGTGGAGCAAAGCGCGATTTACTTCTCCAGAGAGACAAGCTGAGGTTGCGATGATTCCGTCGGAGTGTTGTCGTAAGATCTCGTGATCGATTCTCGGCTTGTAATAAAATCCTTCGGTGTAAGCGATACTGGTCAACTGGAGCAGGTTTCTGTATCCGGTTTCGTTTTCTGCCAGCAGAACGAGATGAAATGCGTGTTGCCTGCCGCTTTCGCGTTTCCGTTCCTGCCGATGACCATCGGTGATATAAGCTTCGATTCCGATGATCGGTTTGATTCCCTCGCTTCGGCAGGCATGGTGGAACTCGACAGCACCGAACATGTTTCCATGATCGGTCAGGGCGAGTGTCTTCATGCCATGTTCGCGAGCGGATCGAACCAGAGCCGGGATGGTGTTTACCCCATCCAACAGACTGTAATGACTGTGGACGTGAAGGTGACAGAACTGGTCGGCTATTTTGGACAAGGATCCTCCGGATGCAGGTCTCGGTGCCGGGACGGTGTTCCCGGGAATTCGGTTGTAGGTCTGAACGGGGGCACGGGCAAGCCCCACGGAGACTTGATGCCACACACTGTGGATGTGATCCTCGACGAGGAAAGGGGTTATGTTGAATCAGCCGGCAGATCGTGACAAGGAACCGAATCGGGCTCCCCTGCCTGCCTATGCTCGTCTCAAAGAGGAGCGGGAGAGGGTCGCCGGGGGTGGCAGTTGGAGTGTCGACGGAAGTCGACGCATTTGCCACAGCTGCCAGCAGGAGATTGTCCGGGGAACCTGGTTCTGGACCGTTTTACGGCCGGCGGAACAGGAACCGGTCGCAGCGGAGGGTGTGGCGGCTTTCTTCTGCCGTCAGGATCACTGTGAAGCCTGTATCGATTCCCTGAAAGACGAGCAGTACTTTGCCCGCTGGAGAACCTCGGTCCCCGCTCCCGAAGGGCCACCGAGGCGGATCGTCAACCTGGCGTCACTATTCGCCACTTTCCTGTCGTTAATCGACCCCACGGAGCCACCCACAGCCAGCGGGGAAGCAGTCGAGGAGGAGTCTGAACAGCAACCCCAAGAACCAGACGAATCGGAGCCTACCGATCAGGCGCCTGGTGCCGGTGGTCTGACGGTGTCCCTGCAGGCCGATCGAGTCCGTCTGGGCTACCTGCTGGCGCTGTTTTTGGTTCGTAAGAAGGCGTTGCGCTGGCAGGCCCATGACGGAGATCACCTGCTGGTCAGTGAACGATCAGGGAAGCTCTATCGAGTGCCGGTGCCGCGAATCGACCCTCAGGAACTGGAAGCAGCGGTGGCTGAGTTCGAGGACCTGCTCGGTTAGCCTCCTGCCTGGCCGATAGAGTTCTCGTCTCGATTTCCTCCACTTTGCCCCACCTCACTCTCATCCCGTCTGAGCTCGCAGAAGGCCATGTTGGTGACCTGAAGCGTTATTTTGGCGTCATAAGCGTTGCTATCGCCGATCTAGAGCATTAATCGCCCGACCAATTTTTTTTTTGATTCCGATCCCCAAGATGTGGGGGTGGGGGGGTACCCGGAGCCATACCGGTAGTGGAGTCGTTCACACAACTCCCTTTAATATAAGGACCTGTGAAAAGCAGTGTCTTGTGTTGGAGTAAACTACCCATAAAGTGGGGCTAAGTGGAGGCTCTTGGAGGGCAAGGGTGCGAAGGACCGGGTCGAGTCCGCGCCAACCGCTATCCAGGGCCGTGGAAACCAAGGCGGAGATTCTCATGGCGGTGCATTTCAAGGGCCAGTTCGAACTCACTCTCGACGACAAGGGACGTGTCATCGTCCCCTCGCGTTTGAGGTCGAGGATCAATCCGCGATCAGATGGCGAGGGTTTCGTCATTACCGCCGGTACCACGCCTTGTCTGTGGATCTACACCCAGGCCGAGTGGGATCGGATCCACAACGAGCTGCGGCGCTTCGAACGTGGCTCTCCAGAACTCCACGAGTTGCAGAGAGATTTCTTTGGTCAGGCCGAAGATCTGACTCCCGATCGTCAAGGGCGAGTGCTTTTGACCGAACGGCTTCGCAATTGGGCACAACTGGACAAGGAGTTGGTGTTCGTTGGCTGTTTCGATCGGATCGAGATCTGGGACGCCGAGGTTTGGCGTCAGAGAAACGAAGACCGCGATGCTTATAGCAGGCGCTTGAATCTGTTCCTGGAAGAGCACGGGGCCTACGCAAAACGAATTGAAAAGTATTTCGGCGGTCAACTCGTCGAAGATTAACGGGGGAGCTCCGCTGGTCCCGGGGGATGGGATCAGCGGAGTGGGGAAAAACAGGGGGAATCGATGATCTCATTGATCGAGCAGCACGTGGATCCAGATCGGGCACAGAAGTTGGTCGTACAGCGGGTTCGTGAGTACATCCAGACGGGTCGCCCGTTGGATCATGCACCAGAATCCGTTCTCAAGGATGTAGATCAGTTGTGGGAGCGACTTCAGAGCGCTCTGGCGCGGGGAGCTGAGGGAGTTCGTTTATCGCGAGAACTTCACGCGGTAGCCCGAGCTCGTGCCTTTGCCAGGGCGATCGCACCGACTCTGGACCGAGTCTGAGGAACCGGAGTATGGCGGATGAATGGGCACGTACCGGTCCTTCGGGACGAAGTGGTTCAGGGGCTAGATCCGAAGTCGGGAGAGCATCTGCTCGATCTGACTCTCGGCAGGGGCGGTCATGCTGTCGAAATCCTCGACAAGACGGCTCCCGATGGGCGGTTACTCGGGGTCGATCGGGATCCCGATGCGTTGGCCCACGCTGCCGAGGTACTGCCTGCCGACCGCATCGAACTGGTGCATGGAAACTTCGGAGACCTACCCGATCTGAGGGTCAGCATCGGGGTTGGAACCTGGGATCTGGTGCTGGCAGATCTGGGAGTGTCCTCACCGCAATTGGATGAGAGTGATCGGGGATTCTCTTTTCGCCACGACGGTCCACTCGACATGCGGATGGATCCGACCCGGCAAGGAACGGCTGCAGAGTTACTGGAACGAATCACAGAAGGGCAACTAGTGACCTTGATCTCTGAACTGGGAGAAGACCGTTTCGCAGCCAGGATTGCGGCAGCAATCGTCCGTGCGCGGGCACAGGAACCGATTCGCAGGACCGGACGGTTGGCGGAGGTGATCCGAGCTGCGGTGCCGTTGAGGAGGGACAGTAAACTCGATGCGGCCACTCGCACCTTCCAGGCTCTTCGAATCGCCATCAATGGGGAACTGGAAGCCCTCCAGCATCTTCTGGATCGAGTCGGGAGCCTGCTCTCTCCGGGCGGAAGACTGGCGATCATTTCCTACCATTCATTGGAAGATCGGAAGGTGAAGGACACGTTTCGGACACTGACTCAAGAGGGGGATCATCGTCTTGTGACACCCCGCCTTGTCAGGCCCAGTGCCGTAGAAGTGCGCAGGAACCCTCGTTCTCGATCTGCAAGGATGCGAATCATTTGCCGGCTGGGGATCAATTGATGAACCCACTGCGATTATTTCTATTGGCGGCATGTCTGCTGGTGCTGGGTTTCGATCTGGCACGTGATGGATCTGAACAGATTCGACTGCGGCGAGGAATCGAGAGTCAACAGCAGGAATTGCGGCGTCTCCGAGAGGATCTCTCCCAGATAAGAGCTCGCTATAACGCTCGCTTGCTCGGGATTACCTGGAATGGGTACGGCCATCAGATTGACGAATCTGTTTCACTGTCTGAAATCGCCTCCTCCTCCGCAGTCGATCTGCAGGGCCAGGGGTCTCCGATCTCCCTCTTCGAGCATCTGAACCTTGAACAAGGGCACAGAGATTGAGCTGGGTTCCTAGCTCTTCCGAAGCGGGATTGGTGCGACCCGGTCTGAAATTTCGTTTGAGGGGAGAGACCGTCGCTTTCGTGATCTTTCTGCTGGTAGGTATCTCGTTCTTGCTGGTTGTGTTTCGAAGTGGCTGGATGCAGCTGGTCGATCACGAGTACTGGAAATCTGTTCAATCGTCAGCACAGGTACGAAGTAGCTGGTCGCAGGCGACCCGGGGCAAGATCTATGACCGTCAAGGGATGGTTCTGGCTGAGGATCGGTTGTCGTGGAAAGTTGGGTTCGATCCATACTCTGCCACTCTTGCCCGAGGGGGGGCGACTGAAGGGGAGCCCCGAGTTTCTGGTCTCGAACGCGCCATCCAAAAGACTTTCCGGTTGCCTGGCTTACAACTGGCAAAACCGGCCGGTGAAGTGGCCAGGAAGATACGCGAGGTGGTACGACGCAACGAGGAGATCCTGCGCTGGAACGAGACAGTGGACAAAGCTGAACGACTGTCACTCAACCAGTATCTCTTCATAGGAACCGTCAAAGCAGGTCGAGACGAGATGGATTTTCTCGACGGGAAATCCAAACTCCACCGTGAATTGGGGCGGCCGGTGATTCCCGCTCTGGAACCGATCGTCACTCGAGAATATCCGCACGGAGACTGTGGAACTCTGGTGATCGGAGAACTGCGGGGAGACCGCCAGATCGGCCTTCACGGCATCGAACTGGAATACAACGCTCTGTTGCTGGAGCGCAGGGGGCTCCGTCGTCAGCAGACCGACATGGTTGGACGTCCGTTACGGCAAGCATCTCAGGCGGTACCTCGTATTCACGGTGAGGATATTCACCTCACCATCGGAATCCAGGAGCAATCGATTCTCGAGTCGGTTCTCGCCGATACCTATCGTAAAACCGAGGCTCGTAGCGTCAGTGGCATCGTGATGGATCCTCGAAACGGAGAAATCCTGGCGATGGCTACCCATCCCGGTCTGGTCCGAGGGGAACTGCAGAAACTGTACAACAACAACCGAGAAGACGAGGCCTTCGGGAAAATGCTGCGTGGGATGTTGCTGTCGATGGAACCTGGATCGGTGATCAAGCCGTTCATAATGACAGCGGCACTGGAGTCCGGTATGAGCCTGGACGATCCAGTCGATGTGCGTGGTGAGAGTCAGAGGTTTTCCGGCAGAAAACGAGTTTTCACCGACAGTCACCTGCTGAGAGATCGAACCCTGAGAGGCGCGGTGGTCGAGTCCAGTAATATCGGAATCGTCGATGTGGGACTCAGGCTCGGCGACAAAAAAGTACATCGAATCCTGAGCAAATTCGGTCTCGGTAGTGAAACCGGTATTGATCTGGGACGAGAAGAAACGGGAATGGTCAAGCCGATCAAGCAGTGGAGCTGGTACACCCTCACTTCGGCTTCCTTCGGATACGAAATGCAGGTGACACCACTCCAGATCATCCGGGCCTATTGTTCCATCGCCAACGGCGGAGAGCTGGTCCAGCCGCACTTCCGTCAGCGCCACAAACAGCGGCTGGATCAACAGCCGCTCCAGAGGGTGACCAGTCCAGCGGTGGCCGATACCGTCAGAGAAGTGCTTCGATCTGTGGTTCTGGAAGGGACCGGCACGGGAGTGCAAGGGACCATCGGATTGGCTGGCAAGACCGGTACCGCCAAGCTGGCGGGCAAAGGTGGATATATCGAGAAGCGCTACATCTCCAGTTTCATCGGTTTTGCGCCATGGCAGGCCCCTGAGCGAATTGCCATGGTCGTGGTGGAGGAACCTGCGACCCACGATTTTCTCTACTATGCCTCGAAATCGGCGGCTCCGGCGGTCAAAGAAATTCTTGAGTCGGTGCTTCACAGCCCCGAGAACCTGGTTCAGGAACGTCTGGAGGATGCACTGCAGATGGCGGGACATCAGCGCATCGGTTCGCGACAGCCAGTTCCTCGCTTGGACAGACCAGCCAGGGCCGATAGTCTGAACGGGTCGAGGTCCGATCGTCAGGGGGAGGGGGAGCCAGCGCAATGGAACCACGGGGAAGGGAACTAAGATCTGGTCTCGATCACGATCAGATCCGTAAGATCCTCGGCGAGCCGGTGACCGGCAGTTGCCCGCAGTCGATCAGCTCGGTTTCCAGTGATGATCGACAGTTACCCGCAGACCTGTTCGTGGCCATCTGCGGAAACGAGTTCGATGCGACGACCAGAATTCCACAGGCGATCTCCAGGGGAGCGCGGGGAATCGTTAGCGAAAAGGCACCGTCCAGTTCCNTTGACNNCAGTNTTCCGCAGTGGCATGTGAAGNACGCTCGCCTGTGCCTCGCCCTTCTCGAGCAANCCGGAGCCGGTTCACCTGGCAATTCACTGCGGGTCTTCGGCATCACAGGNACCAACGGTAAGAGCACCACGGTCCAGTACCTATCATCGATCCTGAAGGCCGCCGGCGGGCTGGTCGGTTGGATGACGACGGTGGAGAGTTGCATCGCTTCAAACAGTGAACCCAGTCGAGTCACGACCGAAAGTCCCGCAGTGGTTGCCGATGCTCTCGCTCGTCATGTGGCGGCACAAGGCACCGACATGGTGCTTGAAATCTCATCTCATGCGATCGATCAGCATCGCATTGCCGGGGTTCCACTGGTTGGTGCAGCCATCACCAGTCTTGGCAGGGATCATCTCGACTATCACGAAACGGTCGAGAAATACCACGACACCAAGTTCAAACTGCGCGACCTGTGCGTAGCCGGGGCTCCGTTCCTGCGTCCGGATGTGGAATCGGGACAAGAGGGGCTGGTCCGCTTTTTCATCGAAGGACCGGAGCACTTTGAGGGCGCTGTGAGAGAAGTGACTGCCGAGATATTGGAGATGTCCTTGTCGGGTAGTCTGGTTCGGATCCGTTCGTTGACATTCGAGGGGGATGTGAAGATACCGCAGCCAGGTTTGCACAACGTGTCCAATGCGCTTTGTGCCATCGGTTTGGCCGATGCCTGTGGAATTGCCGGAGACGCGATCATTTCGGGAATCGACAGCTGCCCTGGAGTGCCCGGTCGCCTCGAACCGGTCCAGGGAGCCGCGGGACGGATTTTCATCGACTTCGCTCATACNCCGGATGCCATCGAAGCTGTACTGGACACCATCGGTCCGCTGGTGAAGGGGAGATTGCTGGTTGTGTTTGGTTGTGGAGGAGATCGAGACCCTGGTAAACGCCCCCTGATGGGTGCTGCGGTGGCCAAACACGCCGACTATTTGTTTGTCACCAGTGACAATCCCCGGTCCGAATCTCCCTCCAGCATCATCGAACAGGTTCTGTCGGGCATTCCGGCACAAATCCGAGCGACAGCCGTGCGGGTAGAGGAGGACCGTCGCCAGGCCATCTCAGCTGCGCTCGCGATGCTCGAAGCCGATGACATCGTGGTCATTGCCGGAAAGGGTCATGAGAATTTCCAGGAGATTTCTGGTGTGAAGATTCCGTTCAGTGATCACGAAGTGGTTCGGGAACTTCTTGACCACGATCAGGAAGGGGAGTTGGTCGGATGAGGATCCGTTCCCTGGCTGAAGTGGCACGATTAGCGAACGCGAGTCTGGTGCGCGGAATGGGGACCATTCCGATTCGGGGGGCGGTGATCGACAGTCGTGTCGCGACCGAGGGGTCGATTTTCTTCGCCTTACCTGGCTCCAATTGCCACGGCATGGAACACGCTGATGAAGCTCTAAAAAAGGGCGCCTCCGCAGTAATGTGCGACTCGGGGTTGTCGTCTCGCCATTCGGGTCCGTCGTTGGAGGTTGCCGATGTTCATTCGGCATTGGTTCAACTGGCGAGTCGGATCCGTCAGCAAGAAGAATTCGATCTGCCAGTAGTGGCCGTCACTGGTAGTGCAGGAAAAACGACCACCTGTGTGATGATCTCGGCACTTCTGGGCGAAACTCTACGCGTACATTCACCGCAGGCTTCCTACAACAACAAGATTGGAGTTCCGATCACCATCCTGGAGTCGGATCCTGACACGGAGAGCTTGATTCTCGAGCTAGGATCCAATGCTCCGGGAGAGATTGCAGAACTGACCGAGATTGCCAAACCTAGCCATGGCGTGATCACAGCCATCGCCGAGGCTCACCTGGAAGGACTGGGTTCCATCGAAGGAGTCCTGAGAGAGAAGTTCTCGCTGCTCGAGCTCCTTGAGGGAGATGGACTCTGGGCACCGGTGGAGTGGCGAGATTTGATTGGCAAACAGGGGGCGGGTTACCGCTGGACCGGCCCTTCGGGAGATCTCGAAATTCGTTCGGATGGTTCTGCCGGCGTTGTTGTGATGGATCGATGTCGATCGAGAGAGTTCTCGTTGCCGTGGATTCCTCCGACGTCGTGGGCTCTGCGTTGTCTTGAGTCAGCGGTAGCGATGGCTCTGGAGGTGGTCGATGACCCGGACCAGGTAGCGCTGGGAGCGCAGCAGATTCAGTTGCCACGCTGGCGGCATGAAGTCCATAACGTCGAGGGGATCGATCTGATTCTCGATTGTTACAACTCGAATCCACGTGCACTCCAGACGGCCATCGATGATCTGGGCCAATCCGATGCGCCAAGAAAACTGGTGGTACTTGGAACGATGGAGGAACTGGGAAAGAACGAGAAGCGATACCACGTAGAGGCGGGGCACCACTGTGTCAGGGCGGGAATTGATGTTGTTTTCGTTTCGGGAAGAGCTGCCGATTGGATCGGCCAGGGGGTCAAGGAAGCTGGTTCGGAGTCGATTTCCATCACAGAAGGTGAGCACGGAGCACGGATTGTGAAGGACCAGTTACGGGCAGGAGATAGAGTTCTGTTCAAGGCTTCTCGTAAGGAACAGCTCGAACAAATTGCGTTGCTGATCGAGCAACAGCTCCAGGTAGAAGGAGCAGGATCCTGATCTCTCCTAGCATTCCAGTCACGAATCAGAACCAGAAGACGCGAGTTCACGATCCTTCTCGCGAGGGATTCAAAATCCTGGCTGCCGTGGTGATCTTGCTTGCTGTCGGGTGCTTCACTCTCTACAGCGCTTCTTCTTACCGATCGCTGGTCACCGAAGGTGATCCCACCCAGTTATGGAAACAACAGTTNCGGGGATACGGCATAGGTCTCCTGTTTCTGGTGGTGGGAGCCCTGGTATCGCCCAGACGGTGGTTCGAAATCGGCGCAATTCCTCTGTGGTTCGGAGTGACGTGCCTCCTTTGCTTCACGGCTTTCACGCCTATGGGGGTTCGCATCAACGATGCCAATCGCTGGATGGTTTTGATGGGAGTCCAGTTTCAGCCAGCGGAGATGGCAAAGTTCTGTGTACCGCTGGCGACCATTGCGCTGACCGGAATCTGGCGCTTTCGCACCAAGAATGGGCAGCAGATGTCGACCAACAAGGGGGTTCTTCTGGCGGGACTGCTGGTGACAGTTCCATTCCTGATCACCTTCTGGCAACCTGATTTTGGCACTGCGGTTTTCATCCTCGTCCTCGGTGCATACCCACTGCTGCGCTGGGGGGACGTTTTCGCCCGAGTTTGCTGCTTCATGCTTTTACTGGCAATCCCTGCCTACTTCAGGGTCATGGACCGGATCGATGAGGTGATGGAAAGATTCAAGGCGATGTACGCACCGGAGGAGGTGCCCCAGGTCTGGACCGCGTTACAGGCGATCGGGAGCGGAGGGGTGACGGGGAAAGGAGTTGGACTGGCAGCCAGCAAGACCCTTTACCTGCCCTCGGAATACAGTGACTTCATCTTTGCGGTGTATGCAGAAGAGACTGGTTTCATAGGGGTGCTGTTTCTGGTTTCGATGTACCTGCTGATTCTGGTCGCTGGCTGGAGGTTGTCTCGAAAGATCGAGGATCAGGACCTGGCGTGCCTGGCCCAGGTGCTGACACTGGCGATCACTGCCCAGGCNGCGTTCAACATGATGGTGAATCTGGCACTGGCTCCGACCAAGGGGATCCCGCTGCCGTTCTTTTCACACGGTTCTACCGGCCTTGTAGTATTCATGGGGATGGTGGGTGTGTTGCTGGCGATTTCGCGTAGCAGAGCGCGAGAGGAATTGGTGACAGGATGAAGAGGATCCTGCTCAGTGGCGGTGGAACCGGAGGGCACCTGTTTCCAGGCATCGCCCTGGCCAAAGCTCTGACCGAACTCAAGGTGGGTTACCCGCTATTTCTCGATCACGGCAAGCCGATGGAGCAGCGTGTCCTCAAGGATGCGGGTATCGAGCGGGTCCGGGCTCCCTGGGGTGGAGGTGGCGGACGGATGGCAGCGCTCGCTCGGGTCTTGCCGGCACTGGGTTTGTTGAAACGGGAGCGGATCGATGCCGTGGTCGCGCTCGGTGCCCAACCCGGGTTTGCTCCTGGCATGGCAGCACTCGTGCACAGAAGACCGCTGTTTGTTCTGGAACAGAATCGTGTCATCGGCCTGGCCAATCGGTTTCTCACTCGGGGCGCCCGAAAAGTGTTTCTGAGCTGTCCTCTCGANAGGTCAAGCAGGCTGTTGCGTTCTCGCAGTGCCGTGTTGGGTTGTCCGGTTCGCACAGGATTTCGACCTACAGAGTTGCCACGGACCACCAAACCGGAACTGCTGATTTTTGGTGGCAGTCAAGGTTCCAGCGATGTGAACGAAGCGGTGCTCGCTGCCGCCGGTCACTTTCATCAACCGGACTGTTTCCGGGTTCATCACATTTGCGGGCCGGGAAACGAGTCAGGGATCGCCGAGACATGGCGAGAAGCAGGGGTCGAAGCCCGAGTGAGCCCGTTCCTCGACGATCCCGCAGCAGCACTGATTTGTTCTTCGCTGGTGCTGGGACGATCTGGTGGCTCCACCATCGCGGAGCTCTCTGCTGTGGGACGACCGGCACTTCTGTGGCCCTACCCACATCATCACGATCAACATCAGCTGAAAAATGCCCGCTTCCTGGAGCAGAACGGAGCTGCTCTGGTCGTCGACCAAGAGGATCCTCGCGAGATTGCCGTTCTCATCGAGAATCTGGTGAGGGATGTAAGAAAGCTCGAGGAGATGGCTCGCTGTTCGCGAGAACTGGGTCATCCGGATGCGGCTTACCGGATTGCTGAAATGATCGGTGTACATCTCGGGGTTGAAACCAGTGCCGGTACGACACCAACAACAAGCGCCATCAAAGCCTCTAACGAGGAGGTGATGACATGAAAATAGAAATTGTGCGTTGGACCATCTGCATAGTGGTCTTCATCGCGGGGGTGATCGGTATCAGCGGGGGGTTGTCGCCGGATCCTGATCCAGTTCTCGGCAGGGCATCTGATGTTTTGACGACTCCTGTTTCGATCGCGTGGTACTCCGCCGATGATCAGGCGCGCCAGTTACTGGCAGAGACAGCAATGGAATCTGTTTCACGATTGCCAATCGAATCGGAGTTACAGGAACCGGTAGCGCCCCGTCCGAAGGATCCTGAAGAGGTCCCTGCGGCAGTGGAGACCGGCGAACAGGAAGCGGCAGAGCAGACAGCAAGTTCCTGGATTGTTCGGCCAGGCGATAGCATGTGGAAGATAGCAGCTGAAGTCCTGGGAGATTCACGACGGATGGCGCAGATCATCGCACTGAATCCGGGGATCGTTCCTGATCGACTGCAAGAGGGACAGGTCATCCGTTTGCCAGGGACCGACAAGCAGCCACAGGTTTCGAGCCAGGAAAGCATCGATCTTGTTCATACGGTCAAGGATGGGGAGACGCTGGTATCGATCGCACGACAACACTACGGTGTGGAAGACTGGACCTCGATCCAGGCTGCGAATCCGGAATTACTCAAGAATCCTGATCACCTNAAGATCGGTATGCGTCTGAAAATCCCGCAACGAAGTCGTGTCCCGAGAGGGGGAAATCGTTGAACCCTGAAACAGGCCTGCCCGTACACGTCCATATCGTGGGCATCGGAGGAAGCGCTACCAGTGGCCTGGCCAAGTTACTCCGAGAGTGGGGGCATGTCGTGACCGGTAGCGATCATGACGCTTCGTTGCAATCCGACTTCAAAGANCACGACATCANGTTTTTCCAGAATCATCATGCCAGCCACCTTTCGAAAGAAGTGGAGCTGGTAATTCGATCAGTGGCAGTCCCGGAGGATAATCCCGAGATCGTTGAGGCGAAGCGGCGGAAAGCACAGTTGATGCTCTACAGTGAGTGCCTTGGGCGTCTGTCCTCGAGAAGAAAAACCATCGCGGTGGCGGGAACTCATGGCAAGACTTCGACCACGGGAATCTTGACGAGCATTTTTCTGGCGGCGCATCGGGATCCAACAGTGATCCTCGGTGGAGAACTCGATTCGATCGGTGGAAGCAACTGGCGCAAAGGTACGGGCCAGGATTTCATCGTCGAGGCTTGTGAATTCCAGAGGTCGTTCCTGGAGTTACAACCAAGTTGCGGGATCATCACCAACATCGAACTCGATCATCCGGAGATTTATAGTGATCTGGATATTGTAGTGGATACCTTTCGCGAATTTCTCGAGCGTTTTCACCCGGATTCCCCGGTGGTGATTCCGGTGGAACTGGAAGATCGATTGAAGGGTGCTGGCGATGTGAAACCGATCTCTTTCGGATCCGGAGAGGGCTCCGGCTGGAGGGGCAGGGTTCAGTGGAAGAACGGAAATCGCACCATCGAGGTGACCGAAGACGGAATGTTCCGACTCGAGGCTCAGCTGAACGTCCCTGGACTCCACGCAATTCTCAATACCACCGCAGCAGCAGCGCTGTCGGCAAACCTCGGCATCGAGTTACAGNAGATCCAACAAGGAATAGAGGAATTTCAGGGGGTGAAGCGTCGATTCGAGAAGCGAATGGTGATCGACGGAGTCGATTGGTATGAGGACTATGCCCACCATCCAACAGAGATTCATCATACCCTGGCTGGTGCCAGAGAATTGTATCCGGATCGGAAGATCTGGGCTCTTTTTCAACCGCACCAGGCGACTCGTCTCAATGCATTCCTGGAACAGTTTGCCGACTCTTTTTCTGATGCCGATGAAGTGATCGTCTTACCGGTCTACTCGGTGCGAGAAGACTCGCGAGAATTTCCGATAGATCTATGCGAGCAACTGGTTCGTTTGTTGAGATCGAAAACAATGCGAGCCCAGACACTTGGTTTCAAACAGGTTATTCACGATCTTCCTGAACTGCTGAAGGCCGGGGATGTAGTTTTTTCACTGGGTGCAGGAAACAACGATGAGATTGGCCGCCAGATCTCCAGTTCCCGGGATGGAGTGGTGGCGTGAATATCCTCGAACGAGTTCCGCTGGCTAACCATACTTGGTATCGCATCGGAGGTGAGGCGAGATATTACGCCAAGCCGCGATCGATCTCGGAATTGACGGAGTTGGTTTNCTGGTCTCGTGAACGTGGTCTTCCCATCTTCCCACTCGGTCGTGGAGCCAATGTTCTGTTTGCCGATAGCGGCTTCGATGGGCTGGTCATCCACACCAAATCGTTGGCTGGTGAGATTCGAGAGGTGGAGTCGGGAATCATCGAGGTGGAGGCGGGCCAGGACCTGGAGAAGCTCGTTTTCCGACTCAATCTGATGGGTTACCAGGGACTTGAGGGATTCGTCGGCATCCCGGCAACCATCGGCGGCGCTGTGTGGGGCAATGCAGGAGCGGCGGATGGAGGCATCGGCGATCGCATCAGCGAGGTGGAAATGATCGAACCAGGGGGCAAGCCTCAATGGGTCGATCAACGGGAACTACCCTGGAGATATCGATACTCAGGAATTGAGGATCGGGTAGTTTCAAGGATTCGGCTGCATCTGAAAGCTGGAAACGATCCGAGTGAACTCCAGCAAAGATCTGATGTTTTGCTCGGCAAAAAAAGAGCCACCCAGCCGTTGGATAATAAGACCTGCGGCTGCATCTTCAGGAATCCCACCGACGATAGTGCCGGGCGTTTGATCGAACAGTGCCAGCTGAAGGGGAAGCGCTTCGGGGGAGCCATGGTTTCGGAGAAACATGCCAATTTCATCGAAAACATCGATGGCACTGCGACCGCCGCTGATATCGAGTTCCTGATCAAACTGATCCATGAAACGGTTCGAAATCAACATGGTGTAGAGCTTCAGCACGAAGTCATCAGGCCAGGACTGCAGAGAGGTAGTCACAGTTGATGGGGGAAAAAGCGGATCGTCCTTCTGAATTGCTTCGCTGGCTTGTGCCAGTTTTTCTGGTAGTCGTCATCGGTGGTATTCTCGTCTATGCCAAAGATGAGGTGGATCGACGTCTCGCCAGGGCAGGAGGTACCTGGTCGATCGATTTCGGTATCCTGCCCGACTGGTTTCCGCCCGGGTTCAAGGGGCAGCTGGAATCTCTTCAATCGGTGCCGTCGCGAGTCTCTTTGCTGTCGATTCGTTGGCGCGAAGAGACTCAGAGAGAGGTGACGGAGAACCCATGGGTTGCCAGAGTTGAGCGGATCAATCGGACTGCGCATGGAATCGGCTTCGAGGGCCAGTTCAACCGGCCTTCGATAGGAGTTCGCTGCGAAGGTGGTTGGCTTCTCGTCGATGGTGTCGGCCGGATCATCGACTTTCAGAGCGGTGATTTCCTCGCTGAGGCGTGGCGGATTCCCGAATACATCCCTGAACAGGGAGATCTGCAGAGGATCGACCCGGGACAAATATTGAGGGGNTCGGAATTTGCGGAACTCCTTTCGGTGATGGCNGTGCTCTGGCAAGAGCGAATCTTTGATCGTGTTCCTGGTTTTATTCAAGAACTAGCCGTGACCCGTGACGAAGGAGGAGAACGATTGTGGAGATTTCACACCAATGTCGGAATTCCTCTGGGTTGGGGGAGGGCTCCCGCCTCTGCAGCACCGAAGGTATCTACCATTGAGAAGAAACTTGGTTGTTTACGCCAGATCCTTGAAGTCAGAGGGCAACTTCAGATTGCTGGAAACGTTCAGGGCATCAGCCTCTGTAGCGGCGATGAGCCATTGGTGCTTGAAGACTGGTAAAGATCGTGACGGTGGCGGTTGGTGGGGGGGGCTGCTATCCTCACGTTCCCTGGTTCCTGGTCAATTTATGGAAACAACCGCAATGGATCATCAGNAATTGTAGGGGATCAGAATCAGGTTGTACCGGTGAAACTCTAGTGGATCTCGGGAGGCACATTTCGTGACGGGACCTGATCGTTATCGTCGGTTGTTTGGAGAAGTGGCCCTCGAGCAGGGGGTCGTCAATTCCGATCAGCTCTACCAGGCACTGACCGTTCAGGAACGTCTTCGTAACGACGGCAAGCCAGTACCGCTTCTGGGACAGATACTGGTAGAACTCGGTCACTTGACTCCAGAACAACTCCAGGAGCTCATCGAGTTCATCTATCCAGTGGAACAAGATGATGACGACGAAGAAATGCCGATGGGGCAGGAGCTGGCTGGGAGCGAGGAATCATGATGCCCGACGATCAGGTTCCCGCATCGGAAGATCCGTCCGCTCCAAAGAAGAGACGAGTTCCGGTTCCGAGGAAGAAATCGGTGTCAGAAGACGGCTCTACCGGGAGCCGCGTACCGGCGCGCAGGGCCGCCGGTGGATCGAGTGAAACTGGCTCTGAAGATACCCAGGTCGCGGCTACGCCCGATGCAGGGGTAGAGCAACCTGCCGCTGCACATACTTCTGAAGCACATACTTCTGAAGCACAAAAANCTGAAGCACAAAAATCTGAAGCACAAGTAGCCGCGGAGCAACAGGCTGCGGCACAGAGGGCTGCACAACAGGCTGCACAACAGGCTGCGGCNCANNAGGCCGCGCAGCAGGCGGCGGCCCAACAGGCTGCGGCACAGAAGGCNGCGCAGCAGGCNGCGGCACAGAANGCTGCNCAACAGGCTGCGGCACAGAAGGCTGCACAACAGGCTGCGGCACAGAAGGCTGCNCAACAGGCTGCGGCACAGAAGGCTGCGCAACAGGCTGCACAGCAGGCGGCAGCACAGAAGGCGGCGGCACAGAAGGCTGCACAACAGGCTGCACAGCAGGCGGCAGCACAGAAGGCGGCAGCCCAGCAACAGACGGCAGCCCCGCAACAGGGGGCACAACAGGCGGCAGCCCAGCAACAGGCGGCGAAAAAGGCTGCGGCGTTGAAGGCGGCGCAACAAGCTGCTGCAGGGGGACAGGCCGTCGGGGCCAGTGCCGCTGCGACGGTTCCTGGCTCGGTTTCAAAAAAGCCTCATCGACCGTTAGCGCCAACCCGCAAGTCTCGGC
>PAIH01000064.1 GCA_002711105.1 Planctomycetota bacterium
CCTAACTGACTTGACACGGAACGGCGGGGCGGCGAACTGAGCGAGAACTGTCTCGCAAGCACAAGCTAGCTGTGCGACTCTCACAGAGGCGCGACAGGTGTAGGAACCTGTGATCTGGGCGTCCTGGATTAGCGTGGCTAACGTGGCCCAATGGGGGCCGCTGCGTGTGTAGCGTGTCGCACGGGGGCGGGATCCTCCCGGCCTGTGGGTGCGCGATGCCTTTGCGGCGGATCCATGTCGAGTGGGATGCACCGCACCCATATCCGACATCTGTGGCCACGGCACTACCGCGCCTCAACTCGGCGGAGTTGAGTCTGGAAAATTGACAGACGGATTATCTCGCTTCTTGACGAGTAATCTTTTGTTTGTCGCAATACTTGCTGGTTTCGAATCCTTACTGGGATCGATGGATTGTCAAGTTTCACTTGTGTATCCGTCTGTCTAAGTCAGGGAACTAGAAATCTGGCGAGAGGCGCGATGAACGGGTTACTCACTGGATAGCTTCTTGGTAAACCGTGCCTCTGGTTTTCTGGTCTCTGACCCTGGTCACTTTGGAAGTGAGTATTTGCCAAGCAGGCCACCGAGGGTAGCTTGGTAAGTGTAGATTTCGAGGGAGACTTCTGCTTGTTATATCTAGTGACGAGAGTTCGCTTGATGGGCTCTTCCCGTCGGGCAACTGTCCACGCCGGCTGCTTCATTGAAGACAGCGTGGCCGTCTGCTTTTGTTATAAATAGCTTGCGTAGCCAGTGCAATGCTGGTTCTGTCAATCTATTTCTCATAGGTGGCCTCTTTGAGGGATCTCTCTCCCTATAGCTCGCTCCCGGAAAAGTTGTCCTGGCTGTGTAGTCTATCAGGCTTTAAGCTCTAGCCCTGATTGGTCATTAATCGGGTGGTATAGAGCTGCTGGTTTATGGTTAGGATCTCCGAGGGGTGGAATCTCCTGCAAAAAGTGTGAGGATTTGTCTGAAGTTTTCTAAGTCATTTCCCTGCGAGTATGTTGACATTCCTCCCCGCAGGTGCAACGCCGAGGAGGTTTTTTGTGCTGGATGAGAATCAGTTTCTGCGCTGTTATCTTGTCCCTGTGATAGGAGTATCTGGGGCCACGCCAGGGGCCTAGGATGCTCGGGTCGGAGACCTGCCCCATGCTGATTCTGTTTTGTGCTCCAGTTAATGTGCTTCTTGAGTGGAGCTGGGGGCTCGGGGGTGGAGATGGCGCAAGACAACTCGATTGTCTATGCTGTTCTTGTTCGGCATCTTCGGATGCTGCGAGATCTGCCCCCGGGCCGATGGTGCCCTTGGCGCGGCGGCGTTGCCCGAGGATCGCTTCGATGATTACACCGACCGAATTGATCTTGGGAAGACGAGTTGTTGCCAGTCTGGCTGTCCTGTCTAGCCATTATTTCTGATTACATGTATCTGTACTATGGCGGACTACCCTTTGCTCGCGCATGCTTTCGGTAATTGCTTGGCCAGTGCAATGCTGGTCCTGCCCAGTTACTCAGCGATCTTTTCTATCCCCGGTCGGCATCGCTAACGCGACTGACCAGGCGTATCCCGTTTCTAGACTGGCCTCATTAAGTTTATGGGAGCAGGTCAAGAACGTGGTATGCATGATATATTATGATGACATGCATCTCTCTTTAGATGGCGCTATTCTCTGCCTTTATGAGAAGTCCTTCTCAGCCCAGAGAGGCAAACACATAAGTGCGGGCCAGATCGCACAACAGGCAAAGTTTAGCGCCATCGGATCCCACTGTTTGACCGATAGCCTTGGCGGTCTGCGAGACGCTGGCTTCGCTTTCAGAGATGGTGTTTGTGGTTGTTCCCAGGTAGTAGTTTGTGCCTTTCATAGGTTATACCATTCTCTGCTAAGCTTGCCACTGTCTCCAGACGAGGATATTTTTGCGGAGGCGTACCAGGACGTCATCGTTGACGCCGAGCTGGCAGGGTTCGACTGTCTTTTCACTTGACAAGTCAATACCGTGCTCCAGTGTCTGAAACTCCTTGGTAAGTCTCTGTCCCCACTCCCGTCTGGCGGGATCGGTTTTCTTCAGTGCCTGCAGGGTGAGGGCACTGGGGAGGCTGATCCTGCCGGCTGGGCTTCGGCCCGGGTCTGGGGATGAATTGAGTAGTGGAATCCGTCGTTAGATGATTATTTCCTAGCTATGGAGCCCTGCCTCACGGAATATCCGCGCGCGATGGAGCAGTTGGGGTGCTAGCGCACCCCACTGGACATCTTAGTCGCTTCAAGCACACTATCAGTCTTCTCCCATCTCCTTTTTCATTGGTTTTGCAATCCTGACTAGTTCGAGATCGCGGGTTATGATCACAGCCTGTCTCTTGGCAAGACTGTCTCATCACTGGCTTGCTCATTGGCCCCGTCGACCGGATCCAGCAGGACACCAAAATTTGGAAAAGAGTGTGCCCCTTGTGCCCATGTCACCATTTTCCTGCGCTCTCTTGTGCATTTCTCCTTGTTCTCTTAGAAGGAAGACGAGGAGATCTCTGGCTTCTTCAGTCGCGTACAGGAGAGATCTTCCTGCGGAACTGCAGTCGCAGAAAATGGGAATCTCCGAGTTCGGACCCTTGGAGTCTGCGAAAGCTATGGCATGGATGGCCGCAGGGGACTCGAACCGCTCGCTGTCGTGGCCTGCAGCTGGTCCCACCCCTCATCAGGGGTCTTCTCGTTCGTCTTTGCCGTTGTGTGTTGCGGGACGTCCAGCAGGGAGGCTTTACGCAGGGGACCAGTTGCATGGTGACTGCTCCAGGGGAGTCGGAAGACAGGGAGTATGCCTTCACAAGCGCTGCTAGTGCTTAGGAGGCTGTACTCTCATATCTATCACTTGAGAAATTTTCCAGGATTTTTCCGGATCTGGCGTTTTTGCAAACTAGATCACAAGTGTCCTCTTCTACCCAGGTGCTGTTTCTATTCTACTCTTCTTTCTGAGAAGCAGACAATACTTGTTCCGAGGGACAAACTTACGTCTGAGCTTACCTCCCCATAAGGAAGCCAGGCCAGTGTCGCCTCCTTGCCTAGACAATTCCCTATCTTGTGAAGTGGATTGTCATGTCGCTTGTGCAGACAGGCATGCTCAGAAAAGTCACTTGAATAGTTCCACCACAGTGAGTTGGTTTGGCGAATCCCTGCACAAAGGATTCTCACTTGCCTCAGACGCACCTGCATATTCGTGGACTTGGTCGCTGACAAGTTGCAGACGGCTCTTGCGTTCGCCTACAACGAGTACGAATTCGTATGGGACTTACCCAGCCCCGCACTCGATAACATCCTCTCCAAGCAGGGCAGTAGGTATGCGCTTGGCCGCCATGCTCAGCAACTGTGACCCTTGTGGACGCTTGATTCTTTGTTTCTCGCGCATGCTAGAACAGTCTTTCGTGTTGATGTAAGTGTAGCCTTCCTCCCATCCCTGCCCCATGAGAAACGTCGGCAACACGTTGCAGGCGACTTCCTATCAGTGGACATTGATGGGTGGATACGTCTCACAATTGGTATCATTCCCTCGCTGACTTCGGAAGAGGACATGATATTTTCCATTGTCGAGACTTGGGCTCAAGCAAGTTCTCGTCTTTCTCGCTGATTCTCGCAAGCAGGAGCCTGAGGCCGGCTCCGCCCTACCGCGCCCACGGGCGCGGCGGAACAGAAGTCGGCCTATGCCAAGCGCGTCATGAGCGCGGGCCTCGCGGCTATCTCGCACCAAGGTGGATCCATGGTAGCGATGACCCCTGTGTAGCTCCTTCTTGACAAGTTGATGTGCCATGTTGATACCTTCTCCACCGAAAGTTCACACTCTGATCCAGATCTGCACAGTGGCAAGGACTACGATCAGGCGGCGCGCCTCTTTCGAGCATCTAGCACAGCCACTCACTTGATTGCAATCCGGACTGACCAGATTGACCATACGCCGGCTGATTTGGCACAGGCCAGAGACACGGAGTCTGTCCAAGTTGTCTTCCTAGGAAGTTAGTCTCAGAGGCCGCTGAGTGAGTCATCCCTATGACTTGCCAAGTTGTCTTCAGCAGATAGTCACTTCTACCTTGCTTTCAGACTCCGCAAGGGCAAGCAAGCAGAACCTAGTGATCTGGGCGATTGATAAGTCGTGACTTCTTGATCTCCCTTTGCCTCCCCGAGGAAGCGATCACATAGGAACTTTTTGAGTAGCTGCTACTGCTGTCCCACACGAATAGACTGTTCATAGATTAGCTTCTGTAGGCAATATAAAGTGTGGCACAGAGCGACTAAGGCCTTCATCAAGTCAAACAATAAGGCGTTCGACCTTCCAGCTGGGTATATCCAGCGATTTGCCTCTATCATGTAATTTGTACTGTGGGATCGCCGGATTGCACCGGCCGGTGATGACACTCTGTCAGAGTCTCGATCACCATCCCAGTCAGAGGCTATATCAAGCGTTTACTCCCGGCCTAGCTCAAACTACCCCTTGATCTAGGTTTTGGGCGTGAAACGAGGGTGGAGCGCCAGAGGCGTGACAGGCTGCGGGACAATGGGTTGGGTAGCCAGCTCACCATCCTAGGTGCAGTTCTGAGAGAGTGTCATCACCATTCTCAGAAGCTTCTCACAGAAATCGACTTGGCCGTCCAGACAGCCAAGGGTAAGACTCCGGAGCACCTCTCCGGCTTGCCAAGTGAGAGCACTGTCAGACTCAAGGGAACCCATGTCGACACCGGTGATGAGATACTGCTAACCCTTAGAGCTGATGCGTTGCAGAATTTATCACTTGTGAAGCTGTTCTCTTTATTTCTTGGCTTGCCAGCTATCTTTTCCGGAGAAGAGAAGGGAGAATGTGAGAAAAAACACAAGGAATTTCCACATACCTATCAGATCCCTGGGAAGGGCTCCTCCAGCTCACAAGAGCGAGGAGGAGCCCCCCCCAGGGATCTGATAGTACACAGAAATTCCTTACGTTTTTTTCTCACATTCCCCCTTCTCTTCTCCGGAAAAGGCAGCTTGAGCTCATTTGGGCCGATGCACCTTCACAAGTGATCCCAAGGCCCCCCGACTGAGGCGGATGTGACTGACCAAGTCACCCTGCCGGGCAGCGCCCGTTAAACATCAGGGCGGGGGTCAGCCTATTATTTTAATCGTTGGATTGCTCAGATTACTCCATGTGTCCAGCATTTTCCGACGAGTTGCCTTCGCTCACCAAATGCGTGTTGCTTCCTCAGAAGACAGATGCGGAGCTCGCGGCCATCAGGAGCGCAACAAAATATGGGGAACTTGAAAAGGTCGAATCCTACAACGAGAATCATCGACTCAAATTCTACAGGTTGAATCTGGTGCCGCGGGAGCTGGACAAATTGTATTTGAGATCCGTCAGAGCAGCGGGTCCCTTTCGCCGCTTCTTCGATGAAGGCGATAGTAACAAATACACTGCCGCTGCTCTAGCGAAACAGAAAGCCTGGAATGATGAGCTAGTAAATGAATTCTTCAGCCAAGTCAATAACTGGTACGCCAAACGGGCCGTTGCGATCATTGGAGACGCCTTGGCTACGGACGGTGACGGGAAATTCACGCCTCAGGCGCAGGAATTCCTCGACCGCTTTCTACTAATGCTACATGTGATGACTTTTGAACGTGGCGGACGCAACTACATCCGCAACGGGCAGCACCACTGCGGCAAGTACTTGGCTAGCATTACCAAGACTATAGCGGAACTAAAAAATGAGATCCGGTCCTGCGGAGGCTGGCTCGCTTGGCAGAAGAAGGGCTGTCATCTGAAGAAGGCCTATAACATATATCACGAACCTTCTTGGTTGAGCCGGGCGAGGGAAACTCGAATCTTCCCCGGACGCACAGCTCCCTGTATTTTATTACGCTCCTTACCTGATTGCTGCATCGTCGCCTGCTGTCCCAGTATGCATTCACACACCACCACATAGGCCGTCCCACGCCCTGAACTATTGGCTCCCACACCACAGGAACTGGGTGGTCCGGTGGCACGAGATTGCTGAACAGCCAGGGCTCTCTTCCCAAGAGAGCCTTGGCTGGCGAAAGACAGCTGGCACGAGGCGGCGGTTGCCCTCGGAGGTCCCACAGGCAAATTCTGAGTCCCACAACCCCCTTTCCCACTTCCGTGAAGTCCCTCTTGTTGCGTGGCCTGGCGCGTACATTGCTGCTGCCCTCACCGGCTGGCCCTTGTCCCCCCTTCGCTACTCACTTGACAGGAGAGAACTTGTTGGACTCAGAATATTTGTGGATCATGTGCTGGCGCATGGCTTCGACCAGCAGGCCACGGCGCCCGGGCTGCCTTGCAAGACCCGGGCTTCTTCGATTTGGCTTGAGCGCCCAGAGGCTTCAGAAGAACAAAATGTCAAGTTTCGCCTGAAGCCAATGATCACACAGCACCAGGAAATTATGACAGGAAAAACCCCAGGCCTCTTCCCGACGTTTGCAGGCTGCCCGCTCTTCATAAATGGGAAACTAGCTCCGCGCAGTATCCCAGACACGGTAGCTGTAAAACAACCGTCAGACCCAAAAAAGGAGCCCAAGGTCAGATTCTGCAGGAATGCAACAGCTGCGTACACACTCAGCCGCTTCTCCATCGCCTGGTTAGCCCGCTTGGGACTGGCACCAACAGACTTCGGCTTCGCTTGGAATGAATCCGCGGCAAACTGGGAGGCTCCAGGACTCAACGACACTGTGAACCCCCGGTTTACCACGATCTCCTTCCCCAAGGTCCTGGACTTGGCGGCGATGACATTGCTCTGCTGGATGCTCTCGCTTCTTGACTGGAAAGGCGCTTTCAGACAGCTCTCCCTTTCACCGGACAACTACCACTACAGTTACTATGTCGTGGCGACTTGCATGATGCTGTTTGCGGGACTCTGGAGGGAAATGGAGCTGGTGGCTATTGAATCCAGACTCTTCTTCGGAGGAGCGGGTGCAACATCTGCCTTCTCGGTGTTCCCGATTACTCACTGCCGAGGATGTGTCTTGGCGGAGAGAAATCACTTCAGAAGAGCCTCTCCTCGCAAGAAATGGAACTGGCGCTGGGCCTACTCTGTCAGAAGAATGGGCCCTTGTAAGATGCTCCCCAAGGGCAATAGACCTCAGGACTTCGGACTGGCTCTGGTACCAGAATACTACCTGCCCAGGGCCAAGATCAAAGTGAAGAACGGTAAACGTGTCTTCCCTGTGCGGCCACAATGCTCGCAGGCCCTCAAGTACTATCGCGCCTTCCGGCTGAATCACTCAGTCGGATCCTTTCTCAACTATGTTGATGATGCTGTCTTCGGCGGCAACGGGATGTGTGACACCTCAAGTCACAAGGGAGACTTCTTTCACTTCATCGAGCAGGGAAAGCTTCAGAAAAAGATTCTCTTCGCGGAGGCGGAGAAAGTCTTGACAGCCGAACCTGGGGACCCGGTCACCTTCGGGGGCATCAAGATGTACCCCCAGCCGTTCCCCAGGCTCGGCCTGCCCGAGGACAAGCGGCTGCAATACATTGCGCTTATTGAACTCGTTCTGAAGCACCATCACACCGGCTGTGTCCCATTCACTCTCCTCGAGACGCTACTGGGAAAGCTCTCTTGGTGGGCGAACATCGACAAGCAAGTCTGGTGTTTCATGGTGCCGCTACAATGGCACTGTGCTTGGTTCATCGACCTGTTCGAAGAGAAGCCAACTGATCCCAGAACGCTCGCCTCCCCGGGTTTGGAACCCCTAGTCATCGACACGCTCAGCTACCTACTCTCGCAGCTCAAGACCACGGGCTGCTGGGTGGACAGCCGGGTGCTGGTGCATCTCCCTCTTCTTGATGGCTGTGTGGCCTTCATAGCTGACGCAGCTGGACATCACAAGCAGGGTATTGGGCTCCTTTTACTGGGTCAGATGAGTAAATACTGCAAAAATGCAAAGGTTACGTGGGAAGGTGGAGGGGACCTAGCCTATGGACTCTACCCCACCGACTTTGAATGTAATCTAAGGCAAAACTCGAAGGAGATGCTCGGTGTCTTGCTAGGCGCTCTTCGATGGGCGTCGCTTGCGAAGAAGCTGGGACTCCCGCTGGTTGTTCTAACGGACAATGCGGGTGACGTGGCCTGCATGACGGTCCATTGCACCATCAGGAAGGCGCGCTGCGGCAGTTGCGCAGCAGTACGCCCCCCCTCCCGGCCCCCCCGGCAAGTCGCAATTGACACTACAGTGCCCCTTCTCAGGGATATTTACACACGCTACTGTGCAGCCCCCCATTTGTTTTCTCGAGGGGGGCCCAGGCAGCGTACCGCTGCGCACGTAGTCTGGAGGATCTTCAGGGCTGTCATTGACCTACTGAGACCTATGGGAGTGAGCCTTTTTGCCACGTGGATAAGCGGAGCCATCATTCCAGCTGATCCTCTCAGTAGATCAAATGAAGAGCCCAAGGTCTGGCAAGACGACCTGCGAGTGCGATGTAATAGGTTAGGTATACCAATGCCCCACATACACCACAATAAGCTGGCGTGGAGTGAAGCGAGGAGGCGCATCGGACAGATATGTTGTTTTTCCATCTTCCCAAGTAGTTGGTCTCAGCTCCAGCCCGCTTGACGAAGATCCTCTTGAAGATACAATGTCATGGCTAGGCAACGTTCAGCGTGCTGCCGAGGCTGATGATCTCCCGAATGCCCCCTACATCCAGCAGGTGGTCCTGGACAGTCTTCTGCGTCTCTTCTACAGAGCTACGGAGCTGATCAGGATCTCCCCCAAGCCGTATCGACGGCTGCTGGAGTTCGGTGCCCACATGAGACCGTCTCTCCTGGGAAGTAGGCCCTGCCCATTTGTGCAGAGCCTCCCTCCCAGGAAAGACGGTCCCAAGAAGGCCCTCCAAGTGGTCTGCCTGAACATTCCCGAACAAGATTTCTCCGACACTGCCCTGGTGGAACGTGCGAGCCTCGAGAGGGAGACCGCGTGTCACACACCGCATGGTTTTCACTGCTGCTAGCTGGTCACATGGAGCACTTCGGCGCACCTCAACCAGTTTCCGCAGCTGCGAGAACTCAAGGATGGTCTCAAGGACATCCGAGGGGCAGCGGTCGTGGGAAAGACCACTTGCGAAGTCTTATTCCCACCCCGCGTCTTGGGTACGTAAGCCTTCTGATAGAACGAAGCTTGCTCAGCTCACAAGCTCTGGTCTATCGGAAATCTTTCGGGGGCGCAGGATGGGTGATCATGGGAAATTTGGTACGTTGACCGCGGTGAACTCGCCCTCTAGTTGCTTGTCTGCTCTGTCCCGGTGTGTTTTTGACGCCTCTGGATGTTTCAGGTCCTAGTCGAGGTCTCAGGGACATAGCGGACAAACGCTGGTTCACCAAGGTTGGCGCCTCCCGATCTCCCGGCATGATCACTTAGGAAGAAGTCTTCTCAAGCAACATCGCCGTAGATGCAGAGGCGAATGCTTACTTCGACTGGATTGAGCAAAAGTCTGGCCTCTTCGGTGACCCGCTGTTCAGAGCTGCGTGGCTGGACAACTACAAAAACCGCTTTGAGAGTATACGCCTCATGGGACTCTACTTAGTGGCCAGGTTGTCCGGCTCACGGGGCTTCGGACCGGTGGGGGTTTCCACCCTGCAAGCAACGCTAAGCAAGCTGAAGAGTTGGCTCCAACGTGAGACCGGCGAAGCAGTCTACATGACCATCTTCAGCTCGATGTCATATCCGCTTCTCTTTCGAGTCATGTCTAGAGTAGCGGACATTGATGCAAGGAGTGCCCCGCACAACCTGGCGTGTCAGAATGTCCTCCCTTATGCGCTCACGGTATTTTGAAATTCCAAAAGTTTTTCCTCGCAAGTCATCTTGTGAAGGCGAACCAGGTTGTGCAGGGCGCCCCTCAAAAGATCGACAAGCCATCCCCTTGACCTGGGATGCGCAAGTGCTAGCGACAGCGTTCGCCAATGTGGAAGCACCTCAAGGAGAATGGCTCCCCGCTCAAGCTCAGACTGATGCTCGCAACGTCGTTTGGGTTCGGCACGGCCATGCGGCCAGGGGAGGCAGTAGCCGACACAGTCAACCCGGACAAACTCTTCCGGTGCGTCGGCGACACACTCCTGACGGATGAAGGCTTGTTGGGTATGTACTTGGGAAGAACCAAGAACAATCGGAGAGCGTGGGCACTGAATCTGGTGCAATATGTTCTCGACGTGTTCATATGCTATCTCTCCGAGTACATGCTCACGGTGCCTGACTTCTGCGAGACCTCGCCTTTGTTCGTGGGCAAGTGGACCCCGGACAAGGATAGATACCAGCAGATTAGCACGGCGGAACTGCGCGCCTTCATACGCTACATGCTTGTGGAGGCGGGCGTCTGTAACGAGGAGGAGGCCATGCGACACACGGCCTACTCCATGCGCCCAGGTCTGGTCACTGCCTTGCGTCAAGCGGGCATACCTGACTATGCTATAATGCTTTGGACCCGGCATCACAGTCGCGCGATGGAGCGCTACGATAGGCCCACGCCGGCAATGCTGCTGGAGAACATCAAGCGTATCTATGACGAGGCTCAGAGGACGGGCAAGACTTCTCCGCACATGATGGTAAAAAGGTGGCTCAAGGAATCCGCTTGCGAGAAGAGGCAACGTGATCCCGAGGAGCTCATAGGCATGGCCACGGGACTCCCAGCCCCAGCCCAGGGCGCGCAGAAGATCCTGCTGCTCTCCAGGCAAGAGGCCGAGAAAGTCCGACGTTCCAAGTCGGGCTGCCCCCTACAATTGGACCACACCTCGAGCTCCTTGAGCACCTTCCTTCGGCTCAAAGCGAAGGGCCCAGACTGCGTTGGCTTCTTCACCGACCGCGACTGGCCCCTCGTCACGAAGCTTCCCACCAAGAAGAATCCTGGGAAAGGCCAGACTCTTGGGAAGATTACCGTCCACCCGATGAAGGGAGGGGCGCGGGATCGATGGCTGAGCCGGCACAAAGGCAAGTCTAAGGATGACGTGCTGCAGGCTGGCGCTCGCCTCCGCGATGCCTTCATGGCTCAAGTCGCGGCGCTCCCGCTCCCGTTGACACTCAAGCCAGTCTCCCTGGCCGACTCGCTGGCGTCCCCAGACCTCCAACGAGGACAGGTGACCCAGACGGACAGCTCAGACGGCCAGCCAAGCGTGGCTCCCCCGAAGAGCTGCCCCAGCAGTCAGCCGGTCAAGACGGCTAGGGTGGTTGAGCACTCCCCGCAGAAGCCGCCTCCCAAGGTGGCCACTCGGGAAGGCTCGCCTCCGCTCGACCGGACCCCGCCATGGGGCCCGTCCCGCTCATCGACGCCAAACCCTCCGCCGTTAGCAAACAGACCCACGGCCACCGCGCCGTATGACGTCAGTGATGTCCTCCAGATCTCGCCTGTCCCGCCTCCGCCGCCGGACAAGTATGGCTATAAGATGCTCACTTGGCGCTCCCCGCGTGGTGTAACGTGGGGTGACTGGGAGATCACACCGCATGGTCCCTAGTATGGTCGTTTCTCTAGCAGGGATTTTTGAAAAACAGCATATCTGTAACTAAAGATGGAAAGCTGCATCCCTACTCCGGAGGCCCTGTCAATCTACATAAGCTGCAACAGAAATGTACTAAGACATTACGATGGCGTGACAAGTTCTATAATCTTTCGACTGACGAAGCCCCAAAAAACTCCAGACTGCTTGACCTTATCCATGGCAAGGATGCCACTCCAGAAGAACAGCTCAGAAATGACTGCTCCTTCCAGAGAGGCCCTCTTGAGAAGCAGATTTGCGAAGAGCTAGCTCACTCTCAGCAGGAGCTGCTGGCTCAGAAACGTCGCCTATCGCTGGCAAGGATAACTGATCCGGCAGCATCACAGGCAGCAGCACTGCAGCCTTAGCTCGCCTCGGTCTTGGCTTTTTTAGGGGCATCGTGAGGTGAATGGATTGTACAACCTCCCACAATACTAACCACCAGTTACACACCACAGAGGGAACCGAATGGCTCATCGCTGGATATACCCACAGAAGATAGCTACTGACTACATCAAGTACCTCGACCAGGACAAACTCTTCTATCCGCTGAAGGAAGACGAGCCTGGCTGGATCGAGAAGGAAGGCGCGCAGGTGCGGCAGACTCCCCACGCGAGAGGCAAGGCCATCCTTCGGTCCTTCCCGAAGGTGGGCGTTGCCAATGCTGACATGGCTGTTTCTCTCTTGTGAGAGCGTCAAGTTTGCGTGCCATTTTAGCTTGTGGAATAAGCACACCGTCAGTCGATTGAACCATCCTGTTTAGTTTCCTCTAGGAAGTCTCGTGTCCCACCTACAACCATGGCCCTGGCCGCCCATTCCATCAATGGCTCGGCGGACTTTTGGCACAAGCAGTTGGAAGCGGCCGATCCGGAGGGTCGCTGGACCATCAAAAACGTATTCCGGCAAGACTCGATCGGAGCGGTTTGGGAACTCTCCTTCCGAAGCCGTCTTCACCGGCCACTCCACCTGTTCATGCCTCACAGAAGTTCGTTTGGTAAGTCACTGATACATTGTCGTCTTGAGAGACCTGGTCCAGGAGAGTTCTTGAAACCGCTCTGATCCGGATCACCAAGAATATGATGGCGCAGAAGCCCAGCCAGGTGCACAGCAAAAGGAATGACGGAAAGGGCCTCAAGTCAGTGGCGGCTTATAAGGATGTAAAGCTGTCGGATGGCACTTGGCATCCATTACACCCCGACAATGTCCATCGCGGCAATTGGTGTCAGCGCATGCGCAACATCGCCACAGCTGCTGGCATCGACATCGAGCCGGGACCCGCCATGGATCTCTTCGGCCCCCGGCCCTCCCAGAGTTGGCTTGTCCGGCTCGGCGGTGGCTGGCCCAGTTGATCTTTCTGTCTTCTTGTGAGTGCCAAGTGGTTACAGGTAGGATTTGAGCTTGACAAGAAGTTATAAGCGCCACCTTCCCTGGCAAGCCTACTCTGGTGTCATCTATGATGACACAGGCAAGAACCTCGATCCCTACCTCCTCACCCCGAGTGACAAGGAAAAGTCAGGTGACGACATGTCACATGGCGGGGACGATAGCGACTCGGATGCAAATGTGCCCCTGGCCTGCTTGGGACCAGTGCCAGGCTCTGATGACGAGCCCAGCATGGCGTCAGTGACACCCATCGGCCCAGCTGACGCTCATGATCAGGCCGCCATGGCTGGCCAGCCGGGCCATCCCCGTGGCTCCCAAGCTCCGGCGCCGACAACTCCTGATTCTAAGGGGCGATCGGCCATCCCAGAGACCCGCGATCCGAGATTTGCCCCCAAAGCATGGCCAACCCCAATTGAAATGTTCTATCCTACCGGTGACTCGCTGCCAGCGCGCAGTTTTAGGGCCAGGCATCGGGTTATGACCCCGCTGCCGACCGGGCAAAGAATGTTCAGAATTGGTCAGAGGAAGCTCAGTCCCACGACAACGCTTACTTACAAGAATATGGTGGACAAACTGGCGCAGGATATTCGCGAAGAACCCTCCTCCAGTCGGCGCAAACGCCCCGGCGTGGTCCTTCTTGCCCAGACAACCTGGCTGGATGCATTCAGGTGAGTCCCAGGCAAGCGGAACCATGCCGGGGCGCAGCACTTAGTGCCCTTACAGTCCGCAATCTTGTATCTTTTTGTCGATCATATTCGATCTGATTCTCTGGGATGGCGGGTAGCCCCTCAAGCTCTTCGGCCCGCACCGCGGATCGCCGGCGAGCCCAGGGCCCACGCCGCCCGAGAAGTCACCACCGAGGAAGCCTCCTGTGAAGCCAGTCAAGCCTCCCAGGCGACGCTTCCAGATGCCCGCCACGCCTGATCTTTCATTGAAGCGAGCCCACCTGGACATCTTGATGAGAGACCATATCGGGGATTCTTTTCCCTCTTAGTGGCAATGACTGCTGACACGCATTGACCCCAACCCATATACCAAATTTGGGCCAAGGTCATTTACGCGGGGGTTTTGGGGGTCNATCGTAATAGCATTGGCATGAGCGCTCGTCCCGGNCACCAAGGTTTTCCTAAATCTCGGTAACGGTCTTCGATTGCTCATAATTTTTGCACCCCACATACTCTAAGAAACTGTCCGTAGTTGGGGCTTCCAGTCTATNAATCTCTCGGNGACTATCNGAATGNTGGCTCACCAAGCTGTCCATGTAGCCCCCGCGAAGCCGACGACATCGGCGGTGAAGGAAACATCCTTGGTTGCCATGAGCCGCGTGCCTGCAGGTGCGGTGGGTGAGTGGGTCGACTCAGAGGTCGATGACGACNCCGAGTCCAACCCCTCAGATGCTTCGACCCGTGCGCAGCCGCCGACGCCGCAGGCGTCCAAGCGGACTGCCAGGGTGCGGACTCCTCCCTCATCCAAGCCGCTGCGCAGGCCCGCGCCCACGGAAGCCACAAGAAGCCGTCAGGAGCCGGCACCAACTCCGTCCGGCCCGCGCCGACAGTCGAAGGTCACCAACTCGTCCTCGTCCTCGGACAGTTCGTCTGAATCCGGTGACACAACAGCCGAGTCCGGTGACTCTTCCTNGGGCGATGGATCCAGCGGCGCCAAGGCTACAGATCGAGAAGCTGAGGNTGAGAAGCCGGAGGCATCCGAGTCCGGCAGCTCTTCCGATGGCGAGTGCGAAGCCTTCCAAGCTGAGCTTGATGAGGCTGACACTAGGATGCCAGATGCACCGACTNCAGCCGCCCCGAAGGCTCCTACAGAGCCAGACGGTTTGGCAAAGTTGGCTCCTGAGTGGGCTCCCAAGTCTGCAAAGGAATTGCTGGCGGCAAAGGCATGGGCCAAGGAGTGGTGGCAAAAGGAAGCTGACTCCCTTGGCCAGTGGATGGCTTCACTGGACATGCCTTCGCCGGCCGCGCGCACAGAGTCATCCTTGCTTAGCATGCCTGAACGTCCAGGCAAGTCATCTTCACAAACGTTTATCCTTGCCAGCCGTGTCTCTGCATCCCGCCTGAAGACCCGCCGCCTGCGTGGCTTGCACCTCTCCGGTGCGACTGCTCGTGTCACATTATAACACCACATGGCGATCGTAGCGGGGCATCGGAAGGGAGCTATCGCGTTTTTCGGGATTGGACTGCATGAACTGCTACAAAAAAGCCCTCTCTCGGAGCTGCAAGAATTTACGTGCAGGAGGTGCAAATTCGAATAACTGGAATCAGGGAGGTAAGGGTAAATTCAAGGCAAATGCGTGGTAACCTGCACTGCTGCTANCTGTGATTGGCCAAGNTTGGCAAACTCACACTGTTCCGTGCGGTGCAATCCACGCAAGACGTCGGCCAACACCGCAGCGGTCCCGGCAAGGACCATCGGTGGCAAAGCCAAGCGGGACGAGGCGGACACCATCAGCCCCGTGTTGTCTTCCCCTCTACTGACCAAGGTGACTGGCCAAGGCGGCCCCAGGATTCTCCCTTTGTGGCCATCCTGTGAAGCAGCTGAGTCCTCTATTTCACCCTCCTGGATCTCGGGATATTCTTATTTTCAAGTAAGGTTTTTTTGGCTTCGAATTCTAGTTCTTCCACATGCTGAACATGTCAGTGCGTCTCAATCCCCAGTAGGACTCTGGTGGCCTGATCGCCCCGGAGCTCTCTGCNCAGGAGAGAAAGAAGCGGAAGATCAAGAACANGAAGAAGAAGGANAGGCAGAAAGCGAATCGTCGGAAGAAGAGAGAGGAGGCAGAGAAGGNTGCCAAGGATAAGAAGCCGAAGNAAGTGAGGTANGTCGACGCGGTTGGTCNGCTGNTGCCACACNGCATCCACTCACTTGTCAAGCTTCTCATCCCCCCGTCTGTCTGGATTTACACAAGGACAGCTGGCATCTCAACTCTGTCCCCCTTCTCTTTTTCATCATCAAGGGCAGGCTTGCAAGAGGGTCCCTCCAGCCACCTCCCCCTTCCCGTGAGTTGTTCAAGGACGTCTACATTAGTCCGAATGTTTTACGTGTTGGTGGTGGTCTGTTTTTTGTAATCAGCTGCCCAGAGGGGAGTGACAGAGTGTCTCCCAAGATACTCAGCTCGGGCCAGTGACTCTCTTGACAAGTAACTTTCCTTGGTGCGACACGCTACTTCACAAGCGGCTGATTTGTTATCGACTTATGGAGTATGTGTTTTTTAACCTGTGGTTAAAACGCCCGCTCTTCATGTCGGGCATCTCAGAGGTCTGTCAGAGGATCTCATTGCAGCTTGACCTGTCCTCATAAACTCAAAATTACCTTCACATTCCCAGGACTCCCTTACATTTACCCTTACCAAGATAAGGGACTTCCGTGTCGTGGTACCCACTTCGTGTGTAGACCCACCTCGCGGCCTCCGGTGGGCAGTGCCGCCCTACTTCCGAGGAATCCGATTTCCATCCACGAGGGCACTCGGTGAGCACGGACATGGAACACGCGTCTCAGACGCGAAGTTCCATGGACTTTCTAGCTTGCGAAGTGCTCCTCGTTGGATGGTTTACGGTCCCAGCCTCGGAAGCTGGGCTGCTCTGCCCCGGATGTTTTTTGTCAGGAGATCCTCTGAGGGAAACCTGAGATGCCCACTCTCTGACGAGCAGGGCCACTTGCAGTATCTCAGTTAAGGTTGCATAAGCGTCACTCGAGAGGGCGTTTCAGTTGAGAATTGATTGTAGCATGATTTATTTCTTTTTACATGCGCATCTGTTGTTAGTTTGCGAGAGTCAAGATTCACACAGTTGTGCTCCTTGCGTCTAGCCAGGACATATTCTCACTCATGCGACCGCTGGCGTCTTGCCTAGAAGGACTTCTGAGATCTACCTCCCAAGTAATCTTGGAAGTTGCAAGCACCAGTACTCGGTTCTTCCTCGGCACAACTGTCTCTTCACGAGACTTGTATGGAGTGCTTTAGCTCCGTTGTTAAGAGAGGAACCTTATCATCACCGGTTCTGGACTGCACAGTTCTGGTACTCACATGACCCATGCTTACGAAGTATTCCCAATGAAGCGACCTATTCGCCATCGGAGCCCATTCAGAGATCGTTTTTTAGAACTGTCGAGTGAAGAGCTGACAGTCCTGTGCCTTCACTGGTTTTCCGGTGATAGCGTGTAAGGATCTCATCGACTTAGTTAAATCGCGGAAGCACGCCTATGTTTACTGCGGCATGCAGCATTTAGCATCTCGTTTTTTAGGTTCGTCTGGTGAAATCCGGCCTGGTTCCAGTAGGTATGCACATTGATCAATAGAGGATACTTTGGCCAGCTGATGGGTTAGGCTCCGGTTCACGTGATCCCCTTTTGTCTCGTCAAGAGCGAAGGGAGGGCCGCACATAGCAATTAATATGTGGAACCTGGCCGGATGTGGGCAGTTATAACATTTGATCGGACTGAGCTCTTCCGAAGTAAGCGTGTTGAGCTAAGCTTTCTCTTGCTGAGAGCGTTTGTGCCCCCAGCTTGAGTAGCGAACCGGTACCAACCCCCTTCTTAGGAATCTACCGTTGTTTTGTTCTGCATGACAACCCAAGAGGGGAGGGGGGCGGCTTGTTTCTCGGACATCCGATGTATTCTGCCGCAAATTTGCCGGTTTTTAGTTCAGATCAAGCATTTAAGACTTGACTGACGAAGGATCATTAGGGGATTTTTATGCACGTAAACCACGTCTACTGTTGAAATGGAAAAACTGATCCTGCTGGTGGCTGTGTTTTGTGGGTGTGTGTGGCTGTATCTTTGTTTCGTTCAGAGGCTTGTGCTGCTACGCAACTACGCAACTACACAACTGCACTGGTGTATGTGTTCCATCTTCACTCCCACTCCTTTGTTAGTTAAAGTCGGGGGTTAGAATACTAAATAAATCGTGGTTGAGAAGCGTACCTTCATCACCTGCTTGCACAAGTGATACTTGAAGAAGATGGGGGTGATTGCAGGCTCTCTTAGGTAGCCTCTCTGAAGCTGCCGACTTAGGAGCACATATCCAGGTTTGGCCTGACAAGACTCTCCTCACAAGAGA
>PAIH01000065.1 GCA_002711105.1 Planctomycetota bacterium
TCGGGTTTGCCGTCTGTAGAATCATCGGGCCCATCGATACGATCAGGCCGGCCCTCTTCGTTCATTATGCTCTTATCACTCACCCTTCAATAAGAACACCCGGGAAAACTCCTCAGATTATCCCACTGAATGGATGTGAAATCATCGCGAAAGTACTTCAGAAATAGCCGGATACGGTGTGGTTTCTCTTCCTTCTCTGGCCCTAATTCCCTGATCCTCAAGGAATCACATTTAGTGTCGCGTAGACCTCCGGGTGCAGGAGCTTTTCTCCATCGGTTGAACGCACGCCATCGAGATGCATCTCCGTGACGTAACCACCGATGCGCATCGCGCCGGCACCGCCGAGTTTGAGCGTCACTGATTTGCCATCCGCTGCGGCGACCGCGCTCTCCACCGTCACCACGCCATGATCGACTTCGGGGCTGCCGTAAGGGCTGTGCAGTTTGTAGGTGTAGGAGTTCAGCCGGTAACTTTCGACATTTTCCAGGGTGGCGCGGTTCATTGGCTTCGTGAAAGTGAGTCGATAACCATCGGATGTGGCTCGACAGGTCAGCACTTCGCACGGCATCTTGCCGGTCCAGCGTAGATATTGCATCCCCTGGGACTTGTTGCCCTTGGAGCCCCAACCGCGGTTGGTCTGGCCCACCAGCAGCACGTTGTCATCGCCCCATCGTAGGCGCAGGGCGCCACTTTGGAGATTTTCGCGGAAACGCATCGCCGCACCTTGCCACACCCCATCGACCTGTTGCAGATCAACCCGCATCACCGACGAGTGATGCTGGTCGGAAACCAGCAACTGACCCTGGAACGGACCGAAACCGCCCTCGGTGGTGTCCCACACCATGCCGGCAGCACTCTTTCCCATCTTGTCGTAAGGAAACCACACCACCGGTAGCTTCAGATCGGGAATCTTCTTCCGTGCTTCAACGTAGGTCAGACCATCGGGAGTCTTGCCGGGATACTTCATGCGACTGATCGGCAACTTCGCCGATTCGACCCCCCAGATATGGCCGAAGTAATCACCCTCTTCGATGTGGCACAGCTTGTTGGTGCCACACCACTCACCCTGATTGTCGGTGTAGAAGACATCACCCCACGGCGCGATTTCGAGACCTGCCGGAGAACGAAGACCGCCGGCCATCGGCACCATCTTGCCATCAGGACCGATGCGCATCGCCCAACCACGCCAGTGCATCTTGCCGAACGGTTCACCACCAAACGGACGGTTCAAGGTCAACCAGAAGTTGCCGTCATGATCGAGCCGTGGACCGAAGGCATACTCGTGATAGTTGCCGCTGATGGTCCAGTCATCGCAAAGCGTTTCGATGACATCGGCACGGCCGTCTCCATCCTCATCGCGCAGCCTGCTCAGCTCGCCACGCTGTACCGTATGAAGCCATCCATCCTTCCACAACAAGCCGAGCGGCTCCTGCAATCCATCACTGAAGAGAGTGAAGCGCGGCTCAGCTCCGTAGGCATCTTCGATCTTCCAGATGTCGCCACGACGGGTACTGGCGTAAACCACTCCCGGTTCCGGCCCCACTTCGATTCCGCCAACTTCCAGAATGATGTCACTGGGTACGGCAAGGGTCGTTACCTCGTAGTAATCGGCCTCGGCTGCGACGCTGGCAACGGGGAGTGTCGTTCCGGACAGGGTCAGTAGCAGTGTGAATATCATCACCAGCGCACCTCCACCTCGACTTCGGTCCCCGCTCGGGTGACCGGCGCCCTCAGTTCCATCGCTCCATCCACTTCCACCACCGCAGCGGAAAGGCCCCGGACTGCCAGCACCATCCCCTCCTCGGTCCGCCAGGCATCATCTCCGGTGGGATAGATCCGCGACGAACGGGCAAATCGCATCGCCAGGTTCTTCGGTACCGAATCGCCCTCGAAACGGAAGGTCCGGACCAGGTGCACTCCATCGGCGGCCACCAGTGGCACCACCGATTCGGTCATCTCAACTCCACCAGGACCTGCGATGCGAAATACCGGACGACGCGCTTCGTCGCGACGATGACCACGAAAACGCCAGCCCTGATCGCGTACCGGGTCCTCGGGCCAGGCAGCATCCCGTCGATTGATGATGGCCACCGGTAGTCCTGGGGCAAAATCGATGACATTGGTACCCGCGGGCGATTCAAGTGAACCGGCGCGACCGACCCAGGTGCCCTGGACGTTGATGAAATCGCCACGCCAGGCAAGACCGAGTCTGACATTTTCCATGTCATAGGCGGCGCTAACACGTTCGGGATATCCAACTGCCAACACCCGACCACTGAGGCCCTTCATGAAGACCCCGACCAGGTTCGGTTCATCCGCTGTCGGAAACAGATCGAAATCACTGCGATTGATGATCAGACCCTTCGGAAAGGGTGCCGCCGAACCTGCCGACAGATAGGTCCACAGCGCTTCGACCTGGGCATCGGTATCGCCAGCGAGTAGATCCGGAAACAGGGTCACGTCATCGAACCAGAAGGTCGGCATACGAGTGCCAGGCCGCTTCGATTGTGGATCTTTCATGTACTCGACAAACCACTGCGGCTGCAGCCTCGCCGTCATGACCGCAAGATCATAAGCAGGCTCCCCGAGAGAGTCATGACCGGCGAATTTGTGGCAATCGATACAGCGAAAACCATCGGTTCCGGTCAGCAGATGACCTGCCTTGCGCGATTCGATGCTGAATGTGGGTACTACGGTGGTCGACGGCGGCTCGTTATCGCCGGCGTAGATGGCACGAGCCAGATCTTCTGCCAGTTCCTGTGGGTAGGAGGGCATCCGGGTCACGACATAGGGGCGAATCTTGAGTCCCTTGGCGATGGTGTCCTGCAAGACATCGAAATGGAGTTTGCTACCAACCCCATCGAGCAGCGGAGGCAAACGACCTTCATCTCCTAACTCGGCAGTACCGATGAAAGTCTTGTTCCGCTCGGCATCCGGACCGCCACGCCCATCGCGCTGGTGACAGCTGGTACAACCGGCATCGTCGATGAGATGTTCGGCAGCCATTCCTGGTTCGTAGGAAATCTCAAACTCGACCGAACCGATCAACTCGATGATCTGATCAACCAGAGCCGCATCGAAATCGTATCCGGGACTTCCTTTGGGTGGATTCTCCGCCAAACATCCCTTGCGTGCAGGTGACAGGTTGGCCCAGGGGGTTCTGCCAGGTCGTGCCGCCGCTTCGTGACAGGCGTTGCAGCCGTATGCATCGTAGGACTGTCCCCCTCGGATGATGCGTCCCGGTACGAGGCGAAAGGGCGGTTCATCAGGAAGCGCAACGCTGGACCGTGTCCTCAACTCTGCTGGACGAAACTGCCGAGCTTGCGAAATGCCCGGACCGGACCACTGCAGTCCGATCACCTCGCCGCCACCATTTTCCCAGACCCGTACATCGATGCTGTGCCACCCAGAAGTTAGCAACTTATGCCCACTCTTTGTCGTGGGACCATGTTCCCCGTCGTTATCGACCACCAGTTCGTTATCGATCCATAATTTTGAACCGTCATCGCTATTCAGTGCAAACTCGTATCGACCTTCCTGGGCGACCAAGAACTCACCGCTGAAGCGAATGCCAAATCTGTCTGATCGCGGCTTTGGATCGATCGAAATCTTCTCGGCGTAACCACTACTGGCAAGTTGCCCCAGAACCATCTGCTCGCAGTTGTTAAAACGGCCCAGATAAGTGTCGTAACGCAAGCCGGGTATCACATCGAGGATCGGTTCTCCGTCCGGCCCTGTCGCCTGATCCCGGACGAGCCAGGTCGCGATCGCCTCGGCTTCGGCACGATCCATGACGATCTGGGGCATCCGACCGGAACGATGGATGGCGTGAGATTGCAGCAACTCATCGGTCAGCGAAGACAAGGTGGTCCGACGCGTCATCCGCGCCGATAACTGCGCTCCATCATGGCATGCGGCACAACCGATGGTCGAGAACAGCTTCTGTCCCTGCTCCACGGCAGCACCGTTGAACTGCACCGCATCCCAGTTGCCCGGACCGCGATCGCGGGCGATGAGAAAGTGCGCGATGTCGGCGGCGATCTCGCGACGCTGGTCGGCGGGAACACCGGCCAGAGCATGTGGCATCCGTGTTCCTGGTTGGTCCGAAGTGGGATCGGAGATCCAGTCGGTGAGCCAATCGGGACGCAATCGTAATCCTGCCCCATCGAGCAGCGGCGGAGCCACAGGGCGTAACCACTGAGCCCATTCTCCCGAGGCCGAATGACACAGCAGGCAGGCCCCATCTCGGACCGCCCGGTACGGATCCAGTGGTTCCGAATCCCTGGCCACAGCAACAACAAGGGCTGGACAGCCAACGGAGATGATCAGCAGTAGTGTGCGGAACGGGCTGAAGATCACGATGAACTCCTCACTGGAATCGATAGGACTGTGCCAGGATCGTCGACGAGAGGAGAGGGGGAGTCAACGAGGTCCGGAAACGGTCAATCGAGCTCTTTTTCCCATCGCCACGGTGCCAGGAGCGTCGATCTTCGGGGGACTCACGTCCCCTCTGAGATGAGCCATCGATGCCGACCCTATCGTGGATCCAAAATGCTCTGCTCTGGAGCTCTTTACTGGGATATTCGTCGCCAGACGCGCTAGAGCCTGAAAGCGTCGATTCACTCAGTGACCGGTCACCCAGGATCGAAATCCGGGCCTACCCGCTGTGGTTACCTGGCTTACCGATCTGGTTAGTGGGTCACCCATCGGTGACCCGCTGTACAACAGTATTGACGGCTCGCAGCGGTGCCCGGTTCGATCCTCAACATGGCGGCTCTGCAGCGCGGGCGGCCCTCTTGGCCACTTGCCGTCTCATTTCAGATGACCAGTTTCCTGACGGCACCATCTTCGCGCATCCCGAGCTAGGTGGCGACGACGCCATCATCTGGATCCATCATCGACCGCAAGATTTNTTACGNGTTTTACATCGATTGGGTCGCATTCTCGACGGAAGCCCGGCACCTGAAGAATCTNTGTGGGCACTGCAGCAATTGCTNNAAAACCAACGNCCACACGATGACCCCTGTTCCTGCATTACTGCTTGCTGTTGTGGNCCACGNCATAGAATTCGCCAACGAATGATCGAAGCACTCGACCCTCTACCATCGGGAGCTCGGCGTAGTGGCTGCTCTCGACGCAGGCAAAAGCTGACCGCGAAAGAGATCGATCGCTGGCGAATAGAGCATATTCGTATCGGCAATGTGGCCATGACGATTGAAACATCTCTGGACATCCAGCGGTTTGAAATACGACAGCATCTAGCACTGCAGGTGCGAAGGTCCATTGCGGCATTACCTGTGGCTTCGGTAAGCAGCTCCAGCGATATCGATCAACCAGCGCGATTCATCGAACCGGTAAAGACCCTCATCTCACCACCTGTCATCGAACCAGAATCTTCTCAAAGAGTCATCGCAGGCTGGATCGTGGACCGCATCAGCCCGGCTGAGTCGATCCCGTTGCTCGAACCTCGCATCGAGATCTGGGACGAAATTCTGCTTCCGCACGAATCAGCTCGAATTGGTTTCATGCGCCTCCAGGCACGGAGAAGGGCTAGCCGGATCGATTTTTCAAGCAAACCTGACCGGTTGCCACGGTTCGAGAATGCCAAATTGGCGCTTCGTCTGCTCCGCAGGAACGATCCTGCTGCTGGTGCCGTTCTGTCTCGGAGAGCCCGTAGGACTCCTATCGTGACGGTTCTGCGCCATGAAAGATGGCCCTGAAATGATCGTTTCCTGCTGGAACGGTTGATTCATTTGCCGCTCTTTCGTGAGATGCAACGGGGGAAGGGGATTCAACATGGCACCAATCACGCTGAGCGCGATTTTGTTGATGACTATCGGCTCGAATTCTATCGAGCGCCTTACTGCCGAGAATTCCTTCTCTTCCTCACAAACACCTCGCCAAATCTGGTCAACGCTCGACAACGGTTTGGAAATCGCAGCCTTACCGATCGTGTCGTTGCTTCCAACCTCACAACAGAAAGTATCCGTGATCACTCTCTGGGCAGCAGGAGCCCACAATGATCCACTCGGGAATTCCGGGCGCACAAAACTCGCTGCTCACATGGTTCCTCTGTGCAAATCAGGAGATCGTCCAGCGAGAAGTCATCGACAATGGCAAGACTTCCATGAAGGACAAGCTCAAATCAGAGCCGGCAGTCGGCATACCTGGATCATCGAATCGGTACCTCCGGGACAGTTACTCGATACGGTCAAAGAGCTCAGCAACCGTTTCAGTAAACTCGAAATCACCGCAGATGATCTGGCGCGAGCCCGACAGTTTCTTCGATCCAACAAACGGAGCGGAAAATGGGGAGACTCGGATCGACTGTCCAACAAAGTGCTAGATCGACTCGATCCCCTCACATCGGGGCCACGCGAAAAAGATGATTTAGATGACATATCCCTGGCTGAGATGCGCCAATTTTTGGGTGAATCATTTCAGCCCATCAATACACGTATCGCTATCGTCGGTCCTTACGATCCGGGTCCACTCCTGGAGGCTGTAAAACAAAACCTGGCGCCCATCGCCGGAGGAAAGAAACTGATCCAACCGCCGGTACCTGTGCCAGTTCACGGTGCTGTAAAGCCTTTCTCCAGTGAAGATTCGGAACGTGGACTGGTCATGAGAGGCTGGCGAGTGCCTCCCCCAGGTACTGTTGAAGCGCTGGCTCTCGGCCTGTTCGTTCCCAGAGCGCAGCGCGCCTTGCAACAGGGTCTAGGTGATTGCCGATGGGATCCTTTCTTGAATCCGGAAGTGGTCCTGATTCATCAGGAAGTGTATGGCTCGGAACCTTTCCAACCCAAGAGTATTGAAGAGGCAATCTCCCGCATCGAAGCAACCGTTGAATTTGCCATCTACGCTCCGCTGGAGGGGGGTGATTTTGAAGGCGCAAGAAAGTCGATCGGTATTCAGCTCGGTGCTTATCGAGTACACGAAGAGGTTTCGATGGTAAGTCCACTTCCTGTTGCAGAAGTCGTCTTACTTCGAAGAGTCTTCAACATGGACGAAACAAAACTGCAGAACGAATTCGGCAGGAACCATATGCTTCAACTGCAGCGTCTCCAGGAAAAAAATCTTACGGCGGAAAAGGCGGTCTCTGGCACCATCGTACCAACGAGAATTACCGACGGGAAAAGTTCCATCCAGAGGGAATTGCGCTAGAGTTCGACCCGTTAGCGAGAAACCGTGGCAAGACTGCCGACCAGATCAAAATCTCCATCGAGAGCATCGCCAGGATAAGTACAACGCCAACCTTGTCGCAGATCGACCAGTTTTGGATTCTCTCCAATACGATATCGGCGAACTATTTCATCCACGTGGCCGCTTTCATCGAGAACTTGCTGTGCCTGCACAGGAACACCTTTATCGCCACCAGGGGCGACGCCGAGAGGTCTGGGAGAAACATCGATTCGAACATGTAATCGTCGATCACTGCGAGGAGCGTTGGGACGTTCCAGTTCATGAATCCCCTTGAGAGGTTCAAGGAATGCCCACGCTGCGAAACCATTGACTGCAGCGATCCAGCCCGAGAAGCCACTCTCGCTATCACCAATCTCGGTGAATTCCTCCAGCTGCATGTTTCTCTTTCTGGCCCATGACCGGACCATCTCGCGGACCTGCTCTGCCCAGGCAATTCCATCCGATTTCGATTCCCGGTCTCGCTGGACCGGAGTGATCCGGATGAAGGCATCCTGCGGGAGCTTTTGATCCAGGACCTCAACTGCGTTATCCAGCAGATGCACTTGTAGAGCTAATCGACGGATCAGTTCCGGGGGATAGCGATCCCGAGAATTTTCGGCATCGCTACCAAGACGTTCGAGCAACGACCTGGCCGTTACTGTGCCGGAATCGATACGATCACGAAGTTCTGCCGATGCAAGAATTGGCAATCGTGCCGCAGCGTCATCCCAGAAACCGGGTTCCAGCATCTTCTCGAGGTCGTGATTGCGTCCAGCATCCCATTCAGCCGAGGCGATCCGCTCTTCAAGCGCCTCGACCTTTTCTGCCAGAGTCAGTACTTCATCGATACGCCCCACGCCACGCAAAGCGATACGTGCCACTGCTTCTTTTTCGCCTCCGCGCAAATTTTCCCCAGAGATTTCGACCGGTGGCAGCGCAGCCTCTTGCTCCTCCGCCTCGATGGCATCTGGATCGACAAAATCTACGACGATCTTTTCGCCATCACTGCGAACGAAGAGAAACTGATCTTCTTTCGGAATGTCGTGAGCTACCATTTCCTTGGCTATCGGAGTCAAGGCATAACGTTCCACAGCACGTCGCAGTGGCCGAGCTCCCAGTTGCGCCGTGAGGCCTCGCGAAAGCAGGAAATCGATGGCGGATTCTTCCCATTCGACAGCCCATGGACGATCTCGTAAGCCACGACGAGAAAGAACTCGTTGCAGCTCCATCTCGAGTAGGGCCCGTTGCTCTATTCTGGAAAAAGGACGGAAAGTGACGACCTGATCGATGCGGTTCAAGAACTCGGGCCGGAAGGTCTCCTTGAGAGCCTTCTCGTAGATGTTTTCCTTACCCCCTGATGGATTGAAGCCAAATGATTCCTGGGCGGCCTCTCTGGCCCCAACATTACTGGTCAATATGAAAACCACATGCCTCAGATTGACTGTGTTGCCCTGTACGTCGGTCATCCGCGCATCATCAAAGGCCTGCAAAAACAAATCCCATACGTTCGGATGCGCTTTCTCGAATTCATCGAGCAACACGACGCAGAATGGTTGGCGACGGACTGCATCTAGCAGGCTTCTGTGATCTCCCCCTGCACCATAATCCAACTTTCCTACCAACCGAGTCAGGTCTCCAGGAGTTTGTAGTTCGCTCATATCGAGTCGCTCAAGACGCTCTTGAGATCCGAATAGATATTCCGCGAGAATCTTGGCGCTTTCTGTCTTTCCGGTTCCGGTCGGGCCAGCGAAAAAGAAGACACCCAGAGGCCTACCGGTATCGGTCAGGCCAGCCTTGAGTAAGGTGATCCTATCGACCATGCAACGAACCGCTTCTTCTTGTCCGATGATGCGCTGTTCGAAAAACTCTTTCACTTCATCAGGGTCAAGAAATTCCTCGTCATCTACTATTACACGCGGCATTCCAGAACGATCTGAAATGGCCAGAACCGCATCAACATGTGCGATCTCTTGCTCTTCGGACTTTCGTTTTCGATCAACTATGGTGCGAACTAGATCGAAGGAAGAACCGAAGGGCTCCTGAGCAGTCAAGAACTGCTGAGAAAGACGGACGATTTTCCTGAGAACGTCATCTGAAACTCGGATCTCTGTTCCCGCTGCAGCGTTCTCGTTTTCATGTTTAATCCACCGGCCCAGGCCATCGACAATGTCATCTTCGCCGGGAGTAGTTTTTTCTACGAAATCGAAGACGCGGCGAACAGTCCGGTTCTTTCGGAGTAATCTTTCCAGTTCATCTTTGTCAAGTATCCCGGCGGTAACCACCTGGCCTCGTCCAATTGCGCTGACGAGTCGATCCAGCAAGCTCACTGGATTGTTCATATGGCGACCTGCTGACTCCATCTCCATGAAGTCCGGAATAAAAAGAACGGTCTTCGGGGCAGAAAGCAGCCCGATCAGTTCTTTCCAGCGCTCTTCCATCTGGCCGACAAACATCATTCCTGCGACAAGATCCTGTGCGGAAGCTTCGACTATCGACCAACCATTTCCCCCAAGTTTTGACAGACACCTTCGCAAGCTAGTTTTCTTGCCTACTCCAGCGGGGCCGACCACCAGCATTGAACGGGCGGGGTCTCCTTCCAATCTCTCCAGAACCATCGATTCAAAGTGCTGTGTATCGGACAGCTCGACACTCGCTTTGTAGTTCTGTAGCACATCATCTGCACTCCAGACCTGAGCGAAGCTGTTCAACTTCTCCACACTGAAGTGCTTCAACACTTCATCGATGAACTCCGAGGGAAGGAAAGTGCGCATTCCATTGAGGCCTCCGTCGACATCATTCCACGTTGCCATCCATTCGGCGACGCGTATTGCTTCCGTTTCCCACGGATTCCGTGGAATGATGACGGGAAGATGATCCGAGATGACCGAGCGCATCTCTTCATCCGGCCACCACGGCAGCTTGATCAGTGACTCGGACAAGGTGAATCGTGGATCACGTTGTACTAGAGCCCTGGCAGCGAGGCGATCCCACTCAGCAGGGGTGTTCTGGGTAATCTTCAGCCCCTGCAATTCTGCAGTACCCCGTTCTTGCTTGCCCAGGACAAAGAGCGCAGCAAGACAACCATTTCGATCCTCAAGATTGTTAGCCAGCCGAATCAGCTGAGTGTCGGAGTGGCCAGCCTCATGCAATTGGCTGATCGCAGCGTTCGGTATACTGACTCCATAGATGAATGTGTGGGGCTGTTGCTGAGGTTCGTTGTCCACCGAACCAGCTCCTTCCACTAAATCCCATGTTCCGGAGCCAGAAACAGTGCCGGAAGATTGATCTGGTTGAACCGGAATTTGTCTACGATCAGCCAAAGCCAATCCCTCATTAAGCAGGATGCGAAATGAAAAGTAAAACGCTATCGCACCGCCAATTCCCAACACGAAAAGTACGATGGTTTGCTCAACAGGTTCATTGGACGTTTCTTTGATAATATTCCAGCTATTATAAATGAAAAATCCACCCAGCAAAAAACCTGTGATCACCCTGAGTAAGGAAGAGAACGGGAATTTTTTCATCTCACCAATAACGCTGGCAGCCGAATCGTTATCCTCTTTTGTGGAGTCCTCTCCCGTAACATCAGGAGCGCTGGCCAGAAATAAAATCAAAAAGAAGGTCGTGGCCAATTGCATCCACACGACAGAGTCAGACACACCGTCTGCAGAACCGTCTTGAGAATAGAAATAGATCGCCAGTATAAAACTGACACTGGTGGCCAACAGATAGAAAATCCGTATCGGGGTCAGGACCGGAAAAGTCTTCATGATCATTCAAGCACTCTTTTCCCGGCCTCTTTCTTGGTCCCGAATCACTTCCATGCTTTTGGCTACGGATACATTTTCTGACAACAATCCATGCCAATGATCATCTCATATTGTTAAGAAAATCGCTCTCTCTAAACCAATTAAATTGGAGTGAGGCCTGAAGATTGAGCCAGTATCTGAACAGGATGTTTGGCTCTTGATGATCCGAGAAGGCCTTCCCACCGAAGCAGACATCCTGGATTACCACTGACGATGGCATCGGCATCGGATTTCTCGAATCGTTCGTGAGCCATCTTGCCGATCTTTCGAGACAGTTTTCGACGGCGAAGCAGATACATTCCAGCAGCTCCACAACAGTGGTCCTGTGCTGGCAGCTCAACTCTTTCTTCGACGCAAGACTCGATAATGGAAATGCCCGTTGTCGAATCGAGATCAGAATGCTGCTGGTGACAAGGAACCGAAATCGCCCATCGACCCGGAAGCCTGGATTTTGCGACAAAACCACCTTCATGGGCCAGCAATGTGACGGTATCGGTGATGGGAGGCGAATCGGAATCTCGTTGACCAAGCAAATGAGAACCACAACCTGCGGAATCCACCACGACGTAATCGACTTCCGCTGCAGATAAGTCCTTCCATCGTAAAGAGGCATGGCGCTGCCCGGCCTCGACAAGACCGGCGTGATGATGCAGCGCACCACAACAACCTGCCGCAGGAACCAGCACCCGCCAACCAGCCCTGGCGAGCAGACGAGCTGCTAGATGGGTTTCCTCTCTGAACAACCGATCGGCCACGCAGCCACGCAGAATGCTGACCGTACCTCTTGCTTGTCCCGACGGTTCCAGTAACTGAGGTACCGGGGGTTGAGGACGCAGTCTGTGTCGGGCAGGCAAATCTTCGTTACCGGGAAATATGCGAAGACCTGGAGATAAGATCCGAACCAAATTCAGACAGGCATTCAATCGTCTGGGATGAGAAATGACATAACTCAATAGCCAGGATTCCAAGGAGGCAGAAAAATCTCCGCGTACATTCCGCGTTTGTTCGCGATAACGTGCCATCAAGTTTTCCATCGAGATTCCTGACGGACACGCGCTTTCGCAAGCTCGACAGACCAAGCAGCTCTCTAACCCATCGTGAATCGCGTCACTGACAGATGAGCGTTCCTCCACGACACCGCGTAGCGCCGCGATTCTACCTCGGGGAGATTCCGCTTCTCGTCCGGTCGCATGATAGGTCGGACACTCGGGAAGACAGAGACCGCAATGGACACAATCCTTCAGAGCAGGAATCATCACCGCATCGATCTTCATCGGTGGTCCCCCCTCCACGCAAACAAGCTGTGCGGATCCCATTCACTCCGAAGCCGATGGGTAAGCTTGTCGGTGGGTGAAGGATGCACCAGTGGAATCTGGAAGTGCTTCTCGGCCACAGCATCTTCGGCACAAACTGTTCCCCCTAGCTGAGACACGATCTGGACGAATTGCTGCAGCTTTTCGTCACTGGACACTTTTTCCAGAATCCCAAATCCAGCCGAGGGGAAAATCGACCGCCATGATCCCGGAGCGACAAATGCAATCTTTCTCCAACCTGCCCAAGGTACTCGTACCCGTAATGCCATCGGCTCACCAGATCGTTTTTTCCTGTGAATCTGAGCCACTTCTTGATGGCTGATTTGCTGGGAAGTCGTGTTCGGAACCACTTCTTCGATCAGTTGAAGAGATTCGAGGGTGCTCCGCTTCGTACCCGATAAAATGATCTGCATCCGCTGATTCTCCGGTTCCAGATAGATCATGTACGGTTCGAATGGCAATCGTCGAACTGTATCGAGTGCGTTCCAGGACATCTCCTCGTCGTCGAAACGGCAAGAATTCTGAGCCCAGTTGGATGCCGCTTGTTCGAGTCGAAGGTGCAAACGAGTTACCACCCCAAGGGCACCCATCGCACCACCCAGGAGTCGAATGAGATCGTATCCAGTGACGTTCTTCACTACCCTTCCCCCTGCAAGGATGGATGCACCGCTTCCCCTGAGTCCTTCGATTCCAAGTACGTGATCACGAAACCGACCTGTAAACGGGTCGCATGGACTTTCTCGTGGATCAGAGAAAAGGCCCCCGACCGTTCCCGTTTCGTCGGGCTGAATACCACTAGGAGTGAGTCGATGTTCTCCCACATGATTTAGCAACTGCGAAACAGAAGTCGCTGCCCCAACGGTGACAATCATCTCTTCAGGGTTGAAATTTTCGATCGCTGCAGGGATTTCCACAGCAAATTTATGATCCAATTCTGGCGGAAGGAGATGTCGACTGCCGCTTCCGAGGGAAGTGTTCTTCAAATCTCCCACTCCGTCGCTATCGAATGCCGCAGGAGAAAACATCGAGCCCTCCTTATGGCGAGGTGAGTAGTTGTTGCCTAACCGGACAATTCACTCTATTCGGGTCGGCAATTTTTGGACGATCTTACCAACTGCAATGTATGTAACTGCCATTGGCTTAAGAAGATAGTTTCAACTGCCCAATTCTCCCCCTGGTTGTCTCATGCTCCTTGATCCTCTAAGATGAGGGGACCGTCGGCTTTAGCGCTGGGATCTGTACTCGCTTCTTTATGAGAGGTTCAGTTTCCGGGGTTGGGTTAGTGCCGATGGCTGGGCTACTGAGTTCAATAATTTTTGGTTTGTTTGTGTCGGCGGTCTAGGCTCGTTCGCTACTTGGTCGTTTTGGTCAGGTGACGATGTGGTCTTGGGTCCGATCGACGTTTTTTGATATCTACGGGGCCTGGCCCCTAATCTCCCGAAAGGAGATTCACAATGAGGAAGCGTAGCGTGGTTGCCCTCCAGGTCTTCGGCCTGTTTGCGGCACTTCTCTTTACCCCAGGGCTACAAGCTCAGCTCCTGGATTTTGATGACTTTGAATCCTATGCCGTGGGTTCACTCATTGCAGGACAAGGGTCCTGGCAGACCTGGGACTTTGTACCGGGTGTTGACTCCACTGTCGAAAACACTTTCTTGAATACCACAGGGGGAACAACCGGTGTTCAGGGGAATGTGCTCGAGTTGACTCCGAATGACGACATCGTGCGTACCTTCGGAGGATTGACCAACGGTGCTTTCTCTTTCACTTCAAAAACCTACATCCCATCGGGCCAAGCGGGAGATTATTACTTCATCTTGCTCAACACCTACGATGGCAGTGGTTCCGGATACAACTGGTCCGGCCAGATGCATATGTCTGATGCCACACAACAGGTGAACTCCGATAACGTAGCTGGAGGAGTCGGTACCTATGGCGTCACCAACATCATCTACGACGACTGGGTAGAAGTTCGAGTCGAAGTTGACCTCGATAATAGCCCAGCCGGAGGCACCGGGACTGGTACCGTCCAGGCCTTTTACAATGATGTGCAAATCATCACCGATGGTGAATGGACTACGACCGGTCAGCAGGCGATGCAATGTCTCGACCTGTACAACACCGGTAATCCTGGCGTCTTCTACTACGACGATGTCTCGATTGAATGCATCGGTGCTTGCTCTTGCCTCCCCTTCGATGTGTTCACTGCTGATATTGACTGCCTCACCAACGATGTCACCCTGAACTGGACCAGCTTCCTCAATATCCCTGGTGGATACCAACAAGGGATTCAGGTGCTTCGCAATGGTGTGGTCGTGGCTGACCTGGCAGGCGATGCGCTCACTTACACCGACGTTGCAGCGCCACTGGGTCTTCTTCAGTACACACTGACCGGAGATTGTGGTGGTGGCGAAACCACTACAGCGAGTGCCGAGGTCGCCTGCACTGGTGCTTGTCCGCCAGTCGGGACACCAGGAGACGAATGCTGTGACGCACTTGTTGCCGTTTCCGGAGCCAACGCATTTGACACTACCGGTTACACCGATAGCCCCGACCCAACCGACGGAACACAGTGCGCCGGTACTTTCCTCGGCGGTTTCTACCAGGATGGTTGGTGGACCTACACTGCCACTACCAATTCGTTCCTTCACGTTTCCACCTGTAACACCATGGACACAGACCTTGCAGTCTACGAAGAGGGTGCGAACTGTGGCACCAAGACTCAGGTTGCATGCAACGGCGATGACATCGGCGGACCTTGCGGTGTCTCCTCAGATCTCATCATGGCTTGCACCGCCGGAACCACATACATCATCCGATTGGGTGGCTGGGCCGCGGCAAATTTCGGCACTGGTGATATGATCGTCGAGGAACTGTGCGACTTCGGCCTCTCCGGGCTGATTGGAGTCGTCGATTGTTCCAATGGTGACGTGGCACTTTCCTGGAACCCTGCTGGTTTCGGCAACTATGACATCCTCCGCGACGGCGTTGCCATCGCGACCGGGTTACCTTTTGGTACCACAAACTATGACGATCTGGCAGTTCCCCCAGGACCTCATACCTACGGAATCGTCGGTAACTGCACCGCACAGGGCACCTCGGTAACCACCGAAGTCTCCGTGAACGTGCAAGGTGCTGGAGGATTCAGTGACCTGATCGTGGTCGGTGAATCCGTCTCCGGTGTTGACAGTGCACTGGCACTGCAAACCGCTCTTCAGAACGCAGGTATCTTCGTTGATGTCCTTCCCGGTGGACCTGGTGAGATTCCATGTCTTACCGATGATTCTCTTGAGCGCATCTGGTACATGGGAGGTACCTACCCCAACGGTCGTGCCCTTACGATTGATGACGGAGTGGCTCTCGCTGTTGCGCAACAAGCAGGAAAGAACATCTACGTCGAGAGTGGAGACGCATGGGGATTCGATCCTGCCACCGATTTCAACAATATCGATGGCGTTGCTGATGGCATTGTTGATGGAGATGACACCCTTCTGATCATGGATGGTCTCGATTCCGGATTCGGGCTCGATATGAGTGATCTCCAAGACATCGGCTACACACAGGACCAAGCCGCAGGCAGTGACTGGACTGACCAGTTGATTCCATCGACAACGGATGCACTGGGTGCCAATTCGGCTCTCATCTGGCAACAAGATGCCCTCGCCTACGGAATTGGTATTCACTACGACACCGATAACGGCGGCAAGGTTATTTGTTCGTCGTTTGAATTGGGTGGATTCGGTGGAGATCAAGATGATCTTGTCGCTCGTTACATCTCGGTCCTCGGTGGTGCTCCTCCGGTAGGCCCGATCTTCAAACGCGGTGACTGTAACGCAGATGGTTCTTTCAACATCGCCGATGCCATCTTCATGCTGGCGGCCCTCTTCTCGGGAGGCCCTGCCGGAACTTGTCAAGATGCCTGCGATGGCAACGATGATGGCAGCTTGAATATCGCTGATGCCATCTACGTTTTGGCAGCACTCTTCAGTGGTGGACCATCTCCGTCAGCTCCGGGAACGACTACCTGCGGAGAAGATCCGACAACTGATACGCTTGACTGCGCTAGTTTTGTAGCATGTCCATGATGTGGACTCCTCGGCCCAGCTGAGGAGGTGTGTGTTTCAAGGGGTGTCTCCGACAGGAGGCACCCCTTTGTCTTTTGAATCAGATCCGAGCACTTGTTGTGTCCGCCGTTGGTGGCCAGCACCGCGGAATCCTGCCTCGACACAACCGCGTCCTGAAGGCAAGATCTTGCCCGGATTGGCCAGCCCTTGCGGATCGACCGCTTTCCTCAGCAAACTCTGAGTCTCTAGCTGTTCGGCAGAAAAAATGAGCGACATGTGATCTCGCTTTTCAATGCCGATACCGTGTTCTCCAGAGAGAGTTCCGCCGAGACTCACGCAAAGTCGAAGAATTTCATCTCCTGCTGAAAGCACCCGTTTCCTCTGTTCGGGATCAGCTGCATCAAATGAGATATTCGGATGCAGATTTCCATCTCCTGCATGGAAGACATTGCTCAATACTAGCTTGTACTTGCGACCGATCGCCTGGATGCCGGAAATCGCTTCTGCAAGCCGAGTACGGGGGACCACAGCATCGAGAACATAGAGGTCGCTATCAATTCTTCCCATAGCACCGAAGGCCCCTTTACGTCCCCTCCACAATCTCTCCCGCGAAGCTTCATCATCGGCTTCTTCAAAATCGATGGAAGCAGCTGATAAACAGGCCTCTCGGACTTTTTGGGTCGCCTCTTCTAGCTCTTGTGGAAGCCCCTCCAGCTCGATCAACAGCACTGCTTCTGCATCTCTTGGATAGCCAGCTCGAAACACCGATGCTTCGACCGCCTTGATGGTGAGACGATCCAGGATTTCTAATGCAGCAGGTCTCAATCCTCTTGCGATGATATTGGTTACAGCATCACAAGAAGCCTCTAAAGAGTTGTAGGAGACAAGGAACGTTCGTACACACTGAGGTCTCGGGATCAGCCGAACCGTGGCCTGTACCGTAATTCCGAAGGTCCCCTCCGAACCAATAAAGGCGCCACGCCAGTCGATCCCGCCTCCATCTCTTGGAAGTTCTAAAACGGAACCGTCAGCAAGGACCGTTCGAACAGAGAGGATGTGTCGTGTGGTCATGCCATGCAGAAAGCAGTGCGGACCACCGGAGTTTTCCGCGATATTTCCACCGACAGTACAAGCCCTCTGACTGGAAGGATCGGGGGCAAAGCGCAGCCCGTGCACAGCAGCAGCACGATCCAGATCGAGGTTAATCACTCCTGGTTCGATCACCGCAGTTCGTTGCAAAGGATTTAGTTCGATAATTTCTCTCATCCGATGAACATCAATAACCCAGGCCTGATCGAGTGGAACGGCTCCGCCACTCAATCCTGTCCCTGCTCCTCGCGCCACGAACGGAACACCTGCAGCAGAAAACACCTTTACCGCGTCGATCACTTCTTGCTCGTTCTCCAGGAGAAGTACGCCAGGAGTAACGCCTCGATGGAGTGTCAGACCATCGCAATCATAAAGCCGACATTCATCCTCATCGGTGAGGATTCGATGACCCGGGATAAGTTGTTTCAATTGAATCACAATTTTTTCGAAACTCATCATCACCTGCCAGTCCACGATTTCGCCTTATGTGAATCGCGGAAACAATAAACTGATCTGTATGACACAAAATGAAGCAAAAAATTCCTGTCCGATTTTACCTGGTTTGCGGATCTTACAAACCTGCCCTGTAATTACCCAGCCGCCAAGATCCAACGAGGGGTTCCTATTGGACGCGACATCTGGCTATAAATCCTCACTCATGTTGCCAGCAATTCTAGTTCTCGCCTCGCTAGTTCTCGCCGGTTGCCAATCTCCAGTCGAAGACCAACAAGCCGACGCTACCATCCCGGATAACGCTACGGGCACAGAACCTGGCCTCACCGAACAACAGGACTTACTCAATTTACCTGGCCCACCCTCCGGCATCCGCCTCGTTGTCCCGGTAGAAGGTACCTCTTCTCAATGCCAGCTAGTCTGGCAAGGCACCAGAGATGACACCATTAGTGGCTATAACATTTACCAACTGAACTCACCGAAAAATTGGAGCCTTATAGGTTTCATGGCGCTGCGAAAGGAGGACTCGAGAAATCGAGGCGAATATCGATTCTCGAAAGATATCGCCGCAAGCGGCACATTTGCCGTAGCGGCAGTTAACAACAAGGGAACACCGGGACCCAAGAGCCCTGCTGTTCATCGATGAGTCCACGAGCCCGCTCCCACGTGATTGATCAGAGCTAGTTTCATCCAAAACAGCTGTCTGATCACAAGTTGCTCACAAGCGTTTCAACGTAACGAGCATTGCAAATGGAGCACCCATGCTACGAATTGCTCACAGAGAAAAACTCGTTCTTTTTCTCGCATATATGATTTTTTGGATCGCAGTTCCCGCCAATCTCCCAGCCCAACAAACTCCTGGGGGTATTCCAAAAAGAGTCGGGGATATGGTCGTTCCGAATCCCAGTCTGCTACCTCCTACACAAGCCCAGGTGACAGCAGCGATCGATCTTCCTGCTGCCCAGGTAAACTCGGTAAATTTCGGAACTTCCGATGACGCAGGGATTGGCATCTTTGCCGTTCCGCTGGGTTCATTTCCAACCGATGGAGCTGATTACCTGGTACTCAGTACAGGAGCCGCCAGTTCTGTAACGCTCCCCAATGATATGCCCAACACCTCGACAGTACTTGACGGTCTCAACACACCATTCAACAATCCGGAAGATCTGGTTCAGGTCACCCTTGTACTCGATCCTCCAGCATGGGCTACCTGCCTGGCTTTTGATTTCAAATTCTATTCGGAGGAGTTTCCGGAATATGTAGGCTCCATATTTAATGACGTCTTCATCGCAGAATATGGCCAGAGTGATTTTCAGGAGGTCAACGCACAGGTTGTCGCTCCATACAATTTCGCATACGACACCGATGGAAACGTGGTTTCGGTCAATACCGTCTTTGGTGTAACAGAGGGTAACGCCCAAGGAACTACCTATGACGGCGCAACTCCCCTACTCACCGCCAGGACTCCTTTAGATAACACCAACCCCATCACCATCACGCTTTCGATCATGGATCTTGGCGATTCCGTCTTCGACTCAACGGTCTTTATCGATAATTTTCGCTGGCTCAACATCGATTGCACCGCGGGAGCCAATGTCGATACCGATGGGGACGCACTTCTCGATGACTGGGAAGAGAATGGAATCGACTACAACGGTGATGGGATCATCGATCTTGATCTGCCAGCGATGGGTGCCGACAAGGACCACAAAGACATCTTCGTCGAAATCGACTACATGGTTGCGCCGGGAGCCGCTGGACACACACATCGGCCATCGGCTGCCGTTCTCGATATCATCATCGACACCTTTGCCAATGCACCGGTCACCAACCCCGATGGAGTTGACGGCATTACGATTCACATCGATGCTGGTTCAACAACCATCATGAATCCGACCACCGGGGACACCTGGGGAGCACGCAGCAAATCTGAAGCACTCGCTCATGTCGGAGGATTGGGTTCCTTTGGTGCTTCCGGGTATGACTGGAGTGATTTCGATACCATCAAGGAAGATGAATTTTCGGTACTCAGGGGCGATGTTTTCCACTATTGCATTTTTGCTCATGGTATCGGCGCACTCGCTACGCAAACCAGCAGCGGCATCTCAAGGGGTCTCCCTGCAAGTGATCTGATTGTTTCTCTGGGTCGCTGGGGCACCAATCCTGGTACCGTCAACCAACAAGCGGGCACCTTCATTCACGAACTCGGCCACAACCTCGGCCTCAAGCATGGTGGCAATAACCATGAACACAAAAAGCCGAACTACCTGAGTGTGATGAACTACAGTTTTCAGACTAACGGTCTGAGAATTGGAGGGAACGATGGACACTTTGATTACTCGCGATTCCAACTTCCAAACCTAGATGAAAATAATCTCGATGAGACTGTAGGAATCTCAGGGGTGGCTGAGGCTGCCAATTACGGCACTCGATTCTGGGATGCGTTAGGCACCTACAACGTGATCAATGACATCAATGTTGGTATCGATTGGAGCGGCGATGGAGATGAACTCGACAATCCAGTTGTCGCCAACCTCAACCGTAATACCAACAACATCGGTGATCCGATCCTGTCGGTTCTCGGTAACAGCGACAACTGGGATGAAATCGTCTTTAATGGAGGAGCCATCGGCTCCCTCGGAGAAGATGTCATTTTGCCGCTTGAAACCGAAGCCGATGAGATTGATTTCGAAAAGGATTCAGAAATTCTTGTCGAATACAAGGTCTGCATCACCGGCCCTGGTGTTGTGCAAATGGCACCGGGGAGTACCCAGCTTTACACCTACGTCATGTCAAATGTAGGGGAGTCTGCTGATTCTTATTCTATCACTGTCGATAGCACTGAGGTCAACGTGGCATACTCACTGGGACCAATTCCAGGTACCTTGATTCTTCTTCCTGGTGAACAAGCAACTGTCGTGGTTTCGGTCACCAGTTCTGCAACGCCAAGTCCGGCGGTAGTGGACACACTTGAGATCACCTTGGTGAGTCAAGCCAACCCTAACATGTTGGATCAGATCGTCACGGAAACGACGGTCTCCACTGGTGAGTTCCTGCGTGCGGATGCCAACTCTGATAACAACGTCGATATCGGTGATGCAATCAAGATCCTCGAATATCTGTTCTTGGTTTCGCAGGTAGATTGCCTGGTCTCCATGGATGTCAACGATGATGAGGGTGTCGACGTCGCCGATGCTATCAACCTACTGGCGATTCTGTTCAATGGTGGGGCTATTCCGCCGGCGCCATATCCACAATGCGGCAATGATCCAACACCTGGGCCATTGGACTGCAACGAATCTGGCTGTCCCTGATCAGTATCACTAGCTGATCAGTTCAGAGCCGGCGAGTTATTGCTCGCCGGCTCTACTTTTTTTTCTGCCTCTCCTTGGTATCAACGAAACCCTCGATATTGCGCCGACCCGCTCTGCATTAGACAATCAGGGAATGAGAGGTGGTATCTGATGATTCGTGGTTCCCTCCTTTGGCTACTGGCAATATTGCTGATCTCCAGCACTCTGCCGGCACAACCAATCAACGACGATTGCAGCGGTGCCACCGATGCTGTCCTCGGTGCCAATCCATTCGACATCACATCGGCTACCGACTCAGCCATTCCCGCCGACGATTCTGCCTGCAGTGGTGAACTACTGGGACAATTGTATCGTGATGTGTGGTGGCATTACGTACCCGCCACTTCCGGACTGCTCTCTGTCAGCACCTGTAACAGTGCCAACTTTGATAGCGACATCGCGGTCTACAGCGGTACCTGCTCTGATCTGCAACTGATCGGCTGCAATGGGGATGCGGCGGGCTGTTCTCTCTTCACCTCTCATGTTGCCGACATGCCGGTTGCAGCCGGCACCGATGTTTGGATCCGGGTCGGAGGATGGAGCATCAGCTCCATCGGCAGCGGCGATCTCATCGTCGATCTTCAGGGACCCGTTCCTCCATTGAACTTGCAATGTGCAACGGCTGGCGCGGGACTCACCGCCAGCTGGGATGCACCACTGCCGGTCGACGGCTGGGAGATCTTCCTTGATGGAGTTCTGACAGAAGCCCTCGATTCTTCTGCAACCAGCTGGAGCGGAGGTCAGGCTCCAGGAATTGGAGAGAAGATCGTCCTGTGTGTCTCTGCCATCTTCGGCAGCGAGACTGCTGAGGCATGCTGCACCATTTTTGGCGGTCCGATCAATGACAACTGCGATGGCGCACTCGAAATCACCGGCGAGACCATCGACTTCGACACAACCACAGCTACCGATGGCAACGAACCGTTTGACCCTTCCCCCTGTGCCGCATCCTTGCCCGGGGATCTGGTGCAAGACCTCTGGTATCGCTGGACAGCTCCGGGCAACGGTTCGGTCCAGATATCGACTTGCTCGATGGCCAACTTCGACACCACCCTGGCGGTCTACGGCGGCGACTGTAGCGGACTCATTCCGCTCGGATGTAACGGCGACTCCTCCGGCTGCGGTAATTTCACATCGCTGATTTCCGATGTCCTCGTCAGCCCCGGAGAGCAGTTACTCGTCCGCGTCGGCGGCTGGCAACCGGGAGATGCGGGAACCGGCACCCTGCTGGTGCAATTCTCTCCGGCACTGGTCGAGAATTTCTCGGTGAGCTCGATCGACGGAAGCGGAAGCCTGGATGTCAGCTGGCAAGCGGTAGCCGATCTGACTTCTTCCACATTGCTCATCGATGGAGTGCCTTACTCAACTACCGGTTCGGTCTCCGCAGGCACTCTTCACCAGGAACAGATCTCCGGATTCCTGTGGCCAGCCTCCATCGAGGTATGCCTGCTCTCCAGTGCAGCCGCAGGATCTGCCACTCCGATCTGTCAACAAACTGATGTGATCGCTGCACCGATCGAAGTCGTTTTTGGTACGTCCGGTTCGCTCAACGACAATGGAACCACCTTCGCCACAGCCCTGGTCAGCGGCACAGAGCTGGCGGCGGATCTGCGAGTCGAAGTCGAGATCGATCACCCTCGCATCTCTGATCTTCAATTACGCCTACTGTCCGCCGAGGGAGAGCAAATAATCCTTCATAACAGCGGATCCGGCAGCGGTCTGCATGCCATCTACTGGCAACCGGCACCACTGGCGCAGGCTCCTTACAATGTTGGCGCCTCGATGCGTCCTACTGGTCCCGGATCGCTGATTGATTTGTGTACTTCAACTCCAGCAGGAGAGTGGACTCTGGAAATTGAAGACCAGGTCGCCGGTGAAACCGGAATTCTCGTTGCCTGGTCGTTGCACTTCTTCGACGTTCCCCCCGCTTATCTTCCGGCACCGGATTTGATCGCCGGAGATCACCAACAGATGAGCCAGCTGGGTCGAGAAGGAGATGAGGTTGGCCTGATGCTGCAGTCGGTGTGCTGTAACCACGGCGACGAACCGCTCGACTGGCATGGAAACCCAGACCCACGCCATCCGTTCATGGTTTTCAATCTGTACCGTGTATCGGCAAATCGCATCGTTCAGGTTGGGAGCTCGTGGGCGAAACACGCGCCCGGTCCTGCGACCACCGCCAATGCGTGCGGATTTGGCTGCTCGGTGCCTACCGATCCCTACACTCTCGGTATCGGCTGTTCCGACATCTACAGTGCCGGTTACAACGGCACCCAAACGGTTCTCGGTCCTCGTAGCGAGATCGATCCATGGACCGGCAGTTACGACTACAACTCTTCCATCCTGAACGGACCGCTAGGATCTACCACTCCTGTTGATCGACGGTTGCGGGTTTACGATGTGGACCTCGATCCGTCGATAAACCCGGACTCGGATCTGTTCGTCGAGGCGCTCTACATCGCTCACGACGATCCGAACCCTGGTGACAACATGATCCATGAACCGGTCACCGTCACCTCCGGATCACCGGGAAATTCCTGGCAGTTTTCTCTCCCGGAATTGGGTCAGATCGGTCCCGCCATCCTCGCCTGGCCTGGTGCTGCTATCTCACAGATCACCCCGAACGACGGTTCTGATGGCGAGGCGTTCATCGCTGCAAAAGCTTTCCCACTCGATGCCACGGAAACAACATGGCGCTACGAGTACGCCATCTGGAATCACAACCTCTCTCGCCATGTCGGGGAGTTAGAGATCCCACTGGCTTCCGGAGTAGAGATCACTGATCCCTATTTCCAGGCCCCGGAGATCGAGAGCGTCGGTTACGCTGATCTCCCGTGGCAAATCACCATCGAATCCGATGCCATTCGCTGGAGTGCACCTGCTGAGAACCCGCTGCGTTGGGGTTACCTGTATAACTTCAGCTTCAGCGCCAACGCTGCCCCGACCGATGGCATACTGCTGGTGACCGGACATGATGTCTCGGGAGCCATCATTACCGATTCGTTGATCCCGGGTATCCCTCCCTCACCACTGATGCGCCGGGGAGACTGCAATGCCGATGGCCAGTTGAATATCGCCGATGCCATCGCAGTTCTTTCGCTGCTGTTCCTCGGTAGTGGCGACCCGCCTTGCGCCGATGCCTGCGACATCAACGACGACGGTCAGATCGACATCGCAGATCCGGTGTTCTTGCTCGACTGGCTGTTTGGTAATGGTGGAACGCTTCCTGAACCCTATCCCTTTTGCGGTAACGATCCGACAGCTGATCCTCTCGACTGTATCGAGGGCACCGAATGTCGATAGACTTTTAACCTTCAGCGCTCAGGGGCAGGTTCCACCGTCGCATCCCAACGGATCGTTAGTGGTTGGGTCCGCCCCACAACCAGAGATCTGGTTGGGAACTGCTGGAGGTGCACCTCCAGCAAACAGATACGCCAAGAAATTCACGGGGTCGGAAATATCCAGGCCACCATCATCATTGATGTCAGAGGCATCCTCACACGGTAACACCGTGGGGCTGACGAACAGATATCCCAGCAGGTAAACAGCATCGGCGACATTGAAACCACCATCGCCATTGCAATCACCGCGGGTGAAGAAGGCCGGATCGACAATAATCGGGTCATAACAGATGGCGCTGGGCAAGATGGACGTTCCCGTTTGAGAAACCAGTTGTAGTGGCAATGGCACACCCGGTCCGAGAATATCACACGGACAGATGGAACTGGTCGCTGGATTCAGCGGATCTACCTGGTACTCGATGTCAAATAACTCCAACCCTGAACCAGCAGGAAAAAGGAGAGCATTCAGTGCACTCATCAGAACAGCAACCGTGACCCCATCGGATAAGAGGGTGACTTCAGAAAAATCAGGCAGATTCTGACTGAAATCGATCGCCTCGGTTACAGAAAGAACACTCAACTGATTCGAGTCATGACATATGCCAAAAGTAAACGCCAGCAGTGGGTCCGGTGTATCCATCGTCACCGCCATCGTCACGCTAGTTCCCTGATCATTCTCAAGGCTCACCTCGATTGAATGGTCGGGTGAGGTCACTGGATCGATCGGTGGATCACAGGGGACATCACAGAAAAGCGCATCGTCGGTGGGATCAAATCCACAGGTCGTTCCTGGAGCAGGAAGTGTCGCAAAACCGGTCACCGAATTGACGATGACGATCAGATCTCCCACATCATGAACTGCATCATCATTGGCATCACAGGCATCAGGACAGTCGAGAGGCCCGGTGCTGTTGAAGAGAAAATCGATCAGATGCACCGCATCTGCCATGTCGATATGCCCATCGACGAGACAATCGCCGCGCCGAAACTCACCGTTCGTCTGCTGTGCAGATACGGAATCAAGGCAACAAAATGAAACAAACAGAAACAAGACCAGGGAATATTTCATAGCCGTTCCGTTCCGCTGCAAAGGCCAGCTATTACACTATCCATCATCCTACCTTTGTCACCAGGCCGTACAAGAACGCAGAAACTTGGATATCCACGGAATTTTAGGTGAAATTTGGAAAACATTTTGACCTGTTGACCGACTGAACCGGATAAGTAGCCCTGACGTTTTCCTTGCGTGACGAAGAGAAAATGAAAGATACATTCAGAATCTGAGTATTATCTTCTTATCGCATTACGAAAAGGGGTGCTAATGCCATTTACAACACTACCAAAATTAATACTGGGTCCGTGGTTCAGAACTTTGCTCGTAGTCCCTACGTTACTGTTCCCATCGGTTCTACCTTCAACTTCCACGGTTTTTTGTCAGGAAGTACTCTGTAACGACAACATCGATAATGACACCGATGGCTTGATCGACTGCCTCGATCCGGATTGTTTTGTTGACCCGGACTGCGGTTGTCTCCAGGAATCGGAACACCTGTTGGCACCGATGGGTGGCGTTGGCCCCAACTGGTTAGCCGCTGTCCATTCCGTTGCAGTATCTGAAGAAGTGATGGTTACCGGTGTGGTCAATGGTGATGGCGCTACTGTCCGATCGGGAACAGTGCTTACTTATCGCCGAGATCCAGCTACAGGTACCTTCGGCCCCGATCCGCAACAGATCGTCTTTGCCGCAGATGGCGTGGTCAATGACGCCTTCGGATGGTCCGTTGCCATCCACGAAAACCTGATCGTTGCTGGTGCTAGAACGCGTCGTTCCAATGACGAGTTTGAATCGGGTGCTGCATTTGTTTTTCGATGGGATCCAGCTCAAGAAGTTTGGAACGAAGAACAGGAGTTGACCGCACCTTTTCCCGAACAATGGGGTCACTTCGGCGCCGATGTAGCCGTTTCGAACGATGTCGTCATCGTCGGAGCTCCTGACATGGGTGCCAGCGACAATGGCATGGCTTTCATCTATCACTATGCGCCCGATCCGAATCTTCCCTCAGACCCGGAACCATGGAAACTCCATCAGGAAATCTTCGAACATTCTCAATGGGACCAGGGCGATCAATATACTGACCAGTTTGGAAGTTCTCTCTCGATATCGAGCGATGTCATCGTCGTCGGTGCTTATCAGTTCAATACCGATTTCGCAAACATCACCGGCAAAGCATTCGTGTACGAACAGAATGAAACGGGTGACTGGGAACTCACCGCCAACCTGCTACCGCAGCAACTGGCCTGGCTGGACTATTTCGCTGGCTCTGTATCTATCTCGGGTGATGCCATCGTGATCGGCTCTTCCAACGGCAGCCTGTATCTCTTCGAACGAGATTCTGTTACCGGACAATGGCCTTCAGAAGAAACCCAGAAAATAACGAACGATTCCATCTCCTCCTTCGGAACTGAAGTCAGTATCGACGGAGAAATTGTCGTTGCCTGTTCATACTGGGATGGAGCGGTGGGTTGGCATAGTGGCAGTGCTCTCCTCTACAGAAAAGACATCTCTGAAACTCCCGGACAGCAGTGGATCGAAGCAGAACGACTCTGCGGATCGACTGTGGGCGAAAACTACTTGTTCGGTAACTCGTGCGATATCTCTGGCGATACTGTCGTCATCTGCTCCACAGGAGATACCAATCCGGCGATGGCTTTCGGCAGCAGCTGGGTCTTCGACGGCCCTTCTGGAGCCCCTGACCCGGTTCTCTTCATCCGAGGCGATGCGAACGCCGATGGATCGATCGACATCGGAGATCCCATCCTGATCCTTCTTTATCTTTTCACCGGAGGCAATCTCTTGTGCGAGGCTTCGGCGGACATTAACGATGATGGAGTCATCGACATCGGAGATCCCATCGGACTGTTGGCGTATCTCTTTGGTCACCCAGCCACCCCGATCCCACCCCCCTTCCCCGACTGCGGCCTCGATCCGACGACTGACAATCTCGATTGTCAGACATCTCCAGGGTGTAACTGAGATTTTCTCGCTCGACAGTCAGGGGTGGTCGTTGGGGGATGCATCACATTATTGATTCGGTATTTTTTCCGTACTTGATTCCATCCACTTGGTCGTACCATTGGTACTAGGGATTCGTACGCCTTTGTTCGGCGACCAAATCCCGACATAATTCGAATTGGTTTGCTCGTGACATTGTCCTTAATTCCATCCCTGCTGGCAGTTCTCGGCGACTGTTTCCAGCTAGCAATTATTTGCAAAACATTAGTGAGGTAGAGTTTCATGAATTTGCGACCCATCCATCCTTGTACCCCGACTGAAAACTGGTTCCAGAAATACTGTCGGTTGCTGTTCATACTTGCCGTTATCTTCATTCCTACGGCCGTAGTAGCGCAATCCCAGTGCACAACGCCATTTACGTCCTGTCAGGTTAACGTCGACGGTAACGGACTTCCTATACACATGCCGATAACAGAGGGAATGACGGCCGGCACATTTAGTGATTGTCTCGACGTTTGCGGGTACGTGGTTGCTGTTTACGACACCAGCGATGTCTCCACGGCACCGGGTACCGATGTCAACTGGGCGCCATTTAGATATTCAGGGCCCGGTGACCCAAGCGACATCAACAACACCGATGCGTGGACCGCGCAAAATCTTGGACCCGTTTTCGGAATCACTCTCGATGATGGACCTTCTCCCAGCATCTACGTCAGCGCAACACCAATCAGATTTTCAGTAAATCAATGCCCGCTTGTAGCGTTCGGAGATATGGGACCCGGAGGGGTATACAGACTCGATGGACTTGACGGAACCATCTGCCCCATCGCTTCGCTACCAACCAGTTTTACGGGATCGGGGGCTGTTGCTAGCCTCGGGCAAATTGATCACTTCACCTTGCCCGACGGAAAAGAACGGCTCTATGTCAGCAGCTTTGAAGATGGATTGATCTATATGATTCCCCTGCCCCAGGATTGTATAACGCCTGCTGACAACGACACGCTACCCATTTTCAATCATGGAATCGAAGGCCGCGCACAAGAATTGGATGCACAAGGAAATCCATTAGATGTCATCCCCGATAATCCAGAAACTGTCTTGACTCCCCTCGGACGTAGAATCTGGGGTTTGCGAATCAACGAACCCGAGAACCGTCTCTACTATGCTGTCTGGAATGCAAACTCGCCGGGTACCGATCCCATTGAAGACAATGAGATCTGGTCTGTAGAAATAAATCCAGTAGACGGGGATTTCATACCCAACAGTGCAAGAAGAGAAATCACGATCCCTGTACTGGGTGGAAACGAATTCCCGGTAGCGGACATTGCATTCGAGTGCGGAAACCGAATGGTGGTTTCCCAACGAGGAGTCTCTACAGCCCTTAATGACGCGAATGCACACGCCGGATTTACACTTGAATACACCGGCTCACATCTTGCGTGGGTAGCCAGTGATCCTGACAAATTTCATGTGGGCAATTTTTTAGATGGAACAAACTCTTGTGGCGGTGTTGATTTTGATCCCGATGGCAATGTTGTCGTCACGGGCAACGCGCTCCACTTGGCAGCAGATGCCATCTACGGTTTTGCCATTATCCCCAGTACCGGTTCAAACGTAATCCCGCTGCCTCCAGCGCAAACGCACATGCAAGATAGTTATCTCATCGATATGGACTGCGATAACACCACAGGAGGTCTGGATAAAACCAAGATCTTCGACATCGAGTGCTATCGGCCCGTCAGTAATAACTGCGGGACTGGCTGCAGAATAGAAAATGCTACCGTTCTATGTGGATCTCCAACCAATTCGGGAGACTTCACTCTCACCTTCGATGTCGTCAACAACTCAGGCTTCGAGGTTCACAAGTTGCTGATTCCTGGTCTCGTCGGTGGCGTCGCAGTTTCACCAAACATCATCGACATGGTTCCCCCGCTGGCCAATGCCGATACAGCTACTGGCATTCAACTGACTCTCACTGGCGGCAACGCTGGTGATATCGTTTGTATTCCGATGAGCTTGATGTCCAAGGACGATGCGGGCGAACTCTTCGAATGTTGCGGTACCGAGGTATGCATAGAAATTCCTCCCTGCTGCCTGTCGATCACTGGCGAATCCATCACGTTGGATGCCGACGGAAACTCCGTTTATACCTTCACCGTGACCAACTTGGCTGGAGAAGCTCCTAATGTAGCGGATCATCTCTTCATGGATGTCGTCAGCCCAGCTGGTGTCACCATCACCGATGAATGGCAAGCTCTGCCCAGTCTTGCAGACGGATCGTCGACGCAACTTTCTACCGTCATCATCGGAGCGCTACCTGGCCAGGAAATCTGCTTCCAGATCACCATCCACGATGCAACCTTGAACGAATGCTGCGGTATCGTTCATTGCATCATCATGCCCGGGGGCGAGCCTGGGCCCGGACCTTGCATTCCTGACCTGATTTGTAAGCCGGTCGGAGATGTCAACGGCGATGATATTCTGGACGTCGTTCTACAATGGACAGTCCCAGCAACCGATGAGTGTTGTCCAGGTGACCTGATCATCCTGTCCAACGGAGTCGTTGTTGGATCGGCAAATCCATTTGCAGGCACTGTCACCGTCGATTGCATCGATGGTCAGTATTGCATCGCGTGCAATGGTGCCGACGGAACGTCCGTTATACAGGCTTGCTGCGAGGTTGTATGCCAGCCATTCCTACCACCACCGGTCGAGTTCTTGCGTGGTGATAGTAACTCCGATGGATCTTTCGATATTTCCGACGTAGTCCAGACCTTGAACTTCTTGTTCCACGCCGAAGTGGTTCCTTGCCTGGTCGCTCTCGACGCTAATGATGATGACTCGATCGACATTGCCGATGCCATTTTCAGTCTGGAAGCACTGTTCTCAGGTGGTCCTACTCCATGGCCTCCGTATCAGACTTGCGGAGTCGATGAGACACCAGGTGATCTCGATTGCGAGACTTTCCCGGCATGCATCGGCACCAACGATTGATGATTCGAGGAAAATTTGTGCGAGTTGCATCGATCTGACTTCAGATCGATGCAGCTCGCGATCCCCCTTTTGATGGAGATAGCCCCCGAGCAAAGTTCCATGAAACCTTTCACTTCGTCGATAACGATTTTTCTACTGTTTGGCTTACTTGTGAGTCCCGGATACTCACAGGGAGGTAGCGACGACTCCTGTTCGATTGGGAACCTCGCCGTCGAATGTGGATCTGAAGTGAATAATGCCGACTACACGGTGACTTTCGATGTCATCAACAACACCAACTTCGTCGTCCACAAACTCCTGATCCCCGGAGATGTCGGCGGTCTAGGAATCAGCCCAAATATAATTGACCTCACTCCCCCAATCTTGTCAGGAGACATCGTATTGGGGATTGAAATCTACCTCACAGGAGGTGTCCCTGGCGCTGGGGTCTGCATACCTCTCGGTTTGATTTCCAAGGATGATGACGGAGAAGAATTCGAGTGTTGCGGCGCGGAAATCTGCTTTGAGTTACCTTTCTGTGAAGTGCTTTTCATCCGTGGCGATTCCAACCGCGATGGTGGCTGCGACATCGGAGATGCGATCAACGTGCTCTCCTTTTTGTTCGTGGGCGGATTTTGTTCCTGTATGGACGCTTGCGACTGTAACGACGACGGTCAGGTCAATATCGCCGATGCCATCTGCAAATTGGGTTTCCTCTTCAGCGGCGGCCCACCCCCACCTTCTCCCCACCCGGAGTGCGGACCCGATCCGACACCGGATAATCTCGACTGCCTCTCCTTCCCGCCCTGTCAGTAGCTGCAAGGAAACGTCCATTAACGGACGCACGCTCTTGCACTGCTTGACTCCGATATCAATTCGCTGGATCCTATGTGGAGCCCGCCTGGCTCTTTCATCGCAACACATCTTCTGCGAGGAGGTCGCGGCGTGTACTCCTTCCTTGTTCGGGCTCTGCACAGTCTGCTTTTTTTGACCTATTTGCTAATTATTGGAGTGGCTGGTGCGCAGGATGGAGCACCAATCCCTGGTGAACTGACCTGTGATATTCCAGGATATGATCAGCTGCCGGAGTTGAGCCCAGATTCGGACCTGCCGTGTGGGTGGATGTACAAAGACCCTATGAAATCTGTGGCTGACAAAACTGTAACAGACCCGACATCAAATTTGTTGGGCGGAGGCGCATACATTCGGGTCGCTGCACAAGCCTACTGGGGGGCCATCGGTGGTAAGGCATGGAGCGTTTTTACCGATTTCAGTGCTGCCAATGCGTTGTCATCCTGGAGGAAAGACCAGTGGCTCAGCGCCGGAGATACCTACGTCGAATTGACGGTCCAAGGCAAGGGCGAGGGGAACATCCTCATCACAGATACTTTAGGTGAGGGGCATATCTTTGGCCACGTTAGCTTAGAAAGCAACTTGTTCAATAGCCCGTGTGAACCGGAAGCGAAATACGTAGGGATCTTGCAGCAGAATGCCTCGAGTTCTTCCGCTGGCAGTGGCAGTGTCAGTGTTCCGATTGCCTCGACCGGTGCTTCCTTGATCATCCCACAAGTGACCGGAACAGGGGATCACCCCGCAAGACCTTACGACTGGTCGGTGACAACGCATAACTGTTGTACGGATAATGTGGTGATCAAGCCGCAAGGAACGTTAAGTGGTCGGGTTTTCGCCAACGCTTCTCTCTTTGGTCTTCCCGGATCGAGTGTCACTCTGAGGTACGACACCTGGTACGTGCTACTCTTGGAATGCCAGTGTCCATGAGTAACGAACAGCCTGATAAGGAACACCGCGCCAGCTGGAGGATCTTCATCGGGCTCGTCGCCTTCACTGCCTTGCTCTGGTGGGTTCTTCCTCGGGATGATACTCCCGGAACCAACCCAACAGAGGGAACTGCCGATTCTGTCGCGCCTACCGTGGCTCAAGTAGTGCAAGAGGTCGCGAGTCAACCGCAACAAGAACCGGTCGTCGTGATACAGGTAGTGAACGACAGCGGACCGGTGACCGATGCCCGGATCGAGTTTCTCTCCGAGCAGGAAGAATGCCTCAGGCAGTTCGAGAGCAACGATGAGGGACAGGTCACTGTTCCACAGGCGGTGATCCACTGTTCCAGCATCGGTTTGGTACATGCCCCTGGACACGCTGTAGCCATGGTGTCGTCTAAGGACCTGGCATCGCTGCCATCGGTATTCCTCGGGCGGCTTGGCGCGATACGAGTTGAAGTGGCGACAGATCCCAGCGTGAAGCTTTCTGATGTCGAGGTGTACCTGGTTCCACTCTCCCCGTCACCTGTCGTCACTCTGCAGCAGGTGCGGGCAGCCTGGACATTGTGGGTCGATGGTGGTGACTCCGCGCCGACAAACGTGGAGTTGCCGGTTGATTTGCTGGGAGAACTGGCCGGGGATGGGGAGTTCCCCATCGGTGAGGAATTCGTTGTCCTGCCCGACTCTCCCGCATTGCTGCTCTCCACCGCTGCTGAGGGCCCGAATCTGAACTTCGCAAGCCTTCCCGCGGGTCAGTACCGTTTCCGGGTCCACTGCGAGGATTCTGTGACCTGTACTCCATCCGACGAAGCGCAGGTCGCTAGCGTAGGGTCGGGAGGCCAGTTGCGCGTGGACTCCAGGGTTCATCGCAAACCCGAGTTTGACCTCTCTGGTGTTCTTGAAGTGCGATCTGGAGAGGAGGTCGTCGGAGCCGTGTGGGTACACATCGGCGTTCTGGTAACCGGGGTGCTGCCGATTCCGATCGCCGGTGTGCAGGCCGCTAGCGTTCTGCTCCGGCACGACGAAATGATCGATGGAAATGGAGATGGAATCGCAGATTACGGTACCAGTCTGCGTGAGCACACCGTCGAAGCGAGTGACGACGGAAGCTTCTCCATCTACGGGGTTCGCGAGGGAGAGAAGTCCCTGGCAGCATACTGGATCAGTGTCGTCGATGGTGTTCAGCACATCTGGATGGCATGGAGGTCCTTCCGTGTCGATGGTCCAGGGGAATACGACCTGGGGATTCTTGACCCGGCTGCGACAATGCCAGTGAAAGGTGTCGTGCGCATCGTCGACGGCAACGGTGGTGAGATCAATAAAGGTCCTGATGGAAAACCGCTGATCGTAAGCATGGGTTTGACCACTACCTTCTCTCCGCAGAATCGAAGGGGTGTCAGTGCTACTTTAGAATTGGGGATGCCGTTTGCGTTGCATGGCCTTTCTGATGGGGAGACTTTATTCGAATTCGATCCGCAAGGGGGTGGCTTCGGCTTGCGAGGGAACAACTACGTAACGATTGACGCCCCACCTTCTGAGCCGCTCATCGTCGAGTTCGTGAAGTTGGAATTCGGTAATGCCAAGGTGCAGGTTCGCTCTGAAGCGAAGATGCGGATCCATGTGCGCCACCCGGCAAGCGGCTGGAGCAACTCCTTCCTGACTCTGGCCAAAGATGGAATTTCCAGCACAGGCTCGATTCTAGTTCCCGTAGGAGAGTGCCACCTTTTGATTCAACAATTCAAACAGAAAGATGGCGGAGATCCGAATCTGTTCGCGACTCAGATTTTTCAGGTTTCTGACGATGCGACGGCAGAATCACCTGAATTCATCGAACCGGAACTGCTATCCGGAAGTACCTTGAGTGTTCTAGCCCATGGCCCCGATGGGAGACCGGTTGGGGGCAAGCAGATCGAGATCAGTGGCGCCGGTTGGAACCGAGTCTGGCGTGCGTTCACTGATGAAAACGGCAGGACGGTGATCAGAGGAATGCCACCTGGCATCGAAATCAACTGTCGAGGTGCGGAGGGAAGCTGGATTACCGCCAGGCCCGGCGGTGTGATCGAGATGAAGGTCCGTTTTTCCCGCTAGGCTCTGGTTGAACGAATAAACATCGCCGATGAAATCTTCAGTCTCGCAACCCTCTTTACATGCGGTGCCGAACCAACACCTCCAGGCCTGCTTTGCGGAATTGATGAAACCAGCGGCACTCTCGACTGCTTGGCCTTCCCGCCCTGTCAGTAGGGGCAGATACCATTCCAGCTCGCGTCACCAGAGCAACCGCTGTGTTGTGTGACACTCCTGGGTGCGCTGAAGGCGGCAGCGAGACCGGGCGCCTCGACACCAGATCTGTCGAAGACGATGCCATCTTCCAAAAACCGTGTCCGGATGGGAGTGGGTTTCGGATGAATGATGCAAGTCTGCATCGATCATTGCCCGTTGCACCAGGGTTCTTGCGACGTTTCGACGCAACCGGAGCCCTACCGATGGTGCCCACACCGGAACGGAGGGAACAATGCAGCGACCTATGACCCTTTTCAGTGCGAGACCGGCGACCAGGTATGCCTACCTGTGGTTGCTTCCCCTGCTGCTGGTGCTACTCACTTCTTCAGTGTCTGCCCAGACCTTCATCCGCGGAGATGCCAATGGCGATGGCGACATCGACTTCTACGTCGGAGATTCGGTCGCCCTGCTAGAGCATCTTTTCAGCGGATGTGCCTCGGTAGTCTGCGATGATGCCGGGGATGCCAATGATGACGGCAACCTGTCGACGTCGGATGTGATCTTAATCCTGACCAGTGGTATGTCTTCGAGCCCTCTTCCCGCGCCGTTCCCCGGTTGCGGGGCAGACCCTACGGTCGATAGCCTCGGCTGTGCCGTTTCCTGCCCAACTTTTACTGGTTACACCCTCAACCCCGCATTTTTGCTTGAGGTGGCTCCTGTCGCTGGCGGCAGCGGCGCCATCGGCAGCACCGTCACCGTCGAGATCGAGCTGACGATTCCGACGACCTTTGATGTCACCGGGCTGTCATTCGGAGTCTGCCACGATCCGACCAAACTACAGCTGCTTCCGGCAACCATCACTTCCGGTGCGCTGGTCCCCGATTTCTTCTCCGCCCAGAGCCATCCGACCGGGTTCAACATCAATCTGATCCCTTCCCTGAGCGGTTCCAGCACCTACTCATCGGGAGTCAATGTTGTCGCCGAGGTCCAGTACCAGATCCTCGCTTCCGGTTCTCACACCGTCGGTTTCTGTTTCATGACAGGCTCCATGCCGGTACCCGTCGCGCTGGCGGCGAGATCGACAGGATCGGGAAGTTGCCACGTGGTCTTTACTCCGGCCACCGTCGCTTCCATCATCGTCGGCTTCTCCAATTTCATCCGCGGCGATACCAATGCCGACGGCATCTGTGACCTCTCCGATGTGATCAATCTCCTCGGCTGTCTCTTCTTGGGCAGCGGCAGTTGCCTCTGCGACGATGCCTCCGATATCAACGACAACGGAAATGTCGACATCAGCGACGTCATCTACAAGCTCGGGTACCTCTTTCTGTCTGGCTCTCCACCACCCCCTCCTTACCCCGGCTGCGGCCCCGACCCGACCCTGGATGGCATCGGCTGTCTCTCCTTCCCGTTCTGTCCATAGGAGGAAAAGAGACGACACCAACGGACCGAATGACAGCGGCCGCTCCCTGCAGGGGAGCGGCCGCTGTTCTTTTTTCCGATTTAGATCATCAACGAACCGCAACTCCAGCCGCGGCAATCCTGTGCCAGGCCGCTTCGACGTGAGTTTTGCGGGTCTGGGTGCCGCCGATGCAGACACGCAAGATGCGTCTGCCCGCTACCGTCGTGGCGGTGACGAACATCTCGCCTTGCTCGTTCAACCCGTTGGCGACCTTGTCGGTGGCCTCGTCACCGTCGATGTGTGCCATGCAGATCAGATTGACGGTGCGTTTGTGAGCGAGCTGCCAGTTCGGATCGGCCTC
>PAIH01000066.1 GCA_002711105.1 Planctomycetota bacterium
GGTTCCCGCCGGCGAGTAAATCTGCCACCAGCCGGATCCTCAGCGCAAGAGCTCCGTAAAACTGACGGGCTCTCCCATCTCTTTCCTGATCCTGTATCCCGCGCCACCCAATAGAGCGCAAAGAATGAGGGGAACGGGCAACCAGGGAAGCTCTTCGATGGGACAATAGAATTCCTTCCATTGACGCTGATCCTCCAACAAATCCGCTCTGGCTGGCCGACGTTTTTCCGAGGACAAGTCGTGTTCAATGAAAGTATTCAACCAATTGAGAGTCTTATAGGTGGAGTACACCTGCCCTCCAATGAGGGCAACGACCCCCACCATTCCAAAAATCCACATCACAGTGGAGAGGTAGAGAGCGAGGCTATAGCCAAGCGAGGGTTTTTTCTTCATCGCCTCCTCCTGCCACCTTAATGTTAGCAGGATTTTGACTCGATAGCTTTCAAGGGAAGCGATCAGGGGCAGGTGTTGCTGGCGCAGCCGAGCCCGTCACTGGTGGGGTCCGATCCACACAGTTGGTTTGGTTCCGGTGGTGCTGCGCCGTTGGCGAAGAGAAAGGTCAACAGGTAGATGGCATCGGAGATATCGATGGAGCCATCGTCATTGTTGTCACAGGCGTCCTGGCAATAGGCAGGCCCACCGCCGGTGAAAAGCACTCCCAGCAGGAAGATCGCATCGGCCAGATTGCGTGCGGTATCTCCGTTGCAATCACCGCGCTGAAAAGATGCGGTTGTGGGGATCAGAATGACCAGATCATCGTAATGACAGGCATTGGTACAGCAGCCGGGGAAATAATCAACCGCGTTGGGAACCCCGAAGCTATTGGTGAACCGAAGCCAGCTGCCAACGCAGTTGCCCAGAGGGATGGCACCTGGTTGAGTCGAGTAAGTTGCTCGTAACGGGTAGATACCACCCGGAAAATCGACCGATTCCATACCGGTGGGACCGAAAGTGACATCGACGGTCCAGCCATCCGACATCAGTTCCACCAGCATCAGGTCCGGACCTGCTCCTCCATTGAGATCGGCGATTTCATCCCAGGCAATAATGCTATCGATTTGCAACACATCAGGGTCGTGGCTGAGCGCCATCGAAAAACCGGTGACCGAATCCAGCCCATAAAGTGCTGGGAAGATCAGTGGCTCGACAACCACTGATCCCTCTCCGGTTTGTTCATCGTAGGTTCCGATGGTGCGTTCGATTTCGTAGATCACCCCGGGATCGAGGACGGCATTGAAGATGAAAGCATCGATGGTGATGGGGTCATAGGCCTGTCCTCCCGATTCAATGTAGGAATCGAGTCCCGGCCCGGTGGTGGAGGTGGGGCAAAACTCGATATCTGAATAATTGTTGAACCCGAGGTAGTTGTAGTCGATCACGTAAAGCAGGTGATTAGATGCTGGTACCAGCGAAACGTTGCCACTGTTGTCGATGATGCAGGTGATGGTGAAACCGCTGCTGAAAAAGGCCACGTCGTGAAAATCAGGGGGAGCAGGGAGGTTTTGCAGCGAGGATCCGAAGAAGATCTCGTCGAGGGCGACGCTACTGGGATCGTGGCATAGGGTGATCGACCAGCCGCCCACATCGGAGCCTGCCTGATTGTCGAGATGAACGGTTGCCCGGTCCTGCAAATAAGTACTGGCCTGAACGCTGAGAATGTAGAGATCGGATGCCCGGGCGGATTCGAGGTTGATGCAAAATAAGGCCATTATCGACAAAAAAGTGATCGTCCCCCGAAAGAAGGAGTTACTCAGTCGCGAGGATGGATGACGAGAAATAATCATGGCCGCCACAATCAAGAATGGTTCAGTGCTTAATTTACCATAGAGGCTCAATGACAACAACGAAGTGAGGCTCCCAGGGCCAGGAGGGAGCACGCATTTGCTGCCGGAAAGAAATCGATCAGCGCTTTAAGTTTTTTTGCATACTACGATGAGTGTAGATCAATATGGCACCGGTGTATGTGATAAACACCGACGCCCACATTCCATATTTGTAACGGATATTTGGATTGCCAAGATCAAACATGTTGTCTTCAGTCAAGGTCGGTGCAGGACCTTCGATCATCTGGTAACAAGCAACGCCGAGAACCACTCCAACGATCAGGAACAAAATACCGCGCCGAATTCCGCGCTTTGTTCCTGCAGCGAGGGCTTGCTGAAATAAATCATCGTAGCTTTGTTCACTATCCATGGCGGTTCCCATCGGTGTGCGGACACAGGTAGCCTATCGGGATCGATTCTTCAGCAACAGGGCCGGATGATGGTTCTTACCGCTTGCAGGGCGATTCTGTCCGAAAGGATATGACATTGATCCGCGCAGATGGCCTCGATCTGTGATGGTTTCCGCTCCTGATCATCAAGGAGCGTCTCCGGGATCTCGGCATCGACCAGTTCCTGCTCGACATCAACATTCTTCAGGCCGAGAGTCTTCACCCGCACAGCCTCCAGCTGATCGCTGATTTGTTCGACAGACAGCACTCTACTGATGGCTCCGATACAGTCCTCGGGCGCGATGGTGTTGACGTGGGATGATCGCTCGAGCACCTCGTCGATTACCTGTCTCAGTTCTCGGTCGCAGATGGCAAAGACAAGTGACTGGACGAATCCACCGCAAACAACGATACCCTCGCGGCCGTAACGCTGCGCATCCCAATGAATCGGGTGGGTGTTGCGATATAAGGTTGAGAGTGCCAGGTTCTCGGTCCAGCCGAACGGCCGTACTGCAGGGTGCAGAATTACCTCGTCGACGGAGAGCTCTTGTCGAGGAGCATCTGGAAATGACGAAACCGATTGGAATCGATCAAGCGGAGTCTCGCCGATTTCTGTGAAGTATTTCGAGTTCTCTCCTTGATCAGGATTCGATTCTCGATCGACCGGCTGCGGAATTGGATCGTAGTAGGATCGCTTCAGCAACGAGAAGACGCGTTCGCCATGCTGGTTTACCAAGATGTGGGTGGTATGAATCACGCTGGCGTCGCCGCGTGAAGTGTTTCCCATCTGGTCCAGTCGGGTAAAACTGCGGAAGGTGTCGCCTTCTCGAACGACCGCTTCCTGGCGAGCGTTCTCCAGGCCGAGATGGTATCTGCAGCTTTGCGAAAAAGGTTCTACAGAGAAACAGAGTGTCATGTTGAGAAGCATCGATACCGGGATCGCGATCTCATCGAGACCACAGCCGGTGGCATACTCTTTACTGGTAGCGATTCGACTCGATGCAGGAAATGCCGATTGCCAGCTGGTGCGCCAGCTGGCGTCGATGGTCACTTCGTGGGGGCTTTCGAGGATCTCGCCGGGACAAGCGGTTCGTAGATCTAACCCGTAGACGGGAAACTTACTTTGCATCAGCGATCAGGCTGCCTCTCGGGCTTCCTCTTCGATGTCGGCCATGATCTTCAATGCTCTCTTGAGCATCGGCGGGCCAATCATGTTTCCATCCAGTTTGGCGATGGATCCCTGAGTTTCAATCGCTTCGATGACTCTTCTGGCCTGTTCGATCTCTTCTTGGGTGTAGGAGAAGACCTCGAGGGCCTTGTGCATTTGACGTGGGGTCAGAGCGAAGCAACCGTCAAATCCAAGACTCTTCATTCGCCGGTTTTCCTGCTCGAATCCATCCAGATTGTCCAGATCGAGAAAAGGCGTGGAAATCGCTGCTAATTTATGAGCCTTGGCAGCCATCAGAACCATCGACCTCGCCACCTGCACCGACTCTTCGCTCAGATCGGCATCCATCTCCAGGCAGAAATCGCCATGGCCGAATGCCATGGCGACGTTACGGGGTGATGCCGATGCGATAGCGGAAGCCTCAAGTGTGGCGCCGGGGCGTTCGATCAGGGGGATGAAGACGTTATGTCCCGGCTCGAGTCCGCGCAACTTTTCAGATCGAGTCACGATCTCCTCGATCTCATTGACGTCCGAGGCAGAGTTGATCATCGGTAGCAGTAGCCCGTTCAGGTCTCGATGGAGACAGTGAGCGAGGTCGAGGCGCATCTCTTCAGGGTTGTCGGGCCCATTGATTCTCAGCAAGAGTTTGCGGTTTTTGAATACGCCCGATTGAAGCAAATCGATGATCCGGGAGCGCTGACGGGCCTTGTGTTGGGAGGCGACGCTGTCTTCGAGATCGAGTAGCAAGGTGGCATTACGAGGCATGCGGCGAATCTTCTCGATACTGGTGTCTGCCCGGAGGAAGAGGACGCTTTTGAAGGCAGTAGGACCGAGGCGTCGGTGAGTGCTGAAGTTCTTGATGGTGGCCTCCTTATACCGATGAATCCGGATAATTAGCGCCCCGTGACCCGCTTTCTGGCCGGTTCATTAGCCCGTGACCTGGGCCTCTGGAGGGCCTATCCTGCCTTTATGAACTTTTTGAGGAGGTTTCATGCGCAATTTGATCCTGGTTGTGGCTCTGGTCCTGATTCCTGCCCTCGTTTCGGCGGATCCGTCCGATCCGGTGAAGGTCTTCATCCTGGCGGGGCAGTCGAATATGGAGGGCAAAGGGGCGGTCAATACCCTGGCGCATCTGGGCGATGATCCGGAATACGGTCATCTACTCGCCGACATCTACAAGGATGGCGAGTGGGTGGTTCGTGACGATGTGTTCATCGATTACCTCGGTCGTAGTGGTCCCCTCACGGTCGGCTTTGGTTCCAAGGGTGGAGCTCACGGCGGCAAGATTGGACCGGAGCTGGCGATCGGCACCGTGCTCGGCGATGCCTTCGATGAAAAGGTACTGCTGATCAAGACCGCCTGGGGTGGCAAGGATGTGGCGAAGGATTTCTTGCCACCTTCGATGGGCGGTCCCGGCGAGTTTTACACCAAGATGATGGAGAACGTTGATCGCGTGCTGGCCGACATCGGATCGGTAGTGCCCGGCTACAAGGATGAGGGTTACGAGATCTGCGGCTTTGTCTGGTTCCAGGGGTGGAACGACATGGTCAACAAGGAAAAAACCGCTGCCTACCCCGAACGCTTTACCGCTTTCATCGATGACATCCGCAAGCACTGGAAGGTCGAGAAGCTGCCGGTGGTGATCGGCGAGCTGGGAACCGATGGTCACAAGGCCTCCGGTGGTGTGGCGCGTTTCCGCAAGGCGCAGGAAGCGATTGCGGCGGTCGAAAAATTCCACGGCAATGTCAAGCTGGCGCGCACCTCTCCCTACTGGGACTGGGAAGCCGACAAGATGTACCGTGATGACGTGTGGAAGAAAGAGGACGAGAAAGACAAGTTCTACCGTATAGCCTCTGATCGTCCCTATCACTATCTCGGCAGTGGCAAGATCTACTACCTGATGGGCTGGTCGATGGGTCATGGCATGATGGAGTTGCTCGGTGATGGAGGTTTACCGCCGAGAAAGAGTACCGGCGACGGGTTCTATCGCTTTGCCGCCCGTACTGTTTATGTCCCCGAAGAAGTGAAACAGCACATCAATGGCGCCCACGGCGGCTTCGCCGTCGACCGGATTCATGATGGGGGCGATGGATCGACCTACTTCTGTCTCAAAGGGGTCGGCTTGATTCGCATTGACCCGGCACTCACCCGGCTGGAAGTGATCGGTGGCGATGCGGTGATCCGGGATGTGAACATTCACAACACCTGCATCATCCGCGATGGCGGGCAGCCTTACTTCGCCTTGCCATCCGATGAAGCGCAGAAAGTCTTCATTACCGACAAGAAAGGCAAGTTGATCCGAACCCTGCCCAATCCCTACGGTGAAGGAGGGGGAGCGTTTCGTGTCTGCGATGTCGAAGTGGTCGGGGGCATCCTCTATGCCGTCAACGGCTATGCCGACAACGTTTGCTTTGCTGCCGATCCGTTCTTCGGAAAGCCAGAGCAGCCGGATGTGGGCTCCTGGTTCCCGCTGCGTTTCGGTGGTCGTGGTACCGCCCACGGCAAGTTCGGAACCGCCCACGGCATCACCGCAGTACCGAATACCGATGTCTTCACCGTCGCCGATCGCGCCAATGCTCGTCTCGAGACCTACACCCGTGAGGGCCGCTTCATCGCCGGCATCAACTTCGAGCCGGGCACGATGCCCTGCGATGTCGATTACGTCGAAGATCTGGCGGTGGTTGGATGTCTGAAGGGTGCCGGTGGCAGCACGCCAGCGCCGATTCATCTGCTCAAGGATGGCAATCTGGTCGCGACGCTGAAACTGCAGGAAGATCTCGGCCTCGAGGGCTGGACCCATGTCCACAACGCCGCCATCCGGTTATTGACCCACCCGGAAAACCTCGGATTCCCGCGGGTCGCGATCATCGCCAGCGGCTGGAACCCTGGCCGAATCGCAGTATTGGAGCAGGTGCTGCCGTAGTGATGGTCTTCTAGCGGCTCTCCACTACTCGCTCATTCATCTTCTGTTCGATCCTGACTGATCGGCTCAGGTACTCGAGGAGCAGCTTGAGCAGCACCAGTCCGCAGATACCTGCCAGAATCTGGGCCGTCAGCCCCGCGAAAGCCACGATGACAGTCATGAGATTGGGGGNTGAATTCAGGACGATGATCATCGTTGAGATGATGGCAATCGATAAGATGATCAACGTCAGGATGACTGCGACCTTGTAGACGAAGGGTCCCCACCCCGGGATGGAGTTCCCCTCGAGGTTTATTGCAAGTAGTGATGGTCCACGATTTGGNTGCACTCTNCGTGTAGTACTGCGCTTGGGCATGTTGGCCTCCTCTCTCCGTCTTTATATATCCGATTGCAGAACTCCGAGGGACGGAAGAAATACGAAGACATCGGGTAATTTTATAAATCGCGAAAGCATTGGATCTTATGTAAAGCAGCGACAGGCGAAATTCAGGCCATCAGGCCAGGCCGGTGCTCAGATACTTGAGCAGGGGTCGGATGACTCCGCCTTCATTCATACCGCAGCAGGGAATTCCGCCGCTGTAGGCGTGAGGAAACTGAGGAAAGGCAAACCCCNGGACGCCAGCGATATGAAAGACCGGCACCCCTTTTTCTTCGAGATCTCGGATGACTCTTTTGCGGGGAGCCGGATAGGTTTCGTTGAGTAGCACCACCCCGTCCCACAGCTCGGGAATGATCTGCTCGAGAGCCCCTTTCCTGGCGACATCGATGAGAATCACCTTTTGTCCGCGCAGGTGTTCAGGTAACTCGTCTTGCCGGTCCACTGTGTAGACGGTTCGATCTTCTTTTAATAACTGTTTCTTCAATTGAATCCCGACACTTCCGCGCCCACCGAGTAATACCACGGGGGTGTCTTTACTCATCGCGAGCTGCTGTCGTACTTCCCGTTCGGCCAGAGAAACAACCTGGCCGACAAGCCCTGAGCGCCGATTGAGTTCCTGGGGTTCCAGTACGCCTTTTCGTTGCATGGCACTGGGCAGGATGCCGGAGTATTTGATGCTAGTGATCCCGAGCCATTTGGCGATGAGATCCGAGTTTCTCTTCAGATCGACAACGAAACCCGGCTTCTCGAAATCCGCTTCCATCCCGGAGATGCCAAAGATCAATCCGGGAGATCCACCCTGGAAATACAGACCACAGATCACGGGGATTTTCTTCAGGTGGGGCTGAAGAAACTTGAATCCGTAGTGATCGACATACTTCTGGCTGGCCGGATAGATGATGAAGAGGGACTGGACAGGTCTGAACAGGATTCTGTTCAGGAGCCCGAGTAGCAACAAGGAGACTGGATTGCTCAGGAACACTATGGCCAGCAGTACCAGGAATTTTCGGCAGAGATTCTTCACAGTGCGTCCTTTTGCTGCAGGTGGCCGAGAACACCGTGGGCGGACCAGGATTCTCGATGGTTGTGGGGAACCGAAGCTCACTCCCAGCTAGATTCATCCGAAATTACCGCTGCATCGGACAGATAATGTGGATCCTCTTGTTCTCCCGGCGGAGTCAAATTCCAGCGTCTGAGAGACAGGAAATATTAGAGACTGCTTCTCATCCTCTTGAGGATCCAGAACAGGACGAAGATGGAGAACAGGGTGATGGGCACGTAGGTGAAGATGGTCAGGACCAGCTGCGACTCATCCGAGATACCCGGCACCAGCACCGATGTCTCCGGCTCATCCATCTTGTAATAGACGGTGACCTCGGAACCGACCGGATACTGGTCGGTCACCTTCTTCGCTTCGGCGCGAGAGTCATGGGAGGTCATCACCTGGACCACATCGTTTTCCAGCGNCTGGCCGCCGATGTTGTAACGATAGAGAACCCACGAGTTATAGCTGGTTCTCGATTTACGACTGCCACTTCCGCTGGAGGTATGNGATGTGACCTTCGTTTCGACAACCTGTCCTGAAGTTGTGGGCCAGTTCACGGCATCTTTGGCCTCGTTGGCTTCCTCGAAGATGAAACCGAGTGCTATGTACCAGATGATGAGGAACAGGATCAGAAAGACACCAAAGCAGCCATTAAAGAATTTTCTGGCCTGCGGGGATTTGTCGAGAAGTTCCTGATGAGGTTGTTGATCTGCTAGATCCTGTGCATCGAAATCGGGTTCCTGGTGGTTGTTCATCCCATCTCCGTTTCCGGGACGGATTCTACATCAGGGACAGATGGGATTCAGGCAATCAGGCATGGCTGGTGCTACCGGATCGACACCGCAGTCGGGCCATGGTGGAGGCGGAGGACCTCCTCCCTGGAACATAACCATCAACATGACGACCCCATCAGCGATATTGAGGACCTGGTCGCCGTTGAAATCACAGGCGTTTTGACAAGCAGGTGGGGCGCCAGAAGCGAACAGACCGTTCAGATGGAAGATCGCATCGGCGATGTTGAACGATGCATCNTTGTTGCAGTCGCCGCGTATGAACTCAGGTTCTGGCGGTGGCGGTGGGCCACCACAGGAGGGATCAAGAGTGGCATCGAAGATGCAAGCCATGGGGAAGCAGGTCGCCACACAGTCTTCCATGGTGCCAGAGATTCTCGCCTCGGTTCCAGGTGGCGGAACCGGAAGCGTTCCCAGATCGACCAGATAGTTGCCAGGAAGTGCATAGGGAGCAAAGAGGGGGCAGGAACCGGCAGGATCGGAAACGAAAATGCCACATTCATCGAAAGCCACCTGGGCAGCCACGGGTGTACTGGTCAGCAGTACAGCGGCGACGAGCACAAAGACCGTTGCGTTACCTATCCGTACAAGAAATCCCATCTTCGATTCCCTTCAGGCGGCTATTGGTCAGAGGCGGGATTTGATCCAGCTTACCTACCCTCATTTTATCCAAAGACGAGACCAAATGGAATCGGACGCAGTGGTCTTGAATCCGCCAGAATCGCTTCATTATGTCTCAACGAACTCGCATCATGGGCTGCGATCCTGTGACCCCTGGGGTTGCGGATTCGAAGTACAGGTTTCAGGGAGAAATAGCTGATGAAAATCGGGGTGCCGCGGGAAGTCTGGCCCGGTGAATGTCGAGTGGCCGCATCTCCTGCCAATGTCAAAAGACTGCAGAAACTTGGCTTCTCGGTAGTCGTAGAGAAGGGTGCCGGAACGGCGGCCAGTTTTGACGACGACGGTTATCGCACCGCGGGTGCGGAGATCGTCGACGGAGCCGCGTCGTTGTGGCAGCAGTCTGATATCGTCATCAAAGTTCGCGCTCCGATGGAGCATCCGGACCTGGGAACCCACGAGGCAGACCTGCTGCGCGAGGGCGGCACTCTCATCGGGTTCATCTGGCCTGGCCAGGAACAAGCACTGGTTCAGAAACTGGCATCTCGCAAAGCCACCGTATTGGCGATGGATTGTGTTCCTCGCATCAGCCGCGCGCAGAAGCTGGACGCGCTGTCATCGATGGCCAACATCGCCGGATACCGGGCAGTGCTCGAAGCGGCTCATCACTTCGGCAGTTTCTTTACCGGACAGATGACCGCTGCTGGAAAAGTGCCGCCGGCCCGGGTCCTGGTGGTGGGTGCCGGCGTTGCCGGACTCTCTGCCATCGGTGCGGCCAGAGGTCTGGGTGCCATCGTGCGCGCCTTTGACACTCGCCCTGAGGTTGCTGAACAAGTGCAGTCGATGGGGGCTGAGTTTCTGACCGTCGAAATGGAAGAAGATGGAACCGGCTCGGGCGGATACGCCAAGCAGATGAGTCAGGCCTTCATCGATGCCGAGCACGCACTGTTCGAAGAGCAAGCCCGAGAAACCGACATCATCATCACCACCGCCCTGATTCCCGGTAAACCGGCGCCGTTGCTGATTACCGAACAGGCGGTCAAGAACATGAAACCGGGTTCGGTGATCGTCGATCTAGCGGCCGAACGAGGCGGCAATGCCGCCGGTACAGTTGCCGACCAGGTGGTGCAGAGCCACGGTGTGACCATGATCGGCTACACCGACTTGCCGAGTCGCATGGCGAATGTCTCCAGCAATCTATACGGCAATAATATCTGCCATTTGCTGGATGATATGGGAGGTGCCGAGGAATACCGGGTCGATGAAGAAGACGAGGTGATACGCGGGACGCTGGTCCTCCATGACGGAGAGATGAAATGGCCCGCTCCAGTGAAAAAACTCGCCGTAGATCAGAAAAAGCCGGAAACCGCAGAACCGAGCGAAGCTGTTGTTGCGGCACCCGCCGAGAAAAAGGATCGCGGGCCCTGGATGCTGCTCTTGATCGGCCTGGCGTTGATCGCGGTGGGGTGGTCCGGTGATAGCGGCTTCCTGCATCAGGTGAGCGTCTTCGTATTGTCCTGTTTCATCGGTTACCAGGTGATCTGGAATGTCAGTGCTTCCCTGCACACCCCCTTGATGAGTGTCACTAACGCCATCAGCGGGATCATCATCGTTGGCGGTATGCTTCAAATGGGTGGATCTATGGAAGATCCCGCCACGGTTCTCGGAGTGATCGCCGTTTTGTTTGCCACCATCAACATCGCGGGTGGCTTTCTGGTCACTCAGCGCATGCTGAAGATGTTCCAGGGATGAGGGGCAGGAAATGATTCCTTACGGAGCGATCCTCGGTTCCTATCTGGTCTCCGCAGTGCTCTTCATCCTGAGCCTCGGTGGTCTGTCCCACCAGAAGACCTCCCGCCGTGGAAACCTGTACGGAATCATCGGCATGGCGCTGGCCGTCGGTGCCACGGCATTATTGATCCTCGGTAAGGTGCAATTTCCGGAAGGACTGGCCGAGAACTTCCGCGGCATACTTCTGGATGATCCGACCACCTCGACTGTTTTCGCGGCTGCGATTGGAATTGGCGCGCTGATCGGGTCGATCCTGGCGGCCAGGGTCGCGATGACATCGATGCCGGAATTGGTCGCAATCCTGCACAGTTTCGTCGGATTGGCGGCAGTGCTGGTCGGGATCTCCACCTACCTCGGTTCGGGGATCAAGGTTCCCGCCGGGGGCGAGTTTGTTCACAACATCGAGATCTACCTCGCTGTCTTCATCGGAGCGATCACCTTCACCGGCTCGATACTGGCGTTCTTGAAACTGCGCGGAAGCGTATCGGGAAAACCACTGACCTTGCCGGGACGCCATCTGCTGAATCTGTTGATGGTAGGCGGTTGTGTTTACCTGTCGCTTTTCTTTGTCTTTGCCGAGGGACATTCAGCCATCGAACCGCTGCTGTGGATGACCCTCATCGCCTGTGTCATCGGCTTCCACATGGTGGCCGCCATCGGCGGTGCGGATATGCCGGTCGTGGTGTCGATGCTCAACAGTTATTCGGGCTGGGCCGCGGCGGCTGCCGGATTCATGCTCAAGAACGATCTCCTCATCGTCACCGGTGCGCTGGTCGGCTCTTCCGGTGCCATCCTCAGTTACATCATGTGTCGCGCCATGAACCGATCGTTTATCAGTGTCATCCTGGGCGGCTTTGGTACCGCTGGCAGCGTAGCTGTTGGCAGCAAGACCCAGGATCAGGGAGAAGTGACCACTTTCGATGTCGATGAGACGGTCGAGGAGATGCGCGAGGCATCGGACATCATCATCGTTCCCGGTTACGGCATGGCGGTGGCTCAGGCGCAGCATTCGCTGAGTCAGGTGGTCAACTTCCTCAGGGACAAGGGCAAGACGGTTCGTTTCGGCATTCATCCGGTGGCAGGCCGCTTGCCAGGACACATGAACGTGCTGCTGGCGGAAGCCAATGTCGATTACAACATCGTGCTCGAGATGGATGAGATCAACAAAGATTTCCCCGACACCGATCTGGTGATGGTGATTGGCGCCAACGACATCGTCAATCCCGATGCGCTTGAGGATCCGACCAGCCCCATCGCCGGTATGCCGGTGCTGGAAGTATGGAAGTCGAGTACAGTCGTGGTGATGAAACGTAGCATGGGTACAGGCTATGCCGGTGTGCAGAACCCGCTCTTCTTCAAGGATAACAGCCGCATGCTGTTTGGTGACGCCAAGGAAGTGGTGGATCAGTTACTGACAGGATTACGTAGTTGATGATTCCGAGCTTGGTCCTTCTTCTTGCCATGTCTGGCCCCGTAACCGAATCCGATGCTCTGCGTGTGATGACCTGGAATGTTCACTATTTCGTTCCGGTGACGGTCAACGCTGAAGGAAAAGTCGTCACTGCGCCAGGTGGTGCAGAATCGGTGATCGCAGGAATCGTTACCGCAGCACAGCGATATAATCTCGATGTCATCGCACTTCAGGAAGCGACACCCAGAAAACACGTGATGGAGGCCGCTCGGCGACTCGGTTGGCAAGTGCGCTGGTTCCGTGGAGCCTGGACCGGAGATGGCTGGAAACAAGGTTTTCCCGGTGCGATTCTGACTCGTTTACCCATCCTGGAGAGTCGCGATCGACCGGATCTTGAGCCGTATTCCATCGACGATGCTTTCTCGCGGACTTTCGGTGAGGTCGTGGTGACGCACCGAGGGAGCCCCCTGGTTTTGATGACAGTGCACCTGCTTCCTTCATGGAAAAACACCGCTCATATTCGATTGAGAGAAATCGCAGCGGTGGAAAGGGCAGCGCAGCGACATCGAAACCTGAATCGTTCGGTGATCGTGATGGGCGATGCCAACCATCAACCTGGAACTCCCGAATACGAGGCCTGGGTGCAGGCGGGTTTTACTGATAGCTATCTTGCCAGTGGCGGCGATCCTGTCGGTGGCTGGACCTGTCCAAGTACCGGGTTAACCGAGAGGATCGATTACATCTGGGTGACGGGCCCGCTGTCGAATCAGGTGCTCGAAGCCAGAGCTCTGGCCGATGATGAATTTCACGTCGACCGGGACAGTCCCGGCGATGGAGCTCTGAGTGATCACGTTCCCGTCTTCACGGTACTGGGTTCTCGGGTACGTCCGAGCGTGGGGCAAAGCGACAAGCATTGAGCTGAATGTTGATTCACGAACCGTTCAGCTCCTGCTCGATTTCGTCGCGCCCGGACTGTGCTGAGTAATTGCGGACGCCCATGCCACAATCCAGGACTTTCATACCGCACGACTCGTAGAATGGCTGCACCTCGGCCTCGCAGACCAAGTCGATCGAGTACAGGTCATCTAGCTTGCGAAGCAAGCGGCGGACCAGTTCGGTGGCAATACCTTGCTGACGATACGAGGGAAGGACCTCCAATAAGGGCACGAAGGCGCAGAGGACACCGTCTGAGATCGCGTTGATGAAGCCCACGACTTGCCCACCGGGCGCGACGGCGAGCACTACATGAGAGCTGCCGCCAAGGATCCGGAGATGTGTCTCAGGCGACGGCGAATTCGGCCATCCCTCGAAGAAGGAGCCGGTGAGGTGTTCCGGAAGCACTCCTGTTAGATCGTCGGTGTAGGTAATCATCTGTGATTCACTTTTCCTTACGTGAAAGCACAGCGATGGCGATCAGCCATCCGCTGAAAAACGTTGTTAGCCCACCATTTACGCTCATGATCATCTTCTCGCAAAGTTCCACAACTTCATCATCGCAGGCCAGGCACCGAGAAGTTAGTTTCCGGTAGCCTCTGCGGGTCGGAGGCAAACGTAAGGTCGGAACTAGCCTGGACGGACCTAAAAGCCCTTTTCTTGCGCTATTCCGACCTATTCTGGCATTTTGGGTGCAGGCTAATTGGCGTGGATAGCTTGCTCGGCCGCTGCCATTTCGTTAGCATCGGTGTGGGCGATTCTGATTCATTAATGACAGGAAAGTTCGGGGGAGGGCTCCTTGAGCCCTTTCAGGGCGAACGGATTCTCGGTCAGGGAGCATCTCCTTACCGTGGTCCGGGGTTTCCCCTACATGTGCCTGCCAGGAACACATGGACACGTGGGTGACGTCTACGGTGACGTGACCCGGAAAGGGTCCCTCTTGATGACCAAACAGAGATCACCACAGTTTTCGATGGTGCAGATCTTTCTACTCATTTTCCTGCTGATTGCAAATGCATCGTTTCTCGATGCACAACAGATTTCTCCTGCAGGGGTACCGGATGCAGTCGCAGTTGCCGCTGCGATGGATGCTTCGAAAGCGCAGGTCCAGGAGCTGTTCTTCACCGAGCATCTGGATGGAGAACTGGTAGTAGAAGTCGATCTACCACGCCTCGGTACCGCTACCCTGAGCCTTTATCCTCATAGCGTTCGAAGCGATCGTTTTGAGGTACTGGTTGATGATGGGACCTCACTGGTTGCCTATCCTGCGCCTCCAATCCGCACCCGAAAGGGAACGGTTTTAGAGATTCCAGGTTCCCACGTTCGCGCAAGTTACCAAGATGGGAAATTGACGGCCCTGATCTTCACCGCGGATGAAGTCTGGTCTATTTCTCCCACTTCAGAACTAGGATTTCCCGGAACCGGTTCTTTCCATGGCATCGTGGCGGCACAGGACGAGCTCGATCTGGGGTACATCTGCGGGACCCCTGATCCGGCAAACCCACCTCCTGGGGGCTCTGCCGGTGGTACTCAGTCTTTTGGAACCACCTATTTCCTCACCGAAATCGGAATCGATGCTGACTTTGAGTTCTACCAGGCCAACGGATCCAGCGTGACCAGTACCATCAACGACGTTGAAAATGTCATCAACGGAGTTGAAGGCGTCTATGAAGTACCGGGGATCCTCATCACTTACGAGATCACAGTGCTCATCGTGAGGATTACCAGTGCTGACCCCTACGGATCCATCTCTTCTCCTGGATCATTGCTGAATACCTTCAGCAATGTCTGGAGTTCAACTCCGGAGAGTCAAATCCAGCGCGACGAGGCGCATCTTTTCACGGGTGTCAATCTCGATGGCGGTGTCATCGGTATTGCCAGCCTCTCCGATATCTGTACCAGCAATGCATACGGATTGTCCCAATCGCGATTCACCAGCAACTTTAACCGGAGGGTTGCACTAACAGCTCACGAGGCGGGGCACAACTGGGCTGCCACGCACTGCGATAGCTCTTCTACTTGTCGGATAATGTGCTCAGGACTTGGTGGTTGCAGTGGGCTCAATCCGCTCAGTTTCACATCAGGTCCAGAAGGCCAGATTGTTAATTACAGAAACACTCGTTCTTGTCTCACCAGTCAGCCGCCTGAGTTGTCATTACCATTTTTGGATGAGTTCTCGACCAATACGCCGAACTCTAACAACTGGATTTATAATGAGGGGGGATTTGCCACCACAAATTCAACCGGAGAACCGAGTGCTCCACTATCACTCAACCTGGATCGTGCAGGGACCGGTGAGTATCAGTATGACGAAATCCGCTCAAATACGATGCTGCTTGGTGGAACAGTTCCATCCTTGCAGTTTTACACCAATCACTCGGGTGTTGAGGCTGGCGAAGAACTGGTTGTGTCCTATCTCAATGTTGGACTCGATTGGACAGAACTGGATCGAATCGTCTCCGACGGTTCCAATCCGAGCACCTTTGCGGTTAACACTTACACGTTGCCATCGAATGCCCGGCACAACAGCTTCCGGCTGAGGTTTTATACCGACACCAATGAGACCAACGACGATTGGTTTATTGATGACGTATCGATCACCGATGGTCCTCCGCCACAACAAGAACCTCCAACTATTTCTTCTCTGGTACCGGTCAGTGGTCCTACTGCAGGGGGTACTTTCCTTACCATCACCGGCAACAACTTCAATCCAGATATTGTGATTCTGATCGGTGGATCGCTGGTGCAGAATCTGAACTACCTCAGTACCACTCAGCTGACCGGGTCCGTGCCATCTTCTAACATCCCTGGTCCGGTGACGGTCATCGCCAGCCAGAATTCAGGGAGCGATCTGCTCGATCCAGGTTTCCTCTATACAGAGGAATACATCATTCATGATAGCACCGAGGGCGCTCCTGGTGGAATTGTCACTGCCACCGTCAGCGCTGATCACGATACCGTGATCGCGGGTTATTCTCTGGCGATCGATTTCGATCCCAACGAACTGAACATCGTGGATGTGAACGATACGGGGACCGATGCGGACAATGCGGCTTTCTTCACTTCAGCCATGAACAATGATCTGACTTTGGATGGAGGTTGGTGGACTCTGGGCGTTGTGCTTGACTTCAATGGTCAGGTTACGATACCCCCCTCTCCTCAGTCGATTCTGGCGAATGCCAATTACATCGTTCAGCCGACGGTTAACATCGGAGATCAACTCGCTGTGACGCCTGTCGATGGCATCGGTAGTCCTTCTCCGACCGAGAACTTGCTGGTCGATCCTGCAGGAGTAGCTGTGCCGCCATTACTTGAGGGAGGGTTGATCACTGTCTCCGACACTGCCTTCATCCGTGGAGATGGTAACGGCGATCAGGAGCTCAATGTGGCCGATGCAGTATTCTGCCTCAACTACCTGTTCAATAGTGGGACAGCCGATTGCCTCGATGCGATCGATACCAACGATGACGGTTCAACCAACATTGCCGATGCGGTAGCGCTGCTGAATTTCCTGTTTTCGGGTGGCAATGCTCCGCCGCCACCCTATCCGAATCCAGGTTCCGATCCGACTCCCGATGGTCTGGACTGCAACAACTGATAATGCCGTCTGGGGTTTGCCCCGCTGGTAGAAGTGCGAAATGGCCTGGTGTCTTTGAAAGACACCAGGCCATTTTTTCTGCTCTGTACATTCCCATCGATTGACCTTGAAATGGGAGCAGCGGAAATCAGCCCTGGTCCCTGCAATCCAAGATCAATTTTGAAATGAACCTAGAGCAAAACCAACACTTCGGCGTTAGGCTGAAATTTCAACAAGACAAATGCACATAGCGTTTCAACCGAAATTCTATCGAGGTGGAACAATGACACACCAAACACGACGAACGGCTCTAAAAAAGATTGGAGCGACAATCGCGGCAACGTGTGCGTCGTTTTCCCTTCCCGTTCCTGCTCAGCTCTTTGCCAGCGATAACTCAAAGAAGCTAATTCGCTTGGGCGTCATAGCGGATTTACATGGTGGCTTGGCTGTCGACGCGGAAACGCGGCTGGACGCTTTCCTGGAGGCGATGAAAGAGATAGAGATCGACGCCTTGGTCCAGCTTGGCGATTTCGCGTTTCCCAATCTGAAACACCAGATGTTTGCCGACAAGTTCAATGCTGCACATGAAAACAAGATTCATGTCATCGGAAATCACGAGTTTGATTTCAAGTTGACTCGCGAAGACTGCTTCAAAGCGTGGGGAATTGAGTCCGCTTACTACCGTCGCGATCTTGATTCCTTGCGTTTGATTGTGCTGGATGGAAATGAAACGGGTTCGCCTACTCAATCCGGATACCCTTCCTTTATCGGCGACAAGCAAAAAGATTGGCTCGAGGCCGAATTGAAGGCAGCAGATCGCCCGGTGTTAATCCTCAGCCATCAACCATTAGCGGGTCCATCTGCGATTCAAAATGCCACCGAGATTCAGGAACTGTTCACCAGCTACCGCGAAAAAATCTTGCTTTGCCTCAACGGGCACTCGCATGTTGATTCACTCTTGCAAGTCGATGGCGTCAACTATTTGCATATCAATTCGGCGTCTTACTACTGGGTGGGCGGCGAAACCAGAATGACTTACTACAACAACCCCTTGTTCACCACGTTGACCATCGACCCCGAAAAAGCTCTCGTCACGGTCGAGGCGAGCTCTTCGTCCTGGAAAGGAGTTTCGCCCACCGACATCGGTTACTTTGATCGCGACAATGCCTCGTCTGAAACTATCGTCGTTCCCGCAATTCGTGGGCGAGAAGTTAACATCCAGAAAAATGAGGTTCAAACAAAACCCTTCATCAAAGAACCAGGCAATTCCAAAACAAACAGATCTTTGAAGGTGATGACCTGGAACATTTGGGGTCGTCTCAATCAGGATCCGAGATATACAATCGATGAAGAGACGGCTCGCAAACGAACCATCGATATTATTCGTCAAAGTGGCGCGGACATCATTGCGATGATCGAGACCTACGGTTCTGCAGCCGACATTGCCAACGCGCTGAACTTCCATCACTACACACCATCCGCCGGTGCAAACTTGTGCATTTTCAGTCGGTATCCGTTAACTGATATCGAGCCTCTTGCTGGGCTTTCGTCATTCTCGTTCATCGCTGCGACGGTGAACTTGCCCGATGGTCAGAAAGTTCGTGTCTACGATATCTGGTTGACGAGTGGCGGGAGGCACGTCGTTGAGGTCAAGAATAAAGAACTCTCTGACCGAGATTTCTGTGCGGGGGACGATCTTCGTTTTGACCAACTGCAGAAATTCCTGGCACACGATGATTTCCAGATGCGAATAGCTCACTCCGCAGATACTCCCGTGATTGTCGCCGGGGACTTCAATTGCGTTTCCCACCTTGATCACACGAGAGGAACTCGGCATAGCAAACTGAATCAGGCGAGGATATTGCCAATCAAAGTCTCCAGAGCGATGCACAAAGCCGGATTCTCGGACACTTATCGACAGTCGAATCCTGACATTCTTGAGCCTACTCTGGGGCATACCTGGACAACCGTCGGAATGGGCTACCAGTATGTGAGCGGGCAGGGTTTTGTTCCTGTGAAAAAGAACCCGGAACCTGAATACCGAGATCCATACGCCCGGATCGACTACATCTATTCGATGGGTTCGCGGCTTGAAGCCATCCACTCAACCGTCATCACTCATCATCCATCACAGTCGGAAAGGAGCTTCCCGGAGTTCCCCTCCGACCACGCTGCAGTTCTTACGGAGTTCCGAATTCGCAAGTTGTAGATCTACGCGCCACGACTTTCAGACTCGATTTATATGTTGAACTGGTTGTTGACCGCTCGCCTCGTCGAGGAAATGGGACAGGCGGTCCGCTGAAATCCTTTGGAGCACTGCCTCAAGAAATGGATTCAAGTGCTGCAGCCAGATCTCCATCATTTTTCTTTATCGCATCGCAGAGGGCTCCAAGGTTCACTCCTGATTTCTGGGTATGCGCAAGTAACTGCAAGATCACCTGCATGCCCTTGTTGGGATACTTCTTCAGGAGCTCCCTCCATGTGCGATCTTGTTCAGTACTCAGTCCCAGTCTGCCTAGCGCCAGTTCCATCTGTGCAATGGCAGGGGCGAGACTGATGACCGGCAAAGCCATGATTGCTGGATCGATGGGAATTGGAGTTGGCGGAGCGGACTCGGGATCGATTTGCAGAGAAGACCACACTTCACCGAGAAGTTTTTCAACTTTTCCCTCAGAAGCTTCACCCGATGCTTTATGCATGGGCGGCTCAGCTCTTTCCTCGACACAGGCTTCGGTGATGTCGATGCGATCAACTCCAGCTCGAGCCAGTTCTACAGGGCGATGATCGATAGGATCGAGCACTTTTTCAACGATGCCATGAAGACCGCGAGCGCCTTCTCCTGATTGACGGGCTTTTCGTGCGATGGCCCGCATGGCTCCCTCCTCGAAATTGAGATGGATGCCATGTTCTAGCCAGAAGCGTTTCTTTTGCGCGATGATTCCGTGTTCCATCTTGTCGAGAATGTGAATGAAGTCGTCTTCATTCAGTTCTTTAAGAAGCGAGATACTGCCGAACCTCGCGGCCAATTCTGCACCAATCCCCATCGTGACCAGATCGCTTCTTTCGATGACATCGTTGAGCGCGATATTAATTTCGTCTTCGTCATCTTCTTCTGCTTGAAAACCGATTCGATCATCTTCTCCCAGGCGGGCCAGGACCACTTCCGCAACTTCTGGAAAAGAGCCACAGCAGATGAAGAGGATCCCGGAGGTATCGAGAGTTCCTGCTGAAGGATCTCGGTGATTCATGACCAACCCATCCATCATGGCGAGAAGAGAATCCTGGACGGCCACGCCGGGGTCCCCGGGCCCTGGGATCGTACGCCGGCAAGTATCCAATCGATCGATGAGAATAATTCCCTTCTGGGCGTGTTCAAAATCGCCCCCGGCTCGCTGGACCAGGGCGCCGACGATTCGTTCTACCTCTTCTCCTGCCATCACTGGTTGGACCAGGGAAGATGCATCGGCATGAATCCAGGGAACTCCTAGCATCTCGGCGGCCTTTTGTACCAGGAACGATTTTCCAACTCCCGCTGGACCTAATAGCAGCAGGTGTTGGGGAGTTGCGTCGCTATCGGGAGCAAGATGCTGGGTGACATAGTGGTTGTAGATCGCCACGGACAGATCGCGCTTGGCTCGTTTCTGGCCTTGAATCTGCTGGTCGAGAAAGGCCTGGATTTCGAGCGGATCGGGAAACGTGGTTCGTTGGCTGGTCATCGGCAAGATCCTTCCACTTTCTATTGGGCACATCCTAGCGGAGTGGAGAGGTAATGTCAGGAGCTCCCAATTATCACTGTCAGAAACCAGGCCTGGATGCCTGGTTGGATGGCCCATAAGGTCTGCAGAAGATACGAATAGAAATGGGATTTGTCAGTGACTGATCGAGCGGAACAACTGCACTGGGATCGAGAAGAACTGCGCCGTCGTGGTCATCAAGCCATCGACTGGGTGGTCGATTATCTGGCTGGTATCGAGGAGAGGTCGGTCCTCTCTCGAGTCGAACCAGGAGAGGTGGCCGAATCTCTGCCCAAACAGCCGCCGCAGCAGGGAGAATCGTTCGACCAGATTTTCGCCGATCTGGATCAGCTCGTCATGCCGGGGATCACTCACTGGCAACATCCATCGTGGTTCGCCTTCTTCAATTCCAACACTTCGGGCCCATCGATGGTCGCCGACATCATTTCATCGGGTCTGGCGGTGCAGGGGATGTTGTGGCAGACCAGTCCCGCCTGTACCGAGGTGGAAACCCGCATGATGGACTGGCTGGTCGAGATGCTCGATTTACCGGAGAGCTTCCTGTCGACCGGAGCCGGCGGCGGGGTGATCCAGGACACCGCATCGAGTGCCACCCTTTGCGCGCTGGTAGCGGCCCGCGAGCAGGCGACCGATTTTGCCGTCGACCGCGGTGGGGTTCAGAAAGCGATGACAGTCTATGCCTCAGCCGAGGCGCATTCTTCAGTCGAAAAGGCGGTTCGCATCGCCGGCCTCGGCAGCGAGCAGTTTCGCCACGTCGATCTCGATGAGAACCTGTGCATCGATCCAGTATCCCTCGATCAGGCCATCGAAAACGACAAGGCCGCCGGCTGCATTCCGACGATGGTGATCGCTACCGTCGGCACGACTGCCACCACTGCCATCGATCCGGTCGCCGCCATCGCCCAGGTGTGTCAGAAGCATGGAGTGTGGCTCCATGTCGATGCCGCTCACGCCGGCACCGCAGCGCTGGTGCCCGAGATGCGCTGGATTCACGATGGTCTCGAAGGCGCTGATTCGTACTGCTTCAATCCGCACAAGTGGATGTTCGTCGGTTTCGACTGCAATGCCTTCTGGGTGCGCGAT
>PAIH01000067.1 GCA_002711105.1 Planctomycetota bacterium
ATGCTGAACCCGCCTTCGATATCAACGCCGAACAGGGTGGTCGAGACCGGTAACTGGTTGCCATCGAGAGTTTGTACCTCGGTCATGACCACGGAGCATTCTCCGGTGACAGAATCGGGTATTCCCCAGGTGGTCTCGGCCGCATCGCAGAAGCAATCTCCCATCAGGGATTCGGTGAAGCACAACCGCTCATCGGAGACGGATTTGAACTGATCGTGGTCGTCGTGGGCGATGGAAACGACACGCCCGGCGGGGTAGGCGATCTGGACCTGGTCATCGGAGATGTAGCCGCAGGCGACGGTGTTGGGAAAGGCGCCAACGGGCCCTTGAAACGGGTTGGCAGCGTTGAGGATCTGGGTCTCATGCAGCAACCGTCCCAGCGAATCGGGAATCGATACGACGATCGAATCGTCGCCGGCATCGGCCGGATCGTTGTTGTCAGTGCAGAGGGTGATCTGGCTCCGGCCGTTGTACTGCCACGTCTGCTCGGTCGAGCCGATCAGCATCGGAAGGGCGGTCCCGGCGATGGTGGTCGAGACCGGCGTGATGGTGTGACTCAGCATGCGGCCGATGGCATCGACCTCGAAGGCGTGCTCGCTGCCGTTTTCGTCGCTGATCCCGGTCAACTGATGATCGAGATCAAAGCTCCAGCTGCACGATCCGCCATCGGCGTGGGTGCGACCGGTCCGGCGGTTGAAGTGGTCATGACTGAAGGCAGTGATGTTCCCCATGTCGTCGATGCGGTTGGAAACGCGGCTATTGGCATCCCACACCGTCACCGTGTCGACGAGTCCGTCGGGGATGTCCGGATTGAGGGTGTCGAGGCCGAGATCGCCCAGTCCACCGAAGTGCATCTCGCGCCGGGTTAGCCACGGACGACTGGCGCCGTCGAAGAAGGTGAACACGGGGTTTCCACGCACATTGGTGATGAGATCAACGGTTCCTCCGGGGCATGGATCTTCGTAGGAGATGCTGTTGACGGAACCGGCGGCCGCGTCGTACCGGGCGATGGGATTGCCACGGCTGTCGTGATCGACATGGGTGGTGTTGTTCTCCGGATCGCTGAAACGAATGCCGCGGTTAAGGGTATCGACCTGGATCCGGTGGATCATCGTACCGATCGGCGCGATCCCGTCGGGGCTGGTGTGGACCTGGGTCACCTTCAGCGGATTCCCGTTGGCATCGAAACAGGTCTCGGTACGGGTTCTCTCGTTGGGATCATTGCCATCGACCAGTGGCAGGGTGCGGGTGGTGACCCGGTGCACCGCATCGCGGATCGTCTGATAGAAGTGGCCGTCATCTTCGAGGCGGAAGGTGGAGAAACCGGCCGCATCTCGCTCGAAACGGGTGGTGATCTTGTTATCGCCAGGAGTCAGCGGCCCATCTTCGAGAATGACCCCCGGTAACGCTATCGGGGGCGGTACTCCGGGGGGAAGACCAGGGACGAAGAGATCGGCATCGAGCTGAAACAGTCCTCCGGCCTCGTCGAACAGCCGGTTGCTGCCTGCCAGTGGCACATTGGGTCCGCCAGATCCATCGGCAGGACCGCGTTGTGCTTCTCGAATCACCAGACTGGCTGGATCAAGGGTGAGACGCATCTCGTTTTCGGCGCGATCGATGAACTTCACCGGGCGGTCGAAGCCGTCGAAAGTGGTGAAACTCTTGTCAGTCAGAGCATCGCCATCGTTGTCGACCGCATCGGCGCTGCTGGTCCGGTTGCCGTTGCGGTCACGGCGGAAGGTCCAGGTCGACGGGTTGGCGGAACCGAGACCGCGCGTCCGGGATCTCAGCAGATCTCTGGCGTCGTATTCGTTACCGACGACGTTGAACTCATCGCTATCACCGGCAGCTGCCAGTACTGCCATCGGACTCTTCACCTCGGTGGCGTTCTCGTTGTTATCTCGAGTGATCTGCGTCTCGAGGAACTCCGCCTCGGGCGAGGCCGGAATCGAGCTGTCACGGCGGGCATCGATGGTCTGTGAGTGGACGTTGCCGAGGATGTCGCGGCTGTTGGTGTGGCGGAATCGGTCGAGGGGTGGTGCCACCAGGGCTGGGACTCCCGTAACCATCGTCCAGTTTTCGATGGCGCTCTCGATGGCAGCGCCGTTGGCATCGAAGATGATTTCGCGGTAATAGCCGTGGTCCTGTGAGGGATCGACTCTCGGATCCTCGCTGCGGATCGGCCAGTCGAGAGTGTTGTAGGTGAAGCTGTAGACGTTCCCTTTGGGGTCGGTACTGGTGAGCACCTCGCCACGGCGGTTGCGGGTAACGCTGGAGGAGATGGCCAGACCGGCAGGGTCTGCCACCGAACCGGAGCGGTAGCCGCCGGTGACGGGGTCTTGCCCGGGGATGATGTTGGAACCATCGCCATCGGGGTCATTCTCGGGGAAGTAACTCAACTCGACGACGCTGGCGACCGGGTCGGTGATCCGGGTCGGCTGGCCGAAGTCGTTGTTCTCGATGCGGGTGATTCGTTCTTGCTCGGTGTCTCCCTCGGCATCTGCCTGGTTCGATCCGGGCAACAAGTTCACGGTCGGTGCATCGGTGCGGATCAGCAGTCCCATCTGCTGGTCGGTCGCACCGTCATCGTTCTGGTCGCCGAGATTGAGCAAATCAACAGCGATGGCGATGTCCCATTCTGCGGCCACCGGTGGTGCCGCCGCACCCTCCTGCCAGTCGTAGGTGAAGGTGGTTCGGTAGCGCTCGGGGCTCCAGGCGCCGCCGTTTTGCGGCACGTATTCATCGTCGTTGCCGCGCGGTTCGGTCGAGCTCAGCGGCAGGTTGAAGAGCGGTTCGTAGCGGAAGCTGGTGACGATGTCATTGATGCGGTTGCCAAAACCATCGCCGCGGAAGGCGTCGGCGACCCGGCGGACTTCGAGCAGGTTGCCCTGGCTGAAACGGCTGGGATTGCCCACGTTGTAGCTGTACTGGATCTCGTTGGCCATCGGCTGTTTGAAACTGGTCACCTCGCCATCGATGTTGAACTGGAAGGTGGTCTTGAACGGCTCCAGCACTGCCGGGTCCAGTTCCTCTTTTCTCAGCAGGTGACCGGTGGCGTTGTAGCTGTAGCGGGTGACGTTGCCGTTGCGGTCGGTGACGATGGTCAGGATGGCGGTGCCGGGAGGAACGCCGATCGGGGCCGGGTTATAGGCAAACAAGAGGGTACCGCCGGCGGCGATGCCAGAGGCGTTGGTGCCGCCTACCTGCTGATTGATGATGCGACCAAAGGTGGCAGGGTTACCCGCATCGGTGCCGTAGCTGTTGATGATCGCCGGGGTGAGAGATCCATCCTCGACCTCGTTGGCGAAGATCACATCGGTCAGGTGATCGGGCAACGCCGCTTCGGTGTAGCGGTATTGTTCCCGGAGTCCATCGGGGAAGTCGTTGCCGGTGACAGTACCGGTGACAACAGGCGAGCGCGCCTCGGACAGGTGATCGTCTCCATCGTAGCTGAAGACCACTTCGCGGCCGGTGAAGTCGGTGATGGTCGTGAGCAGGTTGTTGGCGCTATAGGCGAAGCTGATCACCCGACCGAAATCGTCGGTGACCGAGTCGAGCTGACCAGTACCGTTATAGGCGAAGGTCAGGGTGTTACCGATGCGGTCCTCGATCTGTTCGAGACGGCCATCGAGGTTGTAGCTGTGGATGGTGCCGGAGCGGCTTCGTTCCTGGTAGCCGCTGGCACTTTGCCTCAGACGCGAGTAGATCCCGATCGGTGAGGTGAAACCGCCGCTGCCATCGTCGATGTAGTCATCGAAGCGACCGTTACCGAGATGGCGGCGCACGTTTCCTCCGGCGAGCACTTCCAGGCGCCGGAAGACGTTGGCATCCCAGCCCTTGCCAAGCGGGCCACTACTGGCTGGCGTGTTCGGATCGCCGCTGCGATAGGTGCGCACGAAGGAAAAGCCGAGGCGTCGCCCGGCGATCGCCATGTCGACACGCGACATCGTGAGTTCGCCGCTGTATAGCAGCACCCCGCCGGTCGGGTTGTCGTTTGCGTCGACACCGACGCGGCCGTTACGCGGCGGTTCGGGCACGAAAGAGGAATCTTGCGAGTCGCAGATCCCGTTGCCGTTGGCATCGTCGGGGTTGTCGTCGGGGCAGGGGTCGCAGAAATCCGGCACTCCGTCACCGTCACCGTCGACATTGTCGTCGCCACCGGGACAGATGTCGCAGAAGTCGGGGACCGTGTCTCCATCGGTATCGACATTATCGTCGCCGTCGGGGCAGATATCGCAGAAGTCGGGGACCGTGTCTCCATCGGTGTCGACGTTNTCGTCGCCNCCGGGNCAGATNTCGCAGAAGTCGGGGACCGTGTCTCCATCGGTNTCGACATTATCGTCGCCGNCGGGGCAGATNTCGCAGAAGTCGGGGACCGTGTCTCCATCGGTGTCGACATTATCGTCGCCGTCGGGGCAGATATCGCAGAAGTCGGGGACCGTATCTCCATCGGTATCGACGTTATCGTCGCCGCCTTCGCAGATGTCTTCCGAATCACAGACCCCATCTGCATCGGCATCGCCGTCGGGGCAGGGCGTATCGGGACAGGGGGGAAAACTGTCGCAGGTCAAAATGTCGTCGGTGGGATCGGGCCCGCAGGCATCTGGACCTGGCAGCGCCGGTGGTGGGCCGCCACTGAAGAGTGATGCCAGGGCGTAGATCGCATCGGCAATATTGATGGATCCATCGTCATTCGCATCGCACGCATCGTCGCAAGATCCGGCGGGGCCGCCACTGAAGAGCAAGGCGAGGGTGTAGATGGCATCGGCGATGTTGAAGGAGCCATCCGCATTGCAATCACCACGCTGGAAATCGGAGGCATGAAGGGGGGCGGCGAACAGCAGGCAGGCGATAATTACAACGAGGATGGCAGGTAAGCGGGACACGGTTACACCTCCGGTCACGATCAATAATTATATCCACTGAGCCACCCCGTAGCATCGACGGCAAGCCGCATCTTCACAAGGGGGGAGGGTGCCGTTGAAGGGCCGTGACAAGCGCGGATGACGGAATTGAGAAGTAATTCCGGTTTTGTTCACGAAGCCGAAGCGGACCCTTCTACGGGTCTCTGGGAATCTGAATGTTCTGAGCTGGGCTTCCTTATTGCGTCCTTCGAGTCCCTGCTTGAACACTGGTTTCGATCAGCATGTCTCCTTGTTCGATCACCACGTTACGAACGACACCGTCGCTGGCGCGATACCAGATGATGGACTTGTCGCCGACGGTAGTGACCGTGAACGGTTCACCGTAAAACTTGGGGACTGCGAATAGATCTCGGTTGGTCTCGATCCTTTTAGTTTGTCTGCCGTTTTCTTTTTTGAGAATTTGGTAGCGAAACGGAAGTTCGGTGACAGTTCCCACATGACCAGCACCACGAAATAAACTGATATCGACCTGGGCGGTACCGATATTCTGGATTCCAAGAACCAGCACACTGAATCCGACAAAAAGAACTCCTGCGAAGACGATTTTATTTTTCATGACTTCCTTCCAGCTATGGTTGAGAGGCTTGGGGACAAGTGGCCGCCTGTGGCTGTCCACCGCGGCTTGTCATTTTTCTCCATCCGATTCACTGTCTGAATCGGTCCAACTATTTTGCGGTTAGTGGCTCCTGTCGAACTGTTCAGACGATCTGCTGCGCTATGGACAGAATTAAACTTCGTAACCCTGCGAACCTTCGGTCGGATCGGGACGAAACGTGCAAAGAAGTGCTGGTACAGCCGTTGCCGCACCAGCCCTTCTTTGCGTTTTCGGTGCCGCTATGGGCAGGGAGATACCTCGCATCCGAGCGAGTCGTCGGTCTGATCGGGGCCGCAAATTTCTGGTCCTGGATCTGGTGGAGCTGAACCTGCGTTGAACAAATATGTGAGCTTGAAAATCACGTCGGCGATATCCGGAAAACCACCGTCATCGTTCACATCGCATGCATCCAAGCAGGCGCATGTGCCGCCGGTGAAGAGAAACCCAAGAAGACTAACGGCATCCCCGATGTCGCATGTGCCATCGCCGTTGGTATCGCCGCGTTTGAAATTTGCAACTGTCGTTGGACCACTGACCAGGATCTCACCCGTTCCGGTGAAGTCAGAAGCGAAACTACCGAGACGAATCAGATAATCGGCCCCTGCTTCCGCATCGAACACGAGTTCCGAGGTGAATTCAGGACATCCGGGGCCGTCATCATTACAGGCAACGACCACCAGAGGATCGGCGGGGCAGCCAAAATCCTCGTAGATCGCAAGCCTCGTGTCGAAGTCTGCGAGGCCGCAGGTGCTGACGAGAACCGGACCATCGGCTGTCGCCGTGTATCGGTACCAGATGTCATTGTGGATCTGTTCGTCTCCGAACGGTCCCATGTCACAGACGGAATCCAGCAGTGGGATACCATCGGTACTGGCGAAGGTGGTATCGAAGGGTGTGAATCCTTCGAAGAGAGAACTGCCATCTGGACAATCGTCGTTCGGGGGGATGGCCGGGGGAGGGATGGCGACACAACTAGTGAAAGTACAACCAGACACGGCTGACCAATCGGGAAAACCTGGTGGACTTGCGTTTTCGAGGGCACCAGGTTCTGCAGGAATTGGAGGAGGCCCAGGGGCTGCAGGAGTCCCATTAAGGAGTGGTAAGGAGGATGCAATTGGATTCAGTGCGGCACCAATAGCTTGAGTGTTGGGGAGGGTGGGGTGGTTGGTAGCTGTCCAAGTGAATCCCGCCAATAGGCAGAACTCGGTTGCCCCCATGGCACCGGGAGTATCGTCCGTTTTATTCTTGGCAACGAGGAATGTCGAAAAGTTGATGGTGCTGATACAAGCCCCATCCATCCGAGCATCTCTAAAATGCGAACTCACGCCCGGGTCGCATATGACAATCCCCCCAACCACGCAAGCAGCATGTTCATCATCGGTAAAATAAAATGGCGAAGGATCGTTAAATCCTCCCGGAGGGAGGGGCAGGGTCCCGGGGGCAGGATCGATCGCGGGAAGAGTTCCTACGACTGGATCTGTGGCTAGTGGTACGCCGCAGGGTGGCAGTGGTGTAGCATCAATATTATCACAACAGACTCCCACTGGACCGGTAATGGTGTACCCGGTTTCCACATTGACCCATCGGAAGTCGTACCAGTCATCGAGATCTAGGTCCTCGCCGCTCCCGGCATAGTCGGCAGCAAAGGTAAAAGTTGCATTCAATCCAGACCCCGCCTCAACGGTTACTGCGATCGTTCCAATTTGAACATTTCCCTCCCCAGCAACATCGGCCATGACGTTAATATTGGTCGCCTGTCCAGCAACGAACTGAGGAATAAAACTCAGCAGCAGCGCCATCCCGATGATCACAAATATGTTTGACCGCATTTCCACCCCCCTCATCTATCTGTCTCTTTTTTTCGCCGAAGAAACGAGAACTCTTCTTACATTCAGCCATAGAACCATCAACTCATGGTCAGGGACGATCAGTTATCGGGCAAGTGGATAGGATTCCGTCGAATGGTCATGACAAGGGTGACAGAAATATCTGATGGTTAGTGCCGGATGCCTGTCGGGGCCAATGTTCAAAAATGGACGGAACAACTTGTCGATCGGGAACTCACCACTCGTGAGCGTCGTTTGGCCCGCGAGTGACGTCGGGAAAGCCTGCGAGATGGCGTGGAAATGACGCATAGGGGCGCTCGAGGATCTCATACAGCTCTTGTCCGGTTGGTTTTAGAAACCGGATAGAGATGTTGACCCAAAGCGCAGAGAGTGAGAGTCCCAGTGTCCAGCTTGCTAAAAATAACCACGATTGTGCTGTTGTGTGCCTTGCAAGGCTCGGTGATCGCCGATCCACCTGCCGATCCGGCTGCCGATCCAACGAAAAAAGCGGCTCCGGCTGCTTTCCAGCTCACCGAAGAGGAACAGGAGCGGATTCTCGATCTGTTCCAGGCCAGCGGTGAAACCATCTCAAAAGACGGCGTTCTCGAGTTGATCTACGATTTCGAGTCGGAAGAGAGAAGCCTGGGTGATGATTGGTTCCCACCGCCAGCTGACCGCGGTCAGAAAGTACGTTGGAGCCGCGACTGGGAAGGACTCTGTGAAGGAGTCTCCGGCGGTGTCATCGTCGCCGATACCGGTCAATGGTTCCACAGTGCTGTCTGGCAACCGAACGTGCGGATGGAACTGACCTACGTTTCTTTCGTCGGTGGTCGTCGCGGTGGCATGGTCGCTGCGGTGTATGCCTGGTCAAAGAAATTGCGTCAGCGAGTCGGCAGCAATCTGGGAACGCAGCTGTTGAAGATCTCCGGAACCAAGGCCACAGGGGGCCTCGGCAAGGCACCGGACATCGTCTACGAAGATCCCAACAAGTTCGGCTTTGAGCTCAAAGATGGCAATTTCCGTACACTGCTCAACGGTCGCCCGAAGCTGGAAACCGACAACAAGAAAGTGCTCAAAAAACTTGGGCCAGGACAGGTGGGTCTCGTCTGGCGCGGCACCATCAGTGGCATCGTTCCGGAGCTGAAGATCCGCGGCAAGATCGACCTGGATTGGGCCGCTGATCAGATCCGACCCCTGCGTGAACGCCTCGATCAACATCGCGCGGAGATCGCCTCGGCCAATCGTTGAGCTCAATCGCACCTGAGGTGATGGGTGCAGCTCAGTGTGGTTCCTGTTGGGTCGACCCCACAGTTGGGATAGGGCGATGAAGGAATGGGTCCCCCCTGGAACAGGTGCGTGAGCAGGTAGATCGGGTCTGCGATATCGAGGGATTCGTCGTCGTTGTTGTCGAGAGCGGCGGGACAGTTGGTGGGCACCCCTCCAAACAAAATACTCAGATCGGTGACCACGTCACTGATATCGAGCACTCCATCCATGTTGATATCGCCTCTGAGGAACATCCCCGGTTCAAAGAGCTCGGTCATGATTTCACCAGTGGAGAACTGCGCTTCCGCTCCCAGCATTCGTGCCAGAGTCGGTGCGATATCAGGAATGGTCCGCTCCATCGCCGAGATCAGACCGGAACGTATCCCGGGGCCGATGGCGAGGCACTGAATCTGGCGGCAGCCGATGCAACCGTCGCCGTGTCCCTGGAAGTTGCTGGTATGACGACCGTGATCGTTGGTGATGAGCATCACGGTGTTGTCGGCATAGTCCGGGTCCGATTGGATCCACGTCCACAATTCACCGATGATTTCATCGGCGTGCTCGATGGCTGCAAGGTATTCGGTCCAGTTGCCATCGTGTCCGGCATGATCCACATCGGGTAGATACAGCGTCAGAAAGCGCGGCTTTGTTGTCTGCAGGAGATTCTGCGTTTCCATCCAGTTGGCATCGTCGCCGCCGCCTGTCGAGATCCACTGGGGCCAGTAGTCGGGCCCGTAGGATGGATGGAAGCTGCCCCTCCACGGGCAATAGGGCCCCAGTACGTAGACGCAATCTTGCGCCGAGAAACCGAGTTGCCGCCGGATGTATTCATGAACGTAAGGCGCGCTGGAGTAGATCGAGTCCACCTGGCAATCGGGGTCGAAAAACGAAGTCGAACCGATCCACGAACCGGTCATGACTGCCGGAATCGCCTCGACGGTGACGGTCACTCCATCGTTGAAGAAGGGTTCGATGATGACACCTTGCTGGGCAATGGAGTCCATGTTGGGTACGTACTGGCGGGTGGGGTGCCCCAGCCCTTCCGAATAGCGCAGGCCATCCACTAGCACCAGAACCACGCGATTGGCGATCGGGGTTTTTGGTTCGGGCACCGGCGGTGGGGCACAGGGATTGGTGACACTGGTCGGGGTCTCGAACGCACGCAGACACCAGTTCTCCAGGGTGCCATCGTTATTCGACGGGAAGCCGTCGAAGACCGAAAGTGTCCAGGACCCGGCAACTTGTTCCCCGTCAAAGAGCGCCAACGATCCGGTACTGGGCTGCATGTAGCAGCCGCCAGAATACGGTTCGGAGCCGTTGGGGATTCCATCATCGGAGTAGGTGACCAGGATGTTTTCGGAGTCTCCACCGTCGCTGTCGTGGAGTCGCAGCGAGGTCCCGCCCGGCGAGTCAAGATCGACTGTGAGATCACCGACAAATGGATGAGAGATATCGACCACCACCTGAAGATCTTGAATGATGAAGCTATCGGTGACGTTGATGGCGCTGATCACCGTTTGCGGGGTACCGTTTGCTCCGCCGAAATCGGTCTCAGGATTGATGCAGACCTCGACATCGGCGACCACCAGTCGAGGAGCGAGAACCAGCAATGGCAGCAGCCAGCTCTTGAAATGCATTCCCGGTACCTCCAATCCACCGATTATCGACGATAGGGGCGAATGCGTCCAGTTTGATGGTTGCCGCTAATAAAAAGTAAGAAAAGAGCCCCGTACGATGACTTGTTGTCGTCGTACGGGGCTTTCACGAAACGAGCTCCCCCGCACGGGGAGAGCATTGATTGAGATCTATCACGTCGGCGATGACATCGGCGGCGGAATAGGTAGCGGTGGCAACAAGGGCTGACCGGGATCCGGTGTGATCGGGATTCTCCTGAATCTCCCCCCGGTGGATGAAGAAATCAACCGACAGCTTGTTTCCAGTGTTCCGTCGGAAACCTCTCCAGTGATGAAGAAAATGTGGATCGGAAGCCCTTCCGTGTTTTGTGCCGTGGCGATCAGAAATGGATCAATACTGTTCTCGTCAATGGAGTATCGGTCATCGAGGATGAGAACCACTGCACGGTGCTTGGTGGTATCAAGATGAGCGATCTTCAGAGTTTCTTTGATGGCGTCTGCCATGCTGGCCCCATCTTCATATTCCTTCGACGATTCCCAGATTTTCATTTGTGTCTTGTGGTTGAACGTCGCCAGAACAGGGATGTTGCGGAACGGATGAATCGATTGATTGAAGATAACGGAGCCGAATCGGGCCCGGCTTGACAGCAATGAAATCAGATTACTGAGCTCAGCGGATATCACTGCTGCCCGCTCTCCCTTCATCCATTCGGTATGTTCGAGGCACAGGTAGAGGCTGTCAGCGAATATCTCGGTTCCGAAGATCTGGATCACCTCGGTGATATCGTCATCTTCGGTCGGCAAGTTGCCGCCACCGGAGGGCAAATCGTAAATGGTGCTACGTTCAGAAGGCGTGTTGCCGCCGGGAGTTTCCTGTGCGCATACGGTACCGTTGGTACCAAAGCCACCCGCACAGAAAAGCAATCCGAGAATGAGAGGTAACACGTGGTGGGGAACCATGCCTGGTCCATCCTTGTTCTTTAGCATCGGATCTCCTTTCCAGAGATTTTCTTGGTGGCGGGCTCTGATTTCATGATGGGGAGAGAGCAAACATCGATCCGAAAAAAAGATTCGGTACGTATCGACGGTTTATTACCGTTTTGCTGCATGATGTTGGAGAGAGTCGCGCATGAGAATTTACAACCTCGTCAAGGTTGTGTCAGAAGTGCCACAGAGTTATCGAGGAGCGATGCGAGGGCATCGATGACGCCGGGAACTTTCTCCGGCCTTTATGCGTTAGTGATGAAATTTTCGGGACGATGTTCACGCACTGTTCCATCGAAGATGATGGTCGACTACTCGAATTGATCCGGATTGATCGGTACCGACAGGGAGCGATTCCCCGTTGTCGAGTGCCCGATGATATCTCGCAGTGCCCACGCCAATGCGGGCAGTATCTGATCGAGGTCACCTCTTGTGCTGATGCGAACTGCCGAACTACGCCAGCTTCGGGTCTCATCCGTTGTGTCCCCGTACACGCCCTCGACGCGCAGGTAGAGCGGGATACGAGTTTCTTTTCGTGTTCTGAAACGAGCACTGAATCCCAGGCCCAGTCGATTTCGACCAGAGGAAGCAAAACGACCATATGCCATCGGTGAAACGTAGTAGCGTTCGCGTACTTGCGGTTCTCCGACTCCGTAATCAACGAACAGTCGCCAGTCGGCGGTTTCTTTAGCACTAGCTTGTTGCAGGCCTTGCTGTTGGAGGATTCGCGTGAGCGTGGCGGTGGTGACCTGCCACCGTTCACTTCCCTCAACAGCTTGCGGGCCTCCGACAACGAAGGAATAAGTCTCGCCTGCTTGCATCGATCGAGCCGATTCACCATCAACGTGCACTCCGATGGTGTGGGCACAACCGCCCCACAGCAGCGACAGGGTCAAGATCGTTAGCCGTTGCCATCTCATTGCTGGGGTTTTTCCTTCAATAACATCTCGGCGAGCGCATAGCCGACCAGCGAGTAGTTGGACGCGGAACCATTGTAGTGACAGTACCAGTGACCGCCTCGGCTCTTGAACTCGTCGTTGAGTTCCTTGGTCGGAAGTTTGTTGTTCTCGGTGTCGGCGATCCCCTTCTCGCGTTTCTCGTTCCACCAGTCGTCACTTATGCGGCGCAACTCCTGCAGGCGTACGTCCCAGTAATCTGCCGTAGGAACGAAGTAGACCCGTTCCAGGGACGGATCCTTGGCGACCGCTTGCTGGGCGCGGCGGAAGTTCATCATGGCAACCGCCTCTCCATCATCGGGATTCTTGCGCGCTCTGGTGGCCATCTCGTGGCCGCCAACGCCCATCTCTCCGATGACGATCGGCATCTCGGGGGCTTTGAGATCTTTGCGTACGTCACGGAACATGGCGGCCAGGTTGCTGGGATAGTTCTCGATCAATCGTTCGCCGATACGGTCTTCATCAACGCGTACATGCCACTGACAGAAATCATTCCAGCCCTGAAACCACGCCATTCCGGCGAGCTCATAGCCTTGCCCCTGGTAACCGGGAACCACCTGATCGATATCGTCGAGACATTGCCGGATCTCCGAGATCATCTGGCGGTAGAAGTGCCCCACATCACGCTTTTGGTCCCCGGAGTTTTGCTCTTTCAGCAGGGCGGCATCGGCACCGGTCGGTTCGCCGGCACTGGGGGAACGGAAGTCGCAGTAAACATCCTTCCCTCCCCATGCAGTCTTGATGAGCAATACTGGTTCTTCGAAGTGTTCTCCCATGATGGCACCAAACAGCAATTCGGGGCCGATCTCGTTGTCACCGTAGCCCCAGCCGATGGTCAGTGGGCCGTTCTTCGGTTGTTTGGCTTGCCAGGAGATGGTGACATCATCGCGGCTCGCCCATGAGCCATCCTTATCTTTGAGCAATGAGAGCAATTGACCGTGCTTGGGATCGTTACCGAGCATATCAAGACTGCGCAGTTGACCATGGCCCTCCATGTTTGACTGACCCGCCAGGATGAAAACCTTGACCTTTGGTGTTGTCGTTGCCTGGTCACCCTTTGCTGATTGTCCGGTTACGAAGGATGATCCGAGGAACAGAATCAGAACAAGAAAGCCGAATGTGTTCGTATTAAATCGCGACATCGGTACATCCTTTTCTCTCTAAAACTCTCGTTCCATGTTGACAGCTTGATGTTGAAAGATAACACCGCTTGGAATCGATGCACCTTTTCTGTTTGCCTGCAACGACGATTCACTACCCTTATCCGTGTCGATTCGACCTCGAAGTGAATTTTTTTTTAACCCTGTCCTGACGTTTTATTTCGCTGTTGTTGAGGTTCTTTCTTTGATTTCGCGGTAGGGGCTTTGTGTGTCATTTCGGGACTGTTTTTACCCGGTGTGAAACTGCGGAATATAACTAGTATTCGGTTAATGGAGCCCGATTGTCTCGATGAGCGTCGTGTCGATGAAGGTCGATTTTGCAACGGTAGGGGGAACAAGATGTTGGTGATGGTCATCCCCTTGAAGTTGCTTTGCAAGTCAATGTCATCTCGTTGTCTTCCAGATGTGATGCTTGCAGTTCGTTTTGAAACCATTCAACATAATTGTGCATCAGGATCGAGGGGGCCGAGTCGCCCGAGGGACCAAGGAGTTCCGGAGGTGACATCTGGCCGGGGGAGGTAAGAACGTGAGCGAAAGCGCGAAGCGTTCCGATCCCAGGGGAAAAGTCAGGTCGGCCCCCTCCATATCCTGAGCCTCAACCCCGGAACTTTCGTCCGGGAGTCTCTTCACCAGCATATTCAGGAACATGAATCCACTGTGGCTTCAGTGGTTTCGGCAGTCGGCAGTGTTGAATGTGCGGCGTTTCGGTTCGGTGCTGCTGAAGTAGCTGCTGTGATTCTCGGTCGAATCGACGTTCCCCCTTTCTGGTTTGCTTGCTTCCGCTGGCGCGTACTTACAGCTGGATTTTCTGATAACAAGGATGAGGTTACGACAGGCCGTCGCAGCGCTGGCTGTACGGTTGACACCAGCTGTGGGATTTTGAATCAGGAGTTTGAAAGGATCGAGCTTTACCGGACTCGGATGCGTTAACGACCAGTAGCAGTCGCATCTTGATCATCAGCGATGGTGATCTGACGATGACATGGGAGTTCACACCAGAGAAAGACGCCCGTTCAATCCTGTTCGTCTTGCTGTGGCGGATCATCTTCGGAAAGAGGATCACCTCCGCGTCGTCGCGTCACTGCTTGGCGTAACAGGTATTCGATCTGGGCATTGACACTGCGCAACTCGTCATCGGCCCAGTGACGCAGCTGTTGGTGGATACGCTCATCGATTCGTAACAGTAGTGATTTACGAGGCATGGTCTATTAGCAGCCCAGGAGACCAGCAAAGCGGGTTTGCCAGTCTCCTGGGCCTTTTCCATCATGTGTACAGAGATCC
>PAIH01000015.1 GCA_002711105.1 Planctomycetota bacterium
AGCATCGTGTCATTTCAGACGAGGCTCATACAGCAATCGCCTTATATGTACTCACGTATGGTATGATCCACTGTGATCAACCATGACCGACCACGACCAACCTTGAAAAACCATGACCAACCATGACCAACCATGATCAACCATGGATATTTGTTTTTTCAGTCTCCCGAACACGGATTGGGGTTCATCACGAGTGGGAAGAAGGGGAGTAATGTTGTGCGGGGGAGTTGGAGCCGCATCCTTGCATGCTGCGACCCCAACAGTGACAGGGGAATGAGCAACGTGCACAGCGTGGATGAGGCGAACCACTCTGTGAGCTACATTCTCTTTCGTCCAAACACCAAACATAATGCACTCCCTCGTTTTGCGTGTCATCCGCTTGGACAAGACGCTACGGATCCGAGCTGGGCCAATGAACAGCTGAAGGACGCGCTGAAGGACCACAACGAGTTCATTGCGGAGAAGTTCGAGAAGGAGTACAAAAAGAATCTGGAGAGAAGGATCAAGTCGTGCAAGCTGGACTCGACGAGGAAGAAGCTCGAGGCGATGAAAAAGGAGCCGTCTCCAAAGGCGTGGAGTGTGAGCAGTATCATCATTGCACCGCACGACAGCACTGATCCCGATGAACCCACGGGCAACCAACAAATGGTGAAACTCTATGGCGCGGACTACACGAAACAGACCACATTGACCGCTGTCACCTGGGAACAGAAACTGACCACATTGACCAAGTATGTTCTCCACAGTCCCAATGTGTACCTACCATGACCAACCATGACCAACCATGACCAACCATGACCAACCATGACCAACCATGACCAACCATTCTCTTTTTCTGCCATTTACAGGGTGTTTATGGAACGGGCGCACGGTCCCGGAGATATTGGACGTTCTGATGGTGGAACCAGAGGAGGTGGCGGCGGCAGCAACGATGACGGTGGAGATGACGGAGACGACAATGACGGACACAACAATGACAGTGGAGGTGACTCTGAATCCACTCACAAGAAGAAGAGGAAGAGGGGGACGCGCACACAGTCCACGAAGGGATCGTCGCGGAAATCGGGGCGGAAATCGAGCAAGAAATCAAGTGACAAATCAAAGTCGAACTCGAAGAGGAAGCCCAAGGCGAGCAACTCGTCTCCGTCCAAAACGGGGAAATCTCCCAAATCCAAATCTGGGAGCAGGAAGAGGAGCAGAGCGGAGATGTATCAGTTGCAGCTCCAGAAAGAGAGGGAGGACAGGAATGCAGAGAACGAGCGGCAGGCCAAAGCACGTCGGCAGCGACTTGCAGCGAGATCGCAAGCGGCTGAATCGGACACTGAGGTCTGTCCATCCACGCATATCCCAACCAGTACCAACCAGTACTAACCAGTACCAATTAACACGTATCCGTTCTAGGCACAGGATACTATTCCGCATGGACCTGCTGACATCCGCTCCTACGGTGCGTCCAATACTCACCCTGGCGATCTGGAGCCGGATCAAATGCCAATTGTTAATCTGGCAGTATTGGACTCGGAGGTCGGGGGTGCATTGCGTGCAACGATTCCATTGCAAAATGACGCGGTGTCGGTGGTTCAGACCAATGTATGTTGTCTATGCTTCAAAGGGCGATCTGTATACATGTTCGAGTGTACCAACCAGTGCCAACCAGTACCAACCACACCCAACTGATACCAACAGACCTCAAACACGGCCACCACCACTACGTTGGACGAGGAGGGAGATGACACCATGGCTGACATAGACAGCGCTGCGGCTGGAGGTGGTACAGTGACCACCACTACGTCCATTGAAAAGGAGCAGACTGAGGACGCTGAGGTCCGAAGTGATGGGGACAGTGCAATGCACGCTGCAGGGAGCGGTTCGTCGGACGACGACAACGATCACAGCATGGACGATGCGGAGAAGGATGCTACAGCAAAGACCACTGCCTCGACGACCAAGGCAACCAACGAGGAGAAGGTCACGGAGAGCGGGAGCGGTACAATGACCGGAAGGAAAGGTGACGAGGACAAATCCCTCTCAGACTCGATTAGTAGCATGGACAGTGACAGCTCAGTCAATGCGGACAAAGGAGGGAAGAAGGGGAAGAAGAAACGACGGAACAAGTTTGATGTCGACGCAAACAAGGCGTGGGTTGGAAGGTACAAGACATTGACCCGATCCGCCAGGAAAAAGGCGCAGCAAGATATTGAAAGGAGGGCCGCAGCGCAGAGCGAGTCGAGCGAGTCGAGCGAGTGATGAGTTTGCGGGAGTCTCTGTATATATGTTTTGAAGTTTGATGTTGAGCGATTTGATCCAATTTGTGTTGTTGAGTGCGTGGATTTGGAAAATGAAGACGTGGAGTGGCTCAGTGTTTGGTGTCCCTTTGTTTTCTTTGTTGCGATGCATTTTTAATTTCAAAATCGCCGCTTTTGCGACGGGAGGTGGCGCACGTGTTTTGTCCGTCTGCATTGCTGGGGTTGCCATTTGGTTGTTTTGTTTTGTCTATCTCTGGGCCATTCAGTGTATTCGTGTGTAATTATTTAGTTGTAGCTTCCAATTCCACTGCGCCATTTACGAACTGGTTTATTAGCAACATTTTCACACTTTAAACACTTACAACACCACATGGCAGCACCAACAAACAACAAATGCGCAGTCTGTCTGTCTGCCATCACCGATAGCAGTGTGAGTGTGGGCGAGTGCAAACACATCTTCCACGAGGACTGCATTGTCCAGTGGTTCAAGGTACATGTACAGACGCGTCATATTCCGATCCCGCATCCATTTTCAAACCACACATTCATTGCTTCAGATTGATAACGCGTGTCCACTTTGCAAATCTCGAGTGCACCACATGACACGGATCGATTCCAGCGAAACCGTGGCGGTCGTTGCACCAAATGTGAGCGTGGAAGGGGATGAATTGGATGACCGACCGTGCCGCATTTGTGGGGACACCAGCCATGACTTTGACCACCTGGCTCTCCTTTGCGATGGCTGCGACGGTTGCTTCCACACCTTCTGCCTGGGTCTGGGCTCGGATGTTCCGGAAGGACAATGGTATTGCCCGGACTGTGCCATCGTGTTCCAACGGGGACAGACCACTGCCAATGGTGCGGATACCGCAGTCACCGAGCGGAAGGAGCCGGAACAAGAGTCAGAGGCCACACCTCCACAGACCACATCTGAGTCCGAACAATGGTACTGCGCACAGTGCAGTATCCACTTTGCATATCGCCGGAACTGGCGCTGGCACATGAGAGCTCATCGTGGCCAACAGGAGGTGTTCCGCTGTCAATACTGCAGCTACGAATCGGACAGGAGGTCCAACCTGACCCGACACTGCACTCGCATGCACCCATATCTGGCGCAAGGGAACTGACCATGACCAACCACGTCCAACCATGACCAACAAAGACAAGAACATAGAGACAAAGACAGTGCGTAGGGTGAGGCGGTGGATTTTCAGTCACATTGTACACTTTATTCATTGTTCAATTATAATGTATCGATGCACACTCAAACCAACTCAAACTTGGACTTTCTCTTTTTTTTTTAGTACTTTGCACGGTTTTTTTTTGAAGATCAAGACATGGCGTCGGTTAATCGCAAAACACGAGGGCTCAACCACACACAACCTGGACATGCACCGACCTTTGATCCAAATTATAAACCGCGCCGTTACCAGCAAGCTCAACCGCAGGAGATCCGGCTCAGAATCTGTGAGCAAATGCGGAAGGACAGCCCTCGCTTTATGAAAGGCGACAGATTCCAACTTCGGGAATGGATCGACCATTACAATCTGTTCATCAATCACCGCAACGACACGGCATTGAGTGCAATCGGCCTGATGAAAGTAAAGACGCTCAAAGACTGGTGGCAGTTCATTGCCAAAGATGACAAAGCAATGGATGCGCTGCGTGCATCCATCAAATCCCACCAAGCGCACGAACGGAAAACGCGCAAACGCCACTCCGCGAACCGCAGCAAGTATGGCGACACTCCCTTTGCAGAGCGAATATTTTGTGCTCTCCGCGAAATGGCGGTGCTCGAGAACACTGATCATGGAGTAACGTGGGGTATACGCACAATGAACCGGATATTGGATGTACCGTGGATCTTTGAGGCCGTATCGGATTGGATTGATGATGACGAGGCCACCAAATGGAAGGAGAGAGGCCCCATCGTCAAGCAGAACATCGCCAAAATGCAGGTGTGTACCATATACATATGCTGGTTGGTCACTGTTGGTCTCTGTTGGTATTGGTTGATTGCCCTTGCACCAACACTACAACCATGGACAGAGGCGGCACGGATGGAAACTCTTGGCGTCGAGTTCGGACTATAAAGTGACTTTCCCTCAGTTCTTGGTGGCGATCCAAAAGTACATGGCCATTGAGAGACCATTCCTGCGGCTGGTCGATGTCCTGTGTTCTGTGCCCGAGGGATACGACTCGGACGAGCATGAGGAGATTTGGGATGCTCAGTCCCCAAAGGAGATCCTGGACGGTGCTCGAGTCGCAAACTATGATGAAGTGCCGTACGTCGTCAATTGGAGCACGAAACAGTTGGTGTTGATGACTGGAGAGCGTCTGTCCCTGACGCAGCAGGCCATGAAGAGATTAAAAAAGTACAAAGAAGGTACAATGAATGGTTACCTGTACTAATAATGACCAACCATGACCAACCATGACCAACCATGACCAAAAATGACCAACATTTGCCCAAATCACAGGTACTCTCGGTGTGTTCACCATGGTGGGCCGCATTGTGCTGGTTTGTATGATTTTCCGCAAGGCGGGCGGCAAGCGGAAGCGGGCCAACCTGGAGGCACTGGAGCTGTGTGATACGGGCAATGTCCAAATGCTCGGATCCGAGAAGGGCAATGTCAACAAGGAGCTGTGGCCCCAGATCCTCGAGATGTTTGCACAGCGCACACGGCACGAGCGCGGGATTGTGGGAGAGGATGGCGTCGGCAAATGGAAATATGCCATTGTCCTTTATGTCGACAGCTACGGTGTGCATTTGAATAAGAAGGTCGCCGCCCGCTTTGCCAGTGACTATGGGATATTCCTCAGATTCTTGCTGCGCAACAGCTCACACATCATGCAGGCAATTGACCGCCACATTGGACAATGCCTGAAGCTGTTGTATGCAGGCTCGGTGATGGAATACAACTATGCCCTGCTCCATATGCTGAAAATGCCCGGGTTCACCGAGAACATGGCGGTGCAGAAATACACGGAGCTCTGTGCCGCAGCCATTCAAAGGGCAGTCGTGCAGGTTTGTCTTTCAGTGTTTGCATTGATTTGCATTGGTTTGCATTGGTTGGTGTTGGTTGGTGTTGGTTGGTGTTGGTTGGTACTGGTTGGTGTGGGTTGATGTGGGTTGGTGGAGANTNGAAGAGATTGGATGTGATGTGGTTTGATGTTATCCGTCTTTCAGATCAACAGCACCAAAAAGGCCATGTTGTTCGGCGCGTGGACCAACATGTGCGTTTACAACAATACGGANGGATCCCAGGACGGCGACGTGAACACGCTGCAGCGGAACCTCCGTCCAGAGGTGGAGTTCACGAATGACAACAAGCTCTCCGTGAAAGAGATGCAGAGGAGAGTGACCATCCGCCACCGCACAACACGCACAAAGAGCGGTCGTCCTCCAGTGACCCGCAAACCGTGCACGTACCGCCCGCTCGATTACGATGTCACCGCACTCAAACCGCAGTCTCGGGGCCACGAGAAACCGACCACACTGTGGGAGAGGTTCACGAGGATGGACTGCCACCTTTTGAACGCCCCGCAGAAGCGTGTGTATGACGAGGCGATGGCTCGGGATGTGAGCAACCTCGATGCTGCAGTTCCGGATACGCGGTGGATGATCACGCCGTCCGATGTGAAGGCGCTCTTTGCTGTGGTGGAGGAGGTTGCAGGACGTGAGAAGGCTGAGTTCATGCAGACGCACAAGTTGGGACTCCCGATCCGCCGAAAGTCAGACGGTGCCATTGTCNTACCGGCAAGTCCTAGTCCGAAAATTGACTGGCCAAAGATGAAACCAACTCCACGGTTTTGGAGGGAAGATAACACTTTGCGTGATGAGATTGTGGATTCTCTGCATATCCCGGGCGTGAGTCGAAATGTCGACTATCCTCCAGGTTCCGTGGATCCTGGCACTTTCGACATTGAGGAGATGCACGAGGAACTGGTGGAGTCCGCGGTGCGTTTTAACAATCCTCACTNNGATGACGAGATGGTGCGTGCATACGCTCCACTGATTTACAAGTTCAGTGTCGTGAAACCGGAGGAGCGAGTGACCACAACNGTGACAACCTCCACGAGGAAGGCNCTCCGCAGTGACGTACGAAGAGGTATTTCCATTCGTTCTGGCTACGACTTTTCGATCGCATTCGTGAAGTTCGTGGAGGCGAATGGTGCCTTGTTCAGGATGGATGCGCAGCAGTTTGTGGTGACTGATGGTGTGTTCTCTCTACCAACCATGACCAACCATGACCAACCATGACCAACCATGACCAACCATGACCAATGAACATTGATGTGCACAGAAATGTGGCACTGGCTGAATGTGATGCTGTGCGGGGAGGACAAGAGCGTCCCAAAGATCAACATCGAGAACATGGCGTGTCCCCACACCACCAAAATCAACTGCAGCGCGTTCATTGCGGTGCTGTACATGCTGTTGCTGGACCATCATTTTATGATTCATTTGGAGACGTGTTTGACTCCAGATAAGCACGACGGCCACAGATTCCTGTGGAAGTTGTTAGTGTATTTGAAGGAGACGACCACACACAACATGAAGACGGCAAGTGGAGTGATTCTGAAGTTCGTGGAGGCGTTTCTTTTGGCGCACTACATTGACGAGGGGCACTGTATCACCACTGCAGAGTCCAGGCAGATTTTGGCAACGACGGCACCCGAGGCAATGGACTTCTGGGCTGTGGAGTGTGAGCAGTGGAGTGAGTGTCCAAACGGTGAGCACGTAGAACCTTTTGCGGACTTTGAGTATCGCACAGACGCTGTGGAGATTGGAAGAGACTGTGTCTGGGTGCCTCATGACGAAGACGGCAACAACCACGGAGCATGGCGCTGGAATGTGGGAGAGGAATTTCCTGTGGACTGCCCGGGTGACGACAGTGAAGATGTGACTGCAGACTGTGGACCTGTTGATTGGCGTTGGTTGGACGTGGTTGGTCGCAGTTCGGACCATTTTGTGACGCGCTTTCACAATGGATGTGATCAGGGACTGCTGGACCACATTAAACAGGGCAGCATCGTCTGGTTTAATCATGGAACAGGATGGGCAACTTGGGGTGGAGCATGGAGATTTGATGATGGACGAGTCGATGCCTGCTACCTCGTGCTGACAAAGACCGGGGAGACGTATTGGGCTCGTTTCAATACGGAGTTGGGCGACATCACAGTTCCTGAGACATTGCCGGGTGAGCACTGCGTGGAATTGGTCTTTGTGCGGCCACCAAAGTCGTGTTTTTGCGGAGAGTACAATGATGCCAATATGGCACAGTGCGCACACGGATGGTGCAGACGGTCAGCTCACAAATCGTGCATCAAACAATATTATCCAGGGTACCAAGGGAAAGGTTGGTACCAAGGAAGAGGCTGTCAGTGGCCCGAATGTAAGGAATGGACGGCAAAAAATGAGGCCAAAAAGAAGGCGGCAAAGAAAGCAAAGAAGGGCAGGAAGTGAAGAGACTCGATTGTGTGTCAGAAATGTNAGAGTGAGTGTGTTGTGTGCCTGTTTGCTGTACATTGTTGCTACTGTTGGTATTGGTTGTATCCGGTTGGTAACTGTTGACTGTTCCAAAAACACTGTAAAAGACTAGGGTATGCTCGTGTACCAACCATGACCAACAGAGGGCCTGGTTCCCCCGGATGACCAACCATGACCAACCATCTAGAGGTAATTTTCACAAATGTGGTTGGTATTGGTTGGGATNNCAACTGGGTTGTACCAACCATGACCAACCATGAGGNGGGTTTTCGACCATATCCTGTTGGTCACTGTTGGTAAAATCTAGTTTCATACCAACCATGACCAACGGTGAGCAGCAGCAATTTCTCCAGTTTTGGTGCTGCTCACTGTTGGTATTGGTTGGTACACAAGAGTGGCAGTACCAACCAGTACCAACCGTGAGCAGCAGCAAAACTGAACCCCTCAAAAGTCATGGTTGGTACAAAAGAGTGCGGTTTGAACACACAACTCCAGCGAGAAAGTCCTCCTAGTTACGGCCCAAATCAGGCCAACCCGTACCAACCATGACCAACGGTGAGGATGCAAAAATCGGGTTTTCTGGTTGGTCATGGTTGGGAGCGTGGAGTTACTAGTTAGGGATTTTCACACACTAGACTTTTGCGACAGTCGTCACACTTTGAGCTGAGATAACGGTGCGGATAACCATCTCCCTTAAGGATACGCAACTCCGGTTTCAAAGGAAGCATTAACGGCTGCGCAAATCGGACATCTTCAAAAACTCAAGCTTCACGAGCTGTCGACAATCGGATTCGCTAACTCCTCCTCAGCAAAAGCTGTATATTAAATATGATCCATATGTGGCTGTCGTGCCGATGATTTGCTGTGGCGTAGACGCATTGGGATTTTGCAGGGATTCGTATTTGCTGCTCGGTGCGGTCATGAGTGGTCGACGTGTAATCTCCCTACAAACTGGGTGATGAATATGAATATGGATTGGATGAGATTAAATGACGGATATGGACTCTATAAACCGTAAATGCGAAGAGCCCACGATCTCACGAGAAAAAGTAGGTGTGACATGACCCTATTCGGTGGACGCGCATTTTTGGTCTCGTGGGCTTTCCCAGGCG
>PAIH01000016.1 GCA_002711105.1 Planctomycetota bacterium
TCGACGAAATGCGACCAGTTGTGCCGGATCAGTTTCGTCCGGTCGGCTGCCGAATCGGCTGTCACATCCAGCAGCAGCAGTCCCATCTCCGCGCTGGTCCCTTCACCCCAGATGACCCGCCGGGGTGGAGAGTGCGGGTTGAACGGGTTGCCCGAACTGTTGTCGTACCAGGCCTCGTGAACCAGCCGTGTCCCGGCCGGCAGTTTCAATCCGAAGTCGGAAGACACGGCTCCTCCCCGAGCGCAAGGATTCGGCCATTCCGGGAACGTCTCGAAAGAGATTAAACAGGAAAGGAAGGGGCAAGAGGACGAGGACGACGGCCTGGACGAGGACGTGATACTCGGGCTGCTGGACCTTCTGAAGAAGGATATCAAGGCGAAGTGGTCGGTGAACCCGGACTATTCGGACGATGATGAGGACGCAAATGAACCGGACGAACCCACCCTCAGAGAGGTGACACGGCTCCCCAACAAGGGCGGGGCGCCATCGGCATTCCTCCAGACCCCGGCGCACAGGGTGTGGCAGGCTCAGTGGCTCCAGAAAAGGCTGAAGGTGGCAAGGAATGACCCCATCGCCTTTGCGTGCTATAGGCCGGTCCAAGTGGTATCCGGCCGCATTGAGAAGCTCAAGGTGACCGCGGCAAACGCAAATGCGCAATACAGAGACGTCGCGGCCCTCGAGGAAGAAATGGCCGCCCTGACAACTGACATTGACAGGGTACGGAGGGAGAGGGCGGAGCATCTGAGGAAGGGAGAGGTGGTAAAGCTCACGATCCAGAGGCTGCGGACGCAGCTGAACAACGCGGAGCAGCGGCTGAGGGGCCACGAGATTGCGGCGGAGAACGCGGCCAATTTTATGGAGAACCGCCAGGCGATGCTGACCAAGAAGGCGACGCAAAAGGAAGAGGCCACGGAGGCTCAACATGATCTGGACTATAGCCGGCAGTTACTGCGGTTTCTCCGCCGCAAATGCAGGGAGTACGAGGGCTTATACGACGCGGGGCAGAGTGTGCTGATCGGACTGGCTCAGGATGAGGCGGATATCAACGGCTTCCTGGCCAACCCATCGCAATCCCCCCATGGCCCAATGGCGGTATTTACCAGAGCTAAGGGCCGGCTCGACTCCTTGATGGACATCGTGCGGAGCTATGAGCGGAGCGGCGACACTCTGGTCACGTTCGCCACGGACTTCGAGGTAAAGAAGGAGGAGGAGAACCGAGAGGGACAGCGGCAGCGTCGCCAAGAGAGGCAGCGGCAGAAGGAGGAGAGGCGGCGGCAGAATGAACGGGAAAAGTTGGAACGCCGGCTCAATGGCTATGTGTACAGCTCGCGGAAGAGCCAGCGGAAGAGACCAAGGTCGGCCGCCATTGACTGCATCGACATCACCGCCTCGGACAACGAGGATGACCGCATGGACCATGGCAATCGGCATTACTACGACCCCTCGGCCAACAGCGGCCATCGCGGCTATGGTTATGACGGGAGCGGCCACCACTACGGCAACGACAACGACTACAACCACAACCGCCGGTACAACCACAACAACAGCTCCTTTATGTTGGCCTCCGACTACGTACCGTCGCCGCCCACGGAGTCGGAGCTCAGGCATCGCCGGGATTTCGACCAGAAGCCCCGTACCGTGGCCAGGCAGTACCAAGACGAGCTGGATTACGCCAAAGCCATCCGCGGCTATAAATGGGGCCACATTTCGGCTATCCCGAGGCAGTTGAGCATGGCCGATCCAATTCCTATGGAGACCCCCGGCTGTCTCACCCCTTCGATGCACGCGCGGGCTCTCGAGGGCGGCCCCAAGACGCCGTATAGCTGGGACAACGTGGGGCGCAACGGCTGGTCCATGGAGGGCCACCAATGGATCATTTGCGAGAAGTTTGGCTGGATCATCGGCCAAAAGAGGCTGCACAACGTCGGAACGTACACTGTCGACAGACCGGCGGACGCGGCTCATGCATCGGCTCAAAGGCTGATATACAAAGACAAGACGCTCGGCTTCGAGAACCCAAAGCCGCTCATGGACCGCGGCTTAAAGCACAAGTACGAGTTCGGCCACACGGTGTTGCACGGCGCGGAGACGACGGAAATGGTGCCGCATCGCAGCAGCAAGCTCAAGTGCAACGACACCAGGGTGACCGGCCTCAGATGCACCCTCACAATGACCCACCCCGATGACGGCATCAGGCGAGAAGCCGACGTGTTGGCTCCATTTCGCGGCCTCGTGACTAGCATCGGCGACCGGTTCCGGAACGACTACGATACCCCGAGATGCTGCCCCCGCGGCTGGAATTATATCGTCTTCACGCCGTGTGGTGGGCCTTTGAGATGGCGAGTCAATGCGGCCTGGATGCCCACGTGGGATGGGAAAAAGGCGTTGCTGGAGGTGACCCACATGCAGCTCCTTTGCGGCACCGGGCAGTTCATCAGAGACTGCCTCGGCGACAAAGACGAATGCCGGGAGAATCACCAGCAATTCCTGGCGTTCCACAAGGCGTACATCAAGGAATACGGCTATGGCTGNGAGAGATGGATAAGGATAATGGAGGAAACGGCGGAGGCGGAGCGTAAAAACAAGCGGCGACACGGCAAGAACAGCGGCAACAAGAGGCGGTGCAACTACCAGGATGAGTGGAAGCGCTCCAAGCCGCGCGGCCACTAAAAGGAAAGGATTGAGGCGGAAGGAGAGGCGGGAAGGACAAGGCGGTGGAGGCGGAGGCTTAAAAGGGAGGAAAGGGGGCGATGAGGCCCAGGATTGAGGCGGGGCGGGAATGTGAGAGGAAGNCGCCAAGGGAAGGCGGGGAAAAGAATAAAATTGATTTTTAATGGCTCGGCCTCTGGCAGCCACTCAATGTGTACAATAAGGCCTTTGGCTCTCTCTGTATTCGGCTCGTTCTTTTTACGATATTTAATTTTTGATTTGCCGGCTAGCCGATCGGCAGACTGAATCTATGACGGCTCCGCCGTCCTTCACTTCACTCTGAGTTGGTCTTGGTGGATATCGTATGGGTTTAGTTGCTTTACAGCAGGTGAACCTGATTCCAAGTTAGCCCTCTTGTGGTGGTATCTGGCCTGATGCAGGAAACTCCTACTGTCTATGACATAGGCCCATTTCCTGATAGCTTAGCTGAGTCTATGACTCTAGCAGAAGAGCACATCGGCCGCTACCCGAACAAGTGGGAAAACTGTGAATGTGTTATCCACCAATCGCGCTCTTGGAGTCCCTAACACATAATACGGCTTTATTACTCCTACTAATAATGCGATTTATGTTCCAGGACTCCCACTGAGCTTCTCGCGCTCAGTTCGCCGATCCTATACTAGGCGGCGAAAACCGTTTGATGATCTCTGAGACTCAAACGTTCCGCTCTTTAAATTTTTTAAACTACGGCTACAGGCTGCTACCATCCGGCCGTCACGTTAAGTACAGGCTGACATCAAATACTTGACGCCCCTTACCTCCTTGGCTTTGAGTGTTGGAGATGCCCACCGACAAAGATGGCGGAAAGGACAAGGGGAAAGATAGCGGGAAGGACACCGGCAAAGACGGCGGTAAAGGCCCCAAGAAGAGGAGAGTCTCCCAGCGCTCGGCAAAGAAACGCAGAAAATGCTGGAACGAGGAGTGCACCAACTCGGCCCATGATCACTCGCATTTGCAGAACACGGCAGAGCTGAACTCCATCATCAACGATGCCGAGATCGAGCGACATGGCCTTACCGGAGATCTAGACGATCCTCCCACCGATGAAGAGGGCACGGCCTACGAGGGCTCTAAAGGGACTAACGATGTCATCGAGCTGGACGACGAAGACGGCCCCCTTGGCGATGACGATATTAGTCCCATTGACGACGATGTCTGTATGGACGGCGATGATGGAGACGGTACGGGGAGCAACACCCTTGAGGCCACCGATGACGATGATGACGACGCAAAGGAGCGACCTCACGGCGACATCACCCCAGATTTCGTGGAGCCAAACAAAGGCGACAAAGACGAGGCTGACCGCAGTCCACGGGCCCCTGAAATGGACGTGGAACCAGGCCCTTCCTTTTTTACCGAGGCTTACACGGGGTGCGGCAACGTGGAACTGGCCGGCTCAAATCCTCTGTCCAAGGACCCGCGGTTCAACACCAGGCTGCGGGACGACGAATGGTACAGAATCGCCTGCCAGATTGCGGCCTCCGTTGGACTCGATGATGCCTCCAGAAACCACAATCACCGCAGGGACCCGGCAGCACCAACCTGGGCAATGCACAGCCTATGCCCAGTGGCTATTAATAGCGCGGACCTCCAGGAACTGGCCATGGGGTATTACCGTGCGGCCGATATCAAGATGTGCCGAATGGGCCAGGCTGTACCCAGGCTCACCTTCGAGCAGCACATCGAGAGCATGGCTGTCATCGACGGGTATTACCCAATACAGGCTCGCTTATGGAGCCACGGCCACCTCCCCACGGCATGGAGAGACTACCCCGGTTGCGCCGTAGTGACCTGCTGCTCCGCGGCGAACATCGACGCGGCCCAATTCGACCGATCTCTGCGCACTCTGGAAGACAGCGATCGAGATAATGTCGGCTCTGACTGGCAGGCTCTGAGCAGGCGGGACCAACAACAGGCTCGATCCAGGCAAGCCATCTACGACATGATGGCCATCAAGGCTTCGCGGTGTCCGGCCAAGAACCTGTTCAAGACGGCAGCCCGGCGATTCAGGGAAGGTTATGACGAGAGGACCGAATTGGGCCAGCTCCTGAGCCGAGAGAGGCAGTCTCGCAGAAAGAAGAGGAAGAAGGGAGGCTCGCACCAAGCAAGGAACACGGCCAATGACACCAGCCGCAGCAGGTCCAGAGGCAAAAACACCAACGGCCACAACGTCTCGTTTAGCGGCGACACCGGTCCACGATTAAGCGGGAGGTACCAGCGTGACATGTTGGGCCGAACATACTCAAATATGCCCAGGTATCGGGCCTCCGGCATCTACGACACCACGATCGTACCGACAAACCTATGGAATGGCGGTAACTCGACGGGTGGCCTCCGAGGCGACGGTAACGGCAGCCAGCACGGCGGCAACCCAAGCGGCGGCCCAATAAGTGGATTCGCTCGAAATGCTCTGGCTCAAGGCGGCGGAGGTTACCACACGGTGTCTGGGGGAAGCCATGGTAGCCCCGGGCGATCGCACCAAGGCGGGCAAAGCAATGGGAGCCACCAGGCCACCAACAATGGCAGTTTCCGCGCCACCACCAACGGAAGCAGTCATCAAGACGGCCAAGGAGGTGGTCAAGGAGGCAGAGGAGGTCAAGGCGGTCAGGGTGGCCAAGGAGGCGGAGGACACCAAGATGGCCACCACCAGGGCTCACGGTCGAGGAGGCATGTCACCTACAGGCGGCGCTCGTATATGAATGACGATGGCGATGGCGGCCCATACCCGATCGACGACGATTATTCGGACAGCGAGATTCATGGCTTTACGGCAATGCCACCACGGCTCCCCTTTGAAACCCGTAACGGCCACCGCTCAACTCAGAGCCGCGACTCCTGTTCTACGGCCATTTCGTCCGAGGCGAGATTCACCAGGCTCTCTGATGACGTATATCGATCCCTGTTGGCCGGGCTCCGGGACACGCAGTCTCTCGCTAAGTGCCGAAAGATCGGCCGTTACACTCGAGTCCCGGCCGAATTCAAGAGGTACAGGGAGCTGCATCCCCGAGACGAGGAGTCGGCCAAATGTCTGGCGTTTCTGTACCACGGAGGCCTGTCCTCTTTCAGCCGACAGCGCGCGAGGATGTGGATGGCATTTGCCGAAGGCCATTCATCCGGCGACGCCAAATCCAAACTGGCCATCCCCGGGCACAGAGAGTCGGANCTGATGATCGCGAACGAGGTCGCTGAAACGGTGAAATTCTGGCGACGGCTGAAGGAGTCGAGGGTCGAGTTCAAGAAGGCNCTGGATAAATTGGTCGCGTCCACGGCATTTACGGCNCAGACGGCCGCCGATCTCCTGGAACCGCTCTGGCTATGCTTTGAGAAGCGGGACCAAGACGTCATGGACGTGCTGGACTTTAACGCGGCTCTGCAGATTCGCATGACCGCGGGGCGCACTCAAAAGTGGGCCGGCACCGACAACCACGGCGGCTATCATGCGTTCGGCCAGGCGGTCATCGATGCTCTGCACTGGATGATCGAACAAGGCTCCACCGATGAATCGATTATCGCCATACTGCGGGACGGCGACGTCATCAAGGANACNGTCAACGGCTTGAGTCTCCGGGCCCAAACTCAGCGGTATATCGACCATTTTAGCCGCAAGAACCTCAAGCCGCCACTCCAGGGCCAGCGCGGCGGCCACAACAACAATTATCAGAGCGGGAGCGGCCACCGCAATGGCGCCCATAACCACAATGGCGCCCATAACCACAATGGCAGCCATAACCGAGGCGGTGGCTACAACAATTACGGCGGCGGTGACGATGGCAGCCGGGGTCCTTCTAACGGCCCTAACGGAGGNGGCAGTGCTTACAACAAGGGCTCCGGAGGGAATTCAAATGGCCAAAACCACGGNAGCAAAGGGAAGCCGGCTACAGGCGGAAAATGAGAGGGAAGCGTCTCTTTTTGTTTTTATGGCGCTGATGTTTATCAGCCTCGGTGGCTGCAGAGGGCGCAGCACCGTGGCTCTGTTGATTTTGTTTGTTTTTTATCTTTGGTTGGTGCCGCCTTTGCGCGCGCCATCCATTCTATCACCCCTACAAAACTTCCGAATCGCCTCTGGCTTTTCGATGAGACGGCGTCCGCCAAGTTTATCCTGGCCGGCGTCTTCTATTTTTTATGTTTATTATTTAAGTTACTTTTAACGAAGGGGCTGCGCCCATACATTCCCATGAACAATACGTTTAAAAGTNTCAGACATATATTGGAGCCGGCCATATCCCTCGACGGCCGTTCTATGATGATCTATGATCTTTGGATTGCCGCCGATGCTTACGATCCCATGAATAACACGGCTCAACGTTTGCGATACTTCACGGTCAATTGACGCGGCATCTGTTGTTATGTCGGCTCTCAATAGATCATTAGACGGATCAATTTGGCGACATACTGTCATCCCATGAATATTATGTCTCGATACAGGCATTTCATCAGGCCAATTGCCACAAGGTCTAGCCTATTAATTGGCATTTAAAAGACAATTTGGTGGAACAATATGATCTTTCTGTCATTCCCATGAATATTATGGCGCCCTGATGTACCTATTTAGAGAGTGGCCGATGATGCTGGACCTCTCGGAGCCGGCAATGATTATCGTTGTGTTGACCCTTAGCCGCAAACATACACCTTTTCAAGAACTCTCGAAGTTTTTTTCTTTTACGACGTCGGCCTCTATGAGGCCGCGTCATGTCACTTCAACGACACCAAGGTCTACGCCGCAATCATCTCCGAAGGCCACGGCTANCCTCAGGTCAAGGCATCAGCGGCCACCAAAGGCNGCAAAAGCGAAGACGACTGAACCCTCGGCGCCCACTGCATCGCGGCATCAACGACCATCAACGGCGATACAAGAATCTCGAACCTCTGTACCACTCGAATGACGAACGAGTACTTTCCGACCCGGCAATAAAGGACGTGCTAAAAAGGCTAAGGGCGCGCCCTGAACCAACAGAACGAGGCGGCTACCCACTCAACCATGCTCAGTGGCGGTTCGGCTTACGGCATTTCCCGAACCCGGATGAAGCCGCAAAGATCCTGCGCCAAAATCGTACAGACACTGCCAATGGAGGATGGCCTGTTACCTCGGCCATCAACATCATTGCCCCCGGCGCNACCAAGGGCTACCCAGGCCCACTATCTCTATGGCACGATGCCCTATTACTTATGGAGGATCGCATGTTAAAGGGCTACTTTCTCGGCCCATTCAAAGAGGGAAAGCCANTGCCNCACTGGCTGACNAANGGCGNCNAGCCCCTATTCCATCCGATGTTNGGAAAATATGANTTGAAGTCCGACGGCAAAATCAAGACGCGGCTCCTTTTCAACCTTTCGGANGATTCGAACGGCCCTTCTTTTAACGACAACATTCCGGCCGACGAGAAGACGGTGACNTATATCACCATCTTGGATGTGTGCCGGCGGATCGTTGATTGCGANATGAAATGGCTNTGGTGTTTGGACGCCCTCGAGGCCTACTACAGGGTGCCAATCCAGCGGCGATTCATCCCATTGATGGGCGTAAAGATCTGCAATCTCTTGTTTTTCTTTACCTGCCTCGTCATGGGACAGGCCTCCGCCTGCCGGCTCTANACTGAATTTGCCGATGCGGTCACTTGGATTATCTCCAACGACAAAGAGGCGCTGTTCAAGTACCGCAGATCCGGCGCCGGCTCAGACTCGCCGGAACTGGAGATGATCATGCATTATATTGATGATTTTATGGGTGGCCATACCCAGAAAGAGGCGGCGCGGCAGCAGTTTGAGGCGGTGAAAGAGTGGTGGGTTAGGCTGGGAATCCCGACTCAGGACAGGAAATGCTCTCCACCGACCGANGTGCTGCTNTATCTCGGCTTCCTATTCAACGCGAGGCGGCGTACATTGGCTGTCCCCGACGCGAGATTGAAGAAATACAAGGCGGCGTTGGCGGCGATTAAGTGGCACGGTAGGCCGCCGAGCAAGACAGCGAACGGCCGAAATAACCAACAAATGACGGTGCTCGAGCTNCAACGGGCTGTCGGCCAAATCAGGTCAATCCAGTGCGTATATCCCTACGTTGTGCCGGCTCTCAGGAATCTGGAGGAGGTCTCCTCGGATCCCAACCGGAATCAATGGGATCGAGTACGGATTGACGCTCGAATGATGAGCGGCGTCAAAGTNATTGAAGCGGCTCTCAACGATGCNAGGCGAAGGGAGATGCCNTTTGCTTGGCTGTTACACCCTCGAGATGCCGGCAATATCGAGGTGTATACCGACGCCTCGACCAAATTCGGCGTTGGAGGCTTCGAGGACATCATTAACGGCCGACACTACGGCCTAAACTGGTGCGACACCACGGGATGGGGCGTCTACGCGTATAAGCCCGATATCACGTACCTAGAGCTACTCGGCGTGGTGCTCGCGGCGGATCTCTTCGGAGCGCAATGGAGTGGCAAGGCCATAAAACTCCGCTGTGACAACGCGGCGGTCTGCATGATGGTGAGGCGGAAGGCGGCTTGTTTTAGGCGGCGAGACCTCAATGCTCTCCTGTTGGTGCTCTGTGAGCTGGCAACACGATATCGGTTTTACTTTTGGATTATCCACATCGCCGGAGAGAAGAACAAGATCGCTGACGGCCTATCCAGGAACCAAAAGGCGGCGGCGGCAGCGGATATCGCAAGAAACAGGCTCTCCACAGTTCACGTGGAAGCAGTGCCGGCGACCAACAAACTGCTGGCGACATGGCGCGATAACGCCAGATATGTCATAAAGGCGAGGTTCGCAAAGGCCAGGAAAGAGGCCTGCAAATGCGATCATGACACGGACTCTACGAGAAGGCAATGCTTCCGGCTAAATAAGCCACTCGATTTGAACGAGGCCTATGACATTGCCACGATGGGTAACAGGGCACAGCGAAGAGCGGCTGAATGGGAAAGAAGGCAGAGAAATGACTCTCGGCCTCCGATTTGATTTTCTATTTAATTTTCTTTGTCTCGGGCTACGCCCTCTAAATGATGGCCATCCCATGATACCCGACGAGGGCCGACCGGCCATCTTACACTTAATTTGAGGCATTATGTTTGGGCGGCCTCGTCTTGGCGATTACCCCTCATTATCCAGGCTCTGCGAGCATCACTGCTTGCTTGACATTGAAGGTCTTGCGACCCAATCCGAGGTTACCTCTCCGAGGAAGCCTCCCCAAGTCATCACGCAATATATTGGGCCACGATTCCCATAATTCGCAAGAAAATCATACGGCGGTTTAGAAGGCGAAAAGTACATTATAGCCGGACATCTCAGAACAATCAACCTTCGTTCCCATCTTACTCAACTGCCTTGTTTACGGCATAGCAACAATCAGAGCAATCACCATTGCTTGAGCCTACGGACTCAAACCAGCTACACTAGCCTTGTGTGGCCCGCGGCCGTGTTCCAAACGCCGACATTCCCATAAGGCCGTGGGAGGCTTCACGACGGCTAAAAGAGCGACAAACATATTACAGGAAAACATTCTCATTTACGATCATTGATCTCCTCATCAATATTAGTTACGCCGCTCGACGCGACGACTATCGACGAGCTACATTGCTGCAGCCGTTGTAATGGATGACGCTGTGGGAAGCGTCCCTAGGTTACTTCTAAGAAGTAACCACCCTGACACTCGGGCTACGTCCCTTGGACGCCGGCCATCCCATGACACTCTGCGTCGGCCGAACAGCCATCTTATACCGATTCTCTGGGATTAGGCCGGAACATCATCACCAAAGTAATATTCAGCTATCATTAAAAGAGCTGGTCTGTCCTTTAACGCTTTCAATTGCGTTCGTGGACAAGACGTCCATCAACGAGCTGTTGCTGCAGCCGTTGTATTGGAAGACGTTGTGAGAAACGTCCCTAGGTTACTTCTAAGAAGTAACCACCCTGACACTCGGGCTATGCCCCTTGAATGTCGGCCATCCCATGACACTCATCGTCGGCCGACCAGCCATCTTANGCCTATTCTCAGGGATTAGGCCGGAACACNCTCATCAANGTAACACTCTGTTATCATTNAAAAGTTGTAAAGACACGCTGCGTCTTTGCAGTCATCATCAAAGTGTATCAGCACNTTCNGAAGCGACTCCTTTGAGTTGCTTCCCATGATATTAAAGCTGNACGCGCAACAGTTGTTAACACAGGGAAGGAACCCTATATNAGGATACCTCGGAGCCACCATACACCGGCATCATACCACTAGAGATCAACTCNTTCACTTTGTTCTCCAACAATATCCAGAACACATCTCATTGTTTCTGAGCCAATGGGCTAGAAACCCATTTTTCGACGGCGGCCGAAAGGGCCGTCGGCCACGAANCGGTCCCATGACCCTTTCAGGCAGCAGNACGGCGATTATTAGCACATCTACTCCTTATGGCAATATTCTCAAACACGACTCTCTCCCTTCTCNATNAAATCCGTTGCATTTCTGGCAAACGTACCTTTGNCCACTTTTGCCATCACATTTTAAGCACGTTGCCTCTGTCGAGGCAACACCCGAGCCGTCGTGGGAGTTTTTCNGTCCCATGANGATGACGANAGAATGGCCGATCCATATCAACCACGGCCAGATTNGATGGCAGAATACCTCCACTCTTCCCGGCTTCTAACCATTATCTTATCTACATCGATCTCTGCAAACATAAGTGGCAGNGTAACCATGGATTTTGGCGGCCTTTTGTTGGGTCACCCCACATACTCATAATCAAGCCGTCGCGGGACGGACTAAATTCAGGCGGTACCCATTGACCACGCCATTCTTTGCCTTTTTGCCACCCCACACTATGGCATCATCGCTTTACAAGCCCTCGAGATCCNATTTAATCGACAAAAAACGGCTCTTGAAATTATCGTAATCGTTAAGATCTCCAAGATCTTAGCTGGAAGTAACTAANCAGCACTTTACCTTTTTCGGCCAACCAAGCATGGCGGCCCCACANAAACCGTGGCACGGCTTTAATNCCTTCNANTCACGGCACTCAAGGCGCCGGGAGAGGAGGACCAAGTTGACCCACCACGACCTTCGGCGTTTNCTCACGGATTACACCGANCGCACTCTCCCCCAACGGCACGCGGAGAACACAAGAAACGCCTATAACGGGCATTACAAGCGTTGGCTCGAGTTTTGCGAGGATTGCGGCTTCCGTTGGAANGACTGGGACTGTCGGACGACATTGTTCTTCGTGGCATGGCGACGCTGCATCGGCACAAATATGCATTCCAAATCCGGCAAGCCATGCAAGGCAAAAACGATTCGGGCTAATTTAAGCGGGATTCGGGCAGAACTCATGAACCACGGCATGGTGAACCCAAAGGCCAATAGCAAATATACTATGCCACGAACAGCGGCTCTATTAATGGCGATCGAGAGGAACGAGGAGTGCGCCTTCAAGTTGGCCCTGAANAGCGAGCATTTGGCCATGTTCTTCACGTACCTCTCCGCCGGCAAACACAACTGNCGAGTCCTCCGCTGGGTGTTGGCCGTCATACATAACACCATGAGGAGGGCCTGCGAGATCATGCCAAAGCTCGATGAGGCGGCTATCACGGCGGGCGANATCGTGTGGTCCAACGGCACCTGGCAACGAGCNAACAGGCCACCTTACGATGANGCGGCCAGCTATTTCTTCCGGCGGTCAAAGACCAACAAAGACGGCGAACTGCAGACCGCCTTTATGTGGCACCGCTGCCCCGAGACCGTNTGCGCATTATGTGAGTTGGAGCAGCTCTATGCGCGCTGNCCATGGCCGGTCTCTAAGGATTGGCGGCTGTTACAGATGGAGAATGGCTCTATCCTCAACTACGGCGGCGTCATGAGGATGCTCAAGAAACTGTGCGGACTCTGCGGCCTCAACCCGGCTGATTACGGCATCCACAGCCTCAGGAGAGGAGGGCTTCATGATGCGCAGGATGAGAATTTACCGGACTCTCTCATTAACGCGCAGGCTTTTTGGCGGAGCAACAGCAGCCGGCTGCCCTATGAACGGGAGAGGCAGAGGCTCGACCAACAGAAGAGAAAACTGATCGGCCTCTCAGTGACGGCAGGNAAAGGAAAGGAAAAATTGAATCGGGCCGCCAAAGGATCAAAAGGCGGCCGAAAGAGAAGGAAGCGGCAGAAGAGGAAGANAAGGAGAACAGGNAAAATATTTTGATTTTCNCGGCGNTGTTNACGTCGGATGGGCCGTNGTTGTTTTTTGGCNTTTTACGCGGCCAATACCTTATTTAAAAAGATCAGTTTATGTCGGCTACGCCACCACGGCTATGGCCTTTTCNAAAANCACATTCCCATGAAGGGTCGGCCGGAGAACAGATACTCTTATTCTACTGTCTCTCACGCCTCACTGTTCGAGGGACGTTGCGACTATAGTAGTCATCGAGACAGTTTCGGCCGAGCATGACATCTCCATTCTCATCTAAATGAAAGACGGCTATAAGCCGGCGAAGAGCTAAAAAACCTGGCCTGGCCTCTCTACACCAACATGGACGCTACGGCAAGCGCCTCCAGGGCCGAGGGAACCATTTCGTTTATGCAATCCGATCGTCATGGCCAAGACTCCGATAGATGGTTCTTTAAATGCTGGATCAACTTTTGCGGCGAGAATGGATATTCTTGGCGGAATTGGTCGGACGAAACCGCCTTGCAATTCGCGTTATGGCGAACGATTGGCGCGGCGCGGGGACGCTATGCTGGCACCATTCGTCTCCACTTAAAGGGNATTCGAACGGCACTGGCCGAACGAGGCATCATCGGAGCCACAAAAACTGGCTGGCAATTTATGCCGCTCTCCACATTNTTTCTGGCAGAATTGGCCCGAGGCGATCAAGTCCAAAGAAGGGCGATCAGAGTNATGGCGAGGGCCGAGGCGCGGGGCTCATTAAAGGCAGCGGCGCGNGCGGCGGCCNTGNTNTGGTCTCAAAGGGAAAGGAGGTCAAGTCCGAGGANGCAAAGGAGACTGAACGCGTGGAGGCAGCTCCACCAGGCCCACTCCATCAGNAAGAAGTGGATACGTCGTGTGGCCATCATCGAGAACAAAAACCGCGGCGACTGACCCAATCGCTTCAGGTCCATAATCGGCGGCCATTCCCATAATCACGTTTCTTTTATGCGGATCGTACTCATAATTAAAGTGAATGGGAGCCGCTTCGGATCGTATCAGGCCACATTACGATAAGTTGCCACCCCACGGCCTTGTTCTACGAACCTCAAGTCTGGTTAAATCCAAAATTGGTCTCAAAAAACCACACTTGAAATTACGCGATGCATCAAGATGTTGCGAAACTAGCAAAAAAGGCTTACATCAAAAACAGGCTTCCTACTCCAACCGCCATCCTCTCGGCTAACTTCCGGAACAATTACGGCAGAACAGAGGCTTATGAGCTCCGCGGACAGCGACGAGTGGGCCAACATTGAATCGCCCTCAGTGGTCAGTATGGAGGTGGAGGACATTGAACTGAAGGAATCCGAGGAGACGAAGACTCCGGCCTCTCCGCGCCCAAAAGACCGAGGCTCAAAAACGGCTGAACACGATGACATGGAAATCGATGAGGAGCAGCTGTCGCAAGGCATCAAGGGGATCTCTGTAATTCCGAAGCCGAACGGCTCCGGCCTAACAATCAAAGTTCGAGGCGCTCCGGAACCAATGGACGCGGAGGCTCAGACCGGCTCCGCCAATCAAATGGATTACGAACCCTCCCCCTTCTCTCAAGGCCGTAATACGAGGAGTGCTGCCACCGCTCTCTCGGCGCCCTCCCCTTTGGCCACGGAAACATCGAATAACACGGCCTCGAAACCTCTCCCTCCAGCAGCAACCAATGATTCAGCGGCTCCTCCTTCCGGTAATACGACGGAGAGTGTCCCGGCCGGCAGTTTCAATCCGAAGTCGGAAGACACGGCTCCTCCCCGAGCGCAAGGATTCGGCCATTCCGGGAACGTCTCGAAAGAGATTAAACAGGAAAGGAAGGGGCAAGAGGACGAGGACGACGGCCTGGACGAGGACGTGATACTCGGGCTGCTGGACCTTCTGAAGAAGGATATCAAGGCGAAGTGGTCGGTGAACCCGGACTATTCGGACGATGATGAGGACGCAAATGAACCGGACGAACCCACCCTCAGAGAGGTGACACGGCTCCCCAACAAGGGCGGGGCGCCATCGGCATTCCTCCAGACCCCGGCGCACAGGGTGTGGCAGGCTCAGTGGCTCCAGAAAAGGCTGAAGGTGGCAAGGAATGACCCCATCGCCTTTGCGTGCTATAGGCCGGTCCAAGTGGTATCCGGCCGCATTGAGAAGCTCAAGGTGACCGCGGCAAACGCAAATGCGCAATACAGAGACGTCGCGGCCCTCGAGGAAGAAATGGCCGCCCTGACAACTGACATTGACAGGGTACGGAGGGAGAGGGCGGAGCATCTGAGGAAGGGAGAGGTGGTAAAGCTCACGATCCAGAGGCTGCGGACGCAGCTGAACAACGCGGAGCAGCGGCTGAGGGGCCACGAGATTGCGGCGGAGAACGCGGCCAATTTTATGGAGAACCGCCAGGCGATGCTGACCAAGAAGGCGACGCAAAAGGAAGAGGCCACGGAGGCTCAACATGATCTGGACTATAGCCGGCAGTTACTGCGGTTTCTCCGCCGCAAATGCAGGGAGTACGAGGGCTTATACGACGCGGGGCAGAGTGTGCTGATCGGACTGGCTCAGGATGAGGCGGATATCAACGGCTTCCTGGCCAACCCATCGCAATCCCCCCATGGCCCAATGGCGGTATTTACCAGAGCTAAGGGCCGGCTCGACTCCTTGATGGACATCGTGCGGAGCTATGAGCGGAGCGGCGACACTCTGGTCATGTTCGCCGCGGACTTCGAGGTGAAGAAGGAGGAGGAGAACCGAGACGGACAGCGGCAGCGTCGCCAAGAGAGGCAGCGGCAGAAGGAGGAGAGGCGGCGGCAGAATGAACGGGAAAAGTTGGAACGCCGGCTCAATGGCTATGTGTACAGCTCGCGGAAGAGCCAGCGGAAGAGACCAAGGTCGGCCGCCATTGACTGCATCGACATCACCGCCTCGGACAACGAGGATGACCGCATGGACCATGGCAATCGGCATTACTACGACCCCTCGGCCAACAGCGGCCATCGCGGCTATGGTTATGACGGGAGCGGCCACCACTACGGCAACGACAACGACTACAACCACAACCGCCGGTACAACCACAACAACAGCTCCTTTATGTTGGCCTCCGACTACGTACCGTCGCCGCCCACGGAGTCGGAGCTCAGGCATCGCCGGGATTTCGACCAGAAGCCCCGTACCGTGGCCAGGCAGTACCAAGACGAGCTGGATTACGCCAAAGCCATCCGCGGCTATAAATGGGGCCACATTTCGGCTATCCCGAGGCAGTTGAGCATGGCCGATCCAATTCCTATGGAGACCCCCGGCTGTCTCACCCCTTCGATGCACGCGCGGGCTCTCGAGGGCGGCCCCAAGACGCCGTATAGCTGGGACAACGTGGGGCGCAACGGCTGGTCCATGGAGGGCCACCAATGGATCATTTGCGAGAAGTTTGGCTGGATCATCGGCCAAAAGAGGCTGCACAACGTCGGAACGTACACTGTCGACAGACCGGCGGACGCGGCTCATGCATCGGCTCAAAGGCTGATATACAAAGACAAGACGCTCGGCTTCGAGAACCCAAAGCCGCTCATGGACCGCGGCTTAAAGCACAAGTACGAGTTCGGCCACACGGTGTTGCACGGCGCGGAGACGACGGAAATGGTGCCGCATCGCAGCAGCAAGCTCAAGTGCAACGACACCAGGGTGACCGGCCTCAGATGCACCCTCACAATGACCCACCCCGATGACGGCATCAGGCGAGAAGCCGACGTGTTGGCTCCATTTCGCGGCCTCGTGACTAGCATCGGCGACCGGTTCCGGAACGACTACGATACCCCGAGATGCTGCCCCCGCGGCTGGAATTATATCGTCTTCACGCCGTGTGGTGGGCCTTTGAGATGGCGAGTCAATGCGGCCTGGATGCCCACGTGGGATGGGAAAAAGGCGTTGCTGGAGGTGACCCACATGCAGCTCCTTTGCGGCACCGGGCAGTTCATCAGAGACTGCCTCGGCGACAAAGACGAATGCCGGGAGAATCACCAACAATTCCTGGCGTTCCACAAGGCGTACATCAAGGAATACGGCTATGGCTGTGAGAGATGGATAAGGATAATGGAGGAAACGGCGGAGG
>PAIH01000017.1 GCA_002711105.1 Planctomycetota bacterium
TCCACCAATACGGATTACCCCGGGACATCGATTACGACGTGGTCCTATTCCGGCGGACGGTAAGTTCCACTCTATTTTCTATGAGAGTGACGATGAGACGCTGTCCGTGGATGAATCCTCTGCGAATGACCGTGATGCGGAGCGAGTGAGTTGCCATTCTAATGCGGAGTCACTGGCTGATTCCGGTTTGGTTTCGAATGGAGCGACTAGTCGCTCTGCCACTGCATCCACNACCACACCGTCTGATGATATCACTAAAGCGGNTACACCGCGACGTGCTGCAGACGTTCCAATCAAGAGCACGCTTGCCCCTACTCCACCGGCGGCGGCTCAATCAGTGGCTCAAGGACGAGCACTGGAGATTACACCAAGTCCAGGACCACGACCATGTCCAGATTGCGGTGACAGTTTCACCCCGGTGACATGTCCGAAGACTGGTGAGTGGACCAAATGGTGCATTGGATGCAGGGAATTACCAACGGTCTCTGCTGTGACTATGAGTGATGCAGAATATGAAGACTCTGTACATGAATCCAACCCAGAGCCACCGGCACCGGCTGATGANCGACAGTTTGACTCAGAGGGAGCGTCATCNCCGAGCCCAAACCAGATTCCTTTGAATAATCTGGAGGAACTAGTCGAGGAACAGCAGGGCGTGGCTCAGCGGGTGATTTCTATGCTGGACGATGGACGACCAGTTCATGTTCAGGCACTCGATGATGGCCGGAATGACGAGGAGTATCGGCAGGAGACCATGGAGGTGATGGAAGAACAGCACTTTAAGCACGCTGAAGGGCTCGATGAAGTGCAGGAGAATGGAGCTCCGGTGCAATGGAACCACCTTCAGGCGTTGGTGAAGTCGTCTGGATTGGCGGCGGCACATTTGGCTCGACCTGAAGTCCAACACCGAGAGCGGAAACACCGTCAGCTTGGCAATGTACAAAAGAGTGGCCATTCTGACTATTTTATCATCGAAGAGCAGGGAGNGGGTGTTGATGGTCAGTTTGACGGCGGCGATGGGCACGCGACTCGTTTGCCGGCGCAGGAACTCCCCATATTCAAGACATCGCGATTCGGATTAAACGCGGGTCAATATTGGGACATTCGCGACCAAAGAGGTTCGAGGCTCAATGACATCATGTCGTTGGTCCAGAGGGTCAACACCGCGGACTTTGAGNTTGAAAGACGGCCGATNCAATCATTGCGGCGTTTTACCGGGCTCAAGAACGTGGAGGGGATCCTACATTTGGTCAAATTGATGACGATGACCAATGGACTGCCCAACTTGATGAAGCACGAATACTTCGGGCTGAGCGATGACGAACACGGCCTCTCCTACGATCGAGCGCTCACTTATTATTTGGAGGTGAACCAGGCTCACTATCAAATCTACCAAGAGCTCCTCCCACGAATGAGAGCGGCGATTGAGCGAGGACGCCGATTTGGAGATGACCATAAACACGATGATGATGACCCTACATTCCCTGTGTTGCCAGAACACATTCTGTTGAGCGACACGATCCCGAGCTATATTCGATTTATTGACGCAGAAACTCGATGGCTTTGGACTCAGGGACAGTACATTGAGAGTCTGCCCGCAGAGGATCGATTACGCGGCAGCTTTGCCACCAGCTGGGTCGATGTGAAGATGGTGATNAGCAACAATGTACGTTTACATTTCGAGCGAACGAAAATGGTGAAGGATCGACTGGAACTCAATGACGGTGATTTTGATGCGATACGATGTCTATATCCTCATTCGTTGAACCTCGACGATGACTATATGGTGCGAATCGGAGATCGTATCTATAACTTCTACCGCGAGAACCATGGGAATCAGTGGTGGCGTCCGGAGTACGAAGTGCCGTGGAAACGGCGTATTCCAAAGAAGAAGCCGGAGCCAGTGCCACCATCCCAGTATGTCGACCCTTCATTGCTCGCGGATTTTGATTCGGATTCGGAGATTGATCCGAATGCAGCACCATTACCACCCAATTTGGATTTGACTCCGCTGTCGGACGACGGACAAGAGAGTGATCCGGAAGTGATTTCGGATAAAGACTCTGTGGATTTGGATTCGATCGGAGCTCACTCCTGTTCTGGATCCACGGTGACATCGTCCAGCTCGTCGCAACTCAGAGCGTCGGCGGCTGTGTTTATNCCAAATGGCAGTAATATGAGGGTGCTGGGTGCCGCAGAGAGACGGCACTATGAATCAGGCAGTTTATCACGGGAACAGCATGTTCAATCGCGGAGGGGAATGATCGTGCAGCCGTCCAACCACAAGGCGGCACACAAAAATTGCGATTTCAAGGCGGCTCCGACGAAGGCTAANAGGGCCACGAAGCGGCGGAATGTGATGTCGAGTGTCAATGGTGTTGGTGGTGGTGTCCGTGATGGACAGGCTTGTCGTAATTTAGCGGCTCCACCATTAACTCCAGCGCCTCGTACAGTGCGTTGTGACCCGCAGAGTGGTATCCTTCAGGTCCGATGTCATAATGAACCGATGCAGAGNGTGTTGGACCGTGATGAACCACAAATTGAGGAGAAGGAGAAGCTACAACTCGTACGAACGGGAACTCATTTGTTGAATGATCAACTGCCACCGGAACCAGAGGCAGTGGCGGGATTTGAGCTCGTTCGAACGGGAACCAAGTCGATTAATCATCGACCACCACGGGAACCAGAGGTGGTGACTGACCATTTCCTGAAATTACCGAGAATGGGAACGGTACCGGAAATGAAGGCGAATGAACCGGCGATATTGCAACGTGAACCATCGCGGTTTGATGTCGCCAGAAAGAATGAGGAGAAGTCGATGGAATTGCAGTTGAGCGAGATGACGGATGTTGATATTATTGGAAATGTGAACCGGTTGGAAGTTGGTGGCCATTCGACTAGTTTGGGGACTGCACATCCGATTCGTACTGAGTCAGCACACTCTGAGCGGACCTCTTCGGAGTTACTCGGTGCGGATGGGAGCGAACATGGATTTTTACAAGATGAGGAAATCAAGATGCAGTCTGCCGTTAAACTAAATGGCACTGACTCNTCCAGCGGACACCACAACAGCTCCAGTTCAACTNTGCCAACGAGCCATTCATCGACCGGATCGCTTTTCGCGTATTTTGAGCAGGAACAGGTGAATACCGCCTACNCTTTCAATGTGGAGGATGACAAAGATATGGTGCATTTGGTGGCGATTGGGCGGAACAAATGTGTTGTGCTCAATGACCCCGAAGTTCCATCACAGCAACANCGACGGCGTTTNCAGGACCGATTTGTACAGGGTGAGCACTGGGATACATTCTGTAAGCTGTCGGTGATGCTGCAACGGATGAGTCGAACGAAGATGGAGCCGTTTGCACTGAAGATGAACCGTCAGATTCTACAGATNGGATATATGAACCANCACGTTGAGGAACAGCTGAATAAATCACCGATTAAGCTCAGCCAAATGGCGATCAACAGNGCGATGAAGCAGTTTGAGCGCAAGTTTGTGATTCCTGACGTGAATGTGGCGGCGGAATTCACGCGGAAATGGAAGAGCGGATCGAGTTTGGTCGTTTTGTTCAAGGATTTTGTGAATTTTGCGGTGAAGAACCGGATCCCAATGGGAACACCGGGGATGATGGAGAAGTTAATTAAGGCGTTTCCGGGATATCATCAAGAGAATATGATGCATTTTGCCGGACCTTACAGCATCATCCAGAACCCCGCAAATGTCATTGCTTTCATGTTGATCTATACCGATACCACGATGGAGCTGAAGCGTGGATTGTCGGAGTTCAACTCATTTAAGCAGACCGAGGACCAGTCGGTGGAGATCTACATCGAGCAAGGAATGCTTCTGTTGGATCAGGGACTGAGTCAGTTATCTCTATACAACCAGCTCCANTCATCAATGAAGGTGGATATGCAGAATCAGGCACATTTTGCATGGATGATGTTTCGACATTCACTGCCGGATCTGCAGTCGGAGATGAAGCGGTTGAATAGGACCATGAANNNGAGGCCAATGAACTTTGATCAGCTCTCGGAGTTGATGATCGAGGCTCGAGATCGGATTCAAGCGGATAATGAGTTGGAGCGCAGCCTCGAGGAAGTGAAGGACTCTCGGTTTAAACCAAACCGGAAACGATCTGCGCGGAACAGGAATACGGAGAAACGGAAAGTACATTCTCCGAAAACGAAAAAGAAGAGTAAACCGGATCGGTCGAGGGGGACCAGACACCGGGGATATACTCAAAGAGGAAAAGGAAAAGATCGCGGATTTGGCGGGAGGCCCCGGAATGACTACGACGATGACTCCAAAGATGACAGCGGGAATGAACGCTCATCGTGGAGGGGACGGCAAAGATCGAGAGGATCACGCCATCAATATCGTGGTAAACCCGGCCGCAAATCAGCGAACAAGAGTGAGAGGGTGAAGACTGGAAAGCGTGTGAGTGATGGACGATCTAAATTCAATTCAAAAGGTAAGTTCACGCCGCGCTCGTACTACTTGTCTGCCCACACTCGATGGCGCAGCCGACCAACAACTGTACATATACTCAACCCCGATGCTAGCGACCAACCACGTCATCTGGTTCAATCAGGATGCACTGAATCTGCGTCTTTAGAGACGACGGTTCAGTCCACTTCTGTTGATGAACCGGATGGCGAGGGGAAGCGCCGGTTATCGAAGGGTGGGGTCAATGGGAAACGTCGACCACGATGGCGACGACGGACACGGAGGAAACATTCCCATTCAGAGTGTCGGACTACAACTAGTTCGTCCTCGAAATGTACATTGAGTGCGGTCAATCAACATGTGGATCGACCAAATGTGGATGGAGCTCGGGATTCAGCGGATTTGGATTTACCCGACCACACACTCGATGAACAGCAGTGCAGTCGGAAGGAGATCGGACCGAGGACATTGATTGAACAGTTGCTATACGATCAGAAGGGTCGTAAGCGACCGCAGGGTGATTTGAGCAAGATATTCAGTGGAGATTTCACCTTTGAACTCCCAGAATTACTCGAGGAATGTCGTGCTATTTTGGAGCTGAAGCAGCGTGGCCATCAGGAGATTAAGGAGTTTCTGAACAATCCCTCTGATGCAGTCACTGATCTGATTCGCCTCAAACGGATCCTGCACGAATCCAAATCACTGCGGAAGAAACCAACCAATGACCATTCGGACCCCTTCTATGCGCGGAAAGGACGGAAATGGAGATCCTTTCGACCAAACAAACGTCAACGACAATCATCTCGAAAGACGCAGCGACATTTCATCACTCAGAGTTTGGAGAGAGTGCATTGGAAATATTCGCACGATGTTGACCCTGATGCAGTTCCCTGCGATGATCAAGCTGTTGTTCAACATGCATTGACATCGGAGATTCACTCGAAAGAGCGGGTGTTATTGGACTCGGGGGCTACGATCAATGTCATTTCCCCGAAGACACTGCAGAGGCTCAATGAACTTCGCGATGAACCGCTGTACATTCGGAAGGGAGCTAAAATGTACGTGGCCAATGCCACGGGAGATGATATCGTTTATGATGGTCACTATGTGGAGATCAAGGTGGAGAGGAGTGCCTGTCCAGGTCACTGGGTATCGATTCGATATTACATCGCGCCCAATGATCTGACATTTGGACTGATTCTCGGTGGACCGGCTTTGAAGCAGCTCGGTTACCGATTGGTGCTCTGTTCCGACGATTTCAGTCAAATTTATGTGCATTCTCGAGAGAACGTGCAGTATGACGTGAACCGGCGGACTCCAACATGGCAGATGATCGATTATCTGGGCGGTCAGACCATCAACAAATTCCGAGAGAGACACGAGATTCCCACCGACGATGTCAAGGAGAATGTGGACCAATTCATCGATGGAGAATATCGGGGAGAATCTGATTTCTACGGTTTGGATGACCCGGCGAGTGGTTACGATGTGAAATCGCCTGAATCCACACCCAATCTCGAGTGCAGTGACAGTTCAGAGGATGAAGTCACGGTGAATGAGCGGCAATTTCTCATTGATGATGATGACGAAATTGATATTGATCCGGACATTGCGGAGTTACTGGAGATTCCGGAACAATATGAACGACTCAAGGCGTCGCTCAAGGAGAACATCCAGGTGATTTTGAGGGATGTTGCTGAGCGTCGTGGGCTCGAGGTGGCGGTGGAATTGAAGCGGATTTTGCTGAAATATTCACATCGTGTTGCGACCGCAAAATTTGATTTCGGTCAGATCGATGGATTCGAATATCGGATTCCACTTAAACCCGGTACACAACCGATCCGCAGCCATCCATACTCTGCGGGTCCGCGGGAGCAAGAGGTGATCGATGAGACGATCAAGGTGTTGCTTGAGGCGGGCATGATTGAGCGGTACGAGGGTCCATGGGCGGCCCCGGTACTCGTTGTGACCAATAATGATGGCTCAATGCGTTTGTGCACGGANTACAGTCGNCGGAATAAGGTGACTGANGANGACTCGTATCCGTGCCCAAATGTCAATGATGTGCTGCCNGAATTTAGAGGGAAATCTATTTTCAGCACATTTGATGTNGCCAAGGCATTCCATAATATCCGNGTTCGTCCAGAGGATAAGGCGAAGACNGCTTTTGTGACGAANCGNGGATGTTTTGTATGGAATGTGATGCCCTTTGGGGGCAAGAACTGTCCNGCNACGTGGGCGAGAGCCTCTGANTATATCTTTCGNGAAATGACGGATTTANTCAAATACGTNGANGACATNGCNATCGCNTCNACNGATGATGCTTCTCATTTGAAGGCGATNGAGGCGATGNTGGACCGGATGACCANATACAATTTGAAGCTCAAACTCTCAAAATGTGAGTGGTTTCGGAGTGAGATTCAGTTCGTNGGTCATATGGTGTCCTTNAACACGATCTCACCGTGTAANGGNTACCTNAACCAGGTGATTCANTTGAAGCGGCCCGGACCTTCGGAGATTGGCAGTTTCATGGGATTCACTGGATGGCTNTCGAANTATTGNTATGGTCTNAAGAGAGCGTTGGAGCCCATTTCTCGANTGAAGAAGCAGTCGGTGAANTATGNNTGGGGCGANGAGCAGGAATCGGCGTTCTTATTGGCGAGGCAGATCATCGACTCAGCCGATGTGTTGGCGATGCCCGATTGGACGAAGCCATTCTTTCTATGGACTGATGCTTCGGAGAGAGCGTATGGCGGGGTATTGATGCAACAATCGGACGATTCGCCGTCACCGGATAAGATGGTTCCGGTGGAGTTTATGTCCAAAGTGTGGTCGGACTCGGAGGTCAATTGGACGATGACCACCAAGGAGACGGCGGCGATGATGAAGGCCATTTTGAAATGGGATAAATATCTCCTTTACAACAAGTTCACCGTCCATGTCGATGCCCAGAACATCGAATGGGTGTGGAAGCGACTGGAGAATCGGAATCCGAAAGGGAATAAGATGCACTATCGCTGGCTCTATACTTTGAAGCCTTATGACTTTACCATCCGCCACGTCAAGGGAGTGGAGAATGTGGTGGCGGACTGGCTCTCGCGTTATAACGACTTCGAGGCGATGGCTCAGCGTATCGCGAGAGGAGAGACAGCATCGGAAACGAGTGTTTCTGCATCGGAGAGTTCGGATGACGATGATGCACAGTCGGAGACGGCGGAACGTGGCAAATTCGCGAAGAAATATGCCATTGATGGACGATGGAGATATAAGAATCAGGATCGACCCGATGTCGAGGCGCCGGCAGTGGACATCAACGAGGTGGCCGGGCACAATGTCGATTATCTGAAGGCCAAGAAGACGGTGAAGGGACCGGCCGATGACGATGAGGACATCGTGGCCCTGATTAAGGAGAGTAAGAAGATGAGAGACAGACGGGAGTCTCTCCAGTTGATTCGCCATGAGCGCGATGGACGAATGGATTTGGTGCTGAACACTGCATTGGTTACACCCCGAGCGGAGAAGGGTGACAGTGCACGGCACGATGACTGTAAAATGGCAGAGTGCCATTCGGAGATTGCGGATTCGGAGCGTGTTTCTGCTACAAATTCGGGAGGGGATAGAAGTCCGAAAATTTCGAGTTTGAAACAGCAACACCAAGATCAAATGCAGGCTCATTACCGACAGCAGGTGATGATGCACCGGATTCGAGATCGAAATGTCCAAGATCCAGCGAATCGGAAGTTGTTTTATTTGACGGCAAAAGAACGCGGTGAATATCAATGCAACTTTGCAGCGAACTATATGGAAGTCGATGTGGATCCAGTCTGTTCAGCTCGACCGGATGATATAACGAGGCGATGGGACCCCAATCCGGAGAAACTGAGTGCTGAACGATTGAGAGCGGATGAACGACGACCACATTTCCATCCGAAACCGGCTAAGTTCCCGAAACAGAGTGGGATTCAGAGGGAGAGTGTCAATGTGACGGCTCCTTTGGAACCACCACGGAATGCGGCTGATGTTCAACCTGCAGTTTATGTGACGAATAATCAACAACGTCGACACAGTCAACCTCAAGTGGACGACGATGAGATCGAGGAGGACCCTCTACCGGATGCGGCGCAGAGTCCCACTCCAGATCTCTCTGATGCTTCGGATGAATTTATTCGAGACCGAACGCGTGAAGTTCTCTTTAATTCGGACGTGATCTATGATTACGAGTTGATTTGCGACCTCGAAGATGGTACGGATATGTTCAATATCGCGGAGATTGCAGTCAATCAACATAATGATCCGTATTTGGAGACTCTGATACGTCGTCTATTGGCGGAGCAGAACGGGACTGTCGACAATGAGGATGAGCGGTGGCTGGCAGATTGGAAGGGACTGCCCCCACGAATGAAGAAGGATAAGTTGGAAGAGCGGTACTTTGTGGACACAGTGGATGATGTGTGCCCCGGCGGCTTACTCAAGTACAGACACGCTGCCACGGGACAGAATCTGATTGTGTTGGGACCACAGCATCGGATCGCATTTCTGGAATATTACCATCATAATCTAGCGGATGGAGTCCATCCAGGCGGTGATGCGATGGCACAGCGTCTCATTGAGCGGTATTATTGGCCGGGATATGCACGTGATATCAATGAATATGTCGCGTCCTGTCCTCAGTGTCAGAATGCCAAGGGACAGTCGGATAAGTACTTTGGGAAACAGAAGCTGTTTACCCCGACACGACCCAATGAGATGGTGGCGATTGATAATAAAGGACCGATTGAACCAGCAACGGAGAACGGCAATAAATACGTTTGTTCGATCATTGATCGCTTCAGCGGCTATGTCAGCACGTATGCGACCAAGGCGATTGATGCACGATCCACAGCGATGATCCTCATGCAATGGGCGTCAGAGCATGGAGTGCCAACGTCATTGCTCAGCGATCACGGCACAGACTTTGCCTCTAAATTGGTGCAGCGATTCTGCAGGATTATGGGCGTGAAACAGCTCTTTTCTGGAGCTTATCATCCAGCCTGTAATGGGTCGGTTGAGCGCTGGAATCGTACCATGGGCGAGGGACTGAAGTGTATCAATCATGAACGAAACTTGCAGTTCGAGGAAGGACAGGATTGGGATGTGTTCCTCCCGCATATCACTGCATGTCACAATAACAAATACAGTCGGCGCATTGGAATGTCACCGAACGAGGCGCAGTTTGGATTTAGACCGCGTTTACCGATCGATGTGAATACCACGGTGTCTCTGGCGGCAGGGAATATGAGACGGCGTGATGCGGAACTGTATCGATATTATGTGACCAATGCCAAGCGGATTTGTACGAGGGCGGCTAAGCTGCAGCTGGAGCGCTACGACAATGACCGCAAGGCGTATGCGGACAGGAAACGGAAGCGTCCTGATTGGAAACGGAAAGATGAAGTGTTGTGGTGGAAGGGACCCAAGAACTCTTCGAAGCGAATGATGGGCACGTTCCATTGCAGATGGCGTGGTCCATATCGTATTGTTCGATCGTTCAACAACGGACAGAATTACCGAATCCAACGAACTCGGGATTCGAAGCCATTCAATGTCGAAATCGGTGCACTCCGTAAATATCATAAACGGAATGAGACTCGATTGTCACAGCAGTTGGCTGAGATTGAACGAAAGGAACGAGATGGTCCAGAACCAATGGAAGGCGATGATGCCAATGAATTGGACGATGCTTCGATTGACTCTGCGGCTCAGATGGAGTTGGATGATGCTCGGGATGTTCGGGAATACGGTCCGTTATTCTCCGATAAGGATGATCCCGACGACGCATTCTCCGATGAATCCGACGATGCATTCTCTGGGATCCAACCACTACCACAACGACGTAAGAAGCGAAGGGGGAGACGTGCTGATCGACGATCTTTGGTTCAAGATCAGACGCAGTACTGTCAGGTGCTGTATCATCGGCATTTGCTGAGATACGGTGACCCCGAAGACGTTGGTCGTGAACCGCACTCCATTTATATCTGTGATAATTGCGATGAGCGCTTTAAGGGGCCATTATCATGGCATTGCAGTGAAGGATGTAATCGAGATTACTGCAAACCCTGTGTGCGGCGCGATATGGAGCGGATCAACGACGACCAATCTGATGAACCACCAAATGTCCAGAGTCCCGATGGGGATTCGGATTTAGATGAAGCTCAAAGGCGATCTTCGTCTCGGCGACAGTCACAGCGATCACCACAGCGCGTGATTGACAGTCAGCCACAGTCACATTGGAACCACAATGACAATGCACCCCCACAATCGTCTCAACTACGGAATGATCCTAAAGACGATGTGTCAGGCGTTATTCAACCGGCGGCGGGAAATGGTGCAGTGGACCAATACAATGAGATCATTGACGGAATCCCAACGGAGGAAGTTACTGATGCTCACGGTGACGATGTACATCTTTCAATCTCACTCTCAAGTGATGATGGAGATGAATTGCAGTCGGAGAAATCCACGCGATCAAGCGAGGATGAGGATTTATCGATTGCCAAACGAGTAGAGGACTCACGTCACGGTGCNCGANNACGACNATCNGTTGANCGGACGGATCCGGTACCNGNAAATGAGTCAGTNTCAACNCGACAAATACAGCNGNCTGCACANCGTATTTATCANGATGCGGANCAGCGGCTGACCCACTCTGTNGATGGAATCANTGAAGACGTCCACCATCACAGAGATTCGAATCTGCAAAAACGAGTTGGACGCTCTGATGCAGATCGAGTTCGATTGGGAAATGTTGANNCAGGGGACGTGGACGGTGATTTGGAACACATTAATGCTGANTCGANNGANGTTGNCCGGANATTGCAAACCCGGTCGANACCGANTCAGATTAATGGCCGTACCACGGAAANGGACANNAANACGGTCAATGATGATCGGAAANTGTCNGTTGGTGATCCGGAACATGGAATTCGAGATCGAANNCAGCCNAAACNGTTTNAGGCTCTCGGTCTCCCGAATTTAGGTCGGTCTTTCCATATTCCGCGGAATCCAGCNCGAAAACGNCGATTAAGNCCTGTACGANGTGCAGGCGATGAATTGGATGAAGTTCATCAGCANATGGAGCAGGAACGACTTAATCGAGCGNATNANGNGGATTCATTACAAGTACAGCCACCATCATCCATTCAGCGAATTTCGAAGCGACAACGTCAGTATTTACTGCAGCGNTTTAAGCAACGACTCGCGGATGATCCAGCATCTGTTATGCAGGAATTTGGTGTACTTGNACAGCATGGAGGGGATNCACGAATGACACCGATNGTAGAACGTGTACATCGGGTGCGNCATCGTAGGAATNCCACTCNTTTATGCGCTGTNACCATGGACGAGGATACANAGTNATTANANACCGTCTNTGGAATGCATATATNCCGATNTNNTNTGGATTATNNATNNATCGGATATATTGCNGNACCATNGCNNTATTATGNNGNTTCGANNNGGANTTTATCNGGATTGATCACCCTGGAATTTTNNATNNGAAGNGANNTGGCNANNTGGTTCANTGTANAGTTGGNAGAGCACACATTCCCCAATATCAAGTTGATTTGATTATGTTTACGCTGATGGTCATCAACCGGGAATCTGTATATATATATATGGACTTTGGATGAATACAGGATCCGATGACCATTTCATTTTATATTTAGCGTGTGTTCTCTCTACAGATATTGATCTTCCTTTGATCT
>PAIH01000018.1 GCA_002711105.1 Planctomycetota bacterium
CCAAGCGTTCCGAACGGGAGAGAGTTTCAATTTGGACGGAGTCCGTCCCATCGATCGCTCGATCTAACTTCACTTACGCCATCTAACTTCACTTACGCCATCCTTTCGTCACCGAAAGTTTGACTAAGATCTGCAGTTGGCTCTGACCCTACGCGGTTCCAATAGCACTCAGTGTCCTTTGTGCTCCGGAATATAAGCGAAGAATGACTACACCTTCCCCCACAGAAGGCGACGCGCCGAAAGGCAACACCAACCTCCCCGCATCGAACGATGCCGACACCTCAACCCATCAAACAAGACCTGGTACTGTCCCATCACAGGGAACACAACACAGTGCTTTGTCTCCTATCGATCCTCCCGCTGCAGCATATTCAGACGCAGCCATACCACCAAACTCACCGACATACGCTGACGCAGTATCCGGTACAGAGAATCCCGCGGAATCTCGTACAGTGACTCCTGCCGAATCCAAAACAACAACACCCTCCACCCCTGATATCACCACTCACGATCCACACCACAATCCAGCTCCAGCACCACACCAAAATGCAGCTCAAACGACCTTCGCGGACGTCATGGCACAACAAACGAAATCCCGCACTGCGAGACCCGGGGTACAACAACCGACGTCATCCCGAAAGAAGAGATCCTCATCGCCACAGAAGTCGGGGTCCTCAATTCCCGCGGTACAACGAGCAGTATCCAGCTTTGACACACCATCTCGAAGTCCCTCTCCAAATCCTGATCGCAGCCGGAGACGGCGTAAACAACGCAGAAAGAGAAAGAGACGACACGATGATGACTCAGATGCTATGGACACAGAAGGACCTCTCTCCACCATTGAATCTACTCGAAGTCGGGAAACAAGGCGACCAGGACAGAAGTCCTCTGATCAGGAATCCGGGCATCAGCACAGTGCACCGGTACATCGGACGCGAGGTTCACCTCCACCGGTACATCGGACGCGAGGTTCACCACCACCCTCCCTACAACGCAAGGCACCGCGGATCTCTATGTCTGCGGTACCACATCACCCCACACCGAACACCCCCAAATCACCTCGCAATGACTCACAATCTATCCCTCCAGTCACCTCGCTCACTGACACCTCCACGCAAAATCGCATTTCGCAAAATCGCAACACTCACCAGGCACACTACAATGACACTCACTATGTCGACTTTGGGGATTACTGTGTACAGAATGGCTGGCCGGCGGCTCGCAAAATCAACCGAGACGACAACATCAACGATATCCCCGCGAAGTACAAAGATGACGACGTCTTTCGAGTCGTAATGACCGGCAACAACTCCTCTAGCTGCACCCGCGCAGAGTCGATCAAATGCAAACTGCTCTGTCATGAAACACTACGATGGATACACGATGTGCTGCGGGATGTACTCAGCTTCCTACCGGACACTGACGAAGGATGTGATGCACGACTCAAGATGCTCAATACACGCAACATATTTCAAGAGCACCCAATACCCGCTCAAGAACCGTGGTCCCTCTGTCACATTCGATCGTTGGTACTGGACCGGGCGGGTCGTGGCAGCAGAAACTGTGCCCTGCACTTATATACGCGCAAACCAGAAACATACTGCGCCTTTTGTCGTGGACCGGCACACCATCTGAATGAACACGACGCGATGCCTCAAATGCTGTGTATACACCAACAAGATGCCCAACAACGACTACGAGCCTCAGCGGGAGATGTCACTGAGAAACACCCACGATGTCTCCTCTGCCTATCCACGGACCACACCAAATTCGAATGCCCCATCTATATCAAATGGTACAAAGGCACCAAAACCTCTCGATTTCGCCCCAACATCCACTATGACAAATCCACGAAGAGCACACCAACCTCCAAAAGCTCACAACCTCACTCGACCGACCCTGACACCTCACGAAGAACTAAAGACTCTAGAACCCGACCACCGATACACCACTCTGCCCCGGCACCGACATCGAATGCTCGACACACTACCTCCACCAAGCAGCACAGCGGCACGCACCAAATGAGCATCGATGGGTCAACACCCAGTAACTCGGCCCTGGACGATGATGCGTCGACTATGCCGGATATGAAGCGTCGCGAGCTATCAGACTCTACGGATGAGCTGGAAGCTCAAAGCGTGGCGACAGCAATGCGGAACTCGCGGCGGTACAGCCGTATGAGCTGGAAAGAGCTGAATCACAAACTCGATACAGCCGATCGCTCCATTCCCGCCGATGCCGCAAAGAATGAGTATCACCAACTCCGCATACTGCGCGGTGAACTTCAGGCGGAACAGAACTACCGACTGGAGCACCCCGAGGAAATGCACCCGGAAGATGACACACAATCAACCATACCCAGTATCCCACCAACGACACCAGGAGGACCCTCTCGCCGCCACAAATCGACCAAACGTAAACCTGCACCGCAGCACAGGCACCAACCTCCCCTGCATACTGACAGTCGTAACGTGGTGAGCCCACATATTGTGAATTCCCCACACCACCGACCACAATCCAAATCAATGAACCGGGATGGGATGCGATTTGGTTCGGCCCTCGATGACCAACACCAACAATATCACTCCGATAACGACAGAGCTCACTCCACGGTCTCCACCATCCCTCCACACAATGCACTGAAACACTGCCCCCGGGGAGACACCTTTGATATTCCCTACGACTTTCTCGAATCAATCGGTCTGGGTCACGCCTACCCACGCTTCACTCCCTTTGAAACCAATGTCCCTCTGGACCGACCGATCATACTCAGTGACATTCCCATCATCGACCGCTCCGGCAAGCACCGGATTCTACGAAATGTCCACGTCTGCCACCAACCGCACCATCGGAGGGGACAATGGGCATATGATGTACTGAAAGGACTGCCGGGATACCAATCGAAGCCGAATCCCGCGCAACACTTCGGAACCAACACCACTGCCTTCACGGACAGAGACCACAACAAATACAACTTCTGGGCGGAACGCAAAGATGGGACAGAGGTCATCTCTCTCACTCGGCGCGACCCCAATGGACAACACGTCACACGACGAATACAATACCCTCTGCGAGCACTACGCGGCAGCTCTATTCAAGACTGCGATGTTCTCGTTGCAGGTCTGTACCCCTTCGAAGACCCTGGCGATGCCACCACTGGAGCTGATGCAGTTGGCAATGTCGTTCGCTCTGTACCCGACATCCACGGACACAAACATCCCGGCAAATACTGTCAACGATGCGGCCACGTAGATCATCCTACATCCAGCTGCTCACAAGCTGACAACCTCGATGCCATTCACTACGGTCGACCTGGCATGGCATCCCCTCTCCGCCCTCCCATTATGCCACCAGCCATACGAACGTGTCTTGTTGCTGGAGGAATGAAGGTTGACGAAACCAGCCCACTCGATCTACTCAAACATCCCCAACCATTCTGGTGCACATTAGGCCGACACACTCTCAATGACGACACCTCCCAGTACATCATNGAAGTACAGGCCAAGGACATCAAGAGACGGACAGNACGGCGCAATCGCAGAGGAGACAAACCCTTCGATGTGAANTCCTGNATCAAACGCAACAATGCCCTGGAANTCCTCGCCAAATGCTATCCTCACCTCAAGGACGACCACAAACACTGTTGCTCTGTGGCTGCCGGATTCATTGTATACGGCCACAGATATCTGCCCGCCCAGAGAATCTATCTCCGTGTCACCATCCTCTCCATTGACCAGCAGATCCGCAAAAACCTCCTCGATACACGCAACATGATGCACTTCATCAAACAANTACGGGCGATGACGGACACCAGCTCATTTGTATGGCGTATGATTGAGCGCTGCTTCGTGGCCTCAGCAACCTCTGCATCGTACAATGTCAAGTTCTTTGGTGGCCACAAAGTGAACATTCCCCGGAGGGACAAACAAAACAGACGGAACAGCCCCATCGAACAANTGGATATCTACATTGACCTCNTCAAAGCCATCAAATTCACAATGGACCCAGACCGATCGGGAAACAATCTGTACTCCAAACTCCACTGGCCACCGCAGGGACACACGGGAACAAAACCTGACCGAGCAGCAGCTCCNACTGACACGATCATCCTCAACTTCTATGCTGCACTCTATTATCTCTGGGCTCGACACAAAGANTATCGACGCCACATCCACTCAGTATGCGGCGGCACAGATGAGGCACCCGCCCAAATTACCCTGATGGACCAGCACCACAACTCCTGGCACGTATTCCTGATGCGACTGCCACCTCTCTCCCGCTCGGAAGTGCTCAACTACGACCGCAAACAAGATACACCCGTGGTATATGTGGCAGGNNTCCTCTCCACATATTTCTGCCTTCATCCATCCCGCATCATTGTCCGCCGTAAGTGGACACCCAATGGAGATCAATACCGCAACAACACCGCAGAGGCACTGTTACCAAAAGCCGCATTCTATCACGACTGTGCACTGATACAAAACACCGACGATGATGGCATTCTCCGATTGGAAATTGGTGACATGGCCGTCCTACACCTATACCCCTCAGACACCACCATCCCCGAGGAAACATGGCCAATATTCCTGGAACACCCCCACTCACTATCCAACGCGACCCAAGTAATCAGGAACGATCGAGTCGAATTAGCAGAGGTGGAATCGGACGNTGACGACACTGCCACCACCAGACATCGCCGTCATCGATACGGGGTCAACCTGGGCGACGCNTATCGCCGACCCATTCGACATCCTACCTACTCAGCCTACCTCGGACAGGGATCCCAGCGGGAACAACGCACGGAGGACAACCAATCCAGCGGTGACGGCACTCTGCATTCATGGGGCGGACTGAACTATGAGATCGACCGCATAAAAGACCACGAACTGCTGAATGACCAATCATCTAAACGCAGCCACTCCACGGAAGTCAAGGATGAGGACACCGANTCACAAAGCTCCAAATCGTACACTGATCGACAATCCACCAACCTCTCATCGAGTCACTCTCATCACAGTGCACTCGCCTTTGAACACCGCCACAACCGATACACCACTCATCCGGCCATCACCATGGGCAACAGCAAGGAGCGCTATGAGTACTTCATCCAAACNAATGGCTTCTTTCCTCGTTTCAAGGACTGCCCCTTCGACGAAACACAATTCATCGACCCCAAAGATGAAATCACGATTCGCCAAGAATGGGCCCTATTTCGCTGGCTCCNCAAGGGAGGTTACCCGGACCGCCAACTCTATCACCTCGCCCATTATCAAACCAAAGTCGAAGTGTTTCAGATCATGGGGACCCGACACTATGTACACACTCTCCGAACGGATGAAATCGAGGAGGAGATGAAATCGGTCTCTATGGNCAAACACGACATCACGGAGATCCTACTGCAGACCCAACGATATTACAATGTGCGTCAACGCGGACTACGCAACAGGCGGCGCAAACCAACGCGTGTATTCCTCTGCCACATCCCTGACTGCAGAGACGCCACAGAAGATGGGAAACCAAAAGGACTATGCAGTGGGCACCTCGCCAACTTTAAAGAAGCCACCCTCCCGACACCACGCCACCTCACCGATGAACACATCCCCGAATTCCTCACCAATGAAGGAGCCCCGCTACAACTGCTGAGCCACTTCTCGGACATCACCACTCTNAATCGCACCGATGATGCCATTGCAGAATCCATGTACGAGAGATACTGGGTNGCCCACGATCGACTCATCACCATCCTCCGCGACCGATGCCCCAAAACCCGNGATCGACCCAACAAGAACAAGGACAATGACAAGAATGACCCCGCCCACCCTCCAGGAAACCCACCACCACCAGGAAATCAACCACCCGATCAGCCCCCAGACCAACCGCCACAGAAAGACGATGGAAAAGATCCCGATCTTGATGAAGACGATGATATTGCGATGGGAAAGAATGATGGAAATGGCAATCAACACGCCTCCACTCACAACAACCTCCCACTCGTTGTCCTCGACCAGGAGCTGGANCGAGATGGCANCATCGACACNACANCCTCAACCATCACACAACCTCTGCTGCCACAGAAACGACCAAGGCCTCGATCANCACCAAAGGAAGANGTGCTCATTGTTGAGCAGATCANCGATGACGANGACCATTCTCCCATTAATACGCCACNAATCTCCCCTGTCATGCTCCGAATGCAAAGCCCATCCAAGAAACGAAAGACACTGTCACCAACACCAANGAACAACACATTGCCACCATCACCGACTACACTGCTGACCGCTGCTGCCCTCCAAAAAGATACACCAGACACGGCACAAGGCACCATCAAAGAGATTGGGAGGATTCCAAAGAGGAAGATACGATGTTATCGACCCTCGACGATTCCCAAACAACGAATCGAACTGCCTCTGATGACAACGGACAACCGCTACATCACAGTGATCCCCAACTCGAAATCGATTATACTCCCATCAGGACGACTGCAGCAACTCCGAAAGGAACGACAAGCAGGAACACCTACGACTGGGAAGATTGAACTATATCTACCAGGATTCCAGGACTTCTACACCTCGACGGCTCAGCAATGGGGAGACATTGACTCGAATCTGCGACTGGACTCCGTATGGCAGGCAATAGAGCGGGACATTCACGATCAGGCACAACGAATGCTGCAGAAATACCATGACTGTGGCGAACATGGGAAATGGCAGCCACTCCCAGAAAGACTCCAATTGGCAAACACTATCAACTATAAACAGAGTGAATATCTCCGATCACTACACAGAGACACCTCCACGGACATCTCGGCCGATGATCTGCTTCTCAATGCCAAACACGACACCATCGACACAACCATCACCTATCTCCATCGGTGCCGCCACATNTATTTCTTCCTCATCTCGGCACTGGCAGAGTTTGCGGGGGGTGATATCGCTGACGATACACTGGCTGAAGTTCTCCAGAACAATCGCCCTGGATTACCAACATCGGAGACAGACCATCTCTCGATTCCGCGATCACCACAATACAGCCGTCTACTTCGGGAATGCTCAATGATGATGGCTCTGGATCTCCAACGCCTATACACCAACACCTGGCCACACACTGGACCACTTCCACCAGTTCTATACAAATGGATGGAACTGGCGCAACAACACAAGATCACCAACGTCCCAATGAAAGACCTGTACACCATCACATCGACAAAGACATCCATACGATCGACACGACTCCGGACGAGATCACCACGGGACAGCACGTCTAAAAAGAGACGATACGAAGACATATCCTATGGACCACTATGGCAACCACCACCCTCCCTCACGCTGATACCGGAATCGACGAAGACCGTACCACCAGAGAACCCGGTGAAGAAACGGAAGATNTCCAAAGGAACGGATCAAGATACAGTCCCAACAACAGAAGAAACCAGTGACAGCGATATCAGTCTGATTGACAAAACCACGATGGAACGGTCCTCGCTGGATCCACCATCGACAGAACCACAAAATCAAGGGGATGCTCAAATGTCACAACAACAGTCTCTGCGACGAGCAGTCCTCAATGACATTGACAATGCCCACCCTTCCCTCTCTGCAACACCACCAATACTCACCCTTCTCGCCCACAATAATCAGGACACCTCACTACAGAAGATCACACCTCAACAGCTGCTCGATGATATGGACATGAATCCCACTCTGGCCAAGTCGGAAGTCATGATTGATATTCTTTCGGGAATGACTGACGATTTGAGATCCAATCCACCTCCAATCACCATGGACCTGAATGCACCGACTCTCTCCCGACACACACCAATCNCCACGGATACTCCCCNTTCTGNGGTCCCTACGAATGCAGCCTCATCATCAACGATCTCCAAAATGTCAGCTGNTGACACAAATGATACAGCCTCAACTAATATGAATGAGGATACTACGATGACATCACTGGATACACCAACGACCTCCACTACGATGACTNGCCCGGCGAACTCAANCTCGAACGAACCAACGATCACTGCCACCACCTCTCCCNCCACGACTAACATNACGCTGAATNCACAAGAACTACCCCTGAACACACCACTACCTGCTGCCACCACTGTCCCTCAAACGACTTCCCTATCGAATACATCAACAACTACTGACACTGCTACTGACAACACCTCCCCCACTGACACCATCTCTCTCGTGACCACCAAGCCCACGACTGGACCAAACTCGCTCTCCCACACCAATGATGTAAACCCAATCAATATGGACGAGGATNCATCATCTGTACTACAGCATACATCAATGACCCACAAGGAACAGGCTGACCCAACCTCAACCACATCCACTATTACTGACACTATCATCCCTATGATCAANGGATCCTCTGACAACACGATCCTCTCTTCGAACTCACCAATGAACTCTGCACCACTCCCTCCCTCAGTAACCAATCTGGACCTCAATGATGACGATGACCACAAAGCACCACCCACCGAATCGACAACCAATGACCAAAAGGATACACCCTCAATGACACTGTCACGACAAGAAATGCTTATGGCAGCTGACATCCTCGCCCGGGCACCAGATTCCTATCTTTCACTCGACATCCATCCACCCTGGTGCTTCCTNGCGGTTACTGGGGCAAAAAAGATTGAGAATCGCAATTGGTCATTCAGCTCAGCACGGGACGGACGCATCGTTGCTATCCATGTTCCGGTGACAAAACAGGGGACAAAGAAACACCGCCAGGAACTCTACTCTCGACCGGACGTACGGAAATACCTCAAGCAACACCCTCGGACGGCACAAATCTACCGCNACACCACGAAGCTGGANCGATTCTTTGAAGGACTCCGGGANCAGATCATCGGAGTGGTTCGACTCAATGGCTGTCACTCAAAGAAGGACAAACCGCTGGACTCAGAAATGTACCCATTTGCAGACGTCCCAACCAAGACAAAGCATCACTGGATACTCACGGACCCGATTTGCTTCCACACTCCGGTACACAACTACAAGGGACACCAGAATCTCCTAGAAATGGACCCCTCCAAACACCGATCGATCATCGACCACATCTTCCGGCGGATTTACAACCACCAAAAGTTCCTCANGACGACATTTCGACTCATTCCGGGAGGCTGCAGNTCACCAAATGATAAACACCTTCGACGACAGGACGATGACGATGAAGATGATGACATTGATCCCCGCCACCACGCCACCTCGACAACACAATCAACACTATCCTCCAACCTCACGACATCACCCCAAGACGCTCACCAACAACACTCGAACACCACCTCCACCTCCAAAGCTCCAGTGACCTCCAAAGCCATGACAATTGACACACTGATGAATGCGGTACCACTTCAACTCACGCCCCAATGGCTGCGGATATTCCACAAACACAGTAAGACTCGACGANTCGAGCAATGCCTTTACGGGAAAATCACCATTGAATGGGGATCNGATAGTGACCTCATGGACAGCGANACTCAATCGGACAATGATGACTCGGACAATGATGACTCGGACATTGACTCGCTGACACAGACACTCTCTCCATCTCACTCTGCAGANTCAATCAATGCAGCGGATGGCAAAGAAGCTGATTCATGGGATCAGGTGATTACGCCATGCCCCCTCTCCCTACACCCGACACCACTTCGACTCAACAAAGAGACATCCTGGACCTCAGTCACAACCACGGAATCATTAGTGTCAACAATTGCCATCACACCATCACCACCACGATCGCCAACCACCCAGCCACCACCCCTGAATCTACAAGAAAGGGTACAACAACGCCTACGATACTGTGAACGTCTGCCCAGGGCAAGAAGCATCGAGTACACTACAGCTGCGGGCACTCAAGTGAGCACCTGCTCGTACTACAGGAAGACACCTCCACCAATGCTGAACTGGACCTCCACTCAACCCCTTCCACTCCGGGAATACGAAGAACGCACCCGATACACTCACCTCCCGCATCATTGCACCCTCTACATTGACAACACGATTATATCAGCAGACCACATGACCATTGCATCCACACTCTGCACGGACACAACGGAACAACCATGGTTTGTCAAATATCAACCTCTCAGCCTACATCCGCTAGAGGGCCACTGCTGTTTTGGTTACATCTATCCGGACATAAAATGCAGACGATCAACGGGGAACAGAGCGGGCACTTTCTGTGCAGAACATTTCTCGAAATTCCANCTCCACCCATACCAGTCCCCGGTGGATGTACACCTCTATCCTCAACCACTGAAGGCTCTCTATGGAAAACCCAACCTGCTGGACACTGAATGGACACGATGGCCCTCTGCAGCACCGGAACAAAAGAACAATGACCAACACTCACCACACATTCCCAACGACGATGACTACCTCACCCAACAACAAGTACCCTCCACCAAAACGCTGCTATTTGATGATCTTCCTCATCACAGAGAAGCGGCACTATATGACACCACCAGAGGAACAACTATATCTCCGAAACACATCACTTCAATACTGACCTACTGCGATGACACCATGGAGGACCTCGCATGGTTTNTACATGATCAACGACTCAGCACCGCACCCAATGAGGGCTTTGTCTGTTATGCCTATATCCATGAGGCGGACAAATGCTCTCTTTCTGTGGGACGAGACTACGGCACCTTCTGCCCATANCACCACAACATCTACCGGAAACACCCTCGAGATCTACAGATCGATCCCTATGAACACCTCAATGTGGAGGCACCACANCTCTTCCGATGCTACCGANTATCGTACTACCAGACTACCTGGAAATGGGANGGACTCGACAATGATCACGTGACAACGTGGCCATCCAAGTCCTCTCTGACCGCTCCATTTGAAGATGACCAAACAATCCTTGCTGCTGAACCTGAGTCACCATTGCCATCCCGGGAACCACACGGAGATGCGGACTGCAACCGTCCGTTATCACTCACATCGACACAATCACCGTTACAATCGCCACCACACTCGNCACCACAGTCACCATGCTCGACACCAATCCATCGATCCCCCTCGGGCCCATCCCCGATGGCAGTCGACAGCCTCAGTCCTCCAATGGAACCCCTGGCTCTCCGAGTATATGTACCATCGAGACCTGACGATGACAATGGCAATGCCCACACTATCTATCAACAACGGTTACAAGAAATCAACAGATCTCCCTCCTTCAGGTTCAACACACTCCCTCATCACTATGCCCCCATCTCCGTATGCAACAAGACGATCCCAATCAATCGTATTCTCCCCTGCATTCCCTTACTGGGCAACAACTACCAATCCACGACCACCACCTACTGGCAGAAGTACGTCTACATTAGCTCCGATCCTGATGAAGGTTTCATCTGCATGGCCCACATTCATGTGGACGAATTTTGTCTACGATCTGTGGGCCCACATGCAGGCTATTTCTGCGCTGATCATCAANTAATATATGAAGCTCAAGCTATCACCCACCATCACTACACGCACAATCCCTATCTGAACTCAATCACAGTCACACTACATCCGATCAACAAGAAAGGGATCACTGTAATCACTGACACTACCTTCCTCAACACGGCACTCATTCCGACACACCCTCATGACATCCCACTGCACCCTCGGCCAACACCGCAGCAGCTACAGACATTTGGCCTCCGACAAGAGGAGGCAATGCGAGAGGACCCCTACTTTGACACGATGCTATCACCGCAACCTGTTCCAACTGAATCCGNCCTCGACAGCGATGACCCTGAACAACAATCGCCCCGACGGGAAACCCACTCGCCCTCACCATACACAAGACATTTGCTATCGTTCCTACCAAATGGCGATGCTGATACTGGACCTACACCACCATGTCCCTCACAAGAATTTACACCACCGGACACACCCTCCTTTGCTCCCTCAACCTCACCGGACTCNCCGCAACACGCTGAAGTGAGACTGGAAACACCATCGATCCGACAAGNNACTGACCCGAAGACACCACCGACCGATANAGAAGANGGGGACTTTGATGAAAGCCAATACGTGGTCTATCAACTCAATGCTGATGGATCATACCGCTACCTCGGGGAATCTCCACAAAGACTACAAGAACCTCCACGAGAATCACGGGACCCTCCAGCCGATGGATCAGAACCAGTCCAGNTGTTGCTGGGAGAAGCGAATGACTGTAAACTCCAGGCAAAGCAGCAACGTGAAGGAATGAGGCCAATCTCGTTGAATGATTCACAACAACTGGGCTCAACATCACCGCCTCAAGCCAGATCGTGGCTATCCTCCAATGAAGTGGACACCAACTCTAATGTACATCACTCCAATATCTCCCCTCGAAANCCACCATCACCATCACCATCGAACCCACATCCATGGCTGTCACCTTCCTCCCATGCACTGACACCACCTGTCTCTACAACAGAACCACCCTCCCCGACGACACAGTCACGACCAAAATCACCATGGAATCCAGGAGGACCATCCCCGTCACCGTATCTGCAGTTCCTCCACTCCNTATTACCCAAAGACTCACCATCGCCACAAGCGCCCACTCCGCCACCAGGCACACCAGAGCTCACACCACCCGATGATCGACAAAAATCCAGGAACCAACATTATCAGAATCCACATTATCGGACACTCGATGNTGTCGGCGTTCCTCAAGGAAGCGCACTCAGGCCATGGAAACTGCTCGAATATCAAGATGACATCGCCTATCTCCCTCCCTCGTCAATGGAAAACACACCAGAACCCAAGGATTGTGGAATACACTGCCTATGTCCTCCAGGACGACACCCCATCTCGTTCCACCGATCGATATGCCCCATCAACAATGCGCATACCACTCCGAATCAACACACTCGAAACACCCACAATGATCCACACTGGGCCTGGTGTATACCATCAATTCCCTCGCCCACATCATCTCCAAAGACACTAAGTCCCGATCCATCGTTGGACTAAATGGAGACCCCAAGCCNANGTGAAACAACCACCANGGACACGGACACTCAATCCAGGAAGACTCAAGATACACANCCACACCGACAATACCACTATCGATATCCACGCTCCGTACGANGCTACTCCNACACCCGCTCATCATGTGACTCTCTATGCACTATCTGTGCCGATTGTAACACATCTGACACGACCTACACTTCATACTGTGACTCTTCCTGTTCTTGCAACAATATATCTGATTCAACTTGCAACTCAAGCTCGGATTCTGATTCAGTATCTTCAATATCTACATATTCTTCTATCCAATCCAACACTACGGATTTGAATCTCTCATATCACACGGAACCCACCCCCACGCCACCCTTTTCAATACCAGAATACTCACCATCCCCACCCCCCCAGAATGATAGAATATACACCTCTTTTCTATCATGGAACATACGCGGTACACTTACCTCACTTCCTGANCTCAAAGAGACACTACAAAAACAGCAGATCACAGCAGCATTCATACAGGAAGCACAAGTGCACTACAATACCAGCTACACGGCACACCAGATTGCTCACTATCACCTGTATCACGATGATTACCACAAGACAACCACNTATNTCTCGGACAGGGTTCGACACTCTCCTATACCTCTATCACCAATTTATCCATCGACAGTGGAAGCTGTGGATAGACTACATGTCACAGCTGTTATACTTTATCTCAGAATCACCTCCTCCATCAAACCACTGATTTGTCTCAATGTATACCGATCTCCCAGTGGTACAGCGGACCCCTGCGATTACATTCGATACGTGCACCAGATCCAAACGTATCTCTCGCGGAAACACCCTAAACGAGTATTTCATGACTGGCTAATCAATGGTGATCTCAATGTGAGCCATCCCAGCTGGGGCGCACCCCCCGGAACGCAGAAGAAACACAAACTCGGACGAAAGTTATATGAGCACCTGCTCCAATATGGATATCACATCAAGAACAATGGGCAACCAACGAGATTCTGGATCGACCGGACATACACACCCCATCACTCCTATATCGACATCACTTTCACCAAAGGGAATATCACCAATCAACTTACATGGACGGCGTCGAAAACCCTGAACACATCGGATCACTATCAAATCCTGATGAAGATACCGACATCCTATACTACGATTGAACGACACCCACCTCAAACCAGTTGGAACTTTCCCAACAACGACGATGAATGGGAGCCATATCGTCACCAACTACTATCCACGGAGGAGGAATACACCAAAGCACGCAACACAATTCACCAAGACACACATCTCACTGCAACACAACGGATAGATCAGATCACTGACCTCTTCCGAAGACACATTCACAGAGCAGCCACGGAAACCTTCGGACGTAAAACCAAACGGACCAGATGGCCACGAAACATATCACGCTATGGACAGAAATGCAGCTTGGATTATCTCGACTATCATCGATACATCAGGAAAAAACGGAAACCGACCAAAAGGGACTGGAAACACTTGCTCCAGCTCAGACGGACCCGCAACAAGGTGATCAAAGACTACTCACGGAGATGGTACAGTCGCAAATTCAATCAACACAGGCTGAATGGTAAAAAAGGGTGGTCTATTGCCAACGAGCTGAGGGACCTCAATGTCCACAGAGGCCTACGAATACCCGAACTGCTACACCACGACAATGACACCATAGTGGCAACAACTACCCCTGAAAAAGTCAAATATCTCAACCACTATTATCATCGATTCGAGACGGATGGCACATTACCATCCAACTACTGCTGGCCCACCGATGAAATCATCACTCCTCCCAGATACACTGTACCCTTAAAAGACCCTCTGCCACGACACGATGCTGAAACTGACAACCCGATACCCAAGCTACAAATCATACCACCACCCTGGAAACTGGATTCCCGGATTGACACTACCACCTTCTCAAAAGTCCAAAACTATTTTGGTGATCTGGTAGTACAATATACGCGTGAAAAATGGAAAAGATGCAAAGAGAAACACCAATACTATCTGGAACACCTGAACAAAGACATCTCGGAAGCTGAAGTACGACGGGCCCTGCTATCATTTGACAATCACAAATCGGAAGGATCAGATCAACTTCACATCCGGCTACTGAAACACTTTCCAGATATAACTGTACCATTGCTCAAGGACCTCCTCAACAGCTACTTTTCGACGGCACACATCTCCGACTCAGTCAAAGAAAGATTGATTACCCCGATAATCAAAACCGGGAAACCAGGGAAGAAGGCCAAGGAACTGCGACCAGTCTCCCTCACATCCTATATTGGCAAGCTGTTTGAGAAGATCATGATCTATCGCCTCATCAACTACCTCATCCATTTACAACTGATCTCCCCACATCACTTCGCGTACCTGAGCGGACGCAGCACCACTGACTGCATTGTCACTATATTGGATCAATTCCAACGCAACATCAACCGGAAGATACCAACACATGCGATCTTCTTTGACTTCTCCAGCGCATTTGACACCGTGCAACACAACATACTCCTCTGGAAATTGGAACACGAATACTTCATCAACGGACGTTTCCTCAAGACGATCAAAAGCTTCCTCGACAATCGGCGCTCTTCGGTACGACTCAATGGACACTACAGCGAATGGATACAAGACACTGTGGGAGTCCCACAGGGAGGAGCACTCAGTCCCCTCCTTTACCTCATTTACAAGGACAACCTTGCGGTACTCAACTCGTTTCCCAACCTCCACCTCTGCATCTACGCAGATGATCTCAGCCTCTTCACCTCAAAGGTCACCGTTCCCCGACAACAATATCTCCTGCAAACTGGACTGCTGTACATCCAATGGTACTCGCTACACCACGGACTTCGACTCAACTTCGACAAAACGAAACAAACCTACTTTAAAAGGACACAGATCAAAACTGAGTACTACCCACCCCTGTACTTCTCCAAGACCATCCAAAATGCCTTCGTATCACAACGCGANGACGTCAAACACATGACCAACAACCTCCGTCTCAAACACAATATTGATCCCACACTNTATCTGGGATACAAACTGGAACGTGGNCTCCGNTTCGAACCGCATGTCGAACACGTTACAAAAAAGTGTATGATCACCTACCACAACATCCATCGACACCTTCGAAGACTCTGGAACATACCTGGGGATCTCGCNTGGCGACTCTTTGATACCTGTGTTCTCTCCATCATGGACTACTCCTCGATTATCTGGGGGTTATTATTAAACTCTCGCAAAGCAAAACTCAATGCAATCCACTCACGGGTACTACGAACAACGCTAGGCACCATCAATGGCACACCTACGCTACATCTCCTCCATCACCTCAACACATTGGACAACCATCGACGACAATGCCTTCTCAACTCGAAACACTTTTCTCGGATACTCCGCACTCCACGAAGCGGCATCCTCTACCAAAACATCAAAGACAACTGGTGGAACCTCATACGATTCTGGAGTGCCAGCCACCGAAAGACCAATCTCACAGCAACCGACATCAATCAATTACACCCCAAACGACGCGCCTCGCTACCACGGATATCCTACATCAAANACACTATCATCTGGACACTAATTGAGAATGCCATGCGATACAAAAATGANGACCTCAGCTACATCCGGATGACGACAAAATATACGGACATGCAATCACGCATTTCTTACTCTCTCGATCTCACTCACGAATGGAAACACAAACACCTTCACTCTGAACCATACCTTGACTTNGACCCTATCCTCCAGACAAGATCTGAACTNTACGTCTTCACAGATGGATCGGTCAAGGATCAACATGGAGGATATGGATACCTCATTACTCCCTCGAAAGACTACAATAACTGGACGACGCATACACTTCAACCTNCCTCCACACGATCGGCCACCAATCTCCTATCAAACGACCTGACACGTCCATCACTCTCGACCAAAGCGACACCGGATCTACAGGATCACATCGAAAGCTACTTTAACCACCTACAACAACTACTCTCCCTTCCTTGCTATGCAGCCTACAGCTCGGCACTATCTAAGAGGTGCAGCATTGATTTCTGTGAAGCCTCGGCAATCAGAGATGCGNTCACCTACATATTGGACAAGCTCCGGGAACCACAGGACACACAACATCATCTCGAAACACTAATACCAGACCACATCAGGGTTATCTCCGATTCACAAGTTATACTCAAGTATATCTCGGGACAATATCAGATTCGGCACCCCACCATGAAGAAAATCATTGATGATATACACTGGAATGCATCAACCATCCATGAAGACCATCCACGTATCACCATATCATATCAATGGACTCAATCACATCAAGGGACATTTGGCAATGAGTATGCAGACTACCTGGCCAATCAAGGACGGAATCTACTCTATGACCATCGATCATACACGGCAACACGACCAAGCTACTGGCGCTTCATCTCAACTCAAGCTGTCAACACATGCAACAAGAAACCATTCTTCAAGGACACCACAGAGGGAATTGAGGCTGAACTNCAAGAGGCNATTCGAANATCACGATTTGGCAAAACGTATCAACANTGCCACCCCAATCTCAAATGGAGCAGTCGNTACTTTAAAGAAGCGACCACTCTTACCAGGGANGATATTCGACTTCTTATTGCGAGCCGAACAGGACACGACAGACTGNAATACTATNTACATCACTGTCTCAAGAAACCACTCTCTCCATTCTGCCCCTGCACGGATCATGGACACAACATTGCTAATGCGGGACAACTTCTACATCCACGGACACGACAACCTCTCTANGGACGAACACTACATCANCTCCTCTCGACCTGNACNGATGCTCACACGACACACTATCGCAAAAGGATACAAAGTCTTTACTCTCAATGGCACAAAGAATGGTACCGCAATCTCNCCACGGANGACAAGCTGCGATACAATCGACTATGGAGTAAACTCGATCTCACCCAGCCNTACAACTGGACAGATCCTCCTCTCTGCTATCCACCATCACTACGACTCAAAATCATGAAAACTCACCTCCACTTTTTCCGGAGGATAGTCGGGTACTATCACTATCGGTACACCGACTAAACACATTATGAAGAACGTCGTATGACACTTTATCCNTGGGCATTACGCAACACCTCCCNCCTGGACAAAATGAATCACAACTGGTCTGACCCACTGACACCTCATGTCTCAGTTTATGTGATGAGCGCAGAACAGGGACCACATTCCGTCAGGATGTCCCTCGAAAGGACACATCATTTCCCTATTTAATATCTCCATATTATATATATTTGATATTTTCTGTCTCTCTTCCTTTACATACTCTGCTTCCAGAACACACTCTGCAGANCCACTCGGACCACGGCTGACACTGATCTCTCTCGAGTAAGGCCAAGGAGCGGATGGATATAGCAGTATTCGGACCAGGGAGCTAGATGTCTTATTCCAGAGGCTGCGCAATGGAACTGACACTTTTTCCCCAAGACCTGGATTACTACTGTCCCCCGCCAATCGGCGTCATACAAGGCTATAGCAGTTGACCCTCAGTGCANGACACTTTGGGGACCCGCAGCAGTTGACCCTGATCGTTGATCGTGACTTCAANTGTGCCTTGTTTTGACTACTTAACTCGCTTTGGTCAATGAGTGTGCGTGATGTTCTAAATTCAATTCTAACGTTCTTATCAATCAATCAATCAATCNATNAGTATGTGTATTGTATTCTTTACTGCGAGTCACAATAGATCACGTACATTCTTAACTCTTAAGCACTACTTACTGTATTATCGTG
>PAIH01000019.1 GCA_002711105.1 Planctomycetota bacterium
CTCCTCGGCATAAGGATTCCAGTAATCCTTCTCGTCAGCAGCGGAATGGACCGGGCTTCGCAAAACCCTGCCATGTACCGAGACCAGATCCAGATCTCCATCCTGATCTACATCCAGCAGCGCGGTACCAAAACCGGTGAAATCTACAGTCGGGACAGCCAACCCCAGCGCGGTGGTGACATCGGAAAACTGACCCGGCTCGATGCAACGGTAGATGGTATCGGTTTCATGAACCAGATGGGTGATCACGATGTCTTCCAGTCCATCGCCGTCCAGATCGCCAGAAGCCAGACCCATGCTCGCTTCCGGCTGGCCGAAGATGTTGACCGCCAGGCCCAGGGTCAGCGCAGACTCCTCGAAATTGCCCGTTCCGTCGCCCAGCCATGCATGATTGGCATCACCATCATTGGCGACATAGAGATCAACGTTTCCATCGGCATCAAAATCCCCGGCAATGACACCAAGACCGCGCCCCGGATGATCGGAGATCCCGGATGTATCGGTAATGTCGGTGAAGGTCCCGTCCCCATCATTTCGCAACAACCGATCATCGAGGCCCCGGAATTGCGACGGAGGCGGATACTCCGGGCGCCCTGCTGCATCGGCCCCGGTGATCTTCTCGTCGTAATCCAGATATCGAGTCACGTAGATGTCGAGGTGTCCATCCTGGTCGACATCGACCATCAGTATCGAGGAACTCCAGCCCCCCACCTCGATTCCAGCCTCAAAGGTGACATCGGTGAAATGCCCCTCGCCGTCGTTTCGGTAGAGCCGATCGGCTCCCAGGTTGCCGATGTAGAGATCCAGATCTCCGTCATTGTCGATATCCCCGGTGGCGGCACCCATCGCATAGCCGCGATCCCCCAGGTTCGATTCCGCAGTGATGTCGGTGAAACGCCAGGGGCCATCCTGACGGTACAGTCGATTCTCTCCGGCGTCGCATTCACGAGCGCCGTCCGCAGATCTGGCATATCTCAATCGATACAGATCAAGATCACCATCATTGTCGCAATCGAACAGAACGCAGCCGCCCGCCATGCTCTCGGGCATAAAGCGATCGCCAAGAACCGGTAGCACTTCGTCACAGGAAATGCCAACCACTTGTTCGACTTCAACGAAATGATGTGACTCAATCGTTGGTGTCGTAACACTTTGATTGCCGATACAACCGCTCAGCCACAACAGAAGCCAAAAACAGAAAAAGAGGAGGCGGGCTACTCTCATCTTTTGATCTTTTCCAACAACTTCATCTGACTCTCCAGTGGCTGCCCAAGGAAACGTTCGAAGGTTGAATAAAACTCCGCAATGTCTTCTGTACCTGCGTAAAGAGCCACAGCTTGCTGCCAACCGTTCTCTCGCAGCAACGGATAAAACTCATCCCGAAATCGTTCGATACTCCCATCACGGGAACAAGAAATGAGAAAGGTCACGGCCCAAACTCCCATGTCATAAGCAATATTCCTGTGATAGGGCACCATCTCTTCGGGGAGATCACGCACATATTCCATATCATTGAGACCTCGTCCCGCAGCACGACCTTCTTGAGCATTACTCATCGACCTCCGCATTGCTTGCGGAAAATCAACCCAACCATTCTGACTGCCCAACCAGGCCTCAAAAAAAACCGCCCCGCCTTCCGTCAACCAACCAGCTGCTTCCGGATAAACATGCTGAAAAACATGCGTGTATTCATGAATGCCCCGAATCGGCAAATCGTTAACCCCCCAATCGTTGGCATTGATGAATGTCAGTTCGGCATATGGAGTTTCGGTAAATATCACGATGGACAGATAGGCTTCCTGGCCACCTGAAGAGGCCACATCGATCAGGCGCTTTCCTGGCCCATCGAGACAATCATCTTCATATCCGGGGTGGGCATTCTCTAATCGTAAACGACAGTATTCATCGACAAATTCCTGTCGAGCTGAAGCGGTTCCCACTTCTCCGTTCGTTTGACCAAGGATGTAGACCCGAACTGGACCGCAATTGCCGAAGAAATCTCGAGCTGTATCGATTCCCGAAGCGATCGCATCGCGATATTCGAGCGGATAGCCCTCCAGCACTATGTACTCCGGAGGAGTTTTGATGGCGTGGAAAATGCCACGCCGCAGCAACTCCTCCCCCGTTTCCCAGGTGAAGGGTTCCCGGCTTGCTGGCCCCCCCTGACAGGAGACCAGAGTCAGCAGCGTGATCCACAGCCAGGGACCGGGTCGTGTCATCTGCAGCTGTCCCTCTCGGCTGTAGGGTCCTGCGGTTCAGGAATCGGCACCCCTTTTAATGCTCTTGATAACCACCCAGCAACCAAGCAGCGTAACCACTGTCAGTAGAAATCCTCCCGCAGTACCGCCATCGTTACTCAGATTCAGGAGCGGCCCCCAGTTCGTACCCAGTTTGATGAGCATGAAGCCCAGAATCAATGGCGCTGCGTACCTGAGTAAATCAAAAAAAGCTTTGTCAGATGCTGTACCTGGCATAGTAATCCTTTCATCGAGATTTCATTCCTGTACCGATTATTTCTCACGCACGCGGGACCACTCAGCAACCGGAGCTCCTCTCGCTTCTATCGTTTCAGGCCGTTGGAATATTTTCCAACCCTCAGCGGTGGGCCGCATCAAAAGCCACTGCGTAACTACATCCCCCCCATCAGGTCCTCCGACAGCCGCGAAGCGGACCTGGTACCAGAGGACCCGAGGAGTAGGAGGCCACCGCGTTGAACCAAAACTGTTTTCCGTAACCACCATCCCTTCTGCTGAAAACACTGTCGACTGTAAACCTTTCCACAATTCCTGCTCCTGGTAACGGAAAACAAAGTCGCTCTGATCTGCGTTGTCACCCACGGTATTGGCCATAAATAGCATCTCGCGATCCAGTATGATCTTCGTGCATGGATCGGGGAACTGATATTCTGATGGAGCCCAGGCCGCTACCGCACCGGGGTTCGATGCCACGAACATGGTTCCGGGAAAACCCGCGCTGCGCTCTCTGAGATATGCCAGAGCCACATCATTTGGATGCTGCGGAAGCTGCTGCTGGCAACCGCATGCCAGAAACAGCAGCACCAGGAAGAACGATATCGCCATCTTCTGGCGGCAAAGGGCCAAAAAGCTAGCGGTCGGCAACCAAATCAACATTCCACCAGTCTATACGCCATTTCTGGCGACTGTAGATGGGGTTACCATCCCTCAATTCCCGGAAAACCCTAGATTGTGGCAGAAAGGTAGGGAGAGCATGGTTTCTTCGAGTGCCAAAACGCCAAAAGAATACATCGACTCTCTGCCGGACGATCGCCGCGACACCGTCAAGAAATTACGGTCCCTGATCAAAAAAAGCCTGCCCAAGGGATACAAGGAAGAGATGCGCTGGGGGATGTTGTGCTACGAGGTTCCCCTTTCGGTCTGTCCTGACACCTACAACGGCCAGCCATTGATGTATGCGGCAGTTGCTTCCCAGAAAAACCACTATGGCGTTTACCTCTGTGGAATGTATTCGATTCCGAAGGTGCAAAAAAAGCTGGTAACCGAATGGAAGAAGCGTGGCACACGTCTCAATATGGGTAAGAGTTGCTTACGCATCACCAGCTGGGATCAATGTGAGCCAGACCTGATCGCCGATGTGATCTCTTCAGTTCCGATGGACGAGTTCATTGATACGATGAACAAAACGACCAAGCCCAAGAAGAAAAGTGGGAAAAAGTGACCGAAGCCGACGGCGTGGTTCCGGCAGAAGAAACCCCGCACCTGGACAGACGTCGTTTCCTCGGACAGGCCGGCTTATTGGCGGGTTTTTCTCTCGCCGTTGATGGTCGACGCTTTATCTCCGCAACACCCACGCCCACCGAGGGTGAAATTGCCACCGACACCGCTGGTGGCCTTGCCCGACCCAGCTCCGTTGCGCCCGACGAAAAACATATGCGAATCATCGATCTAGAGGTCGATGTGATGGTGGCCGGTGGCGGCATGGCGGGTGTCTGTGCAGCGCTGTCATCGGCACGAAATGGCGCAAAAACCCTGCTGATTCAGGATCGATCCCGCCTTGGCGGCAATGCTTCCAGCGAGATTGGCATGCACATCGTGGGAGCCGATGTCCATGGCCAGCGATCTGGCTGGCGTGAGGGGGGCCTGATTGAAGAGATCCGGCTAGAAGATGCTCGCCGCAATCCGCATCGCGCTTTTGAGCTATTCGACCTGACACTGTATGACCTGTGCCAGCGTGAAGAGCGCCTCACCCTGAAATTAGATACTTCTGTATATTCGGCAACGGTAACAGATGGAAAGATCACCCAAGTTCTCGCTCGCTGCGATAAAACCGAAACCATCTATCGAATCCACGCGAACACCTTTTGCGACTGCACCGGTGATTGCCGGCTTGGCCTGGAGGCCGGTGCCGAGTTTCGAACAGGTCGCGAACCCCGAGCCACCTACAACGAATCGCTGGCACTCGAGAAAGGCGATGAGAACTCGCAAGGCTCAACCATCTTGTTCACGGCAACCAAGCACGAAAATCCGATAGATTTTATCGCACCACCTTGGAGCAGGAAGATGACCGAGAACGACTTTCTGTTTCGCAAGATTCCCCGTGGCTCCTACGAATATGGTTACTGGTGGATCGAACTGGGTGGCGATCGCGATGTCATTCACGATAACGAAGAGCTGCGATTCGACTTACTTCGGATCGTGATGGGGATCTGGGACTGGATCAAAAATTCTGGAGAAAGAAACGATTCCGCCAACTGGGCACTACAACGGGTTGGCATGATTCCCGGAAAAAGAGAAAGCCGTCGCCTCACCGGCGCGCACATTCAGACCCAAGACGACCTGACCGGTGGCTGGAAACAACGTGATGACGGAGTCTCCATCGGCGGTTGGCCCTTCGATGAACATCCTCCCGGTGGTTTCGACGACTGGGATCAACCTCCGGCTTATGCGAAACGCATCGACGAGCCCTATAATATTGCCCTGGAGGCGCTCTATAGCGTCAATATCGAGAATCTAATGATGGCGGGACGTAATATCTCGAACTCCCATGTCGCCTTCACTTCTACTCGCGTCATGGCCACCTGTGCATGCACCGGCCAGGCCATCGGTACCGCAGCGGCCTTATGTACCCAGAAGAAGGTCACCCCACCGACACTCCGGGCGAATCATATCAGTGAACTACAACAAGTCTTGTTGAGGGATGATCAATCGATCCGGGCTATCCCCAATCAAGACCAGAACGACCTGGCCAGAAACGCAAAAATAAGCGCATCTTCCTACCTGGAAGGTGCCGACCCCAACCATGTCATCGATGGAGAAGTCCGCGATGTCCCAGGACAATGGAACCATCGCTGGGGAGCCAAGCTGGTCGATGGTGGTCAATGGATCGAACTAACCTGGGAAAATCCGGTAGATATCAACGAAGTGCAGATCACTTTTGATAGCGGGTTTCATCGCCAGCTGACTCTTTCCGCATCGGATGCAGCTTCGCGTAACATCATTCGTGGACCGCAACCAGAAATGGTAAAAGACTACACACTGATCGCTAATGACAGCGATGAAAACAGTATCGAAATCACTCATGTTGAAGGGAACTATCAGCGGCTGCGCAGACACCGGTTTGAAGGTCGATCGATTCGATCTCTACGACTTCACGTCAAGGCCACACATGGTTCGGAACAAATTCGCGTCTTTGAAATCCGCTGCTACTAGCAAATATCATAAGCCCCAAGGCTGTGCTATAATGATGAACAGCTTCGATATCATCTACGTCAATCCGTACGCATCCCGTACGCCTTTCAGTTAGATCTCGTCAGCTAGATTCAGGTAGATCGACTTAAAATTCCCAAAATTCGGGTCCGATGACACCCGTATCCCGGATGGGGAATGCGGGGGGCATCCGTAAATGACAAAACCTCAGTCTACAAATCAGCGCCCCATGGCGATCCACGACGATCTTGATGAGTACTTCCGAGTGCTCCACGATGACCCCTATGGACTGAAAAATCCTTCCTATGACTGGAGTGGAGAAGATCGGTTCGTCGCCGTTGCGGGAACCGCCTACCTCCTGATTGCTGCTGGGATGTTCTTCGCTTCTTCGGAAGGCTTGATCCCGACACTGAGCCTGCCGGCTTTCCTCTTCTTCCTTGCAGCATCCGTATTCGAGCTTGTCGGAAAAATCTTCTGCTCTCATCTGGTTCTGCGTTACAACATCCGCATCAACTTTGTCCGGAAACTTGGTTTGCGACCATGGCGAAAACTCCAGGCCTTTGTGATTCCCTTCTTCTTCGTCACCGGAGATCAAATACTGATCGACACGATGTTTCTGTTCTCACTAGGGCAGATAAAAACCGTCATCACGGAATGGAATGTTATCCGAAGACAGGTTCCGATTTTCCGCTTTGCTTTTGTTTCGTGGGACCGTCTCGAAGATCGCCCCTATAGCATGCGTTACGATATGATCGAAGATGTGCTTCGCTTCTTGATCTACATTCCATTCATCGCGCTGGTCGAACAGAAGATCGTCACGCTGATTCCTCAACTCGTTAATGAATTTGGTGACGGGCTGGCCGAACCAGTCGGGCTACGCTTCGGCAAACACCGCTACAAAACGAAAGCCCTCTGGTACAACGGAAAATTCTGGAACGGAGAATACCACCGCAGCCTCGAGGGAAGCGCGATGGTTTTNCTGGTCTCGGTAGCAGTACTGCTCTGGTTTTCCGCTGCTTTCACCATGCCGCAGCTGATGCTTGCGTTGCTATTGCTGCCGGTGATGTTGACCATCGCTGAAGCGATCAGTCCCCATACAGCAGATGGGCCACTCATCGGCCTGCTCGGTTGCTCATTTTTATGGTTATTACCGTTGGTGATCTGACAATCAGATTCTCTGTCCTGCACAAATCACTCTGTTGCCCAAGAATCTCCTCATTCATTCTTAATTTCCCGTCAAGGAGTCCAGGANGTGACCACNTTCCGATGGCATCATCGTGATCAGAACCGGGGGTACAGGAATGGCTTGCTCGATGGGAGAAGACTTGTCGCGTCCGAACAATGATGAAACTGTTGAATACAAACCGGAAACCACAGCGGCTACTCCTCAACCCCGTTCCGGAGATTCCACCATTCCGGAATTTCCAGGCTATATTCTTGAGGGCGAACTAGGTCGTGGCGGTCTGGGAGTCGTATATCGCGGTCGAGACGTCACCCTCAATCGACCAGTGGCCATCAAAGTTCTGACCACTGCCGAAGGTAGCNAGNAACAACGCCAAAAAGTCATCGAAGAGGCAAGNCGNGCAGCAGCTCTTGGGGATCGCTGCATCGTGACCATCTACGGAGTCATCGAGCACCAAGGCAATTCAGCTATCGTCATGGAACTGGTGGACGGTCATGAGCTGCAGAACGTATCGTCGGTACTAGAGCCGAAACAGATTGCAAAGATCATCGCCGAAGCGACACGTGCCATNTCCGTTGCGCATCATGCGGGAATTCTNCACAGAGATCTCAAACCACAAAATCTAGTTGTCACGCCTGGCCATGAAGTCAGGATCTTGGACTTTGGACTTTCCATCGANATAAGNAGTGCAAATATCGAAGAAGGTTTTTCTGGTACTGTTGCCTATGCGGCNCCTGAAAGACTTCAGGGCCAGAGCGCAACACCGGCGTCAGACATCTTTTCCCTTGGAGTTCTGTTTCATGAAGCCCTGACTGGGCGCCATCCNTTTGCCAANCTGGGTAAACCTCCAACCATCTCCTCGATCCTGGCTGGAGAGCCAACGATCCCCAGAGCACTTCGTCCGGAGATCCCCGAAGATCTAGAAAGAATTTGTCTCTCCTGTCTCGCCTTCAANCCAGAGCAANGACCCAATGCAGATGAGGTACATCAAGGCCTGATCAATTTCCTTGCCGGCCAACCGATCCACATGAAGAACTCGGTCGTCAANGATCACCTGCTTAATCGNATTGAGGANCACGTAGGCACCATCGAGAAGTGGCGAGATCTAGGACTGGTGGACAACCGNGAGAGGGATCAACTGCGTTGGCATTATCGCAGAGTCCTCGAAGGCGATGATCTCTGGCCNACAGAAACTCGCAAACTACGGGTCGGTGAACTCGGAATCTATATTTGTATCTGGACTGTACTCGTAGCCTCTTTCTTCACCGCCGTCCTTTATCGGCAAGATGTGGGGCCCCCCTTCAGCTGGCTATTACCACTGGGGACATCCTTCGCCCTTGCCGGCGCTGGACTGTTCAGCCAACAATTCGCCANGAAAAGAGTCTCTCCGTTATTTTTTGGTAGTGCCATTATTTCTCTGGTACCAACCCTCATCGCCGTACTCACCGAACTGGTTTGGGCTCCGGTACCCAATAGCCAGGCCGAATTGTTTGGCGATGCCGGGATTGCCAATCGAACACTGTTTGTTTCNAGTCTCGTAAGCCTCATCGCTGCTGTGCTCCGGCTGCACCGAACGGGCGTCTCATTCTATTCATGGGTCGCAGCGGTTCTGTACGCATCTACCCATATTTCCTTACTCTTGGTGGCGGGTTACTTNACCTGGGAAGATGGGCCNCAGGCATTGGGAATCTTATCGATCACCGTGGCGTGGATGATGGGGACCGGTTTCGAGAGAATGAAAAAATCNCGTTTTGCTCGNCCCTTCCACTGGCTTGGTAGTCTGAGCTTGCTAGCGGGTCTTTATATGCTGGCGAAAGTCCCATTGTTGACCTGGGTCGGGATAGATTTTCTAGGTGCAGAANCAACCAAGGGTTGGTCGTTGGCCATCTCCGGTTTCTTGCTGTTGGTGGTGACCTATCTACTCGAAAATAGCATTCGCCTGGAAAGGCGCCGGATTGCCAACTACCTGGAATGGGTTTGTCCTATCTTTGTCCTGGGTGGATTTTACCAAGCNGCGCAATCAAGTAGCCCCATCCAGGGNTGGGAAGGCACTGCTGGAATCTGGCTCACGGTAAGCCCTTTCCTGGCAGCGGTTGCGATGTTTATTGCTCTCACTNCCCGCTCATGGAGACCAAGATATATGATTTCGGCGATGGCAGGAATTGCTCTGGCCGTGCAACTNGTTCGACATCACGAGCTGATTCCAATCAAACTTCTGTTGTTGACAGTGACCCTCGGCGGACTCCTTCTTGCATCTGCTTTCTATATCCGCATGGAACTGGCAACACACTCCCGAAAACGNGAAAAGCCACAACCNCCTCCTATCGATCAGGACTGANAGATGGTTGCCGAGAAACCTGTGCATCCTAGACTGCTGTGGTGATAGAAAGGCGGANTGTGCANCTTCATATCATCATCNTGGTCGTTGCGCTGTTGCTGGGAATTTTGATCGGGCGTAGTACCAACACTGAGCCGAAAACTTCTCAACAATCAGTTTCCGACCTTGAGGGGGCCATTCCGACCAGATCTCCTGAAAAAATCTCTCCCGTAGCAACTGAAGATCAACAAAGGCCATCTTCCACCACCAGCGTTGCAGCCGATGAAGCGCCCACTGGAAAGCTGCAAACAACGCCAAGGCCACAAACNGCAGCGAGCCCGGCTTCTGCTGAAAANCNCCTNGAAGCATCGATAGAACGACAGGANTTTGANGCCATCTGGCAGCTGGCCTTCGATTTGATTGCAACCGGTCACTATGAGGAAGTAGATCGACTCTACGAAAAGTTCGCGGATGCGTTTCATGGCGGAAAACTGGATTCTCCGCTGTGGAAGACGCCTGATTTTTACAGTGGTAATCTGATGCGGGAATACGCCGATAACGAAATTTCTGTGCTCTCTTATCTGGGTCATCTTGCTCAGTTGCAACAACCCGGAGAACTGCTGGCAGATCTGCGACTTGAATTGCTCGAGGGGGAAGCCGCACCACTGCTGTTGGGATTTCACGAAGGGCGAAATCCTGAAATTGTAGCGGGCTGGTTGCCTTATTATCAGGATCGAATCGAAAACTGGTCCGGGACATCATTTCGTAATCGAGAGATCATTTTGGCACTGGGTCACATCCCTGTCGAAGAATCTGCCTTACTGCTGATGGAGGTTTTCCCCTGGACAGGATCTTCCCAGCGGCTGGATGTGGTTCGAGCTCTCGCTCGCAACGGAACCGCCCCGGCCATTGAAACCCTGATGACCATCGCCAAAGACGATCCGAATCCAGTACTACGCAGAGCTGCCGCCGAAGCGATCGAACTGCTGCGCTGACAGGTATCAACGCGGTTGAATCGTAGGATTTCCGACAATACGAATCATCGCATCGGCGACAAGGTTTGCTTCCATCAGTGCCGGGACTGCTGCCCACCAGTTCGTATTGTCGTTTCCAAAGGTGACGATACCGGCATGCTCGGTCTTGTCGGAATCGAGTTCTGGATCGAGGTCATAGACTCCCAGCACCCACCGCAAGGTCTCGATCTCATCGTAATCCCCTGTCAGATGCAGCCAGCCAGTCCAGTTCTCATCTCCGTAGCTCCGATACTCCCTCAAGGCTTTCGGGGTGTCTTTTTCTGGATCGATGGAGATGGAAAGAAATACGATATCCTTACCAACACGATCCCCGAACATTTCGTGAACCTTCACGAGGTTCTCGGTCACCCCCGGTCATATCCCACTGCAAGTGGTATAGAAGAACTGGATGGCGACGATTCGATCCTTGACCAGGTCGCTATAGAAACGGTGTTTGCGGCCTAGATGATCGGTCAGCACCGTGTCGGGGAATTTATCTGAGTAGCGACCTCTTGGAGTCAGATGTGGCGTAGCCCGTGCGCCTTTGTCGATAAAAACAACTTCCTCCGACAACACATCGAGGGTTTCTTCGATGGTTGCCGGAGCAAGATCTTCTCTTTGCGGCAAATTACAGCCGCAGAGATTTGCTATCAGGATCAGTGCCAGTAAGGTCCGCAACTCAACGCCGATCTTCTTGTTCCTCTGGTATTGGGTCATCAGTGGAGGTCTGGTTTCCTTCCGGATCCCAGTCTCCGCCGTCTACCTCACAAACATCATCATGGAAATCACCGGGGAATCCGACCCCTTCGTCCTCGAGCTGGGGCACATCACCGGGGCCAACCACCTCGCCGCTGGCCAGCGTCTGTTCGTGATCGAACAGCAGGTGATGGGGATCGATGCAGCCGGTCGGCATTCCCGACTGCTCAGCGTTTTCTGCATTCCACGCATGATTTCGGATGCCATCATTCATGCTTTCTTCCCCCGCTTCTCGAGGATCGAAAGTGATCATCATCCTCATATCTTCATGTTCGATGATGTGGCAGTGGCAAACAAAAGGCCCTTTGAAAGTGCGGAACTTTACGAAAACTTCCGCCTCGGTTCCCCCTTCAAGATTCACCAGGTCTGTATTCCAACGATACTGGGTCGGGAAGTCGGGATCGTCTTTCGTCATATCGTCATAGACTTGAACCTGTTGTGCTTCCAGATGGATATGGATGGGGTGAAACCATCCTCCTCCTCCATTTTTGAGGATCCATCTTTCACAACTATTCAGCAGGGGTGTTGCATCGGTGCGACGAGGACTGAAGTACTTTTGATTGACCTGCCAGGCTCCATTTCTGCGCTTGAACTCGAAGAGGCGAGTCGCAACTACTTCATCTTCGGTGTAAGGAGTGAACTCTCGGATCGGATCGCCGGCACTCACCGAGTAGACACCATTCTCGACACCATCGATCTCTTGTTCCCCTGGTGGGTCTCCATCGAGAATACGGAACTGCAACCAGGGAGTGTGCTCCTTCTTGGGGCGAATCCCTTTCGGTTTGCGACCATCGGTCTGATGCATGACGTTTTGCAGGTAATAAGTATCAACATCCTCCGGCAGCTGGCTGAAATCGATGATCATGTCGAATCGTTCGCCGGGGCAGATGGTGAAACTGTCCATCTCAGTCGCTTCAGCAATCTCCCAGGTATCCTTCCCGATCATCAGGAAGGGCATGGCGTCTCTCTGACGTCTTCCCTTTCTGCTGTTGAGGCGAAGATGTAGATAACGCGCATTGCAGGCGTTGAGAAAACGGAAGCGATACTTGCGACGATACACTTCAAGGTATGGCTGAACGAGCCCGTTAGCGGTTGTGACATCTCCAATATGGCCGTTGTGATCGAGAAGATCATATTGCAGCGTTCCATCACTATTGAACTGGAAATCTTTCAGTGCCACCACGTGGTCGAAATCTCCATAGATCTTCGGCAGAAAACCCCGCTGTTGATGGTCCTGTTCGAGGTCGTCTTCACTGAGATAGAAACCGGCTAATCCGCGATTGACATTGAAACCGGTCACGTCCATCGCGTGATCGTGATACCACATCGTTGTGGGCAGATGCCCAACTTCCATCGGCCCCGCTTCTTCTACTGTTGCCGGAAACGGTACCGATGGATCGGCATCGTGACGGGGTCCGACATTCGGATAGTAGTAATCACGAACCTTGTCTTGCAGAACGTAAAAATCAGGATGCCCATCGGAATGCGCCGGGCCATGATCACCATGCAGATGGATCGAGTTCTCTACCGAAGTCTTGTTGGTAAAGCGAACCACCCAAGGCTCTCCCTGACGGGCGACGAAAGTTGGCCCAGGGAAACTAGGAAGCGTCTCAGAGGGGGTACCCGCCGTGCCTTGATAGGCAAAAACAGGGGTGTCGACACCGGGGAAGAACTGCCAGACCCCTTCCACCGAATCCAACTCCAGGTATTTCTCGGGGAATCGATCCCAGTCCTCCAGGTGCGCTGGATGGCTCGGGTAATACTCCGGAGCAATGCCGTGATACACCGCATCGGAGCCCACCTTGGCCTCATCGCTGCCGGCAGCTGGAGTAAGACTATCGGTCTTGCCGATCACCGGTGGCTTGAAAAACGCCTGGGTGAACGGTTTGTATCCGAACATTCCACCGTGAACCTTATTACTGCCAAGAAAAGGACTGGCAGCGCCGATGGCACCCGCCGCTAGAGCTCCACGAAGAAGTTCTCTTCTGTTAATAGTCATAGCCGCCTACCTATAAAAGGAGTTNNTANNGTNNAACCNNAAANNACTNNCAGNNNCGANNGCACCNNCANNNTAGTNGNTCANACNNNGAAGTTCTNNNCNNNNAATAGTCATAGCCGCNTANCTGANANNGAGNNNATAGANNAANNCCTCGNNNATATNNNATNAACACTGNNTGTNNATANNGCTNATTNNNACCCGGAATNCNANANNNAGAAAGGGTCCCACAAATATCGCGATGTCGAGAATTGTCGATATTCTCTAAACATAAATTTCGCCCCAGGGAGAACCTCTCAACTGTTGATCGACATAAAGGCCCATTTGAAACGACTGCTGATACGCAGCAGCAACATAAAACACTCTGTCCAGTATAGGGATAACTGACGCAGATTTCTCATACGGCGCGGCAAACTTATACAAAATTACTAGAGCGATTACCTCAGCGGAACGAGCTGCTCTTTCAACTTCAGCAAGACTGCGGAGCCATGTCGCGAGATTTGGACATTATCATCTATGACTCGTAGTTTTCCTTCCGGTCCGAAATAGAAGGTGTGGCGTTTCGACAGACCAAAGGCGCGATCCACTCCAAACGCCCTGGCAGCTTTTCGATCGGGATCAGAGAGTACAGGAAACGGTAGCTGCAGTTCTTCCGCAAACTTCCTGTTCTTCTCCAGAGAATCACAGGAAATCACAAATACCTTGGCCCTGTACTTTGCAATCTCATCGGCGCTGTCACGCAACGCCTTGCACTCGGTCGTTCAGCCAGGGGTNCCCGCTTTAGGAATCCAGGCNACCACCAGGGCGTCGCCATCCGCGACAATCTTGCGGAANGANTAGCTCTTNCCATCCGACCCGACCAATTTNAAATCGGGTACAACATCTCCCACNTTTAACGGAGGAACCTCGGAAGANCCTGCGCTGAAAATACTAAGCAAAATACTGATAACGGCGACTCCCCCCAAAGAGATCAAGATCTTTGCTTGCCTGCTGTTGATCATCCATCTCCTTCTGCAATTGTCACGTCATTGCCATTTCCAAGTTCGGAACCATCTGGCCACAGAAAAAGAATCCCTATCGCGTGTGCCACTGATCCTATGGCATAAAGCGGCTCATTCAAAAGATAGGCGCAAAAAGCCCATAGCAACCCAGGAGCTTCGCAAATTCCAGCCAGCAGGGTCGCACCCCCAATCAACGTTTGGATTTTGCTTTCGCCAGTTTGCCTTTCTAGCAAACCATTCAGATAATTTTTACCAATAACGATAACCAAGATGGCAAGCGGACTGCATACAGCTGCCACGATCGCCAACTTTTCCAGGCCGAGTCTGGCCGCGTCTGTCGCTGTGGGGACGAGAAATGCTGCACCTATTCCAGCCAGCAAAACGAACAGCGCGCAGCTGAACAAGATCATCCTCAAGACCAAAAGAGCGCTTTTATCATCGAGATTAGATCGCATTTCCATCCTTTTGATTCACGGCCAGCTCTACCAAACGAAGAACAGAGGCATCGGTTTTAATGTTACCCAGCTCAGACAATGAGTACCAACAAAGGGACAGGGACTCCTTGCTCGCGAGCGGAATACATTCATCTGGTGCCTGCACCAAAAATCTCACATCTAAATGCAAATGCTCCGGTTCACTTTTCCATACCGGAATCTTGTGAATATCGAGATCGATGATCTCNGGATCGATTATCAGGTCTGGTACCCCGCTTTCTTCGACAGCCTCTCGCCACGCAACATGGGGTAGATTCCCATCGCCATCACAATGCCCGCCAAATTGAAGCCATAGATCCAACTTGGCGTGATGATGAAGCAAGACTCTCGTCCTCGAACAGTCAACAACGATGGCGGATGCTGTGAGATGGCCGCTCTGGCACGATCGAAATAGAGCATCTGGATGGTTCTTGCAGAACTCAACAATATGGTTTTTCTCCGCCATTTGCTGATCATTTGCCGGTAGATAACTTTCAAGAAGTTTCACTGCATATGAAAGCTCGGCAATCTCAACCAGATCGGAATGACCAGAACNCCACCAACGGAAACGATCCAAAAACACCTCTTTCGGTAATTAGAACGGAAGTAAATTCCTCATCACGTGCCCAGCGATTTTCGGATTCTCTCGTAGCCTGCGGCTTGAATAGGCGTACCACTCCTTGCCAAACGGAACATAGACCCGAAGCGGATGACCATCGGCCACCAGTTCACCTCGCATCTTCTCTGTCACGCCAAGCAACATCTGGAACTCGTAGCGTTCTTTCGGCACCCCTAAATCCCGGATCGATGTCAAAGCGGCTTCGATCAGCTCGGCATCGTGAGTCGCAATCCCTACCCTGGTGGCCCCTCGTTCAAGAAGACACTGCAGGGTTTCCTTGAAAGANTCCTGGACCTCTTCGAAGTCCTGGTAAGCGATTTCTTCCGGCTCGATGTAGATCCCCTTACAAACACGGAGATTGGTGTTGCCTTGTTCCAGGAGATCTTGGACCTCAGAAACTGTGTTCCGCAGATATGCCTGGACGACTGCACCGATTCGATCTGTTTCTCCGCGCAGCTTTCGATACAAATCGAGAGTGAGATCAGTCACGCTGGAATCTTCCATGTCCATTCGAACAAAAGTGTCGAGTTGTTGGGCTGTCTGCGTGAGTCGTCTGACGATTGATTCGCAAAGAGCCCGGTCAAATCTCAAACCGAGCATCGAGAGTTTTACTGAGATATTTGCATCGAGAGAGCGTTGGTCGATTGCATTGAGAGCTTTCTGATAAATCTTCTCTCCGCCCAACGCTTCCTGTTCATTTACCGAGTCCTCGCCGAGAACATCGAGGGTTGCGCTCATGCCCGCCCTGTTGAGTTGTTCGACACAATCGAGTGCCTCATGCAGGGTTGTTCCTGCGATGTACTTGCGAGACACCTTCCACACGATGGATCGGGGTACCAGTGGCAGAAGCGCGACGATGGCTCGGTTGATCACAAATCCCTCTCGGCAAGGCCAGTGAAAGTGAAGAGCTTTATCTCTCCGGCCCCCTTAGCATACTGTCCCTGATCCCATGGTGGGAGAGATACGAAATGGAGCNAACCGCGGTTGAATACCCACCCAAAGCCTCTCTCCACCAGGCCCGGCTTTGTCATTACCCTCGTGGTGAGCTGGCTCACTGTTCGCGGCCTCCTGTGGATTGCGGAAGCCCTCTTTTTCCAAGAACCCAACCTTTCCTGGCATGCATCCCTAGTCGATGGGCTACTCGGCATCTTCTGTATCTCGCTGGCTATACAATTATGGATCGGGATTTCAGGCGTGTTGCTGCCTGTCGTCATCATGCTAGCGATGCACTTCGGTATCCATATTTACCGATGGACCATCATCGATCCGCACTCCTGGTGGACGATTTCGACCCTTCAGCGACTCCAGGTGGTCTTTGAAAGCGGGATCTCGTTGCTACTCATCCATCTGCTCATCTTCTTTCCGCGTCCGAAGGCTCTTTCCGTTAGCCAGAAATAGCCCTTTCCGACCCCACAAACAAAAACCAGGAATGGAAAGCTGGCGTTTGAACTATAGGATGGAGTAGAGACCGTCTGTGCTACCTAGAGGAGGTTGCGATGAGGAAGGAATGGCTTCTTGTTCTGCTGCTGGTCCTGATGCCCATCTCTCTTCTGGGCCAAACCGAGGTTACCGTAGATGCCGGCCGTGGCCCTGTAGTGGTGCAAATCCCATCAAACTATGACCCTGCCGCTCCGGCACCGCTGCTCCTTCTTCTTCATGGATACAGTTTCACGGCAAGTTACATGGAGAGCTATTTCAACTTTTCGCCGCTCGCAGAACAATACGGTTACATACTCACTTACCCGGACGGCAATACGGACTCTCTGGGATTTCAGTTCTGGAATGCTACCAGCGCTTGCTGTGACAACAACAACAGTGGTGTCGATGATGTGGGATACCTGACCACCCTGCTCGATCTGATCGAAAGCCAGTACAGCATCGACCCACAACGAATCCACATCGTTGGCCATTCCAACGGTGGATTCATGGCTCATCGCATGGCCTGCGAGGATGGCAATCGTTTCGCATCTATCGTCAGCCTGTCAGGTGCCGCCTTGAATGAGCCCGCACAATGTGCCCCTCCCTCTGCGATGCACGTGTTGCACATCCACGGAACTCTCGACCCGATCATTCTCTACTATGGTGGCTTTATAAACGCCGCCTACCCATCGGCCATGGAGACTGCCTCCCAGTGGGCCGCCCACAATGGCTGCAACCCGACTCCGGTCTCGGGTGCCAACATCAATTTCGATGCTCTAATCTTCGGTAACGAGACCAGCGTCTTGCGCTGGCAAGAAGGCTGCGCGGCTGGCGGGTCGGTGGAGTTCTGGTCGATCTTGCTCGGCGGACACCTTCCGTTACTCACCAGTCAGGCGTCGTCGTTAATTTTCCAGCACCTCATCGATCATCCCAAGCCAACGGCACCTGGAGGCTTTATCCGGGGCGATGTCGGTGGCGACGGAGCTATCGATCTTTCAGATGCNGTTGCGTTGCTGCTTCATCTATTCAGCAGTGNAAATCTCGATTGCCGGGAAGCAGGAAACAGTAACGCAGATGGCAGCCTCGACATCTCTGATGTCATCTACCTGCTCACTTACATGTTTTCCAACACCATACCTCCGAGCGCTCCGTTCCCTGGCTGCGGATCGCAACCCGTCAACCTCGACTGCATCCAGCCGCCCTGCCCCTAGTTCGTTGTCGGTAAATCAGGACGAGAACTCCGCTTCCTTGGGCATTTTCGGTTCACCATCTTGTCGGGGAATCTGGACTCCGGCCGCCACTGCCCCGAGGAAAAAGAGTGCTCGAGCCTCGCCGGGCAGTTCGTGACTCCAGGGAACCGCCGAAGCTTCTCCTGTCACTAGCTTACGCAGCGCATCGATGGGCAGCTCTAGCAGGGGTTCTCTTTTCAGCAAGGCTCTCGTGACATCAACGGGATTTCGGCCATTGCCTTGTCCTNCATCGCGAGCATCTCGCACCCGAGCAACCCAATCTTCATCAGCGATATAATCGACCAGGTCACCAAGGCTGCATACGGTCTCAAACGGATCGCCCTTCCANCCGCTTCGCCAGCTGCTACCAAACATCAGNCCGATGCCGAACAGTGCGTGGGCCCACTCCGAGTCCTTCAAATANCCAGGGAGAGAGAACGGNTCCCCATCAGAANCCCTATCGTTGACAAAAAGATCGTCGCAGAGACGCTCAAGAAGGAGATCAAAGACCGGCGCCTCCAGGGCGAGAACAGCACCAGAGCGAAGCCCATCATCNGATTCGAACCAGCGCCATAAACAACGAATCCGGTCCTGGCCAAGTCGCTCCANCAGAAANGAACCGTCATCGGGTCCGAGAAATCTCATCCAGCTCTCGTCGACATGAGGGAANGGGATGGCATTGTTCTTCATGTTAGGACCTCCGGTCGAAGAACTCNTTTTTTGGGGTCCGCCGCAATTCTGATCATCTCCCCTTCAGGCTGCCGGGGAAAGAAGAACTTAATCATCAGGGAAAATCCGATATGACGGCGGCTTTCAGATGATCCAGAGCGGGAANCAACGGAAAACGGCGTGCGGTGACCTCGAANAAGTCGATCCGAATCCCNGCCGNCACGCACCGGTTCGCTGCCAGCCACAAAGCGGCTCGTCGAAGCCTCTGCGCTTGCCGAAAATGGAGTGGCCAATCCCTTTTATTGCTGCGGTACTTCACCTCGACGATGACGAGGATCTGGCCTTCCCGGGCCAGTAGNTCGATTTCCCCGACCGGAGTCCTCAGATTACGGGCTTCAATCCGCCAACCACGACAACGCAAGCGCCATTCGACGTATCTCTCTGCCCATCGACCGGAAATGGACGGTAAACGAAAATAACCCCCCGGCACCGCGCGTCGCGACTCCGGGGGGTTATCACCGACCAGTTCATCCTTGCTCAGAGGATCGCTCTCCTACTAGCTCCCAGCGGGAAGTTTTTGAGTCTAGGGGCTGGGTTTTTCTTTGCGCCGTGCGGCAACTTTTTCACGCACCTTGGTGGCTTTACCGATCCGATCTCTGAGGTAATAAAGCTTGGCCCGGCGAACACGACCGAGACGCTTCACCTCAACCTTTTCAATCCAAGGCGAATGAAGGGGAAAGGTCCGTTCGACACCCTCCCCGGCGACAATACGACGAACCGTGAAAGCAGAGCGACTGCCAGCGTTTTTGCGACCGATGACGGTCCCGTTAAAAACCTGAACCCGTTCCTTGTCGCCTTCAACGATCCTCACGTGTACATCGACGGTGTCACCGATATGAAATTCGGTGACCGCGTCAACCTTCAGCTGATTCTTTTCGAATTCAGCGATCTTGTTCGACATCTTCTTCTCCCGTGATCCCGTCGTGCGGGACCCCATCTCGCTGGCCATCCGGATCATCACCGGAGTTTTCTCGGCGCCATTTCTCGATGGCTCCGTGGTCACCGCTCAGCAGGACCTCTGGAACCCCCCGCCCCCGGTACTCGGGAGGACGGGTCCAATGTGCGTGATCGAGGCCGTTCGGCCCCGTCCACTCGCCGAAAGAATCTCGCAAGGCGGATTCTTTATCTCCGAGTACACCCGGCAACAGCCGCACGGTGCCCTCGATAATCGCCATCGCCGCAACTTCACCGCCGGAAAGAACGTAATCTCCCAACGACACCCGTTTCCACGGGTAAGCCTCGACGATCCGTTCGTCGTATCCTTCGTAACGACCACAGAGGATGACCAAGCGTTGCACGCCGGCAAATTTCTCCAGGTCGTTCTGTCTCATCTTTCGACCCTGCGGACACATCAAAAGAGGCTGTGTCCCCTCGGGCGGTTTCTTGCCCGGCTCTAGCCCTAGCAAGTCCATGGCCCGAAACACCGGCTCCGGTTTCAGCAACATTCCCGGGCCGCCCCCGTAAGGGCGATCATCCACAGTTCGATGCCGGTCCTCCGAATANGCCCTCAGATCTGTGATCCGAACATCTAATCGGTCCGCCCGGCGAGCAATTCGCACCATGCCATGGCGCAAGAACTGGTCAAAGAAACTCGGGAAGATCGTCAAGATGTCGATCTGCACCGGCAACTCCGGATCCAGGTTCCTCAGGCAGCAGGGCCGCCTTGGTTCTTTTTATTCGTACGCTGCTGGGAACGCCGGCTCTTCTTGCCATTGCCCCACTTCACCTCAGACTTACGCAAAAAGGAGATCACGGTCTCACTCGGACGTGCTCCGCGATCAATCCAGTGCTGTATTCTGTCGACATGAAGCTTTACGCGTTTCTGGGCATCATCGACCAAAGGATCGTACCAACCCACAGTTTCGAGTGAGCGACCGCCACGTGCGTTTCGCTTCTCGATCGCTTCGATGCGGTAGAAGGGGCGATGCCTTCTGCCAAAACGCTTTAGACGGATAGCAACCGCCATGGGTATCTTCTCCACCCGTACAGATCCGGAAATGCCGGACGAGGAATCAAAATCTGAGGCAAACAAGCCTCATTACCACAATCTCCCCATCCAAGGGGAAGAGGTGAGGTTACAGGGGAGGTCCAGATCCATCAACAGCACCGGAGTGAATTCTGACCCGGATTCGGGCCATATCTGCTGATTCGGGCCCTATTTGCGGCGCGATTTCTTGCGCCTTTGGCGCTCCATTTTGCGCTTCTTGCGCCTTTCATCTCTGGATGGGCCCGCATGCTTCTTTCCCGGACCTNCTGGACCGGACGCCTCCGGAGGGGCCATTCCCGGCAAACCTAGCGGCATCCCTGGAATCGACGGGAGCGCNGGCTCGCTGTCGCCAGCGAGAGTCTCCTTCATTTCTCGCATCCCCTTCAGCTTGCCGAAGAAGCCCTGGTGCTTCTTCATCTGCTGCATCATCCCCTGCATTTGTTTGAACTGGCGCAACAGCCCGGTGACCTCCTCGATGTTACGACCCGCCCCTGCTGCGATACGGCGGCGGCGATTGGTATTGAGGATTTCCGGGCGCTGTCTCTCCTGCTTCGTCATCGACTGGATGATGCTCTCCACAACGACGATCTCGTCACCCTGAACATCCAGCTCATCGAGGCGNCCACCGATCCCTGGTAGATGGGAAAGCACATCCTTCAGNCCCCCCATCTTCTTGATCTGTCGCAATTGCGAAAGAAAATCCTCGAGGTCAAACCTTGCCTCGAGAAGCTTCTCCTGCATCTCCTCCTGTTCTTTCTCGTCAATCACCGATTGGGCTCGATCGACCAGGCTGACGACATCCCCCATGCCAAGAATTCGCGATGCCATCCGCTCGGGATGAAACTCGTCGAGGCGGTCTAGCTTCTCGCCCACTCCGACAAATTTAATCGGCTTGCCAGTGATCGCCTTGACCGACAGGGCTGCGCCGCCTCGCGCATCCCCATCCAGCTTGGTGAGAATCACTCCTGTGAGTGAAAGGGATTGGGAAAAAGCTTCCGCGGACTTGACGGCATCTTGACCAGTCATCGAGTCACAGACGAAAAAGATCTCATCAGGACTGGTCTTCCGGACGATTTTCTTCAATTCGCCCATCAACTCTTCGTCAACGTGCAGGCGCCCGGCGGTATCGAGAAGGACTACGTCCCGCTTGAGAGTCTTCGCTTCTTCCAGGGCAGCGGCGCAAAGTTCTGGCGGAGTCAGACCTTCACGATGAAAGACCGGGACGTCGATCTGTCTTCCCAGGACTTTCAGCTGTTCAATAGCGGCCGGCCGTTGCAGATCAGCAGCCACCATCAGCGGTTTGCGTTTTTTGCGATCCCGCAGGTAAAGGGCCAATTTTGCACAGGTAGTGGTCTTGCCGCTTCCTTGAAGGCCTGAAAGAAGCACCACCGTCGGCCCCTTGGATCGATAAGAAAGTTCGTGATCGACCGGACCCATCAACGAGGTCAGTTGGTCCTGGACCACCTTGGTAAACATCTGCCCAGCATCGACGCCTTCGATCACCTCGGCACCAAGAGCTGCCTCACGAACACGCTTCTCAAAATCCTTCACGACCGGTAAGGCCGCATCGGCTTCCAGTAATGCGCGGCGGATTTCGCGGGTAGTATCCCGNACGACAGCCTCGGTGATCTTGCTGCCCCGCAGGCCAGCAACGATGTCTGAAAATCGTCGGGTGAGTCCTTCGAGCATCGCTATCCTTGGGCCAATTCCATTTCCCGATCCTGCTCAAGCTCTTTCTCGGACAGCCTCTCCACTTCAGCGCCGAGCTTGCGAAGCTTTTCCTCCATCCGCTCGTAGCCTCTGTCGAGATGATAGATGCGGTACACCTCGGTCATCCCATCAGCAACCAGGCCGGCCAATACGAGGCATGCGCTCGCCCTCAAATCACTCGCCATCACTTTGGCTCCCGACAGAGGGGCCCCTCCCTCGATGATGGCAGTGGGGCCTTCCTTGCGAACTCTGGCACCAAAGCGACGCAATTCGGACAGGTGGTTGAAACGGTCAGGAAAGACCTTGTCCGTGATGATGCTGACCCCTCTGCCAAGACATAACAGTGCCATCAGTGGGCCCTGGAGATCGGTCGGGAACGCCGGATAGGGCAGCATCGAAATATCCACCGGGGCTACCGACTCGACCCCTTGAACTGTCATCGTTGATGTTCCCACTTCAACAGAAACCCCGATGCGGTTCAGCAAGTCGAGCAGGGCCAGATTTTCCGACGGGTTACACCCCTCTATCGTCACTTTGTCCCCGGCGATCGCCCCGGCCAGAAGATAGGTGCCAGTTTCGATACGATCGGGTGGAATCCCAAAACTGCCGCCGCCAAGACCGCCACCCTGATCGAGACGCCCTCGTCCTTCTATGCGTATCACTGGCGTCCCATCTCCTTCGACCGCAACGCCCATGGCTCGCAAAAAGCCGGCCGTCGCCTGAACCTCGGGTTCACAGGCGGCGCCTTCGATGACGGTTTCGCCTTCGGCACCGACGGCCGCCATCATCACGTTCTGGGTTCCGAGTACGGTTGACCCCATCGGACCAGAAAGGTAGACGGTGCTGCCCTTCAATTGCGCGGCTCGAGCCACCACGTAGCCATTTTCTATGCTGACCTCGGCTCCCAGTGCTTCCATCCCTCGCGTATGGAGTTCGACGGGGCGATCCCCGATGCTGCATCCTCCAGGAAGGGAAACTCGAGCCTCTCCCCGGCGAGCCAGTAGTGGACCAAGGCAACAGATGGAAGCTCGCATCGCGCTGACCAATTCGTAGTCGGCGCAAGTCGAGCTAACGTCTTGAATCTGGATATTTACCGAACCGTACTCGCCAACCTCTGACCGAGCCCCGAGCGTCTCGAGAATCTTCAATGTTGTTTTGATGTCGCGAAGTTCGGTGGGGACATTACGCAGCTCTACCGGCCCGTCACAAAGTAGACTTGCAAAGAGCACCGGCAGTGCCCCATTTTTTGACCCCGAAATCTTGACGGAACCGCTAAGGCGGTTTCCTCCCTGGATGCGGAATATATCCAAAACGGAGCCTTTCCCCGTCGCCCGGCGATCAACGGCGAGACTACGATTCTGATCGATCAGATCGAGGTGTCAACGTCGCTTCGGAAGGCAGTGACGACAACAGGCGAGATCGAGCTCCTGTCTCAGGTTCTGGGTTGGATCAGAACAACACGCGGGATTCCAGCGAGATCGGCTCGATAAGAGCTGTCAAAACCATTTTCGCTGGCGAATTGCTCGATGGCGTCCGCCTGCTCGATACCGCATTCCAGCAACAAAGCGCCGCCGGGGGCGATCCAGGGGCGAAATCCTTCGATGAGAACCCTGTGATGGCCGAGCCCATCCCGGTCCAGCTGATCGATCAGGGCGATTGCCGGTTCATGCCGAGCCACGCTTTCTTGCAGAAGAGGATCTCCCGGGGCGATGTAAGGCGGATTGGAGAAGATGATCTGGAAATCGCCATCGAGAACATCGAAGTGGCTTCCTTGTCGTAGCTCGACCCGTTCTGCAAGGCTATGCCGGGACAGGTTCCGCCTGGCAACCACCAATGCCTCGCTCGATATTTCGACCCCAACCGCCGTCAGGTCAGCTCTCTCTTTTGCCAGCGCAATCGTCACGGCCGCGGAACCAATNCCGATTTCTGCAACCCGCGGTGACGGTGTGTGTTCAAGGAACTTGAGAGCGCAATCTACCAGCAACTCTGTTTCGGGCCGAGGAACCAGCACTTCCGGAGTCACCTCGATGGCATGACCGTAGAACTCCCATTCTCCAAGGATGTATGCCAGCGGCTCACCGGTGGCGCGCCTGTTTATCAATTCGTGAAATCGTTGCGCTTCTTGTTCGTCGATCCACTGCTCGGACCGCAAAGAAGCATCGCCATGATCCACCCCCAACACATGAGCCAGAAGCCAGCGGGCATCCAGATGTGGAGCGTCAGANTCTGGTAGTTTTTCCTGTGCTTCTTTNAGCAGAGTTCTAGATGAGACCTTTTGAACCGACACCTCAGAGTGCCTGAATCCGCTCTTCGCGGTCGTGAGCATCTAGCCGTTCGATCATCTCGTCGAGGTCTCCCAGCATGAAGCGGTCGAGGTTGTAGAGCGTGCAATTGATGCGGTGATCGGTGATGCGATTCTGTGGAAAGTTGTAAGTTCGAATCCGATCGCTCCGGTCTCCGGATCCGATGAGAGAACGGCGCAAGGCATCTTCCTCCTCGCGCTTCTGGCGATCCTGCAGCTCCTTGAGACGAGTCTTCAACAAGCGCATCGCCTTGTCGCGATTTCGATGCTGTGATTTTTCATCCTGCATCGAAACCACTACCCCTGTAGGAACATGGGTGATGCGAACCGCACTGGAGGTTTTGTTGACGGACTGCCCTCCTGGTCCAGAAGCGCAGAAGGTATCGATGCGAAGGTCCTTATCTTCAATCTGAATCTCTGTTTCTTCGGCTTCTTGCAAGACAGCCACGGTAATCGCAGAGGTGTGAATCCGCCCCTGAGCCTCAGTCGAAGGAACTCGCTGAACTCGATGCCCCCCTGATTCAAAACAGAGCTGCGAAAAAGCGCCCTTGCCCCGCATGGCAAAGGTGATCTCCTTGTAACCACCCAGAGCTGTCGTGCTTTCGCTGAGTATCTCAATCTTCCAGCGCCTCTTCTCGGCGTAGAGGCTATACATCTTGAATACGTCCGAGGCAAAAAGAGCCGCTTCGTCTCCGCCGGTTCCGGCGCGCACCTCAAAAATACAGTCATCGCCACCCTCGACNTGTTGGTCGAGGATCTTCATCCGCACTGCTCTGGCTTGAGTTGTCTGGTTGGCTGCCAGATCTTCGAGCTCGAGCTTTGCCAGCTCCAGAAGGTCTGCATCTTCGCCACCTTCGATGATCGTTCGGGTTTCTTCCAGATCCCGCATCGTTTTGCAATACTCGCGATAGAGTCCCACCAAGACTGCAACGGATCCGTGTTCCTGGAGCATTTCCTGAAAGCGCGATCGGTCAGATTGTTGATCCGGATCGGCGATCAGTCGCTCCAGTTCGACAAACCGAGCTTCCAGCGCTTGCAAACGCTCGGAGAGCTGGCCTTCGAGCGGCTTGTCCAGAAAATCTGCTGTGTCCTTCTCGGCTGCGGCCATCGATCGGCTCCTCCAGAAGTGCATCAACACAGGACCCGACTGCCCTGCGATGAAAACGAGGGCCGGAGAAAGACGTCGCGCGCCTTCCACCAGCCCTCGTCAGGATAACGGATTTAAGAATCAGAGTCGGCAGGCTTCTCTTCAGAGGCTTCCTCGGCTGCGGGCTTCTCAGCTGCAGGCTCTTCAGTTGCAGGCTCTTCAGCTGCAGGCTCTTCAGTTGCAGGCTTCCCAGCTGCAGGCTTCTCGGCTGCAGGCTCTTCAGCTGCGGGCTCTTCAGCTGCGGGNTTCTCAGCTGCGGGCTTTTTGGTTGCTGATTTTTTGGCAGCAGGTTTTTCATCAGAAGATTCTTCCGCCGGGGCCTCTTCGGCTGCAGGTTTCTCAGTCGCAACCTGTTTGGCGGATGCCTCCTCAACAGCAGTTTCTTCAGCCGGAGGCTTCTCGGCAGGAGGTTTTGCAGCGGCGGCCTTTGCGGCGGAGGCTTCTGCGGCAGCGGCTTCTGCGGCGGCGGCTTCTGCGGCAGCGGCTTCTTCGGCAGCCTTGGCAGCGGCCTCTTCGTCATACTTCTTCTTCTTGCTCTCAAGGATTTTCTTGCGCCGCGCTTCCCGGGCTGTCTTGCGTTCTGACGCTTCCTTACGAACAGCCTCTTCCGCTTCAAGCTGCTTGCGATGTTTTTCGGTGCGCGCTTCGTCCGCCTGGGTGATCACTTCGGCAGCCTTGCCCGCCTTCCAGTCGAACCGCTTCTGGAACTTTTCCACCCGCCCAGCAGCATCAACGTAAGTCTGCTTGCCGGTGTAAAAGGGGTGCGAAGCACTGGAGATATCGAGTTTGAAAAGTGGGTACTCGTTGCCATCCTCCCACTTAATCGTATCCGTGGTATGCACGGTCGAGCGGGTGAGAAACGCGAATTCCGCGTTGCTGTCCTGGAAGACAACAGGACGGTAACCATCAGGGTGAATTTTCTTTTTCATTCGGTCATTCTCCGGTCAACACCACTTCAGCTATAACAGATATCCCGGCACCGGCCACGCGTGCAGCCACAGGGTGTCGGGGTCTTACAGCTTCGCTCCCGATNCAGCCGAGAAACCGGCCCCGGCAAAGCGGGGCCGTCACTTGCGCTGGAACGAGCGCGACCTGGAATCGTACGAATCTGCGCCCCTGACTGCAAGGGAAGCGGGCACGATCTCCGNATAACGATGCTCCTGCTTGTATGGCCCAGCTGTTCGAAATCCCCTACCATTGGGGTAGAGAGGGCATTTTGTATGGCTACCCCCCTGACGTTGCGATTCCGAGATTCTGATGGAGACCAACAGCATCGGCTTGGTCCTGAGCGCATTGTCATCGGCCGCACGGAAGACTGCGACATTCAAATCTCCGATGACACCATTTCGAGGAATCACGCCTGCATCGCCGAACAAGGCGACTGCTTCGTGCTGGAAGATATGAAGAGCCGAAATGGTGTCTTCGTCGGCAATCGTTCGGTCGAGTCGGTAAAGCTACAGGCCGGCATGGTGTTACGTCTCGGCAATGTTTCAATTCTGGTCGAATCGACGCAGGGCTCCGCCTTCAATGTTCGGTTGGCGGAAGATCTTCCAGAACAGGGCGTGCTGGATTCGTTGGTCATCGATGACTTCCAAAACACCCTGGGGGCCTCTTCTGTAGGTAGCACCAAAGGACCCGTCCAGGGAGGTCTCGGGGTAGCTCTCGAACTGTTCCAGAACGCAGCCGAAACGTTGTTGACTGGATCAGAGCTGGCCGAAGTGACCGAAGGGGCGGTCGGGTTGGCACTGCGTTCACTGCCTGTTGATCGCGGTTTTTTGAGCCTGTCTGAAGATGGGCAACTGGTTCCATACGCCACCCAGGCTCAAGAAGGACTCGACGCGGACCGGCCGATGCAGATTTCGCGAACCATCGCCCGGCAAGTGATGGACGAACGAAGGGCCGTTTTAATTCGCGATACAGGCTCCATGGAAAACCTGGCTGTGGCCCACAGCATCGTTCAAATGCAAATTCAATCGGCGATGTGTGCTCCGTTAATTTCAGGCAACGAAGTGGTCGGCATCATTTACGTCGACTGCGTCGATTCAAAGAAAAGTCTCACATCGGATCATCTTGGCATCATTTCTGTGCTCGCTTTGATGGTATCAAGTGCTCTGGAACAGTTTCGGCTGCGCCAATCGGTAGAAGAAGAAAAACGCCGCCGCGAACAGCTCTCTTGTCGACTTTCTCCAAACGTGGTCGAGAAGGTCCTTGCTGGGGAGGCAGAGCTGGGGTCGAAAGAGGTCGAGATCTCGGTACTCTTCGCTGACCTGGTCGGCTTTACCTCCATGTCGGAGAAGCTCGCCCCGCGTGAAGTTGTCGATCTTCTCAACGACTTGTTCGAGACTCTGACGGCTGAAGTATTCCTGGAAGACGGAACGCTCGATAAGTACATCGGAGATGCCCTCATCGCATTCTTCGGAGCTCCCGAGACACAACAAGACCATCCCGCCAGAGCCGTTCGCACCGGGCTTGCCATGCAAGCCCGACTCCTGGAGATGGCAGCCCGGCACCCGGAAAGACCGACCCTGAGCATGAGAATCGGCATCAACACGGGCCCCGCTGTGGTTGGCGATATAGGATCGAAACTTCGCAGTGACTACACCGTCATTGGAGACACGGTCAACACTGCCAGCCGACTGGAATCTCAGATCGCCAAGGCGGGAGAGGTAGTGGTCGGGCCGAAGACCGCTGAGCATTGCTTGGATCTGTTTGATCTTGAGGAGCTGGAAGCCCTGCCACTCAAAGGAAAGAGCCAGTTGGTCCGGCCCTGGAGAGTCATCGGCGAGAAGTAAGTCGCCCGGTTAATCCTTCAACCACGCTGCGGTTTCGCCGCTAGAGGCTTCGTCGTCGACATCGGGCTGCGCCTCCGGCTCGGGAACCTCGCTCACCTCTTCGTCGGTCCGCTCTAACCGCAACGCTTCTGCGGGTGGGCCGTTATCATCAAGAGCCAGCACTCTTTTTTCATCGACCACAACTTTCACACCCCGCATCTCGTTGCCACTGATGTCGAAAATGATGTCCCTCATCAGGCCTTCGATCACCGAACGCAAACCACGAGCCCCGGTACCGCGCTTGCGGGCCATTCTGGCCACCTCCTGCAGTGCTCCTGGAGTAAACTCTAAATCGCCGCCCTCCATGCGGAAGAATTCGCGGTACTGGCGCACGAGGGCATTNCGAGGTTCCGTCAAAACTCTGACCAGGTCTTCNTGATCCAGTGGCTGTAGCGAAGTGATCACCGGTAAACGTCCGACAAACTCAGGGATCATGCCGTAACGCAACAGGTCCTGAACCCCGGCATGAGAAAATAGGCGGGCTCGCTCGTGTAGGTCTTCCAGGTCGATGGCGTCGCGATCCTGGGCCGCCGAATCGCCCTCCTTGCGAAAACCGACCTTCTTGGCATTCAGCCTCTCGGCGATGATTTCCGGCAGCCCATCAAAGGCTCCTCCGCAAATAAATAAAATATTGGTCGTGTCGATCTGGATGTACTGCTGCTCTGGATGCTTGCGACCACCCTGGGGAGGAATGTTAGCAACGGTGCCCTCCAGGATCTTGAGCAGTGCTTGTTGCACACCTTCNCCTGAGACGTCACGGGTGATGGAAACGTTCTGGGTTGCCTTGCCAATCTTGTCGACCTCATCGACAAAGATGATGCCGCGCTGCGCCCTATCGATGTCGTAATCTGCAGCCATCACCAGTTTCAGTAGCAGGTTCTCGACGTCTTCGCCAACGTAGCCGGCCTCGGTGAGCGTTGTCGCNTCGCCGATAGCGAAAGGAACATCGAGCAGCTGCGCGAGCGTGCGAGCCATCAGGGTTTTGCCGCTTCCTGTCGGCCCAATCAGCAGGATGTTCGACTTCTCGATTTTCACTGGATCTTCGTCGTCGGAACTATCGACTTCGGCGTCCAGGTGAACCAATCGTCGGAAGTGCAGGTGCACCGCCACCGCAAGGGTGCGNTTCGCCTGTTCCTGCCCGATGACCCAGCACTGCAACTCGTCGTAAAGCTCCTTCGGAGTGGGAACCTCTTCGATGGTTTTCGGGGCTGTGGCGCCTTCAGGGGTGAAGGCTGCTTCGTTGACTATGGCATGGCAAAGATCGACGCATTCGTTACAGATGTAGACCCCCGGCGGACCGGCAATCAACCGAGCGACATCGGCGGAACTTTTNCCGCAAAAGCTACAGCTCTCAACGCGCTGTGGGGGACCTTCTGAAGATCCTGATCCTCGCGTCTTATCTGCCATCGATACCGCCGGTTCTCTAGGTGGCCTTGGCCGTTGGCTTGAGCGATTCGATCACCTGGTCGACCAGGCCGTAATCTAGCGCTTCGTTGGCTGACATGAAGAAATCCCAATGCGAATCCTCTTCGATCTGGCCAGCGCCTTTGCTCGTGTGGCGCGAAAGGATGTCACACAANACTTCCTTGTTGCGCTTGATCTCGTTGGCCTGGATTTCGATATCCATCGCGGTTCCCTGTGCCCCACCCCACGGCTGGTGAATCATGATGCGAGAGTGCGGAAGAGCATGGCGTTTGCCCGCCGAACCGGCAGCCAGCAACACCGCCCCCATCGAAGAGGCCTGCCCGATGCAAAAGGTCGCAATGTCGCACTGTACAAACTGCATCGTGTCGTAGATCGCCAGGCCTGCGGTTACTGATCCGCCAGGGCTGTTGATATAGATGTTGATGTCCTGGTTTCGGTTATCGGAGACCAGAAACAGAATCTGGGCGATGACCAGATTTGCCGTGTGATCGTGGATGGCATCCCCGATGAAAACGATCCGGTCCTTGAGAAGTCTCGAAAAGATGTCGTATGAGCGCTCGCCACGCCCAGTCTTTTCGATGACGAAAGGTACAAGGTTGTCGTGAATATTGTCAATCTTGCGCATCAACTCATCGTTCATCGTATCCCCTTGGGTTTCAAGAAGATCTCCGGCAACTTCAAGAGCCGGAGACCTTGGCCTTCTTGCGAAGCAGTTGTTTGACTTTCTCGCGTCTCATGCCATTACGCAACTCTGGTAGCATACCGCCGCTGCGATACTGCTCGACCACCTGATCGAGCGGCTGCCGGTACGTGGTGGCAATCGCCTGGAGGCGCTGCAACACCTCGTCTTCGGTAACAAAGACTTTTTCCTCGTCAGCAATGCGATCCAGAACGAAGATGCGGACCAGCTCTTTACGAGCCTGCGCAGCGACCTCCCCGTCCTTTTCGACCTCGGCGCGCGCTTCATCCTCAGACTTGCCTTCACGGGTCAGCTCCATCACGCGCCGCTGGGTCAGTGATTCCTGACGCTGATTTACCAGCGACTCAGGAAGTTCCATTTCCACCGCATCGCTAACCTGCTCGGAAAGTAGCTCTTCCTGGCGCGCATCCTCCTGGGCCGTGCGGTGCCCTTCTAGATTTTCACGCACCTTGTCGCGAAGATCTTGTTCCGATTCGACGCCAAGGCGTTCGATGAAAGCCTCATCGAGTTCGGGTATTACTTTTTTCTTGGCATCGCGCAGCGTCACCCGCAACGTGCCGGCTTTTTCGCGGTGATCGGCATCGGGGAAATCCTCCGGAACCTGAACCGCTTTCTCGATCACTTCGTCCTGAGATGCGCCCGCCAGCGACTCGCCCAGATCCGGGATTTCCATCGAATCGATGGCGTTCTCGCCGATCTTCATCACGACCTCGGGCCGTTCAAAGATGGTCTCTTCTTCGACCAGGAGTGCCAGATCGACCACCGCATAGTCACCTTCAGCCTGCTCCCCCACTTCTATTGGCTCGAGGGTTGCGGCTTGTTCACAGATCATCTCAACTTCGCGCTCTACATCGGTTTCCGCCACCTCGGCTGATTCTGCTTTGATCTTGAGTCCTTTGTAATCAGGAAGCTCGAAGGTCGGCTGGATATCGAAGACCACCTCGAAGGTAAAGGGTTTATCGACGACAAACTCTTCATTCTCGAACTGAACGCTACTGAACAGCGGTTTCCACTCGGCCGCCTCGAACTGCTCTTCGACGGCACGGCCCTTCAGATCCTCTTCCACGTCGGACTGGACCTGTTCGCGAAAACGCTTCTTGAGCAGGGCGATCGGTGCCTTTCCTTTGCGGAATCCCGGGATCTGCACCGTGTTNCGCANTTGCTGGTAGGTGGTATCGAGCTCTTCCTCGATTCTTTGCCACGAAATCTCGATCTTGAGCCGCTTGTGGCAGGGACCCTCGTCGGTCGCTACCGCCTCGCTGGCGATGCTCTGTACGGACTCGTCGCCACCTTCGGTAGCGCTGTCGGCCGGTACTTCTTCGGTGTTCACGTCGGCAGACTCGGTGTCGTTCATGGGGTCCTCTCTGCNCGTTCCTGGGCCTGGCATGATGCCAGATCGGAAATGATGGTCGCACCCCACAGAAGTGTCAACGCTTGCCGCGGGCCGGATGCTCCCAAAAGGCGTTATTTTGCTGAATTTCGCCAGCATTTGACCGGTGCATCCGGTTGTCGAACCTCGGCATTTATACGATCTTTCACAAACAGGAGCACCGCCATGACCACTGACGACCGAATCGATGTCCTCGAGACCCGGGTCCGCACGCTGAAGCGAGCGGCCTACCTGTTCTGTCGACTGTTCGCAGTGGGGTTATTTGTTGTGGCTACGAGCATACACAGCGTTCCTGTGGCTGAAGCTTCTGCGCAAGCGGCAGCCGCGTTGGTCCAGAAAATCATCGATGATCGGGTCGAGGCCGGGCTCGCTCCTGCGATTGTGGTCGGCATGGTCCGCAAGGACGGAACCAAGGAGTTCTATTGCGCGGGCAAACTGAAGGCGGGTGGCACCGAGGAAGTGGATGAGAACACGATCTTCGAGATCGGTTCCATCAGCAAGGTGTTCACGACCCTGTTGATGGCCCAGCTGGAGGAGCAGGGGGATCTCGAGTTCTCCGATCACGCACAGAGTTTCCTGCCAGCCGGGGTCACGATGCCCATCAAGGAGGGGGCCTCCCAGCCCTCTGGAGAAACTCCCCCAACACACATCACGCTGGAACACCTTGCGACCCATACCTCNGGGCTGCCGAGAATGCCGAGCAACTTTCAGCCGAAGGATCCCAGCAATCCCTACGCGGATTACACCTGTCAGCGGCTGTATGACTTCCTATCAAGCCACGCGTTGGAGGGAGGGGTCGGTCGGGAGCCNGTCTATTCCAACCTNGGCACGGGATTGCTCGGTCACATCCTGGAGCTTCAAACCGGCAAGAGTTACGAGCGGTTGCTCATCGCCCGGATCTGCAAACCACTGGACATGGACAGCACCACGGCCAGGCCAAGGCCTCGAGATGCCGTCCGGGTGGCAACAGCTCACGCTGGAAGCACGCCAGTTTCAGCCTGGGACTTTGCAGCCCTTGCCGGTTGCGGTGACATCAACTCCACCGCCACAGACATGGTCGTTTTTGCCGCGGCGAATTTGGGTCAGATGAATACGCCACTGCTGAACGCGATGCGGATTTGTCACGCTCCACGTACGACCTCTGCCAGGTCGCCAGTGAAGATTGGACTTGGATGGCATATCCTGGGCGAGCCCGGACGTGAGGTCGTCTGGCATAACGGCGGCACCTACGGCTTTGCCAGCTTCATGGGTATTCGACCCGACACCGGCGAGGGTGTGATTGTCCTGAGCAACGCGAGTTACCGCGGCGTGGATCGTATCGGCTTCCACCTGCTCGATGACGGCCACAAACTGGACAAGTTGCCCGAGCTGGTCACGATCGATCCCCGTATTCTCTCCGACTATGTTGGAATTTATTCGTTGAATCCCGATCTGAAATTGACGATCAAGAACGACAACGATCAGTTGTTCGTCATGGTGTCGGGGCAGTCGTTCTTTCCGGTATATCCAACTGGGCGTGACAAGTTCGCGCTCAAGGTGGTGGATGCCCAGCTCAGCTTCGTCCGCAACCAGGAGGGAAAGGTTGACCGGCTCGTCCTGCACCAGAACGGTCTCGACCAAGAGGCCCTGAAGACGAACTANGCAGCGTCTATAGACACCCCTGGTNGCTCGTGGATTGGATTCTGGTGAAAAAAAAGCGGGTGATGGGAGTCGAACCCACGACATTCACGTTGGCAACGTGACGCTCTACCGCTGAGCTACACCCGCACAGGATCATCACGAACAGCATCATCACGAACAGCATCATCACGAACAGCATCGTCGAAGCGGTTACACCGGAAAACTATGGGCCGATTGTGCGCATCGCCCTTCGTTGTGTCAACACCCCCGGACATCACGGTCAAGTGCAGTCCGGCTCGATGAGACACTCGATGGCATCTACTGTCGGATCCGGGCCACATTGTAGAGGCCCTGGTGGCGGAGGAACCGCACCCTCCTCAGGCGTGCAGGCGCTTCTCGATACGTACCACGTTGCCCTTGCCGAGGTATTCGAGGCGGTCGGAGCAGCGGTGCATCAGCAGGATACCGAGGCCGCCGCGCCCTCCTTCTCGCATCCGTTCCTTGGCACGATCAAAAGCATCCTTTTCCTCGATCTTGCCGAGGAAAAACTCGTGGTCNAAACCATCGCCTTCATCCTCCACCATCATCATCACCCGCCGCGGATCGACGACATAGTTGACGGTAACTCGNCGGTCGGGGCGCTGTNCATTGCCATGCCGGACCGCATTGTCGACGCCCTCTTTGAGGGCCGAGTGAAGCGCATTTCGTTCCTGCTCGGTGAGAGGCAACTTGTGGATGAGGGCGCCGCCGAGACTCAACCCCTGATCGATGGCATCCTGTTGGGATGCGAACTGGAAGCGCACTTGCTGGGTGAAGAGCTTGCGGTCACGCGCGACGCGGCGCACCTCACTCTCGGTCAGGATGAAGAGATTGCCGAGGTCGAAAGGGTCGACCAGGGAATCATTTTCCCAGACACGAAACCCTTCGATTGCCGCGACATCCGAACCCTTGGGATGGATGAGGATCATCGAGGCCAGGGTGTGTCGGGTATCGAGCTTGATCTTCTCGATCAGCTTATGGCTCCCTGTAACCCGTTTGTCGACGACGATCAGATCGGGAGCGATGGCATCGANACCCTCGATCAGCCCCTCGACGCTGTGATAGAGGAAGGCGCGCCCCCCTCGCTCCTCGACCCTTCTCTTGCAGATCTGCGAGAAATGCCCCGTCTTCGGCAACAGCATCGCCACGGTCCCGCTCGGGCCAGGGCGTTCCGCCATCACCGGCACGTTGCGGATTTCCTTGCCCGAAGCGGTTGTCGCTGCTGTTGTTGAGCCAGCGNCAGNGTCTGTCGTCTTGACCTGTTGGCCCGACAGGATCGCCTCCGCCTCGTTGAGGTCCCTGGCGACCGGCACCACAGATGTGACCCCGAGCAGATGCATCGTGATGCCAACATTTCTGGCCACCCGNGCCAGTAGCAATTCACCACCGGACCGNACGCACTGATTNTGNAAACGGATGATGCCACTGATCCCGGTCGAGTTGATGTACTCGACNTCGCGGCAGTCCAGCACCAGGTGATGTCGACCGCTNCTGGTCAAGCGNTCGAGTGCCTGTTCGAAACGCGGATAATTAGGCGCATCGATGAACCCTTCGAGTTGAACGAGGGTATATGAAATGGGCTCGTCACCCGAGGTTGCGCGCTGTTCGTACGAGATGTTGAGAGTCGACACGACAACAGGTCCTTTCTCGTCACTCGATCTTACAGTGCCTCTGGCTTCGGACCCAGAACTCGCGGGACTGTCTCGGGTCGTGTATCGTCCCCGATAGAAGGGAACTCGATGCCAGCGAAGTCCATCATCAAACCGGAGTCTATCGACCTGGAGAACACCATCTTCGGGCCAGAGGAGATCCGTGCGCGCAATTCTCAGCGTTTCGAGATGGAGATGCTGGATCGAATCGTTCACTTCGACCCGGAAAACTCCACCATCGCCGGCGTCCACGTGGTCCGGGCGGATGCCTTCTGGTCTCGAGGCCATTTCCCTGACCGGCCGATCCTGCCCGGCATCTTGATGATCGAAACCGCCGGCCAGCTGTGNTCCTTCTACTTCGGGCAAGCCAACGACAGCGACGAGTTGATCGGGTTTGCGGCCTGTGAAGAGGTCCGGTTCCGGGGAGTCGTCCATCCTGGTTCCGAATTGCTGATGGTCGGCGAAATGGTGGCTCTTCGTTCGAGACTGGCGAAATTTTCTGCTCAGGGATATGTCGGCGGGGAACGGGTCTTCGAGGGCACCATCGTGGGCATGAAGATTTAACTCTGGCAGAATTGGCTGATGCTAGCCCTCAGGGGCCGATATGGTTTGCCCGGGGCTTCCACGGCCTACAAACCTCCGAACAGCGTGCTTACCTGGTAGCCACTTCGCTTCGGTGAAAATTTTCAGTCGTTCGCGAAGATACAACGTATCCACTTACATCCTTTGAAGAGTCGTTATTGCAGACAGCGTCGAGTTTGTGGCTATTCGATCGACCCGAACCATCCAACACAAAGAAACAGGGCGAAGGCGAAATGCCGCGCGGTTGCAAGGCTAGAGACTGTTTATGATTTCGCTTTTGTAAAAACTGGCGGAGAGGGAGGGATTCGAACCCTCGGTACCGCTAACGGTACGCCGGCTTAGCAAGCCGGTGCAATCGACCACTCTGCCACCTCTCCGTGACCCCATTCTGTCGTGGTCTTGTGCTTCAGAGCGATCAGTAATGCTAGCCGGCTCTCCGCGAGACAGCAAGCCCGCCCGGGTAAGCAGGAGCCCCTTGCGCATCCAGCACTCGCCTCGTTACTCTCCTGAATCGCGTTGGTTTCTTGCCTTGCTCCATCCCGAAAGGCCCGCATGACCTCCTCGACCTTCGATGAATCCGTGGCCATGCGCATCTTGAGCGAGTTGCGTAATCGGGTTCCCTCCGACCAGTGGTCAACCTGGTTCGAAGAAGTCGAGATCACGGGAGATGCGGATCANATTACGCTACAGGTTCCTTCATCTTTGCACTCCACCTTTCTTCAGCATCAATACCAGAGCGTTATCGAAAACGTCATCAAAGAAATTCTTGGTTCAGAAACTCTCCCGAACCTGGCCTTCGAGGCAAAGTCCCCAACCGCTCCACCGCCGGAACTTGTGGTGTCAAAGACATCGCCTGGGGTTGAAATAACCAAAAGGCGCACGGCTCCTTTAAAGAGGAGCCTTACCTTCGAGGCGTTTGTTACGGGACCATCGAACCAGCTCGCCCACGCTGCCGCGATGGCTGTCGCCGACAACCCGGGAGGGTCATACAACCCCTTCTTCTTGCACGGCTCCGTTGGGCTGGGAAAAACCCATCTCCTCCAGGCCGTTGGGCATCGGCTTCAGGGCTCCGGGGTTCAGAACGTGATTGCCCTTTCCTGTGCTTCGTTCACCAACGAATTCATCGCGGCGCTCTCAACTCAAAAAATCGATGAATTCAGGCACAAGTACCGCAAGGCGGGAGCGCTGCTGATCGATGACATCCAGTTTCTCTGTGACAAGGAACGAACACAGGAAGAATTCTTCCACACCTTTAATGAAATCTACAACCGAGAGCGGCAGATCTTCCTCACATCAGATGCCGCCCCTGCAGCGATCCGGGGCCTTTCCGAACGCCTTGTGTCGCGCTTCAGGCTGGGCCTGGTGGTCCAGATGGACCCCCCGGACCTGGAAACCCGCATGGCCATCGTCCACAGGAAGGCTGAGCATCGCGCCATCGACATCCCCCTGGACGTGGTCGAGGTGGTGGCTCGAAGAATTCGTGACAACGTCCGGGAGCTGGAAGGCGCCGTGCTTCGGATAGAAAGCATGGCCAGGCACGAGAACCTCCCCGTGACGGTAAAGACGGTCAGCGCCACTCTTGACGAACTGCTTGGAGGAAGCACCACAAGAATCGACTTACGTAAAATCGAGGAGCTGGTCACGGTCGAATTTTCTGTCTCTTCGGAAGAACTTCACTCGCCTCGACGAACCCGGTCGATCGTTCTTCCGCGCCAGGTCTGCATGTATTTAGGTCGCCGACTCACCGACTGTTCGCTCGGAGAAATTGGCCAACATTTCGGCGGTAGAGACCACTCCACCGTGCTGCACTCCATCGAAAAAATTCGCCAGTGTGTGGAACAGGACGCGCAGCTACGTAGTAGCATTGAAGCGATGGAGGGCCAGCTGCGGCAGGTTTGATTCTGGGGTGCTTGCGGTGACGGCCAGGAACAGTAAAACGATTGGCAGCTGAACCCCCCGACACTTCGGAAGGTTGCTCTTTCTTGGGCGACAGCCTTTCTTGGGCGACAACCTATCTTGGGCGACAGCCTATCTTGGGCGACAGTGGAAACTCAGTGCTCACCAGGGCGAATTGAGAGAAGCCAAGGGAGACTCGATGCAAAAACGCCGTCTCGGAAATACCGGACTAGAGGTTTCGGTTCTTGGTTTTGGTGGTGCTCCACTGGGTGATGTATACGGGGGGATCACCGAACAAGAAGGCTCGGCCGCGCTCCACGCCGCCCTCGATGCCGGGATTAACCTGGTCGACGTCGCGCCCTATTATGGTTTCACCCTTGCCGAACAACGCCTGGGACGAGCCCTGAAGGGGCGTCGCGACGAGGTAATTCTGGCGAGCAAGTGTTGTCGTTATGACCTCCGCGGTTTTGATTTCAGCGCTGGCCGGGTCCACAGCGACATCAACGATAGCTTGCGCCGACTCCAAACAGATCACCTCGANCTGTTCCAGCTCCACGATGTNGAATTTGGNACCCGGCAGCAGATCCTGGAAGAGACCCTGCCGGCAATGCTGGAGGTGAAAAAATCGGGCAAGGCACGCTTCCTGGGCATCACCGGACTGCNGGTCCATCTGCTCAAGGACCTGGCTCAAGAATTCCCCGTCGACACCATTTTGTCATACTGTCACTACAATTTAATGGTGGATGATTTAGGCGCCGTGTTGGTACCGCTGGTGAAAGAGCGGGGGGTTGGATTGATCAACGCGTCGCCACTACATATGGGAATCCTGTCACCGGGTGGCCCCCAGCCGTGGCATCCAGCACCTGCCGAAGTGAAAACGGTGGGNAAGGCTGTCGCCGCGCTGTGTCAGAAACAGGGTGTTCCGGTTGCTGAGGTGGCGCTCCGGTTTGCCATCGACAACGAAGGTGTTGCTTCAACCCTTTGTGGGATGAAAAACCCGCAAGAGGTGGCGCACAATCTCAAGGTTCTTGATCGGCCATCGGATCCGAAATTGTTACAGCAAATCGCGACCCTGGTGGCGCCGGTAAAAAACCAAACATGGCACGAGGGGCTGCCAGAAAACCTCCCTCCCTCACTTGAATAACTGCAACAAACAGCGCGGTTTTAGTGCTCTCTTGTGGTGGAAAACCTGTCTCTTGTCGGGGGTCTTTTCCCTGGGGGCCGGTGGAGATTCTGGTGTTTGTTTTGGGCCCTTTTCTTGCTGTGGGGAACACTGGCGGGTTGGCTTCATTCCTCCCTCCGTGAACCGACCATTTTTCCACCGTTTTTTCGCCGAGTTGTTTATTTCTAAGTCCTTTTGTTTTAACGAGTTGCCGTTTTATNTTCCGGGGTTTTCCACAGTTANNGGTGGGNCTATGACATACGACAACGAATTGAATTCTAATTCTCTCTTTGTTGGTGTTCAGAAAGGTTTGCTGNGGCCCTCNATGTGAGTCGTAAAAAAGGCTCGTAAATCCTTTACTGATTTCTGGTTAAGGGTTCGTTTTTGGACCCGTTTCAGATTGCTCGTCTGGCCCTTGTGACCTAGAATATTGCGTTCCTTGAAGGTGTCGCTCTTCAGGCTAAAAAGAGCACCAAAAACGCAGTGGTGGAGAACAGTTTTATAGCGGCCCAGGGCGACCCTGAAGGGCTTTGGTTGGTCTCCGAGATGGGGGCCCGGAACCCACCGTTCCGGAGAGACCAGGCGCCGTGCAGGAGGTTGTGTCGTTTCCTATAAGGAGCCGGCCTAGTGAGTCAGAAGAGGTAGTATGAAAATCCAGTGCCAAACCCGCGAGCTTCTCGATGCTGTTTCTCTCGTTTCTGGCGTTGTGCCTGGAAACCCTACCCGGCCAGTTCTCCACTCAGCCAAATTACAAGCCTCTCGAGATGGGCTACAGATCATCGGCACCGATCTTGAGGTGGGGCTACAATCTCAGGTGGACGAAGTGATGGTGGATCAGGAAGGGACCTGTCTGGTTCCTTGTGCTCGATTGGTAGCCATTCTACGTGAGATCAAAGACCCAGAACTTACTTTNGAAGTGGACGCTGCGGGCCAGGCCTGTCTGTCAGCGGGNAGCTCGCACTTCAAATTACCCACAGGACCCATCGATGAATTTCCCTCCGTTGAATTTTCTCCTCCTGGTCCTTCAATACGCGTTTCCAGAGAAGACCTCCTGAACACCTTNCGNAGAGTTAGCGTTGCTGCGGCAAAAGACGCAACTCGATTCAACATGCATAGCGTCCTTTTTGATGGGCAAGAAGACGAACTTAGAATCGTCAGCACCGACGGAAAAAGGATGGCGGTTAGCGCCCTTTCAGTGGTTGCTGGTGGCGATGAAGGACTACCAAGCGGCCAGTTTATTCTGCCGCTAAAAGGGGTAGACCTGCTTTCAAAAATCCTCGCCAACGAAGCCGATGAAGAGGTGGTCTTACATCTAGACCAAAACGAGGTTGCCTATGTGTCTGACCGGGAGTCTCTCACCTGTCGGTTGGTAGAAGGCAAGTTCCCTGATTATGAACGAGCGGTCCCACAAAAATTTAAGTGCGTCTTTGTGATCAACACCGAAAATCTCTTGGTGGCGCTGCGCCAGGCGGCGCTGATGACGACCAAAGAAACCAACTCCGTGCGCTTTGTTTTTGGCTCCGACTCCGCAACGCTATCCAGCTCCGCAAGCAATGTTGGAGAATCGCGGATTGAGTTCCCGGTTCAAAAAACCGCCGGAGAGGAAGAAGAGTTTGTTATTCATTTCAACCCGGGGTATCTCATCGAGCTACTCAAGGTTGTTGGAACAACACAGATTCAGTGTGGTTTCAGCGATGGTAAAACCGCCGGCCTTTTCACAATCCCGGATGAAGAAAAGTCTTATCAGCACATTGTGATGCCACTGGTCGTTAACGAGATGCAGGAAGCTTGAACATCTCTCGCGTGCCCCCGGTTCGGTTCCTTGAGCTGGAGATGGAAAAAAAGCGCACAGAGAAGGACGCGGCAAGCGCCCGCCCGCTCGCCAGCAGCGTAAAGACTGTTTTGCAGCGACTCGCGCCAACCAAAGGCCGAGACCCACTGGGGAAGATCCAGCAAGTGCGGGACATGTGGCACCAAGCAGTCGGGGCAGAGATCGCGCAACGTTCTACGCCAGAGAGATGGAGAGAAGGGGTGTTGACCGTCGTGGTAGACACCGCGCCACTTACCTCGGAGCTGCAGTGCTTTGGCGAGCAAGCCCTCGTTGCCGACCTTGCAAAGATGGGGCTCGAGGGGATTCACTCGATTAGATTCGAGACTGGCCGCCCACGAGGCGCCACCAGGGGAGAGGGTTACGAGAGTTGAGCGAAGAACAACAGAGCCAATATTCAGGCTCTAACATCCGGGTTCTTGAAGGTGTCGAGGCCGTTCGCAAGCGACCCGGCATGTACATAGGCAGCACCGGACCCGCAGGACTACACCACCTGGTTTACGAGGTTGTTGATAACTGTATCGACGAAGCGATGGCCGGGTATGCCAAATACATCACTGTCGTGATCAACGATGACGAGAGCTTGACGATTGAAGATGACGGCCGGGGAATCCCGGTCGATTGGCACGAAGACCAACAAATGTCCGCCGTCGAAGTTGTGATGACCAAGCTCCACGCTGGGGGGAAGTTCGATAATGAGACCTACAAGGTTTCAGGTGGGCTCCACGGGGTCGGCGTTTCGGTCGTCAACGCGCTCTCTAGCGAGCTTGTAGTGGAGGTTCGTCGCGAAGGCGGGCTCTGGAGGCAGTGTTATTCTCGAGGGGAACCCACAACCAAGCTGGAAAAAGCTGGAGACGCGACCGACACCGGGACGCGGATTACTTTTCTGGCGGACGACGAAGTGTTCGACTCTGTTGAGTACCAGAGAGATGTGCTTGCTAAGCGACTGAAGGAGCTTGCCTATCTCAACGCGGGCATCAAAATCAAGTTCATCGATAAGCGCGGCGACGACGAGCCAAGCGAAGAAATATTCCACTTCCCTGACGGGCTAGAAGCTTTTATCCGCGACATCAATTCAAAGAGGTCAACCATCTATGACGAGGTGATTTCGTTTCAGAAAGAGGTGGGGAATGTCGTTATCGATGTTGCGATGCAGCACAATGACGGCTATTCCCAGGAGCAGATCCTCACGTTCGCCAACAACATCAACACCCATCATGGCGGAACTCACCTGAGCGGATTTCGGTCCTCCCTTACGCGCACCTTCAATCGCTTTGCCAAGGAGATGAATCTGTTCAAGAGCGACACCCCTCCCGATGGTAAGGATTATCAGGAGGGGCTTGCGGCGGTCGTCAGCGTCAAGCTTCCGGACCCCCAGTTCGAGGGCCAGACCAAGGAGAAGCTCGGCAACACCGAGATCGAGGGGGTTGTTCAGGCCCTGGTCAACGAGGCTCTGGGGCACTGGATTAACATGAACCCGGCGGTCGGCAAGAAGATCATCAACAAAGCACTCGATGCTGCTCGCGCCCGAGAGGCTGCGCGCAAGGCGCGAGATTTAACACGGCGCAAGGGCCTTCTGAGTGCTGGAAGTTTGCCCGGAAAACTACACGACTGCCGCAGCCGAAACCGCGATGAAACGGAGCTGTTTATTGTCGAAGGAGACTCCGCGGGCGGTTCTGCCAAGGGAGGGCGCGACTCGATGGTGCAAGCCATCTTGCCGATCAAAGGCAAGATATTGAATGTCGAAAAAGCGCGCATCGACAAAGCTCTTCAGCACGAAGAAATTCAGGCGATCATCACTGCCCTGGGTGCCGGTATTGGCGATGAGTTTGATATTGAGAAATTGCGCTACGCGCGAATCATCATCATGACCGACGCCGACGTGGACGGTTCTCACATACGCACTCTGCTCTTGACCTTTTTCTATCGTCACCTGACCCAGGTTGTGACTCAGGGCAACATCTACATCGCCCAGCCTCCGCTCTACCGGGTGAAATGGAAAACCCGCGACGAATACATTGTTAGCGAAGAGGGCCTCGAACAAACGCTCATCGACCTTGCGGCGGATTATGGCAGCTTCCGTTTAGACTTCGGCGGAGAAACCCAAGAGATCTCCGGGGATGCATTGAAGGAAGTTGTAGCCGCTGTTGGGCAGTTGCGCCGGGCTCAGGCGCGGATGCGAAAAAAAGACTTTTGTCTCGAAGAGTGGCTACGCGAGAGCTGGGATGTTGAAGGGCGGGTTCCGGAGTATTTACTCGTTGGCAATGGCGAAAAGCTGGTGCAAGAAAGCGCCGATGCGCTTGCGGATGCCCTGGCGAGTCGGGGAGAGGGTTATCAAGGGATCGAGCTGCCGATGGCGACAACGGCCACCGAGGCCGTGGAAACGCTCCAGGCCCTTGGCGTTCCAGTCGGCGGCATCCTTGCCGAGAGAGCCGGGCTGACCGAGTTCGGCATACCCACCTTTGATTTCTCCCGGGAAGGGCTCGATACGGTCAGTCCTTACCGGTTCGGGGTCGACTCCTCGGAGGAGGGTGGTGACTCCCTTTCCGATGCGGTCGATGGACTGTTTTCGCTGATGAAAAGCAGAGTAGCGCTGACCCGTTTCAAGGGTCTGGGAGAAATGAATCCGGAACAGTTGTGGGAGACGACGATGGACCCGAGCAAGCGANCTCTCTTTGAGGTCACCATCGATGATGCCCAGGCTACCAGCGACCTGTTTGTAACATTGATGGGCACCGAGGTGGGCCCGCGCCGCGAATATATCGAGAAGCACGCGCTCGAAGCGAGAGAGCTCGACATTTAGGACCAGAAAAAGCAGGAGCCGACAATGGCCAAGATTGCCATACAGGATCTGGTGAGGTGGAAGAAAGAAGGGCAGCCCTGGGTGTGCCTGACTGCATACGATGCGCCCACCGCCCGAGTGCTTGCAGCCTCCGGGGTTCCCGTGGTGCTAGTTGGTGACTCGCTAGGCAATGTGATCCTTGGTCATGACAGCACCATCCCGGTCACGATGAACGACATGGTTCATCACACTGCGGCGGTTCGCAGGGCTGCACGGGAGCTGTTCATCGTTGGCGACCTACCGTTTCTTGCCGTTCAGGTTAGCGCTGAGGAGGCGGTGAAAAACGCCGGACGCCTCGTTCAGGAGGGCGGCGCCGATGCCGTCAAGCTAGAGGGCGGGGGCGCTCGTGTTTCGGCTGTAAAGAGAATCGTTGAGGCAGGGATTCCTGTCATGGGTCATTTAGGGCTTACTCCTCAAAACGCTACCCAGCTCGGCGGTTATCGAGTTCAGGGAACCGATGCACGGTCTGCCGAGAAGATCGTCGAAGATGCGGTGGCGCTTCAGGACGCGGGGGCCTTTTCTTTGGTGCTCGAGTGTGTCCCTTCCTCGTTGGCGGCGACCATCCGCGCCACGNTCTCGATTCCTGTCGTCGGTATTGGTGCCGGACGCGAGGTGGATGCCCAGGTACTCGTGTTCCATGACCTGGTCGGGCTCTCGGGCGAATTCCAGCCCCGCTTTGTACGCCGCTACGCTGAGGTGCACGAGGTGATGTGTGATGCCGTGAAGCGATTTTGCGAAGATGTAGCCTCGGGCGCGTTCCCCTCCCCCAAAGAGTCCTTCTCGATGCCGGGTGCCGAAGATGTCTCGGGAGAACCTGAGGGCGACCCCGAGAAAGAATTTAGCGGGTAACGAGATGGCCAGCAGTACCCCAGCACAAAGTATAGCGATTGTCGGCGCAGGAGCCCTGGGGCGCTGGCTTGCCGCCACGCTGACCGCCGGGGGTGAAGACGTGACCCTGGTAACAAGGCCAGGAACCGTTGCGGGCATCACGGCCTGCCGGGTGTTTGACAATCTCGAGTCGGCGATTGCTGTGGATGTTCCCTCGGGACCAGCGGGAGCACTCCCGGACAAAAAATATCCTTGGCTGTTGCTGTGCACCAAGGCGGCGGACCTCGAAGAGGCGCTGAGAGACACGGTGTCCCTCGTCAGGCAACAGGGAACCGTCGCGGTGTTGAGTAACGGGCTCGGTCACGGTGAGACTGCGCGGCTTTTCGGTGTTGAGAAATGTGTTGCCGCGACGGTGACCTATGGGCTGTTCGTATCATCGGATGGCTCTGTCCATGTGCGCGGTGACGGAGGAGAGATCGCGATCGGGCCGCTGGATACAGGAAACGGCGAGATCGCGACAAGGAAAGAANCGAAACAATTGGCCCACCACCTTGCTGCCGGTGGCCTGAAGACGCGCATCGTCGAAGATGGGAACAAGCTAGTGTGGCAAAAGGCGATGTTAAACGCGGGTATCAATCCGGTTGCGGCGTTGATCGATTGCCAGAATGGGGATCTCCCGGACCACGCCACCTTTGCCCTTGCTGTCGAGGCGGCGCAGGAGGCNCGGGCGGTTGCCAGTTCACTCGGGGTCACCCTGGCCGAGGTGGACCCGGCGCAATCCCTGAGAGATCTGTGCCGAGACACGGCAACGAACCGGTGTTCGACCTTGCAGGATCTCGATGCGCAACGGCGAACCGAAATGGACTGGATTTGCGGCGCCATAGAGCGCATTGCGCGGGCGAATGGCGTCGATGCGCCAGCGAACCGATTGCTGAGCGCCCTGGTGCGCGAGGCAGAGATGGCTTACGAAACCTGTTGAGAGCTCACAGCGCTGAAACGCTGACTGATCAGGAGACCGAAACTGATGACGAATGAACAGAGGATCCAACCCCTATCCCTCGAAGAGGAGATGAAGGGTTCGTATCTTACTTATGCAATGAGCGTGATCATCCAGAGAGCGCTGCCGGATGTTCGTGACGGACTGAAGCCTTCCCAGAGAAGAATTCTGGTTGCGATGAACGATCTCAACCTGGGGCCACGTTCCAAGCACCGGAAATGCGCAAAAGTTGCCGGTGACACTTCAGGTAACTATCATCCCCATGGCGAATCGGTGATCTACCCAACATTGGTCCGCATGGCGCAGCCCTTCAATATGCGCCAGACGATGGTGGATGGTCAGGGAAACTTCGGCTCCATCGATGGTGATCCACCCGCTGCAATGAGATATACCGAGGCGCGAATGACGGAAGCATCTACCGAGATGCTTGCCGATATCGACAAAGAAACGGTCGATTTCATCCGCAACTACGATGACACCCGCGATGAACCCACCGTTTTGCCAGCCAAGTTTCCCAACCTGGTCGTAAACGGTGGTTCGGGGATCGCTGTGGGAATGTCGACCAATTTCGCTCCCCACAATCTCTACGAGACCTGCAACGCATTGCTGATGTTGCTTGATAACCCCGATGTTCAGCTGAAGGAATTACTGGAAGTCATCGAGGGGCCCGATTTTCCAACTGGCGGCGTGATCTGTGGTCGCAGGGGTATCCTGGATGCCTACAGCAAGGGCCGTGGGCTTCTCACCCTCCGGGCCAAGACCCATTTCGAGGATATGACCAAGCAAAAAGAAGCAATTGTGATCACGGAAATCCCCTACCAGGTTTCCAAGTCGAAACTTGCCACCGATATCGCAGGGTTGGTGAAAGACGGGCGACTCACGGGGGTGGCGGATATCCGGGATGAGTCCGACCGAACCGGCATCCGCCTGGTGGTTGAATTGAAGAAGCAAGAAAATGCCTCGGTAATACTCAATCAACTGTTCAAGCATACCCAGTTACAGACCACCTTCGGGATTCAACAAATCGCACTGGTCCGGGGTAGGCCCCGGACACTCAGCCTGCTCGAGCTCCTGTGCGCATACAGGGATCATCGTCGCGAAGTGATTCGTCGCCGATCCCTCCACCTGTTGACGAAAGCGGAACGCAAGGCTCATATCTTGGAAGGCCTGATCGTTGCAACGGACAACATCGATCGGGTCATCGAACTCATCCGTTCCCATCACAGCGAAGAAGATGCGCGAGCAGCGCTGATGTCAGAGTTCGNCCTGACGAGGATCCAGACAGATGCGATTCTCAGGATGCAGCTACGCCGGCTGACAGGACTGGAAAGAGAGAAGCTCCAGGCGGATCTGGCAGAAACACGTGAAGAGGTCGACTACCACCGTAAAGTTCTCACCGAAGAGACCGTTGTGACGGAAATCATAAGAGAAGACATCCACGATCTCCGTGATCGTTTCAGGGATGACCGAAGAACCGCCATAGAAGAAGCTGCCGAGGAGATCAACTACGCGGACCTGATTACCGAGGAGGACGTGGTGGTCACTTTGACCCATCAGGGGTTTGTCAAGAGAACCCCCCTGACCACCTACAAATCGCAGGGCCGCGGCGGCAAGGGAGTCTCTGGGGGGGCAATCCGCGAAGATGATTTCGTGAAGAGCCTGTTCGTTGCGGGAACCCATGACACGCTTCTGCTCTTCTCTGATCGAGGCAAGGTCTACTGGCTCAAGGTCTACGAACTTCCTGACCTCGCCAGGACTGCACGAGGAAAACCGGTAGTACATCTCCTCGAGCTAGGTAAAGAGGAGAAGATCTTGCGGATGATCCGGGTTGTGAATTTTGATGATCGCCAGCTGTTGTTTGCAACACGCCTGGGGAAGGTCAAGAAAACACCCCTGGTGGCTTATTCGCGACCGAAGCGCACTGGAATCAAGGCGATTAAAATAAACGAAGATGATGAATTGATCGGAGTCACGATCACCTCCGGCGAAGATGAAGTGGTGCTATCAACCGCATCCGGAATGTCGATTCGTTTCTCGGAACAAGATGCGAGGCCGATGGGTCGAGACGCAGCAGGTGTCAACGGCATCGCNCTGAGCTCTGAAGATCATGTCGTGTCGATGGCGGTGGTTGAAGATGGCGGTTCTCTGATTACGGTTTGCGAACATGGATATGGCAAGCGAACCTTCTTTAGTGAATATCGGGCCCAGAAGCGTGGCGGAAAAGGGCTGATTGATATCCGCACCACCAAAAGAAACGGAAAAGTAGTTTCCGCCTGCGCACTCTCGGGCAGCTGCGATGCGATGTTGATGACTTCTGGAGGGATGTTGGTCAGAATTTCCCTGGCAAATGTTCGGCCCATCGGACGNAACACGCAGGGTGTTCGATTGATCAGCGTCAAGGATGGAGATGCCGTTATCGGCATGGAGCTGGTCGAAGCTGCCGCCGAGGAGCCAGAAAACGGTACAGCGCAAGGGTAGTTGTGGAAAAATCTCTCTCGAAATGGGTGGTAGATTCCNCGCCTGGTTCATGGCATATCATCCGTGATCGTACAATCCGATCTGATGGCCAGGTTTAATTTCCATCCCGCGGAGCCAATTCGGATATTGAATACGATTAGCTCGGGCTCTAAGTGTGAACAGTAATTCTGTTAGCTTGCGAGTAGCCGGTGTTGGGGAATAAGGGGAAAACGCATCGGTAATCGTGGTGGTGTGGAGTAGAGTTTTTCACGCTGCATAGTGGGGAACGCATTCGGGTGGGGAATCCCGGATGTGTAGCAAGGATACCGACAATAATCCAACCCAGGTTTGCTCCCCTTGTGGGTTCTGACCTGAATTTGATGCTGCTAGGAGATTTGTCAGGCATTTCGATGGTTGCGGGTTGGGGCCTAGGAGTTTCCAGCCACCGCACCGGCATTGCGCCGATATTGACTTGCCCGACGATTGAAAATGAATACAGACGCCGGGTCGCTCATCGTACAGAGCGATGGAACGCTGTTGCTGGAGGTCCACCATCCTTCTGCGCAACGTCTCCGACACGAGCTAGCTGCCATAGCTCATCTGGAGAAAAGCCCCGAGTACTTTCACGAGTACCGGATCTCACCCATNTCTTTGTGGAATGCTGCGCAGTCCGGCTGGAGTGAAGANAAAATCCTCTCCTTTCTCNAAGACAACGCGCGCTACCCGGTACCCAAAGCTCTTATTGATGTTGTCAGGAAAGCACTCTCCAGCTTCGGGCGCTTTGAATTAATCAGAGACCCTGACAGTGAAGCCCTTTTGTTGCGACCCGTGGATCCAACAGATGACCAGCTGGCTTCGCTTGCAAACAGGCCCTCCCTCGCCAAGATCTTGACAGAACCGGTTGCCGACAATGCTTACCGCATCAGTCCGGATCATCGCGGAGTCTTGAAAGTTGGGATGATTCGCAACGGGTTTCCCATTGCAGATCGGGCAGGGTTTCGAACCGGAGCGGCCCTTGAAATTCACTACCCCGAGGACTCCGAATTTAAGTTACGCGGCTACCAGAACGAATCGGTCGATGCGTTTTTCTCCGATCAAGGAGGGGGCGGTGGCTCGGGGGTTGTCGTTCTTCCGTGCGGAGCGGGAAAGACGATGGTTGGCATTGGCCTGATAGAAAAGCTGAAATGCCAAACCCTCATTCTTGCACCCAACATCACCAGCATTCGCCAGTGGCGCAAAGAAATCATCCAGTGGACTAATTTGGGAGAGGATGATGTAGCTGAGTATTCGGGCGCAAGAAAAGACATCGCCGCCATCACGGTTGCTACGTACCAGATTACGGCACACCGGAAATCCAAGACGGAAGAGTTCACCCATCTGGAACTCTTTTCTGCGCATGACTGGGGTCTCATTATTTACGATGAGGTGCACATGTTGCCCGCTCCAGTGTTCCGTTTCACAGCAGAGATCCAGGCTCGTCGCCGGCTGGGTTTAACGGCAACTTTGGTGAGAGAAGACGGTAGCGAGGATGAGGTTTTCACGCTGATCGGTCCCCGGATTTACGATATGCCGTGGCGAGATCTCGAAAAAGAAGGCTTCATCGCCAAGGTGCGCTGTGTCGAAGTACGCCTCGACTTGCCTGCGGAGGAGCGGGAGGGCTATCTCGCCGCTGATCGTCGCCATCGATTCAGGATCTCCTCTGAAAATCCGATGAAATTGCAACGACTGCACCAGATTCTAAAACGACACGCTGGCGATCGAATCCTCGTGATCGGTCAATATCTCCGGCAACTGAGAGCAGTCGCTCGCTCGGTGGGTGCACCGCTAATCACTGGCCATACGCCACAAGATGAACGCGAAAGGTTGTACGCAGCCTTCCGCAGTGGCGAGGTTCCAATTCTCATTGTCAGCAAGGTTGGCAATTTTGCCGTCGACCTGCCGGATGCATCGGTTGCGGTGCAAATATCTGGAACTTACGGGTCNAGACAAGAAGAAGCACAGAGGCTCGGTAGAGTCTTGCGCCCCAAATCNGACGGACGCGAGGCGACCTTCTACTCCCTGGTTACTCGAGACAGCCGTGACCAGGATTTCGCACAACGACGCCAGAGATTCCTGATGGAACAGGGCTATCGGTACGAGATCGAGGAGCAAGAGGAGGTGCTTCAGTGAGCGCTGTCAGCGATATTCTCCGGGGGCTAAAGAAAGCCGAGCTTCAAACCATTCATCAGTTTTGGCTTCCCGGTGAGTCTGTTCGCTACAGGGCAGATGAGCTTCGCGAACGCGTGAACGCCGCTCTGGTCAAAGGATCGGGAATAGAAGAGCGAGTAGCTCGTCTAAGTACTTCCCAGCGACGATTGATTACTGCGGTTTTGGCAAAACCAAAACCACGCGCGGCTCTGCCAGAGCTGCAAGAAGCGCTGGTGCAGAGTGGNGCTTCCCGAATCGAGGTCGAATCTACCCTGCGCCAGCTGATCGAGAGAGGCTTCATTTCGCGGCAATCGAAGCGTGGTGGCGGAAGGTCAGAAGTTCTAGAAATTCCTGACGAACTGGCCGCCCATCTTGCCCGGGTGATGCTCGTCGATGGGGACGCCATTTCGGCTGCGGATGTCATTAGCCAGAAGAGACTTCCCTTCGACATCGATTTTGAAGCCCAGACGATAGAGGAACGAATTGTTGAGCTGAAGAACCCGGTTCTTGAACAAATGTGTGATCGTGCCCTTCAAAGATGCGGCATCCTCGATCTTGCTAGCGATGAAGTGACGGAATATCTGGCGGAGAATGGGTCGGGCGCTGGCGATTTTTCCTCCTGGCGAAACGCACTGGAAGACGCGGGTATCGGAACCATTGGCAGTGTCAGCCTCCAAGATTTTGGCATCACGATACCAGATCCTTCGTTGGTGATTTTCCAGGAGTGGATCCAGTTGCGAGCTCAGGCGCGGATCGACATCGATGTGACCCCCGACAAGTTGCTGGAAGCGGGCGTGGATCTCTTTATCGATTTGGAGTCGCTGGCTCTTCATGTCGAGCACCATCCGGTGAGACTGACAAGGTCGGGCAATTTCCCGAAGAGACTTGCTGAGCAACTTCGGCAAACCATGGCGCTAGAGCGGCTATCGGAACAGCTAGAGGGAGATACGGTAACGCGAGTTCTCCGGGTCGCATTACGACTCGGCGTTATCGAAAATTTCGCCGGAGAACTGAGAGTCAACGACGACCGACTCAAATCCTGGAGAAAGCTCGACTATGACCGCAAGGTCGAGGTGATATTGCAGAAGTTCCTCAATGAAAGCGCCGGAAGTCGGTGGTCGTTTCACCAGGAAGCCCTGCGTACGATCCTGCTTGATACACTTCGCCTTCGTGACCAGGAAGACTGGGTCGCCCTGGACGTACTCATTGATCACTCGGTGAGCACGTATCTCCTTGAGCTGGAAGAGCGAGAGGTCTCGAGTCTGTTGCGACAGCGCCGCGAAGAGGATTTTTCGCGCGAGCGCCTGCAGAGCCCCTTCTCGAGGCTGGGTACGGATCTGGCTTACTGGATCATTAACCGGTTGTTGTGTCTCGGAATGTGCGAAATCGGCATGATCGATGGCTCGCTATCCGGGTTCCGCCTGACAGCCCTTGGACGTGAGCGTCTTGGTCACAAAACTGAGCCGGGCGAGTGCCGAATTCTGGTGAATCCAGACTTTGAAATCATGCTGATCACGGAGGGTGTTCCAGGGATGCGCCTGGAACTGCAGCTGGCGCGTTTCTCTGAGCGTATTTCTGCTGAGAGGGTACGCCGTTACCGCGCGACTCCAGAATCGATGCGCTCCGGGATTCGATCGGGCCTCAATATCGATGAAATTCGGAAAATCCTGGAAGATGCCAGCGACCATCCATTGCCGGAAACGGTGGCGGTTTCTATACGCGACTGGGGTCGCGATATGAACTGGGTTCAGGTTCGGCCGGCAATGATCTTTTCCGGTTTGCGCCCGGACCGTTGCAATTCTCTTTGTGAATTGCTCTCCAAGGAAAAGGTCAAGCATCGGGAGATCGGTCGCGGAGAGGTGCTGGTACCCGGCATTTCTTTCGAAAGCCGTACCGGTGAGGACCCAGGCTTTATCGAAAAGTTGCGAGAAGAGGGCTGGCTGGTGCGAATCGAGAAGGATGATGCTCTCAAGTTGCGATCATCTAGCGAGGACCCACAGTGACAGATGCGATATCGGCACCGGATCCAAGCACCCTGGGGGTGGCCGTAGAGCTGGTGCATTTGCCCATTCAAATTTCGACCGATCATTTGCGCGATGTTTATGTCGAAGTTTCGGGTCCCTGTGGCTATGAAAACTTCACCCGACAGGGCAATGGTGCGTGCCTGGAAACGGTTGCGGATGCTGAAAATGGTGCGTCCAGGGTGACCATCGGTCGGGATCGTTTGATCTTCCAAGAGGAAGGCGCTGCCGCCGGGTCCGATGTTCTTGCCCGGCGGATCGAGGAGGTCGTCCGTTCCCTCCAGAAACGAGTCAATATTCCTGTGATCGTGGCTCGGACCCGGACCCACCGTACCCTGATGCAAGTGCCAGGCGGGGGCGAAGCTTCCCAGTGGTTGTCGGAACACGCTTTCGCCATCGATGGGGAAAACTTCCAGGCTTTCGACAGGCCGGTGCGATTTTCAGGCTTGCGGCTGCAGCTACCGCCACAAATTCAAGGAGAAGCTCTCCATCTGATCAGGATCGAGGCGTGGTTAAAAGACCCGCGCGCGTTCTATGTCGAGGATGCGGCGACCTGGCGCCAGCCGCTACCGACTGATCAGATGAAGCAATTGGCCACTGATCTGAAATCTGCCGAAGAGATCACTGCAGCAAGAATCCCGCAATGGCTCGCTAGCCTGGAACCTTGATCCGGGGTTTTTGAGTGGCAAGAAGAGCCCGGAATGGGATTTTTACCAGTCCCGACCCCGATGGCTTTCCCAGGGCGGCCGGTTTCCTTCCGGCAACCCTTCGTCTTCTTCCGGAAGGCGTTCCGGGATTTCCAGAATAGCTCGTACACGTTCTTCCAGAGCCAGGTCGAGCGCACCTCCAGGCTCGACCAGATGTGCGGATTCTGAAATTTCCGGAGGTAATTCCAGTGCGCCGTCATGGAGAACCAATACGTATTCGTCCTTTTTTAACCGTCTTGCGAGACCGCGTTGGTCACCAACAGCATCAACGCGTACACCCAGGGCTGAGATACGGTTGAAGCAGGCCGACCGGAGTTCGGAATCAAAGCATGCGACCAGAACTTTTGGGCCAGTCATTTTTAGGTCCTTACCCTGAGGAGCGTTGNTTCACGTTGNCACAACAAANTGCTATCGGTGCCGATGCGGGGCNGCCACGCAACACTCCGGTAGCGTTACTTGCCATGACGAGAGTGTAGGCTGGATCGTGCGNAGGAGCGAGAGGCTGTTATGNATCAGGACTGCGGACTCCGATCTTTGAGTGGATTTTCCGCAGCGTTTTGGAGGTAAACATCTCGCTTGGGATACGGGATCTCGATGCCCTCTGCCATGAAAGATTTGTAGATTTTTTTGCACAACAGGTGGCGCAACCTACCGCGAAGCACCGGCTCTTTAATCCAGCACAACAGCTCGAAGTTGAGACTCCAGTCACCGAAAGCTCGCAACCTGACTCGCGGTTCCGGGTCCTCTAAAATTTCTGGGTGAGCCTTTGCGACGTCGAGGAGCAACTCCTCGACCTGGTCGACGTCAGAGCCATAGGCGACTCCCACCGGGACCCTGATGCGTTCCTTTTCATAAGGCCCNCCGCTTTCGTTGGTGATCTTGGAGTTGCCCATCACCGAATTGGGAACCGTGATTTCCACATCGTCGCGGGTGAGCAAGCGGGTGCTGCGCAGTCCAATTTGGGTCACCATACCTCGCTCGCCTGAGCCCAGTACGATGAAGTCNCCTAGCTGGTATGGGGTGTCGGCGATGATGAACGCACCAGCAAACAAATTCGCNAGACTGTCCTTTGCGGCGAAACTAAGGGCGAGCCCAATAATCCCTGCNGAGGCAAGCCACGCTGTCGGGTCGATTTTCCAGGCGAGNAACAGGAAATAAATTCCTGCGCCAACGCTGATTAGCAAAGAAGCGTTGTAAAACAGCGGCAGGGTTCGCGTTTGGATCAGCGGGAAACGATTTCTCTGTTTACTGACCGCATCGAGGAATAATCGAGATGAACGCATCGCGAACCCGACCAGAACAAGAATGCCAAACGTCTTGAGGAGAGCGACTGTGATGGATAAAGCCTGTGGAGATAGCCCAGCCTTCTTGGCGGCNATGGCCAGNCCGATGAAAAGGACCACCAAAAAGACCGGGCGATTCATTAGCNCGATCAGCTGATCATCGAGNGTGGTTTTGGTTTTTTTTGTCCAGCGGCCGACAAGGCTTGCNAGAANCCACGCAGCGAGCTTNGCGCACGCGATAGCGAGCACGATGATCACTCCAGCCTGGGCGATGTCCGGCAGCACCGACAGCGAGTCCATGACAGTGGNCCACAGCTCTTTGAGATCGGNAAAGAGCCCCTCCTGGAGTTCTGCCGGCTTGGCGCTCTCGACAGNTTCTTCGGCAGGAATTTGTGNTGNTNGGTTAGCGTTCAGGATGGNGTCCATGTTTCTTGCCAATGATTTCATTCCCAAATCCTTATGCTGATGGTGCGCTGATGAGGCNGACTTCTATGCTCGAAGATGAANAGNCCCTGCCACTGNCCCAGGTCAAGCTNGCCGTCTGTTACGGGTAGGTTCTCACAAGTTCGCGTGACCGCCGCCCTCAAATGAGAGGGCATGTCATCGGGCCCTTCNGCGGTATGAGTGTAGGTGGGGTCATTCTCGGGAGCGAGGCGCTCGAACCANCNTTCCAGATCTCGTCGGGCCGAGGGGTCAGCATTTTCTGTAATGATCAAGCTGGCGCTGGTATGTCGCAGAAAAACTGAGCAAAGACCCGTTTCGACATCGGCACGCTGTACTGCGTCCTTGAGCGGCANGGTGATCTCATGCAATCCACGCCCCGGTGTTTCAAAAGTAATCGTCTCGCCGTACAAATTGGNCCCCTTCCNGCCTGCCGGGCTGCCNTGGCCTTGATTGGCCGACAGACTGCTCCCAGAATCTTCTCGCACAGAGCCTCAAAATGGAATCGAGAAGGTTAAGGATGAAAATTGCTGCGGTTGCCCTCTTGCTGGTCTGGATCGCCTTCACCCCGGGGTGTTCCCAGGGGGGAGACTTCTCAGCCACCGCTCCGAGCAGTCGCGGCATGCTGTTTTCAGACCCCCTGCCGCGATTGATAGACAACTTGCCGGGCGAAAACCACTTTGCCAATGTTATCCAGCTCACCGATGGTGGAGCGAACCGGCAACCCCGCTGGAGTCCCACAGGCCAGGAGCTGGCTTTTNGGTCAGTCCGTCCNCCGCATTCCACCAGCGAGCGATACGTCATGGCCATCGACNGCAGCGGCTTGAGCCAGATCAGTGGTGATCAAGCCGCGNCTGTCGAAGAAGCACGAAGATGGGCGCAAGAACAGCCCACCGAAANAGGCGGATCGCCGTCTCCCGACGGAAGCCGGGTATGTTTTCACGGGTATCAGGACGAGATCTCGCTCGACGATAGCGTGAAGCGATATCTCGGCTCGATACCTGTCAGTGGCGAGGGCCCTGATCACCTGAATCTATACATCAGCAACATCGACGGCTCTGGTGTGACAGAAGTNTTGAGCAACGGNACCATCAATGGCAGTCCCTGTTTCGCTCCTGACGGGAAGCATCTCNTCTTCTCGTCGAACCTCGGCGGGAAGGGGTTCAATCTCTACAGTATCTCTCTCGATGGGATGGTGCTGGAGAAGATCACGGCTTCGGCAGGCTTTGATGGCGACCCCGCTTTTTCTCCCGATGGCCGTCGCTTGGTTTTCATTTCACAGAGAAANGATGAAGATCCCCAGGAGTTCAACGTCTTTGTCGCGGATTGGCTTGTCATTGAGTAGCTGTTTATCGCCTTGGGAACAGCAACCGACCAAGACTTTGGGTTTTACCTTCTGCAACAATGGTTTCGGTGGTGATGGTGCCAAGCTGGGGATGGCTGATGGTTAGCCCCCATTTGCCGACCGAAAAAGGNTCGCTGCGAAAGACCCCGGCTCTGTTGGTTTTGAGAATGCGCGGAGGTGCNGCCTCATCGCGATCCACTTCCCGAGCCCTGACGAGGACAGANGCGCCCGCTACCGGGGATCCATTGGGGCTCATTACCACTCCGGTGATTCTGCCGCCGCGACGTAGCTCGATGGTCAGCTCTCCCGGGCCTTTTTCTGGCATCGTGTAGCGAAATGTGCGGGAGGGAAACTGGACCGGAACTCCATCGATGAACTGATGGTGGCGAGCTTCGATATGATATGTCTTGCCTGAAGCGAGCACCCCGAGCCCTTCCTGGTCGGACGCAACGGTGTCGACGATGGTGATCCCCGCCCTACGGATTCTGATTCTGGCATCAGGGAAAGTTCTTCCGTTCGAGTCGAGCACGTTGAGCTGAAAAGGTTGCGACCTCAAGAGCGCAAAAGGCTTGCGGATACCAATGCGATCGCTCGGAATGATGATTTCCCACAACATCTCTTGATATCCAGGATGGACTATGTGGACCTTGGCGAGTCCAGAATCTAGCCCTTCGATTCTCATCTTTCCCTGCTCTCCCGCGATAGCATCCGCTTCATCTCTGATATCGTTAAAAACGCGCACACGCGCTCCCTGTAACGTGACGCCATCCCCGATCACAAAGCCATCGAGGGTTACGCCCGCCGACAGGATGAAGTCGCGTCCCAGTACCTCTTCACGCTGAACCTCCAGATCAACGAAACGCGCATCGGCGTGAAGTGGCGAGCGAACCGTCACCACGATCTTTCCTGGCGGCACGGTGACTTCGTAACGACCTTCTTCATCAGCTGTGACGACGGCGAACCAACCATCAACACCCGCCACTTCGAGCCGAGCAGCCGGAATCGGTTTCGGTTCAACAAGCTCCTCGCCTTTCAATACAAAGATATGACCCCGAACATGCCCTTCCAGAAGCCCTCCTCGAAAGAGGGTGTAGGTACTTCCCTCTCCTTCATCCAACTCTGTCACCATTTGGTAATAACCAGCCGCTTCGATGGTGACGAGCGGGAATTCACTGGGAGGAAGTAGCAACAGAAACCTGCCGCGATCATCGGTCACAACCGAACGGGCACCGTCTATGATTTCGGTCCCCATGGTTACTCTGGCACCCGAAATCGGGCGCGATAGAGCATCTCCGATGTATCCAATCCATGGCGTGTCGGGAACAGGGGCCCCCACCTGGCCGGTTTCGTCGATGGCGAGGGGCATTATGGTTGGTGCTTGCGGCGTTGCGGTTGGCATCAGGGGCGTTGCCGTCATGAAAATTGCCACCAAGGGCAACGCGACAATGACTATGAGAAACAAAACGACGAGGCATGCGACAAGCAAGTAACCGCGTTCAGTGGCTGGATTTTTATTCATGGAATTACTCTCGCATCGTCTTTTCCGAGGAGGGCGCGGACCCGTAAAGAATGCCGGTGCGCTTCATCTCGATGATCAAATCGTCCCGAAAGCACCCGGTACAGGGGTGACCCTTTACGGCCAGGGGATCGAACTTCGGCGGGCAATCCTGCTTGTTCGAGTTGTTGCAACTGGCTCATGGCGTACGAGTGCTCAAGGAACGCCCCCACCTGGACCGTAAACCATGGGTCATACTGTAACTGGAGGCGGGCTCTCGCCGAAAGGCCAGGTGCGACAGCCTGATCAGAACAGCGCTGTAGCGGCTCTATTGCCTCCTGGAAAAGTCCAGAGCGCTGTAGAGAGATACCGTGTTGCAACCAGGCTTCAGCCCGCGTTTCCATTTCTGTGGCTAGCCTGGCGGCTTCTGCAAAACGCGGGATCGCCAATCGCGGCTGATCAGCGCTGACCAGGTAACCCCGCTGTAACAGAGCCCTGGCCGATACGGCACCGCCTCGCGACTGGGCTTCTCGCAGTAGCCCGTCCGCTTCTTCTTTTCTGCCCCGACGCTGGGCACAAATGCCAGCGCTCAGCAATGCTTCTCCGCTCCTCGGATCCAACGGATTTTGTTCGGCGAAACGAGAGAAGGAAACCTGGGCAGCAGCAACGTCGTCAAGCAACCAGGCGGTACGGGCTTGTTGCCACAGTTGTTCTGTAGCGACGTTACGGCCTGGTGGCGGCGTAGATTTCCGGGTCGACGGGTTGCTGCAGCTGGAGAGCGACAAGAATACGACGATAAGCAGGACGGCCACGCGCATCCGACCGCCTGTCGATGCACAATGCTGGCGCTGGAAGAATGTTTCGAATTCCATCGAATCCCTTTCCGATGAGCATCTTGAGGGGGGACATCGAGGGGTGCAAGTGTGGGAGGACAAGTTGAGGATCGGAGTCGACAGCGGTGGCACTTTTACCGATATCGTCATTGATTCGGGGGAGGGTGTTGTGCTGCATAAGGTGCCTTCGACGCCAGATGATCCTGCGCGAGCCATCCTGGAGGCGTTACATTCTCTTGACCCGGTCGAGGTGGTTCATGGCTCCACCGTGGCTACCAATGCGCTGCTCGAACGGAAACTGGGGCGCGCCGCGTTTATTACAAACCGAGGTTTCGCTGACCTGCTCGATATTGGCCGCCAGAGGCGACCTGAAATCTATGATCTTCATCCGGACCCGATACCCGCTTTGATTCCGAGTTCTGATCGGTTTGAAATTTCTGGCAGGCTCGGTCCGGGTGGTGTCCTCATCGAAGACCTGGATGAAGAACAGCTTGGTCGTCTTGCCGATCAGATTTCCAGAGATGGATTTGAGGCGATCGCGGTAGGGCTGCTTCATAGCACCGAGAGCGGTAGTCATGAGCAGCGGGTGCGGGAGCTTCTTTCCGATATCGGAATCCCGGTGATTATCTCTTCCGAGGTGGCTGCTGAGCCGCGCGAATGGGAACGCTTCACCACCACAACTGCTAGCGCGGCGCTGTCACCCGTGATGGGGCGCTACCTGGAGCGCCTTGCCCAGGGGTTATCTCCTGCGGCACTCAAAGTAATGGACTCTGCCGGCGCTGCGATGCCCTGGCAGCGACTGTCCCGCAGGGCGGTGAGGACCATATTGTCGGGGCCCGCCGGCGGTGCGGTAGCTGCTGCATCCCGCAGCGGTTCCAGCTGGGCCATCGCTTTTGACATGGGTGGAACCAGTACAGATGTTTGTCTGGTCGGAAGTGGTCAGGGAGTTGCCCGCAATCGACGCTCTACCATCGGCGGGATCCCTCTGTCGGTGCCGCTACTCGATGTCCATACCGTCGGAGCTGGAGGTGGATCTCTCGCCTGGGTGGATGCGGGCGGTGCGCTCCGGGTGGGACCTCGTAGTGCCGGTGCTGATCCAGGGCCTGCCGCTTATTGTCGTGGAGGCACCGGGGCTACTGTGACCGATGCTCATGTTGTGCTGGGGCGCTTGCCGGCCGATCTAAAGCTGGGTGGCACACTTTCCCTCGATAAAGATGCGGCACGTCGAGCGGTAATGGAGCTGGCGCGGCGATTGAACCTCACCGTGGAGGAAGCCGCTGTTGGCATCATCGAAGTGGTGGATGCAGAAATGGAGCGGGCCCTTCGAAGAGTCAGCCAGCAGCGAGGAGTCGATCCGAGAGGGATGACATTGGTTTGTTTCGGGGGAGCGGGCGGTCTGCATGCCGTTTCTCTGGCACGCAGTTGTGGGTTCAGTGAAGTACGACTGCCGGCTGCGGCGGGGGTTTTGAGTGCGGTTGGAATGCTGGAGGCGCCGTGGGCCGAGGAACTGGAACAGGTGCTCCTTCAGCCTCTGGTTTCCGGTACCGGTGGCCAGTTCCGGTCGATTGAGCAGCAGCTGGCCAAGAAAGCCAGGGCCAACATCGACGAAGCCGGCGGTGAAGGCGAGCGAGCGCAGCTGGAAACGACTTTGCGCGCCCGCCATGTCGGCCAGTCCCACGATTTGGAATTTGTGCCCGGCGATTCTCCAGAAGAAGACTTTCGCAGCCTCTATCAGCAAAGGTATGGCTACCGGATGCCAGAGAGAGAGGTCGAGGCGGTGGCGATTCGGGTTTCGGCCACTCTTCCTTCTGCGGGGATGACCGCAGTGCCTGAAGAAAGAAAAGGAGCTCCGGGAAGTGCCCGTGTGATTGTCGGTACGTCAGCTCAGGAGAGAGCAATTCCACGTATCGATCACGGCTCGATCGATGGCTCAGAGCCACTCGAGGGACCTGCTTTGGTCATTTCCAGCACCACTACCCTGTGGCTACCAGAGGGTTCTCGGTTGAAAGCCGAAGCAGACGGAACCCTGATCATCGATCCAGGGGCTCCATGACACTTTCGCGTCCGCTCCTCTGGTTTGGTGCTTGTACGGGATTCTTCATCTGCGGTTGGCTTGGCTGGGTCGCGCTGGCTGCTCCGACAGATCAGACATCGCCGGTTTTTCTTTCGATATTTTTTGCCATGTTGTTGGTGGTCCCGGCACTGGTCGTTGTTTCCATCTTGCCCCACATCAGTGCTCCAAAGTCGACCTTGCTAGCCATCGTCTTGGCAGCCTTTGCGATGCGGTTGTTGTTGCTCGGTGTCGACCCATTCCTCAGCGACGATCTTTATCGCTGTCTCTGGGACGGACAGGTACAACGGGCAGGGTTCGATCCTTATCTGGCAGCTCCTTCTGACCCAGCTCTCGATGACGTTGCCAGCGATGCCCACTGGATCGAAGTTCGCAGTCAGATCAACCATCCAGAAGTACCCACCGTCTATCCACCGCTGAGTCAGCTACTGTTTCGACTGGCGGCCCATACAGAAAGTGGTTGGCGGCTTGCGACCTTGCTCCTCGATATGCTCGTCGGGGTGGTCATCGCCCTGGCCTTGAGCCGCAGGGGTCAGGATCCGAGATGTGCCATTCTCTGGTGGTGGCATCCGTTGCCGATGCTGGAGTGCGCCATCGGGGGACATCCCGAGATCGCGGCAGTTTTCCTGACGACGGTAGCGATCTTTTGGTTGGCGACGAGCCGCAGTTTGTTGGCAGCGGCGGCTCTCGGAGCGGCCATCGCCGCCAAGCTGCTTCCAGTCGGCTGGGTGCCGCTGTTGGTGCGCGCTGGCGGCGCCAGGGTCTGGATTCCACTGCTTGTGGTTCTGTTGGTAGCGCTGGTGCCCTTCCTCGGCAGCGACCTCGGTCTTGCCACCGAAGGATTGCGCGAATACGGCAGCTCCTGGTACTCGGGAGACCTGCTCTATCGGCCCGTGGGCGAGCTGCTGGGGCTTGATCCAGAAAATCGGTTTTCACCGGGGGCGCAATGGTTACGTGGATTTCTGGTGCTGGCCTGGCTGGCCATCGCCTGGCACTGTCGAGGCCTATCACCGTGGCGGGCATTCCTGGTCGTGAGCTTTGCCTTTGCCTTGCTGAGTCCGACCCTCCACCCCTGGTACCTGTTGTGGTTGTTGCCTGCGGCGGTGATCGAGCGATCCTGGGCGTCGTTGTTCTTGACCTGGACGATCTTGTTCCAGTATCTGGTTCTGGATAATTGGCGCGCACTGGGAGTCTGGGAGTTGCCTCATGGCACTCGAGTGCTGGTCTTTGGATTGCCGTTGTTACTGGTCATCCGGCACTGGCGGTACGGGCGCGTCGAGCGAGATACCATTCCCGGATGAGAATCATGGCGACACCGCAAACGATGGCACTATCGGCGATGTTGAAGTTGGGCCAGACCCATTCCTGTTCACCGATGCGGATGGAGCAACGGATGAAGTCACGTACACCTCCGTAGATGATCCGGTCGTACAGGTTGCCGACCGCTCCGGAGGAGATGAAAGCCAGCGCCACAACCAGCACTGCTGGTCGGTGGTTTGATTTCAGAACGATATAGAGACAGATGGGCAGGGCCAGTGCCGAGATCCCGATCAGCAACCACGGCAGCTGGGCAAACCAACCGTTAAAAGCACCCAGATTGAGAGCCGCCTCCAGCGCCAGTCCGGGAAACAGTGTGTATACAGAAGAAGATGTGAGCGTCGGAGTTCCATCGGGGGCCAAAAAAATCGAAGCTCCCAGGAACTTGAAGGTGGCGTATTTCGTCGCTAGGTCAGAAGCCAGAATCACTGCCAGGATCATCAGAAAGAGCCATCCGGCGCGCGGACGCTCCAGACTGGGTTCCCGGGGCGGTTCTGGCGGTTTTTGTTCAGGTGCTGGTTGCTGTGGCTCATTCATGGCGACATGGCAACCCGGAACGAGCCGCTTGTCGAGGGGTCTTCAGGAGCTGATCAGCTCTCTGTGGTAGCGAGCTGATTCAGCCAGCATCGCTTCACGGAGCTCATCTCCCTCTCCCGGGTGATCCCGGAAGAACTGGTTGAAGTGCTCAGTGGCGCGATAGAGAGGCATCGAGTCCATCGAAACGCTCCGCAGAAAGGGCCCTGTTTTGCCCAGAACCTGGCGCACCAGGTGGGGAAGAAGCACTCCCTGGGTGGCGAGACAGTAGCCATAGATCATTGCCACGGCCTGCAGGTCCGGCTCGCACTGCTGTTGCATCATGCTCGAAACGAGATCCCCCGGCCGATCGATCTGAAGTGACCCATCGTCAAGTTCCAGCGTCAGCTTGCCGTTGATTCCGCCATCCCATCGAACATTCTTGATCATGTCGGGGCTTCTTGTCCTTCGCACATCCTTGACCCTGATCGGCACTCAGCAGAGAGTGGCTCTGTCCGGAGACCCACATCACGCTGGACTCGAAGGGAACACGGTGCACGAGGCGACTCCCGATGGCTAGCGAGAATTATCCACAAAGAGGTATCACTCAGCGTCTTGAGTCAGCGCCGACGGCAGCGGCCTTCGTCGCGGTCTTTTCTTCCTTTTGTGTCTACTTCTGCATGTATGCCTTCAGGAAACCGTTTGCTGCTACTGGCTGGGGCGACGAGATGGTGGGTGGCCTGACGCTGAAGTCCGCGCTCGTGATCGGGCAACTGGTTGGCTACACCGCGGCTAAATTCATCAGTATCAAAGTGTGTTCCGAATTGGGTCGTCGTCAACGCGTTCCATTTCTTGCCGGTCTCATCATATTTGCTGAGCTGGCGCTGCTGCTGTTGGCATCTGGTTCTGCGACCTGGCAAGTCCTCGCCATGTTCCTCAATGGGCTGGCGCTGGGCTCGGTGTGGGGAGTGGTCACTCGTTATCTGGAGGGGCGCCGCACTTCGGAGATGTTGCTGGCGGGTTTGTCCTGCTCTTTCATCATCGCTAGCGGCATCGTCAAAGATGTTGGCCGCTGGGTGATGTCGGAGGGTGTGTCCGAGGCGTGGATGCCATTTGTCACTGGCCTCATCTTTCTGCTGCCGTTTTTCTTTTTCCTGTGGTTGCTCGATCAGATTCCGGAACCAGACAAACAAGATGAGCTGGATCGAAACGAACGCACCCCGATGGAAAGAGCAGGGCGGATGCGTTTCTTTGTCGAGTTCTTGCCGGGGATGGCGCTGCTGCTGGGTGGGTACCTGCTTCTGACCGTATATCGTGATTACCGCGACAACTTTGGTGTCGAGATATTTGCTGGCCTGGGTTATGCCGAGGAGCCGGCGATCTTCTCCCGTTCGGAGTTGTGGGTTGCCTTCGGGGTGCTGGCGACCTTGCTGCTGCTGGCATTGGTGCGTGATCACCGTCGCGGCCTCATCTGCTCCTTCGGTTTGCTGGTGCTGGGCACCTCGATACTGGGGGCCTCGGTACCTCTTTTCGATGCGGGAATGATCGACGGCTTGCAGTGGATGGTGCTGGTCGGATTCGGAGCCTACCTGGCTTATGTTCCGTTCGGGTCGCTGTTATTTGAACGGGTGATGGCTGCGACCCGTTTTCCGGGCACCGCGGTTTTCACCATCTGCCTCGCCGATGCTGTGGGTTACACCGGCAGTGTTGGCATGATGGCGGGCAAGGATCTGTTGGCAGGCGAAATGGAACCGTTGGTGTTTTTCCGCAAGCTGACCATCTGGTTTTCCGTGGCTACCACCGTCTTCTTCATCTTGGGGAGCCTCTACTTCCTGAAGCGGGTCCGTCGGGTTCCCGAGCATGCCGAGGCCCNNTAGNNTGGCCNCGAANCTNGAAATCCTGGCNCATGAAGAAACNCCACTGGGNNTNCTGTGNTTGCGACGNCGNGAGCTNTTGTCGATGCCGGGCACGATCGTCACTGAAATCACACTCAACCACGAATTCTTGATGTCGAGTTACCATACCGATTCGGAGCAGGCGTTGGCGCGTATCGGGGTGCAGATGCATGGTGGCCAGCAGTTGAAAGTTCTGATCGGTGGTCTCGGGCTCGGTTACACCACAGATGCGGCATTGCGTTATCCACAGGTGCAATCGGTCGAGGTGATCGAATTGCTCTCTCAGGTGATCGGCTGGCTCCAGGCTGGCTTGTTGCCCCTGTCGAAAACCTTACTCGACGATCAACGACTGGAGATCGTCGAGGGGGATGGCTACCGCAAGATGTGGGAACCGCCCCTTTCGACCTACGACCTGATCCTGATCGATATCGATCACTCCCCTGATGATCGACTCGGTGCCGTCGATGCGAGTTTCTACAGTATCGAGGGCCTGGAAAGGGCTCGGCGTCATCTGGAGCCCGGTGGAGTTCTCGGTATCTGGTCTTATGAGGAAAACCGGCAGTTTGCCGAGGCGATGGCGACTACCTTCGAAGATGTAAGAATCGAGCCGATCACCCACGACAACGTNCTGATCGACCAGACCCAGACCGACTGGCTCTACTTTGGTCGCAACCCGGAGGCGGCATCTTGATACAGGTAGATGTGAAGCCAGCCCCCCACCTGTCGTAAGGAACCTGGCATGCGGATTCTCGGCNAGATCATCATCTTTTTACTTGTTGCCCTCATCCTCACGATGGTCGTGAACAATTACGGTTTCTTGCCNCTGGGCGATGCGGTTCATCCAGAGATGAAAAAGGCGTTCCAGGCCCATCCTGTCGGAATCTACTGTCACATCTTCGCGTCCGGCGTGGCTCTGTTATTGGGACCGTTTCAGTTTTTGACACGATTGCGTCAGAAATGGCCGCAGTTACATCGTTGGATCGGTCGCATCTATCTCGGGGTCGGGGTTCTGATCGGCGGCAGTGCCGGTCTGTACATGTCTCAGTACGCCTTCGGTGGGCCGATCGCCAGGAGTGGTTTCGCTCTTCTGGCGGTGTTGTGGCTCTATAGCGGCTGGAAGGCGCTGGCGGCCATCCGTCGCGGCGACATCTTCGAACATCAGCAGTGGATGGTGCGCAACTTTGCCCTGACCTTTGCGGGCGTGACGCTACGGTTGTGGCTGGCGGCTTCGTTCATTGCCCAGATCCGCTTCGAGGATTCCTACCACTACATCGCGTGGCTTTGCTGGGTTCCCAACTTGATCTTTTCACAGTGTCAGATCACGCTGGGTCGCAGAAAAGCATGAGGGAGGGTGATGAACCGGTACCGTTGGATCAACTCCGGGATCACGAGGGTTGAGCAGGGAGATCCTGGTTGGAAGGGCCGATGACATTGGAACTACCGATTGCGCGCATCGCCGCCTTTGTTGCGGATCAGGGTCGGTTGGGCAACACCGCCTCGGTGGTGCGACTGCCACATATGCTTCCTGACTCGGTGTTGCAGGCACTAGCACGGCGCAATGGTGATTCAGAAACCGCTTACCTGGTCAAGATCGGCGATGACCGCTGGCAGTTGCGCTGGTTCACTCCCGGAGTGGAGGTCGATCTTTGCGGTCATGCCACGATGGCATCGGGCCAGTATCTGTTCGATGAGTCTTTAGCTACTGGCCCCATTGTCTTTGAGACGATGTCGGGTGAATTGACGATCGATAAGTATGAAGACGATCGCCTGGCGCTCGATCTTCCCATCGACACCCCTCAACCCGAGGAAGCNCCGGAGGGGTTACTGAATGCGCTGGGAATCGACCCGTCGGATGTAACCTCGGTGCATCGCTCCCGCGATCTGATCTTCACCGTGGCCGATTCGCGCATCATCCGCGACCTGAGTCCCGATCAAAGATTTCTGCAATCGGTACCGATTCGCGGCATCATCGTTACCGCTGCTGGCGATGGCGATGTCGATTTTGTCAGCCGCTGGTTTGGCTGTGATGAGCTCGATGTCTTTGAGGATCCGGTGACCGGTTCTGCCCATGCGGCATTGGCACCATTGTGGGGCCAGCGTCTCGATAAGACTCGGCTTGAGGCTCAGCAGTGGTCGCCAGAAGGTGGGGCTGTTACCTGCATCGTTGCTGACGAACGGGTGATCTTGCTGGGGCGTTGTCACAGCTGGTTGCGCGGTACCGTCTATATCGATGTGGATTGATATTNAGGGCGAAAGGCAGGCAGCATGAGTCTCGCGACTTTTTGTCTCATCTTGGGGGTTTACGAGGTCATGATCGGTTTGCCGTTGGTGGTGAAACCGCAGGCGACCGCTAGCTGGTTAGAAAATGCCATGAAGAATGATCCACTGCTGCGTTTGCTCGGTTTTTTCTTCCTGGTGATTTCTGCTCTGGTGCTTGTTAGAGGGGCAGTTGTTGGTCTTGATAGCGCTGGGCTGGTACGACTGCTGGCGTGGGTCTGTGCGTTCAAGTGCTTTTTGCTGTGCTGGTGGCCCCATCGGGTGCTGGCGATGAAGGACTGGTACTGGGACAAGCCGCAATTGATGAGAGTCCTCGGTTGTGTCGCGACCGCGCTCGGTGTGTGGTTGCTGAACGTGAGTCGTTCGATCGCTGGCTAGAAAGGCTTCCGATGAAGATCTTGCTGGCACTGCTGCTGTTGGCCGTGGCGCTCTACAGCGTGATCGGTTTTCTCCACGCGGCCGAACCCGGAGATCCTTCCGACCAAATGTTCTGGCGAGTGGTTTACGCNGTGCTTGGCCTGGGGTCGCTGTTGGGGATGTTGAAGTTGCTGCTGGGCAAACGAGGCTCCGATGGTGACCGGTAACCCCCGAGGCCGTACGTGACGAGGCATTACTATCTCCTGTGCGCGACATCGGGCCTGCTGTGGGCGGTCATCGCTTATCTCATCGCCGACGGTTGGGGCGGGGCTGCATTCTGGGGCGGTTTCGCGAGCGCGCCCTTGATCGGGGTCGTGGCTGGGAAGATCTACCGGCCGGTGTACCGTTTCCCCTTTTCCGGACGGGTGGCGATGTCGTTATTGTCCCTTTATATCTCCTCGACGCTTTTTGGCCTGGCATGGGGCATCACCGATGTCATCCAGGGATTGCCAGGGGGGGTGGAGAGAAACCTCATCGAGGTCGTCTATGAGGCCATTGCCGCGACTTTTTATGGCGTTACCGCCACCGGATTTGTGGCCTTTTTATGGCCGCTGGCCCATCTGAATCACTGGTTAGTAGGCCGATGTGTGGGGCATCATGCTCTGGCAGGACTCCCGACTGGCAGACCGGAGTCTCTGGAACAGGAGAATCAATGACATCGGACTCAGCACCACAGTACGTCGGTTTCTGGGTTCGAACCTGCGCCGCGTTGATCGACACCCTGTTGATCACGTTGATCATCATCCCGATCACGTTATCCATCTACGGTTGGCCGCAGTTGTTCGATGGATTGGGCGAGCTGATGCGTGTGACCGACTTGCAGGAGCTCATGGAGTGGCTCGAATCGAGGGAGACCACGGCAGAGGAAACCGGAGTTTTCGGTGGCGTGCTCGATTTTCTGATCTCGTGGGTGTTGCCGGCGATTGCCATCATCGTGTTCTGGATCGTCAGGCAGGCGACCCCGGGAAAGATGATTTTCTCGGCCGTGATTGTCGATGCGACCACAGGAGCGGCCCCCAGCGGCGGGCAATTGATCGGTCGCTATTTGGGCTATTTTCTCGCCCTGCTCCCGATGGGCCTGGGGATTCTGTGGGTCGGGCTGGATCGAAGAAAACAAGGATGGCACGACAAGCTCGCCGGTACCGTGGTTGTCAAGAAACGCAAGTAGTTGTTTTCTTTGCACTCCAACCCACGGCATTAAAAATTCTCACAAAACATCCCGGCGCAGGTCAGAAGCCAGATCGGTAATCGGTCGCCGTGGCGCACAGGATGCCCACCACTCCTTTCTCGTTGACCCGTCGCCAGTTCCCGTTGTACGGTCATTGCGTTGCAGATCTGATCACACCGTCAGGAGGCTTGATGTACACCGTCACCAAGGACATCCAATTACCCTGTACCGTCACCGGTTCGTGGCCGCGACCGAAGTGGTTCGATGACAGCATGTGGGGCCGTTCGCTTGATACCTGCATGATGGACACCAACTTCCGCGAGAAGTACCAGGATGCGCTCGCCACCGTGATCAGCGATGAGGACCGTGCCGGTCTCGATATCCTTACCCACGGCGATCTACACTGTGACAACGACATGGCGGGCCGCTCCTGGCACCACTATCCGCTGCAACGCTGGGCCGGTTTCGATGGGGACCACCTGCAATCAGAAGAGACCCGTTCGCCGTGGTTGCGCTATCCGCCTGGTACCTTGCTCAACGAGATCTACACCGGTTGGCGCTGGCCGCGGGTGGTCGGCAAGATCGAACATCGACCCCTCGACTACGACAAGATCTGGCGAATGGCCCAGGCCAAGACCGACAAGCCGGTTCGCTTTGGCACCTGCTGCTCGCAGGTGATGGGNNTGTTCCTCGANATNCACACCCCCCACTACAGCGAGAACCAGGAACTGATCTGGGACATGGCNGTGGCGATGAACAAGGAGNTGCACGCGCTCAAGGATGCCGGTTGCCAGTGCATCCAGATCGAGGAGCCGACGTTGCACTTCTGGGCCAACACNTACGGCAAGGACAGCGANGAGGTCCAGTTCATGCTCAAGGCGTTCAACCGTGAGGTGGAAGGTCTCGATGACATCGAACTGTGGATTCATACCTGCTGGGGTAACCCCAACATGCAGCGAGTGATCGACAACGACAGCTACGAGGAATCGTTCGACCTGTACATGAACGAGTGCAAGGGCGATGTCTGGACGGTCGAGATGACCGACCGGGGATTCCGCGAGATCGAGATGTTTGGCGAGGGAAAGGGCAACCTGCCGAAGAAGGTCTGCATCGGAGTGGTCAGNCACCGCCACTTGCAGGTCGACAGNCCCGAACAGATCGCCGAGCGGATCCGTCATGCNCTCNANTACATCGCNCCGGAGCAGNTGATNATCTCNAGCGATTGCGGCTTCGGNCGNCAGGGCTGNAACCGCGACATCGCNTTCTTCAAGGCGACCGCCATCGCNCAGGGGGTCAACATCATCCGGGGTGAACTGGGACTGCCCACCAGTGATATTCGTGCCGTGGTGCCCGAGTTGCAGACCGACATCGTGCCGAAGGTCGAGGCGTGAGTAAGGAGCAGGATCGATGCCGCTGAGGAACATACTGGCCATCGCTTTCATCCTGATCTTGGTGCTGGCCACCGTGTGGTTTGCCGTCGTCATTATTGACACGTCGATTTCCGTCGAGAGCGTCGATGGCCTGGTTTGGGAACACGATCTTGAGTTCCATTACTATGGTTGTCATCAGGGCTATTCGTTACTTCTGGTCGACAACTTGGATCGGTTGGACCTCGGTGAAGAGATCTCGATGAGCCGTTATGGCGGCTCACGCACCAGCAGGAATCGCGATTTGCTGGGAAAACTCACAATCACCTGTCGTGAGGAGAAGTCGGTCACGCTGCATCTTCCATCTCCTGAGGGAAGACGGGAGATCTCGGTCACCGGTGATTACACCCTGGAGACGTGGGATCCAGTTACCGCGAAGCTGACCATCAACGACAAGAGTTTTCCCGTCACCGGTGACATGATCGTCGCCATCGACTACGACCAGGACGGTCCGACCGTACACAGAATCGATGCCGAT
>PAIH01000020.1 GCA_002711105.1 Planctomycetota bacterium
GGTATCGGGCTAACCCGATACCTCGGCATCCGAACAAACAAAAACCCTGCTCTCAAATCCGTATCTTATCCGTCGCCCTAGGGACAGGAAGAGTAGGTAGCGCAGTCGGCGGGATCTGGATCACCGTCAAGCCCGCAGTCAATGTGTCCTGGAGCTGCCGGATCTGGACCACTTGAGAACAACGCACTGGCGAGGAAGACTGCGTCCGCAGCATCTAATGTTCCGTCGCTATTCGTGTCATCGGCACCAACGCAGTCGGTCGAGGGACCGGCCAAAAACATTTCCGCCAGCATCCAGACGATGTCTGCAATGTTGACGATTCCGTCATCGTTAGAATCGCCGCGACGGAAGGGAATTGCTTGAGGAGCCTCGTTGCTCCCAACGCAGTCATCGACGGTCACCGGGGGAACGGATGACCCGCCACCAGGCACGACAACAACAGCCACCGGCGGTGTGCCGAGCGTGTCACATACAGCCATGCAAGCTTCACTACCTGCAGGCGCGTTCATTGTACAGTCCACGGTAAGCGTCACAAAACCGGTAGTGCCGCCAGCCAACGTGCAGAGACCGAAAAGGTCGATCACCATGGCCTGGCTCCAGCCCGACCCATCCACATAGATCGTATTGGTTACAAACCCGGGCAAGGCTCCACAATTGGCCGTATCCGAGTCGGAAGGACCGAACGCATTGGCAGTCATCTCGGCTGGATCGATGCAAACACCATAAGACCAGCCGGCCAGGTCACCACCATTGTTATCGAGGATAACGCTAGCAGTGAAATCAGCACCCTCAGTCACTCTCTCTGGCCCAGAGGCCGATATGGTGTAGGCCGGATCACCACCACCACCACCGGCGAGCGCGGGAGCCATCAGCCCCACCGTCACCAGGGTAGCCACAAACAAACTCAGTAGTTTTCTACTCATCTTATTTTTCCTCCTCCTTGAACGAAGCAGGATCCGTCTCCCACCCCTTCAAATCCACTTCACACCCCCGCATGAAACAAACCCGCCATGCGCCCAATAAACAATCTTCTGGTGTGTCGGAACCCCGACACACCAGAAGAAATCAATTCATCTCTAGGTGCAAGTCGTGTCGTCACTATTGCACTCCGGCAGGCTGTCACCGGTCGGATCTGGGCCGTCACTGAACGGACCTGGAGCTGGCGGCTCAGCGCCAAACTTGAACAGCCAGTTCAGCGCGGCTACTGGATCCGCCATGTTCAGAATTCCATCGTCATTGGTATCACAGGCGTCCTCACAGCCAACAGGAAGGCCACTGAATTGGTTGGCCAACATCGTCGCCGCGTCCGCCAGATCGACCTTGTCGTCGCCATTGCAGTCGCCACGCTGGAAGACCTCTTCCGGTACTACATATACCGAAGTGTCGTTGCGGGCGTAGTTCTGGAGCGACTGGAAATCGATGACCACGTTGTTGTAGAGGGTAACGTTACCGTTACCGTTGATGCCATTGCACCAGCTAATGTCGTGAGCAGAGTCACAACTGGCATCCTCATCGATCGTCAGTGGCAAACAGCCGATCAGCATCGAAGCATCCCAGGTGGTCGCGTCGTTTGGACCTTGTGGGGTTTGCGGAAGGGTCTGACCGTCAAAGGGCGGCAGCGCATCCATCAGGATCGCCACGACCACTTCGCAGTCGTCACCATCCGTGTCGTCGTCATCGACCTGGACGGCGAGGTACTCGACACCCACTTGTTCGACGATCGATCCAGCCCAATCCCACTCGGTGCCAACTGTCAGAGCACAGTCGTAACAGGCCGTCATCGTCATACCCTGAATGTAGTCGTCTCCGTCGTAGTAGTAGAAGCAAAGCTCTCCACTCTCGCCAGCATGGGCTTCCTCAGGGAAGGAAGTCGTCATTCAGAGTTCGGTATCTTCGGCTGGAATCTCGACCGGCTCACAATCGCATGTGCCGTCATTCATTGGATCCGGATATACCGACAGACCACCACTGACTGTGACGTTCATCAGCGGCGGATTGTTGTTGGTATCGTCTTCAAAGGTCAGCGCAGCACTTTCGGTTGCTGGCGGCGTATCACCTTCGGTGTATAAAACAGCGTTGTTACAGCTGTAGTTGAAGTTTGCCACCGTGACGTTGTTACCGGCAGGAATTACATGGCCATCGAAAGGAGCCGAGAAGTCCATCACGACTCCAAGGGTCCCATTGGTGGCATAGGTATTGGCGATCGCAAACTCTGCCCCGGCAGCGTCCGCAGCGGTGCCACCAGTGGTGATGCTATCCAATGTGACGACAGTATTGTCGTGGCTCAGACAGATCACATAACCCTGACAATCGGCAGACGAATCCATCGTAATACTGATCGACGCTCCACCTGTCGAAGCAACCGACTGGCTGTTCGCCGTGTAGGACGATGTATCACCGGTACCGGAACCTGCTAACACCAGCGTGGTGCAACACACCAGTAACAGAACAACCAACCCACTACCCATCTTGATATTGAACATGTCTCACACACCTCCTTCAAAAAACTGTATCTCTTGAATCCGATTCCTAACTTTTTCCATCGAGAGGCACCACTCCTCTGCAACACCTCTCCTCTTTCTCGCTCCCGCCCCAGAAGAAACCTGGCCTTCCAGAGCTCGTTTTCAATCCCCTCTAGATAATCAAAAGCCTTCAAAGCCCAAACTCACCTTTGCCCGAGCCGATCTCGAGCCAGCGCAACTCTGCCTTGCCAAACTTCTGCGAGACAACGAAGCGATAGAGGGAGATCAAGGCCTAGCGGAAAAGATCCGACGTGGAAAACCAACAGAATGGCCCGCCACCATCGGCACCGCTCCTCGCGCTACCTTCCTCACAATCGCATCTCACAAAAGTTGAATAAGCTGAGCCCAAACGGATAGAACAGCGGCGCCCGAGACCAAGCACAATAGTCAGGCGAGTCACCGCTGATACACCTGTCAGGATAATCACTCTGGGCGGCCACTCAACGGGCTAGTTCCGTAAAGAATGCACTTTCACCAAAAGTGAGATGGAGGTGACCTGGGGAATTAGTGCTAACCCATTAATGCAAAATGACTTGAGAAAATATCAGCAGAATTATTCAAAAACGCTGGGGAAGGTCGAGCTATAGGATTTACGGCTCCAGGGACTGACAGGAATCGATGACACACCAAAATAATTGGTCGATCGATCGATTCCGTGGTCGTGAGTCGACGTCGAACGACAGATATCCACAACGACCACGGCTAGTTTTCCACAGCCGCTGAGGAACTCGATGAGAGCCCGTGTGTTGACGAGTTCGTCAACCGGACTCCGAATTCTGATTCGGCAAGAGAAAGAAGCTGACCTTTCCTGCCAGGGAGATCGCCGTTAGCTGCCAGAGCTCAGATGTAGGGCCCGGTCGTTAAACCGTTTCATTGTTGATCGCCTCACAGGCAGCTGGTGTCGTCGCTATTACAAACCGGCAGCGTGTCATCGGTGGTCGCATCCGGTCCATCTTCATAAGGACCAGGATCGGGCAGAATCGGACCGAACTGGAAGAGCCAGTTCAGCAAGTACACGGAATCTGCCATGTTCAAGATTCCATCGTCATTCGAATCACAGGCATCGGGACACAGGATCGGTAGACCGCTGAACTGGTGGCCCAGCATCGTCGCGGGATCAGCCAGATCGACATAATCATCGCTGTTGCAATCACCGCGCTGAAAGATCTCCTCCGGCACCACGTAGACGAAGGTGTCGTGACGATCATAGACCTGAACCGATTGGAAATTGATGACCACGTTGTTGTACAGAAGCACCTCACCATTGCCATTGATGTCGTTACACCAGACAAGCGGCTGCTCTTCGTTGCATTCGGCATCGTCGTCAACGGTGACNCGCATCTTGCCAATCAATAGACGGCCCTCGTTGAGGTCGGCGGTCTGCGGCAGGGTCTGCCCCTCAAAAGGCGGCAGCGCGTCGAGCAACAGCGCTACGATCAGTTCGCACCCATCTCCATCAATGGGGTCGTCATCGACCTGAGTAGCGAGATACTCGATCCCGACCTGGTCGAGGATTGATCCGTTGAACTGCCAGGAATCCTCCTCGATGGTCAGATTGCAGTCGTAGCAAACGGTAAAGGTAAAACCCTGGATGTAATCGTCATCGTCTTTGTAGTAGAAGCAAAGATCACCGGTTTGACCGACATAGGCATAGTTACCGGCACCCTCGTCAAAGAAAGTCTCCATCCACAACNCGGTATNTTGNTCCGGAACAGTCACTGGATCACAGGTAAAGGTTCCTGANTCGAGTGAGGGAGCCACCGAGAGCCCCCCGATCACGATGACATTGTCGAGCAGAGGATCACCGAACAAGTCGTCGGCCAGCGTCAAAGTGCTACTTTCCCCGACCGGAGGAGGTTCTGTAGATCCTTCGACNTANATGTCTGCGTGGTTGCAGGAGTAACCGTANGACGACAGATGAATCGCAACTCCCTCGGGAATCGTGTGTCCATCGAAAGGAGTTTGAAAATCCAAAACGACCCCGCAAGTACCACCGTTGTCGAACACCTGGGTCACTACGAATTCTGCACCGGCAGTCTCGGCATCAACCCCGATCGAGATCTCTTCCAGCGTGATCAATGTAGAATCGTGAGAAACGATGGTGACGAACCCTTGCACCCCTCCCTCGCTATTATCGAGAAGAACCCGGGCAGTACCTATAGAACCNTCNCCATCTGCTGGAGCGGATCCATCCTCTACATACATCGAGGCAAGAGGCCCTTGTTGTAAAGTCAGAGCTCCATCGTTGAGATCCAGCCCCTGTCCCACACCGATGGAGAGTCCCTCCTGGACGATGAGGTTAGAGAGCGGGGGAGAGTTGAATACTCCATCGACAAAATCGATGGTCGCAACGGTATCAGCAGTGACACTAATTATTGGAGTGACTGTCAAACCGGCGATGACTATGCCAGATCCACTGGCAATTACATCTCCTTCAAACGGCGGTTCAGTTTCCATCACCACGCCCAGAGTCACTCCGTCGTTGTAGATGGCAGTGACTATGAAGTCAGCTGACGCTGAGTCTCCGACAGGCCCGAAATCGTCGACCAGCAGAAGAGACTCATCGAAGCCGATGGCGAGCACAAATCCTTCCACCCCTTCGGTCGAGTCCATGGTGATTGCCAGGGTCTTGGGCACGAGCCCCTGGGTCGACCCTTGCTCGATGGTCAGGGATTGCTGAGCCGCGGCAATGACACTGATCCCCAGTAAAACGGAGCAAATTGTGCTGATGAAAATAACAGGACGCATGTCGCCCTCTCTCAGTGAATAAAGTCGCACCACAAAAACGGATTCGGCCCACTAAACACAACTCCTGAGGAGTCTTTCAAAGACCGAATGAATAGATAGAACACAATTATTCAAACGCACCAATTGATAGAAAAGTCACTTGATCAATCAAGGGGAGAATAGCGACGAAACACCCAATAACCACTTCAAACTTCTTTGCGTACATGAAATGAATACAAAATACAAAAGGCGATTTTGATCCAACTGGGAGGAAAGTCAGCTATTCACATATAGAGATACGAATGNACTCTTTGTAGTNCAAAAGTGGTCGCTGGGGAGTTTNTTGTCGAAATTGCGCCGGTCAAGAACTTGCCTCTTTGACNNTGACGGCTNGTTCGGCCACAGCAACAGCCGAGGGAGACGGATATCACAAGCAAGACTCGCTCCGCGCTAACAGAGCAGCAGTCATTCAAAAACCAGCTGATCCTCTCGAAACGANAAAAGGCCGGTGCGGTGAATCTGGTCACCGCACCGGCCTTCTTGTTGTCTCGATTCAGGGNNAATCCTGGTCCTGAGCAGCTACGNTACCTGTCAAGGCAACACCGGATACACCGATTGCTAANTTTCTTGAACACCATGCCTGATTCCCACCAGATTTTTTAGTGACGGAATTCCCGCCTGTACAATCAACAATTCGTATCGTCACTATCGCATACGGGCAGAGAATCATCGTTCGTCGGATCTGGGCCATCGTCATAGGGACCCGGCGCTGGTGGGATTTCGCCAAACTTGAATAACCAGTTCAGAACAAAGACAGAATCCGCCATATTCAGGACTCCGTCATCATTGGCATCACAGGCATCAGGACACAGAATGTCCAGTCCACTGAACAGATTTGCGAGAATCGTCGCTGAATCAGCCAGGTCAACTTTGTCGTCACTGTTGCAATCACCACGCTGAAATTTCTCCTCAGGCACCACAAATACCGAAGTGCCGCAGCGCTCGTACTCCTGAACCGACTCGTAGTTTATGACCACATTGTTGTAGAGGAGGACATCGCCGTTGCCATTGATGTCATCGCACCAATAGATTTCTTGATCCTGCTCGCACTCCGCACTGTCATCGACCGTCACCGGCAAACAGCCAATTAGCAGACTGTTGGTTTCGGGATTTTCCGGATTATTCCCGGTTTGCGGCAAAGTCTGGCCTTCGAAAGGCGGCAGAGCATCGAGCAGGATCGCAACAATTATCTCACACCCATCACCATCATCAGGGTTGTCATCGACTTGAACGGCGAGGTACTCCACCCCCACTTGCTCAACTATCGATCCACCATAGTCCCACTCGGTGCCAACCGTCAGATCACAGTCGTAGCAGAGAGTCATCGTCATACCCTGGATATAGTCATCCTGGTCAGAATATGTAAAACAGAGATCCCCGGTCTGGCCATGGTAGGCGTAATTCCCCGTATCCTCGTCAAAGATGGTCTCGACGCAAAGGATCGTGTCCTCATGAGGAACAGGAAATGGGACACAGGTAAAGACGCCATTCTGCTTTTGCGGCTCGATGGAAAATCCACCGATAACGATCACGTTATTGAGCGCCGGTGTTCCCAGAAGTCCATCGACCAAGGTGATGGGACTGGTCCCCGCGGGAGGAACCGGATCACCTTCGTGGTAGATGTTCTCCTCGAGACAAGAATAAGTGTAAGTCGCTATGTGCAGATCAACCCCAGCGGGAATCGCCTGACCTTCAAACGGGCTGTTGAAATCGAGAACGACCCCCAGGGTTCCTCCATCCAGATATATATTCGTAATCGTGAACTCGGCCCCTGCAATCTCGGTGTCTACTCCGATGGTGATATCCTCTAGAAAAATTCCTACAGGATCATGGGCTACCGCTGTAACGAATCCCTGCACATCACCCAGGTTATTATCGAGCAGGATTCTGGTATCACCCGTGGTTCCAAGACCGTCGGCAAGCGCAGAAGAATCTTCTACCTTCATAGTGGCAGGAATCGGTTCCAGAACCGTTAAAATCCCGCCGTTCAGAACCAAACCCTCCCCGACCCCTGTCGAGATGCCTCCCTGCACGATGACGTTGTTGAGGATTGGTGTATTGAGAACCCCATCGGCAAAGTTGATGGGGACAAGGGTCTCGGAGGACACGACTACNATTGGAGTCATCGTCAATACGGCAATGAGNANTCCCNCTCCAGGAGCNATGGTTTGCCCCNCGAATGGAGCTTCCGCATCCATGATCACTCCCAGCGTCACACCATCGNTCAATATTTCCGGGAAGATGAGTTCAGCGTCTNCNGCGCTTCCTGCAACAGCAAGATCGCTCGCCGTGACGATGGAACCATCGTATCCAATCGCCAGGACAAACCCCTGCACCGGCGCAGATGCATCCATGGTGATGTCCATATCCTCAGAGGATAGACCGACAGCAGACCCGTCGCTGATCGATAAGGTTTCCTGAGCAGAGACAAAACCGCAAAGTCCCGTCAACAGCAGCAACAATAGCAGCATATTTCTGTGCAGCTCCATAACCTCACCCCTCACAGTTCGGCTGTAGCCGAGTCCCTGTCGCGCTTCTGATCTGAACCCGAGAAACACTCCAAAGACTCATTGAATACGAATACCAATAAATAACTCAAATGGAACAATAGACACAAAGTCAACTATTCAAGAAAAGTAATAATAACCATACTGTTCGCTTTGTCCTATCTGCAAGTTGATATTTTTTGAAATGTGAACTAAGGCACTGGAAAACTTAAACAGCTGTCCACAATCCGCATAATATAAATGGTTTATGACTCTCCAGCTGAACGATTCAAACGATTTTTAAGAACGAATAGTTAGGCATGTTTCATGAGTTATGCAAGAAAGTAAGGATAGTTAGTTAAGACAAACTGGTCNNGATTCCNTCAAATNNGGTCGNAATGTAAATCAAAAGAGAGAGCCCCCCGGCGNATGGCNCCAGGGGGCTCTGTCGATCGGAACNGTTCGCTGNCTGCAGGCCCGATCAGGGGCAGGATGGGGCTGGGCAGTTACTGGAAGCGCAATCCAGGGTATCAGGGGTCTCGGGTCCGGACCGCAGTTGACCGGCCCCGGGTCTGGGGAGGTGGAGGTCCTCCGCTAAACAGTGCCGCCAGCGCGTACTGTCGACCTGGCGGGTGTGCTGGGGATAAAACTGGTGGAAAAGAAACAACCGGTACGGCNAACAGACTCGCCACACCGGTTGTTGTGTCAGATTTCAGGAATTTGCGTTCATTTCAGCAACGCAGGGCTCCCGGTCGTTGGGCGTTAACCACAACCAGAAGCGGCACAAACATCCGGATCATCCTGGCCAACACTCGTACCACAATCAGGGAACGGATCGGAAGGCGCGGGGCCGTCCGAGAAGCGGTACGTAAAGATGTAAACAGCATCCGCAGCATCCGCCCCGCCATCTCCATTGGCATCTCTCGAGGCCGGGCAGGTACTGGAAGCTCCAGCGAGGAACAACTCGGAAATAATCCAAACACCATCGGCAATATTCACACGGCCGTCTGAATTGGCATCACCACGGAGGTAGGAGAGGATACCCACCACGTCTGCGGTTCCACCTGCCATGGTCGGAGTGATCGAAGCACCGCCTACCACAACCACGACATCAACCGGAGGCGAACCCAGAACGCCGTCACAAGGTGCCACCGCGGTGGTGCCCTCAGCGACGCCCGTATAGGTCGCCACGTTGAGTTCGTAACCGGTTCCAGGCGGCATAACAAATGCACCGAAAAGGTCGATCACAACCCCAACGGTGTAACCCTCATCGTAGATGGCGATCGCGTCGAAGCCCGGAGGATCACCGCCAGCGATAGTCGCCGTGTCGGCACCGTCTACGGCATCCGTACAGATGAGAGCTGCGGTGTCGTTACAGACCCCATGGGACCAACCAGATATCTCTGCCCCATTGTTATCCAAATTCGCGGTGAGGGTACCAGACCCCCCCTGAGGTATATTCCCACTCGAAATCGACAGAATATAGTTCGGATCCTGGCCACTAACGCCGCCGGTCAAGGCGACGATGAATGCGGCCAACACCAACTTCTTGAATGCCATATCGAATCCCTCCAGATTTCTCAATAACAGCTTTTTCTTATTCACAATTAGCAATTCGTATCGTCACTATCACAAACTGGCAGCGTGTCATCGGTCGTCGGATCTGGCCCGTCGTCGTAAGGACCCGGATCTGTCGGAATATCGCCGAACTTGAACAGCCAGTTCAGCAGGTAG
>PAIH01000021.1 GCA_002711105.1 Planctomycetota bacterium
TATTACCTTTTGTGTTACTTTTCTCGAGGTCCATTGCAGATTGCGTCGGATTTCATTAAATGATATGGTGAATGGGACATTTTAGACCCATGTCCATTACGAATTGTCCACTACAGGTTCATGTCCATTACGAACTGTCCATTATAGACCCATGTCCATTACGAATTGTCCATTATAGACCCATGTCCATTACGAATTGTCCATTACAGGTACAAGTCCATTACAAACTGTCCATTATAGACCCATGTCCATTATAGACCCATGTCCATTATAGACCCATGTCCATTACAGGTACATGTCCATTACAGGTACATGTCCATTATAGGTACATGTCCATTATAGGTCCAATATCAACCAGCGTCTGTCAAAACTAATGAACAAAGTCATTTTGTCCATTATAAGGGATAATGGACAATTCGTATAATAGATCTTTCTCTAGTGCCAGCTCAAAAGTTTTTTGAAATGTTTTCCTACCTCGTTTGATTGAGCTGACTTTCCTCTCATCATGTCGTCGAATTGGAAGCTTGCCAAAAAGAATTCCTTGTTATTTGCTCGGGATAAAACTCGATTCATGTCGCGAATCTCTGTTCCACCACTCAATCCTCTGGTGGATGCCACCCCTTTTTCCATGATCACAACGATCTCTGATCTTGGAACGCTATTGGGTGAATTTGTTTCTCTCCTGAAACAGGAGCATTACGATGATAGAGCCATCACCAAACTGGACCGAATCGCAAAGTGGTTCAAGGTCTGGAAAGCAGAGCAACCTCCCTATATTTTACAATGCTACACCATCCGAGATGTGAAGGACATTCGAGATTTGATTCGAAGCATTGTGCTCTCACGCTGGAAAGATTCAGATGAACAATATCTGGAATATCAGCAGGAGTGGCCGTTTGTGCAAGCTGTATTGTTGGCCATGCGCTGCAAAGGCAAACTGCACCCGCACAATGTCTTTTATTCTGCCATGTTTCATTCAGTCTATTTTCATGGTGGACAGAGTCTGCGAGCACGTGATTTGTTGCCAAAGTGTTACATTCTGCCGTCAATTGCTGGATTATTGGCCGCGCGCGAGGCCAAGACCAACGATGTTCGGACGTATTTTGCCTTTGATCCCTCGTCTTATGGTGGACGCAAAGTGAAGAAGCAGTGCAGCACCACGCATATCCACATTTCGAGCACCGCGAACGTGCTTTTGGGTGCAGTGCCGCAGTGTTCGCAGCAGGTTTTGGCGCGTCACCGCCATCGCAAAGCTATGGAAAAGAAACGAAAACAAAAGGCGCAAAATCGCACTATGAATGACTATTACCAGAGCAAAGCACGAAATCATTAGATGCGGTCAGATTTTTTGATTGTACAATTCCAATTTAATTCCCATGAACTCTATTTGTTGTGGGCGTACGTACATTACTGTGATCACATCAATACTACATACTATGACATGTTCTAAGCTCTTTCATCTTTGTGTGTATAATTTTTTGATTTGTACAATCCACACCATTCAATGAAAACGATATCCAATGCTGTGCAATCCCAGGACATTTATCTTTGTGACTACACTAAACACAACTTGCCAATGTGATTCTTATAATGGACAATTTGTTCAATAATGGACATTGTCTAATGGACTTTTCTCAAGTCCAGTTGCCGAAACATGACAATTTTGTCCATTTTGTTTATTTTGTCCATTTTGTTTTGTACATTTTTTTGTGTCAATTTTGTCCATTTTGTTTATTTTGTCTTGCCGAAACATGACAATGAGACTGTCCATGTTGCTTCAAAATAGACTATTACTGGGGAAAGGGATCAGGACATGAGAATTGATCAGATTGTCTGATGGTACATTTCCGGCAATTGAATTCCCATAAAGTCTATTGGTGGTGTGTGTCATATAGTCCGAGAACCCATGACTAAATGTTGCTATACAGAAAGATATATCAATATGGAGTACTATAGGAATGGTATTGTTGTCATGTCACATCCACATTAACTTCATTGAGTATTGGATTGCAATAGCACTCCAAGTGCGGGTGTTGCATCCGGGAGTCACTTGATGAAATCAAATTTGTTTTCATCCCTTTGCCTTGAATGTTAAAAAAAAAAGGTCAATGCACTTTGCGACAGAGAGTCTGAGAACCCATGAGTAAACGTTGGCGTATAGGAAAATATATTAATCTACAGTACAATTGGACTGGCTTTATCTTGGTATCATATCCAAAATGATTTCAGTGAATTCAATTGAACGGAAAAATAATGGCGATGTCCATTTCCGATTGTGTTTTCCGCTCAAATTCAGTATTCAATCAAAACGATATCCAATACAGTCCAATCCCAGGTCTATAATCTGCAGAAATTTGTAATGGATTATTTTTTTGTAAATCACATTTTGTTTTGTTCCCATTCCAATGGACATTTTGTGTAATGGACATCATGTAATAGACTTTGATTCCTGCTCTCGCAATATAATTCATTGAAATGGACAATGTGCACAAGGCACTATATTTGGGCTCCTTTTGACATTAAAGTGTAATGGACAATTTGTAATGGACATTACGTTGGCAATTGTTCATTTTGCTTGCTATAAATCAAGGTAATCTTGTACTGTTGTTGGGGGGGATTGCATCGGAAAGCCAATGCAATCGGTGCGACATCGTATTTTCCAGAGATTTCTGGTCTCAATGAATGTAATCGAATGTTGGTATTTCCTAGTTGACAAACTCTTACCAAAAGTAACAATTATACAAATAGCCAGTTTGTCATGCACTCATGGGAACACGACTAGGATTGAATCTAGCAGATCTCTCTTTGCTTTGATGACAAGGTCAAACTTCACGCACAACACTCAATTTTAATCAATCAATAGCAATTTCTCCACAACATGCACATTGTAAATGGACAATCAAAAATTGTTCATCTTTCTCCTTGTGCATCACAAACAAACAAACAAAACAAAACAGCAATATATCTTTCCAAATCACATAAATACACCAAACAAAAAAACAAACAAATCAAAGTTTAATTGTACCAGTCCAAGTGTACTCTATTGGCCCGTTCCGGATGTACATAATGTCCATGAATGATGGACGTGGATATTTCATCCACCTCAGCTTCGTCTGAAGAAATCATGATTACATTTTTCTTTTTCTGCTTTTTGGCCCTCCTGAAATCGTCCTTTCGTTGCCGGCTCATTCCCCAAATAGATTGATCCAACAACAGATTCAACGAATTGGACTTCTCTTCATGTCCATTCTGTGGCGCATATCTCAATCGAGAGGTATTCGATGAGTCTTTGGCCACCATAATGGATTTTGTGACCAGATATTGGTAGGCCATCATTATGCCCCATACGCAGTCCCTTTGGTCTTTTGTTTTTTTGGCGTGGAAATTTGGGTTCAGCCATCGCCCACAGCTCATATAAATCAGCTGGAAAACTGCTACTGGTCGAAAGATTGCCGATTCCGATGGAACCCGGACACGACGCATTCTCTTTTGTCCATCAGTGAATGGAAACATAAACAATCCCGACAAACACCTCGCAATTTTGGGCTCCATATTCGACCAAATATGATCGATCCAATCTTCATGAGAGACTTGAATCGCCTGAAACTGATCTGCATTTGTCCATTGTGGACATGAAATGGACATTTTCATCATAAACTCTCTGGTCACTGCGCATTTGAATTTCTCCTTGAGGTTTTTTCCCGACTGTTTCCATAAATGATGCCAAAATGACTGGTCATTGCCGTGTTTCTGAACACTTTGTTCATGTTTCTTCCGATTCCTGCTCTTTTCCAAAGGATCGAGATGCGTTGGACAAATGATGTCATCCAGAAATTGCGGTGCACCACACATGTCCGTCGACAATGGTTTGAACCATGCCGATGTTCGATTGCATTCAAACAGTAAATCACCATGATTCGCCCAAAAGACAACAGTCTCAATGTCGGCATTGTCCCAAATTCGCGCAGCTGCATTGAGTCCACGCCTCGATTCTGTCAGCCTCAGTGGATGGCATCCCATCGTTGTCCACAGGATTCTTTCCATCATTGACCGACATTTCTTCTCGTCCATTACAGACACCAATGCTGTAGACCATGGAAATATAACAGAATCGTGGGATCGATGATTCCACCCTGTCTCGATTTGCAATTCCCGAATGGAACTGTTGGACGATTTCCATACTTTATTCAATCTTGACACTGTGAGTGGACTGGACCACAGTGCACTCCTCTCTTCATGGGTCACTGTGTGCCGCAGTGCCACTTCATAAAGGACATGTGCCCATTTGTTCATTCTCTGCAATTGATTCGCATCTACAAACAAATGACAAATGTTATGCTTCACCAAAACCGCTTCAACGCACTTTTCCGGATCGGAATCTTTGCCCAAAACGACTCGTCCAATAAATTGAACCATATCCAATCTCTTCATCACGTGCTTTGTCCATTCAATGAACTTGAATCGAATCATGGGGAGCGCACAGAGTCCACCATCTCTCATCACCTCAATTTGACGTCGAGTGCAATGGACAGTCTTTGTCTTGCTGTACAGTGAGTGGTACGCTTTGGGCAAACTGAACAATATTGGTTTGGAGGCACTGTGCATTTTCAACCGCGTCTTTGAATGGGTGATTGTCAATTGCATATTGGAAGTCTCCTCCACTCTCGTGGTGACTGACAATGAAGGCGATGGGGACATGGACTGGACGTCTTCGATTGCTGCCATAATTTGACGTTTCGGATGGACTTTTTTGCGTGGTGGCCATAACGGCAAATTTGAGGGTCCAATATCGCTGTTGGAACTTGGCTCCTCTGCAAACAACACCAGCTGTGGCGGCTCTGGTGAAGGGGAGGTGATTGGTCTGTGATATTGTCCAAATTTGGGCACCAATGTCCCAACCGGTAATAGATTGGGAACGACACGGCCGGTACGACCACGAGTTTTCGTAGTCTGTTTGCGTCTGCTTCGCGAATTGTTTGTTGCGGATGATTTGTTCCGTACTGTCCTCCGCTTCTGATTGGCTGATTTGGTTGAATGTCGCGTCGATTTTGGTCCAGCAGGGCCAGAGTCATCCTCGTCGTCACTGGGATGTCGGTGCAGGTCCTTGCCGCTGCTGCAGCTGGAAGAATAGCCTTTCTTCTTCTTTTTCCGTTTCTCCTTTTTCTTCCTCTTTTTCTTTTTACTTTGAGCACTGCTCTGCACCACTTGACTTTCAAATGCACTTTGTCCACTATAGCTTGAACCTTGGACGCTCGCAGCATGTCCATCATGACCCGACATTGTATTTGCAGAGTCTGACGAGTAGTGGAGACCACCGCTTCTCCGCTTTTTGGTGCCAGACACCACTGGTCGTGCATCAACAGAGGAAGCGCCATCTGTTGTGACATTGGATATGTAGCCACTTGATGTTTTGCGACGTTTCGGTGGGCTCAGTTCCACCAGTGGTCTTTCTGTAGTCTCTTCCGGGTTACTCTGATCAACAGACATCTTGTCCATTACAGCTGTATGTGTTCTCAGGTGATGTACAAGATTGATTCTTTCATGATTGAACGCCGGAGAGTCCAGTAAAATGGACTGGCAGATTGTATCGACCTGTTCGAAATCGATGCGAATACTGCCCATATATCCCTCCAAATGTTCACTGTCCATTGTTCCATTTAGCAAACGGCAATGCTCATGCTCTGGTTGCTCTGTCCCCGTCAACAACTCGTTTCGTCGAAGGGAGAGATCTCTGAACCATTCCATAGCGGGACTCGTATATCCTCCATGAAATACTGCGCCCTTTTTCAACGCTTCGGATATCCCATTGCATGGTCTTCTCCATAGACTGCGTCTGCTGTCATCGTTCGGAGCCATCCTTTCTTCCTTTGATGGTCCATCAGGCCAAAGCCCATTTGGGATATCTGCTGAAGGAAAATACTCTTCAAATTTCTCTGGTTTGTCATCCGGATGCCCCTTCTTCAAATGGAAATTACAATAATTGAAATCGGCCGCAGCTGCAAAGCCCGTGTGACGTTTCACAAAATGTTCACGATGCTTGCCCCGAGTGACACGCAGTGAAACCATGCTGCCATTTTGCAGCCAGCACAATAGGCAGAGCATGTGATTCCTTATGTTGAATGTCGCGGGCAAACACAAGGAACATCCCCAATAGTCCACTTCTCCCACTTTTGGAAATATCGGATACGGTGCGTCTGTTTTATTTTCCCAATCCTTGTTCAACCAATCCCATCCTCTTTTGGCAATGAGAGATAAGACTGCGTCCATTGGACAACATGTCGTCGCTCGTCCATCCTTGTTGAACAATGCATTTGTACAGGAGATTGATGGAATATTCGTCCACCATCTCACTCCAAACCATTTCATAATTACACCGTGCTTTTTGATCTTCTCCTTCCATTTGTTGTCCTCCAATAAAAACCGCATCACCACCTCGTTCAAACAGGCGAACCAATGAATGCTGTTCCTGTTCAGCATTGTTCCAGCATCCTTGTTGTTCCTCATAAAGTACTCTGCAAACTTGCACAGCACATTCTGAGTTCGTTTGTCCATTACTGCAGCTGCAACGGCACTCATTCGCAGATTCCAATTGTGAATTCGGGACTTTTTACTTCTCGCACCACGAAAATAAATCTCCAGTCGATTCGCCATATCCGCATCACTTAAATGTTCCCAATTACGAAGACTAACGATTTTGCCCATTTTCTTGATTGCGCTGAAATCTTGCAGCAATTCCGCCTGTTTTTCCTCGGTCATTGGAATGGGTTTATCCTCTTCTGACCACTCAGAACGACGTGGTTTCACATCGCGCCATTTCAAATGCACTGCTTGACTCTTTGGCCCAAAAGGATCTGGACGATTGTCCATTATGGGCGTGTTTGGCCATTCACCCAGCATAGGTTGTCCATTATGGGCAGGTTGGGCAGCACCCAATGGGGAGATTGACTGTGTTTCTGGAGGAGCACTGCTGTTATCTCCATGGCTCACTCTTCCATCATCGACACTCGCGCAGATTACGGGCTTTGGTGCGTCCACAACATTCCACGATTTTGCTGAAACAACGGGCTCCGTCATGCGTTGCGGACTGACATTTAAAGGAGGTCCCTGAACGATGGTCCCTGAACTCCTTCCAAAGGACATCTCGTCGTCGCTGGTGTCCTCAAACTTGTCCAGCACATGTTCACTGTCGAGTTCATTGATTGCGATCGGTCGAGCCACATTCAAATCCATCCATTGCCCAATCTCTGCGTCCTCTTTGTACATTTGAGAATATGTGATCCATTGTGGATTTGCAATCATATCCTCCCGTAATAAGTCCCAACGCACTGGATAATTTGAAAGAGCATTTTCGACGGCTTTCTCCTGCTGCTGTACACGGCGAACAACAGTTGCAAACCACAGTGCAACCACGAGATGGGCTGTCTCTTCCGTAATAGCGATACGATCTCCGAAAATTGGCCTCATGGAAAATTGTCCAGAGGCCACTGCCAACACAATATTCACCAGATCAATCCATGTCAGCCTCAACATAACCTCTGCTTGTGAGCCGACTCCCAATGGTAATCCCTCAAAGAATTGTCGAGTGTCCATAAAGCCCACTTTTTGGGCCATGCAATCTGGAAAGTCATCATAATATAGGTCAAAGTTCAACACGGTCAATGCGTCATTTCCAAATGGTCGATCAATGTTTTCCCGTAAACGATTACAAATTGCTGCGGTGCTCGTCCGCAATACACTGTCGCAATCTTCCAGTTCTTTCAGCATGGTGCCCATAATAATCAATGACCATGCAAACTGCACTTTTGCATGTATTGCACACTGTGGATCGGGCAGGGGCTTTCCTTTTTGGATACTCTCTGCAGTGAAAATTGTCCATCCCAGTTTTCGTTGGACAGACACGAGGAAGAGTTCATAGTCATTGTACAGAACGTCCTCGAGTTCTCCCACACAAAACACTCGGTCATTTAATGGCCTGTACTCTCTGTGCAAATACAAGCACCACATGCGATGTAGTCTCATTGCAACACTGTCGTGGCGCAACATTTGAAACAGCCTCTTTTTGCACAGACATTGATTGTCCATGAAACACGCCAAGGCTGCGATTGGTATCTGCAATAACATGAGTCCTTCCGCTCTGAAATACTTCTTCGGTTTACCTGCTTCGTCCAATTCAACGAGTTTGCGATGCACAAACATTCCCTTCATATGCTGTCTCCATTTGTACACTGCATTCGGATTGACGTTTGGTGCGGTCACACCATAATTTGGCAAAAAGGTGCTCTTTATTTCAATATGACTCACGTTCTTTGCTTTGTGTTTGGACATAAACAGACGACATCGTCGAGTGATTGTGAAATCAGCTGCTGAGAAAGTATGGGGCAAATGGCTGCAATCGATGCTCCACCACCGCTGGAGATTGGTTTCAGTGGACCAAAATGACCCGGGCAAAGATACTGGTTGGCCCCTGATCAAACGAGTCAGCAACCTGTACAGCTGTGTCATTCTGTGATCATCTCCAGCCAACATATCAAACGTCATCATCTGCGGGTGCCCAAATCTGGTCATCCAGGCCTGGGTCTGTTTGAGAATTGGACTTGATGGTCCGTGTTTTGCTCTCAATACAGCACCCAGCACACAAATAGCGTCTTCGTGCCCATTAATGCGCAATGCGTCCATTAGATCAGCACTACGTCCAAAGTGGTGGTGGAACCAGATAGCCAGTTGATTGATTTTGTTGGCCCGAGTATCGTCCATTATCTCCAGAGGAGCAGACTGACACAATAGCCTCAGCAAATGGACATAATAGATGGCACATCGTATGGTCATGTCCACTCTGCTGGTTTTGAGAAATAAAAAGCCAGTGCGGACACAGTCCACTACAAGTTCTGGCGGATTCTGGTTCATTTGAGTAGGTAAATCCATGCCAACAATTGCAACGTCCAATTCAATCTGCGTCCATCGTAGCTGTGCCTCGGACAGAGATCTGTCCATTACGCTTTGCTGGAATTTGGTGGCATTCTCCATTTTCTTCCTCATCCGTCGAGTGTTGACATATTCATAACGAATTTGAGTGGCTGCCGCTCGAGGAACAGTGGCTGATTCGATGGACAGTGGTTGATTCGATGAACAGTGGCTGCCGCTCGATGGCTGCCGCTCGATGGCTGCTGCTTTAACATTGTCCATCATGGCAATATCGGTATCAATTGCCTCTGGATCATCCACCAACTGCCTCACGCCATACCACCAATGCTCCTCTTCGAGATCAATAAACACTTCACAGCGAAACGGTGCGGCAAATTTTGCTGAAACTGTCGATTGCATCTTTTGCCGTATGAGGGAAATGCCGACTTTTGCTTTTTCGCACAATTTGGCATCGAGTTTCGTTCCGTGGCAATCACCAACCGCATTCCCTGTTGCTTTTTTGAGCATATGCTGAGCGTCGGCGTCCAGTAAAGGCTGAATTGGATCGTACATAAACCAAAGGCACCAATAAAGCGGTTGGAGATTGTTCACCTCGATAAAATCGTCAAACGCATCGAATTCCAAATATCGACGCAACCACTGGTATATCAGCGTGAAGCGGTCTTTGAATTCGGTGGGAAATATTGCTTTATCATGTCGAATGGCATTGATATGTTGGGCACAGTTGGTCGCGAGTGAAGTGGTAAATTGCATAAAGACCGCCTCGATATCGTCATGCATGGATGCATGCGCATTCTTACTCCAATAGGATGCTCTGGGATATTTCAAGACGCTGCTGAGTATTTTGCCATCCATTCCGTTCAGCTTAATTGCCGTCCCGAATCCAATTGCCCTTTTTTCAGGTGAATAGAATGTAGCTCTAAACACTTCTTGGTCTCTCTCGTCGTACATCACGCCGTTCTGAGTAGTGGGAGGTTGTCCAATCTGTGGACTCGTCATCTTCGCATTGGGAGATTGTCCATTGTGTGGACTCGGGATGTTCGCATTGGGAGATTGTCCATGATGTGGACTCGTCATCTTTGCAGAGGTCGATGGTGATGGCCTTGATTTGCAATTTCGTTGGGCTCTGACCGGACGAATCAACTTGAATGCACCCATTCCAATTTGGTTGTACAGCTTGCGACGGAGAATGTTGTGTTTTGCCAATTTTTGTACGTTTTGCGGTCCCACGGTGACCAGCTTGTCGTCATCGTCATGGTAGGACATTGGAAATGGATTGTCCAATCTCAGCACAATGGACATCCGATGCTTGATGTGGTACCCTCCAGCAAAGTCAGTTGAGGGATCCATCTGCTCCATTGCTGGTTGTGAACCGTCGGACCATAATCTCTCATTCTGCTTTGTAGTGTCCAGAAGTTCAGACACAAACACTGCGAATACATCCTTTCCTTTAATGTCCAGCTTGTCCATCAGCCCTTTAAATGCATCGAGAGATTGTCTGTATTCTTTGACTTGGCCAAACCATGGACTCGCCTTGTACTTTTTGAAATGTTCGGTGTCATCGTGGGTCCATGGTCCGCGACTGATCACCACCAGCACCCATTGGTTGAGTGGTAATTTGAATTTCCGATATTCAATGGTTTTCAAACCACTCTTAACAGCCGGATAATGGACAATCCGCAGCGATATGATTGACCACTCCTTTTCGAAGAGTCGGCGGCACATGGCCAACGATACAGGTCTACCGCCTGTAATTCTGCACTTCTGCCCAGCATCAGAGAACAGACTGCAAAAGAGAGTGCGTGAACATGTAGCCAGACGCGCTCGGCTCCGCAGCGGCAAAAATTCAGAAATAAGTTGGATAACCAAGTTGGGCACTGCAATTGACACTGCTTTGCAGCCGCCTCCTTTGATATAATCATTCTTTTTCAGTGGTTTGGCGGACACATTCCAATTGGTTATGGGCCATTTCTTCCCGTGTAATGGATACAGCTTTTGCAGTTGACCCAATGAGTACGTCATCCCACCAATTGTTGCTGGAGCATTCTTCCACGAATCGACATCGAATGTTTGGCCCATTACGTGCATCCAGTTGGTGTCGCCCACGATCAAACCGACCCATTTCCTATGTCCATGGCCAACAAAGGCAATCTCTCGTTTGCTCATAGACAATCGCACGGTCTGCACCATGACCTCGACGCTGGCTGAGCGATTATCTGGTAAATACCAAAAGGCTTCATCTGGACCTTTCACACATTCCTTCTCGGTGAATGCTTGCTTCAAATTGTGTCTCCACATCTTTTTAGCAGCAATTTCCGATGCGTGGATGCTTCCACACACCAATACTGGTCGCCCGTCTGCGTAATATGTGTACTTTCTGAATTTGGAGAAGGACATTGTGACTTTGATGCGAGTACACCACTCGGTAGTGTGCGGGGGAAACCGCTGAGCCACATAGAGCGCAGTAAACCACTCATTGCTTGGAATGCTGGAAAGCAAAGCGTCAGCCACACTGAAGGTGTAATTGGCTCTGATCATCATGATTTCCGCTAGTCCATTACGTCCATCCACGTCGTTCGATAATTCCATTTGAAATATTTTGTTGTGTCCCACACGAAAGCGGAGACCGGAGAGAGTGCATCTGTGTCCATTAATGTCCAGAACATCACTGATGCGAACACTGTACAATTTACACTCCCCATATGGCGGATTCGCGTACAGTTCATCGGGTCCATGTCCCTCAAATGGTCCATCATATTCGTCAATGATGGGCATGGAATGCTTGACAATAAACGGAATGATATCGCAATCCACCTTGCTGCACTTTAGTGGTCTGGTTTGCAGTTGAGCAGAAGCATAATTGTCTCCTGCGGTTGACTTTTTGTCCATTGCGGAGGACGTCTTTGTGTGAGAATTAGAGGGATGTGATTGGGTGGCGGGTGGAGGGCAGACACTTTGTCCATTTCCACTTTGTCCATTGTGTTTGGACGGGGATTTGATGCCGGGGACAGGCAACACATCTTGGTCCACAGTGATTGTTGACGAAGACATTGGAGTTAGATATTCAAAGTGCCTCGCGCGAGGACATGACAGTACCGCCATGGCAGGCCAGTCTGCCGACCCAAAGGTAAAGCCATTCATGTCCAACAAACGTCTGGAGAGCCAAAAGTCGCAGAATTTGATCTCAATCTTCCATTTGAAACAAAGAGCTGTTGCAGACATAGCCAATTGTCCAGCATAAGCGTACGCCTTTTTCATTCTTTCCATCATTTCTCCGAAAGTCTCCGCATCGCCTCCCATCAACTCGCGAATGGCCATAGCCATGTTTTGATTGATCCACCTCAACACAGCATTCTTCACATTCTGCCAATTATGTTGATGTCCATATATCCTAATAGAAACTGAGCGCCACCAACAATTGCCATCGCCAATGGTCTCGTGCAAACACCAACCAGCAGCCGAGATGATTTTGAGTTTCAACTGTCCCTCATGCTGCATGACCACATGAATATCAGTGCGCCATACTGGCACTGCCTGAGCAGCGTCCACATATTTCGTGGTATCAATCCACATCACAATTTCAGAGTCGAGACAGTCCACGACTTTGACAAAGTGTGGTGCTGCAGTGTCCACTGCAACCAGTTTGCCACTCTGATACCACCCACCAGCGTCATCAATCGAGCGGCCACTGAACCAGAAACCGTTTAAAGCCACTTTGAGCAGCCTCTCCACTCGAGCTGGTTTGGTTGGTACAGGTGCAACGGACATCTCTTCATCACCATCACTTTGTCCATTACCACTTTCATCGTCCTCATTTTGTTCATCGCCACTTTGTCCATTACCACTTTGTCCATTACCACTTTCCGTATGCTCTCGAACTTTCATATCATCGTCAGAGTCATGTATGATGGACACATCTTCATCCTCATTGCGTTTGGAAGGGGGTTTGGATTCCCATACGTGCTGTTGGCTGTTGATTAAACGTGTGGCCCCATTGCGTAGTGCCATTCGCAAATTCGTTAAATCCGCTTCCGCGTACATTGTTGAAAGAAGACGAGTGGCTTCGTCTTCTGAGGCCTCTGCCAGTGGACGCGCCTGCTCGGCAATACATTTCATGTTCAAAGCGGTCTGATACCCGCAATAAGTGCCTCTTCCGACTTGCGGGGTCCTCCAATGCACGAAAATGAGCTCCAATCCTTTGATGCCAGTTATACATTGCAGAAACCATTTGATGGCAACCTTGATCTTCTGCTTTACATTGTGCCTACTCAACGCATCCACGACGGCCACTTTGACTGTTTGTCCATCATCGGCGATTGGGAATATCACGTACAAATACCAGTGCAGGTCGTTGTGGTTATAAGGTAATAAGAGACCGTCCAATGTATCGAATTCCTGTGGACATTGCTTTTGAATGAATTTGTTCCATCTTTTGACTCGTTGTTCGGTCCAAGCCACAGTCATCACTTTGTCATGATGATCTAATATGAAATGCAGCATATACGGAGACGCAAAACGAATCTGAGGCTGTTCAATTGAGCAATGGCAGTCAAATTGATGTGATAGAGGAAAAGAATGATGTGGATTTGAACATACTTTCGACTCCATTGAGCAGTCTGCCCACAACATTGAGAGCAAGTCCACGATCCAGCGTAATATCTGTGCAGTCCACCACATTCCAGAAAATGTTCCATTTGTTTGTCGATGGCCAGACATTTGCATACCTCGTCATTCACCCAAGCTTCCGACGTGCATTTGTCGGAGAACAATCTGGCAAAGTCCTGCTTGGTCAGAGTTATCATCTCGATTCCATGCCACATTGCAGCCGCATCTTCTTGATAGACCGATGCAGCTGCTGCTTGCAGACTTTTGTCAATAAACAAATAATCATCGAAAATGTCCATTTTCACTTTAGCCACAGGTTGTAACTTTTCTGCAATCTGCAATTGAACCTGAAGATGTTGGCTCTCTGAAGAAATCAGAATTTTCAAATTCATAATGGACATTACATACATTGTTCTTCGTTGGATCCTCTGTGGTGCTGCCTGCTGACGATGGTAGGCTGCGATCAGATGTCAGTGCTTGATCGAACAATAGATTGATCGTGTTGCTGACATTGCCACTCTGATCAAAATGGCGGTCATAATTGGCATCAAAACCAATGGCAGATCCCTGAGTTTTGATTTGTATCAGAGGGGAAGGCGGCTGCTCTCGCTCCATGCCCACAACACTCACAGTCAATTGATTCAAATCATTGTTCACTCGGTCAAAAACACTGGCAGAATCACCTGCATCCCCATTCTTCATCTTGATGTCCATGTCAGCCAATTCGTCGGGTTCTGCAAAATCATCATCGATCGACATCGGATCGGAAGAATTGTCCATTATGGGTGGGTGGGTCGGACTTGGATTAGGCTGAGCTGAAGCATCCAGAGGAAGTGGGTGGGTCGGACTTGGACTCGAGGANNCANCAGGGGACTTTCGAGGAGATAGAGGTCTCTGACGGTTGGACATTGGCAAATTGTCCATTACCATCGGACACCGTGGATACAGCAGGGGACTTTGAGGAGATAGAGGTCTCTGACGGTTGGACATTGGCAAATTGTCCATTACCATTGGACACCGTGGATACAGCAGAGGACTTTGAGGAGATAGAGGTCTCTGACTTTTGTACATTGGCAATTTGTCCATTTCCATCGGACTGCGTGGACACAACAGGGGCTTTCGAGGAGATAGAGGTCTCTGACTTTTGGACATTGGCAATTTGTCCATTTCCATCGGACTGCGTGGACACAACAGGGGCTTTCGAGGGGATAGGGGTCTCTGACTTTTGGACATTGGCACTTTGTCCATTTCCATCGGACTGCGTGGATACAACAGGGGCTTTCGAGGAGATAGGGGTCTCTGACTTTTGGACATGAGCAATTTGTCCATTTCCATCAGACAACGTGGATACAACAGGGGACTTCGAGGCATTCATATCCAGCGGGGGAAGGGCCAGTGGATGGGGATTGAGCGCACCCACGTTTTCATGAAGATCAGTCACCTGTTTGTCCAGATGGAGTCCCCGTCTTTCACCCACAAAAGTGTCTGGCTTGATTGCTTCGTTGTCCATTCTGAGTGCAAGGATGTTTCAAATACCATTCAATCAGAGAAAATGAAATTTGCATACACAGCCAAATCACAACAAAAAATACCATTCATGAATCGCACGTAAAGACAAACTCAACTATGATGACAGTCTTCAAATAATGGATTGTGAAAAGGATCTGGAATTGGAATGGTTTTGGAATGCAGCATATACCGGATCCGGAAACAGGATGGGCTCAGATACACTGCTGGATTGTGAAAAGTGCTGGGTTCAGATATATTGCTGGAGCGCAACGCCCAATGTGAGATACAATGCACTGTTGGAATTGGAGCGCAACGCCCAATGTGAGATACAATGCACTGTTGGAATTGGAGCGCAACGCCCAATGTGAGATCTAATGTGGAATTGGAGCGCAACGACAAACCAGTTCAGCAAGTAGCCATGCTGAACAAAGTGAACATGCACCAAGGACGGAAAAGTTTTTTGTTTCAAGTTCACAGTCTTTTTACTCAATTTGCGGCAGCTGCTTGCATTGTAATTGGAGAGGTTTCCAAAATGACCACGGGTAGTCTTTGCAAATATCAATGCCCCACTCAATGAATTGTTGTCCATTACAATAACGCGCAGGATTGAGGTCCAAATGAAGACGCCAAAATACACGCGGTTGTCCATCAATGTCCAATATTTCTAGTACATGCAAATCTGTTTCTTGACGTTGTGATAGATAATCAGCTTCCACAGTGAATATGCCTGATAGAACAGCAAACATGTCCATTATAAAATGCTTGCGACTTCTAAAGGGAATTTCCACATGTCCCGGTAATTCATCCAGAGTCTCCATCAATGCAGAGTCCATCTCTTTAATTAGACGTTTGGGTTTCAGGGCGAGCAGGCTCCATTTGTGCAATTTGTTGCATTTCTGGACATTTCCCGGTAATTTGGTCATCACAAAGTTTACACATCGTGAAAATGTGTTGAGCATAACAGGCACCCAAAACAAACGGCAACTGCCGAGGGTACATTGAGCAAAAATGTCCATTTCAATCAATGGCTGCAGCTCCAGCGCGCTCANATTTTGAAACGGAACATGACCGTTAAATTGTCCAATATACTTTTCGACAGTATCAGCAGCACGTGCTGGATCCAAAGACTCTGTGATGTTCAAATCGTCAGGNTGGGCATCACGTCGTGGACTGCCCAGTGCACCGAATATCATGCTGCCCATGTTGCATGTTTTGTCATCGGCCAAAATGCAAATCGCATGTGTTTCATACCATCCAAAGTTTTTGCGACAATTCCAGCATTTTTGATGTTGACCTCTGTCCATTCTTTCAAAATGAGCTGCGATTTCCTTGTCCAAAACTTGATGGACACCCATTAATGTTGTCCTTTGTGTGGTGCTAAACAATTCAACATGGTCACGTTCAGTGTCCATTATCTCTGGAGGCAAATCGCGCATATCGTCTTCACATTTTTGCTGGATGACGCGTAAAGCCGTGGAATTGGTCCACCATGATTGGAGCTCGGCGCGGCAATTGCTTGGAACGACTACACGCAAAAATCCAAATAAGTGGAGCTCTTGAGCACACAGCGTCTGAAAACAAGATGTGTGTTTCCATGTCCGTCCGTTTGTCGTGTTTCGAACTTTGATTGTGGGTGGATCCACGAATTTGAAATAGAGGCGGCATTCCTTGTTGCGAGAATATGAAATGGCCACAGCAAATAACTGTCGATATGTCCATTTGAATTGTTGTTCTACAAATTGATCTGGATGTCCAATTTTCGGGAAAAAGCCCTCTATAATAATATCTCGTAGGCCCATTGATACTCTGTGGTTCTGATCTGTAGCAAAATGGACATCTCTCCACCGTCCAACGTAATCGTCCACATCGTCCTCATTTGATTCCCGCAAATCTCTTCCTATGCGGAAATCCATGATGTCCATACTGTGGAACGTTTTGTCTGCGTCTGTTTTTGATTCCAGTTCTGGATCGTCAAATTGAACGTTTTCCAATTCGTCCATTAAGTAATTAATCTCATCCTCGTCGCGACCATTCATCCAAAAGTCGACATCATCATTGTCCTTTTCAATGTCCATTTCAGTGGCCATATTTCGCAGAGTTTGATGTTCGTCATCGAGAACCAGCCATTTGCACAAGTTCGTTTTTTGAAATTTGGTAATCATCCAACTTTGTGTAGGAATATGTGCAACATTGTGTTTAGTGAAGTATGCACGCAATTCATCGCCAGCACGCAATGTCCGAAGATCACGCTCTTCTTGTTTTTTCAGATTGTCTNCTTGCTGCTGAGCGGTGTCAATCAATGGATTTTCTTCGCGAGCAATTAAATGTTCCCAAAGATGCCACCGGATTATGGCCACTAAAGTGTCCAAATCAGCCTGTGTACAGCCGAATTTCCCAGTTTTGAGACGAAGATGATGTTTAATGTCATCGTTGGTAATCTCTGTTCCATCAGCACCAAATAAACCACGAGGAGTGGCTTTGAATTTATGGGCCATCTCGATAAAAAACATGCCACACGAAGTCAATACATGCATGTAACGCGTCATTCGATTCACGCCCAATAAGCGAGTCATGAGCACTTGTGTCTGCGTCGCGTAAATTTGCCACACATTGGTGTCATACGCAGTTCGGCGATAATCACCACGTAATCCACAGGTGTGGACATCTGCACAGAAGACCTTGAAATACTCATCAAAGTGCTTTTTGGTGAGTAATTGGAAAGGAACAAGTGTGTCTTGCAGACTCAACAACAGCAACGCGAACCATTTCTCCAATGGCGAATTGATAAGAGGATGCCACTTACAACCTGGATGATCACAGTGCAGCATCTTGCCGAGATTGTCCACAAATTTCCGCAACTTGTTTCCATCTACCACAAAATTCGTAATGGACAAATAAGTACACTGCACGGAACGCAGACTTTAAAAATAATGGACATACGCGCATGGACTTTGCTCATCGCTGGTATTTTCTCATTAAAGTACATTTTCAGTTGAACATGNTCTCGAAAATGGACAAGAATCTGTGACTGCGACATTGCCACCATTCCATCAGCATAGTCGCCATGGAATCTGCGCCTCTGCTCGACATTTGCCTCGTCCATGATCCACAAATGATAGTCCATCAACGCTAATGCTAGATGTTTGCCCAGTAGCATCCAATCTCGCATTTGGCAATGAAATGGATCCATTGGCGCACCGAGAAAGTCGACTCCGCGCAGCCAATCACTCTTTTGTCCATGTGCAGCCTCAGTGTTGATGTAATTTTGCGCGGACTTGTACTCCCTCATGAATTGTTTCCAGCCTTTCAATTGATCACTGCCCTGAAATACCGCCCATTTCTTATCCAGTCCCATTCTGCGACAATAGGTATCGAATCTGCCATTGTTGAACTTCTTCCATTCTCTGCTGTGCCATTTGCTTGTGACAGTAAATGGTAGTTTATACTTTGTCCAAGAATGCCAATGCTGTTCTACACCAAATTTGGACCACAACCATCTCCAGTTGGACGATGATTTCGCTCGTCCAAAACCGTATTGCGCACTGACACTGTCCTCAATGCTCAGAGAGATGATTTTGATCAAATGTCCGCTCTCCGGGTCAGGTACGCCAAAGGCACTCAATGCAAATGCTTCCTTGTCCACTTGCTGCGACAACATGTATAAATTGTAGCTGTTTTCCTCACAGGATGCCAATGACACTACATCGGCATGCTGCTTTGAATTGTGTAGACCCCGCACACTGCAATTGATCATGATGGTCATCTCCATGGATCGACCCATGGACAATACAAATCCATCACGACAAATTTTGATGATTATGCAATGATCACTCACCAAAATTGGACGAGTTTGTAATATGTCATCGCGTGCAATTCGTAGCCAATGCATGCTTTTGCGGATTGAGGGAGTCGACAAATGCAAAATCAGCAACTTGAACATTGAATAATGGACGGCATTGAGATTCACTTGATCTCCATCAAGGGTGTGCCCAATCTGCATCTGTGGGGCATAATACTGGGTACTTTCTTTGTAATCTCGTTCCAGTAAGCTGGTGCCTCGAATGAAATATAGTCCACTCCTAGCGCGTGGGCCACGGAGACCAGGAGTGACACGTGGCGGAATTAATGCGTTTGTGAGGTTTTGAAACAATGGACGGACGCGCTGGGTCCATTTGAGCCTGCTGATATTCAATGAATGTCGCATCTGCATGTTCATTCTGTCGACAGCAAATTGTACATCCTTGAAAGATATCAGATTCCACAGGGCCACTTGCTGGAAGTCTGGACGTTTATCAATCATTGATGACAAAATGGCTACCCATATATTGGGATTGAATAGGAAAAACTGAGCCATAATAGGCACAATGCTTTCAAGATCTTTATGACTGGCACCAGTCATCAGCGTCACCAATGTCTTTTGTAAACGAGACATTCGAACAAAATGACTGTCTGTCTGTGACACGGCCCATGCATGTAGTGGTTGGGCAAATGAACGAAGAACATCCTGAGTGGAAAAAACACAAACAATAAATAACAACACTCAGCTGGTAAAATGGGATAACACCGTCTCAAATTTCATTTTTAAACAAGCTTGTCCATGATGCCCAGGTCCATTGCCTTTGATAAATTGAAGAACGCCGTTCTTTGTGGTGTCAGAGTTTGCCAATACTTTGGGAATCTTGGATAAATCGACATCAGAGTGGTCCACAAAGCATTTCTCTTTCAATACACCAAGCCATGTCGAAATTCTTCTTCTTGACACACCCAAACCAGCCAAAAAGCCTACAAATTCATGTTGGACTGGCATTGGCCATTGCGAAAGATCTGTCCTGGATTTCAGCTCGACATGATTGACTTTTGCAAAAGCAGTAACTTGTTTTTTAATATAATCCACCAAAGCGGGATTGATAGCATCATATTTAGCATTTGATGAATCTACCTGTTCATTTCGTTCATTGTATATGGACCTTTTGCTGCTTTGTCCATTACAAATAGACATTGCACGTGCAATGTCCATTATCTTGTTCAATGTCTCATTTTGTACTGGAAAAGATCTTCCACGGACAAGTGGTGAATGCGCGGACTGTAGTGGAAAGCTGGCAGGGAGTGGTTGTGATGAGGGTGTAACTGGAACAGTGATTGTGTCCATGGATTGCTGAGCGTAATGATTTTGTCCAATATCATCCAAATCCATCGCAACACTTTGTCCAACATCACTTTGTCCATTGTCAAATTGCCCAATGTGAGATTCATCCAATGTTGGATGTTGTTCCATTTCAATGGACAAATGTGGCTCGGGTTCTTCAACAGCACTTTGTCCACTATCACTCGTTTGACCATCGCAGTCATCGTCAAAGGGGAAATCTGCATCCAGCCATTGTGCGTCCAAATATGAACGAATCGATTTTCGTGTTGCTTTCTCCACATCACAAATGGTGGTTCGAAGCCAAGTCCACAATCGAATATGGATGTCTGGTGTTGCCACTTTCAGAGCCAATGTGCGAATATCCACTGTTGGCGGACGATATGTACGGGTTAACGAATGGATTACAGATTCCTTAAAAGTCAATCGTTTGTCCATTGAGTTGGAAAAATAGCGACTCAGGCGACTGGGTNTCACATAACGTCCGTCCATTATCNTCAATAATGGACATTTACAGGGAAATATAATGCCGCAACTCTGCTGCCAAGTAGAATGACGAATAGTGCTTGTCCGCTCATTGAGGCAAGATGGATGATCATGAAAATGGTCACAATGGACATTCTTTGCTCTGCTTCCTGGAGTACGTTCAGACTGCTTCCAGGTGATCGTTCGCGGTGATTCCTCTACGCGAGGACAAATATACTGCACGGAAGTTCTCGAGTCATCACTCCATGATGCAGCATGTAATTGAGACCCCAGTTTGAATCGTCGAAAGTCCCCTTGCGCAGCACCAGTCGTATTGCAATGGAAACAAAAGACCATCTGTTGGGGTGGCGCAACCAATCATATTGCCACAGAGCGCGAAGCGAGAATCAAGTTGGAGACATACTGCATCATTGGACCAACGAAATGTGCTGAATGCCGCGACGAGAGAAATACCCAGATCGGTTGTAAACTGCACGCCATTCAATGCAAACAATGCAACCAGCATTTCCGTGACCACTGGCGACAAAGCAGCCGCCATGCTGTGAAAGTGTCTGCTTCAAAGAGTAGAAAAGTTTTGTGAAAATAATACCAAACAAAAACAGCAAAGCCAAAGTGTTACATTCTGAAACCATCCTTGCGTTTGAAGCCGACGACCACAGAAGAGGCAATGGTCAGAAACACTCGATACTTTACGAGATCCCGCAGGCGGCGTCTGCAGGGAGAGCATGACGGAGTATCTCGTCCGCCAATCAAAAGACAAAGAAGAATGGACAATCTGGTCGAAAGTGACCACGGTACCGACTCCGAGTTTAACCTGGACCCATCTGTCCTGGATACGTTTGACCAATCTGACGTTGAGGATCAGGACGAAGAAGGAATCACAGCACCGCCTGCTGCAGTGGAACAGGAAGAATTGATTGATTTAACCGTTGTCCTGACTCCTCCTCCACCTCCGGCCCAACCAATGACGGTAACGGACACTACGTCTCACTCCAATGTTGGACAACGCGTCCCAATTTCGTTTAGTGTCCACCAAACGGGTACGGACATTACGGGTTCCAATGAGGGACAGGANGTCCCCTCTACGTCGACCGTCCATAATGGACAATCTGAGAGTGTCGACGTGCACGACATCACCGCACTGCAGCAGCAATATGATGTGGTCCACAAGAAGTCGATGGGCGATGCCTCCAAATTGGGCACGATCATCAGTGTGCTGACCGTGATGAAGGATAATCAGGAGAAGCTGGTCGAGCACACGTCGTCCGTCGTGGACAAATACAAAACGGAGAGCGTGTTGTTGAATAAGGAGCTGAACTTTGTGCGGAAGTCGGCCAAACAGCAACGTGAAGACGCGGAGTTTTACCGACTGAACAATGTCAATTTAAGGAAGAAGATCGAAAAATTGCAGCATCAAACGGAGGTGATTCCACTTGCGAATTTGCGGGAAATGTCGCAGGAGGAATTACATTCCGTGGTCAACAAGAGCCAGACCAACATGATCCGGGCCAATCAGGTGATACAAAAGAGCTTCAAGACTGTCATTGAGGACAAAGAAGAGGAACTGAAGGAGGCAAAGGGAGAGCTGGCAAAGGAGCGGAAAAAGACGGAGAAAGCCAATGAGGAGATCAAGAAGAAAGAACAGCAGCTGGACAATTTCAGGTGCGGTATCTGCAAATCGCGGTACGCGGAGGTCATGCTGCGTCAGTGTGGACATTCGGTGGCCTGCCATCAGTGCTGGACGGGTTTTTTGCGAAGCAGTCTGCCAAAACGCTGCATTCTGTGCCGCAAAGAAATTGACAACGGCATTGATCCATTTTCCGCGTTACCGAAAGGGTATGTGGTCAGAAGCGGAGATATCAACGATGACATGAAGTAATGTGGAGATATAAAAGGTAACATCAATTGAAATTGTCCATTATCAGTGCAAGGATAGATTAGAAATTATCTCCATGATGGATATTCTGTCCATTTTCTTTTTTTTTTTGTTTTTTGTTGATCTATTTTGTCCATTTTGTTGATCTATTTTGTCCATTATGGACTTTTTGTCCATTTTGAGATTGTGTCGCTTTTGGACTGTGCTGCATTTTGGACAATTATGCATAGTGTCCAATGATGGACTTTTGTCCATTTTANACATTGTCCCTGATAATGGACATTGTGAATTGTTCGTTTGTAAATTATACATTGGAAGTTTATCTATTTGATCTTATCCATTACATCGATACCTGGCCATTAGGAAAAAAGTCCAAAGTGTTCTTGTCACAGCCTACTTATAAAAATCAGAATAAAACTTTCAAAAGTAACCTGAACCATGGCGTTGTCAAACTGAAACATGGCGTCGTCCAACTTCTCTGGACAAACAAATGATATCGTGGACAATTCATTGTGTACAAATCAATATAATTCAATCGTGGATGATCAACTCTATGCGACACCACGACATAGCGATGGCAGTCAATTCCAAAATATGCTGACTACATCAATTGGTGGCGGATGTTATTCACGCTCTTTGGCAATTGAACAGCATGCCCAAAGCATATGGATGGAAATGCGACCAATCATTGCTCAAGCAATCTCTTCCAGCACCGACGAGGCAACAAGAACATTGAGGGACAGAATGGATTTACAAACGTCCACGATGGACGATATGCTGAAGGAAATTGCGGATTTGAAGAGCAAACTGAATGAAATGTCCATTTCAAAAAAGTCCTTAATGGACAAAGCCAAAGAGCAAGAGGTCTGCCAGTGTTTCCATACTATTCATTCCCATAGATAATGCACAGACACTTTCTCATTTGGATGCAGGATACAATTGCTCATATCCTGGCCGATCACAGAGCAGAGATGGAGGACAGTGATGGCCATCTATTGGAGATGAAAGAAAAGTGGAAGTGCTCAGAGGAGAAGGTCAAGGATATCCAAACAGAAAGAGATATTGCTGTTCAACAAGTCCAGCTTATGGAGAAGGAAAAGAGCACTCATCTGTGTGCGATATGCCTGACAAACTGGGCCACTGTGTTCTTTTTCCGATGCAGACATTACATTCTCTGCCATCTCTGTTGGACTCAACTCCTCCACAATGCGGAAATGAATGGACGTCATGCTGAATGTCCATTGTGTCGAACCCAAATTCCAAACAGTATGAATGCCAATGCAATGCCCGTATATTATGCAGTAAAAACTGGTGAATATTGAAATGTTCACTGTTTGGAATGTAACCAAGTTGTACATTTTCGAAGTTTGTTAGTGACATTTCTGCCTGAACACCATGGCAGAACAAACAACGCAGCAGCCATCGCAAAAGGCCACATACCGAGATGCTGCTGATAATAAAGGCCAACAATCACAACATCCTCAGCCACCACACAGCGGAAATCAAGAATATCGTGGTGACGATCAAGGCCACAACGGTGGACAACATCAAGGACAGCAATATCACGGCCATCACGGTGGACAGCAATATCACGGCCACCACGGAGGATATCATGGTGACCCTCAAGGCCATCACGGTGGACAGCAATATCACGGCCACCACGGAGGATATCATGGTGACCCTCAAGGCCATCACGGTGGACGCCAATATCACGGCCACCACAGTGGTCAATATCGTAGACAGCAGTATTACGATCACCATGGTGGACAGCAATATCACCGGAATCACCACGGTGGTCAATATCGTGGCCATCAACAACATCATCACGGTGGTCAGTTTCACTCAGACCATACCCACGGTGGTCAATATCGTGGCCATCAACAAAACCATCACGATGGTCAGTTTCACTCAAACAATCCCCACGGTGGTCAATATCGTGAACAACAACATCCTCCGACTGATCAGCCACGGTATGAGTCGCAATACAGCCATGGCAGAGACAAATTCAAGCACATCAATATGGCCGCTTCGTGCAGGATTCCTGANACTGATGCAGCGAGTGGAGGTATTCCTCTTTTGTGTGCGATTATGCGTAAATGATCCTTGCACTCGTTTATTTTGTGATGATCAGATTTCAGAAAAGTTGGATTCGACAAATGGGCCGCTGTGAACAAGATGACAACGGATATGGTGCCATTGCTCAAGGATGCTCTGACCTGCTTTGAAAAGGGAATATCGAGCAAAATCAAGACTGAATGCCAGCAAGAACTGGAAAAGAAAGATCCAGATGGTGTCCGCATGAGATTGCGGGAAGAGAATCAAAGACTGCGGAAGGAGATGGCGGAAATGAAGGAGCATTATGAGCGACGGATCTCTGAGCTGACAGAGCAACTGGATCGCGTTCACCACAGTGCCACAAGCGCGGAGAGTGGCAGTGGAGCCCAGGTGCTCAGTAAGGAGCAAGTTGAAAAGCTGATTGAGGACAAGTTCAAGCAGATGCGGTGAGTGATTGTTTACAGTTTGTGGTCCATTCATATGATTAATCATTTTCATTGTGGCCGTCATTGTTCATACTTTGAGCAGATCTACCCATGAAGCACAGTTTGGACAGGATGCCAATGGAGATTATCATAATGGACAAAGTAATGTTCATTCAAATGGACATGACCACCGACCCAACAATGGACAACGTGGTGGCCGTGCCAATGGAGGATCTCACGATGGACGGACTCGAGTTCAATCGAATGGACATGACCACGGACCCAACAATGGACAACGTGGTGGCCGTGCCAATGGAGGATCTCACGATGGACGAACTCGAGTTCATTCCAATGGACATGACCACCGACCCAACAATGGACAACGTGGTGGCCGTGCCAATGGAGCATCTCACGATGGACGGACTCGTGTTCAATCGAATGGACATGACCACGGACCCAACAATGGACAACGTGGTGGCCATGCTAATAGAGGATCTCACGATGGACAACGTGGTGGCCATGCCAATGGACCTCACCACGAACCCAACAATGGACAACGTGGTGGCCATGCCAATGGAGCATCTCACGACGGACGGACTCAAGTTCAATCGAATGGACATGACCACGGACCCAACAATGGACAACGTGGTGGCCATCCTAATAGAGGATCTCACGATGGACAACGTGGTGGCCATGCCAATGGAGACGGCAATGGACAAGTTCATGCCCATCCCTCTGAACAGTGCTTTCAAGTCAATGACGAGGATTACAGTTACAGTTCAGGGTCCAGCGACCAGCCTCATGTTGAGATACCAGACGAGCCTCAAATTGAGGTGCCAGAGGAGTCTAAAGTTGAGGTACCAAACTATGTGGGAGAGAATGGTGTATTTAATACAGGCAATGGTTGGAGGTCGGGGGTGGCGCGGAAACAAACGGCCGGTACCCACTGGATTGAAGTTGAACCGTGTGGGGATCCATCATTGAGAGTCGTCATTGATGCCAGTGACTCCAATCAATGGACAATGGATGTCCCCAGAATCAAGCAACAGATGGATGCAGACACTGAGTATGCAGTTGAGCAAAGCAAATTCATCAAGAAAACAATGATTGCCAACGGCGATTGTTTTTTCGAGTCTGTGGCTCGATACCTCAAAAGGTTGCGGAAACACCGCCATGAGACTGCATCGAGTTTGAGATTAAAGGTCGCTGAGTTCATGAATCGTGAATCTAAGCAAAATGAGGATGAGTACGGACATTGGACAGATGAGGCACGAAGAATCAAATTGAAAGGTGAATATCCGGAACAAATGTCTGTGGCAGCAACATCCATTCTGTTCCGCATGGACATTGACGTTTATCTATGTCAAGACCGAAAACTGATTCGTTCCCAACATCTATCCATTGGAAATGGGTCCCACAAGCGCAGGATCTCATTGCTATTTAATTTGCGCAAAGCCCATTACGATTTGTTGGAGGTTCGTCAGGAAAAGGCAGTGATTTGAGGGACATTGATTGTATGTGTGTGTAATGGACATTGATGTGTAATGGACAGTGATTTATTAATTTAGAATACTTGTCCCATGAATACCTGATACACTGTTACATTTCATAAATGTGAAGCTACATCAGTTTGGAATATCAACTGAAATTTCTCAAATCGTGAATTAATGAGAAAATAGAAACGGTTGAATTCTCTCCCAAAATAACTGATTGCAATTGACATGCATGTGTAGTGAACATGCTTGGGTAATGGAGATCCTAATATTTATCCCATGAATGTTTGTTTCACTGTCACCACGTATTAATGTGTAAACACATCCGTTTGAAATCCAACCAAAAGCACTCTAATATTGTTCAATTGGAAGATAAAGGATTGAATGAATTTACAATTCCCGTAGATTTCAGAAGAAGGAAACGGAATCATCCAACAATGGAATCTGTTTTATAATGGACATTCCGTAATGGAACCTGATCTATAATGTACATTCCGTAATGGATCCTGCTCTACAATGGACATTCCATAATGGACAAGAATTTATGATGGACAATGTCATGTACTGCAAACATATTAAGGAGTGGCATCACGAATGATGCCACTGGTTGAAAACACTCAAATCGCACATCTCTGCTTTTCATCAAATGGAAACATCCATCTTCAATATAACAATATCCATCAACAGCTATTGACTCTCTGGCCGTTAAAATTATATTTGAATTTATACAGATACTCCATTTCCACACTCTCGTGGGAAATTCGGACTTGGCAAGGATAATCCATTATTGAACTTGGACTCACGGCAATTCTGNTGATATTTTAGTTTGGAACATTGGAAGCAAACACAAACTAAAAAAACTGTTAACTTGTAAACATGGCAACACCTGTCAACCAGTTTGTGGAGAAGGAGAGGTGTCCCANAACCCAAATCAGTCAGCTGTTGGTGTTGCATGACGGAAGATACCTCGTTGTGACAGATTCCTTCAACAAACTCAAAGGGTTCATCTATGACAATGACACGAGCACCTGGTCGGCATTGCCTGTTCCAGAAACTGACCAATACTCTGCGTGGCCCAGAGCCATGGCAACGGAGCTGACGAATCAGGAGGAAATTGTATTTTTGATGCGTCATGTGGGCGGACATGGACACGATATCGCTGTCTTCAATTGGAAGGAGAGCTTTTTGCGGGAGGAGATGCGTATTTGTTGGGACGAGAGTCCACAGTGCATGTTGTTGAGTCCAGGGAAGATTCATATATTCAGTGTGGACAATCATTGTGTCGCAGAGAGAGNCAGTGGCCAATATCGAGCTGTTGAGTTACCATCCATTGATGGACAAGAGGAGACAGCGCCATGGACAGGGATAAATCGGCCAAAGTTCTGGAAAAAGCGCAACAGCATTGTGATGATGGTGTTTCATGAGGACCCAGCATCGTTCATGTGGCCTGTGACAAACTATAATGCCCAAGAGGAAGCGGTATCGTCCATGTTGGCAAACTATAATTTATCAACGGGCATTTGGACCACTTTGAAATGGACTGAAACCGCGCAAAAACGAGATGGAAAGGCATTGATTTGCTCCAATCGTGGGCGCTATGTGTTTAGATTCGGCAGCTTCATTGATTGTGGTATTGAGGACTGCAACGGATTGTGGGTATATGATTTTAAAGAGGAGACAGTGGGCCAAAGTGCAGTGGTTTGTCCACAAAATGGAAGGGGATTGCAGTGTGTTGAATCTGTGACTTCGTTACAGAGAGAGAATAAGACGGTATATGGATACGTACGTGGTGCCTTCAAGACAGCGGAATTGGGACATTTGCAGGCAATGCCCATACATATGCTACGGATGATGGCCAAGTGGTATTGCAATGAATACATTGCTGTGGTGACACCCGATCTGTATACAGGCAAAACGAACCATTGGTCGATTAATGTGGACAAGATACTGGAAAATGTGACTCTCGTCAATTTTGTGAATGGACAAAATGTAGTGAGAATGTGACTGGGAGTGATTGTACAACAAGTGTATATTCGGTACATTATGTCATCGTCAGCTAATGGACAATTTTTATAATGGACATTTACAGCATCAGTTCAAGTCCGAGACCCATGCGTAAAAGGATATCGAAATCAATGCGTTCAAAGAAGGTGTCCATTGCCGCAACTTGAGCAAGCCATTTCATCTCAACCAGCTTTTGTAATAAATCGGTATCTATTGAATGTGTTGGTGTGGTCATCTGACTTTCAACCTTCATGAGCTGTGAGATTCTGTTTGTGTGGGTGCAAGTGCAGTGGAGATTGATGTGATAGACTCTTTGTCTATAGTGTCATATCTCTAAGACCTATCGGTCTGAGACCGAGATCCTATTGGTCACCCTGTCCATGTCAATTTATAATTGACTAGGTTTTCCTACTGTTCCTTCGCCTGGCAAGGAAAGATCTCTGTCTTGCATTCATAATTGGAATCAGAAACTCTGGCCTCATGTTCGGATCCCCAGTCAATTGCTCTCTTTGAGTGATGTCCATTTGAATGCCGATTCTCAATGATATCGGCTGGGAAGTGGTCAGGATAATGTCCATTACGGAGCAATACTATGCCATAAATTGATCGTGTCAATGAGGGATCTGATGCATGCATCATGAAATTGTTCCATGTTCATCCCACACGGCTTACGTTATTGAGCCTCGTCATTCAAGGACTGGCCAGTAAGTATTTGGATGTTCAGGGTCTCGATACCTGTGAACAAGATACATGTAAGATGCAATCAATATGGTAGAGTAATGTTCCTGGTTCATTATCCATCATTTTTGGTCCATGGTCCACTACTAGAGAAAGATCTATTATACGAATTGTCCATTATCCCTTATAATGGACAAAATGACTTTGATCATTAGTTTTGACAGACGCTGGTTGATATTAGACCTATAATGGACATGGGTCTATAATGGACATGGGTCTATAATGGACATGAACCTGTAATGGACATGGGTCTATAATGGACATGGGTCTATAATGGACATGTACCTGTAATGGACATGAACCTATAATGGACTTGTACCTGTAATGGACAATTCGTAATGGACATGGGTCTATAATGGACAGTTCGTAATGGACACGAATCTATAATGGACAATTCGTAATGGACGTGGGTCTATAATGGACAACTCGTAATGGACATGAACCTATAATGGACACAATCTATAATGGACACGATTTGTCACTTGTCCATTTGTCCATTGCAACGTATTACAATAATTAAACTCACGTGTCGACGGAAATACTGTTTGTACCATTGGAAAATTCGCAGCACTACCAATATGAAGCATCCGATGCTGACTGCCAAATCGAGATAAAATAACCTGAACAAAACGCACATTCTCCATTTCAAGTACTTTCATGGTGATAAAGTGACTTAACAGTCCGAATGTTTTGGTGCATCTCACACCGCTCACTTCGGGGTTTGTCGT
>PAIH01000022.1 GCA_002711105.1 Planctomycetota bacterium
TCGGCATTCGGCACCACTGTGCGGTTAGCCAGCTTTAAGATCGACGGCACGAAATTTGCGAACTGCGCCGGTTCTTTCGCGGTCCGCGGCCCCCCGACCGGCCAGCCCAACGGCCCAGTGAGCTTCACGAACAATGTGGTTGCCTTTGGTGCGGGGGGTGTGCACGCAGCCTTCTGGGACTGTTTCGAGGCCTCGGAGGGCATCACCCAGGTGATCTGCACGGGGAACAAGGTCACGGGCATGGTAAAGTCCGGTCACCGCGGGTTTTTTCAGTGTTGGTCAAAGAACCCGGTGCCGTGGAGCGTAACCTTTGAGAAGAATGAAATTGCCAACTTCCAAGCGGCAATACATATCGCGTGCAACGCAACGTTCTACGCCCCCAACACCCACGCCTCGTATTACAAAATTGCGAGTGAGGCGGGCAAAATCACGAACACAGACCACTCCGCCAGCTTTGTGTACCCGTACATCGACGCAACAAAGACGTACGCTCCGGAGAATATTGCGGCAGAGGCGCAAGAGCCGGCCGTGTCCTTCGCGGACGGCCTGACGGTGTTTGCTCACGCTTAAAATTAAAAATGATGAAAGATTGGGTCTTCGTCTACCGAAGCGCACCCAGCTACGAAATCGGTGAATATCAATGTATACAACTTCCAATGAAACGTGTAACACAAAAATACAAACGCCTAACCCAAGCCGCGAAAATGTTTTTAACGGTTGTTCGTCTTGTAATACTTTGACCAGGACTCCCCCGAGCAGTGGTTCCGAATGGTGGTCTCGTGGTCGCGCAAGTACTCGGCCCAATTCCCCATCTGAACATCGTTAAGCTTCATGAACCGGGGGTCCATCTTTTCCCAAAACTCGTAGTAGGAGGGATATGAGCACCACCGTCTGAACTCGTCCTCCCCCGAGAATTTGAAGTACTTGACCTGCTCCTGCAGCCACCTGTAAAGCCAAGAATCTTGGTGTAGCGAGCGGAACCCACAAAACCGGATGAGATTGACCATCATGTTGTTCACTTTGCTAAACTTGAACGCGTCATCAAATCCACAGAAGCGGACTTCGGGAAACGTGTAATATGTCATTTCTTTTTTGTTTGTGGTACTTTGCCTTCGCTTTAAGCGCGTACACGAAGCCTAACGAAAAAAGTGTCCGAAATATCTAAAAAGAAATGGCGACAACTGAAAATTGGAGACTCGCGGACCCGGAGTATGTTGATTTTGACCCGACCACGGTTCAGGAGGCGATACTAAAATTCAGACGGCTGCAACGCATGGGTTTAAAGCCGTGGATGTACCCGGAGGCGATGATTACCTGTGCTCGCAAGTTGGGAGAGCAGGAGATGGGTCGGTTTGAAAGCTGGCTCATCAACCCTAGCGGCGAACCTGACAAGAATGCGGTCGATGTCCGAGACTTTCTCAAGGCCCAGCACGATTTGGATGTGAAGCACGGGCGGTTCGCGTTGTTGCCGATGCCCGAGAATGATGAAAAGGAGGAGGATGACGAAAAAACACAGGATTAGACATTTTTAATGGTCGGCTTTACGCCAAAGCCCTCCTTCTTGAAATCGGGCCGGTACCCCCAGATGTGCAAAGCCTCCACCTGAGCTTTCTCGTCAGCGGTCAGCTGGCCCTTTCGCAGGTTGTGCATGAACAGGAGCTTGTTCTTCTCCATCAGCAAAAGCCGCTCGTGCTCTTTTGCGCGGGCACGGCCCATCCTCACGAGTTCCGGATCCTCCACAATGCCCTTTTGAATGCCGCGCCGGAACGCCTGCATTGCGCGGGTTGCCATGTCGCGGTAGACCACAATTTCGCCGATGCCCTTCGCGCAGTGCTCAAACTCCGCGTGGTTACCCTTTTGCAGCAAACCGCTGTCGGTCCACCCAGCAAAGCTGCTCGCGCAGAGCTGCATCATCTCGCGGAAGTTGCGCTGGACGTTGGGCCAGTCGGGCATTTGCTCGAGGCGCTGCAGAACCTGCATGACGTGGCTTGCAAAGCCCCAAAAGATGGGTTCGTCAAAGGTCTTGGGGTTGATGCCCGTTTCCCGGCCGAACATGTCGGTCCAGGTGCACTCGTGCCGGATTCCCCGATCCCAGTAGTTGGGCCGGTTGCTTACCCGCGTAATCGGTTTCTTGGTGAACGTGTTGTGGCACCAGTCGCTGGCGAGCCACTCGAGAAAGGTGCACGGGCCGCTGACCACCCCGTACTGGATGCCGATATGGGCCCAGAGCAGGTACTTTGGTGTCAGTGAGTCTTTGCGCCGCCAGATGTCCTTGGGCAACTCGATGAGGTGCGTCTGCTTGCACGCTAGCTCGCGAGCCCGCTGCTGCCGCTTGCGCTCCGCGTCCTTTGCCTTTTTCCAGGCACTGGCTTGGAACAGTTTGTCGACAGTGGTTTTCATTTCCAGTAGAACATCGAGGCGCTCAAGCACCTGTTGAGTGAACGAATCGAAGCGCCGCACGAGGGTTTCCAGCAACCGGTCTTCTTCTTCGTCTTCTGAAGTGCCTGAAGTGCCTGAAGTGCCTGAAGTTTCGGGTGCTGTCTTTTCCTCGTCCTGACTCATCTCTTTTCTTTTTCTCTAAAGGAAGAAGTCTTCTCTTTAAGCCTAATATACCTTTGTGACATTTACATACAGGGTATATAACACTTTCATATTCTTTTTGAAAAGTATACTAAAAAAAAGGTATATTAGCCATACCCCCAGACAGGGAGATATACAAGAACCTTCTCCAGAATGCTACATACCCTGTACCTAAATGTCACAAAGGTATGAAAATGTCAGAAACCGTGGTTAATCTGTTGCCCGGTCTCGATCTGCATCATCGGCAGTGAGCCGTAATGGCCCTGCTGGTCGTACTCTGGTTGGGCATACTTCCAGAGTTCCCAGTTGCTGACAAAGGGTAGCGGCGGCAGGTTGGCAGCGAATGCGGCGCAAATGTTTGCGAGATCCGGAGGCAGTATGCAGGCCAGCACAGCTGCTGCCTCCTTTTGGTTAAATTTCGAAAAGCCGTTCGGCTTCATGCAGAATACGCTTAATCCGCCAGGTTTTACCATATGCATTTGTTTTGTACGGGTCCAGTTTACCGCGAAAAATTGTTCCCCATGAACTTAAAAAGAACAAACAAACAATGCCATCCGCTTGGGTGAAACACGTTCAAAGCGTCTACCAGAAGGGAAAGGGCAAGGGTCTCACGTATTCCCAGGCAATGCAAAAAGCCAAAGTGTCCTGGGCCAAGAAGAAGAAGACTGGCGGCAAGGTTGCCAAGGTCGGCAAGAAGGCGCGCAAGGTCGAGGAGGTTGCCGATGAGAAGGTGCAGGCACCAAAGAAGAAGGCTCGTCGAAAAAAAAAAGTCAAAGCGGAGGTGTCCGCTACAGTAGAGCCAGCGGAGGAAAAACAAAAGTCTTCCCGAAAGGCCAGTACCTCAGCGGCGAGCCGTCGCAAAGCTAAAAACAATGTACCCTCCGGCATTGCCGGGGTTGGTGCTCCCATGAAGCGATGATTTACTTTTTACCAGCGGGTACGCCGTACTTAATGAGGTGTGCCCGTTTTGCCCGCCGCAACGGCACCATTGGGGGCAGACTGTCGTCGCTTACGATATCCATCGCTTCCGCCATATCAAAGTCCATGTCGCTGCTGCTGTCGCTGTCAATCTGCATGATCTTAGAGGTCACCCGTTTCCATGTGGTGAATGAACCCTGGATGTTGGGTACCCATTTGCCCCGGTCCAGCTTTTCGGGCGGGTCGCATGACCGGTGGGACGTTGAATTGTTCGACAAACTCGGCACCAATTCCACCGATTCCTGTTTCAAAGTCGTTGAGCCAGTCGTCTTCTCCGAAGTTAATGGTAAAGCGTGCACCAGAAGGGTCCACAGCGCTCGTAGCAAGTTGACCAGGGACTCCAGTGAAAGGGTTGGCATCTGTATTTTCTAAATCCATTTGTATTTTGTGCAATTGATCATACGTCCCCGGGTACCACGAGGCGATACCGTGGTTAGTCATCGGATGCAGCGGGCTGCCCGTGCGAAACACAGCGTTCACGGGTCCGTCGGTGCCGAGCATGCCCACGCTGATCGGATCGCTCAAATTCACAAAGTATCGCATGGTGTTGTCCTTTTCGAACTTCTCGGTCACGTTGCCAACCCCCTCGGCGTCGGAAATGGCGCTGGCGGCCGGGTTGTACAAAAAGGTCCGTCGGATCCTGTTCTTAATACTGGGCGTCGAATCGTAGGCCTTGAGAAGGAGCGTGGTGCCCAAGCTGTGAGCGCCAGCATCCACGATGACATCCGGGCTGACGTCCTTGAGAATGCGCTGCAGCTCATCCCGAATCTCATCCACGGCAACATCACCCGTGAACATGATCTCCATATCCTCAATTAAGTCCCGCAAATCCATTTTGGTCCCCCTGCACGCAATGTAGACGTGTCCGTCGCGATTCTGCCAGACCGAGAGGTAGTTGCTGTCGTACTGCACCAGCCGCTGCCAATGCTCCATGTACTCGGGTCGGTCGTCGCGGTACGTTGCGTCGATCAGCTTTGCGTAGTCTTCATCCTGTTCCGTCATGGCGTCACCCTTGTGCCCCATCATGCTGTTCTTCGTAAGGTCAGTCGCCCACGACCAGCCCTTGGTCGGCATGATGTGACTCAGCCAGGCCAGGGCGTTGGTGAAAAAATTGTTGTCATTACTGGTGTTCCCATCCGCGTGAATTGCCTCCACGAGTCGGCGGCGGTTAATGTTTTCCAGCTGCTCCATCACACCGGGCAGCACGTAATCGGGCGCCTTGTCCTTAAACTTGGTCGCGGCGGCGCGCAGCCTCTGGAAATCACGCTCCGTGCCGCTCGCCGCCCAGTGCTTGAGCACGCGCTTGTCTCTACTGATGCTCTTGGTTACAGTCTTCTGCCGACGCTTGGCGGCCGCAGCCTTTTTGGTCGTATACTTGGGCATTTTGTCCTCTTTTTGTTAAAAGGAACCGCGAAAAAAAAAAATGTCACTAACACTTGAAGACAGTGCCGGCGCCACGGAGGTCGTTGGTATGTACAAGCGTGACTCCGACACGAGCAAACGACCAGCCGCTACGGTCTACTTTTCGCACAACGTTAGCGAGGAAGCGAGTAACCATGCTGAGGCATCCGGCGTCCTCGAACTACACAGAGATTTTCTACAAAAAAAAAACCAGATCAACAGCCAGGAGTTTGCTGAGATTTGCGAGCTGATTGACGACGAAGGCGAACCGGACGGGCACGACCCTTTGAGGGCATCGTTTTGGGACGTCAAGGATCACTACGACCGCTACCTCAAACGCGAGATGTGGCTCGGGGACCAGCCGGAGTACGAGTTCCGTCTCGAGTTTCCCCGACGGAAAGAGGACTGGCCGGGCAGCATGACCCTTTTCGCAAACTCTGGGGGGGGGAAGACGTACTTTTTGGTGAGTATGCTGGTACGGTACCTCAAGAGCGTGCCGGACTGGCAAAAGCGGCGCATTGTGTATTTGTCCCCCGAGGCCACCATCGACAAGACACTTGAGCCGTTGAGGAAGAAGAAGTGGCAGCTGTGGTACGACCAGGTCGACGTCAGCCAAGATGCGCTCAAAAAGTCTGGTCTAGACGTGGGTGCGTTTTACGAGTCACACATTTCAAACAAGCTCGACGACGACGACCTGATCGTCTGTTTTGACGACTACGCGGATGCCGCGCCCGCCCTGGTGCCCATGCTCACCCAAAAGTACAACTCGATGCTTCGCGTCGCGCGGCACCGCAACTGTGGCATCATCAGTTTGCAGCACACCTACTCTGGTGGTAAAAAAACGAGCCAGAGTTTGCAGAGTAACTCGAAGATCATATTCTTCCCCCGAAGCAGCCACGCGCGCTGCGTCCGCTTCTTGGTGGACCACCTGCAGCTCAAAATACCCGAGGCGAAGGCGTTGGTGCGGCGTTTCGGCGCACTCGACCGACACATGGTGATCAGTATGTTTTCACCCGTCTGTGTTTTTAACTCCAAGTATCTGCACCTACTTTAATCAAAAATATGCCGATCGTCAGAAAGAAACGCCGCATCCAAAAACGGATTGCGCCAGGAAAACGAAAGCCGCGACCAAAGCGCCGCCGCCGCTTGATACAACGTAAGCCGGGGATTTGGNAGATTGTCACCGANTACTTGCACTCGAAAATGCCCAAGCCGGGCGAGCGANCGTACACCTTCAANCCGCTGCGNCGNCCCCGAGCACCTTAATTCGCGCGCATTGAGTTGACCTGCTTCAACAACTGTTGCAGGCGCGCAACACTAGTAATGCCGCGGGCGGTTGGGAATTTGGAGGTGATCGATTTCAGCTGTGCATTGACCTTTTGTTTAAAGTCACGTCTGCGCTTCTGCCTCTCAGCCTTTGGCAAGGTTTTCGTCTTGGCGTTGAATTCTCTAATCTTTTTAGCCTTCGCGCTACGCAACTCGGCCAGCTTCTGCTTCCGCTTGGCTGTGTAGCGTTTTCGGGCCTGAGTTACACCCGTCTGGGCCTTCTTGACCGCCTTCTTCTTCTTCGGGGCCGCCTTTTGTTGAACAATGATCGGAGGTCTGGCAGCAGCAGCTTGTCCGGGGCTCGCGCTACTCGCCGAAGCTCCCGCTCCGCCTTTGGTGACCACGGTAACGGGGGCCTGTTGTTGCTGAGGGGGCCCCTGTTGCTGGTAGCCGCCCTGCTGACCGACGCCACCGCCTGCGCCCCCATATCCGCCCCCGTATCCGCCGCCGCCTGGTCCGCCTGGTCCGCCTGGTCCGCCTGGCCCGCCGGGTCCCGGGTAGCCCGGTCCTGGCCCACCGGGGGGTCTGAAGCGCACACGTCTTGGGACTGGACGTCTGGGATCTCCACCGTGTGGTGCTGGCCCGGGCGCAGGGCTAATGGGTTGGAAGCCCATGGACACATCGCTGGGCAATGTGCTCCGTGTATCGGTCGTACTCGTACCTGTGTCCGAAGGGGGCCCAATCAGTGTTCCAATGGTTGTGGTTTGCCAGGACCTTTCAGTTGGCGCCCGCGGCGGCCTCACTGGTGGCAATGGACCCGGACCAGGCTGAGGTTCGGGCCCCACCCAGTGAGGCTCATACAGTGCCTCTTCGTCCGGGTCAAGACTCATCGGAGTTTTGATTCTCTTGATGGGTGGGGATTCCGACACTCTCTTGATGGGTGGGGAGTCTCTCTTCTTTGGGGGATCGCCCCACGGACTGAGTGGGGACTTTGGTCGTTTCTTGGTAGGACTGAACGGTGGCAGTGGTGGGACGGGTGGTGGGGCTGGTTTTGTTTTTTGAGGATCAAATGCGATATCGACCCCGCCGCCCCTCGGACTGAGTACCTGGTGTTGCCGGTTGGATTCTTCCCACTTCAATCTCTCATTTTCTAGCGCATTTCTCCTTCGCATCTGGACGGTGCGTCTGATCCTGTCGTTCGCGCGCTTGTTTTCCGCGACTTGCTCAGGACTCATCAGATCCAGTGGTCCCAGCTCCCCCATGCTCGCGTCAAGAGCTCTGTTCATGTCTTGATTTTTTTTCCTCATTTGGTATAGTCTCCTGGCGCGAGCATTCTGGGCCTGGTTTTCAGCAATTTGCCTAGGGTTGTCGCCCTGAGACGCTCCTGCCCCAGTAGCCGCCATGCCTCCCGACCCGGGAAGATCCTGCTGTTTTTCGTCCCCCACTGATACGCCCAAATGACTAAGTAGCGTCCGGGCTCGTTCTACACTGGCACCTCCAAGACTAGGGTCATCCAGCCCGGGCATGGTAGCCGCCGGGTCACCGCCTGCGACCGCTGCACCAAAGTGGGCCGGCGCAGCGGAGATCGGATGCCTGGGTTGGCTCGTTCCGGCTGGAGGCACATTCACAACGGCACCTCCCTGTCCCCCGTGCTGTTGTGCAACGTTGAAGTTGCTCGCCTGCCAGGCGGCAGCATTCGAGATCGCTCGCTGCTGTTGTTGCACATTGTGCATCACATCTTCGGCGCCCGCTGCTGGAGCGTGCATCTGTGCAGACGGGATTCCCCCCGACGCTGCTAAGGAAGCACCCCCCCTCAACCTGAGCCTCTCATCCTCAGCCTTCTTCGCGGCCTCTTTGTAATGTTCTGCGATGCCCCCAGCGAGGAACCGCTCTCGCTCAGCGTCGCCCACTTCCTGTTCAACTCGTACATCACGTGCCCTTAGCCCTGCTTGTTGTGCGCCCTGTTGCAGTGTCGCGGCCGTCTCTGACCGCATGCGTGCCATTTCTCGCGCTTCCCGCGCCTGGTTTTGCTCATTCTGTCGGGAGTAGTGCCGATCTGCGGTCCTTTCCAGATCACGGCTAGCCGCCGCCTGGTGCGATCGTTCGCTTGTTCCAATGGTCGAATCCATGTGCAACGCGGGCGTACTCGCGATGATTTCGTTCGGGCTTAAGCTCTGCTCCACCTTGTCCAACCGGTCGACCGCACCACTGTGAACGGGATCATTCGTATGGTCAAGTGTTGCTTCTTCTAGTGGTGGCACTCCGGCTTCTGCTTCAGTCTCCAACGTTGGCATCTGTGGGCCCGTCTCCGCTGTTACCTCCGCGGGGGCTGTCGCAACCGTTGGTACGGTGGTCGGGCCGGCGCCAATCGTCTCAAGATCGATCGGATCCTGGCGAGTGTGCCCACCGATAGGTACGGGCACTGCTCCCATCTGCATCAGCGGGTCACCTGCCAACATATCGGCACGCGTGGCCTGTGCTTCGTGATATTGTGAGACATCGGCAGTCGCTCCGAGCCCACCCGCTCTGATGCGCTCTGCTGCTTCCTCGTAACGGGGCTCCTGTTTGATATCGAGTAGAGACGGCCCAACATCTTGGCCGCCGCCCTCGATGGGTTCCCTTAGCAACTTTGTCTCAAATGCGTGTGTACTGTCTTGCACGTGCCCGGTACCCGTGGACGCCAGTTCCCGCTTCATGCTCTGAGAAGCGTGGGCACTCATTGGTCGTCGTGGCACAAGACTTGCTCGGTAAGCTGCCTGGTCCTGGGGCGACATTGCCTTAAATTCAGCAAGTGACGGTTCGGCGCGGCGGCGTCTTTGGGCCTGGGGTCTGCCCCCCGCTGCGCGGCTTTGTGTTCTTGGGCGCTCGCGTATGTGGCGAAAGGCTTCTTTCTTGACGTGCACCGCGCCAGAGCTTTTTGATCGCTTCAGGCGCGCCTTCTTGCCTTCTCTGGATTTGGACCTCCTTCTCACAGTCGCACCCTCATGTTCCCGCCTCTTCTTTTTTCGACCCCCAATTGGTCTCCCGTATTCATGGTAGTTGGGCATGATTTGTAGCAACTTACGTTTTTGTTAAAGAAAACACAAGTTTTTGTCACCAAAAACACATTTTACATGTGCAGCTCCTCCGTGCCCCCTGGCACTTGAACGCTAGGCATGAGCTGGGGAACGACACTGCGCCCACCAAAGTCGGCGTGCATGCTGTGCATGTGATTCTGGTACTGCCCGGTTCGCACATTGTAGTGNCCGGGCATATGGTAATCTTTGGTGCTGTCGTGCATGTACAGNTCNAACCCNGGCANGTGCNCNGGGTCGGGGCCTCGGTCGAGCTGCANCTTGCGCGGCTGTCGCCTGNCTCGGCCGGTTTGNAAGGAGTGCAGCACCTCTTGAGGCAGTGTNCCCACCTTGAGAGTACGCTCGAGCAACCTTGCTTCCCGCTCGTCATGATGATGCTGCAGGCCGTCTTGTTTGATATTTAGTTTACTGCGACGACCAGAGTCCACTTTGCTGGTAGTTACGTGCCTCAGGATGCTAGCGGCGGCGGCCTCGAAGTTGGGCCGTCTCTCGTTGGGAACAAGGCGTTGCCACTTCTTGCCTAGCCGTAAGATGGAATCGGCCTCCTTGATGGCCTTGTCTCGCTCCTCGCGACTTAGTACACGAATCATGTTTGCTTTTACTTGTTAAAAACGTTCTTTTCTTTTGTTAAAAAGAAACCGCGAACATGCTCAACGCAGGAAACGAACATGTGCTACCGGAAGTACGACCGGTTGTCACCGACATGCCCGAAGAAACTTACCAGGCGGTCACGGGAGGGTCCGCGCGATCTCGGGAATTGCCACTGTTAGGTGGGCACATTTACGACGTGCGAGGTGTCCCCGGCCACACTCACAACGCCTCGGCCACCGTGAGCATCTCTGGTGATTTTACCCGGATGAGAACAGCAGATCTGGATTTGGCAAATGACTGGTACGCGGAGATTGCGGATGACCTTGGAGATAACATGTATGACGATAGTGAACCTTTTGTTCCAGACACCGAACTGCTACAGTACGAACGCGCCATCGAGAAGGCGGTTGGCCGAGTCCGCGTCATTCCTGAGAACTGTCACCAAGAAATCGACGAACCGACCCGCGCCATTGCGGAGATTCGAACGATCGTTACGGCAAAAGCGGTTCTGAAGAGCATGACCTACGTGGAGGAGCTCGGAACCTACGTGGATGCTGTAACTGGTATTGACGCATCGGACGATTTTGTGGACAGTGTGCAGGTGCACATGTTTGGCTACGATGGGTGCAAGCACAACGCGGCAAACCGCCTCGCCTCAACGAAAATCTTCAACAATTTGCAAACATTAACGTACAAGGTGCTGTCGCGTGGTGTGCACACAGCTGGCCCATCATGGGACGGAAACCGTACATTTACTTTTGATTCAATTAAGCGAACCTACAAGGCTCCCGAGCTGAAAGTCCGACTCTTGGTACAGGAAGTTGGCACACCCGATGCAAATACCAACAACGACGTAATCGTAGGTGTTCC
>PAIH01000023.1 GCA_002711105.1 Planctomycetota bacterium
TGAAGGTCTCGACCGCATCCTGGTCGGCCAGCCAGTCGGCACCGCTGATGGTGTCGTAGCAGTGGTGATCGTGGCTGTCGCTTTCCTGGATCACCGCAGCCGCTCCGCCTTCGGCGGAAACGGTGTGGGAACGCATCGGATAGATTTTGGAGATGACACCGACCGTTAGATCGGGGTTTTCCTCGCCGATGGCGATCGCCGCGCGCAAGCCGGCACCGCCGCCTCCGACGATGAGGATGTCGTGACTGAGACAGGCGCTGTCGGCTCGGCTCATCGCGTATTTCCTCCGTTAAAAGTCAGCCAAGAGAGGGGAACTCTAACCCAACCGATCCTGGATTTCACCTGATCCGTGGCAACCTGTTCTCAGGAAGTTCTTCCCTCCGAGCCATTTCCCCCCAAGGATGACAGCGTTCCCAGCAGCGGGAGGTGCGCATTGTCAGGAAACACACCAGACCTGGATCCTGGCTCGTTTCTTCCACCACCGCGCGATTCGGAGCAACTCCAACGCGAGGAACTGGAGAAAATACCGGTCACTTCACTCGATCGAGCCATGTGGAATCTGCGCAGCATTCTGAAAACGATTGGTTCTGAACAAGAAGCTCGAATCCTTGAAGCCCTGGTCACTGCTGCCGATCCGGATATTGCCCTCGGTGGTCTCGAGCGATTGCTGTGCGGATCACTCGGCTTCCCCGCTGCATTGCTCGAACCGGAGCGACTCGAACGACTGATCCAGCTGGTCGGTGCGGGCGAACCGATGGTGGTACTGGCCGAAGGTAATTTGCTGGAGATCACTTCTCCTGACTTTACCGAATCGGAGCATGAGCGGCTGCAACCTCCCAATCTCGGCGGGGCCGATGAAACGACCCGAGCACGCGCTCTGACTCGCTGGCATCGCCGCGAACTGCTTCGCATCGTATGCGGTGAACTGCTGGGAAAACTCGATGTGGAGCAAACAGGAATCGCTCTCAGTGCTCTGGCCGATCAGACCGTTCGTAGTGCTCTCGATGTTCTGGGTGGTTCCGAGTTGTCGATCGCAATCGTTGCCCTGGGTAAATGGGGTGGTCGTGAACTGAACTTCTCCAGTGATATCGATCTTTACTTTCTGCGTGAGGATGACACACCCGCCGGTCCCTGCGAAACGGTGGCCCGTGGCATCCTTCGTTTACTCTCCGGTTACGGCGGCGCTTCACCCATCTATCGTACAGACCTACGTCTTCGTCCCGGAGGAACCACCGGTCCATTGGTACCCACGGTGAGTCAGGCCCGCGCCGAGTTCCATGCCGTTGCGGGAACCTGGGAGCGAATCGTTCACATTCGTAGCCGGGCGGTATACGACAACACCAGCGGACTTCCCGCTTTGCTTGCCGAAGTGGAGCACTTCGTATTCGAGCGTCCGTTTGATCTGGAAGAGATCCGTCGTCTACAGAGTTGGAAAGAGGTACTCGAAAGCAGTCCCGCCGGCCAGGACTCTGCCGAACTCAAGGTAGGCTGGGGAGGAATCCGGGATGTGGAATATCTGGTGCAGTTTCTGCAGCTCTTGCATGGCCAGGTTCACGAGTCGATCCGAGGTGGCAACATCTACCATGCCCTTCGAAGACTGGGAGCCATCGGAGCACTCACCCCATCCGAGTCAGCCAGAGTTCTTGATGGCTATCGGTTCCTGCGAAACGTCGAACACCACCGGATGCTCCAGCACCGACGCCAGTCATTCAGCCTCCCCGACGATCCAGCACAGTTTCGGGCACTGGCTCGGTCTCTGGGTTTTTCCGACAGGGAAGCTCTGCAGGATGCGCTCGATATCCGAAGACAACGAATCCGGAAAATCCTGGAAAGCCTGTTCTACGATCTGTTCAGAGACTACGGCGATGACCAGGCGGGGGAGATCCATGTCGTTCTGGCATTCCAGCCGAAAGCAGAAGTCATCGATCGTGTCTTTGGCAACTATTCCTTCCGGGATCCGCGCAAAGCGTACCGCCTGTTGAGACGACTTGCGTTCCCCCGCCAGCCAGGTTTGCGCTCACCTCGAGCTCGACATTACCTGGCGGCTTTGTTTCCTGTGTTGCTCAAGGCGATCAGGTCCAGCCCCGATCCGGATCAGGCCGCCCTGATGTTTGTTCAATGCGTCGAGACTCTGGGTGCTCCGGCGATCTTCTACCAGCAACTCACTGAGCGACCGGAGACGTGCCAGATCTTCGTCGATCTGTTCGGACGAAGTCGCTACCTGTCCGAATTACTGCTCAACCATCCGGGCGTACTCGATGAGATTGTCGACCGCGTCCGCACGGTGAGACCCGCCACAGAGCAATCGTTGCTCGAAGAACTGCGATCCTCTGTCGAAGGAATCGACAAGGAAGAGGATTTTCTGCTTCGCATTCACGAGTTTCGTGCTCTTCACTTCGTGCACATCGGAATTCTCGATCTCAGTGGCCGTTTGCCGCTCGATCGAGTTCTTCTGAATCTCTCCGCTGTCGCCAGGACGGTGTTGAAGGTGATCGATGAGAGAGCTCTCCAGCGGACTCAGGAACAACTCGGAACCCTGGTCACTGACGAAGGCAAGAAACCTGCGCGGCACTGTTTACTTGCCCAGGGACGTCTCGGTGGTAACGAGATGGGATATTCCAGTGATATCGATATGGTCCTGGTCCATGACGGTTCCGGATCCACCGCAGGCGGACACGATGCGAGAGATTTCTGGGCCGAGCACCTCAAGCAAGTGACCGAAATGCTCAGTCATCCAGGAACCGGAGGGCCGCTCTACAACGTCGATCTTCGATTGCGACCCGATGGGGCCGGAGGAGCTCTGGTCACTCGCTTCGATGAGTTCAAAGACTATTTCCTGGGAGATCGTTGTCAGCTGTGGGAGCACCAGGCGCTGGTACGTTTGAGTCCTGCAGCGGGAAATGAGCTGCTGGGACAAGAAGTACTGACCTGGGTGCGACAAAACCTGGGCCGCGGAGTCGAATCTGCGCAGGTGATGACCGAGTTGAGCGAGATGCATGAGCGTCGTCGCCAGGCAGGCCGTGGCGAGGGAATCGACTTTCGTACTGGACCAGGAGGGTTGCTCGATATCGAATTCCTGATCCAGAGTCTCATCATCCGGCACCATGAAGAACATCCGGGCATTTTCCAGTCTCGAACCAGTCATTCCATTGAAGCACTGGAAGAGAGCTCTCTGCTCAATCGGAGTGAAGCGACTACATTGCGCAACGCTTACCAATTCCTGCGGATGGTAGAGAATCGTCTTTCGATGATGCATCGCTCCAGTGTGAAGGCGGTATCCGAAGAAGATGAGAGCTTGCATGATCTGGCACTTCGGATCGGCTTCGAGGGTTCGATGGCGGGCACTCCAAAGGAGCGACTCCGTGTTGAGATTGACCACCACACAACGCAGGTCAGGGACATTTGCCGGTCACATCGTTCTCGCGATTAACCTCTGCCCTGCATCCACTGGTGTATCCGGGTCAGGCTGGGGTTGCCGCACCAGGATCTGGCCAGATCGTGCGATTGCATATCTTCAAATATTTCAAGTCGATGAGGTCTGAGCGGGTCGATCGATATCGGTAGGCAAGCCGCAACAGTTCGTGTTCCGGTCGAGTTGACGATGAAATCGTAGCCGGGTGCAAAGGCGAAGACCGGTGTTCGCAAGTTTCTGGCCCTGGTTCGGGAAGCTGCCATGGCAGGTAACAACCGGGCTGCGAAACAAAGCGGAATGCGGTGATTGTGATACGGATCCTTGCTGTGGAGCAGCGTTTCAGCTGGCGCGTTGCTGACATGTTTGGATGCCCAGCGTCCATCTCCTTCGAGAGAGAGGATTCGCAAGCACAGTCGTTGCAACGCTGCGATCGGTTTCAGAACAGTAAAAGACGAGAGTAACAACGCTTGTGCTGACACCAACTTTAGCAGCAGATCGTTATCCTGAGGTGGAGGGGCAAAAGCCGGTGCCGACAGAATCAATCCGGTCGGTGCCGATGTGAAATCTCGATCAATTCGACAGGCGGCGTGGAAACAGGCGAGGCCTCCCATACTGTGTCCCCATAAAAAATGAGGTCGGTCGGCATCGTTGCCATCGATGACGCTCCATGTTGCCAGCTTCTGTACCGTTTCGATGATCTGTTCAAAAGAGGTTCGGTAAAGAGCGGCGAGTTGCCAGGAGTTGTCTTCATCCGCTTCTTGCTGTTGATGCTCAGGGAACGATTGGATGCGGTCCAGAATTTCGGTGGCATCTTTACCGCGCAGATAACTTTCGACGATAGCGAGGTGGGCACTACCTCCGCAGCCACCATGTCCAGGTAAATCGGGAACCCTGCAGTTGTAACCGAGTGAGGCCAGTTGTCGCGCCACCGGCATCATCCGCCCAGCGTGTTCGCCGAGACCGTGAACGAGAATCACCTCGGAGTGTGCACTTCCAGAAGCAGGAGTGACTCGCCAGTGTGCTACCGGGAACTCGCGGTGCTCCAGAAGAGGTTCTCCGCGCGGACTGGTCACCATCTTCTTCTCTCCGGTGCGTAGATCTCTCAAGTGAGAAGATCGTGTATCACGTTGCCATGCACATCGGTGAGCCGGAAATCTCGGCCCTGATAGGGGAAAACCAATCGTTCATGATCGACGCCAAGCAAGTGCAAGATGGTGGCGTTCAGATCGTGCACGTGAACGGGATCCTTGGTGATGTTGTAGGAGAAATCATCGGTTTCTCCATGAACATGGCCTTGTTTGATCCCGCCGCCGGCGAGGAAGATGCTGAAGCAGCGTGGGTGGTGATCACGTCCGTAGTCCTCCTTGGTGAGCGCGCCCTGGCAATAGATGGTCCGGCCAAACTCTCCACCCCAGATCACCAGGGTATCTTCGAGCATCCCTCGCATTTCCAGATCCTTGATCAGGCCAGCAGTCGGTTGATCGACATCGGAACACTGGCGTCGGATCGTCGATGGCAGTGCGCCGTGCTGGTCCCAGCCACGGTGATAGATCTGGATGAAGCGGACATCTCGCTCTGCCATCCTTCTCGCCAGCAGGCAACAAGAGGCGTATGTGCCGGACTTGTCGACTTCCGGCCCGTAGAGATCCTTGACATGTTGCGGCTCGTCGGAAGTGTCGACCAGTTCGGGAACCGAGGTTTGCATCCGGTAGGCCATCTCGTACTGGGCAATGCGAGCGCGGGTCTCGGGATCCCCGATCTTGTCCGCAGTAGCGCGGTTGAGATGAGCCAGACGGTCGAGCATCGATCTGCGTGTGGTTCTCTCGACTCCGGGCGGATCAGAGAGGTACAACACCGGATCGCCGACCGATCTCAGTGTCACTCCCTGGTATTCAGACGGCAGCATTCCCGCACCCCACAGCCGTTCAAACAGTGCCTGGGCTTCTTTTCGGCCGGTCCAGGTCGCCTGCATCACCATGAACGAGGGAAGACTGGCGTTGAGCGATCCGAGTCCGTAACTGAGCCAGGAACCGAGACTGGGTCGTCCAGGCTGCTGACTGCCAGTCTGGATGAAGGTCATCGCTGGATCGTGGTTGATCGCCTCGGTGAACATCGATCGCACGATACAGATCTTGTCTGCGATGGAAGCGATGTTGGGAATCAACTCGCTCATCTCGGCGCCGGCGGGACCGTACCGATCGAACTTGAAGATGCTGGGTGCAACCGGGAAGCGTGATTGTCCGCTGGTCATCGTCGTCAGGCGCTGACCTTTGCGGATCGAATCGGGTAGTTCCGTATCGTAGTACTCCTGCATCTTGGGTTTGTGGTCGAACAGATCGATCTGGGACGGGGCTCCCGACATGAACAGCGAGATGACTCTTTTCACCTTGGGCCGGAAGTGGGGTGTCGCGAGAATCCCTGGTCGGGCAAGGGTCTGGGTCGCATCGGATGCGAACAGAGGATTCCCACTCAACTGCGACAGTGCTGCCATACCGAGCGTCGATCCAATCGTGTGCAACGAGCGACCGAAGAACTGTCTACGCGTCTCCAGGATGTTCTGTTCCAGTTCTGGATTCACCGGACTATCCCTTCGTCACGATTTCATCGAGGTTGAGAACAAGATTGCAGATCAAAGTCCAGGCAGCATGTTCGGCGGGAGAAAAAGCTTCGCCTCGCGGAGAATCGCCGACCGATAACAACTCCAGCGCTGCCGCTTCGTTTTCACCGTAATGAGCCCGAAGTTCAACAAGGAAGGATACCAGCTGTTCGCTTTCTTCTGCAGTCGGAAAGCGAGAGGTGGCGAGCCGCCAGAGGTGAGAGATTCGCTGGTCGTCATCGCCTTCGGGGAGATCCCGTTGCAGACGTTCGGCCAGATGTCTGGCGGTTTCGACGTACTGGACGTCGTTGAGTAACAACAATGCCTGCATCGGAGTGTTGGTTCGTTCACGGCGGACGACGCAGGTCTCCCGGTTGGGAGCATCGAGGATGGCGAGGTAGGGGGGTGGACTGGTGCGTTTCCAGAAGGTGTAGATGCTCCTGCGATAGAGGGCTTCTCCTTTATCCTTCTTGAACTTCACGGTGTTACTACCGCTGTAGCCGACCGCTTTCCACAGTCCTTCCGGTTGGTAAGGCTTGACCCCCGGTCCACCCATCTTGTCGACCATCAAACCGGAGATGAAAAGTGCCTGGTCGCGGATCATCTCCGCATCCATGCGAAAGCGAGGTCCTCGCGCCAGAAGGCGGTTACTCGGATCGCGTTCCAGATCGATTTCAGTGAAGCGAGTCGATTGGCAATACGTCTCGGTCATCATCAATGACCGGATGAAACTCTTGAGATCCCAACCCTCATCGACGAAGTCGCGAGCGAGCCAGTCGAGCAACTCGGGGTGGCTGGGCCATTCTCCCTGCGATCCGAAATCTTCTGCGGTACGAACGATGCCGGTTCCGAACAGCTGCTGCCAGATGCGGTTGACGGTGACGCGCGCCAGCAATGGATGCTGGGGATCGGTTAACCACCGCGCCAGCCCGAGTCGGTTCTTCGGCAAATCTTCAGGCATCGGTGGCAAGAAAGCAGGCACGTGCGGTTCGATGGGATCTCCCATCGGCTGATCGTATTGCCCCCTGTTGAGCATGCGGGCAGGGCGTCGATCCATCCGTTCGGCGGCCACCAGGGTGGTTGGAATCTTGCCTTCGACGGTCGAGCGCTCCTTTTCCATCGCCTGGATCTCTTCGAGCAGCACGCTGTAGTCGGGACTGTGACGTTCACGGAACCAGCGACGGACCTTGAGGGCGTCCTTGTCGCTGCGTTGGTCGATGGCAGTACTGAGAAGCGGTTCGAGCTCCAGCTTCTCTCCATATCCGAGGAATCCGGCATCATCCCAGTAAACCTTGCCACCGAACTGGGTGAAGGCGAACCCATCGATGACGGCACCCGGTGCCAGGCCTACGTGGGATGCATCGACTTCCAGTCGCACCCACTGTCCTTTGGCCGGAAGCTCTCCCATCGGTCGATGGGCCACGACATCTACGCCGAGTCCGCCGAAGTTGATCAGGTCCTCACCCCAGAAGCCGCGATGGTCCCATGAGTTGTTGCTGTGGAACTGCAGCATCACCGTTTTGGCCGGCTGCTGCTCGTCGATCCAGATCCAGGCGTAGAAGCGATCCCCTTCGTGTACGGTGCGAGTACTCGTGGCGTCGTGGAAGTAGTGCTGGATGATTCGATCCGGGTCGACTTCTTGAAGATGACTACGTTCGCCGGAGTGCACAGGATGATCGGGACCGGTCACCCAGTTCCAGTCACGTTTGGCACCGTCGGTAGTGGTGACTCCACCGTTGTCCTGATGATCGTCGATCCAGGCCAGTTCCTCTGCATCGGGATGAGCTTGCTCGGCGAGCGCGAACCGCACCCTGCCGAAGGCATGTTGGGAGAACTGGCTCTCGAACAGGAACCGTACCGTCAGCCGCGCCATCCCCTCGGTGCCGAACGGTTCATCGCTGGAGAAGATGGCGGTGCGAGGCTCCTTGAGATCGAATCCCGATACTGCCCAACCCTTGTTGGTGGTGGTTACATCGCCATCTATGGCGGCGTTGACGGGGTAGCTTGGCTGTTCATGATCGGCCCAGGCTCCGGTGAAAGAGATGGAGACTGGATCGCCGATGGTGTTCATCTCCTGGTCGACGGCGACCACCTGCGCCTGCAGTTCGCTCAGAACGACGTTGGAGTTGGGAGATCGCCCCGGTCCGGTGCCCGGCATCGACGGATCGAGTAGTCCCTCCAGTCGAAGAGCGTGGTAGGTGGCTCCATCGATCAGCGTGGTGAGGGTATAGGTGTCCTTGGCAGGGTTGGCACCGGTCGCCAGATGCGAACCGTCGGGCAGCGCCTCGAAGGATGCACCACCGCTGGCGGTCAGTTGTTCTGGCGTGATGATCTGCCATCGCCTCGAGGTTTCGGCCCACTGCTGCTCGAAGACCTGTTGTGCCGCATCCATTTCGGGATGAGGAGCATCTCGCCTTTTCTTGGCCGCGGCCAGATCCTCGGCGAGTTGACTCAACTGAGATGACTGCTGCTGCGTTGGCACCTTCACCACGGGGGCGTGCGCCTTGCCGTTGCCATCCATCTCGGCCTCGGTGGTGTTGTGGAAGAAGGAGTAAAGACCGTAGTACTCCTGCTGGGAGATGGGATCGAACTTGTGTTCATGGCACTGGGCGCAACCGGCGGTCAGGCCCAGAAATACCGTGGCAAAAGTGTTGGTCCGGTCGACCGAGTAGATCATCCGATACTCGTCGTTGATCGCACCGCCTTCGCTGGTGGTGGGGTGGGATCGGACGAAGCCACTGGCGACCTGGTCCTTGAGCTGTGCTTCCGGAAGCAGATCACCGGCGAGCTGCCCGATGACGAACTGGTCGAACGGCGGGTTGTCGTTGAACAATTCGATGACGCGATCCCGATAGGGCCACATCTCTCGGTAGTTGTCGAGGTGCAATCCATGAGTGTCGGCGTAGCGGGCCGCATCGAGCCACACTCTTCCCCAGTGCTCACCGAAGCGGGGCGAAGAAAGAAGTCTCTCCAGCACCCGGTCCCAGGCACCAGGATTGGTATCGGCGCGGAAGGCATCCACTTCCTCGATGGTAGGAGGAAGACCGGTGAGATCGAAGGTAGCCCTGCGGATCAGTGTTTCCCGTGTGGCACGTTCTTTCCAGGGGAGCTGTTCTTGCTCAAGACGCGCGCGGATGAAAGCGTCAATCGGTTGGCGCATCGAGTCCCCACTGACGGTGGGTGGGTCAGGTCGAGGCGGCGGTATCCAGGCCCAGTGTAGTTCGTACTTGGCTCCTTGTTCGATCCAGCGGACCAGTACTGCACGCTCCGACTTCGACAGGCTCTTGTGTGATTCCGGGGGAGGCATCACATCGTCGGGATCTTGCGCATGGATTCTGCCGACCAACAAACTGTTCTCGATATCACCGGGAGTCACCGCAGCGGCCCCATCGCGATCTCGATAGGCGTCCTCGGCATTATCGAGCCGTAGCCCCGCCTTGCGTGCTGCAGAATCGGGACCATGACAGGCAAAACACTTGCTCGAGAGGATGGGACGGATGTCTTGATTGTAGAAGACCGGTGTCGGCTCTTCGTTTGCGTCAGAAGGGTTGAATGGCACGCCTTCGCTGGTAGCCAGAAGAGTGAGCATGAGCATGCTCAAAATGGGTGTGCCAGGCAGCATCGAGTCCTCCCGGGTGGAAGGGGCGTGGATCAGGGAATGGCCTGATTCCAACTGGCCACGACTTCCAGGTGATATCTGCGGCCATTATCGCATGCAGAAATGTGGCGGCCAAGCAGCGCGGAGCTGAGGGCGGGTTCCGAGGCCCGAAACCGTGTCGTATCCTGACGGAACTTCGTTTTGTCCCCAGGGCCTCAGTTGCTGGGTTTCCGGGAGATTGTTCACCGATTCGGATTGCAGGAGGTACCCCCGATGATACGAATATGCTGTGCCAGCTTGATGCTACTTTTGCTGTTCACGATGTCGGTTGCCGCTATCCAAGATGGTGATCGTCCCGGTTATCGCGACACCCCACTCATTCCCGGGCAGAAGTGGAGAGTCCATGACTCGGAGCGGCCCTGGCCGGTCGTGGTCGATCCGGGTGCCGGAAACCTGCCAGTTCCTGCGCCAAAAGATGCCATCGTCTTGCTCGGTAAGGGCGATCTCTCGGCATGGACCAGTGGTGGCCAGAAAGCACGCTGGGCCCAAGTCGATGGGGCGATCGAGGCGCGACCTGGTTCCGGCAACATCACGACAAAAGAATCATTCGGTGATATGCAACTTCACATCGAATTTCGCACCCCCCCGGAGGTGAAAGGAAATTCTCAGGGACGAGGCAATTCGGGAGTCTTCCTGATGAATCGCTACGAGGTGCAAGTTCTCGATTCGTACCAGAACCCGACCTATCCAGACGGACAGTGCGCGGCCTTCTACGGTCAATGGCCACCGATGGTCAATGTTTGCCGTGGACCTGGAGAGTGGCAGTCGTTTGACATCTTCTTCACCGCTCCTCGTTTTGCAGACGACGGAACTCTGGCCTCGCCTGCACGAGCGACTGTGGTTCACAATGGCGTTTTGGTTCACAATTGCCGCGAATTTCTCGGTCCTACTTCTCATCGATCGAAGCCCTCCTATTCGAAACACGCCCCGACGGGTCCGATCAGCTTGCAGGATCATGGAAATCCGATCCGGTTCCGTAACATCTGGGTCCGTCCTCTCGACGAAGGAGGGGAGAAGGGCTCGCAGTGAGCGATCCTGATGTGCTCTTTTCCTGGTGGGCTTCTGTCGAAGAGGCGGTGAGTGCAGGCGACGGTGAGGTTCCCTCTTCGCCTTCGGGATCTCCGTCCGCGGTGACAGTTCTGGCTGAAGCGGCAGTGGCAGAAGTGCGACTCGATTTAGATCGTGCTCAGGAACTACTCGATGAGGTTGATGAACTGGAAGATGAGTGGCAACGGGTGGCCCAGCTACTGCGCTTGCGCTTGCAGTTGCGCCTCAGTCAGGGCGACCGCCAGATCCTCTCCGACTTGAAGGAAAGCACCAAGCAGCTCATCGATACTCTGTCCGATTCGGAGATGCCAACTCGCGCTCGTGCGCTGTTTCTGTTGGCGAGAATTTATGTGCAAGAGAATCGTTCGGGCGAAGCCCTTGAGGTGATGGCCGATGCGATGGAACAGATCGGTGAGGCTCCTTCTCTCCCCTGGTTTCTTGATACCATTGCCAATGCTTACCTCTATCTCGGTGCCTGGAGTGAATGTCTAAGAACCTTCCGGAAGTCGATTCTGGCCAAGGACCAGGTGGATGATCACCTTGGGATTGCCATCTCGTCAGGCAGTTTGGCGTTAGCTGAGATTCAGCGGGGCAACCCGACTGTCGCTCTGGAGGTTCTCGATGTGACCTGGTCAAGACGCGCCAGCGATCTGGAACCACTATCAAGGTTGCGTCTAGCGACGTTGCAGTTGCAAGCTGCCGTTGAGCTGAATGCTCCCGATCAATTCGCTACTCGTTCTGAGTTACTCAATGACATTCTTGCCGAGTGTGGAGATAGCACTCATCCGCTGATCGGTTTTGCCTTGCTGATTCGGGCGCGTACTTTGGCGATGCAAAATCAAATCGAAGACGCATTGGCCGATCTTGATGCTGCAGGCCAGTTATTACGACAGCCGGAGTTGCAGCTAGTGCTAGCGTATTGGCGTGTTCGACTCTCTCCACGAGAGCAACGGGCTTCGAACTGGAAGGAACCGATCGAAACGCTGATCGGTTCGCTGGAGAAGGTTAGTGAGGGTGAAATTCTCGCCCGACTTCTCTTTGCCGAGGAGTGTCAGTATGAGGGAGATCAAAAAGGTGCCGTCGAGCAGCTGGATGAAGCGTATTCTCGGGCGGTGGAGTCAAATCACCCTTACTGGCTCGATCTGGTAGATCGTTCTTTCCGTGTGGCGGACCCGGAGCGCCACGCATCACGGACGATAGAACGCTTTAGTGGTCGTCCTGCCGAAGAGATGGCAAAAACAACGACCGAAGACGCCACCATCATTTTCGCTGATCTGGCCGGGTTTACCCGCAGGTCTACCGAGCTTTCTGCCGAGGAGGTGATGGAGACGGTGCGCAGTGTCTTTGAACTGTCGGTGCCGCTGCTGGCGAAGTACCAGGTGCGTCCGTTGCAGCACCTCGGAGATGGATTGCTCGCTGCTTGTCAGGGAGAAGATCACCGTCGTCGAGGGCTGCGTTTTGCCATCGATCTGGTCAAGAGAACGGATGCGGCCAGCCGAATCCGACGGGCTCAGGGCGAGGAGTGGGGATTGGATCTACGCGCTGGAGTGAACTCGGGGCCTGTGGTCTTCGGCCTGCTCGGTTCCAGCTTCAAGCAGGAGTGGTTGGCCATCGGAAAGACCACCAACCTGGCGGCGAGGTTGCAATCAAAGGGAGAAATCGGAGAAGTGGTCACTCTTCCTGAGATTGCAGAGGCCGCTTCCATCGATGCATCTCGAGGGACGATCGAAGCGCACGAGTTGAAGGGTTTCACCGAGCCTGTACCACTGCTGAAAATTCCAGTGGGAGATGGATCACTCCGATAGAAGAGCAGCTGCAGTAAGATCTAGATCTTGAAGTCGTCTTCACGGAATTCAGTATCGTTGTCTTTGTCGCTGTCTTCATCTCTGGCGAGCACGAGAATCGCTCCGTGCGGAACGATGAGGAATGAGTCCCCGGCGAACTCGATTTCGATGGCGGCCTTGCGCAGGAACAGCACCTGGTCGCCGACATTGGCTTCCAGCGGCAAGAACTTCAGAGTCGGTGGGTCTGACATCTTCCACGGTTCGTCACCAATATCTGCTGGAGGGGTCATCGGGGTTCCCGGTCCCACCTCGACCACGCGACCGCTCTGAACCTCGTTCTTTTCAACAGCACTTGCGGGCAGGATGAGCCCTTCACGGGTCTTTTCTTCTCCCTTGGTGGGGGATACGAGAACCCGATCTCCGACCACCACCAGTTTTCGACCGTCACCGAACATAGCAGCCTCCCACGGCAGGTATCGTACCCACCTTACCGGAGATGTTGGCGACAAGAACCTGCTCTGGCAAGAGGCTCCATCGAGAGCTCTGGCACCCTATGATCTTTACATCGTCGTGGAAGCTCTGATGAACTGGGGCAAAGTAGAAAAATGGAGGAGGTTACTGTGGAGCCCACCGGTGCCGAACCGCGTATCGATTGCCTTCCCGGTCCTCTGGCCAGGGTTCTCGATGCTCTTCGTACTACCGGTTCCGATGCTCGATCTCGTCATGCTGCTGCTTTCGCCAGCCTTGAGGCCATCGTTCGCTGGCAAGGGATCCTGCTGCTCACCGCTCGTTCTCGTTTGCAAATGCCGGTTGATCGTCTCAAGCGAGTACAGAATTTCCTGCGACGCCCTTCCTTCGGATCCTGGGTCGAGGTGTTGCTGCGACACGGTTCCAGAGAACAGGAACGCCTCTCGACCGGAATCGGCCCCCCAGGGCTTCTCGATGACCTGCGAGAGATGCTCACCAGTCCTCGTCTAGAGTACGGCCAACTGGTGAAAGAGATTGCTGGACGAGGTGGCGGCAAGGCACTTCCCTTCAATGAAGCCATCGAGCATCTGCCTCCCTATCGCAACGACTTCATCGGTCACGCAGGATTTCTGGCCGACGATCATTACGAAAAGACCGCGCCGCTGTTCGAGGAGAGCACCAGTGCACTACTGGATCAGATGGGGCAATGGTCCCAGGAACTTCGAGCTCATTCCCTCTCCGAGGAAGGAGTTGCCTTGCAACTTCAGGGACTCGGGGATCCGCAACCTGCTCCGCAAGCCCCTCCCCAGGAGGTGGGGCCGGGTGAATGTTACCTGTCTCGTCCCGATGGCACTTTACTGGTGGTTCTGGGTGAGATGCTTCATTTCCAGGACGACATCGCATACCTCTTTGATCGCACTCCGAGGGAGCGACGCACCGAGTTCATAGATTTTGCTTCCGGCAAGAGAACGCGCCGAGATGGAACCGCGCTACTTGAATCAACATTCACCGAGAATCTCAGTATCGAGGCTTCAGAGGGTAGCAGTGCCGAAGTAGTTACTGGTCGCATCTCGATTCGAGGTCATTCCCTACGCGATAACATCACCATGGGAGAAAAGTTATGGGTTCGTGTTGTGGTGGGGAACCGCTCTCCTGTGGAGGCGCGATGTAGCATCCAGTTGCCGGAATGTTCTGGCTGGCGTTGGAGCGACGAGACCGTCCCCGAGCAGAAAGAAGTGGCTGCCGGAGAGCGTCAGGTGTGGTTGCTCGGTGCAGAACCGCTCCACACCGGCACCATTGCTCCTCCAGTCGTCGAATTGATTTCTAGCTTCGATACTCGGCCGGTGATGGTAGAGCCTGAGGGCCCGATCCGCATCCGGGATGAGGATCCGATGCCCCTGGTAGGTCGGGCAAGTCTGATCAAGAAGGTGATGGACCATCTCGATCCGGAAACAAGTCCAGGCGCGACGACCCTGATTGGTGGTGCCGAAGGACAACGTACCGGCGCATTATTATCAGAGCTGGCACGACAGGTTCGTCGTCATGGAGTGCGCGACGTGCAGGGCACCTTCAGGGGAGCTGCAGGGCAACCTTTCAAGGGCTTTCAGGATCTGTTACGGGAACTGCTGGGTGTGTCATTGCTGGAGACGGATGGTCGGGATCTGCGAGAAAGTGCCGCTCAGACGCTGGAAGAGTTGCTCGGTGAAGATGTGGCGGCGATCTCTTTCTTCCTCGACGAACTGACCGGTGAAGGATCACTGGAACAGACCTCGGAACAGATGCGCTCGTTCTGGTGGTATCGGCTGGTGACGACGACAGCGCGGGAGGCGCCTCTTTTCATCGCCATCGACGATCTGGAGAAAGCAGATGCGGATTCTGCCCGTTTGCTCACCGGCCTGATTGCTCGTTGTGTCCAGGATCGAGTGCCGGTTCTTTTCGCAGCCTGTACTGAGCGCGAGGAGAATGTCCAAACTGATCGCCCCGAGGGCTGGGGGGGAGAGGTGCCGCTACAGATCCTGGATGTAGAACCGATCGAGTTACCTTCTGTCGAAGAGTTGCTGGATCTCGCCTATCCGGCGGCACCTTTCCGCGATGACATCCCGTGGTTGTCAGCAGCGCTGACAGAACGTGCTGCTGGCAACCTCGGATTCGCTATCGATCTGGTGCGTACCCTTGGCCCGACAGGCAGTGGCATCTTTGCCCCATTATCAGAAGGTCGCTGGCAAATCGCCGGGGATCCACCTCGCCGCGAAGAGTTTTCGGAAAAATTGCCGGCTCATCGCAGTGAGCTCTTTGCCGAGTCGATCGCTCGCTTCCCCGAGGAACAGGCAGCGGTTCTGGAGACTGCCGCGCTGATCGAGGGAGACATCGCGGTCGAGGTGCTGGAACGCCTCTATGGCGATGCGGATCTTCTCGACGATGCGTTGGATCGCTTCGAGACCGATGGATTGGGTGAGGCGGTCGACACCGACTTGACTCTCTATCGCTTCCGTACCGAGGCTGCTCGAGCCGCTGTGATGACTACCTTTGAGGGGCGTGGGCGTCGCGCGTTGCTGCGTCGTCGTCGTCAGCTTGCCAAGGTGCTGATCGAGTTGCAGGGGGACCTTCCTGAACGGGCCGGGTCGATCGGCCGATTGCTGTTGGAGGCTGGTCAAGCCATCCAGGCCGTCGATTACCTACTTCCTGCCCTGGAGAGACGATTGCGACAGGGGCGCTACGTTGAGGGCAAAGAACTGGTCGAATCGATCGACCGTGCCATTTCAGACGACGCAGTGCTGTCCCAGGACGATCAAGGACTTTACCTGCTCAGTGCGGCGAGGGTCTTCATCAGCCTGGGGAAACCGGAGGTGTCTGAAAAGTTCCTGTTACAGATCGAAGCGGGTTCAGAGGATGAAATTTATTTGCAGAAGCAAATCCTGCAGTCGGAGATTTGCGACCGAAAAGGCTATGCTGAGGACTCTATCGAGATCCTGGAAAATCTTCGTGAAACGGTGGAGCGATCTGGAACCAGCCAGATCGCTCAGAACTTCCAGAACCAACTCGGCAGCGGTTTTTCCAAGCTGGGGCGTTTCGATGAGGCGGTGCAAGAATACCTCAAGGGAATTCGAATCGCAGAGGAGATGGATGACGAGCTTGGACAGGCGGGGTTACTCAACAACCTGGGAAATATTCGTCTTCGCCTGCGAGAGTTTGATGCCGCGCGTGAAAATTTCTCCCGTTCAGTCGAGATATTTAATCGGTGGGGTCATCTAGACCGTGAGACGATCACCAGAGTGGGCCTGGCCAGTATCGACTTCTACCAGGGTCATCTGGAGGAGGCGGGAATAATTTATCGCGGTGCGATTGAAACCTTCCGCCTGATTCAGAACCGAATGGGTCTGGGAAGGAACTATCGAAACCTGGGTGAGGTGGAGCGATTACTGGGTCGTTTCGACGTGGCCGCCGACTGTTACCAGCGTTCGATAGAGGTCCGTCATGCTATCGGCGATCGTATGGGGGAAGCACGCAGCCATTTTGATCAAGTCGATATTCACGCGGCCATGGGAGACTGGAAGGGGGCTGGCGATGCCAACGATAAGGGATTGGCCATCGCTCGCGAAATCGATAGCGCAGCACTGATCCTGGAAGGTCGAATTCGTGAAGGCCTCAACCTTCTCTCGGCCGGTCATGATCCAGGAGTTGTCAAGCTGTCCCCGCTCGCCGAAGAGGTGGCTGACAAGGACCTGGATTCGCTAGTGTTGTGGAATACTCTTCGCTGTCGTCATTGCCAGCTGGAGGGGAATCTTCTCGATGCGGAGCAGTTCCGGCAAGCGCGCGAGGTGCTGGAACATTGCAGCGGACTGGCTTTCTCTCGACAACGTTGCCTGTTAGGCGCATCTCTGGCCCTGGTTTCTCCTGATCGGGAACGGTCTCTCGGTGTGTTGGCCCCGATCCTCGACGAACAAGATCTGCCTCCGGGTGCTCCTCTCGACATGGTCCTCTCGGCCCGCGCCAGTCTCGAAGAGGCAGGCTCCAAAGAACGCGAAAAGTGGGAAGAATGTGCCGTAGAGGCGGTTGAAGACCGTGCAGCTCGCATCCAACGTGCTGCAGATCGCCGTCGATTCCTCAAAGCTCGCCTCGGTCGCCTCGAGGGTTAACAAACGACCAAAATTAGTCAGAACTCACCTGTCCGGTTGGTTTCAGGAACCGGATCTGACCGTACAATGCTATGTGAAGGATTTTCCTCCAGCCTGCACCGTCCGCGTAACTTTACGATAGGCCCGTTCTGGCTCTTTCGTGCGCTTTAGGTGCTGATTTTCGGATGATCCTGGCCATGAATAAGTACTTGGGTTGGTTCGGGGCACGCCCCGGGGAGGATTGAGATGAAGACGCAGAGCCTGTCGTTTGTGTCCTTCCTGACATGTTTACTGCTGGCCGGATCGGTCGCGGCGGACGATGTCATCGCAGTGGGCAACACTGCGGCTCAGCCGGGAGCGGTGGCGACCCTTGAGGTCACCATCGAGAACGATACCCCCATCGTAGCTTTTTCCTTTGGTTTGATTCATGAGCCCGCGAGTCTCCTGGCGCCGATAACGCTCCAGTATGCGGGCCCTCTGGCTCCCGATTTTATCGGAATTGTGAACACTGTCGATGGTCTCGCCATGGGTGTTCTCATCGACTACGAGCTGGAGCAATCGATTCCGGCGGGTGCTCCTCGTCTGGTCGCGTTTGCCCTCTACGATGTCGACCCCACTGCGCAATCCGGAACAGCTACCGTGACCCCTGGAACGACTGGAAATCCGCCCATCGATGTGGAGTTCACCAGTCCGACCGGTGAACGGATCACCCCGGCTGTGGAAGCCGGTGAAGTGGCGATTCTGGGGCCGACCCCGACCGGGTCTCCTGCCAATCGAATACGTGCCGTTTTCGACGGTGAGTTCCGTGCCTTCACTCGTACCGGAGCCCTGTCGGAGACAGGAGCTCTGCCGATAGGTGCCCCCACTGATTATGCCGTGGCTACTAATGGTGCCACCTGGGTGCTGGTCGGTTCGGCTCAACGAGTGGTGTTGCTCGGCCGTACTGGCACGGTGATCACCGAGATTCCAACAGGAGTTTCGCCGCTGGCCATCGGTTCGATGGGCGGAGATCATGTTTTCGTTTCTCATGATGATGGCAGCGTGCAAGTCATCTATCCCGATGGGACCGTCCTTTTTGGTGGCGACGGGATTGGTGATAGCGGTGAGGACGGAGTCATCGGTGGTGCTTTATCCATCGGTAACAACGCTTCCCTCGATCAGTTTGCCCTGGGGACGGGCTCGAGCATGTGGGCTGCTGGCGGCGAGTCACTGTTCCGCATCAATGGTCAGGGTAATGTGATCTCCGATGTTGGCCTTGGTCCCGGTAGTACCGTTGCCGATATTGCTGCCGCAGAAGCTGGCGGAGTCTTTGTTCTGTTGCCGGACCGGATCGAAAAGCGGGTGGCCGATGGTTCGCTCGATCATACCCTGGACTTGCCCCCCTCGACGTCGCCTACACAGCTTGCCGTGACGACGATTGACTCTGAATTCGGCGAGTCCAATCATAGAGTGGCGGTACTGAATCCATCGAGTAACCAGGTTTTCTTCTACGACTGGGACGAAGATAACAATGTTATCGCAACCTCCACGCTGACCCACTCGCGCGGCGTTTCTTACATCGCATACGATGGATTACGTCAGCTCTGGATCGCCGGTCAGGATCCTAATACCGGCGAGGGGTCTCTCACGGCCTACAACGAGGCGGGAGAAGTCGCCGCCGATCTCTCCTTCCCGGGAGAGACGATTGTACTCACCGCCGATGCGGGGGCGATCCCCGCAACCGTGTCGGAGCCCGACTCCGATTACGACAGCGATGGATATACCAACAGCAATGAGCTGAAGGCGGTCTCGAACCCGTTCGATCCAGCCAATGATCCGACCGATGCCATCCCCGACTATGTACCACCGCTGGAAACTTTCACCGGTGAGGCAGTGATCGTCGATGACAATCACTTCGTCCAGCTGGACTGGACCTGGACCGATCCGAATACAGCCTTCCCTGACTTCTACGATATCACGCGCGTTTCAGATGGCGTGCCTGGTGATCTTGTAACGGTCGAAGGAACCGCGGCTGGCTGGCTCGATCAAAATGTGCCTTCGGGGACCCATGTTTACCAGGTGGCCGTGGTTCTGGGTGATGGTGATTCCGATTGCACCGAGACCACGGTGGTGATTGGTTCCGGAGAGGTGGAGCAGACGGTGCCCATCGATGTCGGTGCTGATTTCACCGAAATCTACGACATCACAGTCAATCCGAATCCCCTGGCCGGGGCTCCGCGTTACTACGTCACGGATGCGGCCAACGGCCAGATTTACGGCCTGGATGAAGACTTTGCCGCACTGGTAGTGGTTCCCAGTCCGTTTGAAGAGGGTATCCCCTGTACCGGCATCGCGTTCATTGCGGCCGGAGATGCCAGCAACGGATCGCTGATAGTTGGCAACGGTCAATCCGGGGTGCAGATGCACCTGATCGAGATGACGCTAGCTGGCGATTTCCTTCAAGATTACTTCCTCTTCGTACCGGCACCAATTCTTCCGACCAACGCGAAGTTGTTGCCGGGACCGCTATCAGGTGGTGCTGGAGGAATGGATGCCGATGAAGAGTCTGGACTCATTTTTGTCACCGGTCCCGATACCTGTGATATCTATGGCATGGCCACCGATGGCAGTGGCGAAGTTGATCCCGATTCCTCCTTCCCCCACCCCAACCAGGGTTCCCAGCAGAAGGGCTGTACGACCAAGCAATGTACCCAGTCCAACGGGTTCGTCGGTTGCACTTCGACTCTGTATCTCACCAGCCAGACAGATGATGGCACCCTCGAAATTATCGAGGTGAGCGTGGAAGCTGGTGAGGCGACCCAGATCGGCGAGGGTATCAGCCTCGCGGGGATCGAGGATCCAGGTGGTATCGTGTTTGAAGGTGATAGTTTTATCGTTACCGGAAACAGCGATGGATCTGTTTATCAGATCTCGTCGACCAGCGATTTCGTTCGTGGTGACGGGAACGAAGACTCATTAATTGACATAGCGGATGCCATCGTAGCTCTTGACGTCTTGTTCGGCGGAGCTGTGGCACCTGAGTGTTTGGCTCGACTTGATTGCAACGATGACGATTTGGTCGATGTCGCCGATCCGATCTTCCTGTTAGCTTACCTGTTTAATAATGGTGTGGAGCCGCCGGCTCCATTCCCTGACTCTGGTCCTGATCCGACGCCCTCTGCTGTAACACCTTGCCCGTAATGATTGAGAAGGGACGTATGAACACCAACAAAAGAAATAAGTCACTCCAAGGCTGCTCGGTTCTGGTGGTCATGTTGTTTGTCTTGAATGCCGTGGCAGTGGCTCAAGATCCGGTGTTCGAGTTTCAGGCACCCGGTGGAGTTGCTTTCTATCCGCTAGCGACGCCTGAGACCGGGACCTTCACAGGATCGATTTCCATTGAGCAGACGGTGACACCTGGCGGAGGAGCCGAGGATCCAATTGAAACCGGGGGTTACTCACTGGGAATGGCCCATGACCCGTCTTTGTTGTCCATCAATACGGCCACGTCTGTAGTCGTGGGTCCCGCTGGCGAAATCCCGTTATTTGATACAATTAATCTCTTCCCTGAAGGGCTCACTCAGGGAGTGGTCTTCGATGTTGCTGCTCGCTGGACGCTCACTTTTTCTGTTTCGACACCGGTTATTGATATCGAATATCAGCTACTAGCTGGTTCCTTGACCGACGCAGCGGATCCAACCGTTACCACTCTTGATTTTGTCGAAACCCTGGGAGATCCGCCCACTGTCAACGTGGTGGTCCCCAATGGTGGTGGTGCTTCGTTAGCCGCGACAGGAGTTAGTGGCTCTCTTACCCTGACTCCTTATGAGGGTTCCCAGTTTGTTCGCGGAGATGTAACCGGGGACGGTGCGCTCGATCTGGCCGACGGAATCGGTGTGCTCATGTTCCTGTTCCTCAATTCCGCTACCACCTGCTCTCACGCTCTCGATGCCGATGACACAGGTAATGTTTCCATCTCGGATGCGGTACGGATTCTCTGTGCAGTCTTCTGCCTCGATTCACCGCCTCCTGCAGATCCATTTCCCGCTTGTGGGATCGATCTCACAGAGGACGACCTGAGCTGCGAAGAACACAGCGGCTGCCCCTAATCCCATGATTCCGGCCCGTATTTTCTAACGGAAACCCCCAGAGATACCTTCGTGGTGATCGCTGACGGGTCCGATATCGTTCAACAGCCAAACTCAGTTGTCGAATCACGGGGTGGGGTGTAGCGTGGTTGCCATAGAAACGACAATCCCCAGTTTCGGGGCCAATTTTTCTGGGAGGCTCTTGGACGCTCCACGTTATGAACGCTATTCCACCGTTACTCTGTTCGAGGGACTCCAGCCGGAGGAGATCGGTGCCCTGCTAGGATATTCCGAGGAGGTCAATGTCGAAGCAGGGGATGTGGTCATCCATGAGGGAGAACCCCCAAGCTATTTCTACATTATCGCTGAGGGAACTCTCGATGTGATCAAGACTGAAGGAAAAATTCCGACCGTGTTGGCGAGACTCTCTGATCTCAGTTCTTTTGGTGAAATGGGATTGGTTTCCGAGCAGCCCCACACCGCCAGCATCGTCGCCGTTGCCGACTCTCGCTTACGCCGTTTTTCGATTGAACAATTTCAGGAGTTACTCGACCACGGTGATCGTACCGCCTACCGGATGGTACTCGGGTTGACCAAACTACTTGCGATTCGCCTGACCGCCAGCGATGAACGAAGAGTGAGCTGAACCTTGCGGTTACAGTTATTACCTTCGACAGTGGGTGGGGACGGGACTGCACAGCTACTCAGCTCCTACCTGATCGATAGCAGCATTTGTATCGATGCTGGAAGTATTGGATTCCACGCCAGTCTTGATATCCAATTGGCGGTGAAGCATCTCTTCATCACCCACTCACATAGTGACCATGTGGCCAGTCTTCCGACGTTCCTGGATATCCAACTCGGAGGCGGTATCGAATCGATGACCCCGATTACGATCTACGCCACCGAAGTTACAGCGAACAATATTCGGCAGGATATTCTTAACGATCGTCACTGGCCCGATTTCGTTCGGATCTGTGAAGAGCTGGGCCAGGACTTGATGCGCCTGGAGATCATCAAGCCGGGAGTTCCTGTCGAGGTGGATGGTAAAAGGGTGACAGCGATTCCTGTCGACCACGTTATCGAGACGATGGCCTATATCGTCGAGGACGAAGCCAGTGCCTGTGCGATAATCACCGATACTGGCCCCACGAGCGAGATATGGCAACATTGCCATGAGGTACAGGGTCTTTCCACCGTGGTGCTGGAATTGGCCTTTCCACGACGATTGCAGTGGCTCGCTGATGCTTCCAAGCACCTGACCCCCGACACCTTCGTGACGGAACGACAGAAGGCTCCCGATCCGGATCAACTATCCATCCTTGCCGTACATCTGAAAGCAAACCAGTACGAGGAGATCGTCGGAGAACTGGGAGAGCTGTCATTGCCAGGTGTTGAAGTGATGAAACCGGGTGTTGATTATCAGGTTTGAAGGTGGCTTCAGAACCTGGACTTTGCAGCACTCGTAAACACCTCCCTTGCCTTCGGAGCATCACTGGGGCACCGTGCCGAGATCGACGAGGAACGACAGAGAATCAACTCTATTCAAGCGAGAGGAATTTCCATGAACATCGATAGGAGAGATTTTCTCACCACCGCAGCAGCCCTCTCGGCGGCAGGTGCGGCAGGAGTTGTTGGAGCCGCTGAGTTAAAAAATGATGACGGCTTCATTCCTCTTCCCTGGGGGAAGACTCGATTTGCTGTCAACATCGAGATGTGGAGATTCGGCGGGGCACCCCATCACGACAAGATTCGTGCCGCTGCAAAACTGGGTTATCCGGCTGTCGAGTTCTGGCCATGGCGTGGCAAGAATCTCGACGAGATCATCAAGGCCTGCGACGAGACCGGGGTCGAAGTGGCACAGTTCACCGCATGGGGGTTCAATCCCGGAATGAATGACCCGGAAAATCATGACCAGTTCGAAAAGGAGATCGCCGCCTCCATCAAAACCGCGAAGAAGATCAAGGCACGCAAGATGACGGTGGTCGCCGGAAATGACCAACCAGGAATGACCCAGGATCAGATGCACGAGAATGTCATCACGGGCCTCAAACGAGTTGCTCCGATGGCAGAAGATGCGGGCGTGATGTTGATTCTCGAACCGATGAATATCCGAGTGGATCACAAGGGGCACTGTCTCTATGGCAGTCCAGATGCGGTACGGATCTGTCGGGAGGTAGATTCTCCGATGGTCAAGATCAACTGGGATCTGTATCACATGCAGATCACCGAGGGAGATCTGTGTCGCAGACTTCGCGAGGGATGGGATCAGGTCGGATACCTACAACTGGCAGACAATCCGGGTCGTCGTGAACCCGGTACCGGAGAGATCCAGTATTCCCGCGTTTTCAAGGAGGCGTGGAACCTCGGTTACCGCGATTACGTTGGGTTGGAGTGCTCACCGAGTGTCGATGAGGTCACGGCCACCGAGCGGGTCAAGACTGCGGACGTTTGGTAGCGTGCCGCCGGGACGAGAGCCACTGATACCCAGGTGAGCGACGGCGCTACTTTTCGGAAAGTCCTGCGAGGAAGTCTCTGACCGCTTCGAAGGCGACACCACTGTGGCGTTGATCGTTGTGCCCACCACCTGGAATCTTCACCAACTGTTTTGGTTCCGGGGCGAGGCGATGGAGTTCGGCCCCCTGTTCGTAGGGCACGATTTGATCGGCATCACCGTGCAGCAGCAGTAGCGGGCAGGTGATGGAACCGATCCTCCCCGAGTTGTCGAGACGAGTTTGCATCAGCATGCCCGTTCCGGGGAACGGCATGATCACATCTGCGATCGCTGGCCCGTTGAGAGGTGGCGAGTCGAGGATGAGCCCGCACGCCTCACCTTCGGTAGCAAGGACGACGGCGGGAACGGTGCCGAGGCTGCGACCGTAGGCGACCACGTTCTTTCCCGAAAGACGACGGGCGGTGGCGATCGCAGCACGGGCATCGGCGATGATTCCCGCCTCGGTGGGTTGCCCCTTCGAGCGTCCGTAGCCGCGGTAGTCAAAGAGTAATACCGACCAGCCTTGTTTTTGCCAGTGGCTGGCGATGTGGAAGCGATGAGAGATGTTGCCAGCGTTACCATGGCATTGTACGAGCACCGCACTGGCTTCTTCGGCGGGGAACCAGGCCCCGGAGAGTTCGGTGCCGTCGGTACTGACGAACCCGATCTCTTCTGCCCCGGCTGGCAAGGGTTCATCCCAGGTGGCTGACGGCACGAAGACCATCCTCTTTTCCATCCACCAGGCCAACAGCAGCAAGAAACAGAACAGGATCGCCGATGTGCGCAGTATACGGATCCACCGCGGCAGCGGTTTGATCTCACTCATCGGGTCCTCCTCCGGTGACTTGCGGTGTCATCACGATCAGGTCATGGTACAGGTCTCGGTGTGTTCCGTCGCCCGAGACCTCTTCAAACCGTTGAGAGAGAAAAGATGTACACCATCGATGACCACGCGTTCATCGCTGTTGATGCGTTAGATCGAGGATTGATCGCGACCCGCTGCTAGAGGAGTTCTGATCCGATGAGTTTTGTTTTTGATACCCGAAGAGAATCACCAGTCATGTCGAAGGCCACTCTGGTGCCGCTGTTGCTGTTCATGGCGAGCTTGTTGCCAGGTCAGGATGGAGTTCTCGACGAACTGGCGGCTGAGGATCCCTGCTCCATCCGTGTGTTCAGTGCTGTGAAGACCTACCAACCGGGAGTTTCCTTCCAGGTTGGTGTACTGGTGGAACCAGATGCCGGCTGGCACGGCTACTGGCACTCACCGCGCGATGGCGGAGATCCCCCGGAAGCGATCTGGGATCTACCCGAGGGGTGGAAGGTGAGCGGTCCCGATTTCCCTGTCCCACAGCGAATAGTGGAACCGGGTAACCTCGTCTCCATCGGTTACAAGAAACCCTTTCTGTTGCGATATCGCATCCACCCCGCTTCTGAAGTCGAAGCGGAAGAAACTGCCGTCAAGGTGGAGATCCCCCTGAAGATCATCTGGCAGGTGTGCAAGACGACCTGCATCTATGGAGAGAACCAGGCGGTACTACAGGTAGCAAGGGGTGGCAAACCGATCGGTGACAGGGAAGGCATCGCGATGCTCGCTCGCTGGAAAGAGCGCTACCCTGTCGAGGCCTCTGCCGCTCGCGGTTTCCATTACCAGCTCGACTGGTTCCCCGATGCGCACTCCGATCGCGTCCGAAGTGGAACCTGGGTGGTGGTGTGGTATCGCGAGGGGTCTGATCGTCGTCCGGCGGTGCCGGTACAGTGGGTCGCGTATCCCCATGGGCTGGAAGCAGGAATCATCAACGAAGCTCAGGTGAAACCATGGACTCCCGCTGCGGAGGGCGAGAATCCAGCGACTATCGGTTGGCAGGTGAGTTTCCGCCTGGAGGAGCTGGGGTTGGGCTTTCAATATGGTGCTTTAGGTGCGACACTTGTGCCTACGCCCGGGAAGGCCAAAGGGCCAGTTCCCGGGATGCCTGCGATTATTATCCGGGCTTTGCAGGCAGCGAAGAGTGGACCGCCGGAGCCCGGTTCCGGACAGAAGAAAGGAAACGGTCGATGAGAGTCATCGCCATGTTTCTCGTACTGCTTCTTGGTTTCGGTGTGGGATTCCTGCAGGCCGACGAGAAGAGTCAGGATGCAAAGAAAGCCGCACCTGCCGTCAGTTTCGAGCTAAAGGATCTGGACGGCAAGACTTACAAGTCAGCCGATTACAAGGACAAGATCATCGTACTGGAGTGGACCGAATCTGGATGTCCAGCGGTCAAGCCACTGTACAAGGCGAAGAAGGTCCAGAACCTCGTTACCGCCTACAAGGACAAGGGTGTCCAGTGGTTCTCGGTTTGTTCGACCAAGAACAACAGCATCGAGGGACTCAAGAAGTTCGCGAAGCAATACGGTGTTGAACACAAGATTCTGACTGATTTTGACGGCAAGGTGGGCAAGAAATTCGGTGCCAAGCGCACGCCCCACTGTTTCGTGATCAAGGATGGTAAGGTTCTCTACCAGGGTGCTTTTGACAATCGCAGGTCGGGCGAAAATTATGTCAAGAAAGCGGTCGACGAGATCCTCGCCGGCAAGGAAGTCTCTACTCCACGGACGAGACCCTATGGCTGAAACGTGAAATACGCGTCTTAGTTCAAGACGTTACAAAGCAAAGCAATGGAGGCCCGATCGCGTCATACGCGGTCGGGCCTTTTTCCTTCAGTTGGTTGTGCAATGCAGTTCTTGGAGAGGTGTCATTGCCAGTGCATCCTGCCGGCAGGAGGATTCTCGATGTCAAATAAACCGAACATAGCCACTCTGATGCTCGCTTTTCTTGTCGGTACATTTTCTCCAGATCTTGTTTCCTCGATGGAACAGGATTGGCAATCGGTTCCGGTTCCGGGGCGATGGGAATCGGTATTCGGGAAACACGACGGTTACGCCTGGCTCAAGGCCTATGTGGTCTTGCCCAAAGAATGGGCGGGGCAGGAACTGACCCTTCACGCCGGTCGCATCGATGACTCTGACGAAACCTACTTCAACGGCGAAAAGGTCGGTGGGAAGGGAGTCCTGGCTCCCGGTGGTCGAGGAGCTTCAAACGTTGATCGTGTCTATAGCATTCCCGGTCGAGTAGTTCGCGAAGGAGCGAACCTCATCAGTATCAGGATTTATGACATCGGGGGTGCTGGCGGTATCACCGGGGGAACCATTTTGATCAAGGGCCCTACCAGTAGCATCGATCTGTCCGGAGGTACCTGGCTCGGACGCAAAGGAGATGATCTGGCCTGGAAGGACTGGACGGTTCCGGTCGATTCACTGCAGGCGACCTTGTTGGCGCGACAGTATCTGATGACCCAGGGCGAGGGGGCGATCGCTCCGGGAGGAGGGATGCCGCTGTCGGGTCACCTGCAACGTCCGGAAGGCAATCAGCTGCTCTGGTATCGATTCCCGGCGGGCAAGACCTGGACCGAGGGATTGCCGGTTGGAAATGGTCGGCTAGGAGCGATGGTGCTGGGCGGGCCACGCAACTGGAAGTTGCAGATGAACGAGGATGGGATCTGGGCAGGGACACCAGCGGATCGAGTTCGACACGGTGCCCATCAATATCTTGGTGAAGCACGCGAACTTCTTTTCGAGGGTCAGGTCGTCGAGGCGCAGAAGTTGATGCAGAAGCAGTTCATGAGTGCGCGTTGGACTCGTTCTTATCAGACTCTCGCTGACTTGACCTTCCATCAAACGGGTATTTCGGAAGCAACGAATTACCGTCGCTGGCTCGATCTGGATGAAGCGGAAGTATCCGAACAATTCACCAGTATGGGAGTCACCCATCGCCGACGTGTCATCGCCAGTCGTCCCGATGAGTGCCTGGCGGTGATCCTCGATGCCGATCGTGCTGGATCGATCTCTATCGATCTGGGTCTGGGGCGACAGACCGGAGCGCAACTGCTCGAACCGACTCGTATTCAGGGTCAGCAGGGATGGCTTCGCTTTGGTGGTCGAGCCAGCCATGGAGATCAACATCCAGGTTCGCACTTCGAGTGCCAGCTGAGTGTCATGGCGCAGGGGGGATCGGTTCGCCGCAACGGTAATCGGATCGCCATTCAAGGTGCTGATACCGTGCTTCTGCTGGTCAGTGCCGATAGCGATCCGCAAGGTGATTTTGATCCGATACGATTAACTGCGGTTCACGGCAAACTGGAGGAGCAACAAGATCTCTCTGGCTGGTATGACTCATTTCGGAAACGTCATGTCACGGATCATTCTTCTTTGATGGGCCGGGTCGATCTGCAGCTGGGGACTGCGGAAATGCGTCAACTGCCGACCGATGAACGGATTCGGTCGATCAGGAGTGGAAAAGAAGATGTGGATCTGGTGGCCACTTTCTTCCAGTTCGGCCGCTACCTTCAGATTGCTTCTTCGCGGCCCGGCTGTCTTCCGGCAAATTTGCAAGGACTATGGAGCCACCACATCTCGGCACCGTGGAATTCTGACTATCACACCAACATCAACTTGCAGATGAACTACTGGCCGGCTGAGGTGACGAATCTAGCCGAATGTCACGAGCCTCTCTTCGACTTCATCGATGCTCTGGTAGTTCGCGGGCAAGAGACTGCCCGGGAGCTTTACGACGCGCCTGGTTGGGTAGCTCACCACACCAGCGACGTGCATGCCTTCACCGTGCCCATCGGTCGGACGGTGTGGGGGTTGTGGCCACTGGGGGGAGCCTGGTTGTGTCGACACCTGTGGGAGCACTACCAATTTGGTGGAGATGAGCAGTTTTTACGGGAGCGTGCATGGCCGGTTCTTCGTGGTGCCTGTCAGTTCTTCGTTGCTTACCTGGTCGAAGATCCATCGACCGGCAAGCTGGTGAGTGGCCCTTCATCTTCACCAGAGAATGCCTACCGAACTCCGGATGGACAGGTGGCGGACGTAGGAATGGGAAATGCGATGGATCAACAGATCATCTGGGATCTGTTCACCATGACACTCAAGAGTGCCGAAGTGCTCGGTATCGAGGACGAGTTGGTTTCTGCCATTCGAACCGCGCGTACAAAATTGGCTCGCCCGGTCATCGGCGATGATGGTCGCATCCTCGAATGGTCAAGACCTTGGGAAGAAGTGGAACCAGGTCATCGGCACATGAGTCACCTGTACGCTCTTCATCCGGGGGAGGAATGGACACGTGAATCCTCACCTGAATACATCGAGGCCGCTCGTCGCTCCATCGATTATCGTCTGGCACATGGCGGAGGACATACTGGTTGGAGTCGCGCCTGGTTGCTCAACTTTTTCGCTCGGTTAGGGGATGGGGAAAAGGTCGCCGAGAGCATCCGGCTGCAACTGGCGAAGTCGACTCTTCCCAACCTTTTGGATGATCACCCACCCTTTCAGATCGATGGAAACTTTGGAGCGACTGCCGGTATCGCCGAGGCACTGGTCCAGTCACACGGGGGTGTGTTGCGGCTACTTCCGGCTCTTCCGAATTCCTGGGCATCGCGAGGAAAGGTCACAGGTCTACGCACCCGATTTGGGGTGGAAGTTACACTCACCTGGCAGAAGGGTCAGATCATCGAAGCACGATTGATGCCTTTCAGAAGTCAGCGACTCGCCGTTCATTACGGTTCTGAGTCAGTCGAGGTGGACTTGGTGAAGGATCGGGAAATTGTACTGACATCGATCGATGGAAAACTGGATCGGATTCCGTCGACCGAACAATGATGCCTGTTGGCAAACAGGTACAATCGGATGGACCCCGTTCTCTACTGGAGGAGCTACCTTTGAATTCTCGTAACCTGCTCATCGCGGGAGGCATCATCCTCTCTCTCGTGGTGGCGGTTTTCCTTCTTCTACCTGATGATCCCGGCCCCCGTACAGGATCCGGGACCGTCGGTGCTGAATCTCAGACCGGTTATGGCAGCGGCACCCCTGGAAAATCTGAGGCGGATGCGGCAACCAATAATTCGGAGGGCTCCAGTTCTTTCGGAAATGGTAGCGGAGGTGGCGATCGGACCGGCAGTGACCAAGGTTTGCCAGGAAGACGTTTCCGCAACGAAGGTAGGCAAAACAGCAGCAGAGACGATGGCTCTTTCGGCAATGGTAGAGAATTCGAACCCGGTGATTCCTTCGACGATCGGGACAGGAGTAATTCGCCCAACAATCGCCGCAGAAACAGTCGTTCCGATCGATCGGGCGGGAACTCGCGTGGCGGGTCTTCAGGTTCCGGAGCTACTCCGGAGGGAATGGTGCGAATCGGTGGAGAAGTGGTGGTGGAGAATGACCCGACTGCCGGATCCTCTCTTTCCGGGCAGCTTCAAATCGGTGTCTCCGGCGCTTCTCGATCGATTTCTGTCGCTCATGGACGCTTCACGACCAATATCCCGGCGGATGCTTCTATTCGTTTGTTCAGTGCCGTACTGGAAGGAAAGCCCGCCCGAGTGATCTCGCCGACCACGGCGGTTCCGGCACGGTCTGCAACTTCGATGCGAGTTGTGGTTCGATACGATTCGCTGGCCATCTTGCACCTTCTTTCGGCAGAGACGGGCGAACCGTTGATCGATGTAGAGGTGCTCCGGGCGCAGGATTACACCAGAAGTTCCCTGGCTCATCCTGGCTGGGCATTGCCCCAAGATTCTCAAATCGTTTCCGAAGAATCTCCCGTGGCTCTCGATGGAAGGATTGGATTGATCGGATCCGCGGTTGCGATCCATGCCAGAGCTGCAGGTCATGAATGGAAACGAGTCACTGTTGACCTCGTGGATGGAGGCGAGAGAGAACTGACGCTTCAGCGTAGTGGGGCATTGAGTCTCAATTTCATCGGAGACAGTGAACGAGAAAGCGTGATGCTTCGGCTGCGAGAAATCGGCCAGGGCGGTGCTCCTTACCTGGAGGTTCCAGTCAGCGCGGGCACGACCCAGCTTGCGGACGGGATTTTACCCGGTACCTGGGTCGCCTCGCTGGAGATTGGCCACTGGGCTCACCAACCAGAAATCCTGGATGAAGTAGAGATAGAGCTTCTCGCTGGAGATCTTCTGGATGTGGTTCTGGAAATTCCACCCGACGATGAAGAACGGGTAGACGTTTCCGGGAGTGTGTTTATTCCTGCGGGTTGGTATTTCAATTTCTTTTCGGTAAGGCTGCGACCAACCGGCCCAGGAAGCGATCCTGTCAATGAAACCGTGCAGATACACAGCAGCGAAATGGAAAGTGAAGCCGGTAGCGGTGGTACTCTCTGGTTCTGGGGTCCAGTTTCTGTAAAGCAAGGGCCCTACGGAATTCTGGTCTTGCCGGTCGGCTATGGAGATCTTTTTGAAGTCGGTGAAGAAGGTCTACCCGATGTGTACATCGAACTTCCGCCACCAGTTGATATTTCGGTGCAAACGATGCTGGCAGATGGAAGTGGTGTTGCTACCCCTAATTTGATTCGCTGGGCACCTGTACATCCGCCAGGGGTACCCGGAGCAGGGGCGGTTCCTGTTGGGCCGGGTGACAACGGGTATTTCGAGTTTCAAGTACCTATCGGTTCCGTGATGCTTTCCTGCTCTGATATTGCATATCGTCCCAAACACCAGCTGGAACAGGTGACTCTCGGTGGCGAGAACGCGTTCACGATGTTGCTCGAACCCGCAATGGGAATGATTCTCTACCTCGAGGAGGACGGTACTTCAGTACCTTGGGATCTGGCCTGGCATCCAACGGTTCAGGCCCAGGGTCACGGCGGTACGGTGGTAACGCGCGGGCGAACCGGGGTTGGATATCGATTACTGGTCAGTGAGCCCGGTATTTACGTGGTCGAAGTTCCAGAGTTGCCGGACTTCCTTCCGGTCAGTCCGGTCCAGGTCAATGTTTTGCCGGGAGTAGTGATCGAGACCGTGATCGAGATCCAGGCGGAATAACCGCCAGGGAAAAAGTCGAAACAGCGATCTTCTCCGCTAGGATTTTTCTTTTACAACCAGTTCCTCGACACGGCCGTCTTTGAATACCTGCCAGCTGATGTCGTCATCCGAGCCGGGTTCTCCGTCTGGCCCAGAACTGACGATGCGTGCCCATTCAGTTTCATCTGTGGAATCGAAAACGGCGAAATTCTGCCCCCATGGATCGATCAATGCGAACGGGTCCATCTCTCCGAGGATTCTGGCGGCTGCAGGAACTGGCTGACCATTACCACTATTCATCTTCTTGGCAATTTCCTTACCGAGTTTCAGGGCAGCAATATTGGCTTCGATTCTCATTCTTTCATCTCGATCAGTTTGCATCGGATTGGACCGGTCCTGATCGGGTCTAATTTGAATCCGCTGTTCATCGATTTCTGGAGGAAATACGTTGTTGCTACGATCAGCGTCCGCAATTTCCATGTAAGAATCGATTTCAACTCGCATCACCGGTGCGCGAGTGACGAGTAGTTTCGAGATCACTCGTGGATCCTGCCTCCACACCTCGGCGGGAAGGCGGAAATCTTCTGTTTCTCCTGATTCGTAGGTGACAGTCAAGGGGACCGGCATCATCAGTCCACCAAAGTTTCTCAGCTGAATGACCGTGAAGTTCCAGGGCCGCTGGATCAGTTCCGCATCTCCGTCTTCGAGGCGGGCCAGGAATCTCTCGTACCCTCGACGATCTTTTTCGGTCACGTCCAGTTCATCGAACGAGTTGTAAAAATCGAGAAGTTCTGGATATCGTTCGGTCCGAATGGTCAGGCCCTCGTTGTTTTGTCTGCTGATCCACTCCGGGTCAGAATCGCGCTCCGCCTTTTGAATCGGCTTCTCTACTTCAGGGTCTCCCGTATCGAGATGGAACCGAACGACCCGGTCGATGGCGAGATCACAGTGGTCAGTGGAGTAAAACCAACCGCGCCAGAACCAATCGAGATCAATTCCGGAAGCGTCTTCCAGGGTTCTGAACAGATCGGCAGGTTCAGGCCTACGGAAAGCCCAACGACTTGAGTATTCACGGAAGGCGAAGTCGAACAGTTCACGACCCAGGACACTTTCCCGCAGGATGTTGAGCGCTGTGGCTGGTTTCGCGTAAGCATTATTTCCGAACTGCAACAATTGCTCACTGTTGGTCATGATCGGTACTTGGTGGGTACTGGTAGTGAAGCCGACGATGTTACGGGCTTCTCCTCTTCTTGACGGGTACTTCTCTTCCCATAATTGTTCCGCGACAAATTGAACAAAGGTGTTCAAGCCTTCGTCCATCCAGGTCCACTGGCGTTCGTCCGAGTTGATGATCATCGGGAACCAGTTGTGACCAACCTCGTGGATGATCACTCCGATGAGACCATACTTGGTTCGCTCGGAGTAAGTTCCGTCCTCTTCGGGTCGAGGTCCGTTGAAGCAGATCATCGGGTATTCCATGCCGCCGACCGGGCCGTTGACGCTGATGGCCACCGGGTAAGGATACGGGATCGACATCTGGGAGTAGACTTCTACCGTGTGTGCGACTGCATGAGTCGAGTATCGACTCCAGAGAGGTTCTCCCTCGTTGGGATAGAACGACATCGCCATCGTATGATCTCCGCCGGGTACGCTCACGCCCATCGCATCCCAGATGAACTTGGGTGAGGCTGCCCAGGCGAAGTCGCGCACGTTCTTGGCGACGAAGATCCAGGTTTTTTCTCCTTTAGTTTCTGTCTTCTCGTTCACAAGAGCTTCCTCCGGGGTGACGATGAAGATCGGGCGATGGGAAGTTTTTGCGGCCCGAAATCGTTCCTGCTGGTCGGAGGTCAACACGTCTCCTGTGTTTACCAGGTTGCCACTGGCAGTGACGATGAAAGTACTCGGTGCCGTGATGGCGACCCTGTAGTCACCGAACTCAAGTGTGAATTCCCCGCTCCCGATGAACTGCTTGTGCTGCCAGCCCGTGTAATCGGTGTAGGCGCACATTCTGGGGAACCACTGTGCGATTTCGTAGATAGCGTTCTCGGCCTCATCGAACCACTCGTAGCCGCCACGAGCTCGAAGAAGATCGGCGTTGACGATGAAATTCTTCCACTCCACCTCGTATTCGATGACGTCCCCAGGTTTCAATGGATAGGGGAGATCGATCCTCATCATCGTGTCGACGATCACGTGAGCCAGGTCGGAACCGTTGGCATCCTTCACTCCCAGGATGTCACAACCGCCTTGAAATTCTTCTTCAAAGGCAAGGCGGCGGAGCCAGCCGATGCTCTGTTCTTGTTCGAGACCTTCTGCATCAGTGAGATTTCCGATCGATTCGTTACGGAATCGGTTTTGATCCAGTTGCATCCACAGATAGGTCAGGGTGTGAGGAGATTGATTGTGATAGGTGACGGTCTCCTTGCCGTGAAGACTATGGGTCTCGGCATCCAGGGTGACTGCGATGTCCATGTCTGCGCGTTGTTGCCAGTACCCGGGGCCAGGTGCTCCGGAAGCAAGACGCGTTTCAGTAGGTGTCGGAAGCACGTCATCGAGCTGTCGGAATGGATCCTCGCGTTCAATCTTGTCGATGACGAGAAATGGAGGAGGAACATCGTCATGAGGGTCATGTGCCGACAGCGTGGTGGAAAAAGTGAGTAGAGAGAAGAAAATGACTGAGCGCATGTTGACCGCCTTCTAGAAGGAAAGACCCAGGGCTTCCGCCAGAATTCGCAGAATTCCACAGAAATGGGCCGCTCCAGCAAATACCGGATGGTGCGAACATGATAAGGCTTGCCCCTGAAGGACACCACCATCTGGCAGGTCGTCAGCAGATAGCGTTATCGATGGCAGATGCAATAACGAACGATTTTAGAGAGAGGAATGAGACCCATCACAAAAAGGCGCTCCAGCGGTTTTCTTGCAGGCACAGAGGGCCACTTTGCGCTCTTCATCCAGCTCGAATTTCACCGGTGCCATGCCAGAGCCTGCGTGACTTCCATCGCAGAATGGATGATTGCCAGATTTACCGCATGCACACCAAGCGTAAGTGCCCGGTTGCAAATCCATGACGATTGGTTTGGTGTCTACAATTATCGGTTCCTCGTTCATATGTAGCCCTTCCGTTTCAACTGCCGGGGATGTCCGTCCAGAAACAGTTACTCTTGACGCTGCTGAAACTCGTATTGCCAATTTCAGCATAAGGATTGACGAAGTAGTTGAGTGGGGCACCACTTTGAGCAGGGCTCAAGATGATGTCCCGACCCGTATTGAGCGTAACCCGGTTGCCGGTATGAGATCCGAAGAACTTATCCTTGTTAGCGATTGACCGGTCTGCTTCTGAGATATCTACAGGGACCCAACCTTGACCGGCAACATGGAATTCAGCCCAGCAGTGATAGCCTTTGGTTTTGTACTCTCCGTTGACCACGTCATATCTGCCCCACATGCCGATCTGGAAACGAGACGGAATTTCGTCAGCGAGACATAGAGCAGTGAAATAAGTGTGGAAGTCGGTGCAGTTTCCCTTGCCGATATCACAGGCATGAATGATGTCGCCGCGACCCCAGCCTTTGTGGTTCTTGTCGTAGGTCATCTTGTCGAGAATGTGATCGTAGAATGCCCGAGCCTTTCCGATGGTCGATTCTATTCCCTCCGTTAACCTGGCAGATTCGTTCTTCACTTGAGGAGTGACGAAGCAGAGTGTCGAAGGTTTGAGATAGATGTCCATCTCGTCGCCCTGAATCGGATTTGATTCGTTTTGACGGTACGTCTTCTGATCGATGGAATACTCATGGCGTGCGACATCGTATTCGACGGTAAAGTCCATTTGCGATGCAGAACATGCTCCCTCGAAGTAGTACATCAAATTGCCGTATTTTGCTTCTCTATTGAGGCTGCCCGGCACCGGCCCCGTTACAGCCATGTTGGTGATCTTCTGGTGAATGTCGTCTTGAGGAACGGGAATCCACAGCCGGAAATCTGCGCCCAAGGGGCAGTCTTTCATGCTGGTGACGTAGCGGATATGAAAGCTCCGCTCTAGATCGCCAACCTGAATTGATTTGTAGGAAGTGGTGTTGCAACCGAAGACCACTACGAGCGACAGTAGCAAAACAACGTGGTTGAGTTTCAATGTTGACTCCTGAGTCAAAAAATATCCACTGCTACCAAATGGTAAAGTTCGACAGGGAAAGCGAACACCAACGATTTTCCATCAACAACCAAATAGACCGCGAATATATTTTGAGTTCAAGTGTTGCCGGAAAAAATTCTACTCTGGATTTATATCTTCATCGGCGGTGTTCTCAGGATTGGATTGGCGGATTTCCTTGGTTCGGTTTGTGATATCTGCTCCGAGTTGTTCAAATCCAGATTCCTCCAGGGTTTCCTTGATCAGCTGTTCGACCCGTTCCTGCGACCACCCTTCCCGGCCCTGAGCGTGAACACCCAGGATGATGGCGTCCTGAACACTATTGAGAATTTTAGATACGTACCTCTTGGCTATTGCGACCACCGGAGTGAGCAGGATGCGCTGGAGAGTGCTCATATCCTCTTTTTCCATGAGGAACAGGAGGATTTCGTCCACGGCAGCATTGACCCGTGTTGCAGTCGGGATCACCACAGCATCTTTCCAGAGCATGGGGGGGCGTGGGGTCGGTGATTCGAGAATGCCGGGAATCATGCTCAACATCGCTTGTACGACCTTGTCATTGTCCTCGATCCCCTTGGTGCCTTTGCGCTGGGCTTCCTTTTTCATCGATTCTTGGAGAGTGGGTATCGGTTTTCCTGAGATTCGAGAGAGGCCCTGAATGCCTGCATCGAGTAGTTCCTCATCGATGGGATCAGCGTTAGAGACCGCGACGAAGAGGATCTGTCGCGGTTCCTCACCGGTCTTCCTCTGGAAAAGCTTCGCAGCGTCCTCTGCCTTCTGGGCGACCTCACGTGCGGCCCGAGAAGTGGTGGCGTAGACCTGGACACCTTCAGAATTGTAGAGATCTCGGTTCCATGCTCTCAACGGTAAGTCTCGTCGTTCTTCGATTCGTTCCACCTGGCGACACCCCGTGGAGAAGAGCAGAAGAATTGCCACTAACGAGAGGATAGAATCGAGTGATCGGGTTCTGGGTGTCATCGACATCTTCCTTTATCTCGGTGTTTCTTTTTTTGCGGGTTCTTTTTACAGGGCTCTATGCCACAAGGAATTACCGGTATCTTGGCTGAATCCGCGCGGTATTCATACCTCTGATTGTTCATTGAGAAAAGGGTGTCCAACTTACTACGGTTTCCGGATTAACCACCGTATTGTGATTTGCACCCTGTGGGGTGGGGCTCTGGGCTCGGAGCTCAACAAAATAAGAGAGGAATCTCATGACCTTTTCAAGGGTTTGGTGGACCCCCGTTGTGACCATCTTCGTGATCCTGGGGCTTCATCCTGTACTGGCCCAGGAGCTTTCGGTAAACGCTCCGCTGGTGAACGAGTTTTTATATCTTCAATCAGAAACGGTTCAGACCAACAAATTGCCGGATCTCCTCGATTCCGAAGATCCGTTTTTCCAGGGATCGGAAGTCAGAGTCCTGGTTCTGGATCAACCACTGACCATCGAGCTCAGAACAGATCTAGAAAATCTAGGTGTGCGACTGCTCGACTACTTACCGTTGAATAGTTTCACGGTTCGGTTGGACGGAGTGAGCCGACTTCGGCTCATTCGAGTTCCCGCTGTAGTTCGCGTTGTTGAATACCTCGCCTCGTGGCGTCTCCAGCCGGGGATCGTCGATAAGCTCGGGACTCACCAGCAGCCGGTCAGAAGAGAATTAGATGATCAAGGTCTGCTGGCATTGATCGTCTCTCTCCATCCAGGAACCGATCTCGAACAGGCGATGACGGCACTTCGTGGTATCGAAGTGGCTGTGGTGACGGTGGAACGAGTTGGGCATCACGACGAACTCTCGGTGGTAGCAACTCCTGAACAACTGAACAGAATTGTAGAACTCGATGAAGTGCTCTTCATCGAAGACGCGCCCGATATCACACTCCGTAACAGCACCACTCGTTGGATCATACAAACCAACCTGACCAACCAGACGCCGGTCTACAGTAATGGGATTCATGGCGAAGGGCAGGTCATCGGTGTTCTCGATGGACGGGTTGATCAGAACCATTGTTCTTTCCCGGCCGGAAAAATAATTGCTTACAACAGTTCTGCCGGTTCCGACACTCACGGAACTCATGTAGCAGGTACTGCCGCGGGCAATAACGGTTCCAATACCGATACCCGGGGTATCGCTTATGAAGCTGGTTTGGTCGTCAACACCATTCCCGCCTTCACCGAAACAGGAATCGTCAATCGCCTCAACACTCACCATGGTCAGGGAGGACGACTTCACACCAATAGCTGGGGCAACGACGGAACCACTTCCTACGACAGTCTGGCTCGTGGTTTCGATGTGTTTCTTCGTAGTAACGAAGATAGCTTTGTTTGCCTGGCGGTGACCAATGGCGCAGCACTGCGCAATCCCGAAAATGCCAAGAACCTGTTGGCGGTTGGTGCCAGCCAGGACACTCCCAGTCAGGCCAGTCACTGCTCAGGAGGAGTGGGGCCAACCAGCGATGGGCGTAGAAAGCCTGAGGTGTACGCACCTGGCTGCGGAACCCAGTCGTCTCAGTCCAATAGTGCCTGTAGTACCACCGGTCTTACCGGCACCTCGATGGCCTGTCCGGCCGTGGCGGGGGCTTCGGCTCTGGTGCGGCAGTACTACATCAATGGTTATTACCCGAGTGGTTCTCCCAGTGCTGCCGATGCTCTGGTGCCCACCGGAGCGCTCATCAAGGCGACGGTGATCAACTCTGCTGTTGATATGACAGGAGTCGGCGGTTATCCGTCCAACCTGGAAGGGTGGGGTCGGGTTCGCGTCGATGACCCACTGTTTTTTGTCGGAGACGCGAGAGCTCTCGGAGTTCTTGATGATGTCAGAAATGCCGATGGTCTCAACACGGGTCAAGTGACCACCTACAACGTGAACGTGATCAGTTCCGCTCAAGGCCTTCGCATCACTGCGGTCTGGACCGATGTGGCGGCCACTGCAGGATCCGCCTTTGCTTCCGTGAACGATCTTGATCTCGAAGTGACTTCTCCCGGCGGAACCCTGTTCCGGGGCAACGTCTTCTCGGGAGGATTCTCCACTAGTGGTGGAACCAAGGATGACCGCAACAATGTCGAACAGGTCCACATCGATAATCCAGCCAGCGGCGCATGGACCGTTCGCATCCGTGCGGCAGCGGTCAACAGTGGTACGCAGGGCTACAGCGTCATCGCCTCAGGAGACATCCAGCTGGCTCCGCCCGATTGCAATGACAATGGAGTCCCTGATGAGGACGATATTGCCGGCGGTGTTTCCTCTGATTGCGACGGCAACTCGGTACCCGATGAGTGTCAGGAAGATTGCAATCAGAACGGCATTGCAGATCCGTGTGATATCACGGCGGGTACTTCTGGCGATTGCGATGGCAACTCGGTACCCGATGAGTGTCAGCCTGATTGCAACAATAACGGTGTTGCCGATGCCTGTGACATCACGGGCGGACTGGAATCGGATTGCGACGGAAATGCGGTACCAGACAGCTGTGACATTGCCTCAGGTGCTGGAGACTGTGATGGCAATGGAGCCATCGATGCCTGTGAAATTGCCGGCGGTGCCAGCGATTGCAACTTCAATGGATCTCTAGATGGCTGTGATATCTCATCTGGAACCAGTGCCGACTGTAATGGTAACGGTATTCCAGACGAGTGTGATGCCGTGAGCGTGAACACATATTCTTCGAATCCTGCAGCTCCGGTTCCTCCGGTGGTCAGCGATAACATCATCGTCGCCGATTCGGGATTGATTTTAGATCTCGATGTCCAGCTGAACATCACACACGTGTTCATCGGAGATCTGGTCGTGGAAATTTCCAGTCCAGCAGGGACTACCGTACGTCTTCACAACGAGACGGGTGTGGATGCCGATGACATCAATACGACTTACGATGACGACGGAGGGGGAACAATTCCCGATCAACCGCTGAGCAATGTGGACTCTCAGCAAAAGCAAGGCACCTGGAATCTCACGGTCACTGATGTTTTCCCAGCAGCAGACAGCGGTGTCGTCAACACCTGGGCACTGGTGATCGAAGCTCAGGGAGGAGGATTCAACGATTGCAATAACAATGGAGTTGCAGACGAGTGTGAGATCGCTTCGGGAACTGCAGCCGATTGCAACAGCAACGAGATTCCCGATAGTTGTGACATCGCGTCCGGGACCAGTGCCGACACCAACGGTAACGGAATCCCGGATGAGTGCGACGTCGCCGATTGCAACAATAACGGGATTCCTGACGATCAGGACATCGCCAACGGTACCGAGGCGGATTGTAACTCCAACGCGGTTCCCGATAGTTGTGATATCGCCGGTGGCTCCGTGGACTGCGATCTGGACGGCGTACCCGACAGCTGCGAGCTAGCCTCCGGTAGCGGTCTCGATTGCAACTCCAACGGCACCCTCGATAACTGCGATATCGCTTCTGGTACCAGTGACGATGCCAATGGCAACGGGATTCCAGACTCCTGCGAGGTGACCCAGTTCATCCGTGGAGATACCAACACCGATGGTGCGGTGAACATCGCTGACGTGGTGTTCATGCTGGTGTTCTTATTTGACAGTGGCAGCGATTCGACCTGTTCCGATGCCCTCGATTGCAATGACGATGGTGCCAGGGATATCTCGGATCCGGTGCAGCTACTGTCATACCTGTTCGACAGCGGGACCGATTTGCCAGCTCCTTCACCGGGCTGCGGCGGGGATCCGACAGCCGATAGCATCAGCTGTGATTCCTATTCTCCGTGTCCTTGATGGTCTCGTCGCTATGCGATGAAACCAAAAGAAAACGGGTCGGTGGCATTTGCCACCGACCCGTTTTCCTGTTTGAACTGATACCCTTCGAGAGTCAGTCGTAGAATCCGTCGTCTCCGGAAATCTCCTGAAGATCGATGATCTTGAGCGCTCGGTCTTCGATCGATGGATTGGCAAACAGTGCGTACCGGTTTTCGACCGTCATCGGGGTGATCATGATCAGCAGATCCGCCATCTGGACCGGCGAGGTCCCCTCTGGTAGCTCGATGTCGTGCTCCAGCGATTGGATGGCACTCTGTAGCCCAAGGGTCTGCTGTTCATTGATGAAAACATCCTCTTCGATCAGATCGTCGATTTCGGCCATCGGGTACTGTTCATTTTCGATCGCCTGGCGGACCCTGACGCGCTTTTCACCCAGGACCATCAGCAGAAATCTACCGTCTTCGAGGGTCTGGTAGCGCTGGAGCCGGCCGAGGCCCGCGACCGGCTGTACCGGGGCCACGTCAGTGAGCTGGTCCCTGTCCTGCCCCAGCACAGTCCCCAGGACGATCTCACCGCTGTTGTCGAGCAGGTCCTCAGCCATCTGCCGGTAGCGCGGTTCGAAGATGTGAAGGGGAACCATCTGACCCGGGAACAGGATCAGGTCTGGTAACGGAAACAGCGGCAGGATTCGGGTGCCTGCTGAACTACCATCTTCGGGCAGCAGAGAATCGTCATGCGATGGAATCGACATTTGACTGAACCTTTCGCTGTCTCCCTACCCAACAGGACGAACCGATGGCGGATCAGTTCCCTCAATTTTAGAAGATCTGTCCTGTAAGAAAACTAGCGGCAGACTCAAAATGCCGCTACAGGATGTGGGTGGAAAATCGACCCTCGCTGACGTCGAATTCCAGGCATACTAGCTTTACAGAACAGGGAGTCACCATGTTACGCCAGGAGAAAGCAAAACGGATCGCCAAGATATTGGGAGGACTTTATCCAGATCCTCCGATTCCACTGAAACACAGCGATCCTTTCACTCTCCTGATTGCGGTGTTGCTGTCGGCACAGACTACCGATGTGATGGTCAACCGGGTGACACCGGCGCTCTTTGGTCGCGCCAGAAGCTGTTCGAAGATGGCTGGGCTAGAGGTGGAAGAAATCCTCGAATTGATCCGCACCTGTGGTCTGGCGCCGAGGAAAGCGAAGGCGATTCGCGGTCTTTCTCGAATTCTGATCGAAAAGCATGACGGAAAAGTCCCGCAAGATTTCGAGAGTCTCGAAGAGCTACCCGGTGTTGGCCACAAGACTGCCAGTGTGGTAATGGCCCAGGCCTTTGGGGTGCCCGCCTTTCCGGTCGATACGCATATTCACCGACTGGCAGCTCGCTGGGGTTTATCGAAGGGCACCAACGTCGAACAAACTGAATCGGATTTGAAGAAATTATTTGTTCGCGAACAGTGGATCGACCTTCATTTGCAGATCATCTATTTCGGCCGTGAGCACTGCCCGGCTCGCGGACATGATCTCAGTAGCTGCAAGATTTGCTCCTGGGCTGCTACAACGAAGCGGATTCGCGAAGAAGAACGGAAGAATCGACGCGTGGTGAAGAAGTAGCACTTTGGCGGTGAGCCCTGGCAAAAACCGATTGTGATGCAAAACACCCCGGAACGCCTGTCAGGCTTTCCGGGGTGTCAAGATTGTAGATCCTGTTCGATCAGCAAGCGTCGTAGATCTCGCAAAGCTGTGGCTCTCCGTCATTTCCACAGTCCACCGGACCGGGATTCGGAGGGGGAGATCCGCCTGAGAAGATATAGGCAATCAAGAAGATCGGATCACCGATATCGTAGAGAGTGTCTCCGTTGGAGTTCTTGGAATCAAAGCAGGTACCTGGGGTTCCACCATTGAAGATTTCCTGAAGGCTCCAGATAGCATCTGCCACGTTCACGATGCCATCCCCGTTGGAGTCACCGCGTTTGTAGTCCTTGATCGCTTGCGGGTTCAACTCGAGATGCCCGTCAGCGAGGAGAGGTGTCAGGCTTCCGTTGTTGACGGTTACCACGTTGTGAATTGGCGGAATTCCGAGGCTTTCCCAGTGCAGGGGTATGGTGAGTCCAACATCGTCTCCGATCAGAGCACTCGGCACGGTCGATCCAGAGAGTTCGATCGCATCGGTTTCGCCCGGGAACTCGAGGTAGACCGGCAACTGGAAGGCGTACACCACGCCCATGGTCCAGCCGTCTGGAGTGAGCTGTGCTTGAGCAAATGCCGGGTTCAGGGATTGCACTGCACCGGTGACATTTGCTCCTGTTGGTGTGACGTAAGTAGTATCGGTCGAGATACTCATCGAGAAGCCTTGAGTGGAGGTTGGATAAGTTGGATTGCTAGAATCTTCGGTGATGGTTAACACGGCAGTGAAGGAAGAATCGCCGTCTGCAGGATCGTAGTTCACTCGTTTTTCTGGCGCTGTGAACTGGAACAGAATCGGCGGTTGCTCAAGAATCTCGATGGAACCATCAACGCTCTCCATCATCATCGAGCCGCCCTGGACCACCGCGACACTGGTCACCGGAGGGCTTCCCAGAGTGTTGCAAAGGCCCACCGAAGTGATGGTTCCGACGGGACCGTTGAGTCTGTAGGTGGAAGTTCCAAATTCATAAGTTCCGCCAGCGAGCACATCGCAAGAGGTAAAGCAGATCACGCAGCCGACGGTCCAACCGCCACTTTCCTCGTTTTGCTGAAAGAAGTCTGGTGGACCACCCTCCTTGAGTTGTTCCACTGCCGGTGCCCAGTCTGCTACGTAGTCAAAAGTAGAAGAAGGACCAGCAGGCTCATGGGTCAGGACACTATCGTCGTGGCATACCCCGAAGGAGAACCCCTGAACGCCGGTCGGTGCGTCGTGGGTAAAAGAGAATGAGACCGAAACGAGCGCTCCCTGAGGAGCTGCCCCACCAGTGAAGCTCATCGTATAAGAACCATCGCCCATTCCCGAAGCCAGCGCCGGAAATGTCGTCAAGATCAGAAGAACCAGTCCACCGGTCAACAATTGCATTGATTTCATGATAGCCGTCTCTCCACATGGAGTGTTTTTGGAGGATGACAACACCGCCGCCTCGTCCATACACTCAACTCCCTTTGAATCGTTAGTCTTAAAGACTTACGATTGGTTGCATACATTTCCCATTTCTAAATACTAAGGGTAACTTAGGCGGCATAAAAGCAACGGATGTAGAGGTACAGGAATGTCTGTTCACGGCAGTTGTATCATTTCGACACAACCGTCCGAAAAATGTACATGGGGGGGGCGTGGATGAGTGATTTGGATCCGGACCTAAAGGAAAATCCGGACAGTTCAGCCAATTTTATCGAGAAGATGATCGAACAAGATCTCGAACTGGGCACCGATGATGGCCGGGTTCAGGTTCGTTTTCCGCCGGAGCCGAATGGTTTTCTCCATATCGGCCATGCCAAAGCGATCTGTTTAAACTTCGGATTGGCACAAAAGTACCGGGGTCGCTGTAATCTCCGCTTCGATGACACCAATCCATCGCGTGAAGAACAAAGGTACGTCGATTCGATCCAGCAGGACATCCGGTGGCTCGGGTTCGATTGGGATGAGCTCTGTTTTGCCAGTGATTACTTCGAGCAACTCTATGACTGGGCCACTCAACTCATCAGTCAGGGAGATGCCTATGTTTGTGATCTCACTGGTGAGGAGGTGAAAGACTACCGTGGGACTCTCACCGAGCCGGGCCGCAATAGCCCTTCCCGCGATCGATCGGTCGAGGAAAATCTCGATCTGTTTGCACGAATGAAAGCCGGAGAATTCGCAGATGGGGAGAAGACGTTGCGGGCGCGGATTGGCATGGATTCTCCTCACATCGTCATGAGAGATCCAGTGATGTACCGGATCCAACGATCCACTCACCACCGGACCGGGGATGACTGGTGCATTTACCCCACATACGACTGGGCCCATGGTCAAGAGGATGCCATCGAGGGAGTCACTCATTCCCTCTGTTCGCTGGAGTTCACCAATCACCGCCCCCTCTACGAGTGGTTCCTGGAAAAGATCGGATTGGAATCGGTACCCAGGCAGACGGAGTTTGCGCGACTCAATCTGGGTTACACCGTCATGAGCAAGAGGAAATTGCGCACGCTAGTCGAGGATGGATATGTTGAGGACTGGGACGACCCACGGCTACCGACTCTCGCTGGGCTGCGTCGTCGTGGTTACACGCCCGAGTCGATCCTGGTTTTCATGAAGAACATTGGAGTGGCGAAGTCCAATTCGACCATTGAACTGGCGGTTCTGGAGAACGCAGTTCGGGATCACCTGAACCGTATCGCCGTGCGTCGTATGGCGGTTCTCGACCCTCTCAAGATGGTGATTGAAAATCTACCAGCGGATGCGGAGGAGACCGTGGAAGCGGTCAATAATCCCGAGGATCCATCGTCAGGGACCCGTCCCATCTCATTTGAGAGAGAAGTTTGGGTTGATCGCGACGATTTCAGGATGGAACCGCCGCGTAAATGGAGAAGACTCGCCCCCGGTGCCGAAGTTCGTTTGCGTTATGGATATTGCGTGACGGTCAAAGACGTGATTCAGGATCCGGAATCGGGACAGGTTCAGGAACTTCGTTGCGTTTATGACCCCGAAACGGCCAGGGGGCAGACCCCCGATGGTCGAAAAGTAAGAGGGATCATCCATTGGGTTCCGGCTTCCTGCGCTGTGGAACTACCGGTGCGTCTGTATTCTCCTCTGTTTGTCGAAGTAGATCCTGACAGCCCACCAGAGGGACGGGACTTTACCGATTTCCTCAATCAGGAATCGCTGGTTGAAACAACGGCTCTCTGCGAACCGAGCTTGAAGGAAGCGAATCCGGGCGACAGTTTTCAGCTGGAGAGGGTTGGCTACTTCGTAGCGGATGAGAAATTATCGGGTCCTGGTACGCCACACCTCGCCAGAATAGTCTCCCTCAAGGATTCTTGGGCCAAACTGGAGAAGCGCCAGATAGGTTCTTGAGGCTCCATGAAGCTCGCTGGCGAGTTGGTATCAATCGCCACCTTGACCATCCCCGTGATCCTTGCGATTCTGATCGATCCTGACCGATCAGATTCGAGTCAGGCGGTCTGCTCGGGCTGGATTTCCCAGACCCCGGATGGCCTCTCTGAAAGGAATCATCATGCGGCTTACCGCTCTCGCGATGTGCTTAATTGGTGTGTTTATTCTTGTACCGACTATTTATGCCGGAGATGAGGATAGTGGCACCTTGACTGAAATGCAGAAGAAGGTCATCGACATCGGATTGAACGACAACAATGTTGTCGATGTCTTGGACCATCTCGTCAACGGGATCGGTCCCCGTCTTACCGGTAGTCATCAGGATCATCTCGCCTGTGAGTGGGCCAGGGATCTTTTCGTTTCCTTTGGCCTTGAGAACGTGGTGATGGAAGAAGCGGGTGAATTTGCCGTGGCCTTCCAGCGCGGACCTTGGCGTGGCCAGATGACGGCACCTGAGAAGATGGACCTCGAGTTCGGAACCCCGGCCTGGTCGGCTGGGACCCACGGAGTCGAAGAAGGCCCTGCCATGATGCTTCCAAAGGATACGGAATCGATGGATAGCGATCAGTTGAAGGGCGCATGGATCATTATGCCCTCTCAGCGTGGCCGTCGTGATCGTGGAACACGTCAGGCTCAACGTGAAGTGCAGGAGAAATTGGAAGAGGCGGGAATCGCGGGTTGGATTTACCCGACCAGGGGTGAGGCCATCACTACCAACGGCAATTCGCGGATTACCTGGGATGATCTACCAACAATTCCACGAGTGAATCTTCGCAAGGATCAATACGATAACATCGCGGAGAAGTTAGAAGCTGGCGAGGATGTGACCCTTCGCATCGATATCCGCAACCACTTCCAGCCTGGTCCCACCAAGTTCTACAACGTCATCGGAGATATCGTGGGTAGCGAGTTTCCTGATGAGTACGTGATCATCGGTGGTCATATCGATTCCTGGGACGGTGCCACTGGCACCACTGATAACGGCACCGGTTCTGCCACCACCATCGAGGCTGCCCGGATCTTGATGGCTGCTGGAGCCAAGCCCCGTCGCACTATTCGTTTCATGCTGTGGAGTGGTGAGGAGCAGGGACTACTCGGATCCCGTGCCTGGGTCGAACAGAACCCGGACGTAATGGATAAGATCTCTGCTGTGTTCGTATACGACGGTGGTCCCAATGCAATTGCAGGACTTCCCGCTACCGCTGCGATGAAAGAAGACTTTGAGAAAGTCTTTGGACCTGTGATGGAGCTGAACCCGGATCTTCCGTTCACCATCAAGGACGTCCCTGGATTGCCCCGAGGTATCGGAAGTGACCACGAGTCCTTTATTCCTAAAGGCGTGCCGGGATTTTTCTGGACACAAGAAGGTCGTGCAGACTGGCGTCGCGGAATCCATACCCAGTTTGACACCTTCGATCTGGTGATTCCGGAATACCTTGAGCATTCGACCACCGTGATCGCACTTGCGGCACTCGGTATGGCAGATCTCGATCACCTACTCTCCCGTGAAGGAATGCTGGAGCCCGGTGGTCGTCGCCGTGGCGGAGGGGGCAATGCCGTTGGGCGCCGGATGGGGGTAATGCTTGACGAAAACACTGTCTCCGAAGTTGTCGCCGATAGTCCTGCAGCAAAGGCCGGTCTGAAAGCTGGCGACAAGATCGTCAAGATCGATGATTCGGATGTCACGGATCGTCGTAGTTTGATGCGAGCTCTATTTGCTGGAGAGCCGAAAAAGAAGGTCGTCTTTGAACGCGACGGCAAGCGCATGGAGGTCACCATGGAATGGCCCAGTCAGCGCCCCCGTCGGACTGAAGAACCGGAAAAAGAGGAAGAGAAGAAGGGAGAGGAGAAGCGGGGAGCTGTTCTCTGATTTCCTTTTCCCGTTGGAATGGCAGGCGTCCGGATCGAGGAATTGATATTCACCGATCCGGGCGTTTGTTCCAATATCTACCGTCATGCCTGATATCGCTTTGTCTCCTCCTTGGGGGGGGTGAGTGCTTCGCGGCGGAATTTATCGGTGCCGCTGAGGTCGTTACTGCTGATCATGTCCCCAAGCCGGTCAATGCCGAGGTGGATGTTCGAGAATCTGAAACCGAACTCCATCTGTTGATCGATGAATATCTGTTTCGTCACTGGTTTTCACTCGAGCCGACCTTGATCCCCGATCTCGATCCTGACTTGAAGGGTGAATGGGGGCAGTTTGGCGACAGGATCGTGGAGTGGCTCGATGTTCATTTTCCGATTCAGGTCGATGGGGTTCAGGTAATCCCCATCATCGAGGATCTCGAATGGCAAGAGGGTTTCGATCTCAACGATTTCCTCAATTACGTCGGGATCACCGTGAAGTTTCCGACCAAGTCGAGACCACAGAAGCTCGAGTTTCTGTGGAGCCGTTACGATACCGAAGATGGGTTTCCTCTCGAATCGGTCTACATGATCCTCGCCGCCAGTGACGATTACAGGATTTTACGATTTCGTGAGGATGACCCGGAACAGAACTGGACTCCTCCCGAGGCGAGACAGGTTATCGATCCCGAACTGGTGGCTCCCGGCATCAGAGAGCCCTGGTTCTTGCTCGATCTGGTTCCGCTGTCCTGTGCCATCATCGGGTTCACCATCATCTGGAGATCGAGACGGTTTACGGTCGGTACCGTGGCGGGCGTGTCGATCTGTTCGGGTGTGGCTCTTCTGACGCTGGGAATTACGGTGGTGGAAGTGCGCCCGCCGTGGGTTTCTCCGATACAGTTGCCTGCGGAAGAAGAAGCCAGCGCATTGTTCGAGACCCTCCATAGAAATATCTACCGTGCTTTTGACTACGAGGACGAGGGCCAGATTTACGATCTGCTGGCTCGAAGTGTTTCGGGTGATCTTCTGGTCAAGACCTATGACGAGATTCACGAGAGCCTGACGATGAAGCTGGAGGAAGCCGCCATCTGCGAGGTTCGCTCGGTAAGAACCATCGATAGCGAGGTTCAGCTTCCTGCCGTGGCCCGGAAGCCTGCTTTCCAGGTGCTATCTACCTGGGAGGTGATCGGGACGGTCAGGCACTGGGGACATGGACACTGGCGAAAGAACCGGTCACGAGCACTCTATGATGTGAGCTGGTTAGAGGGAGTGGGTTGGCGTATTGACGGAGTCGAGGTGATTGACCAGAGACGTCTCGATGATGGTCAGGAGTCAGTGAAATGACCAGTGGAGCATCGGTCAAAGTCCGTGATCTGGTTCACCGCCACGTCGGGCAGGAGGTGCCGATCCGGGTGGCAGGACTCGAAATTGAATCCGGCGAGAAGGTTGCCATCACCGGACCTTCAGGCTGTGGAAAGACGACACTCCTGTCCTGTATCGCCGGGATTCTGGTTCCTTCCGCGGGGGAAGTGGCGGTCGGGGATACCCGGGTCGATCAACTGGGGGAATCTGCTCGTCGTAAGTTTCGCCGTGAGCAAATCGGTCTGGTCTTTCAAGAATTCGAATTGCTCGAGCATCTCGATGTGAGAGAGAATGCCTTCTTGCCGCTATGGCTCGCCGGACGTGAGCCTTCGACAGAAGAACAGGAAAAGTTCATCGGGCGAGCAACACGTTGCGGGATCTCCGATCTCTTGCAGCGAAAACCGAGAGCCCTTTCTCAGGGCGAACGTCAAAGAGCTGCGGTTTGTCGTGCCTTGATGACATCCCCGACCCTGGTGCTGGCGGATGAACCGACCGGCAGTCTCGATGCCACTTCCGGCAGGGTAGTTCTCGATCTGATCTTCGAAGAGGCAGAGATCACCGGAGCTACCGTCATCGTGGTAACACACGACACCACGATGCTAAGTGGTTTCGATCGAATCGAGAATATCGGGGAGGATCCAGCATGATCAGCCCGCTATTGAGGCTTGCACTGAGATCTCTTTCCTATCACCGAATCCGTTCGTTGGTTTTGGTGCTCTGTATCGCTTTGATTGGGGTTCTTCCCACGGCGGTCGAGGGGTTGCTCGACCTCTACCGTCAGCGACTGGAAGCGAGGGCGGTATCCACACCGCTGGTGATCGGTGCTCCTGGAAGTCGATCAGATCTACTGATCCACGCGCTCTATTTCCGTGGCGAAGTGGAGCGGACCATCGAGATGAAGGAAGCGCGGGTGGTCGCTGAATCTGGCTACGCCGTTCCGGTTCCAATCCATAAGATGGGTTCGGTCAGGGACCATCCACTGGTGGGTACCACGCCAGACTACTCCTCCTTCCGTGAGTTTCAGTTCCAGTCTGGCCGCTGGCCACAGAAGTTGTCGGAGGCAGCGATCGGGGCTGGTGTGGCTCAGCAACTGGAGCTTTCGGTGGGGGACACCATCCCCACCGATGTGCACAAGTTACATGACCTGGCTGGTGCTTATCCCCTGCTTCTCAAGATCAAAGGGGTTCTCGCTGCTACCGGGACTCCAGACGATGACGCGGTGTTTGTCAGCCTGCAAACATCCTGGGTCGTTTCGGGGGAAGGGCATGGTCATCAGGTCATCGATCCGAATATCGATTTCAATTTGATCCTGGAAAATAAGAGCGACAACGTCACCGCCAGTGCGGCGGTGGTAGAAGCGGTCGAAGTGACCCCCGAGAATGAGGGCAGTTTCCATTTCCATGGTGATCCCGATGATCTGCCCATCACGGCACTCATCATCGATGCCAAGGATGTAAAAGGAGAAACCATCATCCGATCCCGGATCCGCCGGGATGATCGGCTTCAGGTGCTCGATTCGATGACTGAGCTCAGTGAATTGCTGGCGGTGGTGCTTCGCGCCAAGGCGATACTCGATGCCAATTCTCTACTGGTGATGGTGGCTACCGCGTTATTGCTGGGACTCATCGTGACTCTTGATATCAAGGTGAGAGAGCGTGAAGTACGCACCCTGGAGCGGATCGGAGCGCCACGAGGATTCGTTGCCCGACTTCTTTTCACTGAGGTTGCCATCGTGGTGACTACCGGCGGTATACTCGCCTTTTTCCTGGCGTTTGGTGCTATACGGTTTGTCGCAGATGGTCCGCTCATGTTGCCCTGATGGAAGGCCTGAAATTGGTCAAGAAGCCACACTGGATTCTTGTATTTCTGGTAGTGCTGCTCGTCGCTGGCTGCTCGACCAAGAGTGCGCCGGTTGTCGAGGAGGATCCTGATCTTGCTTCTCCTGCGGTTCCCAGGGTTGTCGCCTCTCTCTCTCCACTGGCGTGGATCGTCTCCGAGATTGCTGCCGATCAGGTGGAGTTAATTCCACTGATGCCAGAAGGGGCGGATTCGGCGACCTGGAGTCCGGATGCGGAAGCACTCGAAACACTGGCAACAGCGGATCTCATCATCCTCAACAGTACCAACCTGGAGCGATGGGCTCAGCGGGTCTCGCTGCCGATCGTCAAGACTCTCGAGGTAGCTCGTACTTGCAAGGATCAGTGGCTTCGTTATCCGAAAGTGGTGACTCACAGTCACGGTCCCGAAGGTGAGCGCTCCTACGAGGGGGTAGATGGTCATACCTGGCTCGATCCGGAATTGCTCCGATTGGGTGCGATAGCCATCAAAGAACGTCTCATCAGACTGCTCCCTGAACAACGGGCACTCTTCGAGGAGCGCTTTCTGGCCGTTGATCGAGTCCTTGCGGGTTTGTCGGAAAGACTCATCGAGATCACCTCGGGGGTTCAGGGGATGTTGCTGGAGGGTGGCCCCTACTGGGGATATCCCTGTGCGAGAGCAGGGTTGCCCTTGCACAGAGTCGAGCTGAATCCTGAAGGTGGCCTTGACGACAGGACCAGAGAGTTACTGTCCACCGTACGAGGAGGTTCATCTCCCAGTATTTATTTGTGGCCGAGCGAGCCGAGTACTGAATTTCGCAAGGAGTTGTGGGATCAACTTCAAATCGAAAGCGCTGTGTGGCCACCGGCCTATTCGCTCGGTAGCGAGTACTCGCGCTATCCGGAAATTCAGCAAAAGGCGCTCACCAACCTGTCGACGGCTCTCGTGTGCTTTCCTCGGCGTCCTTGACCTGCTCCCTCGCGCATCGGACGATCTGTAAGTATCTCAAGAACGATGGCTCTCCGTCCCCCTGGAGGTGGTGATGAAATTGCATTCCCGATTTTCGGTGATCGTGGCTTCTGGCCTGGTGTTTTGTTTCTTGCTCCTGACTCCCACAGCACAGGCGATCGATGTACCGGCGGTTTTCAGTGATCACGCAGTTCTACAAAGAGATTTACCGTTACCGATCTGGGGAACAGGAGAACCGGGCACCGAGGTTACGGTCCAGTTCGCAGGACAGAACAAGACAGCTATTGTCGACAAAGACGGGAAATGGACGACCACGCTCGATCCGCTGCCTGCCAATGCCGAGGGTCGTACGATGACGATCAAGGGCTCCGATGGAACCATCGAGGTGAAGGACATCCTGGTCGGTGAAGTTTGGCTCTGTGGTGGCCAATCCAACATGGAGTGGTCAGTTCGATCCTCCAATAACGCCGATGCAGAAATTGCAGCGGGAGACACTCCGTGGTTGCGGAGAATCAAGACTCCGCATCTTCTTTCCAGAATTCCGGAAGGCGACATCGATACCTCGTGGGAAGTGTCTACCAGCGATACGATCGGTAGCTTCACCGCAGTGGGCACTTTCATGGCGAGACGTCTGCACGAGGAACTGGGTGTTCCCGTCGGCCTGCTCGACATCAACTGGGGTGGGACTCGCGCCGAGCCGTGGACGGCAATGCCTGCAATGAAAAGGCATCCTCGTTTTCGTCAGAGGGTTTCCAAGCTCGAATCAGAGATTCGCCGCTGGGGAAATCGATCAAAAGAAGAGATCGAAAAACTGTTCAACGAGCAGAAGAACAGTTTCGAGAAAAACGCCCAGACATGGTGGCAGAAGAAGTTGAAAGACGATCCAGGAGTGACCGAAACCTGGGCAGCTCCACAGTATTCCGATAGCGGCTGGATAGATTTCCCGGTCCCGGGGCTGTGGGCTGGCGAGAACGAGGGCTGGGATGGATTCATCTGGTACCGCAAGACCATCGAGGTACCGACCGAGTGGGTTGGTAAAGATCTTTTGCTTCAACCAGGAGCCATCGACGATGCCGACATCACGTTCTGGCAGGGTGAAGAGATCGGCAGAACCACCAACCAGCACGCTGTCCAGCGCAACTATACGATCCCGGGCAAGAAGGTCAGAGCCGGAGAGGCGACGATTGCGATTGCTGCGCTCGACACGGGTGGTGCCGGAGGCATCACAGGCAATTCCAATCAGATTCGCATTCGACCCGCGGGTGCAAAGGTGGACCAGGCGATTGCCCTTTCCGGCACATGGAAAGGTCAAAGAGGAGCACGCTTCTCGGGAGATCGCGGCCCTAATCCTCCTGCGCCACCTTCAGCACCTGGCCTCGGTACCAGTGACCCAGCGGTGATGTTCAATGCCATGCTGTCTCCTTTTGTTCACTACGGAATCCGCGGAGCGATCTGGTACCAGGGNGAATCGAATGCCGGTCAGCCGGATGAATACNCAGAGCTGCTTCCGCTGATGATCGGATCCTGGCGTGAGGCATGGGGACAGGGAGATTTCCCGTTCGGAATCGTTCAGTTGGCAGCCTTCAAGAGTGTCAGTGACAACCCGGTACAGGGTGGCTGGGCGACTCTTCGCGAGGCTCAAGATTTCACTCACAGGGTGGTACGCAATACCGGTCTGGTGGTGTTGACTGATGTCGGAGATGCTCGCGANATCCATCCNCGCAACAAACAAGCGGTGGGGAACCGTCTGGCGGATTGGGCGTTGAACCGTTGTCATGGCCGCGCAGATCTTCCCGAGTCGGGACCCTTCTATCGCAGTCACCAGGTTGACGGAGATTCGATCCTCGTGGAGTTCGATTTCGCCGGCGATGGACTGACCGGTCGTCGTGGCANGAAGATCGATGGATTTGCGATCCAGGGCTCCGATGGAGTCTGGCATTGGGCCGATGTGGAACTGGTAAACTCAGGGCAGCTACGGATCAGTCATGCTGAAGCGTTGGCTCCGATGGCAGTTCGCTATGCCTGGCAGGACAATCCGGTGCGGGCAAATCTGGTTTCCAGCTACGGGTTACCGGCAGCACCCTTCAAAACAGATTGAGGGGAACAACAACCTGTCCGACATCGTTTGGGATCCGGATACTACTCCGGATCCTGTAAATTGCCTGCGTGTTGCCGGTGAGTTTCAACGAAAGAGGAGGGGAAGCGTTGCTTCATTTTAAGACACATCTGTTTGGTGGCCTGTTTCTGTTGTTGATTTCAAGCGGAACCGTGATCGAAGCCCAACCTGTGACCATCGAATTTGATGTTGGTGTCGACATTGCCATCAATAATCCGGTTAACCATTCACAACTGAGCGATGTCGATGCAGATGGGAATCTCGACATCGTTGCCGTGGTCGGGGAGCCCGGTGTCGATTCTGTCATGATCGTGATGCTAGGGGATGGAAACGGTTCCTTTGGCCCCGCCATCAACAATCCGATTTTAGTTAATTTTCCGTGGTCGATTGCGGTGGCAGATTTTGACGAGGACGGCAACGTCGATGCCGTCGTTTCTGACCTGATCAATTCCCAGTTCAGTTACCTGCGTGGAAATGGTGATGGAACCTTCAGCCTGGAGCCGCGGCTGATTCCTGGCTGGGGTGGAGGTAATCCGCAAATTCACGCAGTCGATGTCGATAAAGATGACCATGTCGATCTGGTCGCCCCTGATTTTTTCGGATCTCGATTACTGGTGGCATGGGGAACCGGTATCGACGATCCCATCGATTCCTTTGAGGGGATCACCTCGGTAGAGGTCACTGGATTTCCCCTCAGTGTTGATGTGGAAGATCTCGATGGTGATGGGAATCTCGATTTGTGCTGCGGTTTCAATAGCGGNAGTGGCGGGGGAGTTGCCACCGTCCTTGCGACTGGCAATCGTACTTTTGGGGCTGAACAGAGAGTGGTCGGGGGATTGGTTGGATCGCACTGGTCGGTACAGGCTGTGGATCTCGATGGTGGCTCACCGGAGATTGTTACCGTATCGGAAGCAGACGGCTTTCTCGGCATCTATCCGCTGCAGGCCGGAATCCCGCAGGACCCAGGCCTGATTCCAGTGACCAATTCCAGTCGACAGCTAGATGTCGGGGATCTGGATCTTGATGGAATCCTCGACCTGGTGGTTCGCGATCCGGGCGATGGAGATTTTCAGATTTTCCAGGGACTGGGAGGACTGGGGTTCCAGGCTGTTCTGGAAATCGACGGTCCCGCTGCTTTTCCAGCGGTGCAACTGGTCGATCTCGACGAAGACGGATTACTCGACATCTTCGCGGGCAATTACAGTGCGCTGACCGTGTCTTATTATCGCAACACAACGCAGGCCGGGAATGTCTTCATTCGTGCCGATGTCAATACCGATGGAAGTACCAATGTTGCCGATGCGATCTTCTTGCTGGCATTCCTCTTCAGTGGAGGAGTGACGCCCTCTTGTCTCGATGCCGCGGATGTCAACGATGATGGCTCGATCAATATTTCCGATGCGATCAATTTGTTAGCGGTTCTCTTCAGCGGTGGAGGTCCGATTCCTGCTCCTGTCGGCAGCTGTGGTCTGGATCCGACCGAGGACACCATCGATTGCGAGAGCTCTGGAGCTTCCTGCTTATGACCAGTGATGAGTAGAGCACAGCAACTCACAAGTTGCTGTGCTAGTGACCGCCGACTGCCAGGAGTAAATCAAATTGTGCCTGGTTGTGGGCAAGGATGGAATTGAGCCAATCGGTTCGAGCCTCAACAAGGTCCGCTTCCCTTCCGAGCAGCTCATCGAGAAGAGCATCACCAACCTGGTAGCGTACTCGGACCAGAATCAACGCTTCCTCGCTGGCTTCCAGCTGGCGGTTTGCAGAGGCCATCGAAGCACGTGAAGCGTTGAGTCGAGCAAGGCTCTCGCGGATCTGTGCAGAGATCCTCAATTCCAGTTTTTTCATCGCCAGTTGGGTTTCTTCGAAGATGGCGNTGGCTCTTCGATGGGAAGCCCCNGAATCGAGCCCGAATTGCCAGCCGATGCCCACCTCGGCGGTCTCCTGGTCGTCGAGATCACCCGCTTCTGCACCGAAACGACCAANNCCCGTTCGCGCACTGACGATGGGCTGGCCCCACGCAGAAGAAGCACGGCTGAGAAAGCGAGAAGCGCGAACCTCCGCCCGNNCTGCCATGAGGTCGGGTCGCTGCTGAAGTCCACGCTCGATCAACTCTTCGGCAGTGAGATCTTGNAACGGAAATTGCACCGGGCCAGGNACNGGATGNTTCCGCGCATGCGGACTCTGTGACATCAGGATCAAATCAGGCACCAGAATCGAGCCTGATCCGTTTTCATCTGATAGCACGAGAAATTCCAGGAGCCGGATAGATGCGATCTGGGCATTTGCATGCGCGATGGTGAGATCTCTCTCGGCGGCAGCTTCTTTTGCCTGTGCGCCGAGTACGTCTTCACGTAAGCCATCGCCTGCCTCGAATCTTACATTGGCGGTAGCGACGATNTGGTTACCGAAGTNCACTCTTCTCTCCGCGATATAGATCTCCATATGCGAACGAACCAGTTCGTGATAGAGCTGCGCACCGTGATGAAGTGCCAGTTGCTCGATCGATGAGTACTGTTGTTCGCTGGAGATGAGCTCCTCTTCGGCGGCAAGTCGGCGGTGCCAGTCTCCCCATGGGTCCAGATCGAGACGTATTTCCAGACCGGTGAAGACGCTTTGCTTCGACACATCGACGATGACCCCATCGGTGCCCTGGGCTACGCCGTCGGTCCGTGCGTAGTCGATTCTCGGACCGATGGTGGGAAGGAAGGCGGCATTGGCGATTTGCTGATTCGCTGTCGCTGCACGGGTGCGTTGCCGCGCCATCTGGATGGAAAGGGCATTACTCTTCGATAGTTCGAGCACTTCAGAGAGAGAAATTGTGCGAGCGTGCGGGAACCGCTCATCAGGGGGTTCGGTGGCTTCTGTGACATCTTGCTCGCCGGTAGATTCATCGGTGGTTTCTTCGGGTTGTTCTTGCTCAGATTGTTGCGGNATCCANANNGCCAGGTCGTTGGACCGAACGGNCATCGAAGAATCGGTGCTACAAGAGCTCAGCGGCANCGAAATCAGTGCGATGGTCAGCAATCGCAACATCAAACTCCCCAGTCGATTCACAATTTCAAATCCACGGGTTGATCTACTGTGGTAGTTCGAAGAAACGTGGAGGTTCAAGGGTTCGACCCCACTGCTTCTACCCTGTCTCCCTCCTGTACCAGTCCCTTTCCGACCAGGATCACTTTCTCGTTACCACTCATCCCGGCGATAATTTCTACGGTTCCTCCATCGTCGAGTCCGATCTTGATGGGGACAACGCGACAAACCCCATCGACCACGCAGTAAACATGATAGTCACCTTTTGAGCCCAGCAGTGCCTGTGCAGGTAAGGTCCAGGCATCTTTTCGCTCGATCAGGTCGAAATTGACCGTGGCAAACATCCCGGGATAGATTTTCCCATCCTTGTTATCGAGAAGGATCTCGGCCTTCATGGTACGCGTGCGTCGATCCAGGTTTCTGGAGATGCGTGACACGACACCCTGAAATTTTCGATTCGGATAGGCACTGCAGGTGACTTCAGCTGGATGTCCCTTCTGGACATAAGGCACATCTGGTTCAGGAATCTGAACAAAGATTCTCATGCTGCTGAGATCTTTGATGGCAACGATGGCGGTGTTTTTGGAGGAGGAGGCAGTGACTACCGCCGCACCCAGATCCAGGTACCGTTCAGTGATGACCCCGGCAAACGGGGCTTTGATATTTGCGTAGCCCAGCATCGTTTTGGCATGGCCAACTTGAGCGTTAGCTACGCCGATGCCCGCTTCGGCCACGGATACCAGGCTGGCTTTGGCTGTCAGCTCGGCTTCTGCCACGGTGATCTTGGCCTCTGCAACACCCTCCATCGTTTTGGCTGCCTGGACAGCGCTTTTGCGAATTTCGACTTCGTGTGTCGCGTGGGAAAGGTCTCTTTCTGCGACTTCCAGCTGTGCNTCGGTAGCCGCATCTTGTNGATGTAACNTGCGAATCCGAACGGTTTGTACCTTCTGGGCGTTGAGTTCCACCTCTGCTTTTTGTTGCTGTCCGACCTCCTGAAGAGTTTCTGCCTGGGCTTGTCGATGAGCAGCCCTTGCTGCGACCAGGTGAGCGTTTCCACCATCAGCCTGTGCCTTGGCGGCNTTGAGACTGGCTGTNGATTCAAGCAANCGGGCCTCGGCACGATTTAATTCATCGGNCAACTCCGGAGTGTCGAGGGTGGCGACGATTTGACCCTTCTCGACTTGATCTCCGATATCAACGGAGATCTGGTCGAGGTATCCGCTGGTTCTGGCGTAGAGCACCGCTTCCTGTGCGGCAAGAATCTCCGCCGGTTTGGCAGGTAACCGGTAGACGAGGGTTTTCTGAACAGGATTAACGACCGTGACTCTTGGGACCTTGTCATTCGATTGTCCGAAACAAGGCGAGGTACAGATGCCTATCACCAGCAAAAAGATCAACGGGTAGCTAGCGACCCGGATCAGCAGGCACGGCAGTGCAGAAACCTTTCGTGCGTTACCACCTATTTCTGGGAACTGGATGTCCGATTTGCTGATCATGGTGTCATTCCTTCCGTAGTTCCTCATTGGCGAGCAAATCACTGATGACGCGAGTTTTTCCCGAGATGAGTTCATAGAGAATCGGAACGATGAAGAGTGACAGTGCCATCGCTCCCANTACACCGCCGATGATGGCACGCGCCAGTGGCGCATTTGCTCCGCCACCGAACCCGAGAGCCATTGGTAGTAGCGCAAGAACTGCCGCCAGGGATGTCATCAGGATCGGTCGAAGTCGAGTGCGAGCTGCAGTCTGGATAGCGCTTCGAATCTCCTTACCCTCATCTCGTAGTCGATTGGCGTAGTCGATCATCAAGACGCTGTATGCGACCACGATGCCAGTCATCATGATGATGCCCATGAAGGACTGAATGTTGAGGTTCGTGTCGGTAAGAAACAGCATCCAGGCTACACCTGTGAAGCCAAGGGGTACCGAGGCAAGGATGATGAGAGGATCTCTGAAAGACCGGAAAATCGCGACCATCACCAGGTAGACCAGCAGTGAAGCAACGAGCAGTCCGAATGCGAATTGACCAAACGAGTCGCGTGCTTGGTGTATTTCTCCTCGAATCTCCCAGCGGTAACCTTTGTCACTGTATTCGGCCATCAGCGCTTGCAACTGGGCTGATTCTTCGAGCCGTTGCTCAATGTCACTGACGACACTGCCGAGGTCTCTCCCGACTACATTTGCGTATACATTGGTGACCCGGGTGATGTTGACGTGGTTCACCACTGTCGGTCCGGTGGTTCGCTCGAAAGTTGCGATGTTCCGAAGCAAAACCGGTTCGGTGTTATCTCCGTTGGTGGCATTGATCGGAATGTTCTCNAGCGTGGCAAAGGAGTTGATCTCCCCCTCTGGATACTGGGCACCGATGAAGTAGTGATTGCGTTTCTTCTTGTCGATCCAGAAGGAGGGATTGAAGGTAACACTGGAATTAGTTGCGGTGATGATATTCTTGACGACTTCATCGGGAGTGATGCCGAGATAGGCCGCCTTGACCCTGTCGATGACGATGTGGATAGAGGGATAGTCGAGGCGTTGTGCAACCCGAACATCCACTGCTCCATCTATTTGCCGTATTTCATTAGAGATGGTGCGGGCGATCTCNTGACCGACCTCGAGCTTGCTGCCTGTGACCTGGATGTCGATGGGAGACGGCAAGCCGAAGTTGAGAGCTGCTGTCAAGATCCCTCCAGTATCGAATGCGAATTCGATGCCAGGGAAGCGATCCGTCAGACGATCTCTCAGTAACGATGCGTATGCGATGGAACTCCTGGATCGATTTTCCTTCAACTGCACCAGCATGAAGGCATCCATCGGACCTGTGTTTGGTGTGTAGGCGGCGGGCCAGTCCATCAGGACGCCGAGGTTGGAGATCAACATCTGTAGATCAGAGGAGGACACCTCGTCGCGAGGATCCCACTGCCCGATCACGTCCTGGATCTCGTTCTCAACACCCTCGATCAGNTGTTCGGTGGATTCAATGCGAGTCCCTGANGGGGCTCGCACGAAGATGGTGAACTGTCCAGAATCAGTCGCAGGGAATAGCTCCTGACCGACCTTGGTCGGGGCGCTGTTCCAGGGGACTCCGGGAACGAGACCGAGTGAGATCAAGAAGAAGATCAGAACCGAGATCCCGACCAGCATTCTGCGTTTAAGAACCCGTTCGAGCAGAGCAGCGTAATTACGACCGATGGCCTGGAAAAAAGCTGGTTCGTGATCGCTGCCGGTGGAGTCAGCAGTGGCTGGAGCCTTCAGGAATCGCGCGCAACAGAGCGGGACGACCGTCAGGGCCACCAGATAAGAAGCACCCATTGCCAGGATTACGCTGATGGCCAGTGGCGTGAACAGGAATTTGGAGATGCCGCTCAGTAGTACGACGGGAAAGAACACCACCATGATGGTGATGGTGGCGACGAAAATAGGACCAGCCACTTCGCTGGCTCCATCGAGGGCGGCACGAACCGGGGTCTTGCCGAGACTCAAGTGTCTGGAAATATTTTCCAGTGTCACAATTGCCTGGTCGACGACCAGTCCGACCGCCAGCGCAAGTCCCCCTAGCGTCATGCTGTTGATCGTGTTGCCGCTGAAATACAACCCGATAAACGCAGCCAGAGCTGAGAGCGGAAGTGACAGCAAGATGATCAGCATCGATCGAACGCTGCCGATGAAGAGCAGTACAATCAGTCCTGCCAGAAAAGCTCCGATCAGGCTCTCGTGTTCGAGCGCAGAAATCGAGTCTCGAACGAAGATCGACTGGTCCATCACGACCTCGAGCAATACGTCATCGGCTCCTTCATACATGTCGACGACTCGCTGACGGATCTGGGACAGTTTTTCGCGAATCTCGTTGACGATCTCGATGGTGTTGGCACCGGGTTGGCGGTAGATCGGAATGTAGACTTGTCGTCGGCCATTGATCCTGACCACATTGGTCTGGATCGATTGCGTGTTCTCCGCTTGGGCAACATCCCTGAGGAAGACTGGATTTCCATCGACGATCTTGATCAACAGATCGTCCAGTTCGGAAATCTGGTCGACCATCGCATTGGTCGTGATCATGTAATCGAGATCACCAAGCTTGGCGTTGCCCGTCGGGATGAAGACGTTCTGATCCTGGATCGCGCGAACCACATCCATGGGTGATAACTGCCGCGCCTCCAGTCTTTCGCGGTCCAGGTAAGCAAAAATGCGACGCAACACTCCACCATAGACGGCCGGAGCGACGACCCCGCGGATCGACTGCAATCGATTCCGTAGCTCATAGTAAGCGACATCGTAGAGTTGCTGCTCCGACATCGTTTCCGATGAAACGCTGACCAGGCACAGGGGTACGGAAGCGGTCGGGTCAAATGGCATCACCATCGGCGGGATTGTGCCTGGTGGGAGATAGAAGAGGTCGCTCATCGCGTAACTGGTAACCTGTGACATTGCACTTTCCATGCTGATGTCTTCGCGGAAGAAGTCTTTGACGATGGAAACCCCCGTCATCGACTTCGCTTCCTGGTGGGAAATACCCACCGACTGACCAGTCCAGCGTTGCATACGACTGCTGATATCCCCCTCGACAACCTCGGGTGGCATTCCGTTGTAGAAGGTAACGACCTGAACTGCGGGAGTCTTGAAGATCGGGAGCAGGTCCGAGGGGAGTCTGTTCAGAAAGATGAGGCCCAGAGAAACTACCGCCAGGGTGAGCACGAGAACAAGGTATGGAAATCGAAGGGCTGATCGAACGAGCCACATTCTAAAGACGCTCCATTTCACCAGGACGTCATGAACATCACTGGATTTTTGAACCTTGACCATCTATGCGGCGGATAGGCTATCGACAATAAGTGAGGGCGGTCTAGGTCTCTCTTTCAGGATGACAAACTCACCCCCAGCTCAAATGACTGCAAGTGGCATTGAAGAATTTCATTGAGTTTAGAAAGGGGATGACCACAAGTTTCTTTGATTTGTCAGTGAGAACGTTGCTAATCCTGTAATCAGGCAGTGAGCCCTGGCAATGTTCCGGTACTGTCACCAATTCGGTCTACAGAAGAGCCAGTGGCGTGAGCCAACGACAGGAACAAATTACACATGGGGGTGTTCGCTTTGGCGGCCAGATGGCGTCCTGGATCGATGATGCCATTTCCACGTCCTGCAACGAGAACCGGCAGATTGTCATGGTTGTGTCGATTGCCGTCACCGATGGCTGATCCGTGCACAACAACAGTGGAATCGAGCAGCGTTCCTTCACCGTCTTTCACTTCAGAAAGTCGCTTTACCAGAAACGCGAACTCTTCTGCTTGCCAGCGATTGATCTTTCGCACCGCATCAATTTGGGATTCATTTCCCTTGTGGTGTGTGAGGGTGTGGTGTCCCTCGGTGACATCGAGATGGGGATAAGCCTTGTTGGATCCTTCATTGGCCCACATGAAGGTAATCACTCGGGTCAAATCGAGACGGAAGGCGATGATCATCAGTTCATGCATCAACCGGATGTGCTCGCTGATATTCGCTGGTGTACCGGTAGAGAGATCTGCTAATGAGTCTTCCTGTTGCTGGATGGCATCCAGTTCTTCCAGTCTTTCGATCCTCCGTTCGAGATCACGCACTCCGCCCAGGTACTCATCCAACTTGCGCCGATCTTCGAGGCCCAGTTCTCTCGCGAGACGCTCGGCGTCTTCTCGCACGAAGTCGATGATACTGGAACGACGCGATAGCCTCTGCAAACGAGCTTCTCTCGTTTCGCCCTTGGGGCCTTTCAGGAACATACGCTCGAAGACTCGCCGCGGGTGAGTTTCATGAGGAAGCGGTCTGTCCGAGCTTTGCCAGGAAATGTTCGAGGAATAGGCGCAAGAGTATCCGGAATCACAGTTCCCCGATTGTCGTCCTCCTTCGGTTCCCAATTGAAGTGAAGGAAGAAGAGTATGATTTCCAATAGTCGCAGCGATCACTTGATCGACCGACACTCCAGCCCGGATATCGTTCCCAGAAGTTTTGTATGGATGGGCTCCAGTGAGGAAGCAAGCTGCAGATCGGGCGTGATCTCCCGGACCATCTCCGAGTGCTCTGGCATTTCCATGGTCCAATCCCGAGATCACGAGTACGTCATCTCGTACCGGTGCGAGAGGTTCGAGGAGCGGTGAAGTAACCCAGTCCTTACCCGTACCGTCAGGTGTCCATTCCGATTGGTGAACTCCGTTGGGGATGAACAAAAATGCCGAGCGAAGGGGGGATGAAATGGGGCTGGCTGCCTCTGCCCAGCGAGCCAGAGGAGTCATCGCTTCTAACCAGGGGAGGGCCAGCGCCGTTCCCAGGCCGCGGAGGAAAGTACGTCGGTGCAACGGTCCAGGCATCGAATTGGTCTCCCTTTCACCTCCTCGATGGAACACCGGGATCAGGGTGAGGACAAGTACCGATCAGGGTACCTTTCGCATGCGAAACCCTTCGAGGGATACGATTTCATCGATGAGATCGGAAAGGGTGGGATCGACCTGAAGACGAGATTCGAGGCGAAACAGCGCTCGCGCATCTCCGTCGGTGAGACCACGGCCGAGAGCGTAGACGAAAAGATTCTTTGCAAGGGAACGACGAAATCCAGCGGATTTACTGATGATCGAACGCAGATCCTCGACTCCCATGATGAGCGATCCATCGGGCAGTTCTCCCTGGTCGTCGATCTNGCCTTCGCGATAATTTCCGACCGCGTTGAACCGTTCCAGTGAAAATCCAAGAGCATCCATTCTTCGATGGCATATCGAACAGGTTGGTTCACGTCGATGTAATTCGAGTTGTTCACGAAGTGGCAGATCGGCTCCAGCTTCTCCTGGTAGTGGTAGGGTCCCAGCACCTGGCGGGGGAGGGGGTGGAGCATCATCGAGGAGTACTTCGAGGATCCACTTTCCTCTCAAAACCGGGGAAGTTCGTTGACGGGTGCTTGTGGTCAGGAGGACGCTGCCTTGCGAAAGTAAGCCTCCACCTCTCGGTTCCTTCACCTCGATTTTTTGAAACTGCTCTCCCCTCACTCCTGGGATTCCGTAGTGACGCGAGAGTCGTTGATTGACGAAGGTGTAGGGAGCGGCGATCAGTTCTTCTATCGGCCTGTGATTTCGGAGTACGTGATCGAAGAGTTCGATGGTTTCAGTGCGCATGTAGTTCAGTAGATTTTTACCGGTGCCGGGGAAGATCTTTTGATCGGGCTGGCGATCANCGAGATCTCTGATTCTCAGCCATTGGGTGGCAAATTCTCTTGCCAGTGATCGGGAGCGGGGGTCGGTGAGGAGTCGGGTGGTTTGCTCACGNATACCNTCCAGATGATCGAGATCTCCCTCGGCGGCAGATTTCAGGAGTTCTTCATCGGGTGTTGTACCCCACAGGAAAAANGAGAGTCGCGTCGCGATCTCGAAGCCATTGAGGTTTCGGATAGTGCCTGAAGATGCATCTNGAGGATCAGGCTCGGTTCTGAGTATGAAGCGGGGAGAGACGATAGCCGTGATGAGTGCTGCTCTCAGCAGAGACTCGGCACTGGTTGGATCCGTTGCTGCGAGCTGGGCGGTAGCAACCAGTTGATCGACCTCTTTGTCGTTGACAGGTCTTCGCCAGAAGCGAGGAAGCCAGCGTCGAATCCCGTTACCGAGTCTCACGACAGGGTCCCCTTGCCCTTGCAGGGCTTTTTTCTGGAAGTCGGTCGGTTCGAGACCTTCTTCGGGTCCTGAGATCTCAATGCTGACGAGCGCCGCGTTGCGATCGCGTTGCTGGGGATCAGGATGTTCGGGTCGGTAGTAATCATTGAAGAAGCTGGCGCTGATTTGCTGAGAGCCCTGCTTGATCTTTGTCTTGATCACCCTTCTGCCGGGGGANCCCCGTGTTTCAGGAAAGTCGACGATACCAATCCTNTGANCATCGACCTTGATTCCGAATCGTACCGGATCAGCTCCTGCCTGTTGCCCCCAAGCTTCNATGGCGATCTGGTAGGTACCGGCACGAGGAAAGAAGTGCTGGCTGGTCGCACTTCCTCCGCTCCAAAAATAAGCGTGATCCGATTGGACTCTTCCTTGGCCCGTAACGAAAAACTGATCGATTTCGTATCTCCTGGTGGGGGCTGTTTCTCCTTGCGGCAACATCACGGCTGAAATCGCNGTNTCTTCTGCAATCCGAAAAAGACGTTCTATGATCATGGGGGACAGAGAAAGAGACGCTCCTTGATTGTCAAAACCATCCGAAGAGGGATCTGCCGGTAGGTGACGTTTCACATCGATATCTATACCAGTGAGATCGCGCAATGTTTTACGTAGCTCGCTACGAGAGAGGCGTCGAGCGGCTACCGTGCCGGGGTTCTCGGGCCGGTTTTCTAACAATCTCCGTGACCATTGCTGGAGATGGGAAATCGCTTGTGCTCGATCTGCTGCGGTAGGTCCGGGTTCATCTTCCGGCGGCATTTCTCCGCTGCTCAGAACATGAACGATTTCTTTCCAGTCATCGATTTCGGCTTCGGCACCGTCTTCCAGGACCAATTTTAGATCGAGCCCACCCTTTGGTTTTTCACCGGAGTGACAGCGGACACAGTTTGACTCGATGACATCGTTGACCTGGGAAGGAAGCGGAGGCAGGTCCGCTGTCAAGGTAGCGGCGAGAAGGAGCGGGGCCAGCAAGGACTACCTCCCGCCAGAGTCAGACGGTTCCAACTGTGAGAGTCGATGCAGATCCTCGGCGAACTTTGCCCCCAAACTCGAGTTCAGCCACATGGCGAGCAGCCCGGTGAGAGGTGGTAGGTCACCTTTGTCGGACCAGATGATCTTCGAACTTCCGTCGGAGAGCACTTCGATGGTGATGGAACCTTCCGCGTTCGGTGAGTCGCTCTCGATGGCACCGCTATACCAGATGCCGACATTTTGCTCGGCCCGGGTGATGGTCAGGGATCCATTGCTGCCCTGACTTGACCAGGAATAATTGTGGCCAGTTGTGGCGGCTTCTCCTTCAATCTTGATGGAGCGGACGCCGTAGATTTCGTCATCCCATCCGATCCATTCATTCCAGCGATGGAAATCCGAGATCAAAGGCCACAGTTCCTGAGGGGATAGCGATGAAGTGGCAGTGGCTTTGGCATCCCATTGCGAAGGGAGGAAGATACCGCTGACAAGAATGACCAAGATGAGCATCGCCACGACGCTACATCCAAGCATCAGAAGTCTGCGAATTAACTTCATAACTCTTGCCTTTCACGAAGCACTGCACAATACAGGACACTCAGGGTGGAAACCAACCTTGCTCTATTGCACTTGTCGAGACTGAAGTGAACAATCGACAACGTCTGTTGTTACTGGATCTGACTTGCCATGTTGATCGGGATCATTCCTGCGGTGGACGTCATCCGATTTATCGCGGATCCTGTTGTCATTACGACCAGGCTTTTCACGGCCCTGTTGATGAATATAGAGGTCTCCATGTTTAAAAAAGTGATTATCGCTATTGTGGTGTTGATCCTGGTCTTGTTGGTCGTGGGATACTTGCTGCCGAGGAGTTATTCCGTCTCGCGTTCCAATTTCATTGAGGCATCCGCAGACAAAATTTACGCCAGCGTTATCGATCTGAAAAGTTGGCCCGAGTGGACGCCATGGAATGAAGAGATGGACCCGACCATCCAGTACACGTACTCGGGGTCGGGGGTCGGATCGGTTTCCAGATGGACCAGTGACAACATCGGTGTTGGATATCTGGAGGTCACCAGCGCAGAAGAGGGGCACGGAATCGTGTACGAGCTCCACTTCGAGGGTTCTGCGCCAGCGGATGGGGTGGTGCAGATCACGCAGATGAAGGGGGGCTGCGAGGTAATGTGGAAGATGAGTGGTGAGGGTGTACCTCCTATCGAGCCATACTTCATCTTGATGATTGATTGGATGATGGGAAAAGACTTCGAGCAGTGTCTTGCAGGATTGAAGGAGCGAAGTCTGTGAAGTGCGCGCCCATCTGGATGACATTACTGCTGATGGCGGCCCTTCCGGTCGGTGCAGATGAAGCGAAATCGCCGCCGAATATCCTGTGGATCGTCTCCGATGATCAACGTGCTGANACCATCGCTGCNCAGGGAAACGCCACGATCCTGACACCTTCCCTCGATCGATTGGCGCGCCAGGGGATCAGTTTCAACAGCGCCTACTGCATGGGATCGACCAGCGGAGCGGTCTGTGCGCCGAGCCGGTACATGATGATGACGGGGCGTTCGCTGCATCGACTGCCGGGAAATGTCTTCAACATCCCTGAGCAGGAAGTGACCCTTCCCCAGCGGCTCCGAGAAGCGGGATGGAACACCTTCTTCACCGGCAAGTGGCACAACGGAAAGGCTGCGTACCAGCGCTCCTTTGGTGGCGGTGCAGAGATCTTTTTCGGCGGAATGGGCAGCCATACAAAACTGATGGTCCACGATCATCAACCGGATGGAAAATACCCCGACAGCAAACGCCACCCCCTGCCAGCCTTCTCCTCGACCGCTTTCGCNGATGCTGCCATCCGTTTCATCGAGGAGCAGGCAATCATCGAAGAGCAGGTGAGTGACGGCCGCAACAATCCTTTTTTTGCCTGTGTCTTCTTCACCGCACCCCATGACCCTCGCACTCCTCCGACGAAGTTCCTGTCGATGTACCCGAAGGAAAAGATGTCGTTACCGGCGAACTTCTTGCCGGAGCATCCCTTTGACAACGGAGAGTTGAAGATCCGCGATGAAAAGCTGGCCCCATTCCCCCGCACCCCTGAGGTGGTGAAGGAGCAGCTGGCTGCGTACTACGCGATGATCAGCCACATGGATGCACAAGTCGGCAGGATCATCGATGCGTTGCAGAAGACTGGTCTGGCCGACAACACGATGGTGGTCTTCACTTCAGACCACGGGTTGGCGGTGGGGAGTCATGGTTTGATGGGAAAGCAGAACCTGTACGAGCATTCGACCCGTGTTCCACTGCTGATCGTCGGTCCAGGGATCGAGGCGGGCAGCGTCTGTGAGCAACCGGTATACCTGCATGATCTGGTTCCGACCATCTGCGACTGGGCTGGCATCGCTGCTCCGGTAGCCTCGGAAGGTGCGAGTCTGATACCCGCTTTGAGTGGAAACGTCGAGAACTGGCGAACTGGCATCTATAGCGCTTACAAGAGTGTCCAGCGAGCACTGAGGGTCGGGCGCTGGAAACTGATCAGATATCCCGCCATAGACAGGACCCAGTTATTTGATCTGGTGTCTGACCCGCACGAGATGNAAGATCTTTCCGACGATCCAGAAAATGCACAGATCCTTGAGAAGATGCTCCATCGACTCAAGGAGTTGAGGATCCAGGCATCCGATCCACTGGTAAAATCTCCCGACTCCCATTGATATTTCCGAGCTGTCGGTCAACCATCGGTGATTGGTTCCGAACCGGAAGGNGCTCTTTTGCTGGTGATCGATCTCGAAAAAAATGCTTCTCGTCTGGCGAGGCGTGGTCATCCATGGCTTTACAAGGATGACTTGAAGGACACCGATCTGGTCGATCCTGTTCTGTCTTCAGGTGCCATCGTCAGGGTCAGAGACAATGAAGGCCATGATCTGGGTCTGGCCTGTGCGAGCACTCGATCGAAGATCGCCTTGCGCCTCTGTGGGGCATGGCCAGGAGAAGACGTACCGTCGTTGACAGAGTTTCTGACCGACAGGATCTCTCGAGCNGTNTCCCTGCGAGAAGATCTGATCGGTGAGGACACAGGTGTCCGCCTTGTACACGGCGAAGCAGATCTGATTCCGGGTTTAGTCGTTGATCGCTATGCGGATGTTCTGGTGGTCCAGGCAACGACTGCACTCATCGATAGTTCTTTAGCCCTGCTGGCGACGATACTCGATGAGATGTTCAAGCCTCGGATGATATTAGCTCGTAACGATCTCGCTATTCGACGTCACGAACGATTGTCACAAGAGGTATTTCTCCTGTCTGGAAAATCCGTCGATCGGGTTTCCATCAGGGAACATGGGGTGACACACATTGTCAGACCATATGCCGGCCAAAAGACCGGCATGTATCTCGATCAAAGACCTGCACGAAAAAAAGTACAGGAGTTGGCCTCNGGAGCGAAGGTCCTGGACCTNTGTAGTTATCAAGGGGCGTTTTCGATGGCGGCGCTCTCTGGGGGAGCAGCTTCGGTCACAATGGTCGACCAGTCGAAGACGGCATTGGATCTTGCCAAGGAGACAGCTCGTGAAAATGGTTTTCCGGAGCCGGAAGCGATTTGTGGTAATGCCTTTGATGTGGTGAGGGATTTGAGAAATCGCTCGGAGCAATATGATCTGGTGGTTCTCGATCCGCCTGCTTTCTGTAAAAGCCGTCGAGAAGTACAAGGTGGGATTCGTGGATATCGGGATCTCAACCGTGCAAGTCTTCGGTTGCTGGCCCCGAGTGGACGGTTGTTGACCTGTTCCTGCAGTCACCATCTGAAATCCGATATGTTTGAAGACGTCATCCGTCAGTCGACTCTCGATCTTCCTTTCAGGGTTTTTATTGAGGATCGACTCGGAAGTGGTGTCGATCATCCCGTAATGGTACGGCTTCCAGAGACGGAGTATCTCAAGGTCCGCGTACTCAAGCGCTGGGACTGAAGATCAATCGAGGCTACCATGGGAGGAGACATTCTTCCTCGATGTGAAGAAGAGTCGAGGCGGGAAAGAGGATCGCTGAAGGGCGGGACCTGCCATGACAGAGAGAACCCGAATCATCGGACGTTCTCGTAGTGCCGATCTCGTGATCCCCTCTTCCAGAGTGTCTCGACGGCATTGCTCCATTATTTCGTCTGGCGATGGATTTGTCCTTCAGGATCACGATTCTCGAAACGGTGTCTGGTTCGAGGGCCGTCGGGTCAAGACAGCATTCCTGCGTCGGGGCAGTCGATTTGCAGTTGCCGAACATCAAGTGCGAATAGAGCGAGACGGCTCCCTTGTTCTCGAGGGGAAAACCGATCCCAAGAAGATGTTGCTTCGCGACAAGTTTCGCACCGGTATACCCGCTCTGATGACCCTGATCTTGACTCTCGGCCTCGGTGCTGCCGTATTTCTGTTTGATAAACCGGTAGTCGAAAGCAATTCCCTTTCTTCAGATAACACCTCTATTGAACAGATCACCCCCTGGACGCCAAAACCGGAGGGAGCTGTAGAAGGAGTGCAACTGGAGGAGGGTATTTCTGAAGACGAAGTGCAACTTCATGATGAAAGTGTTCCTGACGATCCGGAGTNGGCTAGTGAGCCCGATGGGATCCAGGGGACCTGGAGCACTTCTTCAGGACGTGTATGGACACTGGAAGAACTGTTGACCCTTGCCGAGGCGATCGAGGCCACCGATCAAGGACGGACGGTGATCGCGGATCCGGAAAACGACGGGTCAGTGGTTCCTGCGCTCGATCCGGCAGAAATCATAATTCCACGGACACCGAACCCATGGGCAGAGGTGGCACGATTGCGACGAGAGGGCAGGGTGCGGCAACGAAGAGCGCGATTCCCGCCCAACGACCCTGCTACCAGGGATGGATCGATTACCGAGGTGGTGTCGCAATTGAGCGTCAGTGAACTGCTCGAACTGGGTCGCGAAGCTCTGGCTTCCTATCACGTTCCTGACGACGTCATGCCCCAATTGACCTCTGCACTCCATTCACTTCGAGATATCAGGAGCGAGGAAGCGTGGCAGGCACTTGAAACGCTGCGGCGGGAATCAAGAGATCTGTTGAGGCACGTGGCCAGCCGAGCCCGACAGATCGGCGCTAAATACGGTCACCTCGATCGGAATCCCGATGCTCCATTAGCCCCCGACCAGAGGCGGGAAGCAGAATTGGCGCTGAATCTGCTCGTTTTGATTCAGGAACAGATGGAGATTTTGCTCCAGGCCCGAGATGCGGCATTTGAGGTGCTGGCCAATCCTGCCGACCCTGAAATGCTGGCATTTGCCCTCTCCGTTGCTTTGGAGGACGTTGACGACGAATTGCTCGAGGTTGTTTTGGCCCTTGGTATCGCCGAAAAACCGCCGGAATTGCTTCCAGTCCTGATTAGGGGATTGAAAGTTCCCTCCGCAACCAGGAAATTAAGGGTAAGAGACGCGCTTCAAAAAATGACCGGCGAAAATTTTCGTTCGGTTTCAGAGTGGGAGCGCTGGTTGAAAACCAGAGAAGGAAGTTCACCATGACCTCCATATTTGGACATCCCAGGATAATACTGGGCACGATTGCAGCTGTTCTGGTCGTTTCCATCATGGCTACTGTCACGATGGCGGATGATCGCCCTCTGACTCCGCGGTCAATTCCGAAGTTCGGTGGAACCGAAGTCGTTCAACGCGTCGAGACCATGTTCTCCGGAATCAAGTGGCATGGCGAGTTCGAACAGGCGATGGCGCAGGCGGCGGAACAAGGAAAGCCTCTCTTCTGGCTTCAGGTGGTGGGAAAGCTCGATGGCGGCTTGTGAAGCGCTGGGCACTCCTTGAGGGCCGTGACGCTCTCTGAACCAAAAGTAATCGAGAAGCTCAGTAAGAACTTCGTCTGTGGTTGGCGCAACATTCAAGGTGTCGAAACCTACGCGGGTAAGTCGCATGACCATCCAGTTGCTAGTAGTGCTCTCCATACATCCAACGGCGCAGGAGGTCGCAATGTCCAGATGCTCTTCGTCGCGCCTTCTGGAAATGTTCTTCATTGTCTTCCCGGGTACTGGGATCCAGACGGCTTTGTTCACGAGGTAGATTTCATCCTCGAATTGGCAAAGCTGGAATCTTCCGAGCTTTCCATTTTGGAGAAAAGAGATCAATTCCAGTTGGCCCATCTGAACCATGCAGCGCATCACTCCGAGCAAGTGGTCAAGGATTCTTCTCTGCAAGGGTTCGATAAGATGAGGGAAGAGAAAGCTGAAGGCAGTGATTTTCGACGTAAAACCGATGGTGCAGTGATGCGTACTGTCGACCAGGTGATGCACGAGCGAATGGCTCGTCGTCCATTGCTGAACATGAGCCGCTTCGATATCGAAAATGTTGTCGATTATGGCACTCGCTTCTACGACAAGTATGGAGACGGTTGCTGCGACCTCGAGAAGGGGAAACCCACGATGCCGAAGAATGACAAGATGAAGCCCGGAAAGTACCAGGGAGGCTGGAAGAAGAAGGGTTGATCTCTTCGCCGGGTCCGCTTGAATCTGCAGTTGATCTGTTGCCCCCCATGCCGGGGGCAACACTCATTTATATGCGTGATTTCTTGAGCTCGGATCAAGCTTTTCGTTTTCATGTCGCGCTCCGAAAAGAGTTGCACTGGAATCAGGGCGTTGTGACGGTGTTTGGTAAACGCCATCCGATTCCACGTCTCGAAGCTTGGCATGGCGATCCCGGAGCTACTTACCAATATTCTGGAAGTGACCATGATCCTCAATCCTGGACCCCAACTCTTCAAAAAATCCGCGCCAAGTTAAGACTGGTTCGTGAGGATTTTGAATTCAATTCCGTTCTCGGGAATCTCTATCGTAACGGTGCTGATGCGATGGGTTGGCACAGTGACGACGAACCGGAACTGGGGAAAACTCCCTGTATTGCTTCTCTCAGTTTTGGCGCGTCCAGAGATTTTCTCCTTCGCCACCGAACTCGGAAGGATCTCGAACCGGTCAAGATACCTCTCGAGACCGGGTCTCTCCTCATCATGGAGGGGGCGACTCAGGAACACTGGCACCATTCGATTCCCAGAAGACGGGGAAAGAACTCCCCGGGNGAACGTATCAATCTGACGTTTCGCAAGATCCTGAGCCAATACTCTCAGTGCAGCAGGTAAACGGGACGAAATCCTACCGAGTTATTGGTGAGCACCAGTGATATCTGGAAGTAGCGATTGGCACTTCGACAGGCTGTCGCAGTGCTGTTGTACGCCCCACCTCTGACAACCCGTTCAACCTGCCCTGTTTCGTTGACGGGGTCGAGGCTAGAAGAACAGGGTTCGGCATAAAATGTTGCGCTGTAGTTATCCTGGATCCATTCCCAGACGTTTCCATGCATATCGAGGAGCCCGAATCCGTTTGGTTCGAAGCTACCCGTTGGCGCAGTCTCGCCATTCGAGTTGTCGAGGTATGCCCCCATCAGGTCCAGTTCCTCGGTGCCCGCGAAAGGCCCGGTTGTTCCACCGCGGCAGGCATATTCCCACTGCGCCTCGGAGGGAAGAGAGAAACCAGTCAGATCAAGAAATCCGCCGGGAGCATTCAGTTCATTCCAGGAAACCTGCTCTACCGGCAGGTCATCGCCAACATGTGCCGAGGGATTGCCCCCCGTGACCTGGAGATAATCTTGCTGGGAGATTTCCATCTTGGCGATGAGATATGTACTCAAGGTGACCAGGTGAATGGGTGATTCATCGGCCCCCGGGTCGAACGGTGCATCCTGTTCGGCAGAGGATCCCATCAAGAAGTTCCCGGATGGGATTTTTACGAACACGATTGAGGTCGCATTGTGCTGAAATTCTTCATATCCCTGGAGATTGGGTCCGATGTAACTGAATCCTACCGGTATATTCTCATCTTCAAAGGGAACTGAAGGTGGACAAGAAGCGGGATCGGGACCGTCTTCAAACAAATATGCGAGAATCCAGATGGTATCTGCAATGTTGACGAGGCTGTCGCCATTTGCATCACCTCCCGAATTGCCACACCCGGGACCGGATGGAGGGCAGGGTACCGGAGCATCTCCTGAGGCGAACAGATGATTCAGCAGGTAGATGGCATCTCCAATATCAACACCCCCGTCGCCATTTGCATCGCCACCGGAAGAAGCGTATTCACCATCTGGAGGGGGGAAGGCGTCAATCGAGACACCAGGAAAGAATATTACAGTGATGAGCGACAGCAGCACGAGGCCNGCCGTGAGCCCACACCTGTTGCTTCTACCGATTACTTGGCAATGCAAAGCTCCTCCTCACAGGAACACCACATANAGCAAAGTTNATAGATAGCGGGNACGTTCATGGTAATCGCCATGTGGGTGTCGAGGAAGAAGTTAACGNGCCGTCAAGAAGCTGTTTCNACAGCTTCCCAGGCTAATTTCATATCTTCAGGCAATGGAACCTGAAATGAGAGATCTTGCATCGTTATGGGATGGTGAAAAGAAAGCGACTCTGCATGTAGAGCCGGCCTGCTGATCCAGGGTGAAGTGACCCCGTATCTAGAATCGCCAATAATCGGCAATCCAACGGCTCCAAGATGGACACGAATTTGATTTCGACGTCCGGTTTCCAGGTAAGCTTCAATGAGAGAATGTTCGCCACGTATCTCCAATATCTTCCACCGTGTGACGGCATCCTTTCCCGTTTCTCCCTTGCGAGCCAGTCGCATCTTCAAGGTGCGAGGATCCTCGATGAGGGGCAGTCGACAGATCCCTTCGTCGAGGTTTTTCCTTCCTTGACAGATGGCAACATACCTTCGCTCGAATTTTCGATTCTTGAGTTGTTGCTTGAGTCGATCTCTGGCTTCCGGAGTTCTGGCGATAGAGAGGACTCCGCTGGTGAAACGGTCGAGTCTTTGGATGACGAACAAGGCAGGTCGTTTTTCACCGTTTTGGCGGAGTTTTCTGGAGATCTCGCCGAGTAGGCAAATTTCTCGTTCATCTTCGTCAGTCGGGACAGTCAGCAAACCGGCTGGTTTATGAACGACGAGAAGATGTCGATCCTTATGCAGGATTTTCATTTCTTGTTCAAAATTCTTGCGAAGAGCAGTACGAATTTTCATCGGTTCTGTATTTACGGTGACGGGATCACCGATGTTGGCGCGAAAACCAGGATCCAGAACGATTTTCCCNGCGATCTGAACCCCNCCTCGGATGATGATCTCCCGAGCCCTCCTGTGTGGGACTTCCAGACGTGCACGGATTTCTGCCTGGAGAGCACGTTCTTGATCGATTTCCCAGTTGCGAATGTGGCTGCTCAAAGCTCCTCCTGGCCCGATGCTCCATTGGTCAGGCCAGAATGTCCAGTGTTGCTCGATCCTGAATCTGAATACTGTTAAGCTGTTGGCGTGGAGTTCTGGGTCTTCAGAACTTTTTTGCAGTGGACCGGATTTACGGACACCCAGCTGTTCCTGGCAAGCCTGATAGGTTCCCCGGGATCGTGCTCATGAAACCGCTTGGCGGTGGAGGCCCATGCCTTCGAAAATAAATCGACAACCTACCCCCGACAATGCTGGTCTTTCACGCGGAGACCTTTCCCCCTATCTGCCCGTTACTCGGCAGGAGTGTGTCGATCTCGGCTGGCTTCCTGCGAAGGGAGAACCCTTTGATGAGTCAAACCATGGCGTAGATTTTGTTCTGATTTCCGGTGACGCCTATGTCGACCATCCTTCTTTCGCCAATGCCGTGATCGGAAGATTGCTAGAAGCACGTGGGCACCGAGTGGCGATATTGCCACAACCGAACTGGAAATCGGTTGAACCTTTTCGTGCCTTTGGCGAGCCTCGAGTTGCATGGCTCGTCTCCGCCGGAAACCTCGATTCGCATCTGAATCACTACACGGCACACAAGAAACCACGTTCTGATGATCAGTATTCTCCTGCGGGCCGTGCAGGGTTGCGTCCTGATGGNGCCACCATCGTTTACTCCCAGCGTTGTCGTGAAGCCTACAAAAATGTGCCGATCATCGCCGGTGGTGTCGAGGTCTCGATGAGGCGTCTGGCTCATGTGGACTACTGGCACGAGCGAGTGAAGCGGTCTCTCATCCTGGACGCGAGGATCGACATTGCAGTCTACGGAATGGGTGAAAAAGCACTGGTAGAAATCATCGATCGTTTGATTGCCGGGGAACCGGTCGACTCAATCCGAAATGTTGCAGGGACGGCATACTCGCTGGGGAAGTACGGCAGACCTCACTTCTACGATGAAGCCAGCTGGCAATCAGAAACGCCGTGGTGGTTGCAAGAAACGCAGCAACAGCCAGAAGTCATCGAACTCCCCTCATTTGATGAGATCCGCGGTGAGGACGAGCAGAGTAAATCACGCTTCGCTCGAGCGCAGCACATCTTCCACCGCGAACAAAATCCAGATTCAGCGCCGATACTGATGCAAAGACACGGAGATCATACGGTGGTGGTAAACCGACCGATGAAGGCACTGGAAAGCGAAGAACTTGATGCCTTATTTGCGCTTCCCTACAACAAGGAACCTCATCCGGTTTACGAAGGACAGAAGATTCCTGCACACGAAACGGTGAAGTTTTCCATCAACATCATGAGGGGCTGTTTCGGTGGGTGTACTTTCTGCGCCATTACCGAGCATCAAGGCCGGGCGGTCTCGTCGAGAAGTGAAGAGAGCATCCTGGCAGAGGTCGAAGATCTCAAGCGACTCGATGGTTATCGTGGCGTCATCAGTGATCTGGGTGGACCCACTGCCAACATGTACGAGATGAAATGTAGTCGGCCCGAAATCGAGAGTCGATGTCGCAGGCCATCTTGTGTTCATCCGACCATCTGCAAATTACTGGAGACAAATCATGGTCCAGTTAAACAGCTGATGAAGAAAGTCAGAGAATCTGACGGGGTTCGGATGGTTCACGTTGCTTCTGGAGTCCGGATGGATCTGGCGAATCGAGATCAGGAGTACATCGATGATCTGGCTGCCCATCACGTCGGTGGGCATTTGAAGGTGGCTCCGGAGCACATCGATAAAGAGACACTTCGTCTGATGAAAAAACCAGGAATGGATACCTATCTGGAATTCGAGGACCGCTTTCAGGAAGCGAGTGAGCGGGCAGGTAAGGAGCAGTATCTGGTTCCCTACTTCGTATCGAGTCACCCCGGTTGCGAGCAGGATGCTGCGGTCAGAATCGCTGAGTTCCTCGAGGCACGTCGTTTGAGACCTCAGCAGGTTCAGGATTTCATTCCGACGCCAGGAACGCCCGCAACATGCATGTGGTGGACAGGAATCGATCCGACCCGCATGAAACCAGTGTTCGTGGAAACGAAGATGCGAAACAAACGCAAGCAGCGAGCGATGTTGCAATGGTGGAAGCCTGAGAATGCGCCGCTCGTACGGGAGCTGTTGCGAGAAAGTGGTCGTACAGACCTGATCGGGAATCACGAGGGAGCGATCATCTCTGCAGGAGATGTTCGCCCCGGTCTCGGTAATGGTCGTCAGCGAGGTCGCAGAACGAGTTCGTCTCCGAGGCAGGGCTCAACCATGAAATCAAAGCGGGGGCGGCAAAAGGGACGTCGTTCCTAGCCTGGCTCTTTCTCTGCGCGAGACTTGTATTCGAGCAATGCGCCCTTCAGGTCGCGATCCTCGGGATGGAGTAACAGGGCAGCCTCCAGGGCCGCGACGGCTTCTTCCTGTCGACTGGAATCATGCAGCGCGACGGCGTGCACGAGAGCGTAGCGAGGTGATTCCGGTGCCAGCTGTACAGCCCTGGCGAGGCTGACAATCGCCCCTTCTTTGTTTCCGCCACGAACCAGTGCTAATCCAAGTGCGTGATGAAGTCCTGCATCATTGGGTACGAGGGTAATCGCATCCTGGAGNACCTGAATCCCCTCTTCATTGCGGTCCAGTGCCCGTAACAGGTCTGCAAGGTTGACCGAGGCTGGACCGAAGGAGGGCTCTCTCTCGAGTGCTTGCCGATAGGATTTGAGTGCTGCCTCGCCGTTACCGAGACGTGTTTCGAGTGCTCCAAGATTGACGTGTGCTTCAGGCCGATCAGCATTGATCATCTGAACTTTTCGATACTCTGAAAGGGCTTCACGCAACGCGGGATGAATTTCGGCAGCTTCTGGAATCACCATCAACGGGGCGAGCAGTTCTGCGGTGACCATCCTCACAATCAGGCTCGAATCTGTAAGGAACCCATGGATTCTGCTGGCGACAGCTTCCGGTGGAGCCAGCGTGAGGGCCAGAAGCGCACCGCGTCGAATCAGCGGGTCGGGGTCATCGAGGTTCCGGTCGACCAGATCGAGAGTCGTTGCATCCAGCCAACGGCTCAGCTCCGCCAGAGAAGTGGCCCTGGCAATCCCGGGGGTCTGCTCCGACTCGATCGCCATTCGTAGTAGCTCCGGGGCGATCTGAGTGCCGGTTCGGGCGGCATGGAGAGCTTCACCCCAGTGGAAGTTGCCGTTACGCCCTTGCGGAAACCATTCCGTCAGTTTTTCGGAGGCCCATTCAGGGGTTTGGTCCTGATGGCAACCGTTGCAGGTGTTGGGTGTTCCGATGCGAATCGTCAGGTCGGGGCGCGGAATTCGGAAGGAGTGATCATGGCGCGGATCGACTGTCATGTAGTTGCGAGATGCCATGTGGCAATCGATGCAGGAGCTACCGGGAGTCTTGTCAGCGTGATGGTGATGAGATGCAAGATCATAGATTCCAGGATCATGGCAGCCGGTGCAGAGAGCGTTTCCTTCGAGAAGGAGTGTCCCTCGATGTGGATCGTGGCAATCGGAACAAGTGACTCCCTCGGCGTACATACGACTCTGAAGAAAAGAACCGTGTACGTAGACTTCATCGAGGATCTGGCCATCGTCGTGATAGAGCCCGGTTTCCAGCAGACTCAAAAGGTGAGTCTCTGACAATGGGGACCCGGGAGTCGAGCCATCGACGAGAGCGGTGCGACGAGAATGACATCGCGCACAGGTTTCGGTTTCTTCATGATGAGCCAGCGGAGGGTCTCTACGCGCTACCTTCTCACCTTCGGCACGGGTCCAACGTGCTTGATCGTCGTGGAGGCGCACCGGAAAGCCGGTTTGCGGTGGTTTGTCAGGTCGCTCTGACTTCGGTAGGGCGTTCCACTTACGGGTCAAGGCAACGTGCTGGCTACCGGGTCCATGACAGGCTTCACAGGAGACATCGATCTCCTGCCAGCGGGTCTGGAACGAGTCAGAGGCGGCGTCGTATCCCTTGACCAGGCCGGTGGAGTGGCATTCGGCACACATATGATTCCAGTTGTTGAGAATGCCGGAGTAGTGTAGAGGATCTCCAGGAGGTGTTGTCTCTTCAGGGAACAGTGGATACCAGCGAGCTCCTCCGATCGCTGTCGAGTTTGCCCACGGCACTGGATAGGACTGAAGACGGCCTCTTTCTCCCTCGACCAGAACCTGCTGGCATGGTGTGAAACCAAAGAAATACCGTACCGCAAGAGTGTGTTTCCCGGCCGAGTCTTCGAGTTCGATCACGGGCGCTCCATCGCGAGTGATGAAACGGGATAGAAGCCCACCGTGGCGGATTTCCTGCCCATCGAAGGGCGCCTGTGCGGCATCATCTCCCACCTCCAGCATGGCGAGATCGTGGTGAGAGCCGACCCAGGCACTGTGTTCCTGCTGGTGGCATTCGGCGCAGACCTTGCGTCCAACATGCTGGAGAGATTCCTGGGCCGAGGTGTCGGCTCCTCGACCGAGCAAGAGGAGCACGATGACCATGATTCTAGGGGTCAGAATTACATGTCGATCGATCNTCACGCTGCCCTCCTCAACCTCGATCATGATGGATCGGAGTCGAAGAGTCGAGTGCTGTCCGGAGCTCTCATCAGGGACAGGACGAGCTCGTATCGCACAGCAGCGAGTCACCGGTAGGATCCAGTCCGCAAATAATGCTAGCGGGAGCAGGAAGAGGGCCTCCTCCAGCAAACAGAGTGGACAGGCCGGTGATGGCATCGGCGATGTTGATCGCTCCGTCATCGTTCATATCGCACGCATCCTGACATTCTCCTGAAGGTCCACCACTGAAGAGGGATGCGAGCAGGTAGATGCAGTCAGCGATGTTGAAGGAGCCATCGCTGTTGCAGTCGCCTCTACGAAAAGTGGTGCCGGTCGGTGGGGGTGGGGGTGCGGCATATTCGCCGGCAGTAATCGATACGTTGTCGATCGCCCACCACCATTGGTTTCCAGGGCTGGTGTATTTGAAGATGAAGGCCACTTCCGATTGCCCTGCGGCACGAGGTTCTTCGATGACATATTCTGCGTAGATTGGATCGTTGTCGGCAGCCGGAGCGGTGCTTGTGGGAGCTTCAAAGATGGGAGGCAGGACCCAGCTATTTCCACCGTCAAGACTCAGCAAGATCGAAAGTGATTCGCCGCCGTAGGGCATCACTTCGGTATCGAGATGTAGGTAGACTTTTTCTTCAGCAGTACAGTCGATGACCGGAGTGATGAGGCGCTCATCTTCTGCAGGATCGGGGTTGCAATCAGAATCGATGATGGCAAAGAAGTCTCCCAATCGATTCACGGCCTTGCCACCAAGATACGGAAGAACACCACCATTATTGACAGTGACGGAACGGGCGCATGGATCCTGGGTATTCCAGGTATCGAGAGGAGATGCCACATTCAATCCAACGATCTGCCAGTCGTTTGGAATGCCGTTGGTGAACTCTTCGGTTTCCAGCAGAACATCGACTCCTCCTGTNNCCGTCAGAACGTCGTCGATCAGGAGATCGTCGACGGCAATCCACCAGTCCCAGTTNGGTTCGAAATGGCGGAACCGGATCCGAACAGAGGCTTGTCCTGCTGCGTAGGGGGTCAGATCGACTTCGAGCCACTGGAAGACGGCATCGGCATTTTCGATGGTGGCGACCGGTTCTACCGTGGTTCGTGTCGGGGCGACGCGGCGATAAGCAGTCACCCAGTTGGTTCCTCCATCGACGGTGACGTCGATGTCGAACACGGCATTTCCGTTATCGTTGAGCTGGGCGACGATCGATGCGTGCAACACCACCTGGCCGGCGGTGGAACAGTTAAAGGTGGGAGTCCAGATGTCGTGAGACATTCCCGAGCCGATCGGATTGGTATTTGTTGCACCACCATAATCGCTGTCCGAGACGATGAAATTTCCATAACTTTCATGTCCGTCGATCTTCGGTGGATTTGGTCTGCCGAGAGGATTGGTCAGTGTCCATGTCGAATCTTCAATCGGATTGTTTTCATCGACGATAGACCAGCCTCCCACACTCTCGAGTTCAATGTCAGATGAATAGGTCTCAAAGCCCTCGTACATGAAAAGAGTGCCGGTGCTGTAGACCCCTCTGGAAAAGAGAGTGGGGCAAGGCGGAGTCGAGGTGCTGGGGACTAGAGAGTAGTAGAGGATGTGATGGCGATCGGCTTCCAGACCGGAGACATCGTCGATAAAGGANGTGGTGGAACTGTCCACGGTAGCGAGGAGAACCTCACCCCTGTAGATGTCGAATTCGGCTGAGGTCGCACCGGTTGGTGGCAAAGTCCATTCCAGCACCATCTCCTGCTGCCCATAAGATGGGTACGTCTCGAGATTTTCGGGGCAGGTCTGGGCCAGCGCGTTCGAATCTGAAACGAAGAACAGCAACAAGGAAATCAGCACCGAAGCCGATGATTTGAAAGAAATCTCGAACCTCATGGAACACCTCCTCCATTCGGTAGTGGTCTAGGATACCACTTACCAACGCTNCAGATCACCTTCCGCTNTCTCCTTCGGGTACATATGCCGAGAAACAAAAGGTACGTGAATGGCAAAAATCTGTTAACAATCATAAAGTGAGTTTCAAGGACAGGTTCTGTCGAACAGGGAGCCCGATGCGATCGAAAAGAATGGACCATTACCTGGAATCTCTCCTTGGCGAGGAGAGGTTTGATCTTTATCGCTCGATTTCGCGATACGCCGATGANGAGATTGCGGACCAACTGCTGGGTTGGGAACGTAGTAAGGTTCTGATCCCCGACGAGGTGATCGCTCAGNTCAGCANCATGGGTCTATTTGGCTTGCCGATTCCNGAAGCTCATGGAGGNCAGGGCGGAGGCCTTACGGATTTGCTATTGGCAGGGTTGGCACTCTCTTACCAGAGTCAATCCGTTGCCATCACGGTAGGAGCTGCAGTATCGCTGGGGGCAAGCCCCGTGTTGAGGTTTGGTAGCGATAAACAGAAACTTGAACATCTGCCTGATCTTGCTGCTGGAAACAGAATGTTTGCCTTTGGTCTTTCTGAACCCGGTCGCGGGTCGGACGCGGCTAATCCCGAGGTAGTTGCTGAACAGGTTGGAGATCACTTTGTGATCCGGGGCGAGAAATGCTGGAGCACGAATGCGGCATGGGCGAGCCACGTNGTGGTCCATGCCCTGACCGATCCTGATGGTCGTAATGGTCATCGAAGCACCTGCTTTATCATCCCCAGAGACCGGGAAGGGGTTCAGTACCAGGAGATGGAAGGAAAGATGGTCTGGCCTCTATCTTCGACGGGTTCGATTGCATTCGACTCCGTTGAAGTAAGCCGCGATGAAATTCTTGGAGATTTCAATGAAGGATTTCACGTCATGGCAACGACGCTCAATGGGGGTCGTCTTTTCGTGGCTTCTTTGGCTTTGGGATCTCTGGCCTTTGCTCTTGATAAGGTGCGCCATTACGTTCAGGAACGAGATCAATTCGGGGGTCCCATTGGGAGATTCCAGAGAGTCCAGGATGTCATTCTGGAAATGGACATAGTTCTCGAAAGAAACCTCACCTGGCTCATCGCGTTAGGGAACAGGTATGACGACGGTACGATGGAGCGGGAACAGGCTGCGAAGTTGAAGATTGATAGCAGTCGGGCGGTATCCAGCCTGTTGTTGGAAGCGATGGAGGTCTGTGGGGGAGTAGCTTGTCTCGATGAGTTTGGATTGGCGCGGCACGCTGCGGATCTGTTTGTGACAAGAGTAGGAGAGGGATCGAACCGGGCCTTGATGACCCAGGCGGTTCGTCCGTTGCTTCCTGATATTGTGAATCAATTGCAGTGAGTGGGTTCGTTTTTATTCATCTCCNGGCATCGGGTAGCAATACTGAGTGTATGGGGTTTCTGCTTTGCTCTGCAGTTCCAGATGACGAATCAACAACGCGGGACTGATGGTCGACACTGGAACGAATCCACTTTCGGCTCCGCACCATGCGTTATCGATTTCCTGGCGGTTTCCGGCAGCGATGATTCCATGGATTGCATTCAGTGGAGTGCCGATGAAATTGACGCCGCGTACCAGTTCTTCCCGTCCGTCGGGATAGATACGAGAAGCGAGATCCACATCGCCCAGAAAGGCCTGGAAATCGTAGGCTTCGGTTGAGGTTTCTCCACCAGAGGCGTTACGGATGCGGATTCCGTAAGGGGCACCCTGAATTTTGGCCTGTTCGATCAGCTGTTGCTTGAGTGACTTCTCATCGTGTTTGATCTCCGCTTCCAGAACCGTCACCCCCATGCGGCTCATCGCTCTCTCGTGGCGATGAGAGCGGGAATGGCCATTAGATCTGTGACGTTTCTCGACGGGCATTCTGCCGCTGAGAAAACCACAAAGAACACCCGATTCGATCAGTCGGGCATCGGAGGCAGGAGTCCCCTCGTCGTCGAATTGGTAATGTCCCACCAATCCCTTCCGGTTGCCTCGGAGATCTCTCCAGGAATCGAGACTCGGGTTGTCGTGGAGAGTCAGGAATTCAGGAAGAACTTTTTTGCCGAGCGAATCAGCAAAGGTGCGAGCCTCTCCGTTGGCCCGAAGCCGGTTTCCTTCGAGCCGGTGACCGAGAGCTTCGTGTACCAGTAACCCAGCAGGCACAGGGTCGAGCAGTACCGGACCTGAATAGGAATGNATTCGCGGAGCCGCAGCGATCTTNTCCAGTAANTTCGCTGCGGAGCGGATTTCACGTTTGAATGTCGAAAGATCTGGTAGTTGTTCGGGGCATGGCACGAAATGACTGACGATCCATGGTATGCCATCTCCCTTATCACTGAGATACCAGAGATATGCTTCCAGTTGCCAGTATGAGCGACTTTCGATGAGAGAAGATCCTTCTGTATTCACGAACAGATTGGTCTGGTGTCTCACCTTCAGCTCGACGTGGCTGTTGCGAACCAGAGGGAAGGCGCGCACCGCAGCACTGGCTTTCTCGACGTACTCAGACCAGTACTCTTGATCTACTGCCGGAAGGGTGGTGGCACCATGATTGACTACCGGTTGGCACTTCTGCCAGGCCCCAAGGTGTTCAGTGGTATCCAGATAAGTCAGTTCGTGAGCACGCTTGCTCAGGAAAGCTTCCTCTGCTTCCCGATATTTCGCATCTGTCAGTCTCCAGAGGCCGATTTTCATCGGCTCCGAGCGGTCGGAAATGGGTAATTCCACATAACCGTGAGATTCATCATCTTTGGAGTTATCGAACAGGCCGCCGTCGGAAGTCTGGTCGCGGCGATGGCTTCCGACATGAGTATCGGCGAGGCAATTTCTTTTTCGATATGATTCATTGCGATAGAGCGAGCCGTAACGTGCTTCGACCTCGAAGACATCAAGGTCGCGAATCTGATAGGAAAGATAGAACAGCTTCGGAAAGCCGGGCTTTTTCAGGCCCGTGGTGGCTCTGTGGGCTTCCTCGGAAGCAACACGTGCTAGCCGAAGTGCAGAGTTGCGGTTCAATCGGACTCCTCAAGGAGACTGATGACCCTTGTATCCTTGAGTTTCTTTCTCCCATCGAGAAACAGTAGCTCCATCAAGAAGGCGCAGCCGATCACCACCCCACCCACCTCTTCTACAAGTTTGCAACATGCTGCCATGGTTCCTCCGGTGGCCAGAACATCATCGACCAGCAGTACCTTTTGTCCGGGTTGAATGGAGTCGGCATGCATCTCTACTGTGTCGGTACCGTACTCGAGGTCATACTCGATGGAGCGTGTTTCGCGAGGCAGCTTGCCAAGTTTTCTTATGGGTACAAAACCGATTCCCATTCGCAGTGCCAGGGGGACTCCGAACAGAAATCCCCTGGATTCTGGAGCAGCAATAATCTCGGCGCCGAGATCGGATACCCGCTCCTCCAGGAGGTCGATGGAAGTGGGGAATGCACGAAGGCAGGAGAGAAGTGTGGTGATGTCCTTGAACTGGATTCCTGGCTCGGGAAAGTCAGCAACGGTTGCGATTCGTTGTCGTAGGAGATCGATACGTTCNTCTGTGGTCTCGCCCATGGATTTCCCNCCCAGTTTCTGAAGGCCCCGAACCAGCAGATTCAGGGCCGTGGGGGGATGCTATCCGAACCCACGATGGGGGGGAAGAGTAGCGCCGGTTAGCTGCAAGTCTCCTCAAAGTTCTCATCGTAGATCTCGGGTTGCTCGATCTGACCCTGGGCTACCAGTTCCTGTAGCTTTGCGAGCGCGTCATTCTCTAGTTGGCGGACTCGTTCTCTGGAGAGATGCACTCTTTGACCGATCTCCTTGAGTGTCATCTGCTCACCGTTGTCGAGGCCATACCTCATGCGCAGGATCAAGCGCTCACGTTCTTCGAGATGGCACAGGAGGTTCTGGATCATCTCAATTTGGATTTTCTTCGCCAGAGAAGTGTGGGGTTGGGCCTGAGAAGGATCTTCGATGATGTCGGAGATGGTCCAGGAGTTCTCGATGGATATCGTCTGACTGACGGAATCAGCAACATGGAGGGCATTCTGGATGATNGCGGTTTTTTCCATGGGGATTTCCATCCGCTCGGCGATCTCGTGGAAAAGAGCAGGGCGCCCCAGCTCGATGGCAAGGTCACCGGCGGCTTTTTTCCATTTCGTAATCGTTTCCACCATGTAAGAAGGAATGCGAACAGATTTGACCGTATCGATAAGAGCACGTTTGATCGACTGTTTGATCCACCAGGTTCCGTAAGTGCTGAAGCGACATTCTGCAGCGGGATCGAATCTCTCCACGGCCTTCAGAAGTCCCAGGTTCCCTTCCTCGATCAAATCGAGGAGTGGCAGCCCACGTTCTACATAATGCTTGGCAATACTCACCACCANGCGCAGATTTGAACGTACCATCTTGTCACGAGCTGCTGGGTCGCCCTTACGAACCTTGATGGCCAGTTCTCGTTCTTCCTCGGCAGTCAACAAGGGATGCCGATTGATGTCATGGAAGTATGCTTCGAGGCCAACCTCGCGAGCTTTCATCTGGATTCCCTTCCGAGGCGAGTCTTGGTTACCCGACCAGAGGTCGGCCGAGGTGTACTCGGGTGGTTCTCGCCTACGGAAGATTCATCGGCTGTATGAGGGTGCCAACTTTACAGGAATCTCATTTCGCCCGGTTCTTTCTTGCCCACCAGTCCTTCCACAGTTCTGCGACCTCTTCCTGGGCGGCAGTACGTTCCTGGCTATCGGTGATAGAAAATGTGTTCCACCAGCCCATGTCTACCCCTGTGAGCCTTCTGAGCATGGGAATGGCGTAGTTCCTGAGGTTCCGGGTATCTGTGCGCTGGACCAGAGCCTGGAGAAGCCTCTCCCTTGGGATGATGTCCTGATGGCGTTCTTTGGAGAGCAGTGTTTCGAGCGATTGAAGGGCTCTCGGCAATTGATTCTCCAGAGTGCGGTTTCGTTTATCGGGTGGCTTTTCAAGCCAAGTGAGAACCTGATTTACGGCGGTGAGATCGCCGACCGAGAGCAACTGTTGTAGTACTTTTTGACCATCTCGCGTGACCCGTGATTCCAGGGTTCTGAGAGTTGAGATCAGTTTGCCTTTTCCGCGGTGGTCTCCCAGAACCAGAAGGGCGCCGGCAATTGACACGTGGGGAGATTTCTCCCACATCGAAATCAGCTGTTCTTGAGCCGAAGAGAGCTTCAGGGTCGTTGCGATGTCAACAGCGGCAATCCAGGTTGTACGAATGTCAGACTCGAGTGCTGTCAGCACAGCCTCCTCGAAGTCACTCCAGGTGACGGATCGATCCCAGCCCTCGTTGGCGGAACCTGTTTCGTCATCGAGCGTTTTTAAGAGCACCAGAGTTTGGTAGCTGATATTGGATCGGATTTCCGCACTCTCTGGCCCCAGTCGGGTTGAGTTGAACCGATGGACCCATCGTCGCCACTTGACACGCATGCGGGTTAATAGGGGACGATCTTCAAACAAGAGAACAGACCCGGCAAGTCGGTAAGTATTATTGACGCTATTTTCGATCAGGATCGATTCGTCATCCCCTTCGTCTCCAATTTGAATCACTTTTCGTGCTGTTCTTAATGTCAGTCTTTGGGTTCTCAGGGGGATTATTTTTCCATCGGGATCGATTTTGATATCGGCCANCGATAACTGGACCCAGTTTCCGGGTTCGGTGACTTGATAGAGTTCATCGTCAGGTAAATCCTTCAACCTCTTTTGCCAGTATCGAGCACGCCTTTGTTTGTAGTCGGGGGTCTTGGTGCGTTGTTGAGGTTGTTTCTCACCACCCACTCCTTTTGAAAGCAACTGTTCAGCAATCGATTGCTGATTCTGCGCCCCTTCCGAGAGTGACACTGACAGCATGTTGAGAAAGGCCCTCCTGACCGGGTAGGAGAGAAAATCAAAACTGGCAAATCGAGTGAGGCCAGAGCGAATTCGATAACTGACGGTGCTGTCAGAATTTGTCATCCCGATGCCGAATTCTTTGATGACCTTTAACCAGACCTCTTCAGAGAGGTTGGCCTGACGATTCTGTGCGGTGAGAACCCCCAGGGCTATTTCTGCATGGTGGGTAGAGAGGAGTTTTACGACCGGTTCTTCCCAGCCCTTCGGCAGAGAATGTGAACGATTGGACAGATAGCACAGTGTTCCCAGCACAAGCGGGATTCGGCCGCTTGACTGGGCAATATCTTCTGCCAGTGCGTCGGCAATCCTGCCTGTGAGAACCTCATCCCACGTACTGGCGGGTATTGCGTCATGGAGAGCTGTCCACAGAGATGCCATCCGGGGATTGGTCCATCGGAGAATCGGTAGTGCTTCTGGTGATAGGAGGGCTGCCACCAGCTGTTTTCCGTGAGTCTGGACGAATCCAGGATCCTGGATTCGATTTTGTAGAACCAGCCAGGTCAGATGCTGGGTCCAGGGGGAGAGATCTCCACAGTGTCGAACGAATAGATCGATGGACTTTTCGACTCCCGCCTCGATGAGCGGAGCGATCAGCGCATCGACTCGTTCCGTCGAGATCATCACGCTTCCGTCCAGATGCGAGGAGATCAGTTTCGCGAGTTCAGGTAGAGCTTTCTGGTCTTGTCGACAGAGTCGCGCGAGCATTGTTGCGTCCTGGAATCTGGGTTCAGCAGTGGGTCGGGAAGGAGGAAGCGACCCTGCTTGTGGCCAAACACCTGCCAGGCGCATCAGGTGAGGGTTTTCACTCTTGGGAAGTTGTTTTGCGATGGCAGCTAAGATTCTTTCTTGGGGAGAATGGTCAGCATACTGCTCGTCCAGGTCGTCACTGAGAAGGGCTACCCATGTTGCTAACTCTCCACTTGTTTCGGTCTTCCCCTGGGCTTTTTCCATCACGACTCGCTCTTCGTTGAAGATGACCCATGGGATTCCCGGTTCCACTCCTCGTGCCGGTGGTCCGGAGATACTGGAGGTATTGATCCCCGGGAACAAAATCTCGACCGAATACGGTGGTTCCGTTCCACGAATCTCAACCTGGATTCGACGTTCCTCTTTCTGGGAAGAGACCGTGGTTTGGCGAAGATTGTCCTGATGGAATCGGATCGTGGTGCCTGTGATTTCGTCCCGAGGGGAAAGTAGAGAAGAAGCCACGAGGTTGCCAACACGAATGACGTCCAGGTGTAAAACAGGGGGAGATAGAATCGCCAGCAGTTCTTTTGCTCGTGCGCGGATTTCTGGATCCGGATCCAGCAGGGTCGTGCGGAGAGCCTCTACTGCTACCGGGCCCGCCTCCAGAATGCGGCGAGCTGCTTCTTCCCTTGTGGCCCAGTCATCTGCACCCAGATCAGCGATCCAGGTCCCTAGATCGTCATCCAGGCCCAGCATGGCTGGCGGGTTTGAGAGCAGTAGGCACAAGAAAAAGACAGAGGACAACATGATATCTGGGTGCTCCCGGGTAATTGCGTGTTGCCCGAGATTCTCCTATTCTTCCTTACAAGACGGTTCTTCGAGGGGAAAGGCTCAAGGGGGTCACGGTTGAGAGCCGATATTCCCCAGTAGTAAGCCTTCCGAAGTCTCGTCATTACCGGAGCTGTTCTCGATTCGAGAGAACTGTATTTCCGGCCAGGTGTTCCCTGGAAGGATACCCCGAATCGGGACCCAGTGCAGGTTCGTGAGTGCACGGAAAACCAGGAGGCATTCAGCGTGATGGAGAACTCTCTAGAAATGGAACTTCGAGCTGGGCTTCATGGCCTGACCGAAGTGGAGAGTGGGAAACGATTCGAGGTTTTAGCAGCTTTGCTGCTGGGAGCCTTGCTGAAGAGCTTTAAGGCCCGTTGCGCTGTTCTCCATTTGATTTCGGCTCCGGATCATGAGGGCGTTCGTCGAGCCGACGAAGTTCTGGTCCGCAGCGTGGGTGGTCAGAGGTTATCGGGGAACATCGATCACGAACTGCTGGAGAGCCTGGGAGCTCTCGAAGTACCTCAGTTGATCCAGGAATCCGGTCCGAACTCTTTGGCTCCAATTTTGAGTTATTCAATACCCCTCGTCGATGGAGAACGGGTTCTTATTTTGCTCGAGGGAAGTTCGGAATCAGAGTTCGATAAATCGGCAGCCGCAACTCTCCGTTCGATGATCGACCAGATCCAGTTTGATCTCGTCGATATTTACCTGATCGCTAAGCAGGCGAGGATGATCTCAAAGCTTGAGTCGAGGCTTGAGAGACTCGAGGAAGTGCTGGTGCAGCAGGATCTTGAAATACAGCTGGAAGATATTGAATCGAGCGCTCAACAGGTTGAGCCGTCCTACTCTGTAGGTGCGATATCGACGGTAGATCCAGGGATGATACAGGTTCTCTCACAGGTAGAGAGACTGAGAGATACGGATCTCAACGTCCTCATTCGAGGTGAAACTGGTACTGGCAAGGAACTTCTCGCACGCGCATTTCATGAAAACACGTCAAGATCCGGATGTTGCTTCGAGGTTGTTTCGTGCGCGTCTCTTGCTCCGACATTGATCGAAGGAGAACTGTTCGGCTGGCGTAAAGGCGCATTCAGTGGTGCTGATGAAGATCGGAAGGGTGTGTTCGAGAGGGCCAGTGGCGGCACGGTACTGCTCGATGAAGTGGGAGATATGCCGCTGGAGATCCAGCAAAGATTACTCCGGGTTCTACAAGAGGGTGCTCTCCGTCCGGTTGGGGCATCAGAATTGGTTACCGTCGACGTGCGAGTCATTGCATCCACTCGCCACGATCTTCAAGAACTTGTGAGTGCTGGAAAATTCCGAGAGGACCTTTACTACCGCCTTGCGGGTTTCGTACTGGAGGTCCCACCGTTACGAGAGCGAACCGCAGACATCCCAATCCTGATAAAGCAGTTCATCTCGGAGTCGGGCGGAACGGGTGATCATTCAAAGCGTTTCTCTGATAGTGCCGTGGGTGAACTGAAGGTTTACCCGTGGCCGGGGAATACTCGGCAGCTCAAAAATGTTGTCCAGCAAGCTCTTCTGACCTGCAATGGCCGCGTGATTCCTCGCAAGTTGGTTCAGCAGTATTTGGAGGAGTCGACCAGCGAACGACTACAAGGGGAAAAGGTCCAATCGACCCAGGATGAAATAGTACTGAGGATCCCCGCCACTGAAGGCTTTAATGACATTATCGCCGAGGTGGAGCGATTGGTGATCTTGACGGCATTGCAGAGGAATCGGGGTAACAAGTCCAGGGTGACCAAACAACTCAAGATTCCTCGCCAGACTCTTTATAACAAGATTGATCGTTATGGTATCGACGAGTCGGAGTACAAGTAGATTTCTCGCCTTAGACGGATCTGAGCATCGTCTCTGCTACCGCCATGAAAATAATCGCAGCAGTCACATCATTGAAGCTGGTGATGAATGGACCCGCTACCAATGCTGGGTCGAGTCCCATCTTGCCGCATAGAATCGGTAAGACGGTTCCGCAGGCATTGGCAAAGATGATTCCAGTTCCGATACCAGCTGCTACAGCGACAGGTAGCCGCAGGAATTGTCCGGTCATTTCGAATCCTGTAGCGATGAAGAGAACGGCTCCAACGACCATTCCGATGGCAACAGCGATGAGCAATCCAACGACCACCTCTTGACGGAAAAGACGGAAAGTCGATCTTCCCAGTTCGATGTCTCCCACCGCCATTCCGCGAACCACGATTGTCGCTGATTGTGTTCCAACCCCTCCGGCGATTCCCATCACGAGTGGGATGAATGCGGCCAGTAACAACCGTTGCTCGGTTGTAGAAGTGAGGATTTCTGTGAAATCCAGATCGCCTGGATGCATCCATGCCAGAATGAAACCGCTGATCACCGGTAACAGCAGCCAGGGGATTCTAACAAGAGCTCTCTTGAGTACTTTTTGCTGTGCCGGGTGGCTCTCTGGTGCTCCGGCGAGTCGGTATATGTCCTCGTCTGCCTCGTCGGAAAGGATTTCCAGGATGTCATCGATGGTTGCGACGCCGAGCAGATGATCATCATCGTCGACCACCGGGATAGCTTGTAGATTATATTTCAGGGCCAGTTGTGCGACATCTTCCTGATCTTCATCTACCGGAACTGAGATCACTTCGGTGGTCATCAGTTCGCTAACGTTTTGGTGAGGATCTGCTCCGAGTAAATCCCGGATCGAGATGACTCCGATCAGGTGCCGATTTTTATCGATGATGTAAACGTAGTTCACCACTTCTGTGTCGATATGTTCCTGAATCCGGATGAGGGAATCCTCTGCGGAGAGGCCTGGATCGATTGCGATATAATCCAGTGTCATGATTCCGCCGGCAGAGTGTGGCGGGTGTTGCATCAGTCGCAACAATTCGACCGTAGTCGACGGTTCCATTTCCGCCAGTACTTCCCTGCGTTGTCCTTGAGGAAGATCGTTGAGTAGATCGGTGGCCTCGTCAGGCGGCATTTCCTCGAGGATCTTCTTGAGCCGATTTACGTCGAGGTTCTCGATGACCTGTTCACGGGAAGTGGCATCCGTTTCGTCGATCACCTCCGCCTGTGCTTCGGTGCCGATGGCAGCAAAGACTTTCAACTTTTCGTTAGGCTCGAAATCGTCGAGAATGTCTGCGATATCCTCGGGGCGGATGCCTTCGAGAACCCTCCTGAGCCCCTCACCTATGTCGGCGGAATCGATGCAGGAACGGATCTCCTCGATGAGGTTCGTGGGGTCGTGGGGGAGCTGGGACAAGACGTAAACCTCTTCTTTCCAGAATCGGTTGCTGATGGTCTCCATCCGGTCCCGTTATATCAACAGAACCAGAGCCCTGAACTGTCTGCCACGGTGGCAGGACGACTCTGCCGTACCGGACGCGATCTGACAAAATGGCAGCTTTTCTCGATCGGATGTCGATGAAAAGTTACCCGGATCGTGTGCAAGTTTCTGTTTCACAACAACTTGTGAATACAGTGGTGGGCTGAGGTCTGGCGGCACGATCATTGCAAAATAAGAGGTTACCCGGAAAGGGCCGGGTTCTGGGAGGTCGCTCCTATGCTGTCTGAGATTTCTATCCCGGGATCAGGGTCCTCGGGAACGAGCTTTTCGGGATCTCAGTACCGGGTGTTGCTGGCAGACGACGATGCGGGAGTGCGCACCAGTCTGGCCGCCCTGCTCGATGGGGATGGATTCCTCACGGAGCACGCCAGTGGGGGGCAAGAAGTCCTCTCCCTGTTGAGAAATTTCCAGCAGAAAAGCACTGCTGGAACACTTGCTGTTCGCCCGTTCGATTTCCTGGTGCTTGACGTACACATGCCGGATCTCACCGGAGTCGAAGTTCTGAGACGGATTCGCAGCGAATATCGCTGGCGATTCCCGGCGTTGTTCGTCAGCGGTGAGGCCAGTGTCGAATTGGAGAGAGATGTTGAGGAAGTTGGTGGTTTCGCGTTGTTGCCGAAACCGGTCGAGCCAGATCTGTTCCGGAGCAGAATCCGGGATCTCGTTCGTACCTTGCTAGAGAATTGATAAGAGTTGATCTCTGAGGGCTCCCGGAACGGAGTTCTTAGGAATTGAGGAGAGAATGTCCACACAGACACGAGAAAGGGAGGAGACTCCAATGTCAAAACTGAATCTTCGTCCGCTCAATGACAAGATCGTCGTGAAGCGGCTCGAAGCGGAAGACCGGACCAAGGGCGGTATCTTCTTGCCAGACAATGCGAAGGAAAAGCCGAGAGAGGGCAAGGTCATGGCTCTTGGGGATGGCAAATTGCTCAAGGACGGCAATCGCGCAAAGTTCCAGGTTAGCGAGAATGATCGTGTGATCTTCAGTTCCTATGCTGGTACCGAGATCAAAGTGGAAGGTCAGGAGTACCTGATCATGAGTGAGGACGACGTCCTCGCCATCGTTAACGCTGACTAGTTAGTAGAGATTAACCGTGTCTTTCGCGAATTGAACTTTGCGAAGGACAGATGATAAGAGAGGAACTGACACGATGGGCGCAAAGCGCATCGCGTTTGACCACGAAGCCCGCGACGCTGTACGCCGTGGCGTACAGAAGCTCGCTAAAGCTGTCATGGTCACGCTCGGCCCCAGAGGCCGTAATGTCGTTCTTGAGAAATCTTTTGGCGCACCCACTGTCACCAAGGACGGTGTCACAGTGGCGCGTGAAATCGAACTCGAGGACTCGTTTGAAAACATGGGAGCGCAGATGGTAAAGGAAGTTTCTTCGAAAACTTCAGACAACGCCGGAGACGGCACCACCACTGCGACCGTGCTTGCCAGTGCAATCTTCCACGAAGGTCTGCGCAATGTTACAGCGGGTGCGAACCCGGTGTGCCTTCAGCGTGGAATCCAGAAAGCTGTTGAGAACATCATCGAGCAGCTGGGTGTCATGTCCACCGAGGTGAAAGACAAGACTGAGATTGCTCAGGTCGGCAGCATCGCGGCCAACAATGACCCTGAGATCGGCAACATCATTGCGGATGCGATGGAGAAGGTCGGCAAGGATGGAGTCATCACCGTGGAGGAGGGTAAATCCCTTGATACCACCGTGGACTGGGTCGAAGGGATGCAGGTCGACAAGGGCTACCTCTCTCCTCACTTCGTGACCGATACCGAGGAGATGTCCTGCATTCTTGAGGATCCGTACATCCTTATCCATGAGAAGAAGGTTGGTTCCATCAAGGACCTTGTCCCGCTGCTGGAGAAGATCGCTCAGTCTGGAAAGCCGATCCTGGTACTCGCAGAGGATGTTGAAGGCGAAGCTCTCGCAACCCTGGTTGTGAACAAGCTGCGCGGCACCTTCTCTTGCTGTGCCGTGAAGGCACCAGGTTTTGGAGATCGTCGCAAAGCGATGCTCGAAGACATTGCCATCCTCACCGGTGGCCGTGCCATCTTCGATGATCTTGGAATTGACCTGAAGAACGTAGATATCTCGTTCCTGGGTCGCGCCAAGAAAGTCATCATCGAAAAAGAAGCGACGACCCTCATCGAGGGAGCAGGTTCTTCTGCCGATATCAAGAGTCGGATTGATCAGATCCGTGCCGAGATAGAGAAGGCTTCCTCCGACTACGATCGCGAAAAGCTTCAGGAGCGCCTGGCAAAGCTCTCCGGTGGTGTTGCCCAGATTAACGTGGGTGCTGCGACCGAGACCGAAATGAAGGAAAAGAAGGCTCGCGTCGAAGATGCTCTTCACGCAACCCGTGCAGCGGTTGAAGAGGGCATTGTACCGGGTGGTGGTGTCGCTCTTCTGCGCGCCAGCCTGATGCTCGACGATGTTGTCGTCAAGGGTGACGAAGCCATCGGTGTTGATATCGTCCGTCGGGCGGTCGAGGCTCCGATCCGTCAAATCGCCGAAAATGCTGGTGTCGATGGCGCCATCGTTAGCGAGCGTGTCAAGGCAGGTAAGGACTCTCATGGTTTCGATGCTCTCAATATCGACTACGTCGACATGATTGAGGCAGGAATCATCGATCCAACCAAGGTCACTCGCACGGCGCTTGAGAATGCCGCTTCCATTGGAGGATTGCTTCTCACGACAGAGGCTGTGGTCAGCGACATGCCCAATAACGACAATGCTAGTGGTGGCGGTGGTGGTGCTCCCGCCGGCATGGGTGGCATGGGCGGTATGGGCGGCATGGGCGGGATGTACTAATCCCGGATTGGTTCATTTGAAAACGGAAGGGCCCTGCAGCGTACGCCGTTGCAGGGCCTTATTTGTAAGCTGCAATGAGGTGATTCAGCATAGACCGTATCGATGGACACGATCAACGAGGGCCGCTAGGCCGTTTCTTCTGCCCCGATGACTGGCGATTACGACTCTTGGGATTCCCTTTGCGCCCATCGCGAGCTGATCCTCCAGGTCTCTTTCCGGGTCGGCTTCCAGGTTTGCCCCCAGCTCTACCCATCGGTCTGCCTCGAGCAGGTCTGGAGCGAGAATGCGTATCGGGGCGGGCACCACGAGGTGGATGCCAAGTTACCTCGGAGATGGGGAACCCTGTTTCCCGAACGATGCGATTCCACGATAGCCTGGAGCGCGAATCGACGAGACTGATGGCGGAGCCCTTTGCCCCGGCTCGACCGGTTCTGCCGATGCGGTGGACATAGGTCTCGACCTCGTCAGGTATATCGTAATTCACGACTCGAGAAACCGCTTCCACATCGAGTCCTCGGGCAGCCACATCGGTTGCAACCATGGTGGTGATTTGCTTCTTTTTAAATCCTTCGAGGATCTTGAAACGCCGATCCTGGTCATGCTCCCCGTGCAGGGAGCCCGCCGGATAACCGCGTCCCCAGAGATCTCGATCAAGTTCGATCACCGCCCTGCGTGTGTTGCAGAATATGATGCAGGTCTCTTCCTTGTATTGATCCAGCAGCTGGTGGATCCAGTACTTCTTCGCCCAGTCTTCACAATGAATAAATTTCTGATCGATTTCTGGGACCGTGGCGATCTCCTGGATGGTCGATATGACCTGCGGATTTTTCATGAACCGTTTCATGAGTGATTTGATCCGTGGCGGTAGAGTTGCGGAAAATAGATAGGTCTGTCGGTCAGATGAGGTGTGTTCGAGGATCTCGGATACGTCGTCGATGAAGCCCATGTCGAGCATTCGATCTGCTTCATCAAGAACGACATGATCAGCCCAACCGAGACGAATCTTGCCGCTTCGCAGGAAGTCGAGCACCCTGCCAGGTGTTCCTACGACCATTTGTGCGCCCCGCCGCAGTTGCAGTAATTGTTGAGATTGATGGACTCCCCCGACAACAAGAGCGACACGAATGCCAAGTGCTTCCCCCATGGCGGAAGCCACTTCCTCTACTTGCTGGGCAAGTTCACGTGTAGGACACAAGACCAGGGCTTGCACCGCGACTCGCTCCGAATCCAGCTTGCCGATGATGGGAGCAGTGAAGGCGAGGGTCTTACCCGTTCCAGTCTCCGCCTTGCCAATCAGATCAATGCCATCCATGGCAACCGGAATCGCCATTTCTTGAATCGGTGTGGGATAGAGGAATCCCATCTGGGCAAGGCGCTGCAAAACCTCGTCAGGGAGTTGAAGATCAGAGAAGGAAGTCTTGGAAGAATCTTCTTCGGGAGTTTCTTTGGCTTCCGAAGAGGGATCGGGCTGATCCAGTCCGGAGAGGAAATCATCGCTATGCATGGTTTTATTGTACGCATCTCGACTTCCCAGCGACATCAGACCGGTGAGAATTCCTTCAGCTTTGGTGTAGGAAGGGGATGGCTCTGATATGATTCCTGAGATTATTGACGATGCGTTGCGACGCGTCGGCCTCCTTAACACCTGGAATGAAGGTATTCAGGCATGCGAATCACGGTTGTGGGAACGGGTTACGTTGGATTGGTCACTGGGACCTGTTTTGCTGAAAGCGGCAATACGGTCACCTGCGTGGACCACGATATCTCCAAAGTAGAGCGTCTCCGGGCTGGTGAAATCCCCATTTACGAACCTGGGCTCGAGGAACTGGTAGAACGGAATACCAACTCCGGACGCCTTTCTTTCTCTACCGATCTCGCAGCCGCCATCGACGGAACAGAAGTCGCGTTCATAGCGGTGGGAACTCCACAGTGTCCTGATGGATCTTGTGACCTTTCGGCGGTTCGCGCCGTTGCGAAGGAGATCGGTAATGCGATGACAGCCCCGCTTGTAGTGGTCAACAAATCCACTGTTCCGGTGGGTACCTCCAGAGTGGTCCAAGAAATCATCTCGTCCAATACATCCTATTCAGTCAATGTCGTGTCGAATCCTGAGTTCCTCAAGGAAGGTGCAGCGATCGATGACTTCATGAAGCCAGATCGAGTGGTGATCGGAACCGATAGCGATACTGCGGCAGCGCTGATGCGAGAACTTTACTCACCATATGTTCGGACCGGAAAGCCGTTGTTGATCATGGAACCGGCTTCGGCCGAGATGACGAAATATGCAGCAAATGCGATGCTTGCCACGAAGATTTCTTTCATAAACGACATCGCTAGACTGTGTGAGATCGTCGGTGCAAACGTCTCGAAGGTGAGGCAGGGAATGGGCAGTGACCGACGCATCGGACCCCACTTCCTATTTCCTGGAGTCGGTTACGGTGGGTCATGTTTTCCCAAGGATGTCAGAGCACTATCGGCTCTCGCCAAGGAGCACGGTACCACGCTGGATATTCTCGATGCCGTGGACGCTGTAAATGATCGACAGAAGAAATTCCTTGCTGAAAAAGTGGTGGAAAGATTCGGAGAAGACCTGTCGGGACGTGTTTTTGCAATCTGGGGACTCGCCTTCAAGCCACGTACCGATGATATGAGAGAAGCTCCCTCGATAGTGATCGCCGAAGAGTTGGTCCGGCGGGGAGCCACGGTACATGGACATGATCCCGAGGCGATCACAAATGCCAGGGAAGAGCTGGGTGACCTCATCGAATATTTTGAACATCCCTACGAAGCGGTTTCGGGAGCTAGCGCTCTTCTCCTTGTGACCGAGTGGAATGAGTATAGAAGGCCTGAATTCGATCGATTGAAGGATCTTCTCATCGAACCGGTTGTTTTTGATGGTCGAAACATCTGGAATGCAGAGATGACAGTCAAACATGGGCTCGAATATCACGGGATCGGAAGCGGGAGTTCTCAAGATGGCGATTAGCAGGGTACTGATCACGGGTGGGGCAGGATTCATCGGTTCTCATCTAGCGGATCTGTTTCTTGAAAGAGATTGTGATGTCGTGGTGATGGATAATCTCCTTACGGGAGATATTCGAAACATTGAACACCTCTTTGGAAATCCTAGATTTCAGTTTATTCACCATGACGTGACCGATTTCATTCACGTGACCGGGAAAATCGATGCGATCTTGCACTTTGCTTCTCCTGCGAGCCCCATCGATTACCAGGAGTACCCGATCCAAACCCTCAAGGTAGGCTCACTGGGTACCCACAAGGCTCTTGGCCTTGCCAAGGCCTGCGGAGCCAGATTCCTGCTGGCGAGTACCAGTGAGGTATATGGTGATCCATTGGTGCATCCTCAGCCGGAAACTTACTGGGGAAACGTCAACCCGATCGGAGTTCGGGGGGTCTATGATGAGGCGAAGCGATTTGCGGAAGCAATGACACTTGCCTACCATCGCGCTCACGGAGTTGACACTCGGATCGTCCGTATCTTCAATACCTATGGTCCTCGCATGAGGCTCGACGATGGACGAGCACTTCCCAATTTCATCTGTCAGGCGTTATCGGAGCAGTCGCTGACTGTTTTCGGGGATGGGAGTCAGACCCGTTCCTTCTGCCATGTCAGTGATCTGATCGATGGGATCTGGCGATTGCTTGAATCCGATGTGGTGGAACCCGTGAACCTGGGTAATCCAGATGAGATTCCCATCATCGATTTTGCCAAAGAAGTCATCGCGATGACAAAATCGGACAGTGGCATTTCATATCTACCTTTGCCAGAAGATGATCCGCAGGTTCGACAACCAGATATAACTCTGGCAAAGTCGCTGCTGGGTTGGAGTCCAGAGGTATCTCTAGCCGAAGGGTTGAGCAGCACAATTCCCTATTTCGAGCGAGCTCTTCGTTCCCGGGGAAGTGAATCGGTCACCTTCACTGAAAGTTGATCGAGGAGGTCTTTCGGTGCCGAAACTCGAACGAATCCTCATCGTGGCAGAAGCCTCATCCGAGGAGATCGATCACTTTGTTTCAGCTCTGTACTCCTGTTTGCAGAGTGCTGGAGTGGATTCAATTTGCTGGTCGCCCAAAGAACGTGATCTGCCCAACATCGAGCAGGATCTGATCATCGTCATAGGGGGAGATGGCTCCCTGATGTCTTTGCTCAGAGTTCTCGGTCATCCTCCAGTTCCGATTTACGGAGTCAATTTCGGTCGTGTGGGATTCCTGATGAATCCGCGTCAGGAACCAGAGGCCCTGGTCGACACCCTCCTGGGTGGAGCTTTTGTCGAGCAACAACTGCCGGTTCTTTCAGCCAGCTGGACTATTTCCGGCGGGGAGAGTGGCAATGCGGCGGGTATCAATGACGTGGTGTTGGAAAGAGATTCAGGCCAAACAGTTCATCTGGGGCTCTACATCGACGATGTACTACTGAATGCCTATTCCGGAGACGGTCTGGTCATCTCGACTCCGGCTGGATCCACGGCCTATTCTCTTGCTGCCGGAGGACCGGTGGTGCATCCCGATGTCGATGGAATTGTTGTGACGCCACTCAATGCCCATCGACCTGTCCAGTTCCACTCGTTGCAATTCCCCTTGATCGTTCCACTGGGAGCAAAAATCAGGGTTGTTGGAGAAGGGTGTGATAAGAGGCCGATTCGTGTAGTCGTAGATGGTGAGTCCTTTTCCGGTATTGAGGAACTGTCGGTGTCTGCCAGAGGTGATTCAGTGCACCTGTTGAGGCCACAGGGTTATCAGTACATCCAGCGAATCGTGTCCCGGATCATCGGTAACGGCGAAGACGCGAACTGAAGCCCTTTAGCGCCAAGATTGCTTTACAGGGTGGGACTCGCTCGATCGTCTTCCGTCGCCTACCATCTAGATGTCATGTCGAACCCCGATAACCAACTTCTGAGTCTGTTGAGAGCGGCTTTTTCCAAGGTCGATCAAAAAGGCTCAAGGCTGAAGGCATTACCTTCTCTGCTGGCTTGGTTTCAGCAGAGGAGCGGGGGGCAGCGAGCGTTTTTGATCAGCACCAGGGAGGATGGGAGCTACCGAGTCTGGTGTTCTCGAGATGGTGATGGGCGAAAGATTCGCAAGGCAGCCGATTCCATTTCGCATCATGCATTTCAGCTGGGTTGTCAGAAGAAAGAGCAGACTCTCTTTTCGGATGTCCATCTCGATCGTCGATTCAGAGCTCCCTCTGAGACGAAGGGAGTTACCCGTTCCCGTTGGATATTAGTGATTCCGATCTCTGTACAAGGAGAGCAGACCGCTCTGTATCTCGATTCAAAATTCGGCTCCTTTGATTCGGATGTGGTTAAAGATCAAGATGTGGATCTTGTGCGCTCCTTCATCGAGTTGATTGTTGATTTTGAGTTGAGTCGGGAGCGGCTACCTGTTGTTGAGGTACCCTCGTCCACTCCTCAGGACACCCGCGAGAAACCTCTTCCAGTCGTCGAGACTCCCCCGGAGCGTGTCGAGAGTAGCCTCGGTGATTTCATTACCCACTCCTCAACCCTCACCCAGACCATCGGGGAACTGAAAAAGATTTCTCAGACGAAAATCCCGGTGCTTATCGAGGGGGAAAGCGGGACCGGCAAGGAACTGCTCGCGAAAGCCATACATGAGCACAGTGGATGCGATGGGCCGATGGTAGTCCTGCACTGTGGTTCGATTACCGAATCTCTCATCGAGGTCGAGCTTTTCGGAAATGAAAAAGGCGCCTTTACCGATGCGGATACCGAGAAGCCTGGTCTGATCGAAACTGCGGATGGAGGTACGCTTTTGCTCGATGCGATCGACGAGAGTTCTATTGCTCTCCAGGTATCGCTGTTACGTTTTCTGGAATCCGGAAAGTATCGAAGGGTGGCGGGGGAAGATGAGAGAACCGCGAATGTGCGAATAATTGCTTGTTCCTCGACGAGCGACAAAACCACCGGTATTCGAGATGATTTGCATTACCGACTCGCCGGGTTTCGAGCATGGCTTCCACCTTTGCGAGAGAGGCCCGGAGATGCGTTGTTGATCATCGAGAAAGAGCTCTCGGCAGCGGAACAAGAGTCGCCGGTACTGGAACCGGAGGCACAAGCACTCATCCTTGCACATACGTGGCCAGGAAACGGTTGGGAAGCTGTCCATCTTACCAAGCGGATTCTCGCCTTGGGCTGTCAGAGGATCGACGGTACGTTGCTTCTGGAAGTGCTGGGCAACCAGGGCGGGGGCGATGTCGCCACTGATCCCGGAGTTCGTGAAGTACTCGGATTTGCCGAGCGAGAGGTGATTCTTCGAGCTCTTGAGGGAGCTGAGGGGAATAAAACCATCGCTTGCAAAACCCTCGGAATTTCCAGACGCACCCTCTATAGAAGGATGCGAAAGCACGGAATCCCACTCAAGGGATCACCTCGGGTTGATTCCTGAAATCTACTTCTGCGGTGGGAGGGGACTTTGCAGTTCCTCCTCAGGATCCAGGAATGACTCACCGAACTGATCCTCGAATCCGAGTTGACGCCACACCAGATAATCAAGGATTTCTCCAGGGTCTGGAGGTGGCCCACTGGACTTCCGACAATGACCATTTGTTTGACTCATATTGCTAACCGGGGCCGGAACAAAACCCCTAATTCCCATCGCCCTCTTATCCGGGAATGTATCCATCTCGGACCGTTAATATTGGATTTATTTTCAGGTGTATCAGTTAGTCAGAAATGAGTTGCCTCAGTTCGGAGCAGATACGTTCGCTGGACGGAATTCGATCTGCTTCGAGGCTTTTATGGAAGGGTGCTGGACTGTCAGGATAGGCTATGCGTCGTACCGGAGCGTCCAGGTCCCAGATGTTGTCGTCGCAGAGCCGTGCGGCGAGTTCGGCTCCGAATCCTCCTGTAATTGTGGCCTCATGAATGATGGCAACATGTTGAGTTTGCCGCACCGATTCGATGATGGGTTGAAGGTCCAGCGGGGATAGGACCGGAAGATCGATGACTTCAACCTCGATACCCTCTCCGGAGAGGGTCTGTGCGGCTTCCAGCGCTTTGTGTGTCATCCAGCCCCAGGAGATCGTGGTGATAGAACTCCCTCTTCTCACTACTCGTGCCTCGCCCTGGATGTGGTTCGAAATCGGCGCCTCGGACAGAGGAGATTGTTCCCGTCGGTAGAGAAACTTGTGTTCGAAGTAGAGGACCGGATTGGGGTCGCGAATCGCTGATCGAAGAAGTCTGTAGGCATCACCGGAAAAAGCCGGTGAGACCACTTTCAAGCCAGGAGTGTGAATGAACCAGCTCTCAATATTCTGGGAGTGAAATGCACCAGCTCCCACTCCGCCCCCGCTTGGAAGTCGAATTACAACCGGTACCGCTCTTTCAGTTCTCCAGAACATCTTTGCGGCCACGTTCACCAGCTGGTTGAAGCCACAGGAAATAAAATCTGCGAACTGCATTTCAATAACGGGGCGCATGCCGAGCATCGCTGCTCCTGTGGCGATTCCGATGGTTCCACTTTCTGCAATGGGAGTATTACGGACTCGTTGGTCACCGAATTCATCGAGGAATCCACGTGTGATTTTGAAGGCCCCACCATGATCAGCGATATCCTGCCCCATCAATACAACTGTTTCATCGGCTCGCATTTCGTCCTGAAGAGCCTGGCTGATGGCGTCGATGTATAAAGTGTTTTGTTCTTGGGTCGGAACTTCATTCGGCATAAATGCTCCTGTGTTTTCCGACTTCTGGTTCAGGCAACGACATCGCTTCATCGACGTACTTCACGATCAGAGCAGCACACCGTTCTCTGATTTCTTCGATCCAGGCGTGCGAAGCGATGCCCTTATCGGTAAGTTCTTTCTCCAGCAAATCCAGTGGATCATTTTCGTGATACTGTTCCAGTTCTTCGGCGGGAACCTGGGTGAGTGAATCATCCCCTTCCGAATGACCTCGTTGACGACCCAGCATCGCTTCGATGAGGGTTGGCCCTTCACCAGCACGTGCTCTGGCAACTGCGGTTTCCATCACCTGTAGGACGGCTTTCGGATTGTTGCCATCCACCTGCACGCCGGGGATCCCGTATCCGATGGCCCGATCTACCAGTCGATCGCAGGCATATTGCTGAGAGGTGGGTGTGGAGAATGCCCATTGATTGTTTTCGATGACGAGGATGAAGGGGAGCCGCCACACTGAGGCTATGTTGAGTCCTTCGTGGAAATCTCCAGTTGAGGTGGCACCCTCTCCGATGAAGTTAATGGCGACACGATCTTTTCCTGCTTGTTGAAACGCGAGGGCGACCCCCGCAGCAACTGGAATCATCGATCCCAGATGACTGATCATGCCGATATGTATCAATCCATGTTCTTCCTCGAAATGGTTGTAGTGATATGAACGTTCGTGTCCTGCAGAAAAACCTGCTTGTCGGCCAAACATCTGGCATGTCAGGCGAAGAAGTCGTTGCTGAGAATCACCGGGCAATGGGCTTCGACTGCGTTTTCCTGCTGGCAAGGCTCCCGGAAGGATCTGATCTATATCGAGATAGTGCCTGAGAATCGCTCCGGAATCCCTGTGAAGGGTCAGTAATGCATCGCCTGCTTCTATTGCCGAAGCACATGCGACTGTAGTGGCCTCGTTACCGACCGACGAGTACCACTTCGAGAGGGCTCCGGTTCGAAACAACTTTTCGAAACGAAGATCCCATTCGCGGGCCAACCTCATGTAGAGGTGCATCTCTTGAAGCGTACGATCCGGCGTTTCCGTGACGGTGGGACACGAATCGGCAGCACTGTAAGTGTCTTCTGCCGGAGATAGTGGAGTTCTGGCCCGCGGGTCGATCATGGACGGATATTATCAGCGACTCTTTCTTTGGGCTACACCGACTCACGGCTGGGCCCCAGCTTTCACCGAGGTCAGATTTGTAACGGCGTTTGTGTTAGTCCTTTGCGGTGATTTTTGGCGATGGAGACGAATTCTTTGAAGTGGCTCCGATGATCACTTTACCGTGTCGGAAAGGTGCCAGTTGCTCAGGATTTTCCTGTTGGGCCTGCTCCCAGAGCTGCTGGAAATCCCCCCTTTCGCTACGCCAACGTTTTTGATTTTGATGGTCGTGGTGAATCTCGAAGGTAACGATGAATAGCTCTTTGGAGAGCTGGACGTCGGGTCTATCCGTGGAGTGCGAACTCCAGGGGAGGATCACTTTCTGGTTGTGGAGGATGCCACCGATCAGCTCATCAATATTGATGTCACCTGGCAACAGGAAAGCACCTAGTTTTCCACGGGTCGTGCGATAAAGAACTGGGGTTTCATCTTCGAGCTGGATCTTCTGGAGGCGCAGGGCATCCGTTTCTCCGTCGAGAAGTAGCGGGGTAATTGCGTTTCCTGTCCAGATGGCGGTTCCGACGATCAGTGAGCATCGTTGCTGGTTATCATCCTTGGCAGGTAAAGAAGCGATGAGCAATAACGGTGGATTTTCGAGCAAACCGGTATCGATCTCCAGCACCAATCCTGACCAGGGACTCTGGCTGCCGAAATCGAGAGGTCCGGTAGGCCAGTTCCACAAGATGATTGCCGCCAGCAAAATCATCGGTAGTGCGGTTCTCCAGAAGTTCAACCGTAGGTCCATTCCCGCAATATAGGTAAAGTTTCCAGTACTGATGGTTGCCAATATCCATCATCAAAGATGGATGCGCCATTCCAATCGGCGGCTCTTGCCAGAAGAAAGCGACTCAGGGGCAGGGATAGTCGTAGCAACGTAATAAATCTGGAGTCGGATCGGCGCCGCAATCTGGATAGGGGGGCGGTGGTGGCGAACCACCGAGGAAGAAAGCGTTCAATACGTAAATGACATCGGAGATGTTGATGCTACCGTCATCGTTTCCGTCCGCGGCGATGGGACAGTAGCCGACTTCATCCCCCAAGAAGAGCCAACTGAGAATGGTTACGGGATCGGAAACAGTCAGCATGCCATCCGTATTGGCATCGCCACGGATGAATGGTTCGAGCCCGATTTCCAGAGAGACTTCATCCAGCAACACTGGTGGTCCTTTGTCCTGCTGGAGCCACTGCTCGTAGAGGATGTCGCCTGCGTCATTGGTAATATTTTCGTCCTTCAGAAACTCGATATATTCCTTCGTGGCGGTTTGATACCACACTTTGACGGCCAGCAGAAAGGCGCCGTCAGGGATGTCGTAATACGTGTCGTGCCAGTGTTGACCATCTTCATAGACGATCCCGACCGGTTCGGCTTGAACCGATTCAAAACCTGCGTTGGTGAATCCACGTGGTGGAATTCGATTGTCCTTGAAAATCTTGTTGTTGAGTACGAAGTGGAAGGACGGTCCTTCGGGAAGTCCGGACAGGACGGAGGTTAGCCCGTCGATACCATGTTTTGCCTCGAAGACGGTGGTGGTGGAGGATTCGAGTTCAGCAGTCTCGAAATTATAGGAGCCGTGATGGGCGAGGGTTCGCCCGAAGGCACTCTGGAAGTGAACCTCTATCCAAATTCTGCGACCCTCCGGATAACCGGTGGGGAGCTTGTGTCCACTCTGATTGATGACCCTCACCCTGAGCTGGTCATTCTCGATAGAGACTTCTAGATCACTGGCAGCCTGTAGCATCGAGGTATTGAGAGACTTGGCCAGGTTAATCAGTGCCGGATCCATGTATGCAGGTGTATCCCAAAGCAGATAACTGGTATCGAGAGCATGAATCGCATCGAGTACCCAGGTTTGAGCACCAGAGAAGTAGTGTATCGCCAGGTCGTTTCGAACTGGTCCTCCCAGGTTGCAGCCAATTCCCGAGGTACTGGGCATGTGGCAATCCTGGCAAGTGCTTACGTTCGGATTGTTCCCTCCGAAACGGCCTCCCATGTTGACGGGTCCCTGTCCGAAATCGCTTTGACTCCACTCACCGTAGGTCCTCTCCATTGGAAACTCATCGGCGGGATCGTGAGTGGGATGAGGCGAATCGAGGCCCAGGAGCACGTATGACTCTCCTTGACGGACGTAGGCCGGGTTTGAAACGTCGTGGCAAGTTCTACACAGTTCAGAACTGTGATGAAATGGCGACTGCAAGGCGGGATGCCACGGGAAATTTGAACCGAGATTGTAGGGACCTCTGCGGCGATCAATCGGATCGATGACATATTGTCCGGTGTGCGGGGGATCGGGGATTTCAGCGAGGGCGTTGAGGATGTCGACGTCTGCTGTCGGACTCTGTCCCGGGACGTATTGAGGGTCGACCATTCGATGACATAGATTGCAGGTCACTCCGTCGAAATCGTTGACGCCACTGACGTTGGATCCATCGGTAGGGGTACTGTTTCCTGCCAACCAGGCTCCGGGGGTGTGGCATCGAAGGCACAGATCTCCAGAAGCTCCCGCGTCTTGTTCTGCGATCGCCAGGCAAGCATGGAAGAGCGGATCTCTACCGGCCTGGGCCATGATGCTGGTTTTCCACCGGTCGACCGGGGCGTTGCTGAAAGACGAGTGACACAGGTTGCAGGCACTCCCGGCGATAATTGGCTCGAGGATGGTGTTCGGTTGAGTTCCCGGTTGTGCCCAGTCCGCAAGCGTGGTCGGAATCGGTAAGCCCTGACCAAAAAGTGAGGCACAGGTTGCGAGGGGAATCAAAAGTACGATCAGCCGTTGGATCATCCGATGCCCTCTCACGATAATTGGCTAGATTCCACAGTAGTTTACCTCAGTGCTCAGATACAAGCACAAGAAACCTTACCGAGGGCCATCTGTGGCCCTCAAGCTGGTTCTGTAGGAAAGTTCCCCTGCAGAAATTCCCGCATCTCCAGAGTGTCGAGAAGCGCTGCCTGGTTGCTGCGAAACTGAAATCTCTCGGTGACAGGAGTGCCGTCAGTTCGTGAACTGGTCGATGAGTATTCAGGAACTATTACCAGATATTCTTCAAATTCTCGAATCCGACAGGCTTCCTCACGAGCGGTCAGCGCTTCGTGTCGCTTTTCTCCCGGACGAGCACCGATGATCTCGATAGTCGCATCCTGATTGATGGCTTTGACCAGAGTGTCGAGTCGGCAAGCTGGGAGTTTCGGGACAAAGATTTCTCCACCCCGACCGTCCACGATGGTGCGATGAACAATGGAGACCAAAGTTGTACCGTTGATCCAGAAGCGCGTCATTTCCGGATCGGTGACCGTCAATTTTCCTGATGACATCTGCTCTTCAAAAAGAGGTATGACACTGCCTCGACTGCCGACGAGATTCCCGTGCCGGACGATGTCGAAGCGAGGTCCAGAGGTGCCTGATTCGGCGTTAGCCCGGATGAGTAACTTCTCCATCACGAGTTTGGTGGCGCCATAGATGCAGGCAGGCTCAACGGCCTTATCGGTAGAGTGAGCGATGACCCGAGATACCCCTGCGTCGCGGGAGGCATCGATGAGGTTCATCGTCCCCTCGATGTTGGTACGTACCGCTTCCGTTGGATTGGCTTCTGCGATCGGGACGTGTTTCATGGCCGCGGTATGGAGGACCAGCGAGACTCCTTCAAGAGCATGACGAAGTCGACTCTGATCGCGGATATCTCCGACCATCGACTGCAGAGCCGGATGTTGAAATCTGGGATCCTGAATCAGATCGTGGTGTTTTTGTTCGTCGCGCGAGAAGGCGATCACCCGGGATGCTCCGGCTTCTTGCAGTAGCCACTGGATGAGCAGTTTTCCGGTCGTTCCCGTGCCTCCGGTGACCAGCACTGAGGCCCCTGCCAGAGCTTCTGGAAGGCGCCGAACTCCCGGTTCGTGACGAGGATCTGGAAACGGCTCCATCGTAGTTGGGCTCCCTGGCGGTTGATCGGGGTCGTATTCCCCCTCGGTGTACCCTCGTCCCCGCTCGTCAGCAACCGCCCCGATTCGGTACGAAATCGAGGAATGGGGCCGAGAAGTGGCCCGGGGATGCCGTTTTCCTTGACGATGGAAGGGGGGGATGGTTCGATGCTGGGCTCTACCGCAGTAACGGTGGAGCCAGATATCTTTCCGGAAGCGAGATGGTCGTGGCCAAGGGCAAGATGAATCGTGAGTACGTGTGGCTTCAGTGTACCGAGACCGGGGATCTCAATTACAGGACCCAGGTTAACGTCAAGGGTGGACTTCCCGAGAAGCTCAAAGTAGGTCTAAAGAAGTATTCCCCTCGACTGCGCAAGCACACTCTTCACAAGATCAAGCGCAAGTAGTCCGCGAAGTCGATACCCACGACTCGATAAAATCCCGGTCCACCGGGTGCTGATCGCGCTAGAACCCCAGTTCCGGTCGCCGAAGAATTCCGCCCAGATGTGCGGTCCAGACTGAACTGGTAAAACCGATCAGGGTCAACCCGAGCACAATACGTAATAGTAACGGATGAGGTTCTTCCTCTTGCAGGTATGCGATGAGGGTCATCAGTGCCGCAACACCGGCTATCGCCATGATGGTGAAAGAGATCCGACCCCATAGTCCGTGATTTTCCACCTGCTCCTGGTCGAGCTGGATGATCCCATCAAGCCATTCGGCTGAGCTGGTTCCCGTGAAGTAGGCGATCACTGTTGCGATGGCGCAGATCAGCACAAAGACGTGACCGATCTTGGAGTCAGCTACTGCCGAGGATCTGATCGCACGGATCAGAAAGAAAAGTGCCACCGGGCAAAGTAAAACCGGTATATGAACCACTAGCAAATGAACCCAGGTTGAGCCCATCAGTCACCTGTTCCGATCGCCTCGGTGGGATTCACGCCCTGGTCCACTTTTGTGTAATTGAGTTCAGAGCCTCGCATGCTGTGGGGGATCAAATAGACCACGGTCATCACCAGAGCAGCGCACAGGACTAGGGTTCGACTGACCTTTTCGTTCTTCTTCTCACGTGTTCCGATAGTACCCACGGCGATCAGCCAGCTAACCCACATGATCAGCATTTTGTTATCGGTGAGATCTCCACCGAAAGGGAATCCAGTCCAGTATTCCCCGAAGGCAAACTTCTGAACGATCGGTCCGAGGATCATCCCCCCTGCGGTCATTCCTCCGAGGGCGATGAAGGACAGTTTACGCATGTCATCGGTACCAAAAATGGCTGCCAGTCCCGCTCGCATGCCGATCAATACCGAAAAGAACATCATGATGATGTGTGGCCACAGGATGGCTCCCGGCACCGGATCCTTGTAGCGCAATACGATGTTGTCCTGTCCTTCTGCAGGAATCCTGAAGCTCTCACCTTCGACATCGAGGGTGATGTAGTATTCCATCTTTCCGGCCGAGGGTTGGATGGGTAGGTAGGCGGCCCACTCAAATCCCTCTTTGATCGGCTCTCGGACCAGAGGCTCCACTGTGAAAGAGTCATCGGTCGGGTAACGTTTGTGATGCAGTTTCGCCTCGAACTTTGTCATTTCGGAAGAATCACCAGGATCGGGGAGAACGACACGTGCCTTGTGGGTGGTCTCTTGTGATCGAATGAGGCGGTACTTGTGCGATTTACCGCCGGCAACAAAGTCGCCGCGAAATGGATATGTCGGCCCCGTCGTTCTCTGATAGAACACCGCGGAGACCATGATGAGTACCGCCAGAACCCACAACCAGCCCTTGCTCATATTCAGCCCTCTTCCCTCGGATTCGTGACGAGATGAAACGTTGCATCTGAAATGGCGATGGCCCCCCCCTGGATGATATGGATCTTTTACTTTCTGTCGAGTGGGGTTACTTTTTACGGCAGTGCCAAGAAGGGCACGGTTAGTTTATCCTAAGTCCAGAGCTGCCTCCTGAGGCGATCTGCACACCCTTGAATTGATTTGGAATCGATCACCCGGTGCTTACTTGTACAGTTTTTTCTTCTACTCATGGCGACCCTGGTTTGTTGAGAAGCACGCTGGCGGCGGGCTTTGGGACGGTTGGACTGCTCCTGATCGGGTTTCTGGTGGGGTGCCACTACAGCAACTCTGATGAGAGAGTGGTTTTCCGTGTCCATGCCGCCTCGTCGTTGACAGAGGCCTTTCAGGAACTAGCACAGGAGTTTGAGAACACCCACCCTTCGATAGACGTTTCGATGGTCTTTTCAGGCAGTCAGGTTTTACGGATTCAAATCGAGCAAGGTGTCTCGTCGGATGTTTTGGCTACTGCAAATCCCGAGCATATGGAGATCCTGGTTGAGTCCGGTCACGTAAAGAAGCCTCTGGTTTTTGCTCGTAACGAACTGGTACTGATTGTTCCACTCGATAATCCCGCGGGCATCGTTTCCTTTGAGGATCTTCCAAAGGTCTCAAGCATGGTGGTGGGAACCGATCAGGTTCCTGTGGGTAGTTACACCGGGATGATGCTAGGTAAAGCCGGTCAAAAACTGGGAGTGGACTTCGAGAAGCAGAGTCGATCTCGGGTGGTTTCGCGTGAGAGTAACGTTCGCCTGGTACGGGCCAAAGTTGAAATGGGAGAAGCGGATGCTGCCGTCGTTTATCGCAGCGATGCGTTGGCTTCGGACCGGGTACAGTCGATTTCTATTCCGCATGACATCAACATCCAGGCCAGGTATTTCATTGCAGAACTGGCCAACACAAATAACCGTCAGCTGGTCGGTGACTGGATTCAATTTGTCCTATCTGCTGCGGGCCAGGAGATCCTGGCTCGACATGGATTCGTGGAGGGATGATGTTGAAACGTCGTCATTCCTCCGGTCGTCTCTGGCCCGTGTTTCTTTGTGCATTGCCAATGCTGGCGCTGCTGGTGTTGCCCATCATCGCCATTGTCACCGCCTCTTCACCTGCGGATCTGTTGGCTGGAGTGAGTCATCCATTGTTTGCCCCGGCATTGTGGCTCAGTGCCAAGACTACTCTATTCAGCCTCGTCGTCGTCGTTGTCACGGGAACTCCCCTGGCCTGGTGGTTGGCTCGATCTCCGGCGAGTCGTGCTCGCTGGGTCGAGTTGTTGGTTGATCTTCCCATCGTTTTACCGCCAGCGGTGGTGGGGATCGCCCTGTTGCAGACCTTTGGTCGCCGAGGGTTGCTCGGTTCTCCGCTGGAAGCTTTTGATTTGCAAATCCCCTTCACCACCGTTGCCGTTGTGCTGGCACAGGTGGTGGTCTCTGCTCCTTTTTACATCCAGTCGGCAGCGACCGCTTTTCGGAAGGTCGATGACGATCTTCTGATCGTCGCAAGGACTCTCGGTCAATCTCCTGCGGGTGCTTTCTTCCGGGTCGCTTTACCGCTTGCAATGCCAGGTCTCATCAGCGGCGCGGCACTTTGCTGGGCTCGAGCGCTGGGTGAATTCGGGGCGACCCTGCTTTTTGCTGGCAACATGCCAGGAACCACCCAGACGATGCCGCTCGCCATCTACATGGCTCTGGAATCGGATGTCCGTACTGCGTTAGCGATATCGCTGGTACTGGCGGCGGTGGCGGTGCTACTTCTCTTTGCATTGCGTTTCATCCCATCCGTCTGGTCGCGTCGTCGTATTCCGGGCATCCCCGTCAATGACGACAACCCGATAGGAGCGCAAAGATGAGCTGGCAGTTGAGCATCCGTTTACGACTGGGGGATCTGGATCTCGATGTGGAAATGGAAGGCGCTTCCACACCTGTTGCCCTGGTGGGGCCGAACGGTTCGGGAAAGACGACCTTATTACGCACCATCGCCGGAGCTCATCACCCGGATTCGGGGCGAATCGTGGTGGGGGGGCGTGCTCTCTTCGATTCGGAAAAGGGAATCCACCTGGCACCGAATGAACGGCGAGTCGGATACGTGCCTCAGGGTTACGGCCTCTTTCCTCATTTGCGTGTGGCTGACAACGTCGCGTTTGGAACCCGTACGCAGCCTCAATTATCCCGACAGGATCGTCGTACCATCGCCCTGGAAACCCTGGAGCAACTGGGAGCGGTACGCCTGGCGGATCGGTGGCCGTCGACCCTCTCCGGGGGTGAACAGCAGACCGTGGCCCTGGCAAGAACCCTGGTTATCGATCCCCAGCTATTACTTCTGGATGAACCGCTGGCGGCTCTGGATGCCTCAGCACGTCGGGCACTACGAGCGCATCTTGCCCAGCATCTTGCCGAACGAAGTATTCCATCGATCGTGATCACCCATGACGTGCGAGATGTACGAGCTCTCGGAGCCACCGTAAATGTCATCGAGAAGGGCAAGATCATCCAGCGTGGCAGTGCACACGAGCTAACCGAACAACCTGCTACCGAGTTTGTTGCGGAGTTTTTCGACACGGAGGTGTCAGATTTTACTCCCCCGAAGTTCCACTAGGATTGCCTCCAGGCCGGTTTGCCCTGGATCCGGAAGAAGTGTCAGAAGCGGTCCAGCACCTTCGAGCAATAGTTAGCCGGTCTGACGAGCCAGCAGTGTAGCAAAAGTACCGCCGGCATTCGCGAGCTCGCCATACGTACCCTGTTCAATGACACGGCCCTGGTCGAGCACATAGATACAATCAGAATCCCGTATTGAGCTCAATCTATGGGCGATCACGATACGAGTTACCTGTCGACGATTGAGGCTATCGTTGACGATTTTCTGCGAGCGGTTGTCGAGAGCGCTCGTGGCTTCATCAAGGAAGATGATTTTAGGTTTACGAATCAGGGCCCGACAGATGAGAAGTCGTTGACGCTGGCCCCCGGATAAGTTGGTTCCACCTTCGCTGACCACGGTGTGCATCTGCATCGGCATCGATCGGATATCGTCGGCGATGCCTCCCTCTTCCGCTGCTTCCCAGGCTTCTTCAAGACTGTAGACCGATCCCACGGTGATGTTTTCGTAGATGGAACCGGCTCCGATATGGCCAGATTGCAGCACCACCCCCAACTGGCGTCGGACTGCAGTCGTATCGATGGAATTAACGTCTTGCCCATCAAATCGAACTTCCCCGCTCTCGGGAGTTTCAAATCCGAGCATCAATCGGAGCAAGGTCGATTTACCGCAGCCAGAAGTGCCGGTCAGGGCTATGCACTGGCCGGGCTTGGCGTGGATGGAAACATCTTCGAGGATCTTGGGTCCTTCTGGCGAGTATCGGAAATGAATCCTGGAGAGTTCGATATCCCCTTTGAGTTGGCCAGGGTCGACACTTGCCGAAACAGTTTCCAGCTCGGCAGAAAGCAGAGGTTGCATCCGATTAGCCAGGACCGTGGTGTCTAGAAATCCCACGATGGTCGAACTCAAGGTCAGAGCTCCACCCAGGAATATTCCCAGAGCAGCATTGAACGCAAGGAAGATACCAATCGATAGGCTGGTACCCGCTGGTCCCTGCCCGATTACCATTGGGATCGCGAGCATGAACAGAATCAGCGTGCTCAACATCGGAATGGCTTGGTTGAAAAGGTTGAGTACATCAACGGTCCGCTGGACCTTGTTGGATAGATTTAACTGACGAGCCACCCGCTCCATCCACAGTGCAAATGCCCTTCGCTCGGCTCCAGCCACCCGTAATTTACTGACAGCATTGATGAGCTGAACTTCGAAACCGAAAAGCTCGCCTTCTTCTTCCATCAATTTTCGGGCGTGACGACGAATAATAGCACCGCCGATGACTGTGACGATGGCGACAACCAGTGCTATTGCGATTGCGACCAGAGCAAGTTGAGAGTTGTAGTAAATCAGAAGGCCTACATTGAGTAAGGCCATGAATGAGGTCATCAGGGTCAGCAAGGTGGACCCGCTCAACTCCTGACTGATGGAATGTGCTGCAGAAACACGCTGTAACAAATCTCCGGTGGAGTATTTCGAGAAAAATGAAACGCGTAATCGAAGAAGCCGATCCCAGATCGCAGCCTGTGCAGCGAAATCCGTACTTACTGAGAGTCGAATGCTTACGAAAGACTGGAATACATTCAAGATGGTCATCCCGATGGAAACGGCAACAAGAGCAGCGCCAAGTTCTATCAGTAGCCGGGAGTTAGCATTGGGAATTGCGTTATCGAGCACAATGGCCATCGCTTGGGGAAGGAGCATTCCCATCAGAGTGAGGAAAATCGCAGCGACGAAGAAGGAGACCATATCTGGTAACTTCTTGTGAAGACAGAAAGCTACAAGGCCGTAAGGGCTCTTTTCCTTCTCGTCCAGGGATCTGATCAAAACGATAGCATCCTGATGTAGCAAGGATGCGGAGTTGGCATCAACAGGAGTACGCGAGTCGTCCTGGGGGTCATAGATCAGATAACGCCCCTTGCTTGCCTGTAGAATCGCTACCGGTCTGCCATCTTCATTCAGATATCCGACAAGAGGGCCAACATCACTTTTCCACCACTTTCCTCTGAGCATGACTCGGCGGTACTGAATGCGTGATGCTCGAGTGATCGCTTCTGCAGGATCGTTCAGTGTTTCGAGATTGGTGGAATCTGCGATCGGTAGGATCTCGATGCCTTTTTCAGAACCAACTAACTTCATCACCGAATAGAGATCGTCACCCTGACCAATAGCAGTGGATTGTGGATTCAAGACTGATGCAAGTTTGGAGAGTGCGCGTTCCGATTCCTTTTTCTCGACCAGGTCCCTCTGGTAAACGCGTTCAGAGTTCGATGAGAGTTCCTGTTTTCTGAATAGTTCTCTTTTTACCTGGATCCAGCGATTGAGCCGCTGAAGCGCTGCCAGTGAACCCTCAATAGAAACTTGTGTAGAATCGAGTGTCTCGATTTGAAGTTCTTCGGAAGCCTCAAGCCAGCTGCCAGAAGGTAGCAAGAGAAGATCGTCTTGTTCAAAAACAGATTCAGTCCCGACAAAAGTTCCCCTGCCTTGACTTAATCGGACCCATAATCCTGTATCGGAAATTGGCTCTACCTGATGGCCTGGTGACATGACGAGGTTGTCTCCAGTTTTTAACCTCTGGCATGAAGAAGGAACGGAACCAGGATCAAGCAAGGAAATGATCTTGGATGACCAGGCCTGGATAGCCGTTACAGCAGAAACCTTCATCGATTCGGCAACGTATTCGAGGTGTTCCTTCGGCAGTTCAATTACCCGGAGAGTTTCTTGAGCAAGCAACATCACAGCATGATTAATCGGGGAATCTTCGTCCTGGATGGAAAACAAGATCTCGCCAGGTTTGGTATTACTGATGAACTGGCGACGACCTGTTGCATGAGAATCCAGAACATCTGTGGAAACAACTTCGCCCTCTCCGTCGAGAACCACCCAGATCATCGTCGGATCGTTCAGCAGCAGAGAGCGATGCCCTGAGATTTCTTGAATCGTACCGTCGCGCTCTAGTAGTTGTGCTTCAGGTACCATCACGCGCTCTTCTCTTTGAACTGGTCATCTAGCTTGAGAAGTTCTGAGTAGGCACCACCTGAATGGAATAGCTCATCATGATTGCCGCGTTCAACAACCTTGCCCTGTTCCAGCACTACAATCTCTGTGCAGTCACGAATAGTGCTCAGTCGGTGAGACACGAAGATAGAGGAGCAACCCCGCATCCTCATCCGGTCAAGAACAACTCGTTCCGTTTCTGTATCGAGAGCACTAGTGGCTTCATCGAGGATCAGGATGGTGGGATTGGTTACGAGAGTTCTCGCGATCTCTAACCTTTGTCTTTGCCCTCCGCTCAGATTGTTGCCACCCTCGATCAGTTCGGAGTCGAATCCGCCAGGTAAAGCGGTAATGGTCTCCAGAATGGCGGCATCTTCACACGCTTGTTGCAGATCAATTTCAGGAACTGTCGAATCCCAGAGTGTGAGGTTGTCTCGGACGGTACCACTGAAAAGCAGGATTTCCTGGCTGATGAAGGAGAAGGAATTGACGAACAGGCTTCGGGGCAATTCTTCACGCGGAATGCCATCGAAGTAGATCTTGCCGCTCCAGGGAGAGAGTTCTCCTGAGATCAATTTCGCAAGCGTTGATTTTCCTGATCCGCTGCCTCCAACCAGGGCAACCCGATCCCCCGGTTTGATATGCAGATTGAGGTTCTCCAGCAGTGGGGGATCAAGAGGGTTGTATCCGAAGGAGATATCTTCAAGTCGTACATCTCCATTGAGAAAAGTGCTGCCATTTTTGGAACTGCCGTCGGTTGGTTCTTCGACATAGTTTTCAATGGGATACTTCAATACATCATCGATACGATCAAGATCTCCGCGCATCTCCTGAGTTACCGAGCCAAGATCGAGTAAGTTCTCTATGGGGCTCAAGAAGCTGGTCATCAACGATTGGAAAGCGACCAGCATTCCTATTGTCATGAATCCATCGAGCACCCTGAATCCACCAACGATGATGACCAGAACGGTAGCAATTGAACCGAGCAGGACAGGCATGGTATTCAGAAGAATGCTGGAAACCTGTAGCTTTTGTTGAGCATTGATCGCCTTGGAATAGTATCCAGACCATTTTTCAAAAAAGCCTGCTTCGAGTCCACTGGCCTTGATCGTTTCCATCCCCTGCAAGCCAGCCATCGCAGAACCTTCGGCTTTTCCAAACTCCTGCAGAACACGCATTGAAGATTCAACTCGACTGCCGGAAATCCATCTCAAGACGATGAAGTTGAGCAACGCAAAACAGAGTCCGATACAGGTCAGTAGTACGTCGTAATACAGCATCACGGTCAAATACAGAGCTGCCATGACCACATCGATAACAGTTTGGGCCAGTCTACCGGACAGATCCGCCGCCAGGTCTTGATTCAGCTGGCTACGACTGGCGACTTCACCAGCAAATCTCTGAACGTAGAACTCGTTTGGTAATTTTAATAGATGCCATAAGAACTGGCTTGAGAGTTTGATCGTCAAATTTAGCCGTAGTCTACGGAGTGAATTTAGCTGCAAGTACTTTAGCCCGATGCTCAGCAGGATGGAGGCTGCCAGGGCGATCATGATGGGCCGTGCCCAGTCGGTCCGGCCCTCCAGGATGATGTCGTCGAGGAATACTTGCAAAAGTACAGGGAACAGGATTCCCGGAATTACCATCAAGAAGCCGATTAAGATGCAGAACGCTATTGGAAGTGAAGAGCCTTCCAATCTATCTGCTACTGCACGAAGCAGGCTTGGCTTCTTTCCGCCTTTTTTAAACTCTTCACCAGGTTTCATCGCCAGTGCTACACCAGTGAAACTCCGCTCAAAATCAGCAAGAGGTATCACGCGATGACCCATGGCAGGATCATTGATGTAGACCTTGTCCTTCTTGAAACCTTCAAGAACAACAAAGTGATTGAACTCCCAGAATAGAATACAAGGTAACTGCTGAGCACGGAGAGAAGAGATGCTGGCCTTCAGGCCATTGGCTTCCATCCCGTACTTGCGGGCAGCCCTGAGGACATTGGCAGCTTTACTCCCATCGCGTGAGACACCACAGTTTTGTCTCAGTTTGGCAAGGGGCTCAATTCTGCCGTAGTAACCCAATACCATCGCTAACGATGCAGCACCACATTCTACTGCTTCGAGCTGTAGAACAGTTGGAGTCTTGACACGTTTGTTGGCGCCTTTGTTCATGTTGGTTCTAGTAACCACCGAGTTCTCTTAGGAAAGGCAACAGGAAGGTGATCGGCTTTCTGTATTCGATGGTCGCATCGAGTGTGAGAGTCATTCCTGAGGTAATTTTGATGTCAGGACCGCTACCTGAAGACCAGTTGTATCCACTCGGATTTTGGTCATCGGTTGTTAGTCTACTCCGAATTTCGATCATCGATCCGGCTGTTCCGAAGCTCATGGCAAGTTCACGATTGCCAACAATCGCTGCGATTGAATCTGTTGACCTTGGAACAGAAGAAACACTAGTGATTTCACCGATGATGCTTCCGTATCGTTCTCTCTTGATCGTTGTGGGGGTGATGCGAGTTTGCATTCCGGATTTGATTTTCTTGCCGTCCTTCATGGGGAAATAGGCAACTGCAACGAGCCCGTCTGGTGAACTGTTTGACTCTATCGATCCGATTTGCTGGCCCGGGGTCAAAATTTGTCCCGTTACGACAGTGAGCTCAAGAATTTTGCCCGAATGCGGCGAAACGATTTGTGATTGATGGGCAAGATCCTGCTCAAGCCTCTGGAGACGACCTTCAGCCTCTACCAGTTCAAGTTTTGTATTTGTTTCGGAGGTAAGTTCGGCTTGATCCAGTCTGGCAACCTGGACGTCCAGCTCTTCTATTTGTTTTTGCAGTTCTTCAATGCCATCCAGGCGTTCTTGATGCTCGGACAAAAACTTGAGCCTCTGGAACTCAATTTCCTGTTGCTTCAAGCTCAGTTCCGAGAGCGCAATTTTGTTGCTCAGTAATTGCTGCCGTGTATCTGTCAATTCTTGATCGTATGCAGCAAAAATCTTCTGTTGAGTCAGCGCCTCGAAATCGGACAGTTTCTTTTCCAGGAATTTGCCTAGAGTTTTCAGATCAGATTTATGCTCCTTCAGTTGATTCGATTGATTCTCAAGATAGCGCTGACTTTCAGCCTGCCTTGCTGTAGCCAGTTCACCGTTGTCTTCGATTCGCTGCTGATACCAGTTTCGCTTGGCCTGGATGAACTGCTTTTCGGATGCCAGTGTGAATTTACGAAGCGGCTCGACTGTTGCCACCCTGATACGCAACTCTCGGAGGAGCTCCTTATCGACATTGAATTGTTCTGTCAGTGTCGGTTGGTAGATCTCTGCCAGTACCTGTCCTTTTTCAACGGAGTCCCCGATCTCGAAGTTGAGATGCATGAGCTGACCATGCGAATGGCTCTGTAAAGGAACGATTCGGCCCGGATGGACCATGATGCCGTTGGAGCTCACGTTGACCGGAATCTGCCCGAAGACGCACCAGATTCCGAACCCCAGGCAGCCAAGCCCGACCACGAGGAGAGGGATCCAGTTACGCCTGGGTAGGACCTGTAACATCGTGTCCAGTTGTTCCGGCGTCGAGATGTGATCAAGAGCCTTCTGGCGAAATAATGAAGACTGTTCGGCGGGCACGAAATCCTCCAGGCTAGATCTGTTGTCAGTTTGAAATTAGTTCTTGGTCGCTCTTTCGACAAGGTATTCAAATCGGCGACTAGCCAAGGACATCGCTTCAAGAACATCCGGATCCAGCACCGTGCCGGTATCCTCTTCTTGCTCGGTATCTTTATCGACAACCCCGAGAGTGCTGATGGTGAGAGTAGTCTGGGTCAGGTGGATCAAGCGTTGAGCTACGCATACTCCAATGGCTCGATAGAACCGACTTGCGAAGCTGAAGTCGTTCTGGAGTTTGATCTGCAGTTCCTTACGAGTGATTTCTAGCAAAGTGGTTCGTTCGGCAGCGATCAAAGTGACGGAGGGAGGTCGGGAGTCCAAAAACGAAACTTCGCCGACGATCTCTCCGGGATATGTGGTGGCCAGCTTGATACTGGTATCTTTGATCGTTGTTACGGATAGTGAGCCCTCAAGGACGAACCAAAGCGATTCGATAGGATTTCCTTCTTCAATCAAAATGTCGCCTGTAGAAAGCACAGATTTCTGCCCTATGCGTGTAAACCACTCAATATCTTGATCTTCAAGTATCCCAAGAATGACGAGAGAATTTCGCAATGGCCCACCTCTACAGACAAGGAAATCGGTGACGCAATTCGATATCCAATAACGGGTCGAATCAAGTCAATAAAACTGACGAAAAGTAATGAAAAGTAAACAAAAGAGTAGTCGACCGCTCCCATGCCAATCGGCAGGAAACGATCGACTACCTTCAGTCTTCTATTGAGACTGCAAAAAAGCGTCAAGCACGTTTCAGGCGACTACTTGCCCATGCTGGGTGCTTTGCCGTCACCCTTACCGCCTTTGTAAGGTCCGGCTCCGGTACCTGGAAGGCCTGCATCACCTTTACCGGCATCGCCAATCTTGTCTTTCTTGCCGCTATCCATTTTGCCTTTGCTCGATTTTCCTGCGCCACCGGCAATGTCTTCCATGTCTGAATCGGATACAAACTTCTCGTCGTTCATTTTTCCTCCTTAGGAAATCAAAAGTTCTCCAGAGTACAGTGACCTTTACTCAGGCCACAATTTACAAATCGCACTAAAACATTCATCAAACTAAAACGCTAATGTCACGGTTGCTCTACCCGATGTGGTTCCCCTGTTGGCCTGGGAAGCCGGTGTTTCCTTGGTTGGGGTTCGGCTTGGCGCCGGTCGGCTTAGGGCTGTCAGAGCCAGTACCGGGGTTTTTACCCGCTGGCTTCTTTCCAGGGCCGGTTTTTCCGGCACCACCAGCAACATCTTCCAGGTCTGCATCGGAAAGGCGCTCAGGATTATCACTCATCGTCGTCCCTCTCTTCTAAACTTCTAAATCAAAAATTGTCTATAGCACCAAACGTCACGAATTCTTGGAGCCACCAGTAGGATCGGGCTGACTCCCCGGCAACAAATCTCGGTCCTCGTGAGCTTTCTTGGCAGGAGAGAAGCCGGTGGGCTTCTTTCCGGAACCCGGCTTGGCTGCCGGACCCTTTTTGCTCACTGACCACTTTCCGGCTCCACCGACGATATTTTCAAGACTGTTGTCGGCCAGCTCATTCGGCTTATACGAGCTCATCAGCACCACTCTCCAAATCTATAACTCAAATTCGTGTCTTGACGGGTTGAGCAGGTTTCTCAGCCCAGACTTCAGCAAAGCGGAATCTGAATCCTCTCCAAACTGTGAAATGGCATGGCGAGCATTTCATTTAAGACACGATCAGCTTCTAAATTTGGTCAAATTTACCGATCAGCCTGATACTAATTGACGGCTGAGGAGTTTGCCACAGTTATTCGGCAGCACCCAGTCGCGAATCCATAAGCCGATAAGTTTGAACAAATTAGACTGGTTGCCCGTATCGGTTCGATGGCACGGCCAACCCGTCGCCGGACCTTTTCAGGGCCGGATAAAAGCAAAAATAAACCAGAGAGCTATTTTCCCAGAGTCGGTCTACCTTTGGTTTTCTGTTCTGGAGAACCAAAATCCGGTTGGGGTTTTGAGCCAGAATCTGTTTTATCTGCATGCTTCTTCTTTTTGTCGTAATCAGACTTCCCGGCACCGCCGGCAACGTCTTCCATATCAGCATCAGATACGCGTTCGCTATCGTTCATAATTTTCCTCCAAGAATAAAAGAAAGAGTGTGAGCCAAATCGATACATCTAATTCAGAACCAGTTAATACACTCGAAACCTCGCGATATCTCACCCTTCTCATCCAGCGCGAAACGTTATGGCAGGCATTTCGTACGAGATACTAATATCCAGATAAACTGGAGTTCAACGCTAGATGATAATTATCAGTTGGACACGTTGCGAGGGAAATCCACTTGTTGCATCTTCAAGATGTCGTTAAGGACCATGCACCTGGTCGGAATTCGAGTTGTCGCCCGGTAGTGTGAATCTACGCAGCAGTGAAAAAAGTCACGATTATCCTAAGTACGTGGAGAGGCATGTCGGAGTGGTTTTGGTCGCATGCTCTTCGACAGTCTCTTTTCTGTTGCCTGGATTGTTGTTGCTCTCTCCAGATAGGATTCGTCGTCTCTTGTTAAGTCGAAGTATCCCGAGGCGATGTAGTTTCTCTATCCAAGATTCAGAAGAATCCAATATCCGTTTCAGCTCTGGTTCCGTCAGGTAAATCCTACGGAGTTCATCGGCGATACGGTTGGTTATTCCGTAGGTGGTGAAGAATGGATTTTCTCCAAACCTCAACTCTACTTGGTGCTCGTCGCTACCTATCGTCTCCTCGGTATTAATTCGCAATTCCGGATGTAGAGCCAGGATCATCGAATCCGATTGGTTGCTATCCCAGTGTTGCCGTTGCTCCAACCAGTCCTGGGCTTGCTCCCAGATCTGAGTCGTAGGGTTGTGAATTGTCCGCTGAGTGAGATCGCAACCGACCTCTTCAGGACGTTTCCATAGAAGGATGTATCCGAAGTTGACGGCTTTGAGATCAGCACCTCGGAAGTTGTTGATCCAGCGTTCGAGCTCCCTGTTGTAGTCTTCCAGTGATTGAGAAAAAGGAGCGTGACAGTGAGGAACCGAGAACAGGATTTCGTCACGATCAGCGGTACTGAGGATCAAACCGTAAGCGTTCACTTGCCCCAACCACGAAGACAGCTTCTGGTTATAAGTTTCGACGTTGACCAGATCGGTAACGATACAAAGACGGCCCTCAGCAGTCAGGTGTGACCAGGAACCCTCGATGATCGATCGAAGTATATTCTCTCCGGAAACCCCTCCATCTCGAAACTTCAGTCCTTCGTCAGGACTTGGAACGAAGGGAGGGTTGGCCAGGATGCAGTCGAACTTCTGGTTGTCCACGACGTCATACAAGTTGCCTAGTTTGGCGTGGTAGTTTTCGATTCCATTCAGTTGTGCGTTGAATCGTGCGAAACGTATCGCCCTCGGGTTGATGTCCACCGCTGTCACATTGCGGGCGTATCGACTCGCAACGATTCCCTGAACACCGGAACCAGAGCAGAGATCGAGTACATGTTCACAGTGTTCTCTGGGAGCAGTTTGGACCAGGCCATGGCTATCCATTCCGATGTACATCACGGGATCTTCATCGAGATGGTCATCGGCTTGGATCATGTAGCGGTGGTCGGTAGCGAACAGCAATCCTCCACAGCAAAACAGATCAATCGCACTGGAAAATTCATCTCCTTTACGGTTCAGCATCCCCAAGGATTCAAGAAGATTGGTATTTTGCTGGCCAAAGATCTCTTCGATACTTTGTTGCGGAACTGATCCTCTGAGCTGGAAGAGTCTGATCAAATCCGCTCGGGGTGTTTGAGGTAAGACGTGTTTATCGAGATAGTGTAGTTTTGTCGGTTCGATTGTCTGAAGCGATTCCACAGCCAAAAGTTCGCAGATGGATTGTTCATCGTAACCATGGTCGAGAATTGTACGTCTTATGACACGTAGCTGCTGATCCAATCGGAAATCTTCGTTTTCGAATACGCCCAAGGTATTGCTGAAGGACGGAATCGGATCAAGTTGGGTTTCTTCGATGAATCTGTCGATCCATCCTCCAGCGATCGGAACTTTAAATTGTTCCAGAACTTTGATCATTTGCATGATCAGTTCATCGAATTCCACTGGGGTGCTTCTGAATTCGAGACGCAGGTTCTCACTCAAAGTTCCAGGGTCGTGTTGTAGAGCCAAAACTGTATGGACCTGATTCATGTCGAGCGGTAGATCAGCAAGTTTGCCAGTTTCATCAATCAGTAGCGATTGTGTGTGGGGGTCGACGATCAAGGTTGCGTTTTCGCTCAACTGGGTTTTGAGAGGAACCAGGAAGGGTGTTTGAGGAAAGAGTTTGCTGGTTTCCTTGAATCGAGCTCCCTGCGAGGAGAGTGCTGTCACTTCGGTTTCACTCCAGCTCTGGCTCTGGGCACCACGGAAGATCGCTTCGTCCAGTTCTTCCATCAGCGCCAGAACACTGGGTTGATTTGGTTCCAAACCGTGTGGGAGAGGTTCTTTCGGCAGGTCGAGGATGTGGTCGGAGTAATCTTTGACGGGTTGGTGGCTTCTTTTGATCCATCGATCTTCGAGGGCAAGATAATCGATATCTGTACGGAGGAAGGTTTCGATGGCTTGTTCCGGAGTTTCAACGATCGGTTGTCCCGCCACATTGAAGCTAGTGTTCAGCAGCACCGGAACGCCCCCTCGTATCCGTTCAGCCTCAAGGCACAGATCATGGAAGAAAGGATTTTGATCGGAGGTGCAGGTTTGCACGCGACCAGTACCGTCCTGATGCGTGATGGCAGGTAGTTTTTCTCGATACTCTTGGCGCACCGGAGCTACCAGAAGCATGTAGGGGGAAGGGATACTGAGATCAAAAACCTCGTTAGCTCGTTCAAGGGGCACGAACGGTGCGAAGGGGCGAAATGCCTCACGGAATTTGACCCGTGCGTTAACCACATCCTTCATTCGTTCGAAAGCTGGATCGGCCAGGATCGACCGGTGGCCCAGAGCTCGAGGTCCGTACTCTGATCCTGACTCAAAACGAGCGACGATGTTGCCTCTGGTCAGCGCTTTCGCTACCTGATGGGTTAGATCCTCTGGTTCATGTTGCTGAACATCAATTCGATCAGAAAAAGCATCGATCGCCGCATCGACTTCGTTTTTCGAGTAACTGCGGCCAAAGCAAACCGATCCCAGGGCCGGTCGCTCCCTTCCACCTTCCTGAGTGTGATACGCCCACAGTGCGCAACCGGCAGCGATGCCGTTGTCGGCGGCTGCGGGAAAGGTGAAGACATTCTCCAGCCCGCAATTTTGCAAGATCTTGTAGTTGGCCACTGAGTTGAGTCCGACTCCGCCCGCGATGCACAGCTTGTTTAATCGGGTTTTCTGACATGCTTCGGAAACCAGATCACTGAGGATTTGTTCCAACTCGGCTTGCACCTTGTAGGCGAGGTCGACGAGCCATGGACGGAAATATGGTTTTCCTTGACCATCATCGTAACGTTTCTCAAGTGCAGCCATCTCGAGAAAGATGTCGTAAGCGGACATCTTGATTTCGAATGAACTCTTTTCGCTCGCCATCCAATTTTGCCAGTTGTCCTGGGGGCCACCATAGGCGGCAAGCCCCATTAGCTTTCCAGATTCGGGAAAACTCAAACCGGATTTGAGATTGGTAACAAAGCCCGCGCGTCGCGAAACGGTCTCGTAAACAAATCCAATCGTTGAGAGAGCTGCAAGATGAGATTTTACCCGTTCGGAATGAATTTCCTTCAGTTCCGTTCCACGACCTTCGTAGAGTGTGTAGGACTCAGTTCGTCTTCCTTCTCGGTTTTCCGTGATACTGCCGCTGGCATCGACGACCAGGACCAGAGCTTCATCAAATCCAGAAGGCCAGAAGGCGGAGTAAGCATGAGCCAGGTGGTGACTGGGTATCGTCCGGAGACGATCAGCCAGTTCAGCTGAGAATTTTCCGCGCATGATCTGTGGTGCCAGATCTTCGCCAGGCATGTTGGCTGTGATGGTTGCCATGGCGCTGAGGGGAATGCCGAAATGGTCGAGGCAATAGGCGATGCTCTCGCCGGGAACCTGGACCAATTCCATGTCATGAGGAGCTTGCAGCATGAAACCGACGCTGTGTTTGATACGGTCGAGTCTCTCTTGCTCGATGGCGATGATGATCTTGCCGTTTTCGACCACGGCTACAGACCGGTCATGGCCCATATTGATCCCCATATGAAATTGCCCCAAATGACCTCCTTTAGCCGATGGTTTCATGCTGAATCAAGAAATGGTCCCACTGCTGCCCATAGACATCCATCTGATGGATCCGACTTCTGTACCGGATCGGACATCAGAAATCACCGTGGGTAGATTTACAAGCTTCACGCAATTCTCGATGGAACCATGGTGAATAGAAAACGCTATTTATGCAAGGGTGCTGATGCTAACGCTGGGCGCGAGGATCGGGTCGCCAGCGACCGTTGTGGAAGTCCCAGATCAACGAGCGAGTCTGACCGGTTGGTTCAGAGCTACCGTCCTTTTGTTGGTAGATGGGGAAGGTGCGCACCAGCATTTCGCTCTGTCGTTCGATGGTGTCGTGGCCGATGTAACCGACCGATAGATGCTCCGGAATCTCGGACAGATCAGACCACTGACCACTGGTTGGATCTCCCGCTTGTGAGAAGTTGTACATCAGTACCTGCAGAGAACCGCTGCTGTCGACGGAGCGAATCGCGATGATGACGGCACTGTATCGATCTCCGTCCGGGTCGAGAAACAAAACCGTTTCGATAACGCCGTTGCGTTCCCTGGTAGATGAAGCGAGAGATTCGGTTTGTCCCGTTTTTCTGACGGAGACAGCGACTGTATCGATGGAGGCAGCTTCGTCATGCTCTTGCCCGACGAGATACTCCAGTTCGTCGATTTTCCAGCGACCGCGGAAGTGACCTCCGCCTTCCACCAGCGTGATGACCTCTGCTATGGGACTCGCCAGACTACGCGACATCCGCAAGGTGGCCACCGGGATCACCACCAAAAGGGTGAGGAACAGGATGATGATCGTCGAGGCGGGTACGATCAGGCGGTCATCGGAGTTTTCGGTCATCGATTCCTTTCCGGATGAGGTGTTTCTCGGTGCTGGAGCCGACCTTCCGGCGCGGATAGCATCCTCGCATGAAGTGCCGTCCGCTACTGCTTCTATTGTTGGTCTTCGGCCTGATCTCCATTGTCCAGGAGTGGACGGAAGGATCTGTCCGGATTTCCGGATCAGATCAGTCCACTTCTACCGTCGATTTCGATCTCGAGGTAAGACCGATCCTGGCGAGGTACTGTCTACCCTGTCATGGAAATGATGGTGAGGCGCGGAAGAAGGACCTTCGTCTCGATGATGAGGGGAGCGCCAAGGCTCTTCTCGATCGCCGGCATCCGGCCATCACTGCCGGAGATCCCGACAGCAGTCTCGCCTTGTTACGGATCCTCGATGATGATGATCCGATGCCACCCGATGGAAGGGAGCGGCCTTCAGCATCAGAGGTCGAAACGCTGAGGCACTGGATCGAGCAGGGAGCGCATTACACCCGCCACTGGTCGTGGAATCCCCTCGTCGATCCAGAACTTCCTGAGGTGAAGCTTGTCGGCTGGGCACGAGACCCCATCGATCAATACTTGCTGGCAGACATCGAATCGTTAGGCCTGGTTCCCGCTCCCGATACCGACCGCCGTACCTGGTTGCGGCGAGTGACCTTCGATCTGACCGGATTGCCTCCGACACCGGAGGAGATCAGTGTTTTCCTGCAGGACAACGAGGAAGATGCAAGAGAACGAGTGGTCGATCGGTTGCTGGCGAGTACCGCTCACGCCGAGCACTTCGGCCGCCACTGGCTCGATCTGGTCCGATACGCCGAGACTCACGGTCACGAGTTCGATTACGCCGTCGGTCCGGCGTGGCGCTACCGAGACTGGGTGGTCCGTGCCATCGAGGCTGACGTTCCGATCGATCGTTTCGTCACCGAGCACATCGCGGGAGACTTGCTCGAGCAGCCGCGCATCCATCCACAAGATGGCACCGATGATTCGGTTCCAGGGACCAGCTGGTTCTGGCTGTCCCAGGCCACTCACGCCCCGGTCGATGTTCTGCAAGATACCTTTGATCGGGTCGACAACCAGATCGATGTGATCTCCCGGGCGTTCCTCGGGGCCACCGTTTCCTGTGCCCGTTGCCACGATCACAAGTTCGATGCCATCACTCAGGCGGACTGGACAGGACTATCGGCAATCATCCGTTCGACCCGGCGTGTGCTACGTCCTCAGGATCCCGGCGGTAAGATCGCCAGCAAGCTCGACGAGATGGCACCAGTAAGGCAGGAACTGACCACTGCCACTCGGCAGAGCTTGGAGCTACAGCACCAGTTACCGCTGGTGCAACTGGCGAGAGCTGCACGAGGATTGCAAGGGAGTGTCGGTAACGGTGAGTCTGGCGAACAGGATGCGGCCGCNGATGTTGTCGTTGCTGATTTCGAGCAGGGNTGGGGNCAATGGANNGTCGAGGGNNACGCCTTTGGCGATCAGCCGTACCATCGAGATGAACTGGTTCACGAACAGGCTGTGGAGGCGGTGGGTGATCACATCGCTTGCAGTCAAGGCAACCGTCAAGAACCCGATGGGCCTGCCGGGGATGCGCCGAAGGGCAAACTGACCAGCCCCCCCTTCGAGTTGCAACGAGACTATCTGGTTTTCCTCGTCGGAGGTGGTCATCACGCCGGCAAAACCTGTGTCAATCTACTGGTCGATGGCGAGCAGGTATTCTCGGAGGTGGGCCGCAACAACACGCGTATGCATGAAGCACGCTGGGATGTCGGAAGGTGGCGTGGGCATGAGGCTGTCATCGAGGTGGTCGACGACCACGATGGTGGGTGGGGCCACATCACCTGCGACCACTTCCGCCTGACAGATGAGCCCGCCGCAGGGATGGCTTCGCGAGTTCAGATCGACAGGGTGGCGCAGAAGGCGGGACTCGATGGCAACCGGTTACGTGAATGGGTGCGACTCTGGCCCCAGCTGGTGCGTCCTGGTGTGGCAAATGGATCGTTGCGAGATGGTGATCTGCTGCTGACTGATTTCTCAGAGGCGGACGCACTGGATGACTGGAGCATCGTAGGAGAAGCCTTCGAGGTGTTGCCGGCCGGAGAGGTGGTGCTGATCGGTCGTCCTCGTATCATCGATACGCCCTGTGCCCATTCTGCGGTACGCGGGCGTAGTCTGGTCGGATCCATCCTGTCGAGGAACTTCACCATTGAGCATCGATTCCTGCATCTGAGAGTCCAGGGTGAATCGGCCCGGGTTCGGGTCTGCATCGAGGGGTACTGGATAGATCAGCACAATGCTCTGTTGTTCGAGAACTTTCGCCAGGATGTGAACAGTCCTGAACAGTGGCGTCATCTGCAGATAGATTTGACTCGCTATCAGGGAAAAAACGCTCACGTGGAAATTCACGACGAGGGACGCGGGTGGGTCGCTGTTGATCGTGTGTGGCTGTCGGCAGAAGGTGTGCAGCAAGGTGCGGGAGTTGATTGGGCTTTACTCGATGACGAAGCTACCGATTCCGCCACGCTGCTGGCGGATCCACTGCGCGCCGAGGCACTGATGGCCGCGGGTCTGGTCGATCCTGCCCGTTATGGCGATGCCTGGAACGCGGCAGTGGTGAATACGGCTCAAGAACTGCGGCGACTCGATGAATCACTACCANAACCGGTTCGGATTCTCTCGGCAGNAGAAGCTCCTCGTGGTTTTGNNGTTCCGTTGTCTGTACGTGGAGATCCTAATCAGCCGGGAGATCTGGTCGAGCGGCGAGCTCTGGAAAACCTCGGTGGAGCTGATACGCCGCAACGTTTCCGCAACGGATCGGGCCGGCGCGAACTGGCGAGATGGATCACGGCATCCGACAACCCGCTGTTCTGGCGCGCCCAGGCCAATCGGCTCTGGGCTCGAGTGATGGGGCGAGGTGTGGCCGCCACCAGTGACGATCTGGGAGCGATGGGAGTCCCTCCCGAGAACCGCGCACTGCTCGATCACCTGGCCGTTCGATTGCGCGACAACCCATCTCGTCGGGCGTTGTTACGAGACATCGTGCTCAGTCGCAGTTACCAGATGGCATCGACTCATCCCGATCCGCGGGCGCAGGTGGTCGATGCTGCTAATGATCGTTGGCACCGGGCTCACCAGAAAAGACTCACCGCCGAATCGATCCGGGATTCGATTCTGAGTGTTTCGGGACGTCTCGATCGCAAGGTAGGAGGCACCTCGGTGCCGGTCCATCTGACCGACTTCCTCACAGGCCGTGGCCGTCCCGGTGGTAGCGGNCCGGTCGATGGTCAGGGGCGCCGTAGTATCTACATCAAGGTGTGTCGCAACTTTCTCCCGGCGTTTCTGACCGCTTTCGATTTCCCGATCCCATCGACTACGGTGGGGGATCGATTGGTCACCAACGTGCCGGCGCAGGCACTGGCCCTGATGAATGATCCGTTCGTTCACGAACAGGCACGATTGTGGGGCGAGAGAGTCATGAAGTCAGCCGAGCAGGGGGGGCAGGTCGCGGCGATTGAAACGATGTGGCAGCAGGCGTTCGGCCGACTACCCTCCGGGGAGGAAGTGGCAATGGCTCGCCAGTTTGTCGAGGAGAAAGGACACGAGGGGTGGGCCGATCTGGCTCACGCCTTGATCCAGGCCAAGGAGTTCCGTTTCATCCGTTAGGGTGATGCGAGAGAGGGATGTGATGCACCATTGTGGTCGATACGAACAGCAGCCCATCGACAGACGAGAGCTGCTCTCTCGTTGCGCCCAGGGTTTCGGTGCTGTGGCGTTGACCGCTCTGGCGGGGGACTCGCTCTTTGGCGACGTACCTGGTCAACCCGGATTGTTCGATCGCGGTCACATCCCGGCTCGAGCCCGTTCTGTCATCTTCCTCTACATGGATGGAGGGCCGAGCCAGGTCGATACCTTCGATCCGAAACCNGCCCTGTCGAAGTGGGATGGCAANCCGTTNCCTGCTCCGATGGAGCGAACNCAGTTCAACAGCGTCGGCAACACNCTCAAGTCGCCGTGGCAGTTCCAGCAGTATGGTGAGTGTGGTCACCCNATCAGTGATCTGTTTCCACATGTTGCANAGCACGCCGATGAGTTGCTGNTGGTGCACTCGATGACNAGTCAATTNTCGGAGCACACCAACGCCAATTACCTGCTCCATACCGGTACCGGAACCGNCGGAAGACCGAGCATGGGAGCGTGGGTTTCCTATGGCCTCGGCGCGCTGGCCGATGATCTGCCCGGTTTCGTGGTCGTCAATGGTGGACTGGTACCGCCGGGCGGACTCGGTTGTTTCTCCAGTTCGTTTTTGCCGGCGAAGCACCAGGGTTCCATCGTGTTGCCGCGAGATCGTGCCCTGGCCAACGTCGAACGGCGCGAGGGGGTCGANCGACAGCGTCGCAAACTCGATCTGCTCGGAGGCCTCGATCGAATGGGGCTGGAATCGTCGGGAGATCCGGATCCCATCGAAGGAGCGATCGCCAACGGTGAACTCGCTTTCCGCATGCAGTCGGCGGTGCCGGAGCTGGCGGACATCTCTGGTGAAACGGAACAGACCCGGGAGATGTACGGACTCGAGCATTCCTACGAACCGACCCGTATCTTCGCTCGTGAATGTTTGCTGGCACGTCGCATGGTGGAACGNGGCGTGCGCTTCATCGAATTGACCTGTCCATCGGTCAGTGGCGATCGCTGGGATCAACACGGCAACCTCAAAGGTGGACACGAGAACAACGCTCGTGCCGTCGATCAACCGATCGGTGCGCTACTGACCGACCTGAAGCGCCGCGGNATGCTCGAGGACACGCTCGTGATCTGGACCGGCGAGTTCGGTCGTACCCCCTTTGCCCAGGGCCGTGACGGTCGCGACCACAATCCTTACGGCTACACCTTCTGGATGGCCGGTGGCGGAGTGAAGGCAGGAAGCGTCTACGGCAGCACCGACGAGTTTGGATACCGGGCGGAACAGAACCCGGTAGAGATCTACGATTTCCACGCCACGATGCTGCACATTCTCGGCGTTGATCACCGACGGCTGACCAAGCTGTTCGGTGGTCGCGAGCATCGTCTCACCGATGTCCACGGCAAGGTCATCAAGGAGTGGCTGGCGTAGTGGTTCTCCTCGTACCTTTAGTTTGCCGCGCCCCGATGGGGTAGTTATCTTGTTTGTGTTCAGAGAAAATTGGACGCGAAAATCGGGAACAACGAGATGGGGGCAGCAATGCATATTCAGGTCGTCAATTTCAATCTCGAGGGCATCGGTCACGATGANTACACTCAAGTTGCCGACAGCGTGGCAACGGCTTTTGCGGACATACCAGGATTGATTTCAAAGGCATGGTTGAGTGACCCGGAGGGCAATACCTACGGCGGTGTTTACACCTGGGAGAATCGCCAGGCGATGGAATCCTTCGGTGAAAGCGAGCTCTTCAAGGGAGTTGTTGGCAACCCGAACTTCAAGAATTTCTCTTCCAAAAGTTATGATGTTCTTGAAGGGCCGAGCAAGGTCACGGGGATCTAACCAGCGTATCAGTAGCTGACATCAGGCCCCGCTCCTCGGCGAGCGGGGCAGAGTCCTTCTCGGCTCTCCCCACTGCACTTCAATCCTCTTGCTGTTGTTCCTCAGCTTGCTGTTGCCGAATCACTCCGACGATCTGCCCGAACTGTTTCAGCTCTTCGTCGTTGAGAACTTCCTGCAACTGGCCACCAAGTTGTCTGAAGACCTGCCAGTATTCTGCGACGATCTGTTCGGTTTCGTCGTAGCTCGGAGGCGGGTTGCTATACAGATCATCGGTGATCAGTGCCGCGGTATCTGAATATGTCATGAGAACATCCTCAAGCTGCAACTGTCGAGCTGCACCGAGATTCATCTCTCGGGCCACCTGGTCGAGGATACGCGGCACCCGTTCAAGACTGCCGTCAACAAACTCGGTGGTCTTGTCACGCGATTCCTCGATCTCGGATCTGCGCAGAGCGGCACGAGTATACTCGACCCCCCGCTCTTCCATCACCGCCTCGACGGCAGCCAGTAATCTTTCATCGCTAGTGAGATCTTCGCCGAGAAGAGCCCTGACTGATTTCCCCGAACCGTCGGTTGATCCTGTTTCATCGAGAAGCTGGATGGTCGAACTGTCCGGTCCGTTGCCCTGGGCGCCGGTGGTTTCGGATTTGACATTCGTGGCCTCGATCGATTCCAGTTGTGCTTGTAGTTGCCGCACCTCACCACGTAGTTGAGAGAGGCTTTCCTCCAGTTCCGAGGTGCTGGAGGAAGTTGTCGTCTCGTTGCTGGTGGATGTTGGTGGTGGGGTGGATTGTTGTTGCAAGAAGATGGCGGTGGCTGACAGGACCAACGCCAGCAACGAGATGGAATGAAAGAGTGAGTTTTTTGAATCGCTCATCGATTTTATCCAGTCAAAACAAACCGGCACCCGGCTCTGGACAGGGTGCCGGTTTGTTCTCTTGAAAGTTATCCGGGAAGATCAGTTCTATCCCTCGTTCTCGCTATCTCCCTGGTTCCCGTTGTTGACGATTCCTTGGCCGATACGAGGGTCGACTTCTTGGCCGTAGATCTGACCGAGCTGAATCATCTCTGCCGGATTAAGGACCTCATCGAGCTCGTCGATCATCGTTCCAACTTCTTGTCTGATCTCACCCTGGATCTCGGCGACCATCTCAGCTTCTTCCCCCTCGGGAAAATCGCCATTGAGGAGTTCTTCGGAGAGAATCGTCATCGTTTCAAAACCAGTCTCGAGGATCTCCTCGACTGCCATCTCGGTTTCGGGGTCCAGCTCCATCTTTTCGGTGATTTTGTCGTACAGGTTCGGCAACTTGCTGCGAGCATTGCCGACCCACTTGGACATGCCGGTACGGCGGTCTTGACTCTTGGCGCGACGTTGAGCTTGATCGGCCAGTTCGACACCGCGCTCCTCCATCACAGCTTCGACTGCTGCGGTGATTCGCTCGGCTTCTATCGCACGTAATTGGACTCGCTTGGCTTCGTCTTCGGTTTCTACCACTGCGTCAGATTTTTCCGCCGCAGCTTTATCCATCGAATCCAGTTTGGTTTGTAGTCCCATCACTTCCTGGCGCAGGGCGGAGATACTCTCCTGCAGGCCACTGGGATCAAAGGAAGCCTGGGTCTGGACCGGCACCGGTTTCGGTTGTTGTTGCGCGAAGTAAATCGCTGACCCGGACAGTACAACGGCCACAAAAGAGAGAGCCGGGAACAGAGGGGAGCTGGAGACGGACATGAGACACTCCTTTTAATCGGAAACAAACGCTACAGTTCTTTCAAAACACCAGAAATCAGCCGAAGTTGCAGTATCCATCTGTTCTGGAAAGATACACATCCAATTTCAGGGAAGATCAGTTCTATCCCTCGTCTTCTTCATCTCCCTGGTTCCCGTTGTTGGTGATCGCACCGCCTACCTTGGGGTCGACCTCTGCGCTATAAATCTGCCCGAGGTGGATCATCTGCTGGGGATCAAGCACCTCGTCGAGCTGTCCGATGATATTTCCGAACTCATCTTTGGCCTCGATCTGGAGGGCGAGGATCTCGTCATCATCAAGATCACCTTCCACCAGCTCGTTAGTGATCATCGTCAACGTTTCAAAACCAGTCTCGAGGATCTCCTCGACCGCCAATTCGGTCTGGGGATCGAGGTCCATCTTTTCGGCGATTCGGTCGTACAGGTTCGGTAGCTTGTCGCGAGAATTGTCGACCCACCTGGACATGCCGGTACGGCCTTCTTCCCTCTTGGCTCGACGTTGAGCTTCCTGCGCCAGTTCGGCACCGCGCTCATCTATCACCGCTTCGACTGCCGCGGCGATTCGCTCTGCTTCCAGCGCACGTAGCTGAACTCGCTTGGCTTCGGTTTCGGGCTCGGTCACTGCATCCGGTTTTGCCGTCGCAGCTGTTTCCATCGCATCCAGTTTTGTTTGGAGACCCGCCATTTCCTGGCGTAGGGCGAAGATGCTTTCCTCCAGGGCACTGGAATCAAAGGAAGCCCGAGTCTGGACCGGCACCGGTTCCGGTTGCTGTTGTGCGAAGTAAAACGCCGCCCCGGCCAATATCACGGCCACAAAAGAGAGAGCCGGGAACAGAGGAGAGCTGGAAACGGACATCAGAATTTCCTTCCAATTTTTAGCAGAATGTCGGCTGTGAGCCTCGACATCCACACTTCGGCGCAATTGTACGAATGCGTCCGTGGACCCGCAAGGAGGTTGAGAATAGGGCTGTGTGCGGCCCTGGCAGGAATTCGGTCCGAACTAGCGAGAAATTCGGATGATGAAAGGTGGCTCTCGTTCTTCTCAGGCAAATAGGGAGGCTTCATGCGGAACCGCAATCTATTGAGCGCATTGCTGGCCATCGTTGCTGTCTTTTCGATTCCGGTACTGACGGAAGCTCAGGCAGCCTCATTGAACATCTGTTGCAACCCGGTTCCGGGATCGAACCTGATCCACATCTCGTTCATCGACCCAGGGATCTACGCTCAATTTGAAGTGACCGTGAATGCGGCTCCGATGATGGTTCTGCCACCTGCGGCACCTTCGGCGACGATCACTGCTCTGGTTCCTGTCCCTGGTAATGGGACCCACACGATTTGCGTCCGCGGAACGATGGGCCCAACCGGTGCCGGGCCACCGAGTTGCTGTCAGGTGACCTTGCCGCTGCCGAAGGAGTTCATACGTGGCGATTCCAATGATGATAAGACTCTCAATATCGCCGATCCGATTGCAACACTGCAGATGCTCTTTGGTTCTTTACCATTGACTTGTGATGACGCGGCCGATGCCAATGACGATGGAGCGGTGGACCTCGCGGATCCGATCCACATGATGTCTTATCTTCTCAATGGCGGCATGGCTCCGCCTGCGCCTTTTCCGCTCTGCGGTCTCGATCCGACACTCGATGGAATCGACTGCCTCAATGTTTCGTTGTGTCCCTAGCGATCACCAGCATCCACCGCGGAAGAAATTAATGGGTCCAGTATCCGACCGAATCCGGATGTAGAGGTATCTCCGGAATTTCGGAGCGGTATCACCGAACTGTGATCGGTAGTTTTGACAGGAGCAGGGAGGCCCCATGTCGAATAAAAATTGTACGCTCGCATTGTTAGCGGCTCTCGCTTTGTTCATCTCGACAAGTCCGTTGGAAGCGCAAAGTCCTCTGGGTTTGATTTGCGATCCCATCTCGGGGTCGAATATGGTTCATATCTCATTCATGGACCCAGGTGTATTTTTCCAGTTTGACGTCACCGTCAACGGAGTACTGACGATGGTGTTGCCAGCGACGGGCGGCATCATCAAGACCCTGGTAACCCTTCCAGGTCCGGGAGGACATGTGGTCTGTGTCATGGGCATCGGCTTACCGACTACCGTGGCGGACTGTTGTCAGTTTGTCATTCCGTCGACCCAGAGATTCGTCCGGGGGGATGCCAATGCTGATGGGGGCATCAACATTGCGGATGTTGTCACTGAGCTAAACCTGCTCTTTTTAGGTATACCGGTACTGTGTCTCGATGCTTCCGATTCGAATGATGATGGGGGCATCGATATCGCAGACCCCATCTATCTGGTGTGGTACATACTGGGTTCCGGGCCACCACCGCCGTTACCCCATCCGCTCTGTGGGCCCGATCCCACGGCGGATCCACTCAACTGCGTTTCTTTTCCGCCCTGTCCTTGATGAAGAGAGCGAGAAATAAAGAAGCAGGGGCGCTGGTCAAAGACCACCGCCCCTGTTTCTCATTTCAACGAGATCTCTATTCGGATCGTTTACCGGCGGTCATGCAACTCACACCCCACGTCACCACCAGCGACACAAGGAACCCAGGGGCGAGACTGTAGAGGCGTAGGCCTTCGATCTGACTTGACAGCCAGACGTTGGCATCGAAGTTGTCCCATAGCAGCACGGTGACCAATCCGCTGATCATGCCGGCGAGAACTCCGTTGCGAGTCACTCCCTGCCACCACAGACACAGCACCATCGGTGGCCCGAAGGCGGCACCGAGACCGGCCCAGGCAAACAGCACCTTCTTGAAGATGGAACTCCCGGAAAAGAAGGTGAGCGCGAAGGCGAGCAGCCCGACCCCTACCGTCACGATGCGACCGATCTTGACCAGCTTCTCCTGGCTGGCATCCGGTTCCATCTCCTGGTGATAAAGATCCTCGGTGAAGGAGGATGAGGTGACCAGCAACTGGGAATCTGCCGTCGACATCATCGCTGCCAGTGCGCCGCAGATCAGTAGCCCCGCCAGCCAGCCGGGGAACACCGCCTGGGCGAAGGCGGGCATCATCAACTCGCTGTCGCTGAAATTCTCCGCTCCGAACCAGGCCAGTGCGACGATTCCCATCAGTACAGCGCCGCCGTAAGTGAGGAAACCGTAGATAATCGCGATTCCACGCGCCGCAGAGACGTCATCCGGTGATTTCAGGCTCATGTAGCGTACTGCCAGGTGGGGCTGCCCCAGATAGCCGATTCCGATGGCGAAGCCGCTGATGATGCCAGACCACAGCACCGTGGCAGATCGGCCGCCCGACAGCGTCAGCAAGTCGGGATCGATGGCATTGACCTTGTCCGAAACTGCGCCAAATCCGCCCAGCTCGCCGATCGCAACCAGCGGTAACACCACCAGCGTGATCAGCATCAGCCAGCCCTGGATGAAGTCGGTCCAGGCGACCGCCAGGAAGCCGCCCATCAAGGTGTAGACGACGATGACACCCATGCCGAGCAGAGTGCCGATCCACGGTTCCCAGCCGAAGGTGCTGTGCAGCGCTTTACCGGCGGCCGCGAACTGGGCGGCGATATAGAAGGTGAAGCAGAACGCGATGATGGCGGTGGAAACGATCCGCAGCAGTGGATCGTGCTGGCGACCGCTGGATTCGCCCAGACGAGCTTCCAGATACCGGGGCAGGGTCAGGGCACCGTACTTCTCGGTGGCGGTTCGTAACGGTCGGGCGATCAGGATCCACGCCAGAGTCAGTCCGCAGAAGCAACCGGCTGCGGTCCATAGCGCCGGTTCGAGCTTCTCGCCCGACGGATCTCCGAGTCCACTGGCGTAGGCGAGTCCGGTCAGACCCAGCAGCAGCCAACCACTCTCTCCCGAAGCTCTTTCCGAGAACGCCACTACCCAGGGACCCAGTCTTCGTCCGGCCAAAAGGAAGTCAGGCAGGGTGCGATTGTATTTAGAGGTGATGACGGCGACGCCCAGAAGGACGACCAGATAGATGACGAATCCTGTTGCGAGAGAAGTCATGCAGTCCTCCGTGCCGTTGAGATGGGGAACAGAATCCCTATCCCGTACTGAAAGCACAAGCAGCTGGCGTGGTGGCGAGCCATCGCCAGCACGACTCTTTTTCCTGGGCAGATCGGTAGCATGAAAGAGCAGTGCGAGCTCGAAAAGGCACAATTTTCGAGCTCGCTGATGGCCGATAATAGCAATAGCCCCAGGAATCCAGTTATGACAACAGATTCCGATGTTCCTTTATTTCGCCGCTAAGAGCCTTTTCAAAGTACTTTACGTTTTCCATCGAGAATTTGAAGAAATCCACAGTCTTGAACAGAGACGTCAAAATTACGCAGGATGGCGCGCAGAGCTGGTCAGGGAAAGGTTGGGAAAGTCGTTGTCGCCGCGGCGATTTAGCCTGACAGACCAGCATCGCAAGGCCAGGGAGGTTCCTGGTCTCCGCCGATTTCGGCGGAAAAAATTTACGGGGGATGGATAGATGCAAGATAAGGCAATTGGAATCGTAGTATTCCTAGCAGTGGGTGCGGTGATCACGGGGCTCGGTTCGATGGGTGATGAAGGTGGAGCAGATTGGGTTGGACTCCTCATGGGCTCTCTGAGTGGGGGAGATAATGGATCTCTCTGGGCAGCCTCGATCACGATTCTGGCTGTGGCCGGAATGGCCATGGGCACGTACAAAAACGGTGGACTCAGTGGCGTGGATGTCAAGCACACGGTACTGCTGCTCGCGTTGGCGGGCATGGTCGGCGGCACCTTCCCAGATAGCTTGGGTGCCTATCTCGCTCTCGCCTGGATCATCACCGGGGGATTACGGGTATAGCTTAGCTCGATACGATAGAACCGGGGCGTGGACAGGACTTTCCCCCTGTCCGCGCCTCATTTCTTTTAGGGGTGGCGTGAGGCCGCTTCCCTGGCCAGGATGACCTCTCCTTTCTCGTGGTGGGAGGTTCGACCGATGAAGTGGTTCCGCTCTCTTCTGTCTCTATTCTTCATTCTCTCTGTGCTGGCCCTCTGGTCGGGATGCTCCGGCCCGGCAAAAAGAGCCCAGGTGGTCTCCAACGCCTCGACCCCGGTGCAGGTGCTGCAAGTCAGGGTCGGTAGATACGTCGATCTGCGCTTGCCCAGACCCCATCCGAGCCGCTGGTGGGCGGTGGAATCGGGGGCCAGGCCATGGCTCCAACCCAAGATCGAGAAAGATACCGGGCGTATCCGCCTATTGGCCGTCAAATCGGGTCAGACCGAAGTGGTGTGTGTGCTGCGCGATACCCAGCGGGTGATCCGCAAGGTGGTGGTGGCGGTTGAGGTGGAAGGGGCTGAGAAATGACGATTGTGCCACGATGGGTGTTTTTGGCCGTGGTTCTACCGGTCGCTTCCACGTTGTTCGCTGCTGGCGATTTTGAACCCCTCTTTGATGGCCAGAGCCTGACCGGTTGGCACACCACCCCCGGTGGCAGCTGGACGGTCGAGGATGGAATCATCGTCGGTCGCAGTCCTGCCTCGGAAAGACGCCACGGTTTACTGGTGTCTGATCGCTCCTTCACCGATTTCGAGGCGCGGGCGCGCTTCCGGGTTCTGGCCGGCGACAGTGGCTTCTACTTCCGGGTTGCCATCGAGCAGGGCAACAACGTTGCCGCCAAGGGTTTCCAGGTCGAGATCGACTCCAGTCCCGAGACCGGTGGTCTGTACGAGACTGGCGGTCGCGCCTGGGTGACCAAACCGGATGCGACCCGGATGCAGGAGGTATACCGACCCGGCGAATGGTCGACGCTGCATCTGCTGGCGCGTGGCCGTTTCATCGAGGTACGGATCAACGGGGTGCGGACCGCCCGGCTCAAGCGAGACAAGGGCCGCCTTGAGGGTCCGATCGCCCTGCAGTTGCACGGTGGCATGGAGATGCATGTCGAGTGGCAGCAGATCGAGGTGAGAGAACTGGCCAAGGGCGATACCGTTCCTGGTCGCCTTCCCAACGTGGTGTGGATCCTGGCCGAGGACATCGGTCCCGATCTGTCCTGCTACGGCTGTCCGGCGGTTGAGACGCCAAATCTCGATCAGTTAGCCGCACAGGGATCCCGTTTTCTCCGTGCCTTCACCACCTCGCCGGTCTGCTCCACATCCCGTTCGGCGATGATCACCGGCCGCCATCAGTCCTCGGTCGGAGCCCATCAGCACCGAACCCGGCCACGCCAGGATTTGCCGCAGGGGGTCGAGACCTTGCCGCAATTGCTGAGAAACGCCGGCTGGTACTGTGCCCTCGGCTGCGGTTACTCCGCCAAGACCGATTTCAACTTCAAGACGGGTCCAGGCCTCTTCGATGGCAAGGACTGGTCGGGGCGCGCCGAGGGGCAGCCCTTCTTCGCCCAGATCACCATCGGTAACACCCACCGCTCCTGGAAGGGCGATCCGCAAAACCCGGTCGATCCCGCTGCGGTAGAGATCCCGCCCTACTACCCCGATGAGCCGCTGGTACGCGCCGACTGGGCCCTTGGCCTCGGTGAGATCCAGGTGATGGACCGCAAGGTCGGTAAGATCCTCGAACGACTCGAGAAGGAAGGCCTCGCCGATGACACGGTGGTCGTCTTCATCGGCGACAACGGTCGCTGTCATCCACGTGGCAAGCAGTTTCTCTACGACGGCGGGGTCCACGTGCCGCTCATCATCCGCTGGCCCGGCACCATCGGCCCCGCCACGGTGCGCGCCGAGTTGGCCTCGACCATCGATATCACCGCCACCATCCTGGAGATCGCCGGCATTGCGGTGCCCGATGGGATGCAGGGGCGTTCGCTGCTCGATGCCACGATGCCGGCTCGCAACGCGGTGTTCGCCTCACGGGGCAAGATGGATGACACCCACGACGCCATGACGATGATGCGGACAGCCACCCACAAGTACATCCTCAACCGGATGCCGGAGCGTCCCTGGTGTCAGTTCAACAACTACAAGGAGCAGCAGTATCCGGTGGTGGCATTACTGCAGTTGCGGGCGCTGGAGGGCAAGCTGACACCACAACAGGCGCAGTTTGTCGCCGCATCGAAGCCGGCGGAAGAGCTGTACGATCTGCGCAGTGACCCCCATGAGTTGCACAACCTGGCGACCGATCCGGCCCTGGCCGATCTGCTGATGGCGATGCGTAGTGCCACCGGTCAGTTCTCGAAGCGTGCGGGGGACCAGGATCCAGGCGATGCGTGGCGTGCCGGCGGCTGGCCCGCCACCTATCCGACCCGCACGGTCGATGAATGGCGTCGTATCGTCGCCGGTTGGAGTGCCCATCTGCTGGAAGGTGCCGCGAGGCCGAAGATTCACGCCGGAGTTCCGGCGCGCAAGGTGGGAACGGCCGGCGATCGCTAGGGGCTCGGCTGGATGACCCAGTCGGCGTTGTAGACATCGATGAAGGCGGGAGCGAGCCGATCGCGCGGATCGTCTTCGATCTGTTCGAAGTACCAGCCGATAGCGGCCGGTTGCGCCTTGGTCACCCCACGTCGACCGTTGAGACCGCTGCCACCCCACGCCTTGCCATGGGCGGCGGCGCGAAAGGCGCTGAAGCGACCGTGCTCGATGTTCCAGGTCGCCTCGCCTCTGAGGGTCGCATCGATGCCGCGGGTGCGACTGGGGAAGTGACGCCAGTCCGTTTCGCCGAGCTTGTAGATGCCATCACTTTCGGAACGGAACAGTCCGCTGATCTGGATGGTGGCGTTGTTTCCGTCGACCGCAGTGACTTCGATTTCAACTTCGGCGTGCTGGATGTCGGCCTTGGCGTAGGGACCTTCCTGGCCCGAAACATTATCGACGACATGGAAGCGTGCCAGACGCAACGCCAGAGCTTCCGGCAAGGATTGCTTTTGTCTGACCGAAATCTCCTCAGGCATCCAGCTTCGTGCTTCGTCACGGTTGAACCAAGCGTGATCGCGATTCCAGCGACCTCGTCCCTCCGGTCCGATTCCATCTTCAGGCAGATCGCGCAAGGTACTGCGCAGCACCAGGCCGTCGGTGGGCAGTGAGTTTTCCCAGCGGTGTTGTGGCAAGTACTCGGCGGGATCGGCCGCCTTTCTCTCTTCCTTGGTGAGAGAACTCCACTTTTCGAGACCAGCATCCATCAACTTCATCGCCGCATCCGGATTCAGGGTGTTTCGCCTCGCCAGTAGCGTGCCATCGGGGGCGAAGATGTAGAGCCCCTGCCACGAGCCGCCGATCGGTGCCGGGTTGCCGCGTACCTTCTGACGGAAGAAGCGGCATTCGCGGTCCTGATGCCTCTGCAACCGCCACACCTCATCGGTGGAGGGAACGAAGGCTTTGGCTTTGTCGATCACCCGCGGATCATTCCAGACGGACCGCCGGCCCGCCACACCGTTGCCTCAGGTACAGCCGAGAGGGTGTCCGTTCATCAGCCACAACAGCAGCGGTTTCTGTTGCTGACCGGCAGCGCGCAGTCCTTCATGGAGAGTGGCGTGCCACGGGATGGTCAGCCACGCCTCCTCGGCCCCCGGCAGCACCGCTCGCGCCCAGGCATCGAGATCGTGCCCATCAAGCTGGACAGAATCTGTCTGGGTCGGGAACGAAAGAGCCAGTAGCATCGCGGTGATCAGGAACAAGAAACCTCCTGGGACCATCGTGCCGTCTGGATGGATGGTGCGCTAGCGTCAACCATGTAGGAACAGGACTGTCACCCGTGCGAGGAGAGGCGAATGATGTTGTTAGCCACCCTGCTGCTGCTGTCTCTTCCTCAGGACCCGGCTCTTGAGCACCCTGTTCGCCTCGATCGAACTGGCATCGTGTGGGCCCTGCCCTTCGAGAATGCCCGGAAACGGGCGCGCCAGGAGAATCGCCTGCTCGCCATCAAGCCGGTCGCATTCGGCACGACAGCCACCGGTTGCTGGTGACCCGCAGCCGAGGTGCTCCGGTCGGGGCCCTTCACCGACGAGCGAGTCATCGGTCTGCTGAACCAGCGCTTCATTCCCATCTACTTCGATCTCTCTTCGAAGAGTCCCGCCAGTGACATCGATGCCAGGAAGTTCGTGATCGAGTTGCAACCCGAACTGGGTGGGAGCAGGGTGCCGACTCCGCCGGTGCTGTTTGTCACCGCCGATGGAGAGTTGCTGGGGGAAGTCAGTAACTATGCGAGCGAGAGCGAGATACTCGGCGCTCTACGCGATGTGCTGCGCAAAAACTCGCAGTACGCCAAGCCATCTGACGGAGAAGACGAGCGTTCACGACTTGCGCGTGCCCATACCCGCCACTATCTCGGCCAGGATGAAGAGGCGCTGGCGTTACTCTCCGAGCCGCGGAGTGCAAAGGAGAGTCTCTTCGTCGCGCAAATCGCCCGACGCGCCGGCGACCTCGACATTGCTGCGAAAGTGCTGGAGGGACTCGACGCCAAGAAATTCGCAGACGACATCGCGCTCGAACACGGCTTGCTCGCCTTCGCTCGCGACGATGTGAAGACGATGCGCCTCCGGCTGGCTACATACTCCGAGGAGGGAGGCCGCGCCCCCGAGGCGCGCTACTTCCTGGGGATCTCCCTCTTCCATCTGGGTGAACACGCCCAGGCGCGTGCCACCTGGAAGAAGTTGATCGAGCAGTACGGCGAGCACCCCTTCAGCTATCGCGCGGACTGGGCCTACACCCAGACCACAGACGAAGGTCTGGCAGCGGAACGCTCTTCGTTCACGACCCAGGGTCCGAAGAGCCTGCTCGGACGCCACGGTTACATGGGGCGAAAAAATCCCGATCTCACGCACCGTTCCGACTGACCCGGCCGCTGCTGGTCGAGTTCGTGCGAGGGCAAGCATCTGGTTCAACGGTGATCGTGAGACCGGGACCGTTTGCGGAGTCCCTTCTTGGCAGTACTCTTTGGTAACAAGAGTCTCAAGATGCGAACGCAGAAGGAGCCAGCTGATGAACGAAGGAAGCTACAAGACTGCCAGGAATTTGGCCGGTCTCTCCGAGTTTGTCGGCCTGATCTTCTGTGTGCTGGGAGTCGTGTCCGGCTTTAATAGTGTGCTGAACAGCGGTGAGTTGGAGGGTACTTTGGTACTGCACATACTGACCACGGGGTGCTTTCCGACCGTGGCCGGAGGGCTACTGCTGATCGTTGCGGGACGAATCTTACGAGTGGTGATCGATAATTCCGGAGCATGAGGAGCAACGAAGTCATGGCAGCGGCGATCGAGGAAACGACCTTCGAATCGGAACGGTTTCGTATGCGTCCGATGCGGCCAGAGGATGCGGAGCTTGTCCAGCAATACGTGAGCGACCCGGAGGTGGCCCTGACCACCGGAGAGATTCCTCACCCTTATCCCGACGGTGCCGCAATTGAGTGGATTTCGACCCATGATGACCTGCGCAAGAAGGGTCAACTGGAGATCTTTGCCATCGTCGAGCGAGACAGCGATTTGCTGGTCGGAGCCATCGACCTGCGTCGAGGCGAGTTTGCCCATATCCATGAGGTCGGCTACTGGGTCGCTCGCGAACAGTGGGGGCGGGGGATCTGTACCGAAGCGGTCAAGGCACTGGTCGATTTCGCCTTCGAGCGCGATGAGAAGCTGATGCGTATCTTCGCCTACTCCTTTCCGGAGAATCCGGCATCGGCTCGGGTTCAGGAGAAGGCGGGGTTCCAGCGCGAGGGCCTGCTGCGTCACGGGCTGGTACGATTGACCGAGCCACGCGATGCGTTCTTGAGCGCCATCGTTCGTGAGGACTGGCTCGAAAAGAGATCCTGAAGGGATTCGCTGGGCCACAGCCGGCAAGTCCTGTTTCTCAGTGGAAATGGAGAAGGTCTCGCGACCGACTGCTCGCCATGAGTGCCCCGAAAACCAACCGTAAACTACATCGCATCGGCGCGCTGATCTCGGCACTGCCGCTGCTGGTGATCTTGATCTCCGGTCTGCTCCTGCAACTGAAGAAGCAGGTCGACTGGATCCAGCCGCCGACCCAGCGTGGTAGTAGCGAGGCTCCCGGTCTCGACTTCGAGGGTATCCTTGAACTGACCCGTGCGGTGCCCGAAGCGCAGGTGCAGGACTGGGCCGACATCGATCGACTCGATGTGCGTCCCGAGCGTGGCATCGTCAAGGTGAGGTGCAAGAACCGCTGGGAGGTTCAGTTCGACAGTGCCAGTGGTGAGATCCTGTCGAGCACCTATCGACGTTCCGATCTGATCGAATCGTTTCATGACGGTTCCTGGTTCGGAGACGGTGTCAAACTGTACCTGTTCTTGCCGGTCGGAGTGATCTTGCTCGGGCTGTGGGTCACCGGGGTGTACCTGTGGCTGCTTCCATATCTGCGTCGGCGCCAGCGCAAGGCCTGATGCGGCTCAACCGGGCCACAGATTATTGTCACTCGCCGGTCAGTTGCCGGGCGGCTTTCTGCTCCACATCGATGACCCAGATCTGCTGCGGGCCGTCGTCATCTCGGCCAGCGGGAACACGTACGAAGACGATCTGGCTGCCATCGGGGCTCCAGCGCGGATCGATGGAGTCACCCACCTGGCTGTAGGTCAGGCGGGTTTGATCGGCACCGTCTGCGGCCATCGTGTAGACCTCGGTGTTGCCATCGCGCCACGACATGAAAGCGATGCGGTTGCCGTCGGGGGACCAGGTCGGGTACATGCCGTTTTGTGGATCGGTAGTGAGACGTGTGAGAGATGACGCATCCAACTCAAGGATGTGAATGTCACGACGAACATGAAACGCCAGTCGTTTGCCATCGGGAGACCAGCGCGGGAACCAGTTGGTGTAGATCATCGTCATTCGCTGCTGGTCGGTTCCATCGGTATTCATGACGTAGACCTGGAAGGCGCCGACCCGATCAGACATGAAGGCGATCTTTTTTCCATCGGGAGACCAGGCGGCGGCAAGATCTCTACCAGGACTGTCGGTCAACTGCCGTGGATCGGAACCATCGGCATTCATCACCCAGATATCGAAGTTGCCGGCGCGTTCGGAGTCGAACAGGATCTGGCTGCCATCGGGAGACCAGCATGGATATCCGTCGCTGGCCGGATGATGGGTGATGCGTTGGTTGTCGGAGCCATCACGGTTCATGCGGTAGATCTCGCCGTTGCCGTCCCGATCTGAGTGATAAATGATCTGGGAGCCATCCGGTGACCAGGACGGAGCCCCGTCGCGAACCGGTGCCCCAAGGCTCTCCCGTTCCTCCACTCTCATCAGCTTCCAGGCGATGCCCACCACCAGAATGGCCAGAACGATGACGAGCGTGCTTCTCATCGGCTAGTTCGGGATCTTGAAGGGGGGAGGTAACATCGGATCCTGGCGCACCGTGATGGTGCCGGTGAAAACCTCTTCCATCGCCTTTAACTCGACCAGGTAGGTTCCCGGTCCCGCTGGCGGTCCGGAGCGCCTTCGTCCACGTCGAGGTGAGTCAGACGATTCTCCATCTTCCGAGGGCGGAGGTGGAGGTGCGTCGAATCTCATGTCCCAGATCAGCTTGCTGATCCCCGGTTTCGGTTTTTCGATGGTGTAACTGCGCGCGTTGTTGCCGATGACATCGGTGATCTTGATGGTCACGCTCTCTTCGCCGGCGACGATCGGGTGCAAGTAGTAATTGATCACGGCGTTCTTGGTCGGGTTCTCGCCGATGAATGCAAAAGTCCCACCCTGGCCCATCGGGCTTATCGAAAGCCAGCGAGTGGCGACTTCGTTCTCGAACAGGTGTCCAACCGCCTCTGCGATCTTCTCGGTCATCTGCTGCAGGCCCGAGATGTCGTCGAGAATCCAGATTCCTCGGCCGTGGGTGCCGATGATGATGTCGGGATCACGCGGGTGAATTACCAGATCGTGTACCGCTACCGTCGGGAGGTTCTGATTGAACCGATGCCAACTACTGCCCTGATCGATGGAGTAGAAGAGAGCGAACTCGCTGCCGCAGAAGAGCAGGTTCTCGTTTTTCCGATCTTCCTTGATCACGTAGATGGGGTGGTGGGAGGGGATGTTGTCGGTGATTTTCTTCCAGGTTTTGCCGAAGTCCTCGGTCTTGAAGATCCACGGACGGAAGTCCGCACTGCGATGGCCGTCGATGGTGACGTAGGCGCGCCCTCTGGCGAAGTGAGAGGCCTCGATGCGGCTGACCCACAGATTGTGGTGAGGCAAGTCTGTGATTCGATCCACCACGTTGGCCCAGGTCGTGCCGCCATCGCGGGTGATCTGGACGTTGCCATCGTCTGTACCGGCCCAGATGACGTCGGCATCGATGGGGGACTGGGCGATGGTGATGATGGTTCCGTAGAACTCTGCACCACCCCCTGGATTGTGGTCCGGTGTCAGACCGCCGGACTCCTTGATGGTCTTGCGGTACTCGTTCTTCGACAGGTCAGGACTGATCAGGTACCAGCTGTCACCACGGTCGGTGGTTTTGAACAGGTGGTTGGATCCGAAGAAGACGGTACGTGGGTTGTGCGGTGAGAGCACGATCGGGCTACTCCAGTTCCACCGGAATGCGCCGCTCCCCCGTCCCGGTGAAGTTCCCCAACCCTTCTCGATCTGCAACTCCTCCATCTGCGGGGTGATGTAGTCGTCATAGTTGACGATGTTCGAACCCTTCTGGGGACGGATTCCGGTGCGCTGGCGAGTTTCGACGTTCATGCGCTGGATACGCCCTCCCGTGTTTCCGGGATGGGGTTCCGAGTAGACGGTTCGCCAGTCGACCGGATCGGGCTGGACGTGGTAACCATCGCCGCCACTGATGCTGAACCAATCATTGGTGTAGATGCCACGGGCCCGTGTCATCGAGGGGCCTCCGGATGTGCCGGCATCCTGCAGTCCGCCGTAGACGAAGTAGGGATCGCGATTGTCGACTCCGACCGCGTAGTACTGGGTCGCGTTGATGTTCTTGAAGGTTTGCCAGGTCTTACCGCCATCGTGGGTGAGATAAAGCCCGCCATCGTTGCCCTGCCAGAAACGCTTCTTGTTGTGCGGATCGAGCCAGATCGCATGCCAGCAGTGGCCGCCTCCACGAAAACGCTGGAGAGTGGTTCCGCCGTCTTCTGAATAAGAGAAGCCGATGTTGAAGTGGTAGGTGAACTGATCGTCGTGGGGACTGATGGCGAGATGCTGGTAATAGAAGGGGCGGCTAAAATAGCGGTTCTTGTAGGTCCAGGTGGCACCACCGTCTTCCGAGCGATAGATGCCCGAACCGAGTTTCGTCATATCCTCGTAATCGGAATCGTTGCGTCTCAATTGCAGCCCGTGTTCGTAGTGAGTCATCAGCACCTGTGGGTTGTTCCTTGCGATGGCCAGGCCGATCTTGCCGGATTCGCCCTTGGGAAGTCCTTCGGTGAGTTTGCTGAAACTCGCTCCTCCATCGGTGGTCTTGAAGATGCCGCCGTTGGGTCCGCCACTATCGAGTCGGTAGGGTCTGCGGCGCCGTTCCCAGAAAGCGGCGAATACCGTTTCGGGATCGGTTGGATGCATCACCGCTTCGCAGGCACCGGTACGCCCATCGGCGGGCAATCCACCCTCGAGTTTGGTCCAGGTCTCGCCACCATCGATGGTCTTGAAGAAACCGCGGTCTCCTACCTCGCCCCAGATGCAACCGAGTGCCGCCACGTAGGCGATCTCGGGGTTGCTGGGATGGGTCAGGATGGTTCCGATGGTGTAGGTGTCGGCGAGACCCATGTGGGTGAAAGTCTGGCCGCCATCGACAGATTTGTAGACTCCGTTGCCCCATGCCGATGAGTTACGCCCGCACTCCTCTCCCGTTCCGACCCAGATGATCTTTGGATCGGGTTGAAAGATCCTCACGTCACCGATGGAAGCCGCACCGTAGGTGTCAAAGATCGGTTGCCAGCTGGTACCGGCGTTCTCCGACTTGAAGACTCCCCCCGAAGCGGTGCCGACCACGACATGCGCAAAGTCGTCATCTACCGCATCGATGGCGGAGATCCGTCCCTTCTGGTTGGCGTTGCCGATGTTTCGCCAGCGCAGATCTTTGATCAGCGCTTCCTCTGTCGTGAGAGGTTCTTCCTCGATCTGTTCCTCTGGTGCGTCTTGTGTTTCCGCTGCCTGCTCTTGCGCCGGCATCGGCGTGTAGATGAGCAGAAGGGCCAGAAGTAATACCGGAAGCTGGTGAGGGTTAATAAATGCGGGCATCACGTTTCCTCTTCAGAACACTATTGGGTTATCTGGTTAGCGAACAAATACAGTTGTTGTGCGGGATTTCGGAGACAGCATGATCTTTTTGGAACGAACCGTCCCACCGGTATCACTGACAGCAACGATGATGATATTGGCTTCGGCGTTATCCGCCTTCACCACCCATCGCGCAGATCCAGCACTCTCCTCGGAACCACCCTCCAGGGCATAACTACCGCGCAGATGGCCGATGACGATTCTATTCTTCCCCTCGACGAGGGTGGCGTTCTCCAGCTCGATGGAAACGACAACCGGTTTCACGACCTTGGAGTCGAGTCCACGCCGGGTCAGGTGGGTCGGGAGGAAACCGGTATTCTCGACGGTAGCGATCACCTCGATGTTGCCATTCTCGATCGGTTCGAGTATCGGTTGAGCCATCTCTAGAACCGGTGAACGCTGAGCCAGCCACAGGAACCAGGGCACGTGCAGTGCACATTCGGCGGCCAGTAATTCCGCCGGCGGGTTACTACTGATGAACTTCGACCGAAATCCGCCAATTTCCACCTCACCGAGGGTTGGGTGTTGATAACTAGCCCAGTTGACGAAGTAACGACCGCCCAGATGTTCATCTTGATAACGAAGCGCCTCGATCGAGCCGCCGGCGAGGCCCGGCCAGAGCTCGGGGACCCAGCCGATGATTCCGCGGTCCCAGTACGCCCAGCTGATGAGAGTGCCGTAGCGGTGCCTTGTTGCGTCAGTGGAACTGGGTCGAACAGGCCTTTCGGTCAGTTCGGTGAACTTCGCGCCGAGCGTTTTCACCAGTTCGAGGTCGTTTTCATCGAAGGTCGCAGGATCGCATGCCGACGGCAACCGGTACACGAATCCTCCCGATGTGTGATTATGGAGTATCCCCGTGATGTTCGGGTGGTCGGTGATGAATCGAACGGTTGCGTGGGTCTCTGGTTCCGATAGAGGGAATGGACCTGCGCCCGACTGCTTGAATGGAAGTGCCCAGTTCCTCGGGAAGTTACGGTTGAGATCGAGACCTCCGATACCGTCCTCGTTGATCCTTCCGTCGCCGTCGTTGTCGATCCCTTCGCTGACAACACGGTAGAAGGGACCCTCCGTGTCCTCAGCTGAGCGTCGAACCAGCAGTCTCGGATCATCCGGGCTGATCTTGCGATTGCCCTCCGGGTCGAGAATTCGCATCTGCGTGATGAAACCGTCACGATTCAGGTCTTCGGAGGGGTCCTCGTCGAAAGCACCATCTCCGTCACTGTCGATGGGTCTGACCGAACTCCGCAGGGAAACCTCCCGCAGCAAGGAGGCGTCGGAGCCATCTGGGTTGAACTTGGGGCGAACGTAGAAGGTGTGGGTATCGAGGAGTTCGGTTACCGCCGCATCTTCACCGTAGTGTTCGAGTAGGTAGCCGGCAAAGTAGAGAGCGAGGGCACCGCTGGTCAACTCGCTCGAATGGATGTTGCCGTCGACATAGAGTGCGGGCTTTTCGCTGGCCGGTCCGGTTTCCTGATTGGTAATCTCGACAAGGGTCAGATCAGTGCCGAGAAAACTCTTTCCAATGGTTTCGAGTTTCACCAGTGTGGGATATTGCTTGACCCACTCCGCCATGATGACGTTCGACTCACCGTTGGAGTAGTAACGATTCCAGTCGATCGTTCCGTCCGATTGGACCTGGGCCGAGACGGAAGTCCCGAGCATCACGAGCAACAAGCACGCACTGGTCAGGAATTTCACGCATTGAAGCGAGTCCACACCTGATTTGATCTCTAGGCGCGAGTGTACTGACATCTTGAGATCCTCCGTTAGATGATTTGGCTTTGAAATACTACGGATGAATCCTGCCACCGCATGGATGGTGTCGCAACCAATCCCTCATGCATTGATGAGTCCACGAAGTGTGTTTGTACTGTTCATCAGGGAGGGGGGATTCAGGACGCGTTATCGAGTATCCTGTCGATACGGAGGGTTCGACACGGAACCGACTGATTTTACGATTCGTCCAGTAGATGGGAAAGGAACAGTTTCTATGATCAGCCAGCTACCTTCCATCGTGTTCGGTTTTATTTACTTCGATCCGTTGTATTTCCTGGTCGTTGGTCCGGCATTTTTGCTGGCGATCTGGGCCCAGATGCGGGTCAAGAGTTCCTTCCACCGCTGGTCGCAGGTGCCGCTTGGTTCCGGCTGGACCGGCGCCCAGGTAGCTCAGAAAGTGTGTGAGATGGGCGGGGCGACCGGGATCCAGATCGAGATGACTCCAGGTCAGCTCAGTGATCATTACGACCCGAGAGAGCGGGTGTTGAGACTGTCGGCCGACAACTACAACGGCCGCAGTGTTGCCGCGGCCGCGATCGCCGCGCACGAGGCGGGACATGCCATCCAGCACGCCACTCGTTATCCGATGCTGGCATTGCGCAGTGCCTATGTACCCGCCGCCAGTCTCGGCTCCTGGTTTGCCTTTCCGATGCTTTTTGCCGGGATGATTTTTCGTTATCCACCGCTGATTTACATCGGTATTGCGCTGTTTAGTGCCGTGGTGTTGTTTCAGCTCATCACCTTGCCGGTCGAGTTTGATGCCAGTGCTCGTGCCAAGAGAGTGTTAGCTGATAGCGGAATCATCTCCGATGAGGAGGAGATGGGCGGAGTCCGAAGCGTGCTCGGCGCTGCGGCGTTGACCTATGTTGCTGCCACCATCCAGGCGGTATTGACGCTACTGTACTACCTGTGGCGAAGTGGACTGCTCGGTCGGCGGTAACCGCAACGAGTTCGCTACAGAGAGTGAAGCGGAGAGAACCTTGATTCGAACTCTCAAGTTGTATCTCCGTACCGTGGGTGTCGCCGGAACCATCAAAGCGTTGTGGGGGCACCTCTCGAACTCAACCTTGCTGGTCTCTATACAACGATCCGATGTCGCCCATCCACTCCAATTGCGAGTCCCTTCCACCGATGTTCCGACCTACAAGCATGTCTTCGTGCGTAAGGAGTATCGGTTCGAAGGCAAAGTGGCACCCATGACGATTGTCGATGCCGGAGCCAACACCGGCCTGGCATCGATCTATTTTGCCAATCGCTATCCCGGAGCAAGAATCATCGCCATCGAACCGGAGCAGGCTAACTTCGAACTGCTGGTCAAAAATGTTGAGCTCTATCCCAATGTGATCCCGGTGCAGGCGGCTTTATGGAAAAACAACGATCAGATCGAACTGGTCGACCCGGGGCTAGGGGACTGGGGATACATGACCCGAAACCGTGACGACGATAGCGAGCTGTCTCAGGAGGTCCGTCACTCGGTGCAGGCGATGACCATCGATCGGGTGATGGAGCAATTTGAACTGGAGAGCATCGATCTGCTGAAGCTCAATATCGAGGGAGCCGAACGTGAAGTGTTCGAGTACAGCGAGGCATGGATCGACAGGGTCAACGCGATGGTGGTCAAACTTCACGACCGGATGAAGCCCGGCTGCGAGAGCAGTTTTTCTCAAGGATCGGTCGGGTTCGATCGGCAATGGGTTCAGGCTGGCAGCGTCTGTCTATCCAGGGCGAACTTTTTGTCGGAAGGCGCTACGGCCTTGCGGCAGAGTTAATCAGATCACTTCCAGGGTGGGATCTGGTTCAACGTGTAGTAAGCCACCGGATGCAGCACCGATTCACCATCAGAAGTCCGGATTCCGGGCAGGTGCAGTTCGTGCACGTGGCCCTTTTTCAAACCGTCGATGACCAGATCGACCTGTAATCCATCAGCAGAAACACGCGCCTTGGTGATGGTCGGTGTGGTCTGGTCGATTTCAGGGCTGCCGTAATAGCGCCAGTAGTGATGAGTGAAAGTTTCCATGCGGTAACTGGCGACATCGGCGGCGATGGCTCGATCGACCGGCTTGGTGAAAGTCAGGGAGAAACCGTCGGGCCGTGCGCTCATTTCCAGCAACTCGAGCGGTGTTTTTCCGCTCCAGCGTAATCGTTGCAGTGCATAGGGCTCACGGCTTCGCGTTGGCCAGCCTCGACAACAACCACCGACGATCAGCTGGCCATTCGAGGACAACAGTCCACCGAGCAGTCCGGTCGTGAATCCCTGACGGAAGGGGTAACAGGCACCTTGCCATACCCCGGCGGTCTGTTCAGTGGTCACTCGCATCACGACACTCAGTGTGTAATCGAGCACGAACAGTTGATCCTCGAAGGGGCCGAAGGCGCCGTTCGATTCATCGAGCAGAATCGCCGTCGCTGATTGCCCCATCTTCTTGTAGGGCAGTACCACACTGGTCGGGATCAACTGAGGGATTCGCTCGGCGTCGAGGTACTGGCGACCATCCTCACCGTCGGTGGGTTGTGCAGGTTGCGGTCCCATGTTGGGAGCGAGCTTGTACCAGGGGAAACTGATGGGGTGCCCGACAAATCCGCCCGGGCGCAACACCTTGAGACCACAGGCTCCGTTCCAGGGCCCCTGATTCTCGGTGTAGAACGCCACGCCCTGGGCGTTGAAGCCGACCCCGCCGGGACTGCGGATTCCGCTACAGGTGGGGGTAGTGGTGCCATCGGCATTGACGCGCAAGCACCAGCCGCGGAATGGGAAGTCGGAAGTGTAGGAGCCAGACAGGCACAGCGTGATCCAGATGTTTCCCTCCGGATCGAAGCGAGAGCCGAAGGTGAACTCATGTTCCGAGCCGAAGCCCCAGTCGTCACTGACGGTTTCATACAGATCGGCGGTGCCATCTCCATCGCTATCGATGATGCGGGTCACCTCTGCTTGCTGAGTGGCATAAAGAACGCCATCTTTGCGCGCCAGACCAAAAACTTCGTGTAGCCCCTGAGCGAACAAGTGGTAGTCGGCGGCCAGGTCATCATCGAGCAAGCCGTCGACCAACCAGATCTCACCGCGGCGGGTGCCGATGGCGACTTGCCCGTCATCGAGTTCCAGCATGCTGACCGCCTCGAGATGGATTGCCGGTGGGATCTCCAGATCCTCGATCACCCACCAATCCCCCTCGTCGATATCCGCCATCGGTGGCAGATTTTCCTGCTCATTCTGCGCCAGGGCAGGGATCGAAACACAGATCGAGAGGGATAGGACGATGCCATGGAGAGCTTTCTTCATCGGTTCTGCCTTCCCCAGTGGTATTCGATGGTGACGGATGTTTCATCTTCGGAGACGGGTATTCGGAGCCAGGTTTCCCACTTCTCCGGCACGGTGTACATCGGGCGGATGGCCGTGCTGTGCTTCGAATCGGACAGCCTTACCTGGAGACCATCTTCGTAGATGCAGATGCCGTCATCTCGAATCTCTTCCGGTGGAACGTCTCTGATGCGCAGGTGAAACGAGCCGCGCTGGTTGGGAGACTTGTTCAACTTGAAATCAATATTCCTTCGCAAGAAGGAGCCGTTTTCATCCTCGACCGCGACGATCGTCTCCTCGACGTCGAGATAATCGGTGGAGTACATCAGGGTCGGGATGTTCTTTTCACCCAGCTTGTAACCCCTGAATCGGTAACCGGCAGGGCGGATTCCTTCTTCTCGTTCTCCGGGCCACGGGCAAAAGACGTCCTTGAGAAATACGATGTCAGGTCCGCGAGGGAAGGTCAGTACTTCATCGCCCAGTGGGCGGATTCTGCCCATCCCCTGGGAAGACCAGTGAGCGCTCGCATCGAGAAATCGACCCTTCCACATCAGCGCCAGCCGCAGTTCCTGAGCGTCGAAGGCATAGTTGAGTCCCTCCGGTAAGCCGACCGCGATGCCGCGGAATCCTGCCTCCCATAGCTTGCCGCGATAGAGGATCGCCTCACCGCCGACGATCAGTTCCTTCTGCTGGCGGCTCAGTCCCTTGGGGAACACTGCTTCTTCTCCGTCAGCCAGGTAGCGCCACAGTGCCTGCACTTGCTGGCCGGCATCGCCGTCGAGCACATCCGGAAGCATGCTGCGACCGTTGGGCCAGAAGTCGAGCATCTGAGTTCCTGGTCGCAACGATTCCGGATCGAGCATGTAGCGATGGAACCAATCGCGGTTGAGACGTTCGGTGGTGGTCACCAGATCCATTGCGCGCATACCGACTGATTGTTTGCGATTGAAGTCGTGGCACAGCACGCACTGCAGCATGCCGACGCTTGCCATCTGATGTCCGGCGGACTTTGCCGTTTCGTCATCATGGATGAGGCGGGGTACTGAGGTGGCCTGACGATCTATTGCGATCAGATCAGAAGCAAGTTTGAGGGTCTGAGGATGATTGAAATGAGGCATGCGCGTGTTCATGTAGTCTCGAACCGATCGCCCATTGCGGATCACGGTGTCGAGCCAGTCCGGCTGTAGTTTGTCACCGACTCCTGAAAGAGGTGGAGGAATGCGCCCCTCATCTCCGAGGGTGGGATCGGTTCCGGTGAAGAAATCTCTGCGGTCATCGGGGATTCCACCGAGATCGCCACGAGCATGGCAAGCAGTACAGCGAAATGTTTGCATCGTGAGATCGACACGCTGCTGGGGGCCGGGTGGTTGAGGATCCGTGTTCAGGAACTCCAGGGCGGCTTCGAGGTCTCGTGTCTGGTGGGCAGAGAGCGTGTACTTCGCATGGGGACGTGCCGGAACTGATCCGGCGAGCTTCTCCAGTGCTGGTGCACTTGCACTGGAATTATCCTCATGACAGTGCACACACCCGAACTTTGTATAGAGATACTCCCCGATCTCCGCATCGTCATCGACCAGTTCCCACGATGGCTGAGGAGGCAGTGGCTCCTTGAAGTTGCTCAGGAGCGAGGAGTCGATGGGGCCACGATCGAAGTCCGGACCCTGCCATTCCAGTTCCAGGATGGCATCTTCAACCCACTGGAAATGAGACACTTCGATGCGATGCAGACCCGGTTGCAGGTGGATGGAAGCATCGCTCTCGACCACCTTCTTGCGTTGATAATTTTTTGTCCCTCCGAGATCGATGACGTTTTTCTCATCGATACGAAGTCTGCCGATGTCATCGACCTTCAAGTAGAAGTGATAATCACCCGCTTGTTCAATTCGGAGCCAACCGGAGAGGTGTGTCGTGATGTCGTTGCCACGCTGTTTCTCCGGTAGGTTGAATCCCCCGGCGACAGAGGTTTTCCAGGGTCGGGAACGCGAGGAGTCATCGAGCCCCTTGCGATGTCCACGGTCGAGGGCCAGGTCGAGCGGAGCGGCGACCCTGGTTTCTCGCAACAGGAAATGAGCTATGGCATTGGCTTCGCGATGGCTGAGCCCCAGTGATGGCATTCTGCCAGATGGTCGACTGCTGTGCGGATCTCGGAGAAAGCGAGCCAGTTGTGGTTGCGACCAGTGCTCGACTCTGCCGCTGAGGAGATTGGAATCAGCAGGGCTGGTGGCTGCTGCACCCAGCGGTTCATGGCAACCGACGCAACCCACCTGGTGGTAGAGGCGTGCTCCCTCTTCGATGGCGACCCGATCAGGGGTGCTTCTTTGCCAGCTGGTTTTCGATCGATCCACCAGGTAAGCGACCAGACGTCGCACTGCCACTTGTCGATCCAGTTCTTTCAGATGAGAAAGCATCTCCGGCATCACCGTGCCGGGATGGGTGCTGGCTGGATCGCGGATAAAATCGATCAGATGGAACGGATCGATTCGCTTGGCTACCGAGTCGAGACGAGGTGCTTGCCTTGGTCGTAGCCACTGACTGCTCTTCGATGAAGTGGCGTGGCAGGAGGTACAACCCAGTTCACCGATCAGCAGTATTCCCGCCTCGACCGACGCTGTGGTTTCATCGGGGATGACGGAGTCGTATCCACCGATGAAAGGTGGTGGTGCCTGTCCTGAGACCGGCACCACCCACAGCAGTAACAAGATAAGCGTGAGAATCACTGAGCTTTTTTCATCAAATCGGAAGGTTGGAGATCTGGCGTGTGTTTTCCGAAACCGAATTTTGTCGGCTTGAATTCTCCTACGATGTCGACCTTCGATTTTGCATCGATCTGATTATCAAGGCCTATGCACCAGTAACAGGCGTTGACCAGCAATCGTCGCGTCCCTTCCCGGGTGAAAGAACGGGATGCTCCAAAGGTGCTGGAAAAGATGCGCTGCTTTTTTCCGTTCTTCGATTTGCGCACGTTGATCCAGGCGACTGGCATCATCGGGTTGTTCTTGTCGAAGACAGTTCCGTCATCGCGCTTTTCTGCCTCGCAGGGTCCGTCATCGGGGCTCATCCCCGACAGGACGCGTCCCATCAACAGCGGCTCGCATCCGTCAGGGAGAGGTAAATTGACGGTGTAAACATCGGATGGATCCCAGACGTCACCGTCCTTGATCCCCTTCAGGATCGGATGCTTGCTGGCGGCCGGAACGATGATTCCACTACTGCTCTGCCAACCGTGACCACCGTGATGGGCCACCCAGGTCTCTCCCATCACCTGGCGACCAAAACCTCCGTCCCACTGACCATTTCGCCATGACCAGCGGTGATACGTGCGATCTCCCGGGATGTCGAAGGCATGGGTGGATGTTCGTAGGCCGATGACGGGCTTGCCCGATTCAACAAAATCGACGATGTGCTTCATCTGTTCGTCGGGAAGGTTGCGAAAGCGAGTGAAGAGCACCATCAGGTCCGCGTCGTCGAGAGCTTCGAGACCGGGGATGTTATCGTTGACCTGCGGATCGATGCAGCCAGTTTCCTGATCGATGGAAAACAGCACGGTGCAGCGGAAGCCATGATGCTTTGCAAGGATCTTGGCGATCTGCGGCATACCTTCTTCTGATCGATACTCTTCATCTCCGGTGATGAAGACGATGTGTTTGCCTGCACCTGGTCCTGTTTCCGCAGCGATAGAGATCCAGCCATCATCGGCAATCAGGTTCGAAGTGCCAACCACCAGAAGTGCCACAAACAGAAGCCATGGTTTCATTTTCGCCTCCTTAGGATTTAGTTTCATCTCTCGGTTCTTTGAGAACAGGATGAGATATGCATCGGAGGATAACCGCAACTCGGTCTGGAAGGGACAGGGTTGATGGGATGCCGTTCTCCTGGAGCAAGTGGTGCCGATGCTGTTTTGTCTTGTCGGTAGTAGCGATCAGGAACTGGGTTTGACGGCTTCGAGGTACAGGTATTTTCCTCCCGGCAGCAGAGCACCGGAGTTGGCCCGGGCAATCCGATTGCGCTTTCGGCTGGCTGGACTGATCAGCAACGAAGCGAGCTGGATCCCCAGCGCCAACGGCCATAGCAATCGGTGAATGGTTTTGACGCTGGCCGCTTGTAGATCGACGATTTTGAAACCAGCAGACTCGAGGTGGTTTGCCAGTTGCGGATAGAAGAGATGGTGGCGGACGTTGGCCTCTGGATCAGAAGAGGTTTGCTTGAAGCTACTTTCGTTGATGGTGTTCGTGATGGATCCGTAGTAGAGAAAGCGCAGCCTCTTCTGGATCGAAGCGTAGTTGTTGATATTTATGTACAGCGATCCACCAGGACGCAGAACCCGATAGAATTCCTCGATCGCTCCGGCTGGATGGTAGAGACGATGGAGACCATTGGCGCAGAGTACGGCATCGAAGCTATCGTCTTCGTGAGGTAATCCTCGATTCAGATTCACTTGCTCGAACGGAAAACCTTCCGCTTCAAAGTTGCCGACATCGATGTCTGCACAGTGAACATCCCAGCCCAGATCACGAAGGAACTGCGACAGGACGCCAGTGCCCGCCGGGCAGTCCAGGACCTTGGCCGGTGACCGCTGGGAGAGAATGCGTCTCAGCGTGTCATGAGATCTGGCCCCGCCGATTACCTTCAACTCGGTCATGCCTGCTTCTTTCGTAGGGCATAGTTCTGTGACTCTTGCAAAAGATCTTCTTCGGTTTGCGGTAGATTGTCTATTCGGTCGGCGTAGCGGCAGAGAAGATCCTGAGTGGTTTCACGACTCTCAGTCAGTTGCAGCATCGAGCCGAGGAAGCGGATCAGATCTTCGCGCTGGCTGGAAGGTGTCAATTTGCCCCAAGACGGAAGATCAAAGGGAACCGGATCGGGCCTGGTGGCCAGGAAATTACGAGCCAGCGGATCTCCGTGGGTAAGACCTGCAGTGTGAATTCGGGCCAGTAGCTCGGCGGTATCGCGCAACAACTCGACATTCTCACCCGCTGTGTACTCTTCTTCGACAGTGATGGCGTCGATGGCTTCTGTGACGACCACTCCTCGTTGCCAGAGTCCCCAGTGGCGCTCTTCTCCCCAGGCGATCAGAGGTACCGTTTGGATGCCTCTCTTTGAAAATTCGAGATAGCCGTTTCCTTCTTTGATCGCACGACCAGGTCGCCAACGTTTCAGCAAACCGTGGGATGGCCTTCTCCGATACACCTTCACATAGACCTCTGGACCGCTTTCACCAGGCGATTGCCAGCGGCAGATGCGGTTGTTGGTTGTGTTGACACAGTCCTGCCACAGCGCGGCAATCCATGAGTCCTCGATGCCGGAGGCGATCTGCAGGCGAACCCGGTCAAAAGAGTGGTGTCTGTAACCCATCAAAATTACTGGCTTCCTGATTCAGTGGCTTGAATCAGCGCTCTTTCATCAGATTTCAACATCCAACCGTCAGCGAAGCCCAGCTGGATCGGCATCGCCTCAAAAAGTGCTACAAAAAGAAGCAACAATTCCATTTTCGCCCTCGAGGACTTCGGTTTTGCTTAGAACAACTTCAACCATTCGATGAGATGAGTACCGGAGGATACCCGTAACTCTGTCTGGAAGGGACAGGGTTGATGAAATCTGATTTGCCAATCACTATAACTCCGTAGAGTGAGGGACGTGGGGGAGTTGCAACCACCAATCGTTCAAACATCCCGTTCTCGTATCCGCCTACGAGATTGTTCTCTATGCCCGTCTAGTTCTTCCTAGTTCCCGACAGAGTCGGGTGGTCTATCGGTTTTCCCGATGCGGAGGTGGCATGTCTCGATTGCATCTAATTTTTCTACTGATCTTATTTACTCCCGTGCTGATGGAGGCTCAGGAATCACCAGAACGTTGGTCTTATCCTTATGGAGAAGGTCGCGTATCCCTCATAGAAGATAATAGTTTGTTAGCAGTGAAGTTGATTGCTGGCCTGGAAGATGAACTGGGTTCATTACAGGCAGAATTGCGGTCGATTCGTGGAGTGATGAAAATTGACGACAGGAATCGTCAAGAATATCCGAGGCTTTGGTATGTGCCTTTGGTGAAGGGGATTCGTCCCGAAGTACGCCAACAGGCTCTGGAGAGAATCGCCGCGGCGACCGTCGTTGAGTTTGCTGGGCCGATATTGGGTT
>PAIH01000024.1 GCA_002711105.1 Planctomycetota bacterium
GCAGGGCGGCACCGGCGGACTGGTACTGTGGCCCATCTTCGGTGTCACCAATCAACTGCTGGCGAGTCTCACCCTGGTGGTGCTGACCACCTGGCAGGCGCGCAGAGGTCGTCCCATCTTGCCGACGCTGCTGCCACTCATCTTCCTCACCGTCACCGTCGGCTGGGCCGCCATCTCCCAGATGCGTGGACTACTCGGAGCAGAGACCATCGCCTGGCCCCAGGTGATCGTGCTCGGCTTCGGCATGCTGCTGCAGTTGTGGATGCTGTTAGAGGGACTGATCTGTCTCACCGGGACTCGCAGTGGCCAGCAAGATGAACGCATCGATTCTCTTGGGGTGGTGCGTCAGGGCTGAACTCAGCGCGAGCAGAAGCCACGGTGCTTCTGATAATAGTCCTGGTGGTATTCCTCGGCGCGCCAGAAGGTCGGGGCCTGGGTGATGATCTGGGTGCAGAAGTCACGCCCATCGAAGGCATTTTCTTCCTTCATTTGCTGCATCACCTGCTCGACCTGTTCGGCTTCGTCTGCATCGTTGCAGAAGATCACCGATCGATACTGACTGCCGACATTGGGACCTTGCTGATCGGGGGTAGTCGGATCGTGCAGGGCAAAGAACAGCTGAACCAGATCGCGGTATCGGAGTTGCCGTGGATCGTAGAGCAGTTCCACCACCTCGGCATGACCGGTCTCCCCGGAGCAGACCTGCTCGTAGGTGGGATTGTCGTGGTGACCTCCCATGTAGCCGGAGACGGCATCGACGACGCCATCGAGGCTCGCAAAGCGATCCTCCACGCCCCAGAATCAGCCGCCACCGAACCAGGCGCGAGCCAGTTTCGGGTCCGAGTCCCGATCATCCAGTTCGGGAATCTCGCGCGCAATCGCCTGGCCCTCCGGATAGAAATGCAAGGATGCCGAGTTGAGGCAGTGGCGGGTTCCGGTCGGGGGAGGCCCGTCGGGGAAGGCGTGACCGAGATGGGCATCACAGCGGCCACAGGTGATCTCGATGCGCACCATGCCATGGCTCTCATCGTGCTTCTGGCAAACGTGCTGCGGGTCGAAGGTGTCGAAGAAGGAGGGCCACCCGGTACCGGAATCGAACTTGTGTTCGGAGCGAAACAACGGCAGGTGACAGACAACACAGGCGTATACCCCATCAGATTTCTCCGCCAGATTGCCGCCGCAGAAAGGAGCTTCCGTTGCTGATTTCTGGGTCACCTGGTGCTGCTCTGGAGAAAGACGCCGGGTCAGTTGTTGATGATGCAGCGGTTCCGGAGCCACGAGCGGAAAGCCGCTGGCCGAGATTTCAGGTCCGGAAGCCATGGAGTCTTTCCTTTCCAGCTGTTTCAACGAACCACCATCGTACCTCCAACGATGGTACCCTCGGGTCGGGGCGATCCCAACCGGAGAATCGCCCACCATGGAGGTATGCTTGGAAGACACCCAACGACCGGAAACACCCGCTCAGGAGCAGATCAGCTGGCAGATATTCCGTGATCGATTCATCTCTGCGTTGGGTCCATTTGCACCTGGATTCGCACGAGAGCAACTGGCGCGGCACGCCTGGCTGGTGCGTGAGAAAAATCAGGTGATGAATCTGACCCGGGTCACCGATCCGGAAGCGATGGCGATCCGACACACCGCCGACTCACTGGCCTCCCTGCCGCTACTGGCCGAAGGGGGAGAACAGATTTTCCATCACGTACTCGACCTCGGAACTGGAGCCGGTTGGCCCGGTCTCTCCATCGCCATCGCCTGCCCCCACCTTCGAGTGACATTGATCGATTCGACGCGCAAGAAGATCGATTTTGTGCAATCGGTGGTCGAGGAACTGGAACTGCAAGATCGCGTCACCTGCGTCTGGGGTCGCTTCGAGGAGTGGATCAGAGAACAACGCAAGGATATCGATCTGGTCACCGCCCGCGCTGCCGGACCTGTAGATCGGATCCTCGGCTGGTGCACCAACAGTTACTTCGGACCGATGCTGCTGTGGAAAGGTCCGGCTGTAGACAAAGAACTGAAGGATGTCGAGGGACTGATGTGGAAACGGCGCCTGTTCGTCGCTCTCGACGAACCGTATCAGATTCCCGGCGATGAGGCGGTGCGACGACTGATTCTCATCGATCATCTGCGCAGCTAGCTGGCGTCGTCATCTCTACGAATAAAATGTGCGCCACGATTTGTAATCCGATCTCGTATCGCCCCGACGATGGTCGCAGTACCGGAAACGGTTAAAATGGTGGCGAGAATATACTGGATGATGTCAGGCTCGATGAAGATTGCCAGCCCTGCAAGGAGCAGGAACGAGCCTATGATCAGTTTGCCTTTGCTTACAATATTGATAGCGCAACCGCTCCCCTCAAGATTTTTCCACGTCAATCTCCAGTGCCAGTCCCATTCCTCCACTGATGCATAGGGTCGCTAGCCCCTTTCCACCACCTCGACGTCTGAGTTCATGCAAGAGAGTGGTCGTGATGCGTGCCCCGGTCGCTCCGATGGGATGTCCGAGTGCTATCGCTCCCCCGTTGACGTTGAGACGATCTCGGTCGATGTCGATCTCACGGAGACAGGCCAACACCTGAGCAGCGAACGCCTCGTTCAACTCGACCAGATCGTAGTCATCGATGCTGCCACCGGTTTTCTCCAGCAACTTCCCGATGGCAGGAACCGGTCCCATTCCCATCCGCTTCGGTTCGACGCCGGCGCGCGTCGAAGCACCCAGAGTCGCGAGGATCGGCCAGCCCTCCTCGCGAGCCAGAGACTCATCTGAAATCACTACAGCACAGGATCCATCGGTGATGCCCGATGAATTGCCGGCATGGATCGAGCCGTCCTTCTTGAAAACCGGTTTCAGTCGACCCATTGCTTCGATGGTGACATCGTTTCTGGGATGTTCGTCGGTCTCCACCACCGTCGCACCCTTGCGTCCAGCAATCTCGACAGGAGCGATTTCATCGCTGAAAAGACCCGCTTCGCGGGCTCTCTGACAGCGTTGTTGACTTTCGACGGCGTAGGAATCCTGTTCTTCACGAGTGATGGCAAACTCTTCGGCGAGGTTTTCGGCGGTGGCACCCATCAACTGATCAGCCAACGGACAATGAAATCCATCACGGTACATTCCGTCGACCAGTTCTCCCTCGCCCAGGCGATAGCCCTTGCGTGCACCCAGCAGGTAGAAGGGCAATTGCGACATACTCTCGGTACCACCGGCAACCATCACCTGCGCATCTCCCCGCTCGATGGCATCGCGGGCTTCGATGATGGACAGGAGTCCAGAGCCACAAGCCATGTTCAGGGTGATGGCGGTCGAATGTTGCGGCATCCCGGAACGGATGGCGATCTGGCGTGCCACGTTGGGACCACCGCCAGCCTGTCGGCCACAGCCGAAGCGCAGTTCATCGACACGGTCTGCAGAAATTCCGGCAGCTTCCAGCGCTGGCACCACGGCCGCCACTCCCAGATCAGCGGGAGTCAGCGATGAAAGGCCACCGAGGAACTTCCCGATAGGAGTGCGCTTCGCCGAACAGATGACCGCTCGACTCATGACTGGGCTCCTGTCAGAGATCTCGAAACGAGGATCTTCTGCAGATCCTCACCACCACCAAAGGGAGCCGAGGATTGCACGTCCCGGTAGGCACGCTCCACCGGATACTCGCGGCTGTAACCATTTCCACCGAGGATTTGAACTGCATTTCTGGTCGTCTGGTAGGCTGCCTGTTTCGCCGCAAGATTCGCCATCGCAGCCTCTCGGCTCGCCGGCTTGCCACTATCGAAGAGGCTGGCAGCACGCCACAGCATCAAGCGAGCTCCCTCGATCGCGGTGGCGGACTCGGCCAACATCGCTCGTATCGACCCGAACCGATCGATCGATCGACGAAACGCAATGCGCTGCGACGAGTACCCCAGAGCCTGGCTGATGGCCCCCCGCGCCACTCCCACTGCAACCGCGGCACTGCCGAGACGAGATTTGTCTACTACCCCCGATATGGCGGACCAACCAGAATCTGCTTTTACCAGGCGAGCACCAGCGTCAAGGCGAACCCCGTCGAGTTGAAGATCGCACAAGCCCGCCCCCCTCAGACCGAGCAGATCCTTCATCGGGTCTCGGGAACAACCATCCGATTCAGGATCGACCACATAGGCACCGAGATCCTGCAGTTGTTCGTCACCACTTCGAGCGACAACGGTGACCAGTCCGGCCAGGGCTCCTGCCACCAACCAGGTCTTTCTACCGTGCATCGAAAAACCATCTGTTTCTTCACCTACGGCACAGGTGATGCCGGAGGCATCCGATTCCGCTTCGACCTCGGCCAGGGCAAAGGTGGCAAGGGTCTCGCCGCTGGCCAGCCCCGGAAGCCAACGCTGGTGGCCTGTCTCGTCGGCGAGATCCAGGATGGCAGCGGAACCCTCGAACAGGTGTGTCGAAAGCACCGCAGCGGTGGAAGCACAACAGCGGGCTACCTCTTCGACAACCAGACAAGCAGTGAGTAGATCCAGACCTGCGCCCCCATACTGTTCGGGAATCGTGAGACCCATCATTCCCAGTTCTGCCAGCTCGGCAATGGAATCGGTCGGTAGACCCTGAGACTCATCGAGTTGTTCTGCTCTCGGTGAGATCTCATTATCCGCAAAATCCGCGATCAGCTCGCGAACTTCCTGGTGATGTTCCTCGAAGCGGATCACGATCAACACCTTCCGTTCATACTAACTCGAAGCCTGCCAATGCTGCTGCGACAGCATCATCGGGATATCCCCTCATCGTGGGGGCCTGTGAGCAGGGTATCCAGTGCCTCTCTGACGGTCATCTCTCCTCGTACCACGCTGCTCGCCAGCTCCTCCATCCGCGCACAACCACCGGCAGCATCGAGACCTTGTCTCAGCCACACCTGCTCGGCTCTCCTGCGGATGCGACGAAGGATCCTGGCTTGAATTCGTGCCGGGTCAGGGGATCCTCGATGGAGCTGAGCCAGCTTGAGAAGTTCCTCTGCCACGGTATCGACACCGGTTCCGTCGTGACTGCTGACTGCGATGGGATCTGCTGTTTCTTGATCGCGCGCCGCCTCCTGGGACCACCGCATCAGTTCATCCGCTCCGGGGCGATCAAATTTATGCACGATGATACGGTCGACGATTTCCAAAACCCCTGCCTTGAGTAATTGAATCGCATCGCCCGATTCAGGGCTGAGTAGCAACCATGCCTGGTCTGTTTCCTGCCCAACCTCGACCTCGAGTTGACCGACGCCCACTGTTTCGATGATGATGATGCCAAATCCAGCGCGGGCAAGGATCTCGGCGGCAAGGTCGGTGCAGCCGGCGACACCACTGGTCGACCCACGGCTGGCGATGCTGCGAAACCAAGCTCCCTCTCCGAGGTCACCGGATAGCCGTACTCGGTCTCCTAGTAGTGCACCACCCGAGAGCGGGCTGGTAGGATCGATGGCCAGCACCGCAACACGCTCTCCCCTGTTGAGAAGTTTCGGAACCAACTGGGAGATAAGAGTGGACTTCCCGACCCCAGGGGCTCCGGTCAAACCGATCCGAAAACTATTCGAAGACCCGGGAAGGCCCGCCAACAAATCGTCGGCAGCGGACTCGTCCTCCTCGACCGCCGTGATGGCACGCCCCAGATGGCGTCTTGACCCCTGCAGGATTCCGGCAACCAGTTCTTCGAGGTCGAAAGCTGGCAAGCTTACCCCCGCACCGGTCGAACATGCCTGGCGATGACGAGCCTCTGAATCTGACTGGTTCCCTCATAGATCTCGGTAATCTTCGCATCGCGGAAGAGCCTCTCGACCGAGCTCTGCCGTCCAATCCCCATTCCACCGTGCACCTCCAGTGCCATCCGGGCCGCATCGTTGGCGATCTCAGCAGCACTCAACTTCGCCATCGATGCCTCCTTCGAGTGTGGCAAGCCAAGATCTTTCAGAATCGCGGCTTTCCGCGTCATCAAGCGAGCTCCTTCGAGTCGAGTCGCCATCTCCGCAATCTTGTGAGAGACCAGCTGGTTGTCGGCGAGTTTCCGTCCGAACATCTGGTGGCTCTCGGAAAAATTGATGGTCTCGTCGAGACAGGCCTGGGCGATCCCATTTGCCTGTGTTGCGATTCCGATCCGTCCTCCATCGAGGGTATGCATGGCGACCTTGAAGCCGTGGCCTTCCTCGCCGAGCAAGTTCTGGGCAGGAACTCGCAACTCGTCAAAGATCAGTTGCACCGTATCAGAACCGCGGATCCCCAGTTTCTTCTCTTTCTTACCGACTGAAAACCCAGGCATCGACTTCTCAATCACGAATGCATTGATCCCGCCCGCTCGCAGAGAAGGGTCCATCGTCGCGAAGGTCACGATGACATCCGCATAAGATCCATTGGTGATCCAGGCTTTGGTGCCGTTGAGTATCCACTCATCCCCTTCGCGACGACAGGTGGTCTCGATCGCCGCAGCATCAGAACCATGATCTGGTTCTGTGATGGCGTAGGCCCCCAGAATTTCGCCACTAGCAAGACTCGGAAAGTAGCGAGCATGTTGTTCTTCGGAACCAAAATGTAGCAGCGGGCTTGAGAAGAGCGAGTTGTGAACCGAAAGCGTCACGCCGGTAGAGGCGCAGCCTCGGTTGATCTCTTCCAGCGCCACCGAAAGAGCGAGATTGCCGAGTCCAAACCCTCCGAACTTGGAGGGAGCCAGGATGCCCATGAAACCCAGCTTGGCGAGTCGCGCCATGTTCTGGGCGGGATAGCTCTCCTCGCGGTCATGGCGATCTGCCGCGGGAATCAGTACCTCATTGGCAAATTCATGAGCGATTTCCTGCAATTCCCGATGCTTCTCAGGCAGAGAAGTCCCGAGCATCGCGCCCAGAAGACCTTCGAAATCCTCGCTCATGCTCTCTTCGAGCATCTATCACTCCTTCTCGTCAGGAATAATCGTAGAAACCGCGGCCACTCTTCCTGCCCAGGTCTCCGGCCGCCACCATCTTTCGCAGCAACGGACAGGGGCGATATTTCGGATCTCCCAGCTCGTCTTGTAACACCTCTAGAATGGTGAGACAGACATCGAGACCGATGAAATCAGCCAGGGCCAGTGGCCCCATCGGATGCCCCATTCCCAGCTTCATCACTTCGTCGATCGACTCACGAGTCGCGACACCCTCCATCAATGCATAGAAGGCCTCGTTGAGCATTGGGGCGAGAATCCGGTTAGCCACGAAACCAGGATAATCTGCCACTTCCCACGGCTCCTTACCCAGTCGACGGGCAAGCTCGAGCGTGGCGGCAACTACATTGTCGGAAGTACGATGCCCACGGATCACCTCGACCAACTTCATCATCGGAACCGGGTTCATGAAGTGCATCCCGACGAAGGCCTCTGGTCGCGAGGTAAAGTTCGCAAGCCTCGTGATGGAGATGGACGATGTGTTGCTGGCAATCACTCCATTGTCTGCGACCTGCTGATCAAGAGCACTGAGCACCTTCTCCTTCAGACTCTCATCTTCCGGCACCGCCTCAACTGCCCACTGCACTCCGGCAGCAGCTTCAGGACTGGTCTCGAAGGAAATTCTACCCAGGGCAGATTCTGCATCGGCGGAGGCGATCTTTTCCTTCTTCACCATCCGACCGAGACTGTTCTCGATGAAGCCACGAGCGCGTTCCAGGGCTTGATCGACCGGGTCGATGACGACCACTTCATAGCTGGACTGTGCGAAGACCTGGGCGATCCCGTTCCCCATGGTCCCGGCACCAACAACAGCGACGCGTTGTATCGAATCGACCAGAGCTCTCGCCTCTTCAGAAACTGGGTCTGACATGACGCTTCTTCCACCTTCCGGATCGAGGGTTTTGCCATTTCCCCGGATAATTCGGTACAGGGGAAAGGCAACCTCCAGATCGTAGGAGCCAGCCTTGCGGTGGGCAACCTTACCGCTCGAACCGGAGTCCTTGAATCGTCAATACCGGCCAGCAACAGAGCGTCAACGGTGGTTCCGTCATGAAGATGAAAAAAGACCCCGGAACGCTTGCCGCCCCGGGGCCCAAAGTACTCATCCTCGCTTACTCCTCAATCACAGGCATCGTAGCCAGCGCAATCGAGAGCATCATCCGTGGGATCTGCTCCACAACTGCCATGGGGTGGCGGAGGTGCAGCACCACCATTGAATTGATTAGCGAGGCCATAGACCGCATCGGCAATGTTCATCAGACCATCATCGTTCATGTCACAAGCATCAACGCAGGCGTAAGTACCGCCCAGGAAAAGTATGTCGAGAGCATTAACGATATCCGCGATGTTGAACGCACCATCGACGTTGCAATCGCCGCGATCGAACCCGCCAGTAGAAACTGGATTGAGAGTCACGCTTCCGTCAATGGTGTCCGGTGTGTAAGCAGCACTGTTCACCACGACGAGATTTTGTACCGGAGTCGAGCCGATGATCTCTGACCACTGCAATGTCGTCGCCACAGGAGTAGACACTCCTGCGAGATTCCCAGCATTGGTATCGAAACCAACGATCACAACCTCAGTATCGGCCGCGAAGGGGAGAACCTCCGTGCCGGAGAAGCTGTAGACAACACCGACAGTGACTCCGTCAGGCAATATCGTTTCGGTCATGAAATCGGGACCATTGGAACCGTTCATGGCTGCAAGGGTTGGCGAAGGCATCAGTGAGATGACAGACAGAGTCGCCGGATCACTGGCCAGGGACAGCGAGAAACCTTGAGTTGAGTTCGGGAAACCAATATTGTCATCGGCCTCACCGATGGAAAGACTCGCCACCAGGGAACCGACGCCCGTTGCCTCGTCAAACTCAGCCGTGACCTGAGGGGCGACGAATCGGAATCCCCCAGGTTGGTCGACATCGAGCTGACAGATCGCCGAGGACTGATTCTGGGTGCAGACCCCTGTCACCACGTAGACGCGAGTTCCAACCATTGAAGTTACATCACTGTAGCTATTGACGTTACCGTCCAGGATCGCCAACAAGTTGCCATCTCGGACCACTTCGATCTGTTCGTACAACTCACCATTGAGCCATGAGAGTTCCACTTCCAGCCCGGCCACCTGGTTGCACACCAGAGCCTGGATCGGATCACAAGTGCAACTCGGATCAGAAGCACAGTCAGGATCGAGGCAATCGACCAGACCATCGAGATCGTCATCGATTCCATTGGAACAGTTTTCCGGCTGAGCAATGTCGATCACGATTTGCATCAATCCACTACCGCTTTGTCCTGCAGAGGCAGAACCGACACGAATCGTCAGCTGGTCGCCAGCAGTAACAGACAATTGAACCTCAGAAGCGAGACCACAAGCATCACCGTTACAGGCGAGCTGTACCAGAGCACCACAGTTACCTTGATAAACCACGATGCTTGAATCGAAGTTCACCAGACCACAAGTGCTGATGGTCAACACTCCCGTTGCCGAAGAAACCATGCTGTACCAAATATCATTACTCATCGAACCGACGAACGAACCGGCACAAGGGCCGACTGAATCAGCGCTATCACTGGCACCGGTAGTATCGACAACATTGGAACCTTGAGATGCCACCAGGGCGGTCGCACACTCATCGCCCGGGAACGGAATGCAAGATGGATCGCCAGAGCAATCGGGATCTTCGCAGTCAGTTAACCCATCGAGGTCATCATCAACACCGTTGGTGCAGTTTTCTGCACTGGAAGTCGAAAGACTGAGATCGAGAATACCGGTACCGGCACTGCCCAGATTCCAACCACCAACTCGGATTATGTACTCGGTGCCTGCTGTGACAGGTAGATCACTGAGGCGAGAGGTGAAGGTGGAACAACCAGGGCCATCGCCATTGCAGCCGACCTGGGTCAAGGCATCGCAAGTACCGGAATAGATTGCGATATCAGAGTCGAAATTGACCAGGTTGCACAGATCAGCAGTCAATAGCCCGTCACTAGCTGGCGTGAAGCTGTACCAGATGTCCTGAACAAACTGTCCAAGGAAAGTGCCAGAACACTGGGAAGGATCGGACAAATCGGTGGAATCTGTCGCACCAGTGGTATCCACGGCGTTGGAACCCAACACTGCGGCAATCGCATCTACGCACTCATCTCCTGCGGAGGGAGGACCACAGGCAGGATCCCCGGCGCAGTCGGTATCGGCACAATCGACGGCTCCGTCGCCATCATCGTCGACTCCATTACTGCAATTTTCGACCGGAGTTCCTGTACATGCCGGATCCGCAGCACAATCCGGGTCGGCACAATCAACTGCGCCATCTCCGTCATCATCGACGCCATTATTGCAGACCTCGACCGGAGTGCCGCCACCTGGAGTGAAGATGATTTCGAGTTCACCGCTTCCACCGGTAGTTCCGAAACTACCGACACGAATCATGTAGTTGGTTCCGCCAGTTACCGAGAAGTTAGAGATGATCGAAGTAAAGTTACTGCAACCACTGCCGTCACCATTACAGGCGACCTGATTCAGTGCCCCACAGCCACCTGTGTAGACCACCAGATCGGTGTCATAACTAGCAGTATTACAGGTAGTGAGCGTAACGATTCCATCCTGGGCCGGGGTGTAGCTGAGCCAGATGTCCTTGGACACCTGTCCCAGGAAGGTACCGGCACACTGGGCATCATTGGCAGCCACACCACTGTTGGTCGCACCACCGTTATCGATGGGATGGATTCCTGCCAACACTACCGTAGCTGTGTCGCAGTCATCATTGTCGGGAGGCGGAGGAGGATTACAGATCCCCGCACCATTCATCTCGACCGCAGTGAGGGCATTTTGTATTTGCGTCGCATCTGTTGCGGTGAATGCGATACCTGAAGAACCGCCTGTTCGCGGATCTTTGGGCGTGGTGCCCACCAGATCAGTCGCCGCTTGGTTGAACAGAACATACGCCTCGTTGAAATCGGAAGCAGGAGTGAGGTAGACGGTCAGCGCGCGGAACCAGACCGAACCCGCCTTGATGGCGCCAATTCCTGTAACGGTAACACCGTTGAAGGTTTTGCCATCGGTGGCCATCGCAAATGCATGGTTCGGGACTCCCGACCCCATGTGAACGCCACCGTTATCGAAACCAGGATCACAGCTGGTCGCCTCGTAAAGAGCACTGAGAGCACGATCAGGATCGCCTTTGCAGGTCGGCGACCACATGTCACGGATTGCCCCAAGAGAACTATCTTCTCCCATCAACCAGCGTACCGATGAATCCCCACAACCGGTGCGGCCGCTGTTGGGTGTGTCATTGCCACTGCCTGTCGGAGTCGGTGGCCAGGGAGTTCCACCGGGAGTCCCGGCGTCAGAAGCATTGCCGTTCCATAGATCTACCAGTTCTCCGAATACGTCCGAGAAGGATTCGTTCAACTGACCTGACTGATTCTGATAGATCAGATCCGCAGTGTTATCAGTGAGTCCGTGACCGAACTCATGACCGACGATGTCATCGGTAGCGAGTCCATCACAAAAAGCCGTTCCACTACCATTCCAGATTGCATTGGGACAGATCCCATCACTCCAGTTGGCTGTGGCTCTCAAGATCCCCCCGGCACCATCGATGCCGTCGCGGTTCAGTCCACTGTTGATCAAACGATAGAAATCTCCGGTGAAGTCGTAGACTCCATCCACATCTGCATCACCAGTCGGAGCAGCGCCTTCCGACCGAACCAGAGTTCCTGGCAATCCACCACCAGTTCCATCATGGATGCGACGGTTGATGGCAGAATGAAGCGCTGGCCAGTGGTCGACCATCGTTCCATCGATGGCGTCGATCAAAACGTGTTCTGGCAAAACGGTCTGAGAACCGACCACCATGTGCCATGCGAGTTGGATGGTTCCATCGGAAGGATCGCCATACCAACCTGGATCGACGATCGTCAATCTTTGTTCCGAAGCTCGGGGTTCGTCCATTCGTAGTTCCCCGGCAGCGAGAAATACTGCTTCCTCGATGGTGAGTACCGGATTTGTCGGGACATCACTTCGAAGCGGGTAAAAGTCACCGTTTACCGCAAGGAACTGTCCCTGTGGGTCCTGGTGAATGATCAGCTGTCCGGTGAAGACTTCGATTCCACGATAAATCTGCTGATAACGGTGATGGACGTTGCCCTGATCGCAGATGTCGGTACGGAGTCGCCGGAGTTGATTCCTCGGATCAGTAATACCAAAGAGGCGGCCATGAATGTCGAGCACGGCGAGAGGATCCTCGAGATTCTCGATACCAGGGATCGCGAGACCCTCTGGACCAGTAATCAGAGTAGCAAGACCTGTCACCGAAGAGCTGTGAATCTTCAGTTCACTGGCTCCCGGCTGTCGATCCTCAAGAATCTGAGCACCCAGTGGTGCTCCAAGGAAAAGACACGCGGCCATTGCCGCAACAAACCTGGAGAAGGACATTACGTCCCTCCTTTCGTGATTCCCTGATCCCATCCGATTTATTTTCGAACTATCAGGGAAGACTGAGCGGCCCGAAGGTCGGGCACTATCATGGCGTGGCCTAGATGAAGGGAACGTGCCCCGGTTTGAGCGGTAGCTGACGCGAAACGAAGATGGACTGGAATCATGGATCCTGAACCGGGGAACTCCCCGGCAACAGCCTGGAACCTCTGCCTGATTCTTATTCATAATTGAACCCAGGGCCTGGATATCCCCAAAAACCCTGATCTGTCCCATCCCGCAAGAGCCCGGAGGCGCTCGTCTGGAAATTGGATCTCCAGAACAAAAGGAGCGCTGTCCCAATCCACCGATCCGGTTTCCCGGTCAAATCGGACCGCCTGTTTGAAAAAAAGGCCCTGTTTACGCCCTAGCCAGGTCCATATAGGCTCTGCGACAGGAGAGGGAAGTCACATGATCAAGGTGAGAGATCTCAGAAAGGTGTTCCGGGTCCACCAGAAGGAAGCAGGGCTGGCGGCATCCGTCCGATCTCTCTTCCATCGTAAATGGGTCGAAAAGGACGCGGTCACCGGGTCGACATTCGATGTCAAGGAAGGGGAAATTGTCGGCCTCATCGGTGCCAACGGAGCGGGGAAAACCACGCTGGTGAAGATGCTCTCGGGAATCATCCACCCCACCTCTGGAGAAGCAGAGGTTCTCGGTTACGTACCGTGGGAACGTGACAATGACTTTCGCAGACAGATCGCCCTCGTCATGGGACAGAAAGCACAGATGTGGTGGGATCTTCCCGGCGGGGATTGCTTCGAGTTACTGCGGGAGATCTATCAGATTCCTCGTGATCAATATCAGCAATCCTTGAAAAAACTCACCGAAATGCTGGGGATCGGCGACGAGTTGAAGGTCCAGATCAGACGCCTGTCTCTCGGCGAACGAATGAAGATGGAACTGATCGCGGCACTGCTCCATTCACCCCGTGTTGTCTATCTCGATGAACCGACCATCGGTCTCGACATCACCACCCAGAGAGCGGTGCGAGATTTCCTTCTGGACTACCGCCGAGAAAATGCTCCAGCAATGATTCTGACCAGTCACTACATGGAAGATATCGAGAGGCTCTGTGAACGAATCATCATCATCCGCGAAGGAGACATCGTTTACGACGGCAGCCTTGAGCGAGTAATGCGCGAATATGCTCCCTACAAACAACTTCGACTACATGTTCATCGCACTGCCCAACAGCAACCGGAACTGGAACTCCTGGAGAAGATGGGGCAAGTCATCGAATGTGAACCTGGCTCGATATGTCTCCGTGTAGACAGGGACAAGATTCCAGAGGTGGCAGCTGAGTTACTGAGAAAATACTCGGTGATCGATCTCTCCATCGAGGATCCGGAAATCGGAGATACCATCGAGAGAATCATGGCGGGAAGAATGGCAGATTCAGAATGAGCCTTTCCCTCTTCTTTCACATCGTGGATCTCGAGACCAAGAAACTGATGAGCTATCGGGTCGATTTCTGGATCACGATGGTGGTCAATCTGGTCGTGAATCTGGTCATCCTGTGGGCGCTCTGGACCGCCATCTTCGCCGAGTCCGGCTCGGAGATCATCGGCGGCTGGGATCTTCCGGGAATCCTCTCCTATGGAGTGATGGTATTCCTGACCGGACGCATCGTCCGGGGTGGCGATCTTCAGATGACCGTGGCTACTGACATCTACGAGGGCGCACTCAGTCGGTTCCTCCTCTACCCCCGTCACTATGCCTTCACAAAGTATGCCCAGCAGGTCGGGAACGTCGTGCCAGATCTGTTCCAGTCGGTTCTGATGGGTCTGGTGGCACTGCCGCTGCTGGGGCTCTCGACCACAACACCCATCACCCCACTGACCGTCGCGATGTCGATCCCGACGATCCTGGTGGCGCATCTGCTTTTTTTTCTGATGGGATTGATCCCGCAGTATATCGCTTTCTGGGCCGACAACGTCTGGAGCCTGTCGGTGATGGTCCGCTTCGTGACGATGTTACTGGGAGGAGCGATGCTCCCTCTTTCATTATTCCCTGATTCAGTTCAGCAAATTCTCCACTGGCTTCCGTTTGCTTACCTGTTCGAGTTCCCGACGCTGGTCATCCTGGGAAAGGTAGATTTCTCGCAGTGGCTCACTGGCATCGGAACTTGCCTGCTGTGGTGCCTCGCCCTCGGCGTCTTATCGATTCCAGTCTGGCGAAGAGGCGACCTGCGCTACACGGGAGTAGGCATCTGATGATGAGATACGCACGACTCTATCTCCAGTTTCTGAAGTTCTCATTCAGCCGGGCCCTCGAGTACCGAATGGATTTCTGGTTCCGCATCGTCATGGACTGCTTGTTTTACGCCGTAGAGCTGGTCTTCTTCACGATTCTCTACCAGCACACCAACATGATCGGCGGCTGGGACTACGATCAGGTACTGATCTTTGTCTCGGGATACCTGGTCATCGACGCCATTCACATGACCGTCTTCAGTAACAACATGTGGTGGCTACCGATCTACGTGAACAAGGGCGATCTCGACTACTACATCGTGAGACCGGTTTCCTCGCTGTTTTTTCTCAGTCTGCGAGACTTCGCGGCAAACTCGTTTTTAAATCTACTCATCGCGGGGGGGATACTGGCCTGGTCGATCCTGCGCTACCCAGGCGAACTGGGTACAGAAAATCTGATCTGGTTCCTGTTTTTGATGCTCAATGGCAGTTTTATTTTTTATGTCCTGCAGATGCTCTTTCAGATCCCGGTGTTCTGGACCCACACCAACCGCGGTCTGTTGACCGCCTTCTTCTCGGCCAACAAATTGATGGAACGCCCTGACAAAATCTATTCCAAATGGACGCGCAGAATTTTGATGACGGTCTTCCCGGCATTACTGGTCATCGCCCTACCCGCCAGGGTCCTCTTCGATGGTCCCGACCCGCTACTGATTACTCACATTCTCGGGGTCACCACCATCGCATTCCTCGGCATGCGCGCGTTCTGGAACCTGGGATTGCGCAGCTATTCGAGTGCATCTTCCTGAGCGCCGGAATGGGCTTACTTCTCCAGAGCCTCTTCAATCTTCGCGGTGACGAGCTTGGCCAGTTTCTTGCGACCTTCCGGCTTGAAATGAACATCCCCGGGCGCACGGAATAGCTCCGGAGGAAAGCGGCGACTGGCAGCACCGAGATCGGTGATGGGAATGCGATACTTCTTCATCAGCCTCTTGGCCACCGCGTTATAGCGAATGTCGTCGCCCACCTTTCGTCCCGCCTCTCCTTCAGGAACGTAAGTGATGCTGGCCCAGATCAACTTGGCTCCGGTCTTCTTGAGGCGCCGGATCAGCTTTTCCAGGTTCTTTCCGTACTGTTCGGTGGTGAAGGTCACCTTACCGTTCTTCTTGCCCTGCTTGAGACTTCCCGGCGGATCACGGTAACAGAGATCCCATAACCCCCAGTTGAAGTGAATCACAGCCCACTTCTGGTCCCCCAGCCAAGCATCGATCTTGGCCAGTCCGGTGCCAGTGTGCTGGGCATTACCAGGATTATGGATCACCTCGGCTCGCCCTTTCAGGGCTTCCTTCACATGGGGGGTATATCCGATGGAGATGGAATCGCCGATGATGAGCACTTGAGGTAACGTCTTCTCCGCTCCAGCCGCCGGTGATGGCGTCTGCTGCGAAAGCAGCGGCGAACAAAATAGCAGGGAGAGAAACAAAACTTGCAAAATCCTGTACATCTTTACACCTCCCTGGAGTCACATCGGGGCTTTTTCTTGAACCGTGTTTGCCTAGAATACCCGCTGCAGATCTGACGACACGTCCCCTGCTGGAAAAGGAAGCCAATGTCCGAGGAATTGGTCGGAATGCTCGAAATCGATCAGCTTTCCCGACTCGTGACAAACGACGAGATCGAGACCGTCATTGTCGTCTTCCCCGATCTCTACGGTCGGTTCATGGGGAAACGATTCGACGCGAGATTCTTTCTCGACAGTGTCGCTTCCGATGGAACCCACTGCTGCAACTACCTGCTGACTGTCGACATGGAGATGGAACCGATCAGTGGCTATTCACTGGCGAACTGGGAGAAGGGTTATGGAGACTTCCACATGGTTCCCGACCTCTCGACACTGCGTCGGGCCAGCTGGCTGGAGAAGTCAGCGCTGGTGATTTGCGATCTCATCGACGACAAAACCCATCAACCGGTTCATGCCGCCCCTCGATCGATCTTGTCGGCACAAGTAGCGCGTGCTGACGAGGCTGGCTTCCAGGTGATGGCCGCTAGCGAACTGGAATATTACCTGCTGGAAGATTCCTACCGGGAAGCCCACGAGAAGAAATACCAGAACCTGACGGCAGCGGGCTGGTACATCGAGGATTACCACATCTTGCAGGGCACCAGGCTTGAGAGTTTCAACGCACCGGCTCGTCGTCATCTGCGGCAGTCGGGCGTACCGGTGGAGAACAGCAAAGGGGAATGGGGACTGGGTCAGCATGAGCTGAACGTTCAGTACACGGACATCCTTCAGATGGCAGACCGCCACTGCATCTACAAGCAATGCCTCAAGGAAATCGCCGATCAACAGGAAAAGAGCGTCACCTTCATGGCGAAATACGCTCCCGACGGGGCGGGTTCCAGTTCTCACATGCATTTGAGTCTGTGGCGCGATTCCGCCAACGCTTTCGCTGGTGATCAGGAACTGGGGCCGGTCCGCTGTAGCGACACCTTCCGCTGGTTCCTCGGTGGCTGGATCGCTCACGCCACCGAGATGATGGTCTGCTACGGCCCGACCGTGAACTCGTATCGCCGCTATCAGAAAGGCTCGTGGGCACCCACCAGCCTCGCCTGGAGCCACGACAATCGCACCGCAGGATTTCGCGTGGTGGGTAGTGGATCGAGCCTGAGGATCGAGTGCCGGATCCCTGGTGCCGACTGCAATCCCTACCTTGCTTTCGCCGCAGCTCTCGCCTCCGGTCTCGACGGCATCGAGAATCGCATCGAACCCCCTCCAGCGTTCGAAGGGGATGTATACTCTGCCGAGGGACTTCCACAGGTTCCAGGTTCATTGAAGGAAGCCACCGACGCTTTTGCCGACAGTCATTTCGCCAGAGACGCATTCGGTGAAGCCACCGTTGATCACTATTGCCATTTTTTCACCACAGAGCACCAGGCGGAAAATTCCGAAGATCCGCACTGGGATCACAAACGCTACTTCGAACGGATTTAAAACACATCATGAAACGACCGTTCATCGGGATTCCGATGTACCCGCCAGTTCTGGATGAAAACTACACCCTCCCCAGAGGATATGTCGGAGCGGTGAGGCGTGCCGGTGGAACTCCGTTACCGTTTCCACCCGGCGAACAGGATCCTGATCCGTGGGTCGAGACCCTCGACGGCTTGATCCTGGCAGGTGGCGGGGATGTCGATCCCAGCAATTATCTCGATGATTTCGATCCCTCGATGGCCTCCTCTCCGCCCGAACGGGTCAACCCGGATCGAGATGGGACCGAACTACAGGTGCTTCAACTGGCGATGGAGAGAAAAATTCCCATTCTCGCCATATGCCGCGGTTGCCAGCTACTGAACGTGCACCTGGGAGGATCCCTCCATCTTCATGTGCCGGATCAATTCGGCGATCAGATCACACATGGGGTTCCAGCTCATTCTTTTGGCAAGCATTCTGTCGAGCTAGTGAGCGGCTCTTCTCTTGAGGCCAAGTTGGAAGCTACTTCTTTCGAGATTTTTTCTTCCCATCACCAGGCTGTGGACCGGGTCGCAGAAGGACTGACCGTGGTGGGGAAAGCCCCCGATGGATGCATCGAAGCGGTGGATATGGAGTCATACCCCTGGCTGGTTGCGGTGCAATGGCACCCCGAGGAAGGCGCTGAATCCGATCCACTGCAGCAACGCCTGTTCGACCAGCTGGTGGAGGCTACCCGAGAAACCCGCTGAGGCTCGGCCTCGCGGAGGAAACTGGAGGAGTCGCATGAGATTGCAGGATCGTGTCGCCCTCATCACGGGCGCAGCCAATGGAATCGGCAAGGATACTTCCCTGCTGTTCGCCAGCGAGGGAGCCCGGGTCGTAGTGGTCGATATCGACGAATCGGCAGCGGTGAAGGTGGTCGACGAGATCACAAATTCCGGTGGAGATGCGATCTTCTGTCACGGTGACGTCTCCAGCGCCGCTGACTGTCAAAAAATGATCCAGACCTGTGAAGACCACTTTGGTCGCCTGGATGTTCTCTTCAACAACGCCGGCATCATGCATGGAGACGATGGAGATGCTGAAAACACCGACGAAGAGATATGGGATCGGACCATGAACATCAACCTGAAAGGTGTCTTCTTCGGCTGCAAGTATGGCATCCCCGCCATGCGCCGTTCTGGAGGCGGTTCCATCATCAACACCGCCAGTTTCGTCGCGGTCATGGGAGCAGCCACACCTCAGCTGGCATACACCGCCAGCAAGGGAGGAGTTCTGGCGCTGACACGTGAACTCTCAGTGATCCACGCCAGGGAAGGAATCCGAGTCAACGCACTCTGCCCTGGCCCACTGAAGACGGAAATGCTGATGAACTTCCTCGACACCGATGAGAAGAAGCAACGGCGTCTGGTCCACATTCCGATGGGTCGATTCGGCGAAGCCAAAGAAATGGCGCAAGCCGCACTGTATCTGGCATCGAACGAATCTTCTTACATGACCGGATCAACATTCCTGGTCGACGGCGGCATCACGAGTGCCTATGTAACCCCGGAATAGGAAACCCATGACGCTCGATGTTTCCAACCCCTTTGATGGGTCGCTGGTCTGTTCTCTTGACCATGACAGTGATTCTGATGTCCAGTACAAGTTACAAGCCGCATATCAATCGCAGCGCATCTGGCGGCAACTCTCAATCGAGAAAAGGATCTCCATCGTCGAACAGGGATTGAGCAACTTTCGGAACCGGGCGCAGGAGATCGCCACCGAAGTCTCTCTCCAGATGGGGAAACCGATCAGCGAGGCTCGTAATGAAATCGGGACCGTCTTTGATCGAGCTCATTACATGATCTCGATCGCCAGGGAATCACTGGCTGCCGAGGTATTGCCGGAAAAGGACGGGTTTCATCGCAGGATCGAACACCAACCTCTTGGAGTGGTTCTCAATCTGGCGGCCTGGAACTATCCCCTCATCATTCCCATCAACGTGGTCGTCCCCGCTCTGGTGGCCGGAAATACAGTACTGATCAAGCACAGCGCACGGACTCCTCTGTCGGGAAAAGCTTACGAACAGGCCTTCGATAACCTGGAGATCCCGGGCCTGGTGACAAACCTGATCCTGGGCCACGACCAGACCGCCAAACTGATCTCAGACAAGAGAATCGCCCATGTCGCCTTCACCGGTTCTGTAGCAGGAGGGGCTGCCGTGCACAATGAAGCATCGAAACGCTTCATCGACTGTGGACTGGAACTGGGCGGGAACGATCCGGCATACATCGCTGAAGACGCTGATCTTCCCTTTGCCAGCGAAAACGTGGTCGAGGGAGCCTGTTACAATGCCGGGCAATCGTGCTGTGCGGTGGAAAGAGTATATGTCCATCATTCCCAACTGGACGAATTCGTCTCGGCATCACTCGAGGCGATGGCCGCTCTACAGATGGGAAATCCACTCGATGATTCGACCACACTCGGCCCCCTGGTCGGATCGAAGGCGCTCGATCAACTGGAAGCACAGGTCCAGGATGCCCTACAGCGAGGAGCCACCGTGGTCTGTGGCGGAAAACGCGTTCCAGGCGAAAAGGGAAATTTCTTTCCCCCGACCCTGATCGTGGGTGCCCCCAACGATTCGCTCGTGATGCAGGAGGAGAGTTTCGGACCAATCCTACCGATACTCTCGGTCGACACCGATGAAGAAGCTCTCGAGCGGATGAACGACAACCGCTATGGCCTGACCGCTTCGGTATGGACACGCGATCAGGAAAGAGCAGAACACTTTGCCCAGCATCTGGAAACCGGCACCGTTTTCCAGAATCGATGTGACTACCTGGATCCCGCACTACCCTGGACCGGAGTCGGCGACAGCGGCAAGGGATCGACTCTGTCACGCCACGGCTACTTCCACCTCACACGCCGAAAAGCGATCCACTTTCGACTCTGAATCGAAAAGGTCAGCCAACAAAAAAGGCCCTCGCAACTTTCGTCACGAGGACCTCGCGGGTCGCCGCTGCCCGTACGGACAGCGGTTATTTCTCTTCCTGTCGTTAATTACAGAAACTTCGTGGTTCCAGGTCGTGGGACCTCCACCACGGGAGCAGGCCCAAACTCATACACGGGCGGAGCCAGATCCTGCTCACTCGTTATCATATCGTCCCAGGTTATGGTTTTCCCGGTGTATGCACAGGTTCTTCCCAGGATCGAAGCCAAGGTACTATCACACATGTACTCACCGTTGTTGATTCTTTCGCGCTCTCCCTTGACGGAGCGGAACAACTCTTTCCATTCAGCGTCATACATCTCGTTGGGCGATCCGTCGAAACGCCATTTAACCTCACCGTCGATCCGGTGATTCTGAATCGCAGCGGTGCCACGGGTTCCATACACGTAGTCACTGACCTCACCATCGGCCCCAGGCCACTGCCTACAGGAGTGGAACAATTTGGTTCCATCTTCCCATTCAAAAACAGTGTTGAAGTGATCGTAAATATCGCCCCACTTTTCATCGGTGCGAACGGTACGGCCGCCACTGGCAGAACACTTCATCGGCGGCACATCCTTCATCGCCCACATGATCTTATCGATACTATGGATGCTCTGTTCGGTGATGTGGTCACCACTGAGCCAATGGAAGTAGAGCCAGTTACGAATCTGGTACTCCATCTCGGTCCACTCATCCTTGCGCCCACGATGCCACAGCCCACCTGTGTTGTAGGTACACTGCAACGAAACGATGTCTCCAATCGACCCATCATGGATGCGTGCGATGGTTTCCTGTTTGGCATCCTGGTATCGATAGCAGAGTCCACTGACAACTGTGAGCCCCTTCTCGTCAGCCTGTCGACATGCTTCTCGTACCCGCGCCACTCCGGGGGCATCGGTAGCGATGGGCTTCTCCGCGAAGATGTGCTTCCCGGCAGCAACCGCCTTCTCGATCTGTTGCGGACGAAAATGCGGAGTCGAGGCAAGAATCACGACATCGCAGCAATCTGTGACCTTTTCAAATGCGTCCCATCCGGCGAATCGTCGCTCCTCGGGAACATCGATGCGATCAGCATGATCTTCATCTAGAAGGTTCTTGTGCGAGCTATCGACCCGATCACCAAAGAGATCTCCCATCGCAACCAGCTTTGCGCGTGGTTCCACATTCAGAGCATTGGTCACTGCTCCGGTACCACGCCCTCCACAGCCGACCAACCCGACACGGATGGTGTCATCGACACTATTGTGAAAACTGGACGGAAAAGCATGCAAGGAAGTGGAACCGAGTGCAGCTGCGGCAAGAGCTCCTCCCGATGCACTCAGAAATACCCGTCGATCGATACTGGAAGGACGATTAGAAGAATTGCTCTGGACTTGATCGCTCATCGAGCGCCTCTCTTTCGAAGGAGGTCCCCTGAAGCCCTCTGGGGTCCCTTTTATGGTACTGACCGAAGTGACTCTCCTCCACCACCCGGTGGTCAGTGATTGGGATATCCTGGGAAAACTCCGAGTACCCGGGGCGGGCCTCCCACCGGATCAAAGAGCAGCGCAGAACTGCCAGGAAACCTGTCGAGGAGCTTCCCTGCCTCTTTCTCATCGAGAACAGAAATGGCCGTAGCCAGGGCATCTGCGGTGGTTCCATCCGCAGCATGAACCGTTACCGCATGGGGTCCAGGAACTCCTAATCCGGTGGCGGGATCGAGAATGTGACTGTATCTCTTGCCCTCGATCTCGACGAATCGAGAGGCGTCCCCACTGGTCGCCACCGCACCCCTGCTACCGATGACCACCCGGATCACTCGATCGCTATCGGTGTCATTCCCAACACCGGCGGGCTGAAGTTCTAGCCGCCAACCTTCCTGATCAGGAGGTGGGAAACCCAGAGAGATGTCTCCGCCCCCATCGACGAGAATATGCTTGATCCCTTGCGCTTCCATCACTTTCAGCGCCGCATCCACGGCATAGCCCTTGGCGATCCCCCCCAGATCGATAGCGATCCCTTCGCGCAACAGCTGCACTGTCCTGGCATCGCTATCGATGACGATCCCATCGATACCGATGGTCTGCCGGGCTCGTTGCAACTCATCGAGACGTGGCAACCTGCCCGCCTGCTGGCATCGTCTCCACAGTCTCACCAACGTCCCGACGGTAGGATCGAAGGCACCACCACTGACGCGGGAGATCTCGATGGCTCGTGAAAGAACCTCGATCAATTCTTCGCTAGCCTTGACAGGGTAGTCACTGGGAGCCGTACGACACAGCTGTCGAATCTCACTATCAGATTTCCAGTCGGAACAGATATTTTCGATGCGATCGATCGTTCCCATCGCGAGCCGTGCGGCTCGTTCCACCTGCTGTGGGTTTCGATGGTAGGCGACGATGCGGAACCGGGTCCCCATGGCGGCGTGTTCAATTTCCACCTTTTGCAGAGGTCCCTGGCAACCCCAGATCGCCAGCAGCAGGGAAAGCCACCAAATCCTCTTTACCAGCAAGTGAGTGAACACCCGGGACATCTGGACGGGGGTGGCCAAGTGAGACATCATGTCTCCCTTGTACCCCCCAAGGGCACTTCGGACACCCTTCACTTGTTGGGTTAGTTTCCGCGGTCCCCCGGAAGGATGCCGTTGAATCCGTTGATCCTCACACTCTGGCTCTGTCATGGTCCTCTCTTCACGGCACTGCAAGAACCGCCCGCTCCGGTGCTGGAGAGTTACACCGAAAAGATACCCGGATCCGAAATCGAGATCACCTGGATTGCCATCCCGGTGGGACAGAAGGGATATCCAGAGTCGATCCGCATCGGATCACCCGAACAGGAGTCGGGACGTAACGAAGATGAAGGCCCCACCTGGACCCTGGAGGTCAAACCGTTCTGGATCATGAAATGCGAAGTGACCTGGGATGCGTTCGATCTGTTTCGCGAGCAATATGGAATTCTGCAACAGGATCGCGTTTCTTCTGACAAGGTGGACGACAAAACCTGGGCGGATGCTGTCAGCATTCCGACTCCCCTCTGGGAGCAAGATTCTCGACCGATCCTCGAAGGGCTGGGGACCGGAGGAGGATATCCGGTCGCCGATATCACCCAGTTCGCAGCGATGCAATTCTCGAAGTGGCTATCGCGAAAAACAGGCAAAGTGTTACGTCTACCGACAGAAGCGGAATGGGAATATGCGGCACGCTGCGGTCAGGAGACCGCATACTCGTTCGGAGATGATCCCGCGCGGTTGTCCGAGTTCGCCTGGCACTTTGACAACAGTGAATATGACGACCCGGATCTGGGTTTCCCGGGACTGGGAGCTGGATACCGCAAGGTTGGAACCCTGGCGGCGAACCGGTGGGGAATCCATGACCTGTACGGCAATGTGGCAGAATGGACTCTCGACGGCTACCAGGCTCAGGCTTATGCAACAAGATCGGGAAAGACCCTGTCAGAGAAGGAGACTGTGATCTGGCCCGCGAAAATCTGGCCAGCAGTGGTGCGAGGAGGTTCCTGGCAGGACGATCCTGAGCGATGCCGGTCGGCGGCTCGGTTACCCTCGACTCGAAAGTGGCAAAAGAGAGATCCACAGATCCCCAAGAGCATCTGGTGGTGCACCGATGCCTTTCATGTCGGTTTCCGACTGGTTCGGCCGATGACAGCACTGGAAGCAACAGAGCGATGGTGGAATCCACAAGTGGAATCGATCCAGCGTCAACTCAAGGAGGGCTACAAGGAACTCAGGGTCCCCATCAGCAAAACAGATGCGAGTAAGGATGATTAGGTCCCTTTTTGTTCTGTTTCTGACCCTGAGCCTGTGCGGGGATCTGTCCCTGTTCGCCCAGGATTCCAGCTGGAAACGCACCGATTCTGATTCGCCGTACTTCCACCGCATCCAGTTAAGAGATTCCTCGGGCCGGGTCATCGATCCCAGTACCCCAGACGCTTCCGATCCCGATCTCTCGAAAACCTGTGCTCCATGTCATGACATGAATGCTGCAGCCGGCGGATTGCATGCCGGGGCTGGACCGGATACCCGAGCCGGTGAACCCTGGTTTCTGATCGACACTCGCAGTGCCACCTGCCTACCAGTCCACAACAGATCATGGCCCGGTGTATACAATCCCGAGGAGCTTGGAATCGATGGGACAAGTTGGACCAAAACCTTCGGTCGGCATGACACCGGCGGTAATGCTGGTAAAACCGAAGCTGGATCTGACTGTCTCGTGTGCCATCTCGCCAGTGGTTATGACTTTGCCAGGAGAATCGAACGCTTCGATGCAGGTGAAGCATCCCTGGCCACCTTCATCGCCGCAGGTTTGATGGATACCGCCGGGAACTACGACCTTCCCCGGTTCGACAGCGAAGGACGAATCGAACTCGACCTGCTGTCCGATGCAGGCCCGGCTGCCTGTCTCCCGTGCCACACCGTGAGAAACCTCGAAACCACTGGAAATCGTAGCTGGCTTCACGATGCAGACATTCACCTTGCCGCTGGCATGACCTGTGTCGATTGCCATCGATCAGGAATTGATCACCACATCGTTCGAGGATACGAGGGAGAATCTCATCCGACAGGGACAGATATTTCCTCTCTCAGTTGTCGCGGTTGCCACATGGGAACTGAAGGAGGCCACCTGGGGGCTCCCAAGCCGCTCCACGCTGGTCTTCCCCCATTCCATCTCGATGAGATCCATTGCACCGGCTGTCATTCAGGTCCGGTTCCAGAATTGACCGGCATTCGACAATGGACGTCACGCGCCCATCGCCTCGGCGAACCGAGCCAGAAACGGTTCCTGACAACACCACCTCGCATCATCTCCGCTGGCATCGACAAGGACGACTCGAACAAACTGGGCCCGGTTCGTCTGGCATGGCCGGCTGGCTGGGGATTTGTCGATGAAGCCGGCAACCTGAAACCACTCCTGCCCGACCAGTTACGTCAACCACTGCGGAAAGCTCTCCGTGTGAGGGCTGATCTGGTGGGAGAACTGGCTGCCAAGCTGGGCGACAAGAACGCGACCGAGATGATCGATGCCGCACTGCTTCAGATCGACGAATCGATCGATGAGGTGGGTGTGCCTGTGTTGATTACTGGTGGCCGCGTGCTCGCCAGTGACGGCAACGGAGGACTGGCTGAAGTCAATTCCAACGCAGCCAATCCGATAAGTTGGCCCATCGCGCACCCGGTTCGCCCAGCAAGAACAGCAGTAGGTGCCGGCGGTTGCGCAGATTGCCACTCCAGTACCAGTCACTGGCTCTCTACGGCGATAGGACCGCTTTCGATGGTTCCACTTCCTGGCACCCCCGCCGCCACCAGTCCGCTGGATAACGATGTCGTTGATCGAGAACGGTGGCTTAGCTGGTCGTTTCTGTTCAAGGGCCGAGATGCGGCAAAGATCTACTATTCACTTTGCTCTGTGCTGGCCATCTCCGGTGGCCTACTGGCTCTGTGGCGTTCCCTGGCACAGGAGCCACGATGAAGAAGTGGCTTTCGCTCCTGACCCTGTTGCTGCTTCTACTGGCGGCACTCAGTTCGATCCCGGCGTTACCACTGAATGTCGATCTTCGAGGTCGCTGGCTTCAGGTACACCTGCTCGTTGCCGCACCTCTGGCCTTCCTCATCGTCGTTCAGATCTGGTGGCTTCAGATCCCGATGAATCCGCTGAAAGCAGCAGCATGGCTCAGCGTCAGCACGGGACTGGGACTGATCGTGGTCCCGCTGCTGGGACTCACCGGAACCGAATCGACACACCTGTGGATCCAGAGCCATGGCTGGCTGTCGCTTCTTGGTGTCGGGTTGCTCGGTTTTTCTGCGGCACGCGCGTTTCGAAAAGGCTGAAGAAAATCAATTCGTGAATCGTAACTGACTTCAACTCACATGTTCCGACGATACCGTCCGCCGACCCCGTAAAGAGAACGGGTAATCTGACCAAGACTCGCTACTCGTACGGTGTCGATCAACTCTCGGAATATGTTCCCGCCCGAGAGCGCCACTTTTTGAAGACTGGCCAGAGCAGCTTCAGTTTCGCCCTCGTGAGATTGTTGAAACTGCTGCAAATCGACAATACGTTGGTTCTTCTCCTCTGTGGTGGATCGACGTAGTTCAACTTCCTGCGGTTTTCCGAAGTCTCTGTCGGAACGAAGGAAAGTATTGATCCCGATGATCGGAATCTCTCCGGTGTGTTTACGATGTTCATACAGAAGCGATTCCTCCTGAATCTTGGAACGCTGGTATTGCCTCTCCATCGCTCCCAGGACTCCTCCTCGATCATTGAGTCTACGGAATTCTTCCAGCACAGCTTCCTCTACAAGCTGGGTCAGTTCATCGATGATAAAGGAACCCTGGATGGGGTTGTCATTGCGTGCAAGTCCTAGTTCTTCGGCAACGATGAGCTGGATGGCCATCGCGCGGCGAACCGAATCCTCGGTCGGGGTGGTGATCGCCTCATCGTAGGAATTCGTATGCAAGGAGTTGCACTGATCGTAGTAGGCCATCAGGGCCTGCAAAGTGGTTCGGATATCATTGAAATCGATCTCCATTGAATGGAGGGATCTACCAGATGTCTGACTGTGGTACTTCAGCTTCTGGCTGCGCTCATTGGCCCCGTAGACGTCTCGCATCGCAACAGCCCAGATCCGACGAGCGACCCTTCCCAGAACAGCGTACTCCGCATCCAATCCATTGGAGAAAAAGAAGGATAGGTTTCTGGCGAAACTATCGATCGACATTCCCCGTGACAGATAATATTCGACGTAAGTGAATCCATTGGAGAGCGTGAAAGCCAGCTGGGTGATGGGATTAGCACCGGCCTCGGCGATGTGGTAACCGCTGATGGAAACCGAGTAGTAATTCCTTACCTGCTCCTCGATGAAGAATTGCTGGATATCACCCATCATCCTGAGGGCGAAATCAATTCCAAAAATGCAGGTGTTCTGCGCCTGATCCTCCTTGAGGATATCAGCCTGGACGGTTCCCCTGACATTCTGGAACACGTGCATGAATATTTTTTCCTGCTGTTCCGGCCCAGGTTCGGTTCCATTCTCAGCGCGAAATTTTTCCACCTGCTGATCGAAAGCTGTATTGAAATACATCGCAAGAATGATGGGTGCTGGCCCATTGATCGTCATCGACACCGAGGTACTCGGAGAACAGAGATCGAATCCGTCATACAGTTTCTTCATGTCATCCAGGCAGCAAATGCTGACCCCGCTCTCTCCGACCTTTCCATAGATGTCAGGGCGGCGGTCAGGGTCGTCGCCGTACAGGGTCACGGAATCAAAAGCTGTTGAAAGCCGATGACTTTTCTCGTTCTCGCACAGGTAATGGAACCGGGCGTTGGTCTTCTCGGGTGGACCCTCACCGGCAAACATCCGCTTGGGACGTTCGTCTTGTCTCCGAAACGGAAACACTCCTGCAGTGAAGGGGAATCTGCCAGGCAAGTTCTCTAGCATCAGCCAGCGAACCAGATCTCCCTGGCCCTGGAACTGCGGAAGGGCAACTCTGGAAAGTCGTGTTCCCGATAAGGTTTCGACCTGCAAGGGCTCGCGGATCTCACGATCTCGAATCTTGAAAACCAACTGGTCCTTGGTGTAGGCACTGACCACCTTCGGCCATTCATCGATCAAGCTCTTGATACGGGGATCCATCGATCCCGCAATTGTCTGTGCCATCTCTTCCATCCGGGCCGAGGCATCAGGAAGCTCGGCTTTCAGAAGCTCGGCACTCCGTTGAAGCGCTTCAACATCATGAGCGGCACGACCAGACTCTTTGGCGGAGTCATGGTAGCCATGAACTGCCTTGATGATCTGCAACAGGTAACCGGTCCGATCAGCTGGAATGATCGAGTAGGAAGATCCCTTGCTGGAAACACGGTCCTCATCGATCTTCCAGCGGTCCTCTTCAGGCCCCGAAAGTCGGTTCAACAAGAACTGATAGAATTGCTCGACTCCTGAATCATTGAAGTGACTGGCAATGGTTCCAAACACAGGAAGATCGTCATCTGAAATATCCGGATCAAAAATCCCATGACTCCGTCGATACTGTTTCCGAACATCACGAATGGCATCTTTCGCTCCGGCACGGTCAAATTTATTGAGAACCACGATGTCAGCGAAATCGATCATGTCGATCTTCTCGAGTTGTGTCGCAGCACCGTACTCGGGAGTCATCACGTAAATGGACAGGTCAGCGAGTTCTGTAACCCTGCTGTCTCCCTGGCCGATTCCCGAGGTCTCAAGGATGACCAGATCGAATTGATCTCCCAAAATTTGCTGAATGGCACCCTGGATCGCCGAAGGTACCTCGACACCACTCGACCGCGTCGCGAGAGAACGTACATACGCACGTGGATTGTCGGCGCTGTTGATCCGAATGCGATCACCTAGAAGCGCACCTCCTGTACGCCGTTTCGTTGGATCGACACTGATGATCGCGAAACGACGGTCCGGAAAATCATGGAGCAATCGCCGAAGAATCTCATCGGTCAGGGAGGACTTCCCCGCTCCTCCGGTACCTGTAAATCCAAGCACGGGAACCTTGACTTCGGCATCGGGGAATTCTTCTCCCAGTTCTACACGGGTGATTCGCTGCGGCAGTTTGTTTCCGCGATCCAGAGTACCGTTGATGGACCCAACTCGATCCAGCATGTCACGGATCATCCCCTCGAGTCCGAGTTCGCGTCCATCTTCGGGCGAATAGATTCGATCGATCCCGTAACTATGGAGTTCCGAGATCTCCTCGGGGACGATCACTCCTCCACCACCACCGAAAATTTTAATCCAGGTAGCTCCCTTCTCGACGAGAAGGTCTCGCATGTATTTAAAAAATTCGTTGTGGCCACCCTGATATGAGGAAACGGCAATCGCATCTGCATCTTCTTGAATCGCCGTATCGATGATCTCCTCGGCACTACGGTTGTGCCCGAGATGAATCACCTCCGCACCTTGATCCTGAAGAACACGACGGATGATGTTGATGGAGGCATCATGGCCATCAAAAAGGCTCGCTGCAGTGACGAACCGTACCGGTCGCATCGATGCTCCTGGTCAGGGGATCAGTGTTATCAGAAGGAGGCGATCCCCGATGACATCCTCCGACAGGGTGCATCATCAAAGAGAAGGCCATCCGTTTCAAGTCGAGCCGAGGGGGAAGTTGGGAGTTCTTATCTCAGAACAACAGATCATCGTCCCAGAAGGCTGAAACTGGCCGATCAGGTACTGGTTCGCTCTTCGTGTCTTGATCCGTTGTAGCCGAAGATTTTGGTCTTTCCGTCGATGAAGGTCTCCAGATGAACCGGACGACCCCAAATCTTCTCCAGATTCTCAAGAACTCTACGGGCATAGTCCATCCGCAATGGAATACCGGACCAATCGTGCTTCAGAAGCAACTCGCTCCTGTTGCCATAATTTCCACTCTCTACAAAAATTCTTGGTCGACCATAGTTCGACAGCTGATCGAGAAGTTGACTCTTGATCTCCGGAAAGCCCCTGCTATCGAGGACGTACTGCCCCTGCTGTCGGTCAAACTTGTACGTGAACATCTTGTGCTGCTGACAGAAACTTTCGGTCAGGAACTCATCGATAAAAGTGATGTCGTTATGGGTTCTACGAACTTCAAAGATCTTATCCATTCCTTGTTCTTCAGCTTCATTCCATTCGTTTCGGCCATGGGAGTCCTGGCAGGATTCCCATTCGGAACCATGCTGCCCCGAATCCCAGCGGCGATGAATATCCCTGAATAGTTCGATGCCTAACTTGTACGGATTCAGCATCCCAGGACTAGAACCCAACGTACCGGAATGGTGATCGGCATAATCAATCAACTCAGAAGCATCCATGATTTTTCTGGTCATCATCCTTGAGTGCCAGAAAGATGCCCAACCTTCGTTCATGATCTTGGTCATTCCCTGGGGCGCGAAGTAGTAGGATTCTTCACGGATGATGGAAAGAACATCTCTTTGCCAGCTCTGCAACTGACCGTGGTGGAGAAGGAACTGAAGTACATCCCTCTGAGGTTCGGCAGGAAACTGATCAATGTCTTCGATACGGTTGAGAATCTCTTTTTTCTCCTCAGCGATCATTTCCGGTGAATTCACAAACTCATCCATGTAGGGCTTGCCCGGGAATCGGGCGCCCTGAACATTGGGGCCTCCCTCATCCAGGTCGTCTTTACTCTTCCTCTGGTCCTTGGAGAAATATGGAGAGTACGTATCGATGAGATTTTCAACTGAAAGACAGATGTCGATGAATTCTTCGACCACTTCCAGGCCTTGGGCATCGATGTGACGACGAACCCGAACAGCATGATTCGAAATGGTGTCGACCATCTTTCGATTGGTGTGCGAATACCAGCAGTTGTTCTTGAAGAAGTCGCTATGACCGTAGACATGGGCCATCACTAGTTTCTGATCTACCAATGGATTGCTACGCATCAGGTATGCGTAACATGGGTCGTTGTTGATCACGAGCTCATAAATTTTCGCCAACCCATAGGAATATTGCTTCTGCAGTCCTTCAAACTGCATACCCCAACGCCAGTGGGGGTATCGATTCGGAAATCCTCCATAGGCAGCAATCATGTTCATCTCGTCATAATCGACGAGTTCATAAATCACTTCGAAGAAGTCCAGAGAAGCATCCAGGGCGTGCTGGCGGATGATCCCTCTCCACTCTTCTATTTCCGGAGTAAGTAAACGACTCTGCAACATGTCAGCACCCTTTACCCAAGAACGTCTTTATCGATGGAAGAATTTCCTCCCGAGAATTGATTTCTGAGAGAATCACCTTCTCTTCAGACCCATAGGCTTCTCGGAGATCCTTGATGAACTGCCCACTTCCATAAGCGCTCTTGACCTGGCCGTAGCAGAAAACGTTACTGCAAGGAATGAGCGTGTCTTTCAAGAGGTTCAGGCACTGAGCAGTATCGTCACCTCCCCAGTTGTCACCATCGGAGAAGTGGAACGGGTAAATGTTCCACTCGGATGGCGAGAACTCCTTCAGAATCAGCTCCTTCGCCAGGTTGTAGGCGCTGGATATCTTCGTGCCACCTGATTCACGAACATGGAAGAAAGTGTGCGAATCGACCAATTTCGCCTGAGCGTCGTGAATGATGTATCTGGTTTCCAGGTTCTGGTACTGACTTTTCAGCCAGGTGTCGATCCAAAAGGACTCGATCCTGACGATGTCCTTCTGTTCATTTCCCATCGACCCCGAGACATCCATCATGTAGATGATCACCGCGTTCGACTGAGGTAGTGATTTGGTTTTCCAGGATCGATACCTCCGATCATCTCGCACAGGTATCACTCGCGGATTCTCTTTGTCATAAGTCCCCGATGAGATCTGTCTGCGGAGAGCGTTCTTGAAGGTACGCCTGAAGTGTCGCAGAGATTCTGGGCCGGTTCGATTGACTCCCGTATAGCGTTGCTTCTCGACGTGAATCGACTCGTTACCACGGGGTTCTATTCGAGGTAGCTCCAGCTCCTCACCAAGAATTTCCGCCAGCTCCTCGATGGTGACATCCACCTCGATCACGTGTTCTCCCGGCTGATCTCCCGCTTCCGGCCCAGGGGGAGCCTGTTCGCCACCGAGTGGCTTGCCTTCTTCGCCTTCTCCCTGGCCCACGCCACCTTGTTCGGTTTGCCCGAACCTGAAGTCTGGGATATCGATCTGCGGCAGCGGTACGCTGACAATGTTCTTACCGTGACGGGCCAGAATTTCACCCTGTGAAACATATTGCTTCAGATTCTCACGAATTTTGCCGCGTACGATCTTTCGGAATCGATTGGCATCAGGATCGATCTTGCGCACGACTTGGACCTTCCGATGCTTATTCCGAGCCCTTTAAATCGCCACGCGCAAAAATGCTCGCAACGTAATTCAGCACATCAGTGGCACTATCCTCGTTGTATCCGTATTGCTCGATGAGGCGTGCCTTCACCACATCAATCTTGGCTTGTGAATCCCTGTCCACGACATCCGAGACCAGCGAAGTCAGTTTGATCGTGTCTTTCTTGTCCTCAAACAGTTTCATCTCAAGCGCCTTCTGAAGACGAGCATTTGTCGTGTAATCAAACTGCTTGTTGTCCACAGCCAGCGCCCCGATGTAGTTCATGATCTCCCTGCGGAAGTCATCCTTCCTGCTCTCGGGAATTTCAATCTTATCCTCGATGGCACGAAGCAATCGTTCATCCGGGTCCTCAAACTGGCCCGTGTAGGGATTACGTACCTTCTCACGCTGAGTGTATGCCTTGACGTTATCGATGTAGTTAGAACACAACTTCTGAATCGCTTCCTCGTCAGCACTGATGGCTCGCTGGACCTCGTTCTTGACGATGTCCTCGTATTCGGCCTTGACCACTGACAACAACTCACGGTACTGCGATCGGATTTCTTCACTCGAGATCAAGCTGTGGTTCTTGAGCCCCTCATCGATTTCGTTGAGTACCATGAATGGATTCACGTAGTTGTAATCGGAAACCAACGCGTTGGAGATCTTGTCCTGGATGTAGCGCGGAGAGATCCCTTCCAATCCTTCACGTACCGATTCATCTCTGAGTTCCTTGACGTTCTCCTCGGTAAACCCGGACAGGTTCTTCCCGTCGTAGAGTCTCATCTTCTGGGCAATCGAAATCTGAGCATTTTTGGGTTCTTCGAGACGAGTCAAGACCGCCCACATCGCGCAAACTTCCAGAGTGTGCGGCGCAATGTGTTTGGTCATCGAGTCTCTGCAGTAGTCCTTGCGGTAGATCCGCACCTCATCTTGCAGAGTCGTGTTGTAAGGGATGTCGATTTTCATGGTCCGATCGCGAAAAGCTTCCATCAACTCGTTGTTCTGGAGTTTTCTGTATTCCGGCTCGTTGGTGTGGCCGATTATCACCTCGTCGATACAGGTCTGAGCAAACCGTTTCGGCTTGATACGATGTTCCTGGCTCGCTCCGAGCAGGTCATACAGGAACGCTACATCCAGTTTGAGAACCTCAATGAACTCGATGATTCCACGGTTTGCGACGTTAAATTCCCCGTCAAAATTGAAAGCTCGCGGATCTGATTCCGAACCGTATTCAGCAATTTTGCGGTAATTGATATCACCGGTTAGCTCGGTCGAATCCTGATTCTTCTCATCTTTGGGCTGGAAGGTACCGATACCGATGCGATCTTCCTCGTTCATGATGAGGCGACGGACCCTCACATGATTCATCACCTTGTGCCAATCCCCATCGTATTTCTGCATGTAGTGGTTGTAGTACCAGCGACTGAAGGGACAGAGACTTCCTGTAAAACTAAGCGGGTAATTTGCTTTTCCCGTAGATTGGATGTTCGCAAGCAATTCCGGACGCGATTCATCTGGAACGAGATACAGCGGATCTTCATTCATCGGGGAATTGACCCAGTCTCCATTCTCGTCCTCCCACTGGAAGGTGTAGAGAATCCCTTCGGGAGTTCTTGAATATCTCTCCAGACCTTTTTTCAGCAACTGGACAATGGTGCTCTTCGCTGATCCAACCGGTCCGTGCAGCAAAAGAACACGCCTCTCGGTGCCGAGACCATGGGCCGCTGATTTGAAGAAACTGACCAGTTGATGGAGAGGTTGATCGAGTCCGAAGACTGCGTTCTTGCCCCCCTGTTCGGGATCATCGAAGAAGTTCCAGTGGACACAATCGCGAGAGTTCAACTGGCCCGACGATTCGCTTCCCTGAGAAACAATCATGTCATGAACACGTTGGAATGCAGTCCGAAGGACAGCCGGATTCTCGTAAGCAATTTGTAGATAATCGTTGAAACTACCGGTCCAGTTCAGTTCCCGGTATCGTTCCGTTTCAAGGTTCTTCGAAATCAGCTCGAAGAGATTGATGTGCTCATTCATTCGGTCCTCCACCCAAATCTACTTTTCGGCTGATCCAGCGCGGGTCTTTAAAAAGAAATTCCGACCAGAAAATGCACTTCGATTGGACAGCGGGACCAAAAGACGACTTGCTCGTGCTCCAAAGCCCGACGATTCCCTGGCGACCTGCTGTTGTCGGAAGGATGGTGCCAGAAATGAGTTACTGCAACAGTGACGAATCAAACCCGCAGAAGGTTCCCGACCAAATAGAAGCGGCGCAGACACCTAAATGTCTGCGCCGCTCACTTCTCTAAGTTCCGAAAATGTTGTAGAGGCTAGTCCTTTACCTTGAAATCTGCGTCCACGACCGGATCTTCCCCGGTCGGCTCAGTGGCTTGTGAACCGGCACCTGAAGTGGCTCCGGAAGGCTCTGGATCGCCTGTTGGCTGCGACTGAGACGCCTGATCGTAGATCCTCCGGGCCAGGTCATGGGAAGCCTCATTCAGGGTGTCGAGCGCGGCACGAATCGTCTCATGAGTCGCCTCTGGAGCGTCCTTGACCTCCTTCAGACTGGCGAGCGAACTCTCGATTTTCTCGACTTCACCGGCTTCCATTTTTTCGGAGTGGTCCTTGAGACTCGACTCGGTGGCATAACAGGCCTGATCCGCCTCATTACGAATCTCGACCAGTTCGCGCAACACTTTGTCTTCCTCAGCGAATCGCTCCGCTTCCTGGCGCATCGTCTCGACTTCTTCCTCACTAAGACCGGAAGAGGACTGAATCTTGATGCTCTGTTCCTTACCAGTTCCGAGGTCCTTGGCCGAGACTTCCAGAATTCCGTTGGCATCGATGTCAAAGGCAACCTCGATCTGCGGAACACCTCGAGGAGCTGCCGGAATTCCATCGAGCTGGAACTTGCCAAGGGTACGGTTGTCTCTCGCCATCTCTCTCTCCCCCTGGAGAACATGGATGTCCACCGCTGGTTGATTGTCGGCAGCGGTCGAGAAGACCTGCTTTTTCTGGTGCGGGATTGTCGTATTACGTTCGATGAGTTTGGTCGTCACACCTCCTAATGTCTCAATCCCGAGCGAGAGAGGAGTGACATCAAGAAGCAGTACGTCGTTGAGTTTTTCATCGCCAGCAAGAATACCACCCTGGATGGCAGCACCCATCGCGACCACCTCGTCCGGATTCACCGAGCGATTGGGTTCCTTTCCGAAGATCTTGTTGACCATCTCCTGGATAGCGGGCATCCGAGTTGAGCCACCAACCAGAATCACAGTGTCAACCTGATTCGGACTCAGACTCGCATCGGAGAGTGCCAACTCGCAGGGACGACGAGTACTTTCGACCAATGAACGGGCCTTTTGTTCGAAAGTTGCACGGGTAATCGACATCAGCAGGTGTTTGGGACCGCTGGCATCTGCGGTGATGAAGGGCAGGTTCACCTCGGTTTCCGAACGACTGGAAAGCTCGCACTTCGCCTTCTCCCCCGCTTCTTTCAGACGCTGGAGCGCCATCAAGTCCTTGCGCAGATCAACGCCCTGGTCTTTCTGAAATTCATCCGCGATGTAATCGATGAGAATATTGTCGAAGTCGTCGCCACCTAGCTGGGTATCGCCATTAGTGGAGAGAACCTTGAAGATGCCCTCATCGACTTCAAGGATCGAGACATCGAAGGTGCCGCCACCGAGATCGTAAATCACAATCTTCTCGCTACCCTTCTTGTCGAGTCCGTAACCCAGGGCAGCGGCGGTAGGCTCATTGATGATGCGCTTGACATCCAACCCCGCAATTCGTCCTGCATCTTTGGTCGCCTGACGTTGGCTATCATTGAAGTAAGCAGGAACGGTAATTACGGCATCGGTGACTGTTTCGCCCAGATAGTCTTCGGCGGTACTTTTGAGTTCCTGCAGAATCAGCGCAGAGATCTCTGGCGGAGTGTATTCTTTGTTTTGAAGTTTCACCTTCACCAGATCCTCGGGTCCTCCGATGATTTCGTACGGGATCAGGTGCTCCTCATTATCGAGTTCCTCGTGACGCCGTCCCATGAATCGTTTGATAGAGAAGACGGTGTGCTCTGGATTGGTGACAGCCTGACGTTTGGCGGTTTGACCGACCAGGCGATCCCCCGAATCGGTAAAAGCGACCACCGACGGGGTGACCCGATTCCCATCGCGATTGGGAATGACGGTGGGTTCTCCACCTTCCATCACCGCAACCACCGAGTTAGTCGTTCCCAGGTCGATTCCTATGATTTTGCTCATGTTGAGTTCTCCCTTCGCAAACCTTCCCCGGGACCTGGTAAGACCCAGGGGCTCTGCAGAAGAAATCGCAAACCCCGTTCCAATCGAAGCACAATCAGCCTCTAGATGTCGCAATTATGGCAGGAATAGCGAAATTCGACTCTTTGGTTGCAGGCAACTCAGAAACCTAGCTGCCACGATGGCATTACATTCCCCGGAAATACCCGGAGACTGCCTATTTGGCAGTATTCTCTTCCCCTTCGGTCCGAAGATCATATTCTCCGATCTTTCGATACAGAGTGCGTTCTCCGATCCCCAGTGACTCTGCCGCCTTGCGACGGTTCCCCCCGACATGCTCCAGGGTGGCGCGGATCAGTTCCCGCTCCATCTCCTGGATGGTGACTCCCATCGGTAGGCTTCTGCTCGGATCGAGCGGTTGCTGAGGTCGGATATGACCCGGCAGATCTCCGACATCGAGCACCCTCTCCTCGGAGGTCACCACCATATTCTCGATCGCATTCTTCAACTCCCGGACATTGCCGGGCCAGGGATACGCAGTCAGTACTCGAAGTGCCTCGCGAGAGATGCCCTCGACAGGCTTATCGTGAATGCGGGAATAATCCTCCAGAAAGTGATTCACCAGTAACGGAATGTCGACCGTACGTTCGCGCAAAGGAGGAATCTCGATGGTGACGACGTTCATACGATAAAAAAGATCCTCTCGGAACTTCTCCTCTTCAATTCTCTTGCGGAGATCTCGGTGAGTGGCGCAGATCAATCGAACGTTGGTCGGAACAGGATCATTGGAACCCATCCTGACCACTTCCCTCTCCTCCAGAACACGCAGTAACTTGACTTGCACCGAGATTGGAATATCACCCACCTCGTCAAGGAACAGAGTTCCCTCATCAGCATGTTCGAAGCGCCCTTTCCTCAGCGAAGAGGCACCGGTAAAGGCCCCACGTTCATGTCCAAACAACTCGCTCTCTAAAACTCCCTCACCGAGAGCCGCGCAGTTGAGAGGTACGAATACATGGCCCTTTCTCCTGCTGTTGGCGTGAATCGCCTTGGCGATCAGTTCTTTTCCTGTACCACTCTCTCCCAGAATCAGGATCGATGCATCGGTCGGTGCCACCTGTTTCAATTTCTGAACGATGGCATGCATCACATGACTGGAACCGATGATTCCCTCGAAGCCGAAACGATCATCGATCGTTCTTTCGAGCTCATCGGCACGCCTCCTCAATGCAGCTCCCTCGAGTGCCCGATCGACCCGAATCCGTAAACCGGTCAGATCGACAGGTTTCCTCAGGTAATCGACGGCTCCCAGTTGCATCGCCTCGACTGCGGTCTCGACAGTGCCATATCCGGTAACGACGACCACCGCGATGAACGGGTCAATCGATTGTGCTTCCCGGATCAGATCGAGGCCGTCTCGATCGCCAAGCACCAGATCGGTGATGACGATATCGACCCCTTCCTGGCGAAGTCGCTCCTTCGCTTCCTCCACAGAGGTCGCCACGATGCAGTCATGCCCTACCGAAACCAGTGCCTCTGCCAGCAGCTCGGCGTGGGCCACTTGATCATCGACGACCAGGATTCGCGCCGGACGACTTCCCTGATCAGAAGAACCGGCTTTTCTGATCTGGTCGGTCATTGTGTCGATCCTTCCGCCGGAAGAACGATGGAAAAACGGCTTCCTTGCCCCGGTTCACTTTCAACCAAGATCGTACCGCCATGAAGGCGGATGATCCGTAACGTCGTTGGAAGTCCCAGACCCGTGCCCCCCTCTGTGGTCGAGACGTAGGGCCGAAAGATTCTGGGGATCGCTTCCTCCGAGATTCCTACGCCAGTATCGGTCACTTCGATCACCACTGCACTCGAACCCCTGTAGGTAGATTCGAGTACCCGGAGGAAGATTTCACCCCCTTCGCTCATTGCGGAACAACCGTTGAGGATCAGGTTCAGGACCGCCTGATGCAGAAGAGACGCATCTCCAGCCACACGGGGAACATCCATGGGCTGGAAGAAAACGTTGACCCCCTCCAGTTCAATCGCCTCGCGATTCCTCGAAATAACATCCTCGACCAAACGCGAAGCATCGACCGAGTCTCTTTGCATTTGTTGGGGTCGGGTCAATTGCAGAAAGGAAGATACAATCTTCTCGATGCGCTGAATCTCCGACCTCATCGTTTCCAGTCGACGTTGGGTCCTGTGATCGCGCGGACTTTCCGGATCTCCCAGTTCTTCGAGGAGCAACTGAGATGAAATGTTCAGGGTCGAGAGGGGATTCTTTACCTCATGGACAAGCATGCCCGCGAGGCTGGCGACATCTTGCTCCCAATTTCCTAGTTGGCTGGCATCGAAAGCGTTCACCGCGCTGCGGCTACCCTTCCGCTTCTTCTTCTTCGGCATCACCCTCGATCGGTTCTTCACCCTCAACCGGTTCTTCACCTTCGATTGGTTCTTCACCTTCGGCGGGCCGGAAAACTTTGTATCGGATGTTCCTGACCCGAACTGCATCCTCTGGTCGGAGGAGAATTGCTAAGCCCCCCATCGGAAAGTACGGCCGGGTGTTCTCACCGAGAGCATCGAGAGAATCGAGGTCAGTGATACTGACGAGGCCTTCCTTGAGCTCGATCCGCATCCGGATCCATTCTTCTTCATCAGCATCGAAACTGTGCACGTCATACTTCTTCAGCGCCGAACCCGGGCGCATCCCTGCAGTGATCCCGAGATTCACCGCATCTCCTGCGACCAGTTGAATCTCCAGCTCGACGACATATTCCTCCCAGGAGTCCTCTCCGATCTCGAGCTGAGCAGGGCCAGAACTGGAATTATTGCCCACCACCTCTCCTCCATCCTCGGTCCAGACCTCTGCATCCGGATCGGAAGCAGAAGCTCTGAAAGCGGAGAGGTAGCTATCGATCGTCAGATCTTCCCACTCGATGGCAAGTTCGGCAGCCTGCGCAGAACGTGTCGCCTTGTATTCAACGAGGTACTCATCGATGGTCGTTCGGACCTCCTCATACTCCTTGGTATTCTTGTAATCACTGGAGAATGACTCCAGAAGACCGATCGCCGCGGCCAACTCCTCTTGCCTCCGGTAGGCGCGGGCACGGCGAGTGATTCGATCAAATTCGACTTCCGCCCTCTGTCTCTTGTCCACCTGTTCACACAAATTCAACCATTCCTGATGAGCCCCGGTCTTCCCAAAGGTGTCATCCGGATCGAACTTATCTAGCTCTCGCTCTGCAGCCAGCGGATCTCCCTCAGCCATCAAACTCTTAACCCGGCTAGCAATCTGCTCAAGATGCTTCTTGCCGGCAGATTCACGAACCTGAATCTGTTCATCGAGAAGCTTCTGAGCTTTCACTGCGTAAGCGGTTCCTTCAGCGGCATAGATCATATCTTCGAGATGCAGGATCCATTCATCGTACCGTTCTGGATAATTCCGGATCGCTCCTTGAATACTGCCGAACTTCTCCTTGTACTTATCTAGCCGGATCTGCTGCATCTTGCGGGCAACCTCTTGCTCGGTCATCTGGGGTTTCGGCACGACCGGTGCAGGCGCTTCAGTTTTTGTGCAGCCCGGCATGCTAAAGAGCATCAGCAGTAGTAGAACCACAGCAGAATTCCGACGCTGGAGAATCATGTTGCTGGAACCTACCTTTCTGTTCTCTTGCACCTTCGACCCAGAATATCAGCAGTGCAGGACAGATCTCTATGATCCACTACTGTGACTGGCTAATACTTCCTGGCAAACCTCAAGCAGATTCGCGATAACTTCTTCTTCGGTTCCCTCCAGGCGACAGCCGGAAGCCTTGGCGTGCCCTCCGCCTCCGAACCGAGACGCAATTGGATGAACCGAACAGTCACCACGAGACCGAAGAGATACTTTATAACGCCCTGGACCAACTTCAACGACGAGGAATACGATCTCGGTCCCCGCTACCTGTCCCAACGTGTCCACGAACCCGTCCAGATCCTCCATATTGACTCCCCGACGAAGACGAATCTGCTTGGAGAGCAATGAAAATAGGATCTTTCCATCGTTATGGCACTGGACGTTCGCCAGTAAATCGCCCAGAGCCTGGGTTCGCTCCAGCGAGAAGGACTGGAAAATCTTCTGGAATATGGGCTCCGGATCGACACCCAATTCGACCAGTTCCGCAGCAATTCGGTAAGCGATCGAACCCGAGTTGGAGTAGCGGAACCAACCCGTGTCAGTGGCGATAGCCACAAACAGAGATTCCGCCGAGTTCAACGGTAATTCTTGTCCCAACGCACAGATCAAATCCATCACCAGATTGCCTGTAGCAGGAGAGCCAGGTTCACACCAGATCTCCTGGAAACAATCGAGATCACCTTCAAGGTGATGGTCGACACAGACCATCGGAACCCCAGACGCTTGGACTGGCTGTCCCATGTGGCCCAGGCGTTCCAGCGACGAAGTGTCGAGAACGACGATCAGATCCGCATTCTCAGGGGCATAAAGATGAGAGGCATCCGGTTCAGCGGAAAACACCTCGGCCACTCCATCATGATCGATAAACTTCAGTTTTTCAGGAACCTCATGGGTCAGAATCGTCCGGGGTTGGGCACCGAGCTGGGCGAGACAGCGATGCATCGCAACGCACGAACCGAGAGCGTCCCCATCCGGATAGATATGAGTCAGGATCAACGGTTTACGAGTCGACCTGAGGGCCAGAAGAAGTCCTTCAGGAATCGCTCCGGGCTGCCAGAGCTGTACTTCTTGCGCCATCCAACCCCTTCTTGAGACAATTGCGTTTTCGCAATACCATGGAGTAGGTCTCGTCCCCGACAGCCGAGACTACAGATCGGGAGTTTACCATCGACTGACCTGCGGGAACCAGTGCTACCCAATACTGGCAGAAAGAAGGAATCCTGTGGAGACCGGCCGAAAAATCATGAATCTGCGCAAGGATCGCGGAGTCGCCCAGAGCTCGCTGGCGGAGATGACCTCCGTCACGCCGAGTGCTCTGTCACGAATCGAGGCAGGGATTCACCAGCCTCGTGGCTCTGTCGCGCTACGGATCGCCAGAGAACTGGGAGTCACAGTCGATTACATCCTCGATGGGGAAGCACCGTATCCGCCACCTCCCATGGCTCTGCTTGAAAACCTCACGGAAAACCCAGCTCAGCAGCCCAGAGACCAGAACATAAAAGTGAGTCGTGGCGAGAAGAGGCTTCTCAAGGCACTCAGAGAGCTGACTACCGAGGAACGACGATTACTGAAGACGATTCTGGAGACCAGCAACAAAGAGGTGAGACTGGCCCTCTTTGCTCTGGGTCGTAAAGATTTACTCACCCAGCTCGACGCAAATGAACTCGATAAGCTCCAAAAAACTCTCGCCAAGCTCTAGGCTTCAGTCCAGCTCAAGTGATATTGATCATTTGCGCCACCTCAGTCTGTCCGTCATGAACAGCTGCTGCCGAGGCTTGCAATGCTTCACTTTCAGCGCTACTCAGTTCGACTTCGATGATCTTTTCGACCCCGTCCGAACCCAAAATCACTGGAACTCCGACCCACGTATCTTCGATTCCGTACTGACCTTCCAGCAAGGAACAACAGGGCATGATACGTTTTTGATCGAGTAGAATTGATTCTGCCATCGCCACTGCCGAAGCGCTCGGTGCGTAATAGGCACTACCGGTCTTGAGTAGATTGACGATCTCTGCCCCGCCGTGACGAGTTCGATCGACCAGAGCTTCCAGGCGTTCGGCTGAAATCAGCTGCTGGACTGGAATACCACTCACCGAGGCGGTCGAGGTGAGAGGAATCATACTGTCGCCATGACCACCCAGGACCATCGCCTGAATATCTCTGACCGAGCAACCCACCTCCATGGCGAGGAAAGCTCTGTAGCGGGCGGTATCGAGTACCCCAGCCATGCCGACTACCTTGTTCTTCGGCAAACCCGAGACCTGGTGAGCCACGTAGCACATCACATCGAGCGGGTTCGAAACGATAACCAACATCGCTGAAGGCGCGAATTCCATGATTCCGGAGACCACCTTCTGCTGGATTTCTCCGTTGACACGTAATAGATCGGAACGATCCATGCCCGGCTTTCTCGGCATACCAGCGGTGATAATCACCAGCTCAGCACCTTCGAGACTGGAGTAATCGTTGGCTCCTTCGACGACAGAATCGTAGCCACAAACTGGTCCAGCCTGGACCAGATCGAGTGCTTTTCCCTGAGGCATTCCGTCGACGATATCGACAAGGACAACATCCCCGAGTTCTTTCTCGGCTAGCCTCTGGGCGGTGGTGGATCCGACGAACCCGCCTCCGATAACTCCAATCTTGCGACGTGCCATGATTGCATCCTCTCCTGGCCCACAAGAGCCGATTCTGACAAATCGGTCTCCCGGATTTAGTTCTGTGCAGCGAGCAACTCGACGAGAGTGCTGCCGATTTCTGCAGGAGAAAGGGCGACCCTGACGCTCGCCCTTTCGAGCGCGGCGATCTTATCCTCTGCAGTTCCCTTGCCCCCACTGACGATAGCACCGGCATGGCCCATCCTTCGGCCTGGAGGAGCAGTTCTTCCGGCGATAAAACCAACCACCGGCTTTTTTACCTCGGCAGCGATGAACTCGGCCGCCTCTTCCTCAGCAGTCCCACCAATCTCACCGACCAGGACAATCGATTCAGTAGCCGAATCATCGTTGAACAATTTCAAAACGTCGATGAAGTTGGTGCCGATTATCGGATCGCCACCGATTCCTAAACATGTGGACTGTCCCAACCCCATCTGGGTGGTCTGATGAACCGCCTCGTAGGTCAGAGTACCGCTTTTGCTGACAATCCCCACCGATCCAGGCTGATGGATGAAGCCTGGCATGATTCCCATCTTGCACTCACCAGGCGTGATGATCCCGGGACAATTGGGGCCCAGTAAACGTACCCCATTGGCGACAACCGCTTCCTTCGCCCGGATCATATCCAGCGTCGGAATTCCCTCGGTGATGCAAACGATGAACGGGATGCCCGCTTCCGCGGCCTCGATGATCGCAGAGGCGGAAAACCGAGCCGGTACGTAAATGATGCTGGCGGTAGCGGCTGTGGCCTCCTTGGCGCTGCTGACATCATCGAATACCGGACGGTCCAGGTGTGTTGACCCCCCTTTACCGGGGGTGACACCTCCGACGATGTGGGTTCCGTAAGCCATCATCTGTTCGCTATGCAGGGTACCGTTACGTCCGGTGAACCCCTGAACGATCACACGAGTCTCGGTATTGATCAGGATACTCAAACCCTGCTCCCATCAGCGGCTGCAACAGCCTTGGCGGCAGCATCTGCCAGATCGTCTGCTGTGATCACATTAATTTCTGATTGGGCAAGAATCGCCTGCGCTTCGGCTACCGAGTTCCCCTCCAACCTGACGACAAGAGGAACTTTCAGATGGGTTACTCGAGCAGCATCGATGATGCCATCTGCGATCAAATCGCAACGGATAATCCCACCGAAGATATTGACGAGAATCGCCGCTACGTTTGGATCTTCCAGGATGATCTTGAAAGCCTCGGTTACCCTCTCTGCGGTAGCAGTTCCGCCCACGTCGAGAAAGTTAGCAGGCTCCCCTCCATGGAGCTTGATGATGTCCATCGTCGCCATCGCAAGCCCAGCTCCGTTGACCATACAACCGATAGTGCCATCCATGCCCACGTAGGAGAGTTCCGAGTTAGAGGCACGAGTCTCGCGCGGATCTTCCTCGTGCAAGTCGCGAAGTTCAACATGTTCTGGGTGTCGGAACTCAGCGTTTTCATCAAAGTTGATCTTGGCATCGAGTGCGATCACATCGCCTTCAGCGGTCACCACCAATGGATTGATCTCCGCCAGAGAACAGTCCTCCTCGACAAATGCGGTGGCGAGCTTCTGCACCAGATCAACGAATTGATCGGCAGTCTTATCCGAGAATTGTAGCTTCGTTGCCAGAGATCGAGCCGCTGATTCGGAAATCCCCGAATCGACTCCGATTTCCTCAAAATGAATCGCCTCTGGTCGCGACGCCGCCACCTCCTCGATATCCACTCCACCCTCGGCACTGACCATCAAGACCGGCTTTTCACGAGCTCGATCGATGACCATGCCGCAATAAATCTCCCTGGCGATATCACACCCCTCCTCGATGAGGATGGTACGAACTCGACGTCCCTCAGGGCCGGTCTGGGGAGTGACTAACTGCATGCCCAGTATCGAACGAATCGCTTCTTCACATTCGGACCAGCTCGAAGTCACTCGAACTCCGCCACCCTTACCGCGACCACCAGCATGAATCTGAGCTTTCACAACCCAGGGCCCCTCACCAAGCTCCCTCGCTCCAGCCAAAGCATCCTCAACAGTCGTGGCTACCTCACCCCTGGGAACAGGAATTCCATGGTTAGCCAGCAGTTGCTTCGCCTGGTATTCGTGGATCTTCAAGCAAGATTCCTTTCGGGCTACAGCCCTCGTCACACCGCGGTCCAATTTCTAGCAACTAATACACAACCTCGAGATTCGGTTGTGCCAGAAACCTCCGATCAGGAACCAGGCTGTGGCTTCCTGACAACACAGGGGAAGGTAGCGCGAGCAGGTATGACGTGCAACGAAACCCGTCAGGGAACTCCGGGTAAGCTTCAGGTCCCCGACTTCTCTTCTTCGATGACCCCTCCGGCGGGGGCCGGCTCGCCCTGCTCGGGCTTGCCCTCCTCCAGCAGTCTGCGTGCCGGTACGAGCAACCGTTCCAGCTCATCATTGAGGGACCCCTCGAGACGCGCGGTGCGGTGTTCGTCAATCACCCGCTGCGGATCGCTGAGAACCAGTGAAATCGCAGCAACCCGTCCACGGAAACGACCCAATTCCTTGAGAACCCTTGAGCGAAGCTCTCGCAAAGTTCGGTTGTGATCACGCGCTGAGAAGGGAAGCGCACTATCGAAGGGAAGGTTGGTCCTATCGACCACAACCAATCCTTCGCGATATCTGGCGAGAGCTTGAATGCCATTCTGAAATGTCTCTCGGGCTTCGACCAATTGCCCTCTGCGCTTCTCAACGTCACCAGAGTTCAGCATGGCTTCCTCAGACTGGATTCGACCCAGTTCGAACCAAGCATCGGAATAGTTAGGGTCGAGCTGGATCGCCTTCTGAAGTGCGGTGCGGGATCGGTTGAAATCGAGGCCGAGCTGGTAGATTCTGCCGATGTGGTAGTAGCAAATTCTCTCGTTGATCCCATCACCGACGCCGGCCTTCCGACCCAAAGCCATTTTAAATGACTCCAGCGCTCCATCGTAATCACTCCGGCTCATGTACAGCAGAATTCCAATGCTGACGAAAGGCCCCATCGCGGTTGGATCCACTTCCGTTGCTTGCCGGAAAAATCGCTCCGCAGCATCGATGTAACCGGCCGATTCCGCCTCGACACCTTGCCTCCACAGATCAGAAGCGCGGCGACGTTCTGCGCTGAGTTCTTCCCCGGCAAGAACAGACTCAGCCACTTTCTTGATTCGTTCCTTATTCTGCTGCCACCAACCACGCCAGAGTTTCACGGACTCTGCGCGCTCTGCAGAATCGCCTGCAGCTTCAAAACCAAAATGCTCTCCGGTATATTCGAGCAGTTTCTCAGCGGCGATGGACCGAGCTCCAGCTTCTTCCAGTTCCAGAGCACCGATCAACGTAGATATTCCTATGTAGATGCCGTTTTCCCCGAGTGCAATCGCGAGTGCCAATTGTGCACGTGCCTGGGAACTCTGCCATGCTGATAAGAGCTCTCTGACACTGTGAGTACGTTGCAAGACGTCGACACAAAAGGTGCGAACCTGAGGACTCTGTCCTTCATCCAGCAACAACAATCCCAACAATGGATAAAGATCAGAACCGTTCTCCAGCAAGGATTCGCGGAGCAATTCCACCTGCTGCTTTGGATTGCCGTCCGAAATCTCGTCGAGGAAATTAGGACGTGACTCGGTGATTCCTGCAGGAAGCGCCATCCGAAGTCGTTCTTCCAGGAGAATCCGGCGGAAAACTACATTCTCTTCCGCCACCTGTGCATCCTCGATGAAACGCCTGGCAAAAAACCCTGCGGCGCGAAGGAACTCGGCTCCTTCCTTGTTAGCCATCGCATCTTCAGAACGAACCCCGGCGATGGCTCTCTGTATCCGGTCATCGAAATCACTCCTGACCGTAAAACGATCATCGCTACAAACACCGTTGGGCTGGATGGTTCTTTTCACCTCAGAATCTGGGTATCTGGCACTACCCAGTTCCAGATCTACGACCCACTCACGGGATCCTGTATCGAATCGTACGTTTCCAGCCACCTCGTGACCACTTTGGAAAACAAGGATGATCCCGGCGGGTTCTTCTTTGTCCGCCTCGATCTGACTCCAACCCTTCACCTCCCGCTTGAGGACCAGGGTGGCACCCAGACGACTTCCCAACTCAAGGTATTCGTTTCCGAGGTCATAGACCCTGCCCGTAAGAACGGATCCTTCCAGTGTCCGGAGCCTCACATCCGCCTCTGCAATCGCAATTGGCATGACGATCAGCAATAGAGTGAGGATGGAGCCGGCACCAAATGGCCACTTCCCACTACAGCTGGAATTCAAGGAATCCTCCTGTCGAGGTCTTCGAGTAGCGAACCAGAACCCCGATTCTGCCCCATCCTTACCACCCTGCAAGCCCCGTCAGGGGTTGCGAGAACATCAGGATCGGGTGAGACTTCAACACTTCGTGGCATTGGATAAGATAAAAATGGCTTTCGCCATGCTGAAAGGCCACAGGAAAGCGATAGGGGGCCGCCCTTGAACCAGCAGACGCTGGACTCGAAGAGAAGTGGTGACCGGGTCGAGGGTGTCTTCCTCGTCGAAAACGCCAGCCTGAAAACCGCTCGCAATGGCAAACTTTTCATTACGATGACTCTCCGGGATCATACCCTCGGCCTGAAAGCGGTTCGCTGGGAAAGTAATCGGGATGAATTCAGGGAACTGGATAGAAATCCGTTCCTGCGTGTCCAGGCCCGGGTCGAAGAGTATCAGGGAAATCTACAGCTAATTCTCGACAATCTCGATCCACTCTCGGCCAGCGAAGTGGGCCTGCAAGCTGCAGAGTTCTTACCCAGAACTTCCTGCGATATTGAAGTACTTGAAAGAGAACTGGAAGAGCGTGTCACGGCCATCAAAAACAATGATGTCCGGCAAGTCGTGGTCAAGATTCTTGAACGTCCTGGTCTCAGAGATCAGTTGAGAATTTCTCCAGCAGGCAAGACGATGCATCACGCTTACATCGGTGGGCTCCTGGAACATGTCGTCTCACTGGTCACTCTGGCTGATCGCATCTGTGATCACTACTCGTGGCTCGATCGGGATATCCTCATCGGTGGAGTCATCTTGCACGACATCGCCAAAACCGCCGAGCTTGGTGTCGAGAATGGCATCAGCTATACCAACGAAGGTCAGTTACTCGGCCACATCGTATTGTGTTGCAACTGGATTCATGAAGCTTCGACTGAACTCGAAGATGTTGATCATGAAACGGTCCTTCAGATCCAGCACATCGTCGCCAGCCATCATGGCTTTCTTGAGTTCGGATCTCCCAAGAAGCCGATGACAGCGGAGGCTCTCGCCATGCACTACATCGACAATCTCGATGCCAAGTTGATGGCATTTCTTGGACTGTATGAAAAAGCGAGTCCGGGCCCACAAGACCCTCGTTTCGGGGAACATTCCTACATACTCGACGTAAGACCATACTTCCCCGAGCATCTCGACACTCAGGGTTCAAATGCCATCGAACGTCCGGAAATCAAAAGGAACAAAGCCGAATCTTCCGATTCCAGTCAAGGAACCGGCAGCCTTCCGTTCTGATAAATTTCTGGGGAACCGAGAACCTGCGTCAGGAACCGCGTGGATCAACTCCAAGTTTTGATTCCATACGAGCTGAATTTTCGATGTGATCTCCCCAACGCCTGACGTCTTCAGCGCTACGGGCCTCGACGAGAATCCGCAGCAGGGGTTCGGTTCCCGAATATCGAACCAGAATCCGGCCATTGTCACCCAGAGCCTGGCGCGCTTTTTCCATCGCTGACGACAGGAATTCCAACCCCTCTATCTCCGGGCGATCGAGGATTTTCAAGGTGCGTTGTTCTTGTGGGAAACGAACAATCCCCGACCGAAGATCAGCAAGGGAACGTCCAGATTCTCTAATTCGATGAGCAATACTGAGTCCTGTTCGAATCCCATCGCCTGTCGCCGCTTCGCTGCTGTGTATGATGTGGCCGGAGGGCTCCCCTCCGAGCAAGCCGCCACTTTCACGCAAGGCTGCTGCCACGGCACGATCTCCGACAGGGGTCCGTATCACCTCGATGCCATGACGGCCGAGATGCTCCTCGATTCCAACATTGGATAGCATCGTCAACGCAACCACTGGCGGCTCCAGGCTACCGCTATCCAGCAATGCTCTGGCCCAGATGACGATGACATCATCGCCATCAACAAGATCACCATGCTCATCGACCAGTAGCGCTCGATCAGCGTCGCCATCGAGAGCAATCCCCAGATCAGCACCGGTTCGGAGCACTTCTTTGCCGAGAATCTCGGGATGCAAAGAGCCACACCCCACATTGATCCGAGCGCCATCTGGTTGCTCATGCAATACGGAGACCTGGGCTCCTGCTCGACGAAACGCCTCAGGTGCCCAGCCACAGCCAGCACCGCAAGCACAGTCGAGAACCAGCGAGATACCAGCGAGAAACTGTCCCGGCGGAAAGGATTTGAGCAGAGTTTCGAGATATTCAACACCCAGAGCAGGATCGACATCGATCTCTTGCAACGGACTTGGACTCCCGACCATTCTTGAGTGATCTTCGGAAATCAATCTCTCCTGATCTTCGGTAAGCTTGGAGCCGTCCGATGAAATCAACTTGATGCCGTTGAACTCTGGAGGATTGTGAGAAGCGGAGATCACGATACCGAGATCTGCGGAACCTTGGGCAAGGAGCACTGAAACGGCAGGGGTCGGGAGCTCTCCTGCATGAACAGTGGAACAACCGGAACGGCGCAATGCTCCTGCGATGACGCTCTCGATCTCTGGCCCGGTAAGCCGAGTATCTCGCGCCATCAATACTCTCCCGTGAGCGCACCCCTCTCGAGCCAGGTGCGATACGATGGCCAGAGCGAACCTATCGATGGAATCGGTAGAAAGTAGACCTTCTCCCGGGATACCCCGAACTCCGTCAGTACCAAATATCACTTTTGCTCATTCTCTACCGGAGCCTCAGGGGATTGAGCGCTATATAGGATAATCCTCTCCAGTTTCACCTGATCCCGGGAAATCTGTTGCGGGAGACTTCCTTCGAGCCACCTGACCTCCTCGGCAGGTACATTCCGGTTCTCTCCATCGGTGTTGGTCACTTTGACGAGCAAGTAGAACGTCCCCAGCTCGACCCGTTTCTGCCACTCCCGTACCGCTTCTTCCACTCCGGACACCGTAACCTTGATGGTGCGATCTCCTCGGATGTCGAGATCGACTTCTTCATCAACGATGTACCGCACAGAAACCTCAGCCTGCGCCTGAGTTAGATTAGGCTGGAACTCAAGACGTACTTGCACCTCGGAAGGAGAACCACTGGCAATGGTGACCAGTCCGGCTTCATTTCCGACAATCACCAGCTCAACGGTCTGTTCCAGATTGAGCGTAGAAATCCCGTCGATATCGATCTCCTGCGTCAATACGCCAACACTCTCCCCTTCGAGGAGCGATTGAGGTCCTTCGAGAAGAACCACTTTGGGTTCACTTTCGATACCACCCGGATAGAGCACGAATCCAGGACCAGGTGTCCCAGATATCATCGGTTTGACTTCCCTCTCCACTTTCACCACGGGATCAACGACGACGTTCAGGGAAGAAGGGTCAATCGACTGGATCGAAAGTCCCGAGGGCAGATCAAAAGGGTCGCCGGTTCCTAGAATGAGACGCCCGCTGCGCTCGGCCCGGATGGTCCCGGACAGAAGCGGTGTAGATTCATGATATCGGGTGAGCACGTTCCGAGGTCCAGAAATGGAAATTCGAACACGACCGTTGAATCGATCTCCTACTTGCCCAACGAATCTCGTTTGCGCAATCTCCTGCTTCACCACCACCTGATTGTCACTGAGGGGTATCACGCTGATCTCGCCCTCGATGACCGTTTCATGACCCGTATTACCAAAGGCAAACGCCCACACCACAACAGCAAGCACCAAGCTGGTAAATTTATTGCGCGCATTACCGATGAAAAACTCGATGACGCGTACCTTCAGCGGGGTCTTCATGCTGCCTCCCCGCCACCAGTTGATTTCTCTTCCTTCAATTCGGACTTTTCTTCGACCGCCTCATCGGTTTTCGTGTAGTAGCTTCTCAACTTGTGTGCCAGCTGCTCACGGTCCAGATCTCGATGGACTTCTCCGCGAACGCAGAGAGAGATCATTCCGCTCTCCTCGCTGACGACCACCGTCACAGCATCCGACTCCTCGGTCAGCCCCACTGCGGCACGATGTCGAGTGCCTGCCCACGATCCCAGTTGCTCGTTCTCAGACAGAGGCAGTAAACAACCGGCAGCTGCAATTCTGCCCTTCTGGATAACGACTGCCCCGTCATGAAGAGCTGTCCCTGGATAAAAGATGGTCGCCAGAATCTCGGAGGAGACTTCAGCATCGAGGATGGTACCGCGATCGACCCACGGATTGAGTGATTGGTCCCTCTCGATGGCAAAGAGTGCACCGACCCTGCTCTTGGAAAGAGAGAAGCAAGCACGAACCAAAACCACTACTAGCTCTTGTTCATCACGAACCAGTTCTCCGAAGATCGGTGCTTGGCTGAGACGAACCAGTCCGCGTCGCAATTCCGGGTGGAGAATGACGATGATCGCGGTGAAGGCCGCCGGGGTGACGAGATCAACCAGATATCCGATCCGATCCAGATCGAGGTAATTGACCACCAGGCGCGTCACCACCACGGTGAGAATCACGGTGAGTGCCAGTCCTTTGAGAACTCCTGCCCCACGAGTCCCCTCGCAGAACACGATGAACCAGTAGATCAACAGGTAGATGACGGCAACCTCGAAGAAAACCCGCCAAGGATCGATAGCCTCTACAGCGGTCCAGATTGCCTCAAACTCGTTCAACTCTTTCCTCCCTCGACGAGGACCGGATCCTCGATCGCTGCCAGTGCAGACAGGTACGTAACAGTCTCTGCAACATCATGCACCCGAACCCACTCCACCCCCACCGAACGGGCTCTACTGACAAACGCCAGTGAAGCCGGCAGTCGATTCTCAGGCGGGGAATCGTCGAAAGCACCCGTAAAGGATTTTCGCGATGCCCCGATGAGGAGCGAAACACCCAGGGAACGAAACTCTTCAAGCCCCCTGCCGATCTCGTAGTTATCTACGAGACGTTTGCCAAAACCTAGCCCAGGGTCGGCGATGATATTCTCCCTGGGAATCCCGACCGACACGCAATAGTCGATCCGCTGGCAAAGAAACTCTCGAATCTCCGCGATGACATGGCTGTATCGTGGCTTTTCTTGCATCGTCAGGGGAACCCCCTGGCGATGCATCAGAATTACCTTTAACCGCTCGGAAGCGATCACTGCCGCAAGTTCAGGATCATCCACCAGCGCTGATGTATCGTTAACGATGGTGGCTCCCAGAGCAGCGGCAGCTCGTGCCACCTGGGATCTACGGGTATCGATACTGACGGGGACAGCAATCTTCCCTCTGACGGCTTCCAGTACAGGAACCACCCTCGAGAGCTCTTCCTCCAGCGACACTTCCAGAGATCCCGGCCTGGTCGACTCTCCTCCGATGTCGATGGCATCGGCGCCCTGACGAACCATTTCCAGAGCACGCTCCAGTGCGCACTCAACATCCATCCAGCATCCCCCATCACTGAAGGAATCTGGCGTCACGTTCAGAATGCCGAGTACCTTCGGAGTCACGGTATTCTTCCTATCGGCGGGAACAGGGACACGTCCCGCTCACCGCTTCTCGTCGTACCAGGGTTCCAGTTCTGCCACCAGTCGACGGGCAATCTCCCCAACCGCTTCTGCTCGCGCATCTTCGATGCTCTCCCCCGCAGAACCAGAGAAGGATGCCATATCCTCAACCACTCGCTCGAGGAGCAAGCGTTGATCCCTCGTCCTGATCAGGCTGAGTGCAACTCGAACGACAATCCCAACCTCTTGTATCGCACCTTCGGATCCTTCGACGAGAACGCCTTGCCGGAAATCTAATACGGTTCCACGTAACACCGCATCGGCAGACTGCTCAGAAACCAGGTGAGCCTCAGTGCGTAATTGCAATTCCCGCTTCACCGCTCGAGTCAGATCGAACTCGATATCCCTTCGGAATGGAATGGTCTCGTTGAGGAACACCGGAACGGAAATTTTCTGAACTCCCCGAGGCAAGCGATACCCTGGAGAGTAGCCACAACCGATTATCCAGCACACGAGAAGCAGCAGCGCCAGAAAACGCTTCATGACTTCTCCTTATTTTCCGCGAAGATTTCCCGCAGCATCTGCTCTGCCTGAAGCGCTTCCTTGCTGGCAGGCACCTCCAGGATGATCTTTTCCAGGTAGATGCGAGCGGATTCGAGCTTATCGACACGGATATAGAAGTTCGCGACCAGCAATCTCCGGCGCGCCCTCAATATCTGAATCTCCTGTAGAGCACTCCTGGCTCGCTGTGCATCGTCCTGGTTCGGGTACAGACGTAGATACCTCCGGTAGTGCCTTTCAGCATCCGAGAGCGGCCCTAGATCGTACTCGACACCTTTAATTTGCGAGAGAAATGCATCCGCAATGAGGATCTGTGCAGGAGCTGCCCAGCTACTGTTGGGATATTCACGAAGAAGTCTTCCGAAAAGACGCTCCGCCTCCTTCGGTTGTTTGTCCTTCAAGTACCAGCTAGCGCAATGATATATGGCATCGTCACTGAACGGTTGGAACGGGTAACGTTCCACCAGATCACTGAGGACATTGAGTCCCTTTCTCTCGGCACTCACCTCAAGACCCAGTAATCGGCGAGTCGCACCGTTGAGGTAAGCGATCCCTATCTCGTAACGAATTTCCAGAGTCCGTTGCAGCGTGCCGGAACCTGGATCCGAATCGAAGATCTCTTCGGTCACTCGCAACGCTTCATCATTGTTTCGGACAGCTCTTAATGACTCTGCCAGTCCGAGCCGGATCCTCGCAAGCAGTGGTCCAGGGGTAGGAGTTCTATCGTCGCCATAGAGAGCAATCTCAAGCGAATCTTCGTAGAGGGTCACCGCGTCAGCATGACGACCCTCTTCCAGCGCATCTCGCGCCTGGATCAAAAGATCTGCAAGAGGATCACCACCCGAGAGGGTAGTCACCACCAAGATCAGAACGAGACAGCTGGACAACTCGGGGCTCCCCTTCCCGCTACGATGCCACCCCTGCGGGGAGACTTCACACGCGCAAGTATCTTAGCGACCTGGGCGGACGCTCCAAGTGATGCAACAGAAGCGACTTCAGAAGATTCCAGGCCGCATCCACTTCCCGAGGTGGAACCTCCCAGGAAGGCACTAGACCCCATTCTCGGCCCGAATCGGCGGCCAGATAGGCCCTGACACGGGGATCGATGAACTGGCCTTCGGTCGAACCGGCACAGAAACTACAGATCAGGCCAGAGGGTATCCCCAGATAGGCCCCCGTATCGATCTCCCGTTCGCACTCGCTACAACAATCCCAACGGGGAAGTACACCACCGGCGTGGAGGGCCGATTGTAGAAAGCGATTCCTGAGACGACGACGACCTTGACCGTGCTCCAGTAACTTCAGGTACTGGAGGACCTCGCGCAACAGATCGGGGTGAGGATCCCCTGGAGAAAAGAAGTTCCGAAGCACATCGAGGACAAAGGTGGCATCGAGCCAGGAGGGTAAATCTCGTCGAAGATGGTCAAATCCCTCCACCAACTGAGCTTCAGTCGCTAGATGCAGATCGGTTCCCCGCGCCCGATAGTTGAGGTCATACCAGCCAGCAAGATCGAAGGGCGAGGGAAATGCAGAGGAAGCGCGAGCTGGTCGACGAGATCCCTTCGCCAGCATATCGAGGATACCTTGATCACGGGTAAAAACTCGGATGACCTGGGAGGTTTCTGAGAAGTCGGTAGAGCGAAGAACGAGGGCCCTGGTCCGGAAGACCCCTTTCATCTACGAACCGTTCCTGTGAGGACCTTGAACTTTGGCACGGACACGCTTGATCTTCCGGTCGTCTGCTCTCGTGACCCGAAACAAAATGTGTTTCGTTCCCAGTTCTTCCCCTTCACGAGGAATATGACCGAGAGCCGAGAATAGAAAACCAGCAACCGTTTCGTAGTCGTCACTCTCTGGAATAAGATCTCCCAGGGATCTGTTCACATCCATGATGCTGGTTCTACCGTCCAGATCCCATGTCATCTCATCAATCTTACGGATCTGATCCCTGCCCGCAGTGTCATATTCATCTTCGATCTCTCCGACGATCTCCTCGAGGATATCCTCGATGGTGACCAGACCCGATGTGCCACCGTATTCATCCAACACCACTGCAATATGAAATCTCTCGGCTCTGAACTCTCCCAATAGCTCTTTCAATTCCTTCGTTTCAGGAACGAAATGTATCTTCCGTACCACCTTCTCGATCCTCAGGTTCCGTAGCCCCTCATCGGCAGCATGGCGGAGTAAATCCTTGACGTAGAGCACTCCGATGATCTCGTCCACGTCCTTGCGATAAATCGGAATCCTTGAGTGACCGCAGGCGATAGCCTTGGGAATGGCGTCCTCAACGGTGTCAGAGGCCTCGAAACAAACCATGTCGGTTCTAGGAGTCATCACCTCAACCACTTCAGCATCGCGAAACTGCAATACTGATTCGATCATCGACTTCTCACCCTGCTCCAGCAGGCCTTCCCGCTCTCCAAGCTCCACTGCAGCGCGAATGCCTGCTTCAGCAAGATCCTGATCGCTACGATCCGCCCGACCTCCGATCAGGCGAAGTAGAGCACGCCGGACACCACGAAATGATGCCGTCAGCGGTGACAGCAGCTTCTCTACCGCATCCAGGGCCGGAAGCACACGTACGAAGATTCGATCGCCAACCCACATCGAAATCGCTTCGGGAATCAACTCAAGAACGATGAGTCCGATGAATACCAGTTCGATGGCAAGCCAGATCGGCCACCATTGTGCCAACTGGGAACCAAAATCCGATCCCAGATACCAACCCACTCCTTGAGCTCGCATCAGAGCCATGGAAGAAAACCAGGTGCCACGAAGCAGGTACTGAACCATCAAGAGCATCACATCGATGCGACGGATCCGTTCTGGTTCATCCGATTCGCCATTCTCTTGGAAAAACTCGTGGTAGTAACCCGAAGATGTAGTGCGACAACATCTCCGCACCACGGAAGCGAGAAACGCGAGCAGTAACGCGACCCATGCAACTGAACTCAGGACTTCTGCTGATGGCAAATTCAAAGGACCATTCCTTCCCTCGACGGGGAAGGTGACGGTTCAGGACCTTCGTCTCCGCTTAACGCAGAATCTTCGTTATCATTCGGCAATCTCGTACCTCCAAGTAGTTCATCTGTCATAGAGTGGTAGATATCCCAGTGGCAATTCTAGTATCAGGAGCGCCATCGCTGTTCCGTATTCATCTCCAAAACGACTCTCCCACGAGCCCTCATCCTTCTGCAACTCCAGAACACGTGGCCACACCGATTCACTCCATCGCTTCCAGATAGCTCCCCGCGATTGCTGAAGAACCTGACCGGCGTAAAAGTTACCGTAGTAAGGGAAATTCGTGGCCGCCCTGAAGGCACTCTTGCGACTCCGCTCGGCTTTTTCGATGGACCGTCGCAAGTACTCCATCCCTTTCTGTCGCTCCTCCAACGCATATTCCCCGGCAGAATCCATGGTCGAGAGAGAAGCGGCTGTAATTTCGAAGGAGGTTCGGTTTGTAGATCTCGTCAGGGAGTAGCGAAACGAACCGTCATCGGTGCAACACTTCTTCAGGTAGCCCACTGCCCTGGCAATCGGTTCCGCAGGTACTGCGAATCCTGAATCTTTTGCGGCTCTCAGGGACTGCAAGCAACACACTGTCAGAGATGCCTCATCGAGCGGGTCAGTCGGCTCGTACCCCCAACCTCCCTGGTTCGTCTGGCAGGAGAGGATCAGATCGATCCCGGAACGAATCACCTTCCTCAATTGATCTTCGCGTTGCGGCGTCGGTAACTGCCCCACCACTTGAGAGAGGAACAGGATGGCATAGGTGTGCCCATGCATCCTGGAACGAGTCTCACCTCGATCCTTGAGGTATCCACGCTCATCGGACCTGACAGGAGAGATCAGGTAATCGACTGCTCTCTCCAGAGCAGCACCTTCTTTTCCAACGCCATACTCCACTCCGCCGCCCAGTAGCGCCATCCCCGAAAGGGATGTCACTGCCACCGGGAATGAACTGGAGAAAGCTCCAACACCATTCTGCTGTTCTACGAGGAAGCTGATACCACGCTGGATGGCGAGTTCACTGCGGGAATCATGAGGAGCCCCAAGGGCAACCGTCTGAGCACTCTTGCCCGACCGCTGCTCGTCATCGAACAAGGGCGAATGGGAGCAGAGGGAAGCCAAACAGAGCGCCGGAAAAAGGAACACGAATCCCCACAAAGCCAATGGCATACCGACTCGTGCCCAGCACGATGACGATACCGACCTACTCGGAGGTTCCTCGGGCGGCGATTCTATAGGTTCAGGGTGAGCGTCATCATTCAACGTGGGGATTGCTCCGGTAGTTTGCGGAAGTAGTCCTCAAGTAATATGCGGTACTTCTCTGGCAATTTACGGCGCCCGTTATCGTACATTCGCTGAATCACGGTCTTCGGTAGCCGCCCCCAACGCCCTCTTCCCTGCTGATCACGCAGATCTCCGACCTTCTCATCCGGTAGCTCTCCGTCAGCAGTGCGGTCATTGCGTACCTGGTCGGAACCGTCGGGATTCTTGGCAGACTCTGGCTTGCCCTTGGCCTGGGATGACGAGTCCTTCTGCTGACCCTTGTCTTCCTGGGAACGACTCTGACGTTGGCCACTGGCCTGCTCCTGATCACGACCCGAAGTACCTTGCTGTCGTGCTTGCTGAGGATTCCCCGACGGGGAACCACCACCATTGGGTCACGTCCCGGTGAGTCTCTGAACTTCAGTGATGAGCTCGTCGATACGACTGAGCGTTTGCTGCTGAACTGACTGGTTCTGTTCTCCCGTGTCATCATCGTCGAGTAGCTCTTCGATCTCCTTCATGTTGCGAGAGATCTCATCGATCAAGCCTTCCACTTTTCCGAGCGGATTGGCTGTATCGAGAATATCGAGCGGATCCACATCGATGGGGTTATCGTCGAGCAACCGCTTGAGAGGATCCTCTTCATCATCGTCTGGAGCATCTATTGCCGGCTGATCAGGAGTGTCCGCTCCGATCTCCGGTGATCCTGGTCGGACATCCGGTCGGATACCTTCGAGGTCAGCTTCCTGAGCCTGGGCCGGTATGCACAGCACCCACAGCAGGAGCAAAGAAATCTGAACGATAGCGATTCGCATCGGAACTCTCTTTCCTTCGCACAGGTTCGCCCGTGGGAAGATCTTCATCGGGCCTATCCGTACCAAAACGACTGTTACAGAACTCAAGATGAAGTGCGGCCAACGACCACCCATCTAGTATACCCCGAATCTTTGCAGGATGTATCGAGCATCACCCTCCCCCCTCTCCGTCCTTATCGGGTCCAGAATCACCGGGATCTGGGCCTTCCGGAGCCTCATTAACCGTCGGAGGTTGCATCTGACGCTGGAGATCGGAAGCAATTTGTTCGGTAAGCTCGATGATGCTTCCCTGGCGCTGGACCAGTCGCTCCAGCAGCCTCTCCTCCAGAGGATTGAGTTCCTCGCCTTCTTCACGTCGCTCATCGAGACGACGAGTACGGCGCAGGACTTCCTCCTGCATCCGTTTCAGGGCCAGCAACTCAGCCGCTGGAGGGACCAGCTGGGTCTGCGCTGCCTGCTGCTGTTGTTGCTGCTGTTGCTGCTGCTGTTGCTGCTGTTGCTGTTGATTTCTTCTCCTCAATTCCTCCTCGAGAGAATCTCGCAACCTGCGCAACGAATCGAGGGCCTCAGAAAGAAGTAGTTGGGTATCGAGTCCCGGATCATTCCTCGGACTCAAACCCTCGCGAGCTTCGGCAAGATCGGCCAGAAGATCACGAATGATGTAGGAGAAAACCCGGACTTTTTGCGCATCGAGCGCTTCCAAAACCTCGTTGCCCGAGTCCTCGACATCGGAAACTTGACCGGAGAGACGGCGCATCCGGGCACGTTGCGCCCGTCCCGGACGCCCGTCACCCACTGTCTCTGCGATGGTACGGGTCTCCGACAGAATTGAATCGATCTGGTCCGACATGTCGGTGATGGTTCCGATGAGATCGATCAGTTGCTGCTCCACCTTGAGATCAGCGAGTTCCCGTTCTTCCTCTTGCAGTCGCTGTTGCTCCTGCTCGAGTTGTTCCAGCGCTTCATCTTGTTGCTGACGTGCAGACGAAGCATCTCCGCGTTCCAGGCTTTCGGAGGCCCGATCCATACTTTCGGAGGCACCCTGTAGTCCTTCCGCAGCGGAAGGATCTTCCTCGGCGAACTCCTCGGCTCTATTTCTCGTTAATCTCTCCAGTTCATCTTGTTCGCCGGAGAGCTCGGGAGTGGCTTCCTGTTGACGCTTCAATCGCTCCAGAGCATCTTCGTCCGATCCCTGAAGGGCCTCTTCTGCTCTTTCCAGAGCGGTCTCGGCAGCTTGCTGAGCAGACTCTGCCGCTTGACCACCACTCATCTGTTCAGCAGCGCTCTCCATTGCGGAGCGAGCACTGCGCAAAGCTCGACGAGCGTCCCCCACCTTTTTACGAAGTTTCTCATCTTCCTCGGGAGACAGACTCTGCTGGCCCTTGGAAAGTTTCTTTTCCAGCCGGTCCAGTTCTTCCTCCAGTTCGCGTGTCAACTCGGCAAGGCGTTGCTGACGATTGGAGGGGCGATTCTCATCGGATCGCTCGGCTAGCGAGGAGAGACTTTCTGCAGCCTCCTGTGCTCGTTCGGCAGCCTCCTGAACCTGTTCGATTCGTTCCCTTTCCGACGACGCAGAAGATTCCTCGCCCTGCTCACCGGACTGTTGACCGGACTGCTCGCCAGACTGCTGGCCGGACTGCTGGCCAGACTGCTGGCCGGACTGCTNGCCGGACTGCTGGCCNGACTGCTCGCCNGACTGNTNNCCNGACTGCTNGCCAGACTGNTNGCCAGACTGNTNGCCNGACTGNTNGCCGGACTGTTNGCCNGACTGCTGGCCGGACTGTTCGCCGGACTGTTGACCGGACGGCTGGCCGGAACCGGTACTGGCGTTGTCGCTGATGGCACGAGCTCGATCGAGTGCCTGTGAGGCCGCTTCCAAATCCTCGGCAGCAGCAGAAGCCGAACGATTGGTAGACTCCTGGCCTGGACTCTGCTCTTGCAGCCAATCAGAGAGTCCCTCTTGCACATCTTCGAGTCGTTGTTGAAGTTCTCCGGTCCGATTCCCTCTCGAATCAGACGCCCGCGCGAGGGATTCGAGAGCCGCATCCAGAGCGGCTTGCTGCCGCGAACGTTGGGTTGCCGCGGAACCAGTTTGTTCCATCGCCTCTGCTACCGAATCGGCGGCCGTTGCAGAATCCTGGACCGCTTCAAGAGCATTCGAGAGCTCATCCAATACCTGCTGAGCATTGTTGTCTCCGAAATCTCCATCGACTGCCGATTCACGTCGCAAAGCTTCGATGCTCTGCGCCGCCTGTCGCGCTGCTGCGGCTTGCTGTCGGGCACGCTGGGATAATCGTTCACGAGCAGCAGCCGCCTCTGAACTCGACTGTGTATCGAGAGAGGAAGCAGTGTTCGTATCTTGTCGAACCTCGTGTCGGAGCCGTTCGACCCGGCGAGCCACTGTCGAAATCCCTTGCTGACGTCTCGCCTCCCGAGTCAGATCATCGGCAAGCTGCTGAGCAGCCCGGGAGATTTGTCGCGCCTGCTGGGCAGCCTGATTCTCGGCGTTGGATTCTTCAGCTCCTGCTAGCTGTTGCTGAGCACGGGCAATGTCCTCGATGCCGGTGCGAACGTCCTCCAGATCCTGGACATCCTGGGCAGCTTGCTCTGCTGCAGCGGTCCGATCACGAAGAGAACGCTGCTGATCAGAAAGTTCTCCGATGGATCGGATCCTGTTCGCTACTTCTTCCAGACGATCGGCGAGCTGCTCGGGATCGATGTCTCGCGCCTCCAGAATGGCAAGCACTACCTGGAGGTTCGACCTCACCTTGCGCACCGTATCCAGGGCATGGACGTAATCGTCCTTCTGAAGGGCCTCAGCAATCGCCCCCATATCATCTTCGATGAGATCTTTGACGATCCGGTCCCGTGCATTTCTCAGTCGAGAAGAATCATCAGGCTGTTCGGAATCGAGACGCTTGGCGAGACTTTCCATCTGGCTCTGGAGGGAACGAAGGTACTCCTTCGCCTCTCCTTGAAGACGTGCCAGGCGATTGCCTGTCTGAGCCGGAAGTACGGTCGAAAACAGAAGTCCACAACACAGGACTAACAGGATCGATATCAAAGGTAGCTTGTGCCTACTCATCGCCTCCTCCTCCTGGNTCCTGTCCTTCCAGTGATTCTCGCACCTTATCCTCGATTCTGATCTCCAGTTCTTTCTCAGATCGAAGCAATTCCTCGATCTTACGGATCACGGTTCTCAGATCTCCCCATTCCTGAAGATCAGATACCACATCGGCGAGTCCGCGTTCTACTTTTCTCACCTCGTCGATAGCCACTTCTGCATCCTCGGTGGTTGCTTCGTTAGAAGCGGTCCGTATTGCGAGACGCTCCAGCGCAGCTCGTGCCGGCTCGAGACTCTCCTGTGCCATCGAATCGAGTCGCTTCTTGAGATCCTGGATCCANGCCAGTTCATCTGCATCACTCATCCGATTCCTCAGTAACCTGCGGGAGATGGTAGCCAGCCGCTCCGCAGCATCTTCGACCCTGGTAGAAACCCGGTCCTGGCCACTGCGCGCATGGCGGGCAGTGGGAGCCTGATCCTGCGGAGCCTCACCAGAACTCAACGAATCTTCCAGGTCCTCCAGTTCCCGTCGCACCTCACGTTCAACGGAAAAAGTCTCCTCAAGCCGCTCTTTGAGCAGTGTCAGCTCATCCTGGGTGATCCTCTCCAGTTCCTCCTCGCTGAGAACGCTCAGGATCCAGGTTCTGCTCACACCTTCCTGATTCAAAGCATCGATGGCGCGGGAATGGTATTGAACCCTCTGTCCAGCTTCGAGATTCCAGTTCGATAGATCGATCTGAAGCGACTGTTGTGCTTCCTTGGTGTCGGACTCGACACTGCCAACCATGTCGAGGGGAAAGGTTCTNNTTTCACCCTCGCCTTCCAGCTCTGGTTCAAAATTCAGCTGCCCTGAAACGACTCCGTAATCGTCACGGACTTTCACGGAAATGTCGAGCAGGGCTCTTGGCGTGACCTCGATATTCCGTCCTGGCTCAGTGATGGACACTTCCGGTGGCCGATCCGGGATCACTGCGATACGCCAGGTGATCGGGTTCTCATTGCGAAAACCTTCTGCAGATTCGAGGGCTATCCACCAGCGTGAATCCGTTTCAGCAGGAAAAGTGCCACGAACCACATCACTTCCTTCGATGCTCAAGTCAGATTCGATGACCACCTCACCGTCGCCACTGGGACGGGCCTCCATCCGAACTGCCGAAACAACTTTGATGCTGGTTCGGGCGTTGAATGAAACCAACGTACCGATCGGTGCTTTCACGTGACCACTTTGAACCACAGCGTCCACTCCGCTGGCAGAAAGTCCCGTGTAATCGGGAAACTCGTACTGCAAGTCGATCTCTTCAATGCGTGGGCGAGCCCGAACCCGAATCGAATACCAGTCACCGGTAAAGTCGCCACATTCAACACGGAAATCGATGTCCCGCTGGAGGTTCTGGAAGACGTGTCGGAATCCGGAGGCACCTTTACGGTCAAGAGCGACATCCTCGCGCATCTCTCGACGACCTTCTTGCTCAGGAAAGAACACATCGAGATAAGCACGGGCATTCCCACCGCGCACCTTGAGGATGTCCACAACCAGCGAGGTTCCCTTTGCCACAACCATATCAGTCTGGGTCGGACTCTCGATCACCAGCTGATAGGCACGAGGCCAGGGTTGATTACCAAGCAACAGATCACGNTNCAAAAAGGTCTGTGCCAGATCCGGCCGCAACAACCCTCCCGCCACAGCAGGAAGNGCCAACAGTAGCAACAGTCCCATCGCCGCCCGTGCTCGACTCCAGGAAAGAAGAGTTCCGGGCCGAAGCGAATGCATCCTCTCCTCTGCGATCTTGACAGTCCGGGTGATCAGATCCGGGTCATAGAGAAGACGACGGGGATTTTCGGGATCAGTTAGCTGTACCGCCGTGATGAGGGACTCTTCAAGATCACCAGAAGCTTTCTCGACCAGCGCAGCCAGTCGATCCTCTGAGGCTGGAACCCTGACCGCCAGCAATATGGCCCGAAACGAGATCAGCAGTAAAATGACGACACCAACGCCCTGGATTCCCCTGAGGACTTGCGGCAACACCGCAATCCAATCGAGGAGGAACATCGCCCAGGTGGCCGTCAGAGCAACCGCGAACCAGCGCAAGCCACCGGTCACGATCCGCATCATACGACGCCGTGATCGGAGTTGCCGAATCCGGCGCAACGCCAGCTGTGGACGTTCCAGAGCAGTAGGTACTCTTCCTTGTGCCAAGTTTACCTCTCGAAAATCGGCAGATACTGGTAAGGGATCTCAAGGATGATGCAGGCCATAGCTGTCGCATAGTTCGGACCCACCAGATCCTGCCATGAACCATCCGGATTCTGCAACGACAGGATGTCTCGCCACGTATCGCGATGCCAGGTGGTCCAGTACTCACCACCTCGCTGGAAAGCCGCTTGAGTGGCGTAATACATGCCGTAGTAGTAATCGAAGGTGTTCAATGCCTCGTAACGACGTGGCCGATGGCGATGCAAATAGGCGAGCCCTCGATCAAGAGCCCGATCCTCGTAAACACCTGCACCGTAAAGTGCAGTGATCCCTGCAGCGGTCAACGGAAAGGTCGTCCTCGATCTCTGAACCCTACCGGTGGGACCGACCTCATGTTGATACATGAAGCCGCCACTCTCGATGTTCGAGGAGTTGCGCACATACGTGATCGCAGCATCGATCACGTTCTTCGGTACGTTGATACCGGCGTTTCTGGCTGCCCGTAATGCCATCACCTGGCAAACAGTGATGCTCATATCCGCATCGTCAGCACCTGGCTGGTATCTCCACCCTCCGGTTTCGTTCTGGGCCTGAACGATGAGGCCCACAGAACTCTTGAGTTTCTCCTTCACCCGGTCCATTCCCGTCATCCCGTACACCTCTGCCAGGAACAAGGTAGCAAATGCGTGGCTATACATTCGTGATTCATTGACAGTGATGAATCCGTTGGTCTGAACGTTACGTAGAAGGAAATCGAGCCCCTTCTCTACTTGTTCGCCATATTTTCCACGACCCGGCAAACTACCCTGGGCGAGAAACGACAAGCAGGCGAGAGCGGTCACCCCGACATGCTTACCTAGTCGGCCCCTGTATTCGTAATGGACCTTTCGACCGATCTTGTCGGTCCAGGAGCCATCTGGATTTTGCGTGTTCTTCAGGAACTCGAGGCCTCTTTCCACGGCAAGACGCGCTCGTTCCTGCAGTTTCATATCGATGATTCGACGCGGATCGTCGTCGGCCACCTGCCCCACGGAATGAAGCGACAACGAGGAAAACCCGATGAGGAACACCAGGCTGGCAGAAAGAAGACGTTTCTGGAGATTCATTTCTTCTCCTCCCGAACTTCTCTCTTTTGGGTCAGACATGTAGCCCGGTTCAGATTTGTGATGACGATCCGATTTCCGTCCACGTCAACTCTACCTCCGAGGGGTTCCTCGATACGGAACAATCCTCTACGCGTTTGGGGCGTTTCTTCTCCGGTCAGGGACGCAATTGACTTCGGAGCACTGATCGGATCGAGGCTCTGGTGAAATAGTGCGGATTCTCCGGCACTAACGTAGACGACCCCGTCGGTTACGAGTGCCGGCCGACCTAATCCTGGAGAGCGAGTCAATGCCTGCTTCCACAGTTCGCTACTACCGATGTCGCTGACCGCCATCGAGGTGAGAAGATCTCCGAACAGAACCAGTCTTCCTTCTGTGGTTCCCAACATGTAGGGACCCAGGCCCTTACCCTCCACCTGTGACCTGACGGCTCCAGTGGCTGCATCGATGGCGTACAACTGAACGGAGTCGAGCGGAGTCACAAANAACNTCCCATCCCGGAGAACCAGCGGATTGGGAGCCCAGATGGAACTCCTTCGCTGCGGACGATAACGACCTCGGTAGGAACGCTGAGAATCTCGATCGTATTCGAGGATCCATAGCACTNCGCCATCCCAGGCTCGCAATGCAGCTATCGCTCCCAGGTTGGAACAGCAATAGACCACTCCGTCCTTGACCAGTACGGATCCAAGAATCGGTTCGCGGGCAGGCTCTCCAAACATCGTCAAGTCGACCTGATTACCAACGATAGGCCGCGACCACAGTCCCTTACCCGTCTTGGCATCGAGACACCACATCGTCACATCGATGTAGCCGCTCTTTCTCCAGCCCAGTGCCCAGACACGCTCATCCCGGATCACCGGTGCTGAGTTGAAGGAGGTGGTCCTCAGCATCTCATCGCCGAGATCGCGCGATCCGGTATCCCACAGCAGTCGTCCCGCTCCCTTGAGATCCCAGCACTTCACGCCACGCCAGGGCAAGGAGACCTGGATATCGAAACCGAGGTAATCCTCTCGACGACTGGCCCGGGTTACATAAGAGGAAAGGATGACATCGCTGTCTTTGACCGTCCAAAGGCGCGTGGCAATATCCTGCTCTTCGAAGTAAGGGGCACCAGGACGCAAGCTCAGATCAGAAACCAGTTTCCCCGTCCTCAGGTCGTATCGCAGCAGTTTTCGGGAAGTCGCAATTCCGACCCACCCATCTCCAAAACAGGGAGCGAGAATCGCTCCGGTCCCGTCGGAGTAATATCCGCGCCCACGCGAAGGACTGAACGCAACATGGCGGGAGTAGTCGTGAGTTTTCCATGCGATCACGCCGTTTTGAATTGGTAACGGCTGCACCAGAACGTGTTCTTGTTGTCCTGAGATCAACCTGGAGTCGCTGAGATCATTCTCGAACTGCTGTAGCTGCTCTGGAAAAAGCTTGTCGACCTCTTTCTTGAGAGCAACAAGCCCTTTGGCTTTCCCGAGACGTTTCAAAGCGATTCCACGCCTCAGTAAAAGAGATCGATACAGTTCCTGATCCAGTTCGTTACCAAAACCGAACAGTGCTTCTTGCCAGACCCGAAAGGCCAATTCGGGTTGATCTTGCTCCAGGAACAGATCACCGGCTGCCACCAGCGCTGTCACTCTCACTTCGGTCAGTGGGTAGAGGGCTGCTGCTCGTAACAGTGCAGTGGGATCCATTTCGAAGGTGGCTCGTTCGAGCACCGATTGAGCTCTCGCTCGGTATTCCTGGCGGTAGATTTGCTGCAACTCGGGGGAAAGACTACGTAGTTTGCCAATGATTTGATCGGAGAGCGGAGTGGCAACCCGCCATTCGTCCGACACACTCGTGAGCATCAAGGGGTCTTCTCCCCAGATCCCCTCGTGCAAGACCTGAAGTCTCCGAATCCCCTCCAGGGAATCGCCGCTGTCAATTCGCTCTACAGCATCTCGGTATTCCTGGATGACCCCATCTGCCCCGACCAGCAAGGGAATGAGAGCAGATCCTACGTCTGCTCTCGCCACTGCCGAGAACAGGCAGCAATAGATCAGACCCAACCCCAAAACAGCAGGTGTGACGAACCCAAACCGCACCGTCACAACCGCCGGATGCACACGATCATGCTCCGGTAATAGGTCTTCGGTAGTGGTGACATCTTTAAACATCTTCACGGGAGTCGGACAACCTTTCGCAAGATCCATTCTACCGTCAAGAGCAGCGCAAACAGCACCAGAACCCAGCGAGAATCCCACAGCGGCTCCCGTTCGGCCGAAATAGGGACCTCTCGTTCCAGTGCTTCCACCTCATCGGCAATTCCTGCGGCATCTGACACGTCGTGATATTTGCCCCCGGAAAGCGCTGCAATCTGCACAAGGCGGGTCCGATCCATCCTCGGATCGGCATACTCCAGCTGCGGGACGACGACGCGGAACAGAGTGCTGGCCACTTCTTCTTCCCGATCGATGAGCGAGATCCTGTGTTCACCCAGTTCTCTGGCCTCGATGGAAGCCTCGTAATACTCAGGGCGAGCCAGGTTTCGAATCGCATGAATCTCAATGTCACGATTCCCAGCAGATTCCACTCGCTCCAGTTTCAACAAAGCCTCCTCTTCGGAAGTGGGTTTAAAGTCGGGCCCGAGCAAGCGCGCCAACACCTTGACCTCACTACCGAGTACCGCCTCTCTTGGGTCGACACTGACGGAGAATCTTTTTGAAGGACCAAGCAAACGAGCCGCGCCGACGAAGCGAATGGTCTGACCCCAGAATCGATAGAACCAGCGGTTCCCCACCAGACGTCTCAATCGCCAGGTGTCATCGGTCAGAGAAATGAATGTCCTCCCTCGACCGAGGTACTGGAACGCAAAAACAGGACGAGGGCCGTAGGTGAAATGTTCATCCGATTCATGGACCGCGAGAGCCACGGCACCCTTGCGCAGTTTCTTGACCCTCTGATACCAGAAAAATCCCGGCATCGTTTGATCACTACGCCCCTGCCACTGCCAAAGTTCCTTGTTCTTTTCCGCATCTGCTACTAATTGCATCACCGGGTGCTCCAGGCCCTCTGGAGTCAGCTGTACGTGAAATGATTCCACCAGGTCGCGAGAGATGGCACCTCTTTCATCGGCCTCCTCCAGTTCCACTGGAAGTAATTTCTCGAGAGGATCTCCGCGATAACGACGGGGCATGAACCACTGGCCAGAAAGAAACACCACGCCCCCACCGTGATCATCAACAAACTCGACCATCCACTCCTTTTGTTGGATCGACAGGGAATCAGGCCGGATGTCACCGAGCAGGATCACATCGTAGTGAAAGAGTTCTTCACGGGTGCGGGGAAACTGCCGCAGCGACGGGATGCCGGGGGAAGACTCCTGGGGAAACTCGGGATCCGCTTCCAGCAGTAAACACTGCGATTCCATCGTGGGATCACGTATCAGAGAATTTTTCAGGTATCGATAGTCATAGCGGGGCGGGCCCTCGACGTAGAGAACCTTGATCTTTCTCGCCACAACGGTAACTGGTTTTTCCAGGGCATTGTTCTCCCGAAACAGTTCCCCGTCCTGATGCTCAACCTCGACACGGCACAGGTACTTGCCAGGAGAACGAGGGCTGAACTCGAGACGGTGAGGAACAACCTGCCCGTCCCTGCCGATTCGCGGGTAATACGGGACACGTTGTTCGATGCCACCATCTTCTCGGAGCAGTTGCAACTCGGCACGAACATCCAGGTTCTCGAACCCTTCGGCAGCGATCCGGAAATCAACGGGAACCCTGTCCCCTTCCAGCACCACATCTGCAATGTCCAGATCGATCAAACGGATGTCTCTGGGATCCTCGGCATTTCCGATACCGATGACATGCACCGGAATCTCACGGGCTCCGAATCTTCGAGCCACATCCTCAGGAGAAACCACTCCGCCGCTGTCCCTCCCATCACTCAACAGCACCATCGCGGCGATGGTACGTCCTCGTGCATCATCGACGGTATCTCCCAACGCATCTCCGATGCGACTGACACGTCCCCGAAGAGTAATCTCACTAGCATCGAAACGCGGCTCATCCGTAATCAACGAAGTGCTGCTCTGGAGGCGCGGGAGATCGGCTATGGCGCGAACTCCATCGGAGCCAGCCACAACTTTTACATCTGCTTTCTGACGCAATCTTTCGATGAGATTCGCGTTTCCGCCGGACAGGACACCGCGAGCAATGTCGAGTCGGGACGTTTCATCGACAACCGGGACTCCTGAAACAGAGGTGATCGCCATAGGTATCGAAGGATCGGTCCACCGATCCTGGATTCCCATCGAATAGGAATCGTCGACCATGACCAGTACGGTTGAGGATTCTGTCTGGACCCTTTCTCGGGTCAGGGTTGGCCGGAACAAAATCACTACAAGAACCAGCAACACCAGGAATCTCAGGACAGTGAGTAGAAAACGAGAGGCTCCTCTGGCACTGCCCTGGTCACCCTGGTAACCCCAAACTGCAACACCGATGAGAATCGGGACGATGACGATGGCGATGATCCAGGCCTCCGGAGCCGCGAGCCACTCAACTCGAGTCTCCACTCGAGTGTCAGAAAGAGCGAGAAACCAGGACATCATGCACCCCGCCTTCTGGCACGGCCGAAGAAACTGGCGAGTCCCGTTTCCACGATCAGAAGCAACAGAACCGTCGAAAAGACCGGGTACCACAGGTCTCCGCTTCCCATACCGGACAGTTCCTCATCTCGACCTGACAACTCAGCATCGAGGTACTTCACCGACGGGTACATGGAGACAATCTCTTCCGGATCAACAAACACCAGAGCACCCTCGGAAGCGCGACTGTTGACCGAAAAGGCATCGCTACGCGTTTCTCCCGTATCTTCCTCGAACCGCAGCTCGTAAACCCCGGGCCTCCAGCGTCCCGGAACCACCAGGTCAAAGGAGACCCGATCTTCAGACTCTCTCAGAGCCAACGGAACAGCTCCCCCTTCCGGCGTCAGCAAGGTGATTCTGGGAGCATACTCTTCGGAAGAAATCTTACGGGTCCACGGTTGGCCAAGAGCTAGATTTCGCCCTCCCCCGTCATGCATCACCAACCACGGCAAGGATTCGTGCAGGAAGCAAACGTATGCCGGTGTGATGGGGAAATTGCTCCATTCACGATCGGCTCCGGTGCCCAGAACCAGCACGACACCACGACCGTGAGACTTTTGAACCAGCACGGGAGTGGCCTCGAAGTCATCGAGCGACATCAGCACATCTGTATCGGGAACCTTGGACAACGGACGGCGGAAACCATGAACCGCAACATCTCCCATTCCCGCCTCGGGGAATCCAGACAGATAGCTCAGGATCGGATGCTCAGGGCTGTCAATCTGCCAGTGGTAGAAGATCTGACGCCGGGGATCAACGACGGCGGGACCGGGTTCCCACGGAAACCAACCTTCTCCTTGACGCCATGCATTTCGATTCCAGCTTTCGTTGTTCATTCTCGATCCCGTGAAGACGAAGACACCGCCTCCACGCTGGAGGAACTCCTCGATCTTCTCCGATTCTGCTTCCCCCATCGTCGAGACGTCGGCGAGGATGATCACTCGGGGAGCCTGAAAATCAGCAGACAGGAAACGATCTTCCGGAACCACCTCAACTCGGTACGGGGAAAGTCTGACTCCTGTGGGTCCCACATCGTCGTCGCCCAGTGCCGCGACCAACCAGTCCGATTCGGAGGACTCCTCGACAGGATCCCAACCTCCATCAATCACCAGAATATCGACCGCCTCGAGTACCTCGGCGGCAAACCACCGGGCGTCGTCGCGGTCGAGGTCATCGCTGTGCAAGCGAGCCTCCACTCGCGCCACACCAGGCATACGGAAGATGTGAGGGAACGAGAGGGTTCTCGATTCACCCCCCTCGACCACGACCCTCCGACTTCCCTGCACGGATCCGTCGATGAGAAACTCGACTTCGATTCCAGGAACGGGCTCGGTGCCCCGATTCTCGATCAATACCTGGAAGGAGATCGGCACATCGGCACTGATCAGTCCTGTTGAGGGACGAAGTGCTGACATAGTCACATTGCGAGGTCGCTCCGGTCCGACCGGATGTAACACCAGTTCCGCACCAGCAGCCTGGAGTCTTTCGAGGGATTCCCGGATGGCAGGGATCTCGGAACCATCTTCAGAGAGCCAGTCTTCACGTTGCATGTCCGAGAAGAGGTGGAAGGTCCAGATTCCTCCTTCGTCGCTAGCCAGCGCGACGGCTTCGGAGATGGTCACCTCCGGTTCGAACTGCAACCAGCCGGGGGCCAACTGCTCCAGATCTCCTAAAATCTCGGCTGGACCCGATTCGCCCGTCATCTCTGCACGAGTAGCAGGAGTCTCCGCCGGCGGAAGACCTCCCACCAGCAGAGCTGTTCGATCCCCCGCTTCAAGATCGAGCAGCAGTTGCCGCACCTGATCACGAGTCTGCTCCAGGGTCGTCCTGCTGGTTTTCCGTGCTGCAGTACTGGCCGAAGCATCGATGATCACTGCTTCCTGACGAACCAGGCGGCCCAATACCGGCAATGCATCCGTGGTGAGAGTCGGGCGAGCCATGGCAAACACAAACAATAATATCGCCAGGGTTCGTAACAGCAGCAACAACAGGTTCTCGAGACGGAGTCTCCTTCGATGCCTTTTCATCGCTCTGAGCAAGAACTCCATGGCAGCCCAGGGCCTACGTCGATAGCGCTGGCGATTGATCAGATAAATGATGATGGGAATTAGCCCCAGAGCGAGAAACCCAAGTAGTGCGGGGGTAGCAAAATTCATCGAGTACTCCCTGCACGGCGCACCAGTGCTTCTCGCAAAACCTGGTCGAATGATCGAGAACAGTCCGCCAGCTGGTACTGGATTCCGCTGTTTCGAAAATCCTTACGTATACTGCGCATGAACTCCCGGATCTCGACCAGGTAGGCTTCCCTGACCGCTTCCGGATCGGCCAATTGCTCCGGGTGATCTTCCAGTCCCTCAAACAGGGTCATTCTCGTGAAAGGGAAATTGAGCTCATCTGGATCCATGATATGGAGAACCAGGATATCGTGGCCAGCATGACGCAATTGTCGCAGGCCATGAACCAATCGATCCTGATCATCGAACAGATCGGTGAGAAGAACGATGAGGCAACGTCTCTTCAGACGATCTGAAACTCTTCCCAGCACCTCTCCGATATCGGTCGCATCTTGCCCCGATTGTTGCGCCAGCACTCCCGCCAGATCCTGGAGGTGGCTTCTGCTCTGAGAGATCGGAGCTTCGGCCCGGATCTTCTCGTCGAAGACGATTGCACCCACTGCATCCTGCTGTCCCAAGATGAGATAAGCGAGCGAGGCGGCCAATGTTCGAGCGTAATCAAGCTTCGTCATCGCTCCAGAGCCATANGTCATCGACTCACTGGCATCGAGTACCAGTTGAACGCGCAGATTGGTCTCTTCCTCGAACTGCTTGATGTAATAGCGATCAGAGCGACCGAAAACTTTCCAGTCGATGTNGCGGATGTCATCGCCAGGGACATACTCCCGGTGCTCGGCAAACTCGACCGACGAACCGTGGAATGGGCTCCGGTGCAAGCCCGTGATGGAACCCTCCACGATCATCCGCGCCCGAACGATCAGGCCGGAGATCTTCGCCAGCGAAGCGGGATCTAGAAGTCTTTGAGACTCTTCAGACGACATGCGCCGCCGTCTCTTCGAGTAGCTTGTTGATGATGTCATCCGANGTGACCCCTTCGGCCTCAGCTGCGAAGTTGGTCACGATGCGATGACGAAGTACCGGCAACGCGACCCGACGGATGTCATCGCCAGTGACGTAGGGACGTCCAGCCAGAACTGCACTCGCCTTGGCTCCTAGCACCAGGTACTGCCCGGCCCTCGGGCCTGCTCCCCACTCAACGTGCCGGCGCACAAAGTCTGGCGCCTCATCGGTACGGACCCGGGTTGCACGGGTCAGTCGCAACGCGTACCGAACCAGGTCATCGGCTATCGGGACACTTCTGACGAGAGACTGCAATTCGAGAATCCGATTGCCGTCGAAAACTGGCTGCACATCGGCTTGGGTTCCGCCGGTGGTACGCTGCATGATCTCCAGTTCCTCATCAGCATTCGGGTAATCGACCCGGATGTTGAACATGAATCGGTCCAGCTGAGCCTCGGGAAGCGGATAGGTTCCCTCTTGTTCGATGGGGTTCTGAGTCGCAAGGACGAAGAACGGAGTGTCGAGCGGATGGCGGTTTCCTCCCACTGTCACCTGTTTCTCNTGCATCGCTTCCAGCAGTGCCGCCTGGGTTTTGGGAGGAGTCCGATTGATCTCATCGGCGAGTACAACATTGGCAAAGATGGGCCCCGGAACAAATCGGAACACTCTCTCCCCGGTCGAACTATCGGCCTGAATCACTTCGGTACCGGTGATGTCGCTGGGCATCAGATCCGGTGTAAATTGAATCCTGTTGAANGACAGGGTCAATGAACGAGCCAGCGTGCTGATGAGCAGGGTCTTGGCCAGNCCAGGCACTCCGACCAACAAGCAGTGCCCGCCGGAAAGGAGCGACAGGATCAACTGATCGATGACTTCATCCTGACCGACGATGACCACTCCCAGTTGCTGGCGCAGTTCATTGACCGCAGTCTGAACCTCGAGAATGATGTCATCACCACCCGCTGCGGAATCGAACGCTCCTGGACCATCGTTGTCGCTGGGATTGTCTTCGGAGCCGGTCTCTTGTTCGGGGTACTCTTCTTCACTGAACATGCAGTTTCCTCTGTTCTCGGGTCTTGCAGGGCAGGATCCGCCTTCCTGCCCGGGGTGTTCCTGGGCATTACAGGCATACCTGCAAACGGTCCCCAAAAGGCGCTCACGGGCCTCCGGGGGGGCAGTTGACTCTTGTCCGTGGAAGATAAGGGAGTCTCCCGACGGAAGAAACCGCTAGAAACGACGGAATTAGTGCTTCTCGGGCCCCTGGAGTACTCACCTGACGGGTCTCGTTGACTTGGACCATGGCAGCCCTAAACTCTTTCCACTGCCCCTTCCAACGAATTGTCGCCGTGGGGTGGTTCCGTCGGGATGATCCGATCGGGCCGCGCCCCGGTCGTTCCATCCTGGCGGTGAAGCGACCTCGAATAACCCCTCCGCCATCGAGGGCAAGACGAGGAGGTCACTTGACCGACGGAATGAGTGCCAGAGAGCTGTTTCAGTGCCATAGCAGCCTCACCTACGACGATCTGGTCATCCTGCCCGGATTTATCGATTTCGGGATACAGGACGTTCAATTGCAAACTCGCCTCACCCGTGAGATCGAGATTGCGTCGCCACTATGCTCGTCGCCGATGGACACCGTCACAGAATCGGAGATGGCGGTCAGTCTGGCTTTGCTCGGTGGCATCGGCTTCGTCCACTACAACAACACGATAGAACAGCAAGCCGCCATGGTTCGTCGGGTCAAGCGCTTCGAGAACGGCTTCATCACCGAACCGATGGTCTTGAGCCCCGATCACTGCCTCGCTGATGTCGATGAAATTCGCCAACGACACGGATTTTCCGGAATTCCCGTCACCCAGGATGGAACACTGAATTCGAAACTGGTCGGAATCGTCGCCAACCGAGATATCGATTTTGAGCAGGACCGTTCGATTCAGCTACGGAACGTGATGACGGTGGATCTGGTCACTGCGCCAAAAGGAGTCACTCTCAAGGAAGCCAACCGTCTCCTTCGCGAATCGAAGAAGGGTAAGTTACCCATCGTCGATGAAAACGGATTCCTCGCGGCACTNGTTTCACGCACAGACATCAAGAAAAATCGCGATTTCCCCGACGCTTCGAAGAGCTCCGACAAACAACTGATGGCGGGAGCCGCGATCTCCACTCGGCAGGAAGATCGCGAACGCCTCGATGCACTGGTCGAAGCTGGAGTTGATGTAGTGGTGATCGATAGCGCCCAGGGGCACTCCACCTATCAGATCGAAATGCTCAAGTTCATCCGCGAGACCTTCCCGGACTTGCAAGTGATCGCCGGCAATGTGGTCACCCAGGATCAGTGCGCGGCGCTGATTCAGGCAGGAGCCGACGGGATCCGCGTCGGAATGGGTCCGGGTTCCATCTGTACAACACAAGAAACGATGGCAGTCGGTCGAGGGCAGGCAGCTGCGGTCTATCACTGCGCACTACACTGCCGGGAACAGAATGTCCCGGTGATCGCCGATGGTGGAATCCGCGATATCGGTCACATCGTCAAGGCTCTCTCGTTGGGAGCTTCCTGTGTGATGATGGGATTGATGTTCTCAGGCACCTCTGAAACACCGGGTGACTACTTCTATCAGAATGGCGTTCGACTCAAGCGCTACCGAGGAATGGCTTCCATCGAGGCGATGGATAGCGGTGGAGGAAAACGCTACTTCGCCGACGATGAGCAAGTTCGAGTCGCTCAAGGTGTGTCCGGCATGGTGATGGACAAGGGCTCCATCCGGAACCTGGTTCCATACCTGTGTCAGGGACTCAAGCACGCCTTCCAGGATATCGGTGTCCGTGATCTGGCATCGCTCCACCGATCGCTCGATCAAGGAGAACTGTGTTTCGAAACCCGGACCCAATCCGCCCANCAAGAGGGCGGAGTTCATGACATGTACTCCTACGAAAAGCCAGCACTCGGAACCCGGGAACGGGTCGAGTAATTTCGAGATGCGAGAGGAGGCCAATTTGGCCTCGGATACCCTGAATGAGTTCTGCGCAATTCTCGATTTTGGTTCTCAATACAGCCAGTTGATTGCCCGGCGTGTCCGGGAAAATCGGGTCTATTGCGAAATCCTTCCCTGCACGACCACCGCCAAGGAGTTGCAGCAGAAAGATGTTCAGGGAGTAGTCCTCAGCGGCGGTCCCTGCGGAGTCTACGACCAGGACGCACCACAGCTAGATCCTGCGATTCTCGACATGGGAATTCCGGTACTGGGCATCTGCTATGGAATGCAGGTTGCCTGCCAATCGACAGGAGGAGCGGTCACTCCCTCCTCGGAGCGCGAGTACGGCGATACCACTTTGATCGTCGACGACACCGAAAATCCGATCTTTCACGGTTGCAATGAGAAGTTGCAGGTCTGGATGAGTCACGGTGATCGGGTCAACGAGATCTCCGACAAGCTCTCTGCTATCGCCCATACCGAGAACACGCCGCTGGCGGCGGTGTTTGATTCAACAACTCAGTTCTGGGGATTGCAGTTCCATCCTGAGGTCACCCACACCCAGGACGACGGCAAAATCCTCAACAACTTCCTGTACCGAATCTGTCGCTTCACCGGCGACTGGGAGATTCAGGATTACGTCTCGCGCACGGTCGAGGAGATCCGCGAAACGGTCGGTGACAACCGAGTGGTCTGTGNGCTTTCCGGAGGGGTCGACTCCTCGGTAGTCGCTCTTCTGATTCACAAAGCCATCGGAGATCAATTGACCTGCTTTTTCGTCGATAACGGGGTGCTCCGAGAAGGTGAAGCGAAACAAGTGTGCGATGTCTTCCAGAATCAATTCCAGCTCGATTTCCGCTTCATCGATGCCTCCGATCGATTCATCGAGAGGCTCGCGGGTATCACCGAACCGGAAGCCAAGCGCAAGGCCATCGGATTCCAGTTCATCGATGAGTTCCGCGAGGCGGCAAAACAGTTCAAGGATGCCAAATATCTGGCTCAGGGAACCCTGTACCCCGACGTGATCGAAAGCGTCAGTCCATTCGCGGGTCCCTCCGCCACCATCAAGAGCCATCACAACGTCGGTGGACTCCCCGAAGATCTCGACTTCGAGCTGATCGAGCCGTTGCGTTTTCTGTTCAAGGATGAAGCGCGGTTGATCGGTAAAGAACTGGGACTCCCCGATGAGATCGTTCAGAGACAGCCATTCCCCGGCCCCGGACTCGGTATCAGGATTGTCGGTGAGGTGACCAGAGAACGGCTTGCTNCCCTTCGAGCCGCTGATGCCATCGTGCGGGCGGAATTGCAGGAATGGAGTCGATTCCGCGATATCTGGCAGGGCTTTGCCGTGCTGCTCCCGGTCCGATCAGTTGGAGTCCAGGGAGATCAGCGAACCTACGACTGCACCGCCGCCATCCGCATCGTCGAATCGACCGACGGAATGACCGCCAACTGGATGCTACCGCCACAGGAGATCCTGGCGAGGATTTCCAATCGAATCTGTAACGAGGTGCAGGGGATCAATCGCGTGGTGCTAGACATCTCCAGCAAACCACCGTCAACCATCGAATGGGAGTGAGCTGATGGGAATTTCATGGCTAGGGATCATCATTATTGTTGTTGTTGTTGTTGTCATCCTTCTGTTCACTCTCGGTGGCAGCAAAGGATCTGATAACCAATAATTGAGAAGATCTCTTGAATCCGGGGTAAACCAAACTCAGGCCGTGAGCGATTGGAATTGGTTGGCTATGTCAGAAGGAGGCCATCGGATGAACTCAAACTTTTCTTTCCCAGGTCTCATGGAGATAGGCGTTATAGCCGTGGTCATTGTCGGAATCATAATCTTCTTCGTCGGTAGTCGCAGAGGCCCAGAGGACCAATGACGGGAAAGATCTCTTGAATCCAAACTATCAGGGAAACCTCGAAGGCGCAGGGTTACGAATTGCCATCGTCGTCTCTCGATTCAGCGGCGAACCGTGTCAGTTACTGCTCGAAGGCACCCTGGGCAGACTTCAGGAACTGGGGGTCGATGCCCAGAACATCGATGTCGCTTCGGTTCCCGGGGCCTTTGAAATCGCCGGAACCGCAAAACGGATCCAGCGCCAGAAAAATCACGACGCCATCATCACTCTCGGCTGTGTGATTCGTGGCGAAACCCCTCACTTTGATTTCGTCGCAGGCAGCTGTGCGACCTCCATCGCAAAAATGTCTGCCAAGGGCAAGATACCGGTCATCTTTGGCGTCCTCACCACCGATGATCGAGCTCAAGCGTTGGCTCGTTGCGGTGGAGACAAGGGACACAAGGGATCCGAAGCGGCAGACACCGCCATCGAGATGGCAAACCTCTATCGAAACCTTTCCCCGACTCCAACCGAAACCAAGGAAGAACACTGATGGCTGGCGCAGGAACCCGAAGAAAATCCAGAGAGCTAGCCCTGCAATGCCTCTATCAATGGGACCAGCAACGCCACGAAGCCAGTCTCGACATCGCCGAAGAGGTGATGGATCAAATCGAGGCGGATCCCGATTCTCGCCCGCATGCCCGCTCCATTCTCGCGGCCTACTGGGCGAGACCAGCGGAGATCGACGCGTGGATCGATGCCTCCAGCGATAACTGGCGCATCTCACGGATGGCCGTCATCGATCGCAATGTTCTCAGGATCGCAGCCACGGAATTGCGCTGGATCGAAGACATTCCGCCACGAGTGGCGATCGACGAGGCCATCGAAATCGTTCGTAGATTTTCTACCGAGAAATCAGCTACTTTCGTCAACGGGATTCTCGACCGGCTACTGAAGGATGCGGAGCAAGAAGATGGTTCTCGGTAATCTGTTCGGCAAAAAGGGCGATACAGACCCTCCGGAAGAGGAAGAAAAGCTGGGGACCTTCGCGAGACTGCGTAGGGGACTCGGCAAGACCCGAGATGCCCTGGCTTCAGTGTTCAGTCTCGGTCGAAAGCTCGATGATGATCTTCTCGAAGAGGTGGAAACCATCCTGATCCAGGCGGACTTTGGTCCNACTCTGGCGTTGGATCTCTGCGATGACCTCCGAGAATCCTACAGTGATCGAGAATTCTCACCGGAGGAGGCGATCCCGTTCCTCAAAGGAAAACTCCGCGAAAAACTCGGCGAAGGTCACGGCATCGATTGGGCTGAAGAAGGCACCACCGTGATCGTGGTCGCAGGTGTCAACGGCGTCGGGAAGACCACTTCGATCGCAAAACTTGCTCACCAGTGGAGATCGGAAGGACGCAGCGTGGTACTGGCTGCCGGAGACACCTTCCGAGCTGCCGCGGTTGAGCAACTCGGTATCTGGAGTGAACGACTTGGTGTCGAAATGGTCAGGGGAAAAGCGGGAGGAGATCCTGCCTCCGTGGTGTTCGAAGCACTCGAAACCGCTCAGGAGAGACAGGCCGATGTCCTTCTCATCGACACCGCAGGGCGTCTCCATACCGAAAAACCACTGATGGATCAACTCGGCAAAATCGGCAGGGTGATCGGCAAGAAACTGGCGGGTGCCCCTCACGAAGTGCTTCAGGTACTTGATGCGACCACCGGTCAGAATGCCATCGGCCAAGCACGGGCATTCCATGCCGTGATGCCAGTGACGGGCCTGGTACTGACCAAGCTCGATGGCACCGCAAAGGGTGGCGTGGTGTTTCCGATCCTTCAGGAAGTTGGATTGCCGGTGAAATACATCGGCGTAGGAGAAGCGATCGAAGATCTACAGCCTTTTGATCCCGAGAGCTTCATCGAGGCTCTGTTCGACTAATTGGTCCGAGTTCCACGCAATATCATCTCGGCAGTCCCATCCCCATCGAGATCGGCGTTACCGACCGACGGAACGCCATCGATGTCTGTATCGAGGACTCCGTCTCCATCTTCGTCCCCTCCTCCACCACCAATGGAAACCCATTGCTGCTGCCGTGGAAGAACTCTCAGGGGCGGACGGCCAGCGGGAAGCAAGACTGCATGGTAGCGCCCTTGCTGACCCACGGGTTGAGCCAGGACCGCATCGCCAGAAGAGGTGCGACCAATAGCCAGAGGGCGTTTCCCATCGAACATACCCGGGAATGGTCCCAGCGAACGCTTGAGTAAAGCTCCTTCTCCAAAAGTGAGGATCAACAGACCGGTTCCCTCTGCCGGACGACCGATCCCCAGCAGTAACAATTCTTCTCGATTATCTCCATCGAGGTCTGCAGCATGAACTCGTACCTGGTCTGGAGGAGCAAGACCACGGATGACCGGAGCTGCCAGGTGAAGTTCGCCATCGGGCGCCACGCAATGGATTTGAAGATCCGCGGAAGTAAACTCATCCCCTCCACCACCGTAGAGACTCTGTATCCCCATCACGTCGGGGGCACCAGGCTCACCTGCCGCCTGTCCCTGAAGTGCACGCATCACTGAACCGTCTTTGACGACATGTCCGAGTCCCAGAACGTGCCCCGCTTCATGCACGATCACCGATTCCAGTCGAGGCCGCGGAGCCGGTTTGAGTCTCAAACCGGGCACAGGTCTCGCCGTTTGCTCAACGGATTCACTGAGTCTCCATGACACGGCAATGTTCAAATGGATGGAGAGTGGTGTCGAATCTCCTGAGCGTGGATTCTTCACCTGATGAGCGACCATTGCCTCGCCGATGCCGAATCGATAACAAGGACTTCCGTGATCGGAAGCCCGCCAACCGATGGTCAAAGTGGCTTCTTCATCGATCTTTGCCCGACGAAAAGAACAGGTCCCTGGAAAACTCCAGTACCCGAGAGCTTCCTCGATGATGTTCTCGGCGATCTCCACGTCGACAGGACAATCGGTTCGATCATGTNGCCACAGGATTCCGTCCGCCCCGGCCACTCGATCAAGAACCGTGTAGGGATAGACGAAGGCAGGGCCTATGGAGGGGCCGATGGATTCGCTCTGTTCGGGAGAGCGACACGAGGCGAGCAGGAAAAGAGCCAGGAAAAGAGCCAGGAAAAGAGCCAGGTGCCATACCAGGGAACCACGGTTTCCCGGAGAGCGAAGCAAAACCTCGGGCTTCATCTGTGGCCTTTCACCTGTTGTCCCTGCTGACCATCGAGTACCGCTGGATGAAAAACCGCCCGCTGAGCCGGCGCAAGGGCACGGATCAGCGGGCGGTCCAAAATCGTAAAATCGCNTCTACAGATCGGACAGGAACAGTATCAGAGCTTCCTTCTCCTCTGCAGTGAGCGCGAAGTAATCCCGCATCATGATCGAAGCCTCATCCTCATGAGCCAGGATCGCATCTTCAAGGGTCGTCGCGCGACCATCATGGAGATACGGTGCGGTATCCCGGATACCCCACAGTGGCGGAGTGCGGTAGAAACCCACCGCCGCGCCATCCTCTCCCATTCCGCGGAAATCGTCGGGATGGATATCATGCAGCAGAAGATCGGAATACAGAGGAACCGGTCCATCGGTCCCTTCCATGGAAGGAATGTGACAGATGCTACAACCGATCTCGTCGAACAACTGTTCTCCCACGGCAACCTGCGGATCTGGGTTCCCTCCGCGTGGCGGATACGCCAGGTGAGCACAGTAGAAGAGCATGTCGGCAAAATCATCGGGAGGGAACTCAGGATCAGGCACACTGTCGGAGTCACTAAGCAGTCCGAATCCGCGACCATCATCGACTAGGGTAAGGCCGACTTCACCGGTCGAGGCATCTCGGAGGAAATCGGACAGGGTCGGAACCTGGGACTTCCAGCCAAATTTACCCACTTCCATGACACCAGCGATATCGATCATGCGAGCCACGCCTCGGCAACCATTTCCATCGATGTCGTTAGGATCCTCGTGAGAAAGGACTTCCAGATCGGAGATCGTGTCGATGAGGCCCAACCCAAGAACGCTCGGTGTCTGACGTTGCTCAAAGATGTCCGCTGTGGAATCTGCGTCTTCGCGTCCCGGAGTATCGGGACGACGACCTTTGCTCGCCACCTGTCCACCAGGGAGATCCTCGAAAGGTCCGGCACCGAAGTTATCAAAGCCAAAACGGGTGACATTGGTGTCTAATCCGCCGGCAGCACCGATCACTGGCTTCTGGTGACAAGAACGGCAGGAGTCAGCGTTGATATCGGGCGTGCCTAACCCCTCAGATTGTCGCCAATCACGGTCAAAAACTCTGCGTCCCCGGATCCATTGTTCCAACTCGGCAGGATCGAGTTCCCGATCAGGTCCTCCCAGCGCACCAACCGGTGGCACCGGGGTGTCGTCGTCGATGATCTCCGCATTCAGCGCGGTGATCGTCAAACCGAGGACCAAAAAAGCGAACAAAGACAGAGGCAGGAAGTATTGATTCTTCATAGGGCCTCCAGAAAACTGATCACCAGTTGTTGCTGGGTAGGAGTGAGTGCTTGATAAGCATCTCTGGATGCTTGTCCCTCACCGCCGTGCATCAAGATCGCATCTTCCATCGAGTCCGCTCTCCCATCGTGAAGCCAGGGTCCGTGAAGTCGAACTCCCCACAACGGCTGGGTACGAAACTCGCTATCGGTTGTTGATGCCGAAATGGTACTGAACTGAGGCATCCCCATCGAGATCCCATCGGCCAGCTCTGGTCCCATGTCATGCAGAAGCAGGTCGGTATAGGCCTCCACCGGACCCAGGTCCGATTGCAAAGAGGGTATGTGACACTTGTTGCATTCCATCTGGAAGAACAGAGTCTCGCCGTCTTGCTCATCAGGGCCCATCTCACCCTTCGGGGGTGGGGCCAGGAACATACTGAAGATGACGATNTCACCAAAGTCCTGCACCGAAATCTCTGGGTCNTGTATCAAATCATCATCTATGGTTGGTTCGTCGAATCCTGCCGAAACCTGCATCATCGCGGCGCTGACGATACCGCCACTACCNAGGAATGGATCGGTGGTGATGCCCATCTGATTGTTGCTGGCTCCACGAAGGAACGCTTCCAGGAAGTTCGCCTGGGCTTTGAACCCAAATCTGCCCAGATTGCCAGAACCATCGGTGTTGAAGCGACCGCTGATCCCATCTCCATCGGAATCATCGGGATCGGAATTGCCGAAGATCTCACTGTTGGAGATCCTCTCAAACAGACCGACTCCAAGCTGGGGAGGAGCATTTCTCTGCACAATTGTGACCGGCTGATTCCCCACCTGTGACGGATCCGGAAACGCTGGCCGGGGGTTACCCGGCAAGGCGTAGGCAGGCATGACGATGCTTGGTAGCTCTGGATCCCAGATGGGCCCCTGACTTCCAGGCACTCCTACTGCAGCAAAGAAGAAGTTCCGATAGATGGGCGCAGAGCCGCCCGGCACCGGAGTACTGTGACAAGCAGTACAACTGGTTGCATTGTAAAAAGGTCCGAGCCCTTCCTCGGGCGTGAACTCCTTGCTCATCAGTTCCCGGCCACGAACGAAGGACGCAAAGGTCTCCAGGTCCAGCCCCAGAATCGCATCTCCGAGGTTGCATTGGGAGTAGGACTCACATGTGAGATTGTCCTTGGTCAAGTCTGGTCCACAGAGCCCAAAAGGAGATTCCGGAGCGTCCCCGTTGAGGAATAGGTAATTGATACTGACGATCGCATCCGCGATGTTCAAAATTCCGTCATCGTTGACATCCATGGCATCTTGACAGTAAGCCACGTCGCCAAGGAACATGTGATTCAACATCCCGATAGCATCGGAGATGTCGAAGGATCCGTCTTCGTTGACATCACCTCGCTCGAAGTCCCTCGCCAGCAGGTTGCCAGAAAAACACAGGCTTCCCGATAAGCAGAGGACCAGCAATATCGATATCGATATCGAAATGTGGATCTTCAAATCCCATTCCTTTCTAAAACAATCGGAGCGCACATGAGCCCGCACACTCCCCGCTGACCAGCGCCAGCGGTAAGAAAGCCCAGAATTTCAAAAAGAAACCAGAATTTCTAGGGTAGACCCCAGAGAGAGCAGTCTTTCAAGCACAAGCACACCCTACGATTCTACCCCCGGACAGTACAGTTCCATAGCCTCTACCCTGTGGCTATCTCTTCCCTGTGACCGTACTTTCCTTGACTTTATCCCAACCGAGAGAGGCACGTTGAAGTGAAATTCAGCTCCAGCCACCCAATATCGCTAATGCAAGTGCTGCACTGAAGATAGCAACCAGCGGCTTGAGAACTCTATCACCACCCCGCAAAACTACCCGACCTCCGATCATACCTCCGAGTGCATAGGACGGAATCAGAGCCAGAGCTGTTTCAAAGTGAAATATGCCATGAGCCAAGTACCAGACACCCGCTGCTGTAGAAAGGACCATCACCAGCCATACCTTGCAACGCACGGCATCGACGATGGGCAGTCTCAAGGCGGTGGTCAGTAACAAGATGACGAAGGCACCGATCCCCGCGCCCATGAAACCGCCGTAGAGGCCGCAGAGGATGCAACCGAGGGCAAATCCGCCGCCACCAAGACTCCGACCTCCGGCTGCTCCTGGAGCAGGGGTCTTCAGGAGCAGAAATGCGGCGACCGCCGCCAGCAGCACTCCACCCATGACCTGCTTGAAGAGCTCGGTATCGAGGGTATCCATCTGGATCGCCCCCCAGGCACCGGGAATCGCCGACAAGAAAACCAGTACAAATGGCCACCAGCCGACTTTAGCCGAGCCATTCAACGGTGGACCATCGGTGCCAGCTGCCAAATTGCGCTGCTCACGATTCATCGTCCAGCCGGCCACAGCTGCTTGGATGGCGACACAGACTCGATTGGTCCCGTTGGCCACGAGAGGAGGAATTCCGACGAAGATCAACAGCGGCAACACCAGCAGGGTCCCCCCTCCAACGAGGGTATTGATGGTCCCCGCGACCACTCCGACCACCGAAATGAGAGCCAACTGAACCAGATCCAGATCCACTGCAACCCCTCCCTGGAGCCACTCTCTCACGAGAGAGGGGATCAATACAGCCAGGTTGGCTTGATTCTATCGGACGATCACACGATCCTTGCATTCCCAGCGGGGCCATACGGGCCCCGGGCAACAGAAGGGAGTGCTTCGGATGGATCCGGTGGTGAATGATTTTTCGATCCGTATCGCCACCCCCAATGGCACGGGAAGCCAGACTTCCAACACAGTCCTGCACCGTGCACTGATCCGCATGGGTCTGGCAGCAAACGCCAAAAACCTGTTCCCCTCGAATATCGCCGGATTGCCAACCTGGTTTCAGATCCGCGTCAGTCCAGACAGCTGGCAAACGATGACCGAACAATGGCAAGTCCTGCTCCCGCTCAACCAGGCCACCATCGGTAATGACCTGCGCGAGAGCAGGCCGGGTACTGTCGTCATCGACAACAGTGACTGGAAGACTGCCGCAAGCGAGTTCGATGGTTTGGTTCGATATCCGATTCCCTTCGACCAACTCGCCCGCCAGATCGAAAACGNAAAACTAAGGCCCCGCCTCAAAAACCTGATCTATGTCGGAGTGGTCGCCCAACTATTCGAGATTTCGATGCAAGCAGTAGAAGACGNCTTGNAGTCGGTCTTCCCTGGTAAAGATNCGGTCGTCAAGCTGAACATCGAAGCCGCCCAGCTGGGATTCGACTACGCCACCGAAAACCTGACCAAGACAGATCCGTGGAAGTTCGAATCCTCAGATCAAGTCGGCGACAAGATCCTCATCGATGGAAATGAAGCCGCCGCTCTCGGTGCCGTGTGGGGTGGAGTTTCTGTCGTATCCTGGTATCCCATCACTCCATCTTCATCGGTGACCGAATCTCTCGAGAAACACCTGGCTCAACAAAGAGAAACAGATCCGGATGGAAAGCGTCGTTTTGTCGTCGTCCAGGCAGAGGATGAACTCGCGGCGATAGGTATGGCACTGGGAGCTGGCTGGGCCGGAGTCCGGTCGATGACCTCCACCAGNGGTCCCGGCATCTCCCTGATGGCNGAAAACATGGGACTGGGTTACTACGCGGAGATCCCTACCGTGATCTGCGATATTCAGAGAGTCGGACCATCCACTGGTTTGCCGACACGAACCCAACAAAGCGACATCCTCCAGATTGCATTCCACTCCCACGGCGATACTCGCTTCCCGATGGTGATCCCCTGCTCGCCGGACGAAGCATTCAGCTTCTCCTGTCAGGCCTTTGACCTGGCGGATAAGTACCAGACCCCGGTGGTGTTCCTGTCAGATCTCGACCTGGGGATGAACACCTGGATCACCGATCCTCTACAGGAACCCGTCAACGACTTCGATCGCGGCAAGATCGCCACCGATGAAGTACTCCAGAGGCTGAAGAACTGGGGACGGTATCGCGATGTCGATGGCGACGGAATTCCGTATCGCACGATTCCAGGTGTGACTTTGCATCCGGAAGTAGCTCACTTGACCCGAGGATCTGGCCACGACGAGGATGCAAACTACAGCGAATCTCCCGAGGTATACTCGGCCAACCTTGATCGTCTAGCGCGCAAGATCGACGGGATGGTGGCTGACCTGCCAGAACCGATTCGTGAGGATCGCGACACGTCACTCGGAGTCATCGCCTTCGGCACCACCGACTGGGCAGTTCAAGAAGCTCTTGGTGGCATCCAATCGCCTCCTTCGTACCTGCGGATTCGCTCCTACCCCTTCCATGCCGAGGTCGGTTCCTTCATCTCCGATCACGAACGGATCCTCGTCATCGAACAGAATCAGCAGGGCCAGATGGCCCAGTTGNTGAAGATCAACCACTCTCAGGATGCCGGCAAGATCGCCTCATCGAGGTATTACGGTGGATTGCCCCTGTCTGCCCGTTTCGTCCAGGATTCCATCGAAGAACAACAGGGTGTGGAGGTCTGATGAGCGAACAAAAAACTCCTGCAACCAACACACTTGGACTGACCAAGGCAGACTACAAGGGTCTCCCTTCCACGATGTGTAAAGGTTGTGGTCACGATCGGATCTCCGAGGCCATCATCCAGGCTTCTTATGACCTGTCGATCGATGGTCGCGATATCCTCAAGATGAGCGGCATCGGTTGCAGTTCGAAGACTCCGGCATACTTCCTGTCTCAATCGATGGGGCTCAACTCGACCCACGGCCGGATGCCCAGTTTCGCCACCGGAGCTCATCTTGCGAACACCTCGCTAACCCCGGTCGGGATCAGTGGCGACGGAGACACCGCCAGCATCGGTATGGGACAATTCGTGCACTTGATCCGTCGCAATCCGAAACTGGTTTACATCGTCGAGAACAATGGCGTCTATGGCCTCACCAAGGGTCAGTTTTCCGCCACCGCAGACCGGCAAAGCCCTTCCAAGAGGGGTGGCTTCCCGCGTGAGGAATCAATCGATCTGTGCGGAATGGCACTGGAACTGGGAGCCACTTTTGTCGCCCGCTCCTTCAGCGGCGACAAGAAACAACTGGTTCCATTGTTGAAAGCTGCATTGTCCTTCGAGGGCCTTGCTTTCATCGACGTGATCTCTCCCTGCGTGACCTTCAACAATCATGAAGGTTCCACGAAGTCATACACTCACCAGAAAGAGATGGGGGTCAACTTCCACGACCCCCATTATGTTGCCCCCCAGGACCCCATCGACATCGAATACGAAGAGGGCGAACTACACGAGGTCACTCTTCATGATGGTTCTCGACTGATGCTGAGAAAACTTGACCAGCACTACGATCCTGCTGATCGTACTGCTGCCTATCAAGGAATTCAGGAGACCAGAAACCGGGGCGAGATTCTCACTGGTTTGATTCACATCAATGTCGAACAACCGTCGCTGTCAAAAACCACGGATTTGACAGCAGAGCCGCTCTCGTCGCTGGAACAGGGAGATCTACGTCCCGCAGCGGGAACACTGGAACAAGTAAACGGTACTTTCCGAATCTGACCTGCTACAGATTTCCAGCGAGCCTCTATCCGACCACCCGCAGTCCCTCGACCACGATTCCCGGTAACTTGCTTCCCCCGGTTTGTCGTTCGCCATAAGTATGTAGCTTCGCCAGCGACTCGGATCGAGATCCGATATCGATGAGTCCATCCCCCAGCAATCGAATCACAGAGTCATCGATGCGCACTGTCCCGATGGGTGCCACCGGTTCTCCGTTTTTGACACGAAGAGCAATCCAACGAGTGACTCCGGTCACACGGGCACCCTCCCGAGCAGCGAGATTGGTGTAGTGAACGTGCGACAACCACAAACCATCTCCCACCTGTGCACAAGCAGTCGCAGGGTCGGACTGTCCCGGGTCCATCTCCAACGCCGCAGGAAATTCCGCAGAATCAGCGCCGTTATGAACCAGATCGTGCTCCTTGGCAGTACGAGGACTGGTCAATTTTTGCTTCCCCACCCCTTCGGTAACCAGATCCAGTTGCCCCGGAATGGAGTGACCATGACTGCCAAAGATGGGAGCACCGATGGTCGATGGATTTTCGCGGATAGACACCCTCGGATCGAGACGAGTCTCGTCGTAGAGAGGGGCCAGCGGACTCGAACCGGTCAAAACAGCCATCGCCGAAAAAGCGCCGCTCCACAGCACTGGCACCAGCAAGTCCTTGACCGCCTCCGGTTCCAGCCAGGCTCGATAGGCCCCGACCGGAGGAGTCTCGACCGGACGAGCGAGAATCTCCAGCATCGATTGAGCGTGATCACGATTGGCCCTGGCTGCGCTCTGGTTCCAGTTGTCACCAGCCCAGACCCACTTGGAGGCACCACCGCCGGGCAGGTGCATCGAGCCATCGATGACGGTGCAAGGCGCTTCGTACCATCGTCTCGACCCCAAAGATGTGGTGACCCCGCGATACATCGTTCCTGTGATGGCGAGCCCACAAGTCTGGGCATCTCGACAGTTCCCCGCGATGGCATCGATCAGCTGCTCGGGCTCTGGAATACGCCCCTGGCCCCGCTGCTCGTCGCGTATCGGATCGGGTAACTCAGGCAGATGGGGATCGACCGGAAGATCTCCCACCGCAGATGAAAGTCGGTCGACGATGGCCCGCAGTGGGGAACGATCTGCCGACACCGATCCAGACAGCATCACACTCGACTGGATCTCCCGACCATCTCTCCTGAGCGAAATGGTGACATTGCGCTGCTCGACCGATCCAGCCTGTCGAACAGTTCCCGATGAGATCCTGGAAAAGCCGGTCACTTCACCTGACAAACTGACGGTAACCTGTTCGCCTTCGCCGAGGAGTGACTCCACGTATTCGGCAACTTCATAGAACCAGGACTGCATCTACCCCTCCTTTCCGAACACCTCGAGCGCACGGAACCGACAGGCTGGCACCGCATGTCCAACGAAAACCATCTGATTCGGCTCCCCTTTTCCGCAGTTGGGCGTGCCTCGCACCTGCCAGGTATCCCGATCCCCTACAGCATCCAGGGAGTTCCAGAACGGGATGGTGGTACTTCGATATCCTGCTTCCTTGACCCTCTCACCAAGCTGTCCATTCTCGATGAGACGAGCATCCTCGACCCCGAACTGAAACTTCCAGCGATGATCGTCTATCGACCAGGACGAGTTGACATCGAGCCATACCCCCTTCTCCACCCCTGCAATCAGATCTTCCAGGGCTGTCTCCCCGGGCTCTACATTGAGATTGGCCATTCGATCGATGGGCGGGCGATTCCAGGAGCAGGCACGGGAAACCGCGATACCTTGCTGTATTTGAGAAAGACGCTGGGCACTGAGCGCGCCACCGATCCCTNTTTTGAGGATTCCATTCTCGATCAGATGGGTTTTTAACGCNGGAAGCCCCTCGTCATCNAATCCTGCGCTNCACACTTCCCCTGCCACGGTCGGATCGATAACAACATTGAGGATTTCCGGTCCCCAGCGCAACGAACCAAAATCATCAGTCTTGACGAAACTGGTTCCGGCATAGTTTCTCTCGTCTCCGAGAATCCGGTCCAGTTCCAGGGCGTGACCGATCGATTCGTGAACCTGCAGGACCATCTGTGCCGGACCAATTACCGCATCCATCACTCCGGTAGGACAGACCGGTGCCAGCAAGGTTTCGATGGCACCATTTCCAATCTGTTCCGGAAGCTCATCAAATCCAACCAGATCGAGAACTTCCAGACCACCGAGTTGCGCATCGCTACGCCCGCCGTTGGTTCTCGCCTGGACATCCTCATCATTGGCGGCCACTGCCTGCAACCACGGAATCAAACGCTCNTGACACTGTTCGATCTGGATCCCATCAGTGGTCGCCAGAGCGGTTTCGGTCCTCACTCTGCCAAGCGATGCCACTCGCCGGACGATCCGTTCATCGGTCTTCAAATTGCCGCAGGCATTCCTGATGCGGTCGATGATGGTACTTCTGGCACAACTCTCCCACGGTTGCTCGACGGGATGGACCCAGGAACCCGATTGAAGGGGCCGTGGCGCGGCGGAGAAATCGAGCAACCCCTTGCCAGCACAGGCACGAGCCCACTCCTGGGCTACCCTGGCTGCCTGGTAGAGTCCGGCTTCTGAAAGATCACTGGTGGCGGCCAACCCCATTTCTTCGCCGTCCACCACGGTGACCATCGCTCCGAAGTCCTCGCAACTACTGGGAGGCAGCAATACATCGTCCCTGACCGAAAAGGACTCCTTGGTGATCCTGACGATTCTCAAGGAACACCAGGTACCCCNGGGTGCGATTCGCCGCACCAGTTCTTCAGCAGCCAATGTCGTGGAATCACTCATTGAATTCTCTCCATCTCAGACGGCAAACGTGGACCTTCCGGATCCTTCACCGACACACCACCGCGCAACACCGCATCGATCCCGGACTCTCCCTCGATGATCAAATCAGCGCGGTAATCGCTTCGAATCAGACCTCTCCTGGGTAAACCAAGATCCTCGGCAGCAGTCGCAGCACCAAGATTGGAAAGCTCCGGAAATCCCAAACCCATTCGCTCTCCTGAGCGATTGAGAGCCTCTGGAAGCAGCGTCACGCTGCCGGCCAGAGTGCCGTCGGATAGGGTCGCCCGGGAGCCATCGGAGCATACCTCCTGGCCGCAAAACACACCCGAAGAAACTCCCAACCCTGTCAACGGCATCGCATCGCTGACCGCCATCAAGCCTGAGGTTCCTTTCATGTTCAACGCCATCCTGACCATCTCATCATCGAGATGATGACCATCGAGGATCACTTCGCAACGGACTCGCTCATCGAGTAGCAACGCCATCACGGGACCAGGTTCTCGATGGTGGATCGGAGGCATCGCATTGCAAAGATGGGTGCAACGACGGACCCCTGCATCGATGGACGCGCGCGTCTGGGCACCATCGGCACAGGTATGCCCGATCGATCCCAGGATTCCCACGGCACTGAATCTTTTCTGTGACTCGATGGGGACCTCCTCCGGAGCGAAGGTCATGATACGAAGATGACTATTTGCCGCCTCCAGAAGACGATCAAGCAGCTTCTCGTCCCAGCCGTGGATGCCGGCTTCCGGCAATGCTCCTCTACGACCACCAGATACGAATGGCCCCTCGAGATGAATCCCCAGGACAGAGGAACTCAGTTGTGTCGCGCGAGCACATTCCTTCAAAGCGGCCAACATATGCTTTTCCGATCCCGGCACGATGGTCGGATAGATGGTTGTGATTCCCTGCTGCGCCAGCTCATCGGCACTGCGAGCAATCGTCTCGGCATCCGCCGATGAGAAATCGACACCCTGGGCACCATGGATGTGTGCATCGATATAACCCGGCGAAACACGTCGTCCGCCGAGATCCCAGACCTCGTCACCACTGGCTGTACCAGGTGCTGTAAGAGCCGAGATCACCGATCCCTGCATGACGATGTCTGCACGAAGAACCCGATCAGGAAGTACCACATCTGCATCTCTCAGGACCACCTTCGGCAGAGCATCTTCCGGATTGCTCATCCTGCATCCTCCTGCCGTGAAGCTTTCTCGGCACACATCGCAGCCCCGATCAAACCGGCACGGTTGCCATGTTGTGCCTGCACTACTGTCAGCTCGGTACTGGCCTTGGGAAGAACGTTGCTGCGTAACGTTTCCTCGATCAATTCAAGATGCCGAGGTCGCGCATCGATGATGCCGCCTCCGATCACGACCACATCTGGATTCAGCAGGTGAAGTGCACTCATCATTCCGGCGCCCAGTATACGAGCCCCCTCATCGAGTACCTGGTTAGCCTCTTCATCCCCTTCGAGACCCGCTTTCACCAGATCAGAAACCGAGGGTGCATCGGAATCTCCCCGGTGCTTGCCCCACTCCAGCGCCATCCCCCAACCACCAGCATAAGCCTCGACACAGCCGATCAGACCGCAGTTGCAAGGTCGTCCGCCGGGCTCGTAAAGGATGTGTCCCAGTTCCATCGCACCGCCGATGGCCCCACGCAGCAATTCACCATCGATGATGGCGCCGCCACCGATCCCGGTACCAACCGTCACCGCCAACAAGATGCGAGCTCCCTGCCCAGCACCAGCTGAAAACTCGGCCCAGGCGGCGGCGTTGGCGTCATTCTCGATCACCGCCGGTACCTGATAACGGTCCCGGAAAAAACCAATGATGTCNGTACCGTACCAGCCGCCGAGATTGGCGACCGGAAAGCGAATCATGCCGCTGTCGGGATCGACGACCCCTGGCGTGCCGAGTCCGATGGCCCCGACCTGTTGTCCCCTCGAATCGGACTCGGAGATGGCCTTATCGACCGCTTCTCCGAGCGCTTGCAAGATCGCTTCCTGGCCCAGATGAGCGTTGCTAGGGGCCCGATCAGACCAAACAAGCTCCCCTGTCGAACCGCAAAGACCCACCTTCACCTCGGTTCCACCGAGATCCAGGCCTATGAATAGTGGTGGGGTCATGGTCCTCCCTCATGGAGTTGGGCACCGGTCAACGGTCAGCATCGCCCCCGATGTCGAGGGGCGCAAGTCGACCTTTCGCATCGAAGTGGTGATGGAACCGCCCCGTAAATGGATGGAGAATCCTCTGGGAGGAGTTGCCATGACGGTACAAGACCAGCCATCCGAGAGCCGAGGAAGCGTCAATCGCTGGATCGACCGCTATCGAGCCGATCACAACCATCCTCTCAACCACCTGACCCACTTCGTAGGGATCCCCGCCATCGTCGTCTCTCTGGTGGTGGTCTTTTTCGACTGGAAGTGGGGCGTGGGGCTGTTTGTCGGCGGCTGGATCCTGCAATTCGTCGGTCACGGTATCGAGGGCAACAAACCGTCCTTCATGAAGGACCCGCGCTTCTTGCTGGTCGGCCCTCTTTTCATCATCCAGGAGGGCTTTCGCAAACTCACCGGTCACAACCGTTCGTCTGCCGACAAGGACTGAGAATGCGTTTCCTGATCTCTGTCTCCTTTCTGGTAGCGCTTGTCCTGGCCACTACAAGCCTGTTGGCTCAAAACGGCGATCGCTCTGGCGAAGCGCAACCGGAGAACTGGCGCCAGTGGGATATTCCGCCGGCACCGGTGCTCTCTCCCGAGCAAGCTCTTGAGTCATTCCAGGTCGCTCCCGGTTTCCATGTCGAACTGGTCGCCAGCGAACCGCAGGTGGTCGACCCCATCGCCATCGCATGGGACGAAAAGGGAAGGCTGTGGGCAGTCGAACTACGTGCCTACATGCGGACCGTCGATGGCGACGGTGAAACCGACCCTCTCGGTCAGGTAGTGGTACTCGAGGATCGAGATGGAGATGGGTACTACGAAGAGAGCACCGTCTTTCTCGATCGCCTGGTGAGCCCGCGCGCCATCGCCATCGTCGAGGGTGGAGTTCTGGTCGCCGAACCTCCCCATCTCTGGTACTGCCAGGATCTCGATGGAGATCTGCGCTCCGATCGTCGCAGCGAGGTGGCACGCTACGGCGATCCGAACCCGGATGTGGTCGAGCACACCGAGAGTGGACTGCTACGTACCGTCGACAACTGGTACTACAACTCCAAGAGCCGTCGCCGCTTCCGTTTCGATGTCGTCGACGGAAAACCGACCGCGATTTTCGATTCGACCGCCTTCCGGGGGCAATGGGGCATCGCCCAGGACGACCAGGGGCGGCTCTACTTCAATCACAACTCGACCTGGGTGCTGTCCGATCCGCTTCCCACCGAGCCGCTGCTTCGAAACCCGAACTGCGGCAAACCGGTCGGCCAGCCGGGTCGCTCCGGTCACCGAGTCATCACAGACGAGTCGACCTGGCCAGTACGGATGAACACCGGCATCAATCGTGGATATCAGCCGGGGATGCTGAGAGAGGATGGACGACTGCGCCGCAACACATCGGCAGCCGGTCTGACCATCTTCCGCAGCCACCGCTGGGGTGACGACTGGAACGGTGTCGCGTTCGTCGCCGAGACCACNGGCAACCTGGTNGCTGCGTTCCGGCTGCGAGAGCAGGGCTCGCGCCTCACCGGAGAACAGTTGACCTTCCCCCACGACCAGTATGTCCAGCAGGCTTTCCTCGGTTCCACCGATGAACGCTTCCGACCGGTCGATGTCGAGGTCGGCCCCGATGGCAACCTGTACGTCGTCGACATCTATCGCGGTGTCGTCCAGCACCGCCAGTTCGTCACCTCNTATCTACGCAAGCAGGTCGAGGANCGGAAACTNGAGCAACCCGTCGGCCTCGGNCGAATCTGGCGNATCGTCGCCGACGATGAGCAATCGCAGGTCGAACCACTGNCATTGCTCGCAGGAGAAGCCGGACGCATCCGAGCCCTCAACCATCCGGTCGGCTGGGTGCGCGATCAAGCGCAGCGGCTACTGGTCGAGGCGGGAAGTTCGGCACCGGTGAAAGAGTTGAAGCAACTCGCCAGCTCCAACAACTCGCTGGCCACAGGCCGACTCCATGCGCTCTGGACCCTGAGTGGACTGGGAGCGTTGGATGGCGAAATCCTGACCGGTGCACTTCAAGATCATGATGAGCTGGTTCGCCGGACCGCCTGTCGGATCATCGCGGAACCGACGGCGATCGCAGAAGCCGATGTCGCCGCAGTGGTGACGGCACTCGCTGCCAACACAGCGCAAATCTCCGAGATCGAAAAGATCCACCGGGTGCTGGCACTCGGAACCTTCCCTGACCACCCCGCAGCGCTGGCTGCGATACTCGATATCCTGCGTCGAGAGGGAACCAACGCTCACATCCGCATGGCAGCGCTGAGCGGCTGGAAAGATTACCAGGTCGAAAGGATCGGACGCTTTTTCGGCAATCGCATCGACGCTTTCCCGGGCCGCGAAGCACTGCTCAGAGAAACCACCCGATCGGCACTGCGTTCCCACCCCTTCTCGCTCGGTTTGCTACTCGATTCTCTCGATGATCTCGATTCTTCTGACCCGCGCCTGGCGGCGATCCTCGGTGGCATCAAGGTGACCACCGATGACAAGCGCTGGAAGGTACCGGTACTGGCCATCATCCCGCCGATACTGCAACGTGACGACCTGCCCGCTGCCGTGGCCAAGGATGCGCAGGCCGTCATCACCCGTCTGACCTTCGATCCTTCGTCGCTGCCGGAGGTCACACCGTGGACCGAGGCGCAGCGTCGACTCGCCAGTCGTGGAGCCGTCGCCTTCGCCTCATCCTGCGCTCTGTGCCATGGCCCATCAGGAACCGGGCAACCCGGTCTCGGACCATCACTGATCGACAGCCCATGGCTGCTCGGCGAAGAAAGTATTCCCATCCGCCTGGTCCTCGATGGACTCTCCGGACCGGTCGAAGTCGACGGAGAAATCTGGGACATCACGATGCCGGGACACCGCGAGAGCCCGATCATCGATGATGAAGGAATCGCCGCCGTGTTGACCTGGGCGCGGCGCCAGTGGGGCCACGGAGCCGACCCCATCGATCCGAAAACGGTGACTGATCTGCGCCGCTTGACTGCCGACCGCACCCTGCCGTGGACCGTCGAGACGCTGAAGGGAGATCCGCGATGAGGTTTCTGCTGCTGGTCGGCACGCTTCTCATGGTGCTGCCTGTCACCTCAACAGTCAGTGCAACGCCCGGAGACGATCACTCATTGAAACCACAGTGGGAATCGCTGCTTCCACCGGCCGATCTCTCCGGCTGGAAGATCCTCGGTGGCACCGCCAAATACCATATCGAGGACTCTATGGTGATCGGACAATCGACCGCGGGTAGCCCGAACACCTGGCTCATCACCGAGCGGCAGTTCGGAGATTTCGAACTGGAATACGAGTTCCTCTGTGACCCTTCCCTCAACTCCGGCGTTCAGATCCGCAGTGAAGCAAAAGGGAGAAGTGCCCGAGGTTTCCAGGTCGAGATCGATGTCGACGAGAATAGAAAACGATTCTGGAGCGCCGGACTCTACGAAGAAGGAGACCGCGGCTGGATCGACGATCTCAAGGACAACCCCGAAGCCCAAGCCGCTCACAAACCGCACGACTGGAATCTTGTCCGGGTGATGGCGGTCGGAGCCAAGATGCAAACCTGGCTCAATGGCGTGCCGGCAGCGGAAGTGTTCGACACTCGTCGCCTGAGCGGCTTCATCGGGCTCCAGGTGCACGGCGTCGGAAACCGCAAGGAACCGCTCGAGATCCGCTGGCGCGGACTGCGCATCCGAGACCTCGGGTCGCATCACTGGAGCCCGGTGGTCCTTCCTCCTCTTGACGACCGGGTGGAACAGCTGAATCTTCCCGAGGGTTGCCGCACCTTCCGGGTCGATCTCTCCCACAACGAAGAAGATGACGGGGCTGTCGAGTTTCGCTGGGACAAAAACTCGGTCGAGTTCATCAACGATAAAGTCCGCTACTCCTACCAGGGTGAGTTCAAACCGACCGGAGAACTGACCGGCGAGTCTTCTGGTGGCGGCGGAAGTGCCAAGTTCAGGGGTCGATTCCAGGTCTTCAGCGGCGATGAGACCTCCACCTCCCTGGTGCTCAGCGATGGATCTTCACGACTACGCTGGAAGTCTCCAGGACCACCGTCTGGCGGCCGGATCATGCTGAACGGCCACCGATCGAGAATCCTGGGGGTCGAGGCGCTGGTCCGCGTAGAACCGCCCAGCAAGGCGCAAGACTAGGTCCCGGAAGCCGTTGCACCGCGAAATCGTCCCCGGTAGACTCCTGGCTCCGATTGAACACCACGGAGGAACCAATGAAGGTCAAGATTCGCAAGACCAGTATCAAGCGCAGGAGGCAGGGCTTCCGCGCCCGCATGCGCACCAAGGCGGGTCGTAAGCAGATCAACGCCCGTCGTCGTCGTGGCAGTTCCCGCATGACTGCCTGGGGCTAAACAAGCTCGCGTTCGCCCCCCCCATCTTCAGGTGACATCCTGCATGCAGAAGGAAGTACGGCCATGATTGTTCGGACCCTGTTGGGTTGGACCTACATCGTCATCTCGGTGGCCATGGCAGTCGATGTGATACTGGCACGCTATTTTGCCATCGGTGAGAGCAAAGACAGCCTGTTCGTTATCTGGTGTGCAATAGGGTCTCTATATCTGTACTACAGCTACAAGAGTTCAGTAAAAACTGGTTCCGAAGCATCGAACCAACCAGATTGATCTAGCCGCCGCTCATCAACGCTACCGAGCGTTGTGATGGCCATCGCAAGATCCACTGCCCGACCCTCGTTTCCTGGTCGATCAATCACCGCTGTAGAATCTCACGAACCCTGTCGAACAGAGCACCATCATCATCAGTACCTGAGGGAGAATGATCGAGTACGGTTCGAGCCAGTTCGCGGATCGATCGGGAAGCATTGCATTCCGGTTCATGAAGAACGACCGGGCTTCTCGATTCGACCGCCTCTGGAACCGCCTGATCCTGCACTATGCATCCTCCCCACAGCAGTCGATCCTTGCAGAAGCCTTCCAGATGCTCATAGAGTCTCCGGCCCTCAAGTTCATCGATGACCTGATTGGGAACCAGCCAGCGATGCGGAGAGGGAGAGACCACTTCGAGAACATTGAGCATGACCGTCGCATCTCGCCTGGCCAACGGCTCACGATTCGTCACCACCAGTGCTTCGCCGGCAAATTGGCAGAAACGTATCACGTTCCAATCGAGTCCTGCGCTGGTATCGAAGATGATCATATCGGCCTGCCCGGCGAGTTGCTGAAGTGTCTCCAGTAATCGTTCCTGGTGACTCGGTTCCAGCACCGCAAGATCGGAAGATCCGATATCTCCTGGCAAGAACAAAAGACTTCCCTGATCGCTATCGGTAGCTCGCCTCCACTGATCAGTAGCCACCTCGATCAGTGCTGAATCGAGCGAGCACTTTCCGTCAATCACAGACTTCATGGTGTGGCCACCCTGGATACCGAGGAGAATATCAGCATTGGCCAGACCCAGATCGGCATCGACCAGAATTACCCTCTGGCCAAACCTCGCCCATTCGATGGCCAGGCTCACGGCCAGATGGGTCTTGCCGACACCACCCTTACCGCTGGTGACTGCGATCATCCTGATAGCTGTCATATCAGTCTCCTCCCCTCGGCGTTCACTAGGTGCCATCCTGATCGGATCAGGGACGAACTTCTACCCACCACTCCAGTTCCTGGCTCAGCAGTCCCCCGTCATCTCGGAGAACCCACCGGGTCGGATCCTTGACGCTGCAACGAACCCTGTGCCAGCCCGGTTCCAGATCCTTGGCCCGAAGCTGGGCCGCCTGAACCGTCTTGCCGGTCGGATCGACGCCACTCTGGGCTCTCCTCCACCTCTCGCCGGGGCGCTGGTCCTTGACCACGGTTCGGCCACCGGCACCGGTCGCTTCCCCCGGTTTCTGGAGACCGAACGAGAGCACCCGCCAGGTCACTTCCAGATCGTGGGTTCTCGGCTGCAATGTCCAGACCTTGAGGATTACCTCTTCAGCTGCCGCCTTGCTGAGCTGCAGATCTCCCGGTTCCGGGTCGACCCGATCTACTGGACGGACCCGACGGTAAATCTCCTTCACCATATGCTCCATGCAGACGACACAGAAGCCGCTGTTGTCTCGCATCATGCAGGAGACCTGGGGACGCCAAACATGAAAGGGTTTGCGATCTCCTCCCTCGAACAGCCCTACCTTGCTGCCGTTCCACCAGCGATCTTCCGCCTCGATCCATTCGCGCCAGATCACCTGCGAGTCGACATCATCGCGGTCACTTCCGTGCATCAAATTGGGCGGAGCAGCTCGGGTCGCAACGATGGCATCGCGTGCCGGTGGAGGCGCCTTATCTGGATTCTGACCCGGCTCGTAATCGTACTCGTCGTGAAGCCCACCGAGAGAGTGACCCACCTCGTGATTGACCAGGCCAAGAGCACCTTTTGGCAAACTCGCCACTCCTCCCCCTCCGGTCGCAACCCCTGCCGCATCATTGGCAATCACTACCGTCTGGCGATCCTTCCCCGCTTCCCCGAATCCAGCCAGCACCCCGAACACCTTGCCACCGTTAGAGGTGAGGACGTCGTATCGAACAGTGCAGCCGAGAGCCGTGTCCTTGATGATCTCGCCCGGCTCACGCGTCACACCCATGTCCTTCGACTGCAGGTGGACCGCACTGACGTTGAAGTACTGTTCGTACTCGCGGTACGGATCGACTGACAGCAGCAGTTTCTCGCAGGTCCTGGCATGATTGAGAAACATCTCCTGCTGCTGATCGTCGACCTGATAACCATCTCCGAGGATGAAGAAATCGATCCGATTGGAAGGAACACCATTGTCACGCAACGGAACCACCGCCAGGTACGGATCCGACAGCAGTCTCCGCGCCTCGGACGACTGCTCGGCATCATCGGATTGAGCCACCACCTCGCGGAGCATCCGATCTGCCAGGGTGAAGGACCCCTGTTCCCGGAGAAGATGCACGTACTCGATCACCGCCTCGATCTTGTTTGATTTCCGCAGTCTTTTCGCCTGGGCAATCGCCTCCTGTTCACGTTCCTTTCTCAATCGACGCTTTTCGAGTAGTTGCTCCTTCTCGAGTGTGGTTATCAGCCGCCCCTCGAATTCTTCGTAACCCATCGAAACGGGTCCCCCTGATCGGGACCGTTCAAGAATCGCCTCTGCCAGTTCCTGTCCCGCGGTCCGACGGTGCAGATTGACCAGTGCTCGGTGAAAGCCATCATCGTCGCCTGCCACCTCGGCCAGGAACACCAGCCCCATCACTCCATCGAGAGAATGCGGAACCGAACGGAACAAAATCGCTTTCTCCACCGAACTGATCCGCAACCATGGCCGACGATCGGTCATCTTTCCGCCAGCAATCTCTCGTTCCAGTTCGACCCCGTCGCGAGTAGCCCTGACAACTCGACTGGATCCGGAAGAGAAGTTCACCGTCACCTCTCCCCCGGAAGCGCCCTCCAGGAACTCGGTAAACATCGTTTCCAGAGCCCCGGCTCTCACCAGCATCTCGAGTGCTTCGATGTGATCTTCGGTCGGAAGATCGAGCGAAATGGCACGGTGCAGAATCGGCGATAGTTCGCCATAACGGCATTCTTCTAGCAGAAGCCGCGCTGAGGAGAGCAAATGGGCCCATTCCACCGGAGGCGAGATTCGACGTGGCGGTTGCCGTAGACGAACATCGGCAACGCCATCGACCAATTCCGTCAATACCGCCTCGTATTCTGGTATCCCTGAGAATCTCGGTCGCGCCGCTGCGATGACCCGTAGAGCTTCTCCCGGCTGGCGGATTCCCAGCAATGCCGAAACCTGTTCCTGAACATCCTGGAAACGACCACGGGCCAGAGCGCCGATCTCATCGGCTCGCACCCTCCAGTAACCCTTCTCGGAGTCGAGGTCCTCGACCCGCGACAAAAAGACAGCGGCCGAAGCGGCCTCGCCGTAGCGCCCATCCAGGACGAGCGGTGCCAGTACCTCTTCCAGAGACTCCCGTTTTTCGATCAGGCTAGCGATCCGCATTCCTTCCAGTGCAGTGGCCAGATCGCTACAGGTCGACGCGGCCCTGCTGGTCGGATATTGGCGAGCCAGAGAACGCAACGCGTCGATGGCATCCCAGCCGATCTCGGCAGCAGCAAGTTCCTGTTCGAGCAGTTCGAGTTCTATCTCTCCCTCATCGAGCGGAGTGGACACCTGACCGGGATTCTGTGCAGTCGTCGCTGGATCCTCGCCCGAAACCGTACCCCGGGAGCTGGGACGGATGGTGCCCGGGCCCTCTGCATACTCCCGCCCGATGAGAATCAACACCAACACCAACAGGGTCATCAAGGCAACGTCGGTCACCTGAGAGACTGGCGATCGACCAACACGAACAAGAGATGGACGCGGTTCCGGTGCTGCACTCGCTGCCCTGTCTTCTGGAGGAGATGCAGTTTCTTCCTGCTTCGGTAGCGGCTTCCGCTTCCGTGGAGAGGACCGTGAAGTCCCCGAGCTGGACGCTTCTCTGATCTCGATGACGGCACTGCCAATCTCGATCCGGTCCCCGGTACGGAGACTGGCGAAATCGACCGGTTCACCGTTGAGCATCGTTCCATTGGAGGAACGTTTGTCGATCAGGCGCAGATTTCCTTCTTCGAGTCGGATCTCAGCATGCAGACGACTGACCCTGGGAATGTCGAGCAAAACGTCACATTCATCAGATCTACCGAAGGTGATCACCGAGCGGTCCTCGAACGAGATCTCCTGCTCGAATCCATCGAGGATCAGGAACAGAACTGGTTTTCGGTCGGGTGAACTGGCCATAGAACCTCTCCGCGTCCGGTACGGGATACATCATCCGGAACATCTCGCCGGGAATCCAGTTCCATGACCAGATTCAATCGAGACCGAGACCGCTCCGTAGCTGCGACAGGATCTCCTGATCCTCGAGGTCGATCACCGGATCGGAGTCATACTGCTCGAAGAAGAGCGATGGAGTTCTTTCTTCGGGAATCGCCAGAGCTTTACGGATTTTCTTCTCGGCCGGAACAAAACCGCGACCGGAGAGACGAAGGATCGATTCGCCGATGGTTCCCTGCAGTCCACAGACCAGAACCGCGGAATGATCGGGACCCAGTGAGCCACTCTCCAGCCCCATCTTGGATTCCAGCATCTCGATGCCTTGATCCTTGAAGCAGTCCTCGGCACGTCCGCAGATTCCAGACCAGTCAGGACACTCGGCGGGGCGACTCACTGTTGGGATATAGACAAGACCATGATCTCGTTCCATCGCCTCCAGTTCTTCGCGATAGCCCAGATCTCCTGATCGGGAGACTCCGTGGATCACGCAGGTTTTTGCTACTGACCGCCCATGTGAGATGTCATCGCGAGCGATGGAAACAAAAGGAGCCAGACCAGTTCCGGCACTGACATAGATCCTCCAGCGCTCATCTTCTGGTCCTATAGTTCCCGGGATGGTGAAGTGCCCCTTCGGTTTGGGGCGTAGAAATACTCTCTCGCTTTCTCCCAGTTGAAACAAACTGTGAGTCAACGGGTTCTTCGACTCAGGCTTTGCCACCCGGCGGATGTAGAACTCGACATGTTTCCTCTCGGCAGGCTCGGAAGCGATCGACATCGGCCTCTGCACACCACCCAGTTCAGGCTCCTGAATATTGTTGACGCCGATGACCATGTACTGACCCGGGACAAACCAATCTCCCTCTGGCAGCGCCTCATCGAGGGCGACCTGGAAGATCGCCAGTTCTTCGGACAGATCTTCTCTGCCCACGATGGTCGCGTTCGGCTCAAGTACCTTGGCCAATTCCATTCTCCTGCCCGGGGGTTGAGGTTCAGACCTGCAGAGTCTCCAGTGACTCGCTCCCCCGGTCAAGGTCCGGAGTTCCCGTGGACTCATGGATCTCTTCTGCGCACAATAGGGCCAGGATTGCCAGGAAAGGGACCCGATGGAAATCGAAGGTAAAGTCGCCCTGATCACTGGAGCAGCCCGCCGGCTGGGCAAGGCGATGGCCTGCCGCCTGGCAGCCGAGGGGATGCACGTCGCGGTTCACTGGAACACCTCCCGGGAACAGGCCAACCAGACCGTCGAAGAATGCCTGTCTCATGGAGTCAACGCCCTGGCGATCCAGGGGGATCTGTCTGATCCGGACTGCACTTCAGCCATCATCGAAGGAGCTCGGCAACTGGGCCCTGTACAGGTTCTGGTGAACAATGCATCCCGGTTCACCCCATTGAGACTGGAAAACCTCGATGCCCAGGAACTGGAGAAGGATCACAGGATTCACGTCCTGTCTCCGACTCTTCTTTGCCGGGAATTCGCCCGCCAGCTTCCCGAGGGAGAAATGGGAAGGGTGATCCAGATGCTTGACTGGAGAGCGAAAATCGCCGATCCGCAGTTCTTCACCTATGGGCTGGCCAAAGCAGGACTCCTTCAACTGACACGATTGCTCGCTAAGGAACTCGCTCCCAGAATCACCGTCAATGCCATTTCCCCCGGCTCCATCCTTCCTCCAGCTGACTTTGAAAAGCAGGCAACCGCGGAACTCTCCGAAGATCCTCTTCTGGCAAAAAGTGGCACCGTCAAACAGATCCTGGACGCATTGCTGTTTCTGATCCGTGAAGCTGACCATACTACCGGTCATGTGTTCCCCATCGATGGTGGGAGGACGATATCGTGAACGAACCTACCGATCTTTCTCACTGTGATCAGATCCACATCGAGGACCTGTTGGTCAGAACTGTTATCGGGATTTACGACCGGGAACGGGATCGCTGTCAAGAAGTAGTGATCAATCTCACCCTCTGGACTGATATCACCGCAGCAGCAAGAAGCGATGACATCGAACAAGCGGTCGATTACCGAGCGTTGACCAAGAGCATCATCGAACAGGTCAAGAATTCACATTGTATGTTGCTAGAAAGACTCGTCGAAGAGATCGCCAACCTCGTACTGGAAGATCGGTCCATCGTGGCCACACGGGTCAAGGTCGAAAAACCTGGTGCCCTTAGATATTCCAGGAGCGTCGGCATCGAAATCTTCAGGACTCGCTCCTGATGGCGACCAACATCAGATTTTCCCTGCTGCTACTCGGTTCGAATGTCGATGCGGATCGAAACCTCGAGACGGGCTTTCGCATGTTGAGCGAACAGTTCACAATCGGCTCAAAATCACCGATCTACCAGAGCCCTCCCGTCGGAGCACCAGGAACTTCCGATTTCCTCAATCAGGCCGTCATCATCGACGATCCGCCGACCTACGAGCAGCTGCGCGATCAGTTGCGTTCCATCGAGGCTCTGCTCGGTCGAAAACGTTCGGAAGATCTCAACCATCCCAGGACGATAGATATCGACATCCTTGCCCTCGCTGACAAAGATCTACGGATTCTGAATGATTGGCCGATAGACGAGGCACTCGAAACCTTCCATCACGCCGCGATTCCAGCCTCGCTGATCGCCCCCGACTGGAGATTTCCCCACTCCGGAAAAACGATCGAAGAAACGGTCCGATCACTGGGACCCGCCCCGGAGGGCTTCCTTGCCGTTCGCTGATTTGTCGCTGCTTCAGGGACAGAAGTTGGAGCAATCGAGCGGATCAGTAGTCGGATCTGGACCACAATCTCCGGTCGGTTCCGGTAGCGGACTGCCGGAAACAAACAGAGCATCGAGCAAGGTCACCGCATCCGAGATATTCAGAAGTCCGTCATCATTGCAGTCGCCCGCGTCGAGACAGCCGATGGGGCCACTTCCTGAGATGAATAGCATTCCCAGGATCTGGATGGCATCTGCCAGATTCGATAATCCATCCACATTCACATCTCCTCGCCGAAAAGTCCCGGATTCCACAACTCCAAGGGCCCCCATGTCGGGAGCCGATCCGTCAGGGTCGACCGGGAGTGCAGGGTTGCCATTATCGATACAGGGAGAATCGGGCTGAAGAGACAGGATTCCAGCAGCAGGATTGGCAAAGAGTGGGTCCTCATCGATGCAATCGATGGCGGTGATCCCGGAAGCGACCAGTCCATCGACACAACTGTAGTAACCAGCGGTCGACCCCGGTTCAGCTTCGATGCTCGGCAGTGTGCCACCTCGTACGATGCAGGAGTCGAGCAATAGTGCCTCAGGATAATCGTTGTTGACCCGGATGTTGGAAGCGGAATTCGGTGCCGGAGGCCCGAAAGTGCAGCGTTCCATCATGACTTTCACCAGATTGAAACTGATGACGACATCGGAGCCGGCTCCGGAAGCTGAATTGTTATTGAAGACACAGAACTTGATTTCCTGGATCAGCTGGTCGTCACCCACATCGAACAACATCCCGCCTCCACTGGCTCCGCCGGAGTTGTCGTGAAGAATACAATGATCCATCGTCACACGTGAAAAATCGGAAACCACCACAGCTCCGCCGACGATCAGCGAGTTGTTCTCCGAAAACTCGCAATCGAAAAAGTTTCCGTCGCTACTCTGATAGAGCCAGACCCCTCCGACGAGCATCTCCGCGCTATTTTGGCTGATTTGACTCGATTGCAGTTGCAAGGAACTGGTCTCGCAGAAGATGGCACCGGCGACGGTTTCGGCGTGATTCTCCTGCACACTGCAGTTGACCAGCGAAACTCCGATTCCGACTCCGATGATGGCCAGTCCTCCTCCCGAGTCACTGACGACATTTGATCGGATTTGAACTTCCTCGAGAACTACCTGTTGAGAAGGTCCGCCGTCGATGAACACCCCACCGCCGACTGACGCCTGGTTTTCCTCGATAATACACTGGCGAATTCGGGGAGAAGATCCCGAGATATAGATTCCACCACCTAATCGAGGACCGGTGATTTCGACTCCACCACCACCGCGAACCGTGAATCCCTCTAGCAATGCCAGATTCGTTTCGCCGGAACGAATTGCGACCACTGCGGAATCGAGGGTACCTACGATGTGTGTGCTCTGCGGTCCGTTTTCTGAACGAATCTCGATATTCTTTCCGGAAAAATCGATCGCCTCATTCCAGGTTCCATCAGAAACGATGATCACGTCGCCATCATTGGCGATGGAAATCGCTTGTTGAATTTCTGGGACATCGAGAGGAACTCTGATCTCGACGGCGAAAATTGAACCGGGAACACTGATGCCCAAGATGACCAACACGGCAATTCGCCAGGAAGGTGGAAGATACATAAAACCCTCACTCCCATTCGCCCAACTGGCGCACGGGGCCCCAGAAGAGCAAGACAACGGGCATAGAAATAACGGTGAGTAACGATAGTCACAAAAGTAAGGAGAGACCAGTACCCATATGACTACCGGGACAGCTTGCCAGGAACCATATTTAGCATGAGCTAAACTAAAATTTGCGTAATGGTAAAGATTTGATTGCAGTGCGCGATCGCGCGCTACAAAATGGTCGAATGAGTATTTATCGAAAGATGGTGCTGATCACTTTGCTGCTCATCTGGTGGCCTGGATGCGGTGGCAGTGATTCGACATCAGCCACCTCTGACAGCGGCAAGCTGCAGATCCTTTGCACCACCGGAATGCTGTCGGGTCCACTGTCTGACATCGTCGGCTCCCACGCTGAAATCATCACTCTGATGGGGCCTGGAGTGGATCCACACCTGTACAAGCCTTCGCCCGGCGATGTCCGACAGATCAGCTCCTCGGACCTGGTCCTGTACCACGGACATCACCTGGAAGGTCGAATGGGAGATGTGCTCGAACGAGCCGATGGAATCACCCGGGATGGACGAACCCGCCGAGCGGTCGCTGTCACCGAGCGGATTTCCGACGATCGATTGATCGTCACGGGATCGGGAACCGTCGACCCACACCTGTGGATGGACGTCTCACTGTGGCGGGAAGTAGCGGGGGAACTACACAAGATCCTGGCAGAGATTGACCCCTCGAATTCCTCATATTTCAAGTCCAGGAGTTCAGAGCTGGAGCAAGAGTTAATCCTTCTTGACGAAAAGGTGGAGGCGCTGCTGGTCGCCATTCCTCAACAGCGCAGGGTTCTCGTCACCGCACATGATGCCTTTGGATATTTCGGAAGGCGATATGGACTGGAAGTCATCGGGATTCAGGGAATCAGCACCGAATCGGAAGCTTCCATTCAACGAGTCAATTCGTTGGTCGAGATGCTCACCTCAAGACAGATTCCAGCGGTATTTGTCGAATCAACCGTGCCGGAGCGAAACGTCCGTGCGTTGATCGAGGGCTGCGCATCGTTGGGACATACCCTTCGCATCGGTGGCGTCCTCTATAGCGACGCTCCTGGCCCCCCCGAATCTGGTGCTGATCGTTGGAAAACGATGATTCTTCACAATGCCCAGGTCGTCTCAGAGGCACTGCGATGATCAACCCAGCCGTAGAGATCCATGACCTGACCGTCGCATACCGAGAGAAGCCGGTACTGTGGGACATCGATGTCGTCATTCCAGAGGGTTCCCTCTGTGCCATCGTCGGACCCAACGGAGCGGGCAAAACCACCCTCCTCTCGTCGATCCTTGGCACCATCAAGCCTGCTAGTGGCTGGCTGAAGATCTTCGATCAACCGGTAGAAGAATCCGAAGAGCTGATCGGATTCGTTCCCCAGCGAGAGAGTGTCGATTGGGACTTCCCGGTCGAGGTTCTCGACGTCGTGATGATGGGAACTTACCGAAGACTGGGTTGGTTTCGACGACCCGGGAAGGCACAGCATGACTGGGCGATGGAGTGCCTTGAAGCGGTCGGAATGGCTGATCTCCATCGTAGGCAGATCGGTGAACTCTCCGGTGGACAGCAACAACGAGTCTTCATCGCTCGTGCCCTCGCCCAGGATGCGCGCCTGTTCCTGATGGATGAGCCCTTCGCAGGAGTCGATGCGGCAACAGAGGATGCCATCCGTCATGTCCTGGAAGACCTGAAAAGACAGGGTCGTACCGTGATCCTCGTCCATCACGATCTGCAGACCATCGAGCAATTCTTCGATCATGTACTGCTGCTCAATCTGAGATTGATCGCATCCGGACCCACCATGGAGACTTTCACCCGCAAGAATCTTCTCAGAACCTACGGCGGTCGATTGACCCTCCTCGATGAAGCCGCAGAAGCTGTTCGCAGGATCCGTACTGGAGGCGGCGGTGGAGGCGGATCGTGATCTCCCCCAACACGCTTGTCATCCTCGCCGGCACCACGGCACTGGGGATTTGCTGCGGTCTGGTCGGTGCCTTGATGTTACTGCGCAGGCGTGCCCTGCTCTCGGATGCGCTGGCACACGCAACCCTGCCGGGGGTCTGTATTGCTTTCCTTCTTTCCGGTAGTCGATCAACGATCGTGCTCGGAGTGGGAGCTCTCATCAGTGCACTGATCGGTGCGGCTCTCGTTTCCTGGTTGCCTCGTTTCTCCAGGGTCCGGCGAGATTCGGCCACTGCCTGCATCCTCGGCATTCTGTTCGGTGCCGGGATCGCTCTCTCGGCCATCATCCAACGATCTGGACCCGGCGCCGCGGCAGCAGGACTCGACTCGTTGCTGCTCGGCAGAGCCGCTGGAATGCTACGCTCGGAAGCCATGTTGCTCGGTGGCTGTGCACTCGTGATGAGCCTTCTGGTGCTGGTATTGCGCAAGGAACTGCTCGTGAGTTGCTTCGACCCGCTCTTTGGTCGTTGCTCCGGTCAGGCGACGGGGGCTCTCGATCTTCTACAGACAGCATTACTGGCGGGAACCGTCGTGCTGGCTCTTCCTGCAGTAGGGGTCGTACTGACCGCAGCACTGGTGGTGATTCCACCGGCAGCTGCCCGTTTCTGGACTGATCGTTTCGACTCATTGTTGCGCATCTCTGCCTTGCTGGGTGCGGTTTCAGGTATGCTGGGAACCGCCATCAGCTCCGGTCATCCAGAATTGCCGGCAGGCCCCGTCATCGTTCTCTCAGCGACCAGTTTCTTCATCTTGTCGCTACTGATCGCCCCCAAAAGGGGTCTCATCGCGCGCAAGCTGCGCAGTTCAGCTCGCAAACAACAGCGCGAAGTTCGTCGGATCCTTCACGCTCTACTGCTGGCATCTGAACAGGATCTACATTCTCTCTCGACCGATCAGATCGTTGCGGGATCGGTCTCTGCCAGTCCCCGAGCCCTGGAACAGGCGATAATAGATGGTTTTATCGAGAGACAGGGTGATCGGCTCCAGTTGAAGCCGCTCGGATCTGAACGAGCCAGGAGAGCGCGTAAGTCACAGGAAATCTGGCGCGAATGGCTCACCTCGGAAGCGGCCATCGACCGAGACCTCATCGATCTCGACGAAGAAGACATCGAAAAACTACTCCCTCTTGAGTTGGTCCGCTCCCTCGAAAATTCGATAGAACTTCGGAAGACGACAACATGATTCATCTCCTTTCCCCGGAAGGCTGGGAAATCCTGTCGGTCGCTGCCTGCGCTGCCCTGGCGTGCGGAATCATCGGCCCGCAACTGGTTCTGCGACGCAGGGCGATGTTGGGGGATGCCATCTCTCATGGAGTTCTCCCCGGACTGGTCCTTGGATTTGTCTTCTCAGGATCTCGAGATCTATTTTGGATGATGATCGGTGCCCTGATCGCAGCCCTCCTCGTTTCGTTCCTGGCAGAGTGGCTGAGGGACCGTGCAGGCCTCGACGGAGGAGCCGCTCTCGGGGTGGTCTTCACCAGTCTGTTCGCAGTGGGCATCATTCTGGTAGAGATTTTCGCCCGGGATGTGGACCTTGACCCCGGTTGCGTTCTTCACGGCATGGTCGAACTGGCACCGCTTGATCAGATCGAGTGGTTGGGTCGATCCATCCCCCGATCACTGGTCCCGGTGATGATCGCTCTCGGCTTGAACATCGTGGTGACTCTTCTGCTGTGGAAAGAATGGAAGATTTGTGCATTCGATCCTGCTCTCGCCAATGCCACTGGCCTGCCGGTTCGAATCCTCGAACAGGGATTGCTCGCTCTCGTGGCGGTGACATCCGTTGCTTGCTTCGAGGCGGTCGGGTCCGTACTGGTCATCGCCATGCTCGCCGTTCCTGCCACCGTCGCCCACCTACTTTGCAACCGGATGGGCTCGATGGTGATGGTCTCGGTGGTAGTGGGGTTTCTCTCTGCCTTCATCGGTACCATCTCCGCAGAGCAACTCGATACCAACGTTCCAGGCATGATGGCCACCACATCTGGTTTCTTTCTGATGGGTGCCGTGCTTCTGGCTCCAGGAAGGGGCATAGTTCCTCGCTTCGTTCGTAGATTCCGGTGGACCCTCCGAGTCGCGATGGAGGACCTGCTCGCCGAAGCACAGTTGTGTGCAGAGAAATCACGTCCCGCTCCTGCACGTCAGTTCCTCAGCATGCGAGGACTCGCGACAATCTTGCTGGAGATCCGCGGGTTTCTGCGAGCAGGCAGACCTCGTGGGCAGGGCCAGAGGATCGCTCAGGCTTTACTGAAGAAGAGGGGTTTGTGGCGACGATTCGCCGCTGAAAGACTCGGCCTGGCTCCCGATCATCTCGATGAACCGGCTCACAGGATCGAACACCACCTCGATGAAGACCTCACGCGGAAGATCGAAACCGGACTGAATTCGATGCGGGACTAGGGTCCGATTACCCGCACCTCGATCGATTGAGCTAAAGATCCACTGATCGCCACGGGTCTCTCTCCTACAGCAGGCATCAGCAACAGAGGTCCACCACCAGGTTCTCTCGCCTCCACGATGATCCTGGAACCGGGAGTCACCCCCCGCTCGCCGAGCCAGATCAAAACATCCGGCAGAGCATCGATAACTCGCACCACCTCCAGTTCGACCGCGATGGGAGCCTCCGTCAAGATGATCTCTTCGACCTTCCCCGGAAGATGTCCATCTCGATCAGGAATCGGTGAGCCATGAGGATCTCTGGAAGGAAATCCAAGAGCCTCTTCCATCCGACAGATCAACTCCTCGCTGACGGCATGCTCCAGTCTTTCTACTTCTGCATCGACGCGGTCCCAGGGGACTCCGAGAATCGTCGCGATGTAGGACTCGAGGATTCGATGACGGCGCACTGTTTGGATCGCCAGCTCGCTCCCCTTGCTGGTGAGTCGTACGCCACGATAGGGCTCATGTTCAACCCAACCCTGCTCACAAAGTCGTCCTGCCATACGGGTAGCAGACGGGTGAGAGACCCCGACACGATCCGCCAGCTTTCCGGTGGCGATCCACTGCTGTGGCTCTCCGGAGAGTTTCCAGAGCGCTCTCAGATAGTTCTCTTCAGACTCACTCGGCAAGGCTCCTCCGCTGATCCACTTTCAGCCTCCCTGGATCCTACACCATCCACCACGGTCAGGCTTGACGACTGGTGAAGAAGGGGCGACAAACAACTCAGACATCAGTGGTTCCTGTTCAGCAACTGGAATTGGCAGGCTGAATCGGAATCCAACGAGCAAAGAAGTGTGGAGGAAACTTGAATTCAGCCCGAAAAGAAACCGATTCGCCCAGCTCGGACGGGGACACATTTCATTTCAACACCCAGGTCAAAGTCAGACTTCCGGAAACCGATGCTATGGGTATCGTCTTTCACGGAAATTACTTCACTTACCTGGAGGTGGGTCGAGTTGAATACCTGCTCAACCTCGACCTGGCCGAAGGACTCCGTCCAATACGTGACTTCGAGAATGTCGTGGTCGCGGCCCACCTCGACTTCAAATCGCCCGCACGACTGCACGACCTCCTCTGTATCGATGTCTGTACCCGCGAAATCGGAAAGAGTTCCTTCACCTTCGGTTTCAGAATTCGACACAAACAGGAAAACCGTATCGTCGCATTGGGACACACGACTCACTGCGCCATCGATCAGGATTTCAAACCCATCAAAGTACCTCTGAACTTCCGCGAGACAATTTCTCGGTACGAAGCCTGGAAGGAAATCTCCTGATGAGCAGCATTTTCACCTCGATCATCGCAGGCGAGATCCCCTGTCACCGAGTGTGGGAGGACGACCAGCATCTGGCATTCCTCGATATCAACCCGATTCGGCCAGGTCACTGCCTGGTAATTCCAAAGCGTGAAATCAGCTACATATTCGACATGGAAGAAACGGAATACACAGCACTATGGAACGCGGTACGCACGGTTGAGAAGAAGATCCGTAATGCCACCGGTTGCCAAAGAGTGGTGGTCAGCGTGGTCGGCTGGGAAGTTCCTCATGTTCATGTCCACCTGATTCCAACAGATGAAATGGCAAACTTCCCGGCACCGGCATCGTGCGATTTCGATGCCTCGGAATTCTCCACACTGGCAGCACGGATCACCGAGGCCAAGGAGTGATCCAGCAAAGCGTCAAGCCGAGCGATTTTCATGGCCACAAGAACATCGTCCCTGAAGCTCTAGGGGCAGACTCCAACCGGTACACACTCAGCGATTGAGTCATCCGTGGGATCGAGTCCGCAATCCGGGAAGGGCGGCTGGGGCGGAGATCCACCTCTGAACAGGTAAGAAACTATCGCCACTGCATCCGCAATATTGACCTGGCCATTGTCTCCGATGTCTGCGGCATCGATACACGACAAGCTCAGACCCTCAAACAGATATGACAAGATTGCCACTGTATCGGAGATGTCGATTGCACCATCACCATTTGGATCACCGCGCAAGAAGGTCGGTCCCTCGGAGCATTTTTGCTCGACCACGACGAAGTCATCAATTCCGGCCTCAACGATGGATCCTTGATTCAGATCCGCCGCCCTGAAACGCAGCTGGACGGTGCTGGTCAGGGGAACCAGCTGCCCAGGGTCGAAAGAGTGCTGGATCCAACCACCATTGGTATTGGGTCCATTGGCAGGTCCGACGGTCTCGACATTGACCCAATTGGTCAGATCACTACTGATCTCGATTTCAAAGGTGTCAGAGAAGGGGAAAGCACCGGTGCCATTGGCAAACCAGCGCCAATACTCGATGGAGATGGTAGAGGATGGATCCAATCCGCTGGACAAATCCAAAATCGGAGTGAAGAGCGTCGTGGCTCCACCGTCCACATCATTCTCTCCCTGTCCCCCCCCGACAGAACCCTGGCCGGTGACCCAACAGAGAGAACCTATCTCNCTGTGGTCGACGCCGGGTGCNGCAACCGTACCGAGGGGGTCGACACGAACCCANACTCCGGTGGTCGCCGTATCGGAGGCGGNCCCGACAACCCAACCGAGATCGGTTTCTAAAGAGTCATCGATAACAAATATCTGCTCCGAAATGACCGAAACCTCGAATGGATCGGACGCTCCTGACACCGGGGAGCTATGTGATCCCCCTGCCAGGTCCTGGAAAGTGATGNAATACTGGACCGGTTCTCCGCATTCCTGGGCNGGAATTGTCCCGACATATTGCTCGAAAGCCACGTTCTGCANGGGCACTGACTGGAAAGGAGCCGTTCCCTGTCGGAACAGGAGTAACCCCGNGACAGGATCCGGTACCGCCACCCCTGCCTCCACCTGTACCTGGATCTCAGNGGACTGGAGTGGAGTCAGCAATTCCGGTCGCCCTTGCGGATAGGAGATCAAGATATTGGGCAACAGCGGACAATCGATCGAATGCGCAGCAAAAGCAGTGCAGATCTCCGTGAAGTTAGGACTTCCGTTGTCAATTGTGCCATCGTCATCGTCGATCGTGAGCAATTCGATGGCGGTCTGAGGATGAACACTGTTATCCCCCGACCCACCAACAGTGATGAGTGACCAATCGACAACCAGTTGCTGAATCTGACTCAGGCCCTCGGCCGAACCGTAAGTAGATCCGAAGTTTTCACGCATATGCCAAAAACAGGCCCCCAGGATCTGACCACAGAAATGAACCCCGGTCTGGGGACAGGGATACTGGACATTCGCAGATACCGGATCCCGGACAACGGTACCGGGTCCGAGAAAATCGTGCCCGATGATCGGGTCATCGTAGATCATCATGCTCATCAGATCGCCGAAGCCCTCACCGAAAGCACCCTGGCCTAACCCCAGACGATTGACGATGAAGTGGCCGTACTCGTGTGACACCACGCTGGCATAGGCGGTATTCACACACCCTCCACCTTCCTGGAAAAAATTGATGCTCTGCGCGCCGGGACTAAAAAACGCATTACACGTATCGAGAATGTTGGTGTTGCACGTGATGGGAATGTCGATGCCCGGGTTGCCTGCCCCGGCCCGATCTCGGTAGAAGTCATGCGTGACGGTGGTGTAATGGAAGGCATTGACTTGTGCCTGAACCAACGCATCCGGGGTTGGATTCAAAGTAATCGTCACGGGACCAGGAGGCGTGGCCAGCGTACTGACAGTCAGGTTGGCGCCACCTTCGTTAAAGACCACAACCCATTCTCCCACCAGAGTCGAATCCAGGTTCACTGGCGCGCTTCCCGAGTGGGGAACCAGAAATGAGCCATCGAGCCCTGCAAGTGTGGAGGAGCCACCGGAGATGCTCACAGGAACTCCTCCAACAGGCTGATCTACCGGTAGATTGGTGGCGGTATCGGGACGATTGTTTTGATTGACTCTGCCTCGAACCTGTCCGGCAACATCGACATGAATGATTTCGTTTCTGACCTCAAGAACGTCTCCGAACTCGGGGTCGACGAGAACACTCCACTCAGCAAAGTGTGCTGGATCGGGGTTCATCCCTCTCACGAGATAGGCGAGGTGAGAAGAAGCGCGTAAGGTTGCCGACGACTGAATGACCAGTTCCGCTTCTGACCACTGAGGTAACTCCTCAGCAGCCAGCTCCTCACGAGCACTCAGCAAGGCCTGCTCCGGGGTTAGCAACACCGGGGCGTATCCCATCAACGGCTCCTGCGCGAGATGACCAGCAGCATAGACCACAGCCATATCACCGGTTTCAAAATCAGGGCGCACCAAGATGCGAAAAGCAGAGTATTCAACGGGAGTTCCATCGATGACTTGCCGGTAGGCAAAAACGGTCGCGGACCTGTTGAGTAAATCGGCCTCGTAGATCAGTTCCAGATCACTGCCGAAGATCCCGAATAAGATCGCATGCTCTTCCAGAAAGCGATCCACTGCTTCCAGATGCGTCTTACCATGGCAAATCGGAGCTCCATAAAGGAAGCTGCGACCCATTCGATCCGTGTCGAAACGGAGATCCGGATTTCTCGCCAGTACTGATTCCACAGCAGCGGAAATCTCGGTTTCATACGGACGTTCCTGCCATTCCTGACCGGAAACGGGAACCACGCACAAAACCAGAATTCCTACCAGAAGTAGCGAAGGATGAGTTGAGTTCACGGTGTCAGACTCCCCTTAAAACTAGATTCAAGGCGTTGGCAAGCGTTGAAATAGGCCATCAGGGACGAAATCCGCGAAAAACGTGACTCCAGCTGTCTCATCGCCCAATGGATCCCCACAGGTCACAAAGACAATCATAAGAGAAGAACCCCGGTACAGCGAGTAGCTGTTTCGCCGTACAGGGGTTCTAGAGTACCGTTGGTACCCAGGGATGGTCTATTTCTAGCTTCTCACGGGCAATTTGTCCCCTGCTCACAACCCAGAACATCTGCTGTCGGATCTGCTCCACAGGCAGGACCACCACTTCCCGTGCCGCCGAAGAAAAGTTCCTGCAATAGCTGGATGACATCGCTGATATCGACCACTCCACCGTCGTTGAAATCACANGCATCCGCGCAAGGGAATTGGTCCTGGGATCCAAACAAGACCTCTAAAATTTGGACCACGTCAGTGACATCACGTTGCCCATCGACGTTGCAATCGCCCCGGAAGAAATCGTTTTCGACTGGTGGCGGCGGTGGAGGACCTCCGACACAAGTGATCTGGGTGATCTCCAGCAGATCAACTCCCGCTTCAGTGATACTGCCGACCCCTAGATCCCCCGTGCGGAANCTCAACATCAGGCTATCGGTAGGCGATTCCCCCTCTTCGATCCAGAAGGTGTTCTGAAACCATCCGCCATTGGCCTGAGGATTGCCGGGTCCAATTGTCTCGATGACCTCCCAGGTGGCGCCACCATCGAAACTTTTCCAGATGGTCAGGNTGTCATCGGGAAGCGAGACAGATGTGGAGTTGGAAAACCATCTCCANTAAGAAACGAGATGGAGTCCCGTTNCTGACAACGANTANTNGNTGCTGGTGAGGGTGGTTTCNCCGAAGTCTACATCGTGAATCCCAGCAGAATCCCCTGGAGTCCCGANCTCCGTGACGTAACAACTCTGATCCCCACCCGGTGCCGGAACTCCAGCGCTGGCTTGCGCAGTCGAACCGACCGGGATCCCCCATTCCCAGATCCCCGTGAGGGCAGCGTCGGTAGGATCGGAGGTATTCCAGCCGGGATCACTGGCCATCGGTTCCTGCAGGACAACCTCACTAGTTGTGGCGCCAATGCTAGAGAAAGGATCCAAGACACCGGACTCTGGAAGAGTGGTGTTGAACCCCAAATCATCTTCGACTTGTACATACCAATCGACGTTGTCGAGGCACTGAAGAGCAGGGAAGGTTCCTTCAAGGACTCCGGGGCTTGTCTCCGATAGTAGGAATGACTGCCACGCTCCTCCATTCAACCGCCAGAACACGTTGGATCCGCCCGCAACTGGAGACGCAAGAACCTCGCTATAGAGGACACGAACTGTGGAGTTCGATCCTGGCAGAATCAGACCGCCAGGACCTTCTGCTAATGTCAGGGTCAGGGTGACCAAATCGGGACAACTCAGTGAACGAGCCGTTGCAGCGGTGCAGATCAAATCCCAGTTGGGAGACCCGTTACCAATATCTCCATCGTCGTCATCGACGGTCAGCACCTCGACGATCGTGTTATCATGAATCGCCTGGGAACCAAGTCCTCCCGTCGTGATGGAGGACCAGTCGATG